>CAVVUW010000010.1:0-115424 GCA_963751535.1 uncultured Alphaproteobacteria bacterium
TGGGTCATAAGCGGACATTTGCACTGCGATAGGGCATGTCCGCTTTACCCCCAAACGCAGACATCGGCGCACCCAATTACGCTCGCAATGCCCAGCGCGTCCATGTCCAAAACAAGTTCAAACTTGTTCGCCTGTTCAATTCGTCGCATCTTTGTCACTCGGGGTTGTGACCTCGCCAAATGTCACCAAAGTCAATCCAGGGGGACTTGCTCATGCGATTGTCATCCGCCATTCGTGCCGCGCTGCTTGCTTTGACCGTGACGTGCACCGGGCTCGCCACCGCCGCCCGGGCCGACAACGGCAGCGTCCGCTTTAACGTTATCAAAGCCGGCTTTGTCATTGGCGGCTCTGCCGGCAGCGGCACGCTGGTGTTTCATGGCCGGCGCTATCTGCTCTCGATCGGAGGAGTGAGCTATGGCTTTACCTTCGGCGGCTCAGCGACCGATTTTGTCGGTACGGTCAGCAACATCCGAAGGCCGTCCGATGTTAATGGTGTCTATGGCGCGGCTGGCGCGGGCGTCGCGGTCGGCCCCGGCGCAGGCGCGATCGTGCTGACCAATCAGAACGGCGCGGTCCTGAGGCTGGCGGGCCGCCAGGCGGGACTGATCGTCGCCGCCGACCTCAGCGGGCTGGTGATCTCGCTACGGTAACGGCGCCGCCTGCGGCAATGAGGAGAACAGCTGATGTCCGCTTTGGGTCAAAAGCAGACATGTGCGATGCAACTAGCAATGTCCGCTAAGGGCCAGAGCAGACATTCACCATTCAGCTGTCAGTTCGGTTGTCGACCGCACCAACAGCAAATCCGACTTCTAAGGACTTCCCCTCCACAGCCACTTTAGCGTTCGAACTCACTGGATCACTCTCACGGGAGTCGGCGGCTGGAAGGGGCTGGCTTGACGCTGCCTGTGGGGGATTCGCGTTGTCTCTGTGTTCGGTTTTTTTCCGATGCGGCGGACGCTTCCGCTCCAGTCCTTTTAAATAGGTCACAATATTGGCAGCCGAGTCAGGAGTGTCGGCATAGTGCAGTTCGGCCAAAAAAGTTTCGAGATCAACCCCACCGTGAAACGCGGTCACGCTTTCCGGCGATTTGTGACACCTCTCACACTGAGATGCGTAAAGTGTCTTGCCCCGCTCCTGCGCACCCACAGAGCTTGCGAAACACAGCACCAATGAACCAACCGCCAGTCGGATACAGCGACTTACCATCGCCATTGGTCCACGCCACAGGCCGCTCGCCATTACATCTCAAGTCCGTTGATGGGCACCTTGGCATCATCCACGCGTTGAGGACCCCGACATCTTTATTTCGCCCGCGCAAGAGCTGCTACCTGCTCTCCATCTTCGGCAGAAATTGGAGCGGTTGGGGACAGCATTAAGGCATGTAAATACCACTAGCGTCTTGATCGTTCGCGAGAACGACGCAATCGAACGCGCCAAGAATATCCGTCTGCGATGACCAATCATGTGGCCAGCCGCCTGATGACCGCTTTGGGTCAAAAGCCGACATGTGCGGTGCATAAGCCGATGTCCGCTAAGTGCCAATAGCTGACGTGTGCGGCGCAAGAGCCATGTCGTCTAGGAGCCAGAAGCTGATAGTAGCGATAGTCACGCTGTCGGCTGGGCGATGCGAGTTCAGCAAGTTTTAATCACAAATTAGTCTTTCGCGTTACGGTAGAATTCACATTTCCTTTATACGATCGATTTGACCGGTTTCACGTGTCACAAAATCTGAGTACGGCTGTGCTGACGCAAAATCTCATCTCCGATCTCGAAAATGCAGTTGCAACTCGGTCAGCCGAAACTGGAACAATGTTGCGGCGTGTAACTGACCTCTTCCTGGTCAATGCAGGGCATTATACAGCTGACCAGCTCGAACTGTACGATGGCATTTTGCAGATGCTCATTGCTGCGGTCGAAGTCAGCGCTCGCGCGGAACTCGCCCAACGACTAGCGCCAATTGACGGCGTACCCGCCAATACAATTCGAACGCTCGCGCTTGACGATGCCATCGAAGTCGCAGAACCAGTTCTTGCTCAATCCAAGGCTCTGGATGACGACGTACTTACCCATTGCATAACAATTAAGGGACAGGAACATCTCCTTGCTATTGCTACTCGCACTAAGCTTAGCGAAACAATCACCGATCAATTGGTAACAAGAGGCGACATTAAAGTTCTACGTACAGTGGCCAGTAATCCCGGCGCGGCAATCTCCGATCTGGGCTTTGGGATACTCGTCAAAAAAAGCACCGAGGATAATTGGCTTACAGAACGTGTTGCTAGGAGAATTGATATTCCCGAGCATCACCTTCGCGAACTCATATCAAAGGCATCTGAAGTCGTTCGACAAAGGTTGACAGCAGATATCCCGGAACTCAGCGAAATAATCAAAGAAATTTTGCCCGATAGTGTATCAGTGACGGGAAGCGAGATATCGAGCTTGCCCAAGGATTACAGGACGGCCGAACTCGTTGTTAGTTCAAAACCACTTTCCGAGGCTGTTGTGTATGAATTTGCAAAAGCAAAAAAGCTTGAGGAAATCATTGTTTCGATTTCCCGTCTTTCGGGCCTCCCGGCAAGCGAAATTCAAAGGCTATTTATTGGCACTTGGTCGAGCCCGATGGCCGTAATTCTAAAGGCAATTGGCTTCCGCTTGGCAACAGTTGAGGCGATTTATCGATCGCGCTTGTCTGATGCCGAGGTCATTCGCGAAGATTTATTTCAGACAAAAGCCGAATTTATCGCACTCCGTCGTCCTACCGCCGAGCGCATCGTGCGTTTTTACTGCGCGAGAAAAGCAACCAATTCGTCGAACCTTTCGCAATTATAACTAGCGTGGGATCGCCTCAAAAGGAGGTCGGCTGTGTCCGCTTTGGGTCATTAGCGGACATGTGCGGTGCACCAGCTTATGTCCGCTAAGTGCCAATAGCGGACATCAGTCGAGCTCTCTAGGATGTTCGTTGATCCGTCACCCCTTAAGCGAGGTCTGCCTGGCTCTCACCGCGTCGACCACCATGCGGATGGCCTGGACGACGACTGGGGCGTTGTCGACCATGATGTTGTGTCCCGAGTGCGTGTCGGTGATGTGCACTGCGCCGGGCACGAGCGCCGCGAGCTGGTTCTGGGCCGCCGAGTTCGTGCGGTCGACGACGGCTCCGAAGTCCGGCGGTGTATCGGGCGGCAGCTCACCGGCCTGGATTAGCTTCGGGACGACATCGATGAACTTGTCGCTGGCCGTGAGCACGACTACCGGCATGGGCCTTAGCGCTGCCGCGCCGGCCGTCTGGTCCAGAGTCTCATCGAAATCCTGCCGTTCCAGATCCGGGTAGGCCGCGAGCGCCTTGGCCGGCCGGGCGTTGATGCGCTTCCAGATCTTCCACTCCTCAGTTGTCATCTGCGCGCGAAGCTCGGGTGTGAGGACGTCAACGAACACTATGCCTTTGACTTCGTCAGGATGCTGGCCAGCGAAGACCCGTGCGATCGTGCCGCCGAAAGAGTGCGCGACGAGGACGTAAGGGCCCGGTACGTCGGCCGCCTTCAGCAGCGCGACAAGGTCGTCGACCCCGTTTTGAGGACTGGTCGGCTGGCGCACCGGGTCGCTGCGGCTGAAGGTTTGGTCGAGGTGCGGGGCACCGGGTCGGTCGTACGCGCACACCCGCGTCGTCTTCTGGATGTCGTCGTAAACCGTCGGACCCTTCTGATCAGCAGCGTGCCAGAGGTCAGACGCCGTGTCCGTACCCGAGATGAGCAGCACGGTGGGTGATCCGTTGCCATGACACTCGATGTACATCATCCGTCCCCTGCCGATGTCGACCCGCTTGGCGAAGGAATCAGCGCGCGCCGTTGTCGCCAGCGAGCAAGCGAGCGCGATAAGAGCTAACAACTTCACGACGATGTGTTTCACGGTTGTTCGCCTTCAATTCACCTGCTCGATGTCGGGCAACTTCCACAAATCGCACCCAGTCATTTTCTACTGGGCGAGGCGCAGAAACTTTGATGAAAATCAACTGTGAGAGCCGCCGATCCTAACAGTTCGGTGGCAGTTCCGATGTCCTCATTTACCCCCAAAAGCGGACATTCGGCAGCGCCACTGGAATGTCCGCTAAGTGCCACAAGCGGACATCGACAAGCCCGTATAGCGCCGGCGTCCTGTCGCTATTTCCCGCAAGATGCTGCCACGATGGCATGCTAATACGCGCACGCGCGGCACAAGCAGGATTGGACGCGAGAGTGAGACACAACGAACAATGGGAAATGTGACAATGAAACTCTATATGCATCCGGTGTCGACTGCGACCCGCCCCGTACGGCTATTCATTGCCGAGAACGGCATCAAATGTGACGAGGAGATGGTCGATATCCTCAAAGGCGCCCACTATCAGGAACCGTATGCGTCGCTTAATCCCAACCGGCTGGTGCCGATGCTCGAGGACGGTGATCTTCGCCTGACGGAAAGTTCGGCCATCCTAAAGTATCTCGCCGACAAATATGACCTGCCGTCCTATCCGAAAGACTTGAAAAAGCGCGCCAAGGTCAACGAGGTGATGGACTGGCTCAATACCCAATTCTACCGCGACTTCGGTTACGGATTGATCTATCCGCAGCTCTTTCCAGACCACAAGCGCCGCAGCGACGAAGCACACGCCGGCACCATCGCCTGGGGACAGCAACGCGCCAAGAACTGGCTGCAGATTCTCAACGACCACTGGATCGGCCCGAAAAACAAATATCTCTGCGGCGATGAACTCTCCATTGCCGACTATTTCGGCGCCGCCGTGGTATCGATCGGGGATTTGATCGGTTGCGATCTTTCGGCCTATCCCAACATCAGGCGCTGGCTCGACAACATGAAGAGGTTGAAGTCGTGGGACCGGGTAAATGAGGTTTTCAACGGCTTCGTGGCCGCCAACAAGGGGAAGGAGCTTGTACGCGTGTGAGCGCGCAGGCCTGTCATGGTTGCCGGTGGCTGCCACGCCTCGTGTCCGCTTTGGGTCAAAAGCAGACATGTGCAGCGCACACGCCAATGTCCGCTAAGTGCCAAATGCGGACATTGGTGTGATCACGTCGCGACGACTTTAGACAGACCTGTCGATCGTCCAACCTATCGCACGGACGAAGCCGTATGCGGTCAATGAAACCAATCCGATGCCGGTTAGGCCGATAGTGATTTCGCCAGCGAGAATTGGAATGTCAGCTGGAATCAAATCCCAGAACCTAAGGCCAAGTGCATCCTTTGCCATTAACAACAGGCCCGTCATCAGGATGATCGCTGCAACAAGCAGTCCAAGCCGATGAAAATTTCTGCTTACGTCCGAATTCCGCCAGCGAGCGTACAAGGGCCGTTTGTCGTCATCGCTGCGTACAGGCATCGGTTTTCCTTATTTGGGTAACCAGAATGCCGCTTACCCACTTGCCCGACAGTCATCCATCTTATCGGCAGCCTCTTCACACGCCGTAGCCAATTCCAAGAACTCCTGCTTAGTGGCAGGGTCGTCTACACTTTCTGCGAGCCGTCGATAATGTTCGGCCTGCTCGCGGTAATAGTCGGAGTTGTGCATGCGAGACCGGGCTGTTCAGTGTCGGTACAAGTAAACATTACTGCCGTAGGTTCCTAAGTGGGTCAGGAGCTCTGACCAAACGCATCAAAGAGGTCGGCTTGAATGAGAAGCGTCTGACTGTTTTTGACGCGTCGGCAATATCCGCTTTGGGTCATTAGCAGATATGTGCAGCGCACAAGCCGATGTGCCACAAGCAGACATGCGTCGGCGCTAAGACGGCTTCATTATTAAAGGAGCGCCTTGAGTCAGTTTGTTCAGTGCGACTGTTTTATTCGGTCGTCGTGCGCTGCACTGCAAGTCACACACATGCGGATGGGTTCGATAGGGCTGCTGTGCGCCACCCAAACACGCGCACCGCACCGCTCACATTCACAGTTGAATGACGGCGTGGACGGAATCGCCACTTGGTCGACTCGCGGACAGGTGAGCACTTCGCGTAACTCAAAATCCGGCATGCATAAAAGATACACCCGGAATCTGTTTTGACCTTGCAATAAATCCATTTGCTTACCCTCATACCACATCGCGATTTTTCCAACGGCATATCGAGGTCCAGACGCAAGTCGCGTCAGCAGCAATGCATCAATGGGTAGGAAGGCATTTTCGGCAGCGGTAATACGCTGCCCTGAAATGAAAAAAACGAGACCGCAGTAGATCGGCTAACGCAGGAAGCTCCACAGTTGACGACGGAACAGTGTTCCACGTTCGGGCGTTCCGTTGGGAGGTTTCGCGCCAGGGGGATATGCCATGTGGGTTGATGCCGCGTCCAATTTTCAAAGGAGCCTCGCCGCCCTACCGCTGGAATACTACCAGACCGGCGAGACAGTGCTTGCCGAGGGTTCGAGGACAGACCGACTGCTGATCCTCAGGTGGGGTGATGTCGCAGTCCTCAAAAAGGGCGTCGAGATCGCCAGGGTGTCGGAGCCTGGTGCGGTGTTCGGCGAGATCTCAGCGTTGCTAGATTGCCCGCACACAGCGGACGTGCGTGCATTGGCATATTCCCAATTTCACGTGGTGGACCCAGTCGCCCTGCAAGATCCTGCGGCACTCTTCTACGTAGCAGTGATTCTGGCGCGGCGTATCGACGATGCCAATCAGGCCTTCGCTGAACTAAAAAGTGAGGTACAAGAAAAGTCGCCCAGCGTGATTGAAATAACAATTAAAAAGATACAAAGGCTGCTGGGCGGCAGCGGTGCCGCTTTCGCCCACGGCCACTCATACAATCCATTTGCGTAGTGTGGGTTGGTCTTTTTTTCGACGATCGCACAATCTACTCAGAACGCGCTCTGTGCTTACAAAGCCTTCTCGCAAGAGGACGTTTCTTTACCCACGTAGAGCGCCTCTTTCAGCGCATTGTAGTTTCTTCAACGATGTCCGCTTTGGGTCAAAAGCAGACATGTGCAACGCAAAAGGTCATGTCCGCTAAGTGCCAAAAGCGGACATCGACCGCCTCACTCGATCACCGCATCGACGCCTGATCGCCTTTCATTCTACAAGTCTCTTGTTCCGATCAAGTGGCGCTAAAGATGCTTTCGCAGTCTTTCCAAATATTCAGTTTGCTCGTCATCGAGCTGCTTAATCGCTTTTGCGTCCGCTTTGCATTTTCTAACCATCTTCCTAATCTTATGGGCTGCAGCGCGACGTTGACGTTTTTCGGGCTCTGCCGCGCCTTCGTTCAAATGCTTGGATATTGCCCGTCCCATGACGCAATCTCCTCAACCAAAAAACTTCGAATTGAGTACCAGCATCTGCCGCCTTGACGGTATCCATCTTTTTGAACTGCTTCAATGGATTGTCATACTGCATGTCTGCGTGATGTCCGCTTTGTGCCATTAGCGGACATTCTCGCCCGCGCTCTCTTACGACTCGTGCACCGCTCCCGCGCCCCGTACTTTTGAGTGTCAGGCCTGCCAAACGAGGCGATTGAGGTTGTCGAATTTCGATAAGATCAGCCGGCGGCAATTCGACAGCGCGTCCTATCCCTAAGTGCAGTATCGCTGCCGTAAGTGTAGTATTCCATGCAAGAAGTGGGGCGGATCATCCAAGCATGAATACCCTTGAGACCATCCAAGTCCCTGCCCAGATCACTGAGAAATGGCAAGAAATTATTGATCTTCTTGCTGAGGTGTTACACGTCCCCTCGGCTTTGATTATGAAGGTGGAGCCTCCGAACATTAGAGTTTTTGTTCGCAGCGAGTCGGAGGGAAATCCGTACGAAAGGGACGAACGCGCTTCCCTCAACACAGGACTGTATTGCGAGACGGTGATGAGAACCCGTCAGCTCCTGGTGGTGCCCGATGCTCTGGCGGATCAGGAATGGAATGCCAATCCCGACATCAAATTGGGAATGATCTCGTACATGGGAGTTCCGGTGGCTTGGCCCAATGGCGACATCTTTGGGACCATCTGTGTTCTAGACGCTAGGCGAAATGAGTACAGCGAACTTTACAGGAAATTACTGTTTCAATGTCGCGAAATGCTGCAGACGGATTTGAAGTCGTTACAAGCCAGCACTGAACTCGAACTCAAGGTGCTAGAACGGACAGCGCAACTAAGGAGAAGCGAGAGCGAACTCGCGCATGCAACTCGTATGAGCACTTTGGGCGAGCTAACAGCCTCGATCGCGCACGAAGTGAGCCAACCGCTCGGCGCCATGGCCCTCAACGCCACGGCCGGCCTGCGCTTTCTAGACCGCGAAAATCCCGACCTGGGCGAAGTGCGCGAGGCCCTACGGGCGATCATCATGGACGGCAATCGAGGGAATGACGTGATACGGCGCGTCCGCGCGCTCGCGAAAAAGACCGACTTCCAGAAGCTGCCCCTCGATATCAATGACGTGATCGAAGAGGTGATGCTCATTTTTCGGCAGGAAGCGCTCTCGCATGGTGTTTCGTTACGGCAGGAACTTGCATCCGCGCTGCCGCAAGTGCTCGGTGATCGCGTCCAGCTACAACAGGTCATAATGAATCTTCTGATGAACGGCATCCAAGCCACGAGTGGCGTGACAGGCCGCCGTCACGAGTTGCGGATTCGATCGCAGGAGCACGGGCCCGATCGGATACTTGTTGCGGTCGAGGATTCCGGTACCGGAATCGAGCCGCAAGACATGGACCGGCTGTTCAGCGCCTTCTTCACGACAAAGCCGAACGGCTTGGGCATCGGCCTATCGATCTGCCGGTCGATTGTCGAGCAGCACGGCGGCGAAATATGGGCGACTCGGAATTCCGGGGCGGGCAGCACGTTTCAGTTTACGTTGAGCGCGCGTGGGGAGACGCCATCGTAGCCACCTGGGTCAAGACCCAAAGGCGGGCGGGCGTGCGATATCCACGCTCGTTGAGGTGCAGCATTGGCAACGGCGCAAATTGCGGGATGTCCGCTTTGGGTCAAAAGCAGACATAACTTTCAGGTCCGATGAATGCCCGCTTTACCTCCACAGCTGACATTGAAGCCACGCAAACCGCAACACGGTCTGACTGACTAACGCCAATTCGATATCCTGCAACGGCTCTGGTTGATGGGGGGACCGAATGCAATTTAATCAACTGAAACGCCGCCGCGAGTTCATCATGATGCTCGGCGGCATGGCAGCGTCCTCTGTTGCTTGCCCGTTTGCAGTTCACGCGCAGCTCGAGAGGATGCAGCACGTCGGCCTGCGCGAGGGCCACACTGCCAACGATGCGGTCGTCAAAATGAAGATAGATCAATTTGTCTCTGAGGAGATGTCGCGGCAGAAAATTCCCGGAATGGCAGTCGCTGTTGTCAAAAACGGCGAGGCCGTAGTGGCAAAAGGATACGGCTTTGCAAACCTCGAGCACCAGGTGCCCGTGACCACGCACAGCATCTTCCAATCCGGATCTGTCGGGAAGCAATTCACCGCTGCTGCTATCGTGCACCTCGAAGAGCGAGGGAAACTCCGCCTCGACGACAACATAGCTCGCTACCTGCCGCCCACGAAGGCCCGATGGGGATCGATCACGGTGCGTCAGCTACTAACGCACACGTCGGGAATTCCCGAGTATGAAGATGAGGTCGATTCACGTCGTGATTATTCCGAAAGACAGCTCACGGAACTCGTGGGACTACTGCGGCATAGATCGACACCCGGTCACAAATTCGAATACAGTAATAGCGGTTACTTACTTCTTGGCATCATTATCCGCATGATAACGGGAAAGTTCCATGCGGATTATATTCGCGAGAATATTTTTGAGCCGCTTGGCATGAAGACGGCTCGTATTGTGAGCGACGCGGACATCGTCCCAAATCGCGTCGCCGGCTATCGCATGAGTAGGGATCGTATTTTTAATCAGGATTCGGTGTCGCCCACATTTAATCAAACGGCGGACGGATGTTACCGCCTCTCACTCAACGATTTTCTAGCCTGGGAGAGAGGCGTACGAGTGCGCGCACTTCTAAAGCCTGAAAGTTGGTCGCAAATCTTTACGCCGGTCGTCCTCAAGAGCGGCAAGACGCATCCCTACGGATTTGCATGGGAGATCAGACAGGAAAGTGGCCAGACGATACACGGCCACGACGGTTCGTTTCAGGGTTTCGAAGCGATCCTGACGCGGTACATCGAGGAGCAACTCACTATCATCGCTCTCGCTAATCTCGCCGAAGTTGATTTGGCGCAAGTTACCCAACATCTCGCGGAACTCATGCGCCAAGAACGGTGACGGACGCGTGCGCCGGGGCTTAGTCTCAAAAGGTCCTCGGCCTCGCCGTGCCGGGGCAGCTCTACTGTTTGCTGCGGTGCATGATTCCATGTCCGCTTTGTGCCAATAGCGGACATTCTGCTTATAGAAACTTCAGTCGATCTTAAGTCCTAGCTTTTGGACAACCGGCGCCCAGAGAGCAACGTCAGCGGCGAGGGTTCGGCGCAATTTTTCCGGGTTCGAATCGAGAACTGGTTCAATGCCGGCGTCGATTAATAGCCGCTGGTACGCTGGTTCGGCCACCGCCGTGCGTGTCGCCTGCGCGATCTGTTCAATGAACTCGACTGGCGTCCCGGCCGGCGCAAACAGCCCAATAGACCCTATGACGTTCATCCCGACCAAGCCGAGTTCGGTCGCCGTCGGTAGTTCGGGCGCCGCGATGAGACGTTTAGGGCTGGTCACAGCAAGAACTCGCATCTTCTCCGACCGATGGAATTCGAGCACCTGCGCGGTCACGCCTGGCACGCCCATAGGGATTTGGCCGCTGACTAGATCGGTAATGACCGGACCGGTGCCACGATAGGGTACTTGGACGATGTCAGGGGTACCCGCTAGCGATTTAAAGAGTTCGCCGGCCAGATGCTGGATAGAACCAATTCCAGAGTGCCCGTAAGAGAGCTTCCCGGGATTTGCCTTCGCGTAAGCGATTAGCTCCACGACCGTCCGCACTGGCAGTGCCGGATGGACGGCGATACAGAGAACATTGGCGGCCACGCCCGCAATCGGATCCAAGTCCTTGATTGGGTCGTAGAGCGGCCGGCTCTTGAGCAAGGCCTCGTTGACGTGGGTCTGCGTGCCTCCGAGCAGGATCGTGTAGCCGTCAGGACGGGCGCGTGCGACAGCGGCGGCACCCAATGAAGAGCCACCCCCGCCGATATTCTCAACGACCACAGTGCCGAGTACCGACTTCACCCGATCCGCCCACGGCCGTCCGACCGCGTCGTATGCACCACCCGGAGGAAACGGAATAACAAGTCGGATTGGTCGCGCCGGATAGGCTTGCGCCCTCGCGATGCACGATCCGGCTGGCAGCGCGGCAGCGCCGGCGGTCAGATATAAGAATTGCCTACGGTGGGGAAGTTTCATTTCAGTCCCTCCGCCACCTACGACCCGATGGGACGAGTATGAATAGCCTAGTCCCTTTCCCGAAATCGCGGAAGCGGCAATGTCGCCTATTGGCCCATCGCGTCGATGTCCGCTTTGGGTCAAAAGCGGACATGTGCAGCGTGTAAGCGCATGTCCCGGCTATCCGTTGAACGCCGACATCCGGCGTGTCGCGACATCCCTCACTCTTGTTGCTTGGACTTGTCGATGGTGCTGTAACGGTCCGAGCCAAAAGAAAGAACTGTTTAGACGGACGCACTGAGATGAAAATCCTGCTTCTCGTCAACAGCGACGTTCGCACCTATTATTCGATGTCCCTCATGCAGCGAGGGCATCAAATCATCGCACATGGTGGCGCCTTCGAAGATCCGGCAAGCGTTGCGCCGCCGATCAAGGAATACATGGAATGCGATGGGTGCCTGCTGTTCAGTGACGATCCGCAAATGATAAAAATAGCGGACCATTTTGCGGATATCGGCAAGCCGGTTTGGCGCAACCTCGCGGATGTGCCTCGCGCTAAAATGAGTCATGACAGACTCTTATATGTACTGGTCCCGCTGTTTCTGATTGTCGTCGGAGCGCTCGTCATCAGACAAATATCTCTTCGAGGAGAAACGAAGCCCGTGGCTGTCCAGGATAAGCGCCTGCCGCTATGGAAGAAAAAGCACCCGAGGCCGAAAAGGCAAAGGATGCTAGTGCGAGTGATAAGTCCATCGGCAAGCGGGGCCTAACGCCAGACTGCGAAACGGAATTGCGGCGTACAGCCGATTTATTGAGATTTTTTGCAAATAGAATCCAAGGGGGAGAGGAAATACAATCGGTCGTTGGCGACATGAGAAAGCAAGAGAAAAGAATAGCGGCAGTTTGCCCTGATTAAGTGCCCCCTGAAAGCAGACATTTGCAGTGCGGCCGAGCATGTCCGCTTTGGGTCAAAAGCAGACATGTGCAGTGCATTAAGCGATGTCCGCTTAGTGCCAATAGCGGACATAGCGGGCCACGTTGGCCCTTAGGGCAATTGATGCCGCCCGAGCCCTCATATGAAAATTGCAAACGAGTTCTTTAATTTTTTTGAATGTGGAGACCCTCCAATGCTCAAGGTTGCTAAAGCACAATTATTCACCATGACGTTGACGGTTGCGCTATTCGGGTATGCGTGCGGCACAGCCGCAGTAGCGGTTCGCATCGCGGGCCAAATCCAGGCAGGCGGGGGTCCGCTCGCAGGCTCCACCGTGACTCTGTGGGCCGCGAGTGCGAACGAACCGAAACAATTGGCTCAAGCAAAATCCGGCAATGATGGCCGTTTTGAACTTCGTACTGCAGAGACCCCCGGCAAGGATGTTGTCCTGTATGTGGTCGCAAAGGGCGGCGTAGCTACAGTTAAAAAGGGCAGTGGCGACAATCCAGCCATCGCTTTGCTGACGGTGTTAGGCAACAAGCCTCCGGCCAAAGTCGTCATCAACGAAATGACCACCGTCCGGTCGGTGTGGACCCACAATCAATTTATCAACGGCACTGCAATCAAGGGCTACGCACTTGGACTGCGCATCGCTGCCGGCAACGTGGCCAATTTTGTCAATCTCGAAACCGGTGGCTGGGGATCAGCTATTCAAGATCCGCTGAACAGCAGCCAGAACTCCGACGATGGCCAACTTTGCAACGCTGGCCGATTTGCTTTCAGGCTGCGCTACGCTAGTGACAGTAGACGCTTGCGACAAGCTTTTCATAGCGGCCACACCGCCGAAGGGTAGCGCCCCGAACGATACGTTGATGGCGGCTCAGTCCATCGCTCGCTATCCTTGGTACAAGCCTGAGAGACTATTCGCGCTGGTGAACGAGTTCTATCCAATCCCCACCGGCAAGACGATGCGTGCAGTTCCTTTCATGCCGTACTTGAATTTTGCCCCAAGTGCTTGGGTTGTTCCGCTCAAGTTTTCTGGTGGCGGGTATCGTGCGGGCGGCAAGGCTATGTTCGACAGCGAGGGCAACCTTTGGGTTGGCGACAATTTCACGATAGGTTGGCAGGGTCAGGATACGTTGTGGCAGGGGAACGCCAGCAAGTTTGCGCCGAATGGTCGACCGCTTTCGCCAATTACCACAGGTTTCGCCGGCGGCGGAATGCAAGGCGGCACCTTCGGTGCAGCCGTCGATGCCAAGGACAATGCTTGGCTCACTAGTTACGGCGGTAAGTCAATCGCGGTGTTCGACAAGAACGGTAAGCCGCTGACGCCTCCCGAAGGAATCACATTCGACGGCAAGCTCGGACTGATGCAGGGCGTCATCGTGCATTTCTCTGATCTGACCGGGGGTTTTGCCGCGAACCTCGTAACCGCGACGTTCAAGCTCCGCTAGCGCTGCTGCGTATTGCCGATGTTCGTCCTTCTTTTCATTTTATTGCCGATAATTTTTTGGTTCGCACTTAAGCCCGCTTGCGCTTTGCTGCCGCTTCCAACGCGGCGGATAAAAACAGTCAACGGCCCGCAACGGATGGACGCCGTTACGGGCCGATATTGCCTCAAGCAGATCAACCGGGCTGAGGGGCGCGACCTGCGTCTTGACGTTAGCAAGCTATATGGGATTTCTTCAGTTGGACCATGGTCCATATACCTTTTGACATGCGCGAAACTGCCCGCCGAACTTTTTATTAAGCCGGGATGGCGTGCTTCCGCTTCCTGCGCCACCACGCGACCCCTCGTGAGTTTGTGGAATGAAAAAAAGACAAGACAGGAGCACAGAGATTTCGATTGCCTGCGCGATGGTCGCTTTGGTCGCTGCGATCCTTATTGTTTACTTCGACACCGCTCACAAACTGAAGCTGCTGGATAAAAGAATTGAAAACATCGAAATGTCGGGGCCGCAGACCAAATGATCGAAGCAACCCGTGCGGTGCGCGGTGCCCGGATTTGGGCTCCGGCATGTCCGCTTTGGGTCATTAGCAGACATGTGCAGGGCAATAGCCGATGTCCGCTTTACCCCCCAAAGCGTCCGACATAGCCGACGTCGCCTTCCCAAAGGGAGGGCATGCGTCCTGTAGGCGATGTCGGCTTTTACGGTCGCAATCAGGGCAAAGTGGACACGCCACGCCTTCGGCAAGGAATGTCCGCTATTGGCACTTAGAGGACATTGGCTTGTGCGCTGCGCGGACATTTCGATCTGCAAGCCTCAATATTCTCCTGCACGTCCTTACCAGGACACGGAACCAATTAAAGACAACCTGTTGATGGCCGGAACTGGCTGCCTAGGTGGAACGTTCACTTCCTATGAGCAACCACGATCCACGCATGATGCGCCAGGAATTAGAGCGGATCCGTGAGTGGGCAATCGAACAGCTCGCCGCGGGGACTGAGCGTCCGTGGTCTTGGTTCCAGTATACGAAACTGCGCGAAGCGCTAGAATCCATCCTTGCAGGGATAGACGTCGCTGAGCCCATGGAAGATTTGGAGAAAGCCTCTCCAGATCGTGGTGATTCCCTCCGGCTAGTGGGCGCAGTTGATTTGCAACCCCACTAAGCGAGGCTTTCGCCCACTAACGGGGCGGTCCAATCGAGATGCTTTTCCCCGCGCCCGCAAAACGCGGAATTCTTTTTTTCTGTACACCGCGCGGCACTAACAAAGATCGAACGTCAGACCCACCTTAATGGGGTGGGCAAAACCAATTCATATCTAGGCATGTGGTGGCTGCTGCTGCCGGCTGTGCTCGTCGGCGTAGTGCTCCCGGCCCGCGCGCAGGCGCCAGTATCAGGCTGCAACGTCTCTCTCCATCAGGTGCGGCTGGCCAATCCGCTGGCGCGCTTTGCGCAGAGGCTGGTGAGCGAAGAGCCGATCACCATCGTCGCAATCGGGTCTTCATCGACGGCCGGCGCGGGCGCAAGCTCGGCGGCGGCGAGTTATCCGAACCGGCTCGCGGTCGAGCTCAAGCGGCATTTCCCCAACCATTCGATCACGGTGATCAATCGCGGCGTCGGCGGCGAAGAAGTCGGCGACATGCTCAAGCGCTTCGACACCGGCGTGCTGGCCGAGCATCCCGACCTGGTATTGTGGCAGCTCGGTACCAATTCGGTCATCCACGACGACAAGCTCAGCGACACCTCGATCCACGACGGCCTCAATAAGATCCGCGGCATCGGTGCAGACGCCGTGCTGATCGATCCGCAGTTCGCGCCAAAAGTAATCGTAAAGGCGGGCGTCGCAAGCATAGTCGAACTGATCGCCGCGACCGCGAAGCGGGAAGACGTCGACCTGTTCCCCCGCTTCAACGTGATGAAGCACTGGAGCGAAGTCGATCACATGGCGTTTGAGACGTTCGTGTCGCCCGACGGCCTGCACATGAACGACTGGGGTTATGCTTGCATGGCCAAGGGTCTTGGCGTGGCCATCGCCGAAGCCGCGCAGCGGCCGGCCATCTCAGCGAAGGCGGTGTCGGATCTGGTGCGCTGGTCCCCCACGGTTCGTACCGAGGACTGAGAACGCTAAAAAATGGCGTGACAATATAAGTCAAAGGAAAGGAGAGAGCCGCGAAGCTTGGCTAGTCCGTCAGCGAGCAGAACACCGCGCATGGCGCGAGCACAATCGTGAACGGCTGCGCGTGTACCAGCGCGGCTACGGGCGCAAATACCGCGCAGCGCACTATGACAGACTGCGTGAGTATCACCGCAAATGGTTAGCCGACTTGAACTGACCCGCTCCAGACTTCAGCGTTCGAAGCATGTTCCCAAGGTTCGTCCCTACAGGCGGGCTGAAACTCAATGAGGCATTCTCGCCCCAAACCTTTACGTAAGGTATTGAGTTTGCTTCCTTCGTGCGCTTCCCTAGGAGGGCCAATGAATCTTGCACTTCAGTCGTAGTACGCGGGCCAATATCCGCTTTCGGTCATTAGCGGACGCTTGGATGGTCTGCTAAGGGTGTTACAATTGAGTCTTGTGAAAATGTGGTCGGGAGGCCTTCATGGTTAGTCTCTTTCGTGCAAGTAGGTTTTGTGCAGCCTTTACAGTGGCGGCAGTTATGCTCACGAGCGCGCCATCTCGTTCCTTTGCGGAGAGCGGCTCGGTACGTATTAGAGTTACCAACGTCGGATTCATCGTGGGCGTCGGCGGCGGCTCAGGCACATTGACCTTCAGAGGCCACCGTTACCCGATAAGAATCAGCGGCGTCAGCCTTGGCTCCATCGGAGTGGCGGGAGCGGACCTGGTTGGTACAGCCTCCCGTCTGCGAACTGCGGCGGATATCGCGGGAACCTATTCCGCGGCCTCTGCTGGGATTGCGGTAGCGGGCGGCGCAAGGGCAGCAACGCTTCAGAACTCAAACGGCGTAGTGCTGACGTTGCGCGGACGGCAGGTCGGTTTTGCGGCCAATCTCAGTGTAAGCGGGATGACCATATCCTTGCAGTAGATCCACTCGAAATCTGCGCGTCACAGATAGATCACGAGTCGGGAATGTCCGCTAAATGGCAATAGCGGACATCGCCGCACTTATTCGATCACTTCGTCGGCGCGAGCGAGTAGCGACGGGGCCACGGACAGGCCGAAGACCTTCGCCGTCTTCAGATTGACCACCAGTTCATATTTGTTCGGCGCCTGCACGGGCAGGTCGGCCGGCTTTTCGCCCTTGAGGATGCGATCAACATAACCGGCAGCGCGGCGGTACTGGTCGATGAAATCGGGCCCATAGGAGATCAAACCGCCTCCAGCAACGAAGACCCGTTGGAAATAAATCGTGGGCAGTTTGTATCGTGCCGCCAGTGCGATGATCAGATCGCGATGGACAATCGCCAACGCGCTAGCGGCCACTATCATGCCGCCATTTGAGAGCTGGGCGAATGCTCCGACACCACGCTCGATCTCAACAGGGTCACGAACGTTGATCGCGCGAACCTCAACACCTAGGGATGGCGCCACGGACTGGATGACGGCGAATTGGCCGATCCCTGCGAGGATGGCAGGATCCCAAAGCATCGCAACGTTTGTGACGCTCGGTGCGATTTCTTTCAGGAGCTCCGGCCATTTCCCACTCAGATTGTATTCGAATTGCACAAAACCGGTGGCGTTGCCGCCCGGGCGCGAAAGGCTTTCGACAAACCCGGACCCAACCGGATCGGGCACATTCGCGAACACGATTGGAATAGTTTTGGTCGCCTGCAGTAACGGCCCAACGCTCGCGCCGCCGGTAGCTATCAAAACATCCGGCGCGAGGGCCACCAATTCCGCCGCATATTTGCGCATGTCGTCGGCATTACCGGAGCCCCAGCGGTAGTCGATCCTCGCGTTGCCGCCATCGGCCCAACCCAATTGCTGCAAGCCTTGCCGAAATGCGGCGATGGTGGCTTCGCCTTGAGGATCGTTGGCAGCCAGCCCGCTCAACACACCAATGCGACGCGTGCGCGAGACCTGCTGCGCATGCGCTGCGAACGGCGAGGCTGCCGCACCTCCGAGAAACGTGATGAATTCGCGCCGCTGCATACAAACCCGAGCCTTACGAGGGGCCATCGTATCGGATTGAGCAACGGCGCTGGAAGAGGGTGATGTCCGTTTTGGCTCGCTAGCGGACATTTCGCAATGTCGAGGCGAGGTCCGCTTTACTCTCAAGACCAAGCGCTTCCTGCAGTGCTTTGATTGCAAGCAACATGTGTGCAACTACAGAACTCAGAGGGCTGATCTTGCTCAGCAAGTAGCTTAGCGAGCGCACTTTGCATCATCGGACGCTTGCCCAGCCACGCGTTCAATCCGGAACTCTCTAGAGAGATGTGCGTTCTCCCGGTGTTCACTTGGGAGGCTAACATGCCTTTAATCTTATGGTTGCTGGGTGCACCGATAGGTCTAATCATCGTCTTGTGGCTGCTACACGTTATTTAATGCGCTGAAATTTGCGCGGCAGCTCGCGCGGTCCTCGAAAGGAGGGCGACATGGATACCAACACTCTTCTGATCATTGTTCTCTTGGTGCTGCTCCTCGGCGGTGGCGGCTGGTATGGCCGAGGGCGCTGGTACTAGACGTTGCGCCCCGGCGAATGACCACAAGTTGGAAATTAATAATCGTTTGTTGCGCGACCGGGTTGTCAGCAAGCCCCGCTATCGCTCAAGGTGGTGGGGGCTTCGGAGCGACCCTCGGACAGCAGAATGTTGGCCCAAGATATCCCGGGGATGAGGAAAAAGATGTCGGCGGTTGTGTGTGGCGGCGCCAATGGATCATTGACGGCCGAGGACACCGCGTGTTGCAGCGCGTTCGGGTTTGCTACTAAACCTACCGTCGATGCCTTGAAACAAATCCGGTAGCGAAAAAAATCACACTTACGCTTCCTGCTCCATTGTTATGGCGACATCGGCATTGGCTGAAAGCCGGACTTGGGTGCCTTCAACTTCGGCGATGAGGCTGGAATCAATGAAATGATGATGACCCTTGTGTTTCCCCTCGCCACTATCCCTTTTAACGAGCTTGATGCGGTTGTTTTCTACGCGATCAACTGTGCCGACGTGTACGCCGTCGGCACCGATGACTTCCATATGTTCTTTAATCTTGCTCATGTCAGTCATTCGACTCTCCGCTTATGATCACAATCAACGTGCCAAGAGCCGATTAAGTTCATTCGCATTGCGGAACGCGTTTCTAAGCATCGCGTGTGCGCTTTGAGTCATAAGCCGCCGCCGAATCCCCGCAACTCTTTGCCCCGCTTCTCGCATTCTTCTGATTTGTTGCGACAGTCATTGGCTCTATCTGGCATGACCGCTCCGTTTCAGGTGGTACAGCGCCAAGCCCAACGGGCGGTTCCTTTCCGCCAGCGCTAAGAACCCCATAAGGCGATAAATGAGCAATCCCCAACAAAACCAGGGCGGCCAACAAGGTGGCCAGCAGCAAGGTGACCAAGATCAGAAGCCCGGGCAGCAACAGCAAAATCCGGGACAGGGCGGCCAGCAAGGCGACCAGAAGTCCGGCCAACAGTGATAAGACTGCCGAATCCGGAGGTTGGAAGAGCCTGACTAAAGGCCGGGTTCTTCCTTTCTATTTTAGAAATCAACTAATAAGTGCTACAACGGCGCTTGTGGCACACAAATATTCCGTCGGCCAAATGGTCTATTTTGATTCGACGTTCGGGCATACTGCTGCTCGCGGCCAATACAAGATCATGCGGCTAGTACCGGTCGAGCGAGACAATCGGCTTGTCTATCGAATTAAGAGTCCGGCAGAAACGTTCGAGCGAACCGCCGAGGAACATCAGCTCAAGACCACATTCGCGTGATTTTTTCGTTATCCTCTCGTCAACATCGGAGTTTGAGTATGGCCAAAGGTACAGTGAAGTGGTTCAACCCGACCAAGGGGTATGGATTTATCCAACCGACGGGCGGTGGTGGCAAAGACGTTTTCGTTCACATCTCGGCCGTGGAAAAGGCTGGCCTAAGCACTCTCAACGAGGGGCAGGTTGTTGAGTACGAAGAGGTACCCAACAAGGGTAAGATGTCGGCTGAGAATCTGAAGGTCGGGTGACTAATTCAACCAAGTTCAGCCGCGGCGATTGATAATGGCGGACTTTGATTACGGCGCGCCGGCCGAACTGTTCCCGAGCCGGAGCAAGAAGGGTAATCGCCCGGCCGGCTATCGCCGTTTCGAAACCGCGGCGGAGGCTATCCGTTTCGCCATCGAGGTAATGCCAGCCGATTTTCTGCTGGGCACGGTGCTGGAAGTTGACGAAGAGCGTGTCGATGGGCCGCGCATACGGGAACTCTACAACAGCATTGCTTACCCGCTCGCGCGCAAAGGCAAATAAGTATTTTCACAGGCAAACCGCCCGGGTTCGCCGGGCTAGCTATGTCCGCTTTGGGTCATAAGCGAACGTTTCGCGAGCCATATCCGCCTTATCCCCGAAAGCAGCATCTGCAGGGACGCTTTGATTTCGCGGTCTAGCCGTTCAGTTTCGGAGCAAGCGTTGGATCTTCTTTGGTGAGCGTGGGTGCCGTCACCTGCGCGTTCACCGGTCTCCGTTCTCACAAACGCGATCCAGTATTCACGGCAAGCGCTCTCAAATGAGATTCGGCGCGGATCGTTCCTATCCACATCCTGCGGGGTCATTGTCGTTTATCCTCTTGTTCTGCAACTCGTCAGGGGGCGATTGTCCGAACTCATGAACTCGGCAAGTTCGTGGGGCTGGTTCAGGCCCCGGGATGCCGAGTGCGGGCGTCGCTGCTGCCCCAGTTCATCAATTGGTTGAAGGTCTCCGACGTCGTCGAGCAGGTGCTGAACGATGTACGCCGCGATGTGTGTGAAGCCGCTGGAGGCAGTGGTTCGATATGGATTGAATGTCATCTTAATTTCCCCTCTGTCCCGGCAGAATAAGGACGTCGCAATTCTCTCGTAGCGAACCGTGGACGCCTTGGATGTGTTGGCGATCACAAATCGGCAAATAAAAATGTCTCACCGCTCAACGGCACCGAAAGACAAAAAGACCGCTGCGCGGGGACGGCAGCGGTCCTTTTGGATCCGACGGGCTGGGGTAAACCGTTGGGGGACGGGAAACCACGTCGGCAGGGCTCGGTGAGGTAAGATGCTCCAGGGCGTGTGTTGGGTCTGTGTTGCAGATCACAATTTTGCGCTTTTCGCACAACTTCGCCAATCTCACTCTGAAACGACTACAGGCGAGAGGAACAGCCATGATCAAACGCATGCGGGTAGAGCCGATTTCGACCTATCTAGAGCGCTATCGCAAAGGTGGGGTGGCGCATCCTGTCACCATTGCCAACGGCTTCGTCTATCTCTCCGGCTTGCCGCCCTTTGATCCGGAAAGCGGCGAGATCAAGCCGCAAACATTTGAGCGGCAATGCGAGCTGGTCTTGGAGCAGCTCAAGCATTGTCTGGAGGCTGCCGGCTCGTCGCTGTCGCAGGTTATCAAATGCAATGTCTATTGCGTGCCCGGCCCGGCCCACTTCGCGACTTTCAACGCCGTTTATGATCGCTATTTCCCGAAAGATGCGCCATCGCGCATCTTCATGTTCATTCACTCGTGGCCGGGGCCGTTTGACCTGGAGTTAGATTGCGTGGCGACGGTATGATTTTCGGCCATCTGTTGCGCTGTCACCTTGAGCCAGCGCGTCGACCCGATGCTCGCTTTGGGCGACCCGCACCCTTGCGTTCGTTAGCTCAATCGCTTATCCCGTCGCGCCCTTTCACAACGATTAGCGTAGCCGTGAGCAGAGCAACTAGCTTTTCTTGTCCGCCAGTTTTGGCAAACACCTCCGCTTGGGCCAGAGTAAGGGTGCGTCCAGCTTTGACAACGCGTCCACGCGCAAGGATGTGCTCGCCTTCGGCGGGAGCAAGAAAATTGATCTTGAACTCTGTGGTGAGAACCCCGGTGTCAGCAGGCATCAGACTAAGCGCCGCATAGCCCGCCGCGCTGTCAGCAATGGCGCTCACAACTCCACCGTGGACGAACCCATGCTGCTGCAATATTGCCGGATGGGGATTTACGATGATCTCGACCAGGCCCGGCGAAACGCTGCCGAGAGTCGCTCCTAATGTCATCATCAGCCCCTGCTTGGCAAAACTTGCTTTAACGCGTTCTTGCTGTTCATCAGGGGGCATTACGTTTAGTCCACTGGGCGGCTACTTCTAGCATGTCTGCTTGGGTCATAAGCGGCCATGTGCAGTACTATAATCCGCGACTGCCAAGCGCCCACAAGGAACTTTTGGTACCTTCGTGCGTTGTGGGACCATGCCGCAACACGAAAACGCAGACCGCACCCGCGCCGAGCGGCTCTTCAAAACACGCCAGTTGCAAAAAGCTGACGCTCCGAAAGCAACTGCGGATTATTATGCCGCCGAGCAGGCGATACGGGACCGAACCCGAGCGCTAAGACAATTACGGCTCGCCCATGAGAAAAGCGCTGTAGCCAGCTAGGTCAAAACATTCGTCGGCGCAGGGCTAAGACGTGTAGTCAATCCTTGATCAGTCCGGCGGATCTCAACGCCTTGTTGATCACCGCTCCAATGTCAGGAAGCGGCGGCATCGGCTCTTGTTGCCATCCTCGCTTGTCATCCTTGTCAAGCACTTCACCCTCAAGCACCGGCTCGGTAGGCCCGAAGTGCTCTGGCGATGAAGGGAGCTTCGCCATGCTTCTCTCTGTTGAAGCGCGAGCAACCGCAATCCCGAAGAACTTCGCAATGTGATAGGATGAAGAAATCCCCACTGGCAGCATAAACGGTCCCGAAGCACCGCACGCACCCTCGGCTGCGCCGACAGCCAGTGGCGCGCCATGCGCCATGTTGGGGATGGTGTACGCCTCGATTAGTTCATCGCCAGTTTCGTTGATCCAAACCTGACGGGGAAAGCCATCAACCTGAGTTTCCACCGAGGGGGATAACGCAAGGCCATGGACCTCGGTCCACTGCTTAAGGATCTCTCGTGCGTTGGACGGGATCACTGTCTTGTCGGCATTTCCATGCCAGACCGAGACGCGTGGCCACGGCCCTCGGTGAGATGAAGCTTTACGGACGAGGTCACCCCATTCGTGTGCCGGGCGGGACGGGCTTTGAAACATACTTTCAAACGCCTGCTGGACGGTCGTGGCCGCGCCATAGGGAAGGCCTGCAACAATCGCCCCTCCGGCAAATACTTCGGGGTAGCAGGCAAGCATGACGGACGTCATCGCGCCGCCCGCCGATAGCCCGGTGACGAAAATCCGACGCCGATCGATACCGTGTTCGGCGACAGATTTTTCGATCATCTGCCGGATTGAGAGGGGTTCCCCTTGATTACGCCGGCTGTGCTCGGGCTGGAACCAATTAAAGCAACCGTTGGGATTGTTTGATCGCTGCTGTTCCGGGAAAAGCAAGGCAAAGCCGTAACGGTCTGCGAGCGTCGACCATCCCGCTCCGAGATCGTAGCCTGCTGCGGTTTGGGTGCATCCATGCAACACGACGACAAGTGCCGGATTGTCCGCGAGGGCAGGCGGTCGATATCCGAACATCCGCAGATTGCCGGGGTTCGATCCGAAATCGAAGATCTCCCGCAAACGTGTGCCATGGGCTGCACGTCCGCCATCCAATGCGCGAAGAAATTTTTTCCACCCACCTCGGCTTCTGCCGACGGCGAGCATGTCTCGCAGATTTATCATGACGGTTCATTCCCTGTTGCCGTCATCAATTAATTGCTGCATTGCACAAAGCTAGAGGTCTGTCGAAATTTTCCCGGACCAATGTGAAATTTATGGAATGTCCGCATTGCAGCCGACATTGAGATGAAACCGATGATGAACCAGAGCGTCCCGATGAAAAAAAGCCCAGGTAAAACATCCTGGGCTTAAACGGTAGAATTTTTGAAATTGAATTCACGAACGTCCGCTATAAGCCCTTACGTCCGTCTCAACTCGCTCAGTGGTCGCCGACACGACTTTTTGGGCCAGCGTTGTAAGTTCCCTGGCCTGTTCGGTCAGAGTTTCAAACTGCTTGCGCGAATGGCTGGTCGACAATTCGAGGAACTCCGTAGGAGATTTTACCCCTGAGAGCTGTTGGAAAAATTCGAAGGCCGCTTCAGTGTTTGCTTGAGCGAACTCAATGAACTTGGCGTTATAGTCTTGTGTGCGCCTGACGGCCGTCGAGTAACTGTCTTTCATCAAAGTGGTGGCGTCGGCGGTTGCGGCACTCATCTTTTCAAATGCCTGCTTGGTCTGCGCGGAGGCGGTTTCAGCCGCTTCGCGGAGTATTTGCCCACCGCTCCCGGGGGAACCGACGGACCTGGTTGTGGCGCTTCGATTAGTGGTGTTCATGATGTTTTTCCTTAGGGACCGTTCCAGTGCGGACCTCCGAACGCGACGGTCTGGACGCTAATCGGATGATGGCGATCTCTGCGAACTTCCAGTTATGTAGTCACTATTTGTGTGCAATGTGGCGGTGCTGTGCCGTTACAATTCGTGATCAATAAATTCGTCGTTCCGTTCGGCGAACTTTTTGCAAAGAAATTGCTACGGGTTACCTGTGTCAAATTTTAATCGGAGTTTCATAGGTGGTCTTTTGCTCACAGCGGCATGATTGCCGCGCGGTGAATCCTTTGGGTCATAAACGGACATCCGCTTTACCGAAGGGAACGCGCTTACAGTGGTACAAGTGCATTCCGCAGCGGGATGTCCGAAATCCTCATCAGGCCGCTGAACGGTTCGTTCAGTTCTAAAATCAAATAGATTGCACAGGACGCCGATAAGCCAAAGACGCATAGAAAAGCTAAAGCTGTTGCATTGAGATCCGAAAATAAACTGAAGCTCAAAAATATGATGAAAAGCCAGAACACAAGAATGCCGAGAAAAGGTTTTGGAATTTGATTTTCAGTTTCGGCAAACAGCATGAAGCGGGTTTGGGCTACGTCATTGGCGATTTGTACCGCCCGGGCTTGGAGCGAGCGCTGGGTTTCAGTCTGCGGCGATAACGAAAGAATGGCTAAGTAGACTTTTTCCCCTTCGCTGTTGGTCGTAAACGGCTCCGTAGTTATTTTTTCGTGCCACAGCCGTTCGATAAGGGGGTTTATTGCACCCCTCAACTGCCTGCGGAGGGGTGTGGCCTCGGGGCCATACTGTGCCAACAAATTGTCGAGCAAAATAACATTGGCTGTTAGCTGCTTGAGTTGAGTGCTCCTTGTGTCGAACGACCCTTTTGCGCCTCCGATTAATAAACCAAGAACGAGTGCGGCTATCGTGGCGATGAGGCCTGCACCGAGGCGCACGACGTCCTGTGTTTCTTTGTTGAGATGATGGTTCGGTAATGCGCGGCGAAGCGCGGTACCAGTGAAGATGCCGCCCAGCACCAACAAAAATATCACGCAGGATAATGCCAAGGCGCTCATACGATCACCATCAAGGATGGAATTCTCGTCATGGCTCACTCCTGCACTGATGTTTTCAATTCACTCGGAGGAATTTACCCAAATGTGCAACGGAGAGAAATTGCCCGAAAGGCCATAAGCTCCCATAAGTAGGGAAGCGACGATGCCTGTAGTGTCCGCTTCCCGATAGCGGACATTACCAGTCATTCGATCAGTTCATCGGCGCGTCCGATGAGCTTGGTAGGGCCGGTATCGGTTGCTCGCAGTTGAACCAAAGTTAGCCGATTGGCGCGCGCCTCAGAATCTCGCGATGCCTGTTAGCCGAATTGTTCGCGGTTGTCCCGGCGACAGGTTATTGTTGCCGTCGGCCGACGCCCAATAGCCTTTGTTGAAGATATTTTCGACGTTGACCTGCGCCCTCCACATCTCGTTGATCTTTGCGTAAACCGCGGCATCGAAGCGAACAAAGCCGGGCAATTTTACGCTGTCGTCCGATGAGGCGAAAGAATCCGAGAAGTAAACGACTCCGAGCGCCGAACTCCAAACCGGCGTAAATTGATATTTGTTCCACCAAGAGAACTGATTAAGCGGGACAAGTTGGATACGGTTTCCCGGAACAATTGTCGTCGACGTGGCGCTTGTCACGCGCGCGTCGGTGTACGCGTAGCCGAGGGTGGATTGCCATTCGGGCGTGACGTATCCGACCAGCGTTGTCTCAAACCCCTGGATTCTGTTGCTGCCCGACAGGATAAAAAATCCAGGATTGCTCGGGTCGGGCAGGGGGACATTGTAACGATTGAGATCATAGACGGCGGCAGTGAATAGCAGTTGCGGGTTGATATTCCATTTGACGCCGATTTCCTTGTTAACGAATTTTTGCGGAGCGAGAATGATTGTGCCGTTCGTCAAGGCACTGAATTGGTCGCCGGCCGCGGGCAGATATGAAACACTGTAGGCGCCATAGAACGACAGATTTTCGATCGGCTTCACAATGACTGCTGCTTGCGGAGATACCTTGTCGTTGACGAGGCTTCGATTCGTATTGGTATTCTTGTCCAACGCCGATTCATCAAAGCGATCGAAGCGGGCGCCGCCGATGATCTGCAGCCAGCGCGTGATTTCGATTGTATCCCGAGCGTACAAAGACGTCGTGTAGAGCGTGTAGTCGCTGTTGGCGTCCGGTGTCGTTACGCCAGGCGAAAGCGCTCCCGGGTATTGATGGATGAACGCAACAGGACCGAAGTAGGTTGGAAAGAACGGGTTGGCGATGATCGTATTGGTGCCGGTCGGGAAGATGCCGGTGTTACGCAGGGAGATTCCCGTCTGTTGGCCAAACTCACCGCCGAAGGCGACGGTATGGAAGAGCGGTCCGGTGAAAGCTTTGTAGATAAAGTCGGTCTGGTTGAAAATGTTATCGCGGTTTGTCGTGTTGTTATATGCGGCCCGGTTGAATGATGTCTGAGCGGGATTAACCGCGCCCGATAGCGGACCGTTTCCGGGATAGATGTTCTGGTAGAATTTCAGGTACTGGGCGAACATCGTCGAGTTTTTCACCGTCAGGCCGTTTCCGAAGTCGTGGTCGATAAACGCCATCGTCTCCTGCACGGTGGCTCTGGCGCGGTTCAGATCGGGGCTGCCGAAAAATGCCGTCAGATCTCCGCCCGGGGCAAATGGAGCTGCCGGATTGAAACGCGTCGATGAAGGCGCGACCGCGCTTAAACCCTGAGATGGGTTGCCACGGTCGGCCACGCGCTCGTCGTGATAATATTCGTAGCTCAGTCTGACTTTGGTGCTGTCGCTAAGCCTGTAGGTCAGTGTCGGGTTGATGCCCCAACGTTCGAGCCAGCCATAGTTGCGGAACGTATCGCTGCCCTCGTACATCAAGTTAAGACGGGCAGCGAAGTTGTCGTTGACCGCCTGGCCGGCATCAACAGTAACGCGTCGATCAGCGTAAGATCCGGTTTGCCCCGTTACCTCATAGATTCTCGTGCCATCCGCTTCCTTGAGCGTGCGGTTGAGCAGGCCGCCACCCGCGCCTCGTCCGAAGGTCAGTGCGCTCGGTCCGCGCAGAATTTCGACGCTTTGCGCGTTGTATAGATCGCGGAAGTATTGAACGTCGTCCCGAAAGCCGTTGACGAAGAAGTTTGCGCTTGAATCCACGCCGCGAATGACGAGCTCGTCGCGGTTCCCTTCGCCCTGGTGAACCGCCACGCCCGGCACATAACGGGTGACATCGGTGAGCGAGGAAAAGCCCTGATCTCTGATAAAATCCTTTGTAAGGACTGACATTGACTGGGGAATGTTGACGAGCGGCGTATTCACTTTGGTCGCAACCGAAGTGCTGTTTGTATAAACGCCGACCGTGCCCGTCCGCGTATCGTACGTGCTCGCCCAGACTGATGGCGGCGCGGCCGGTGTGGTCTGCGGCGTGGTGGTCCGTCGTGTCGCCGTTGCACCCGCGCGGTTGCTCGGCTGAGTTCTCTGGCGTTTCGGCTTGCGGGCCGGCTCTTCGATCTGGACCGGAGGAAGCTGCGATGTACCTGGTTGTGCGGTCGGCGCTTGCTGCGGCGTTTGCGCGTTTGATGAATTTCCGCCAGCGACGGCAAGTGCAAGATAGCTCACCGATAAAAGCGCCGCTCTGGTGATGGATTTTGCATATCGACCCCGACTAACTTCGTGCCCCATAACATCCCCGTAGTGATTAGTTTGTTGTTCGTGTGCGCCCAATTTTTTTATTTGATCGATATGTGATGAGTCCAGATGGTTACGGCGACAGACGCTGCCCAAGTCGTCAGCTTGGAATTTTTATAAAGAAAAACTCGCGCTTTAATCGTTACGTGGCGAAGAGTTCAATGAGGGATTTGAATGCTTCCAAAACAACACGCCTTCAAAAATATTTTTGCGTCAACAATCGAACTCGTCAGACGCCGTGTGATGATCTTTAGAGCGATTTAAAACAACAGACTAAAATTGTTCTAGACTGGATCATTTGATCTAATCGTCAATTGTTATGGGGAAGCGATATATGGTAGCGCCACGGAACCGCGATGCACGAACGCGCGCCGACGAACTTGATCAATTGGTGGACGTATAGAATGCAGCAAGGCCGGACCAAGTCGAAAAACGATCAATCTGCAATGCGTCAGCTCGCGCTAGCGATCGCCCTGGTGTTCGCCGTGTTTTGTTTCGGCCCGACGGGGATTGCCCAGCAATCGACGGCCCCGGCCGGTGCCAGTCAGGCGCAAGATCAGATCGGGCCGCCCCCCGCTGGTGCTGTCCGCGAGTTCAACTCTCCTGCCAATACCTCCGCCAAATCGGTGACGGTGGGGCTGCGTGAATTGTCGCCATGGACGATGTTTGTGTCGGCCAGTCTGATCGTTCAGGCCATCATGGCAGGACTGGTCTTTGCATCTTTGGTCACGTGGACGATCTTCGTTGCGAAGTTCATTGAACTTTTTATCGCCAAGCGGAAGCTGCGGGCCGCAGTGAGCTCGGTTGCCGGGGCGCGGACCCTGGGCGAAGCATCGTCGATGCTCTCGTCCGACCGCAGTGTCATGCGTTCTTTCATCGCGGCCGCCATTGAAGAAATCAGACTTTCGCCGGGCCTCGATAGCGAGATCGGCGTCAAAGAGCGCGTGGCGTCAAGTTTCTCCGAAATTATCCGGTCCGAAGCACGTCGCGTTCGTTTCGGAATGGGCATGCTCGCCACGATTGGCGCAACCGCCCCGTTTGTCGGCTTGTTCGGCACGGTGTGGGGGATCATGAATAGTTTTATTGGAATTTCCAAATTGCAGACGACGAACCTCGCGGTGGTTGCTCCGGGCATCGCCGAAGCCCTTCTTGCGACGGCCATTGGCCTATTCGCAGCCATCCCTGCGGTCATGATCTACAATCACTTTTCGCGCGTCACGAAGGGATATCTGGATCTTGTGGGACGCGCAGGCGGCACGGTTACGCGACAGCTTTCGCGCGATCTCGATCGCATGCACACGGCGCCGCTGCGCCGAGCAGCGGAGTAGTCCATGGGCATTACCTTCACCGATATCGACGACGAAGAGGATTTCGGCGAGACCCACGAAATCAACGTCACGCCGTTTATCGATGTCGTGTTGGTTCTGCTCATTGTCTTTATGGTCGCGGCGCCGCTCTCGACTGTCGACCTTCCGGTAGATCTTCCAACGTCCAGTGCCGTACCGCACACCAAGCCGGACAAGCCGACCTATGTGTCGATCAAGGCTGATCTCGCGGTTGCGATCGGCGAGACCTCCGTGAAAAGGGTCGACCTGGTGCGAACGCTCGATAATGAAGATTCAAACAAGGATCGCCGCATATTTTTGCGTGCGGATCGCGCGGTATCTTACGGCGACATGATGGACGTCCTCGAGATTCTCCGCCTCGGCGGTTACACCAAGGTCGCGCTCGTTGCATTGGAAGGCCGTGCAGCCGCGCCCGATCAGATTGTGCCGCCCTCGGCGACCCAACAGCGTTGACGCAACGGTTGTCGGCCAAGATGGACCTTGCAGACCAGACCCTACGCAGAAACATCTGGGTGTTTGCCGCGGTTTTTGTCTGCTGCATGCATCTCGTTTTTGCGGCCTTTGCAATTGCCCGGATGAACGAGCCTGAGGACGACGATCTTGGTGCGCCAGGTATAGAAATCGCGTTCGAGCTGGCTTCGACCCAAACCACGCCCTCAGAATTGCCGCCGGGACCGGAAAGCGAAGCATCCGCAGCTTCTCCTCCGGTGGTTGAACAAAAGACCGCGGAAAAAGAAGTCGATCTTCCGAAGGAGACGCCGGTCGAGTCCGAAAATCCCGACCGTCTGGTGGCGGTCGAGAAAACCGACAAGCCGGATGAGAAAGAGCCCGAGCCCAAAACCAAGATGACGAAGGCATCGGAGGAATCTGCTGCGCAGGAGGCGACCGCCGCGCCGTCACTTCAGAATGTCCAGGAGGCCGCCAAATCGACCACGTTGGATCAGGGAACGGGGCAAAGCCGGCAACGCGCACGCGTGACTTGGCAAAAAGAACTTCTCGCCCATCTGGACAAGTTCAAGCGATATCCAGCGGACCGCAGCCAGAAGGGCGCCGAAATTCTGATCACCATGACTCTCGATCGGACGGGGCACGTTCTGTCGGCGAGCATTGCCAAAGGTTCCGGTGACGAGGCATTCGATCACGCCGCGATCACAATGGTTGAGCGCGCCAACCCAGTTCCGCCTCCGCCGCCTCTGATCGCTGATGAGGGTTTGGACTTTTCCTTGCCGGTCATTTTTAAAAAAACCGCGAAATGACGGATCATTGATTGCCCCTGGGGGCACACCTGTTTGTGCCCGCAAGTTCGGGGGACGGCAGGGGTCGGCCAAGGGCGGAATGCGCTAGGGCACCGGAGTTGCTCTCACTTCGCGAGATGTTTGTCTTCTGACCTGCGAGATGGGAAGCTTGTTCGATGTCTGACGAAGCACACGATAGCAGCTCGTTGCCCTATTTCAGCTCGGAACACGAAATTCTGCGCGCGCAGATCAGGCGGTTTGTCGAGACTGAGATCAAGCCGTACGCCCAAGCCTGGGAAGACAAAGGATTTGTCCCGCGCGAGGTCTTGCGACGCATGGGCGAGCTGGGATTTTTTGGAATTCGGTACCCGCAGCAATACGGCGGTTCCGAAATGGATGTGCTTGCAAGCGTGGTGCTGGCAGAGGAGCTGGGACGCTCCACGTTCGGCGGCGTCGCGATCACCGTTTTGGTCCACACCGACATGGCGTCGGTGCACATCTACAATTCGGATTCCCAAGCGATCAAGGACCAATTCATGCCGGATATTATTTCCGGCAAGAAGATCGTTGCCGTTGCGGTCACCGAACCTGACGCCGGCTCGGATGTGAAAAATATTCGAACGAGGGCGCGACGCGAAGGCAATGAGTATCTTCTGAGCGGCACCAAAATGTTTATCACGAATGGTGTCTATGCCGACCTTTACTGCGTTGCGGCGAAGACAACTCAGGATGGACGGCCGTCAGAAAGCATCTCAATGTTTTTGGTTGAAAGAGATAGGCCGGGGTTTCGCGTTGGAAAAAAGCTCGAAAAGCATGGTTGGCTTTCCTCCGATACGGCCGAGTTGATTTTTGAAGATTGCCGGATACCGGTATCGAATTTGCTCGGTGCGGAAGGCCGCGGGTTCTACGCAATCATGCGCAATTTTCAGAACGAAAGAGTCGTGATGGGTGCGATGGCCATGGGTGAAGCGCAGGCGGCAATCGATTTGACGCTCGCCTGGGTGATGCAACGCCAAGCCTTTGGTTCACCACTCTGGTCGAAACAAACGATCCGTCATCGCCTGGCGATGCTGGCTGCCAAAATCGAGGCCGGGAGACAACTTGTCTTTCATGCGGCCTGGCTTGCGAAGCGCGGGGTTGAAGCAACCAGAGAGGTTGCGATGGTGAAAGCTTACTGCGGCGAGCTCGTCAACGAAGTCATGCACACGTGTATGCAGTTCCATGGCGGGATGGGATTTATGCGAGAGAGCGCGATCGAGCGCATGGCAAGGGACGCGCGCGTGCACGCCATCGGTGGTGGCGCAACCGAAGTGATGCTTGAAGAGATTGCCAAGCGCATGCATGTGCGCTGAATCAGCTTCGTTACCTGGCTGTGGTGCGTTACGTTGCGCGTACGACAGCTCTAAACGGGACCTGAAATGCGATACCCGGCGTTGATACTTGGTGTTCTTTTCAGTCACCTCGTTTCGGCCGAGGCAACCGAAGTGCTCTTGAAAGCGCGCGATCAAACCATTGCGAATTGGGCGGAGGAAGTATCAAAGCAATTCAACGCGACAATAAAAAAGCGGATCCCTGCGCTCAATGCCGTCATTCTTCAGCTTCCCGCTGTCGGCGCCGTGAGACTATTGAAATCCGCGCGCGACAACCCCGCGTTTTCGGCTGTGGAGGCCGATGCTGATTATCGGCAGCTTTTTCAAACGACGCCGACGACCAACTTCGCCGATGTAAAGATTTCTCAAGAGCAAAAAGAGGTTGTGTCTAGACTTCGCGAACGCAAGACGTCGACCGCGGTCTATATCGCTCAAGTTCGAGCCGGCGGCATATCACTTGAGCTTCTCAGAGGGGCTCTCACGATCGCGGACGGTTTCAACAAGGCAAGAGGGATAAAGCTAAATCTTGCTCCCGGCTTGCGGGTCGACGCATTCCAGAAGGAAATCGATCAACGCGGCCCGTCCTCTTTCGTTTGGCGCGGGAATATTGAAAATCGAACGGCTGCACCGGACAAAAGGGGCGGCGTGGCGGCCTTTGTTGTTCAGAACGGAAGAATTACAGGGACGGTCATTATTGGGCCGGATGTTTACCTCATCAATCCGCTAGGCAATGGTTTGCATGCCATCGTGAAGACGAACCCCAGTGTGTATCCGGCAGAACACCCGCCGGGAACCACACCCAAAGCAAATGACGCCCCGGAAATTCCTCCGCAAAAGGAAGGCCTCCTTCAAAACCAATCGATACCTGTAATCCGGGCTATGGTTCTATATACGCCGGCCGTCCGCAAGGCTTTGGCGCAATTTGGCTCAGACCCGGACGCGCTCGCGACCATGGCGATTGAAAGTACAAATCTTGCGTCGAAAAACAGTAACGTGAGGATGTCGGTCAACTTGGTGAAATCCGAAGAAATTGCGTATGTAGAGAAGGATTTCCCTTCTGACCTTGCGATGTTGCGAACATCCGCCTGGGTAAAGACAGAACGAGATGCGGCCAAAGCGCATGTCGTTTTTCTTTTGACGACCGTTTCCGACTATTGCGGTCTTTCCGACGTAATCCTTGCCGACAGGAGCAGTGCCTTTTCAGTGATAAATTATATCTGCGCGGTGGGAAATTTTTCTCTCGCGCACGAATTTGGTCACCTGTTGGGACTGAGACACGAGCGTGCCGCCGATAAAGACGAAAGACCGTTTCGCAATGGGCACGGTTACGTCTACAAAAACGAGTGGCGGACAATAATGGCAACGCGCAAAGCCTGTGCTTCCTGTCCTCGAATCCCTTTCTGGTCAAATCCGTCAATCAACTATAATGGCGTACCTTCTGGCACCAAGGACTATGAGGATGAAGCCGACGTAATAAATGACACTGCGCCGATTATTGCCGGTTTCCACTAGCGGGTCGCGGCTGCACGTTCATTGCGCCGTGAACATTTAGAAACTTCCTTTGATTGAACGTCTCCCGGCTATCGTCGAAGTCGCGGGTAAAAGGTGTGCGAGACATGGTGTCGCGGAATCAACCCATCATTGAAGCGCGCCGGGCGCAGGCGTTTCCGACCCTCGAACCAGCCGAGATTGAGCGAGTACGTCGCTTTGGCACGCTTCGGTCATACAAGTCGGGAGAAATTCTGGCTCAAGCCGGGAAGGTCAGCGAGGGTCTAACCCTCATACTCTCTGGCAAAGTAGACGTTGCGCGACACGCACTGTCCGGCAAGGGCGCGCTTATTGTTACGCACGTCGCGGGATCATTTCTGGGTGAATTGGCGCAATTGGCTGGCCGGCCAGCGCTCGTCGATGCACAAGCGGAAGGTCCTGTCGAGGCTTTGGTAATTCCGCCGGATCGATTACGCGCGCTGTTGATCGCTGAAGCCGAACTCGGCGAGCGCATCATGCGCGCGTTGATCCTGCGTCGCGTTGGTTTGCTCGAGGAAGGTTCCGGCGGGCCGGTGATTATCGGGCACGCGGAAAGCGGGGGCGTACTCCGGTTGGCTGGCTTTCTCCGCCGCAATGGTCATCCGCATCAAGAACTTGATCCAGAGAAAGACCACGAAGCGAAAGCGCTGATCGAACGCTTCCACATCGACCCCAGCCAACTGCCGATTGTTTTGTGTCCTGACGGGCGATTGCTGCGCAATCCTACCGAAACTGAGCTGGCCCGCTGCATCGGGCTTGTTCGGCCCATCGACCCGAACCGGATCTTCGACGTCGTGGTCGTCGGCGCTGGTCCGGCGGGGCTTGCCGCTGCCGTCTATGCAGGATCGGAAGGAATCTCTGTCCTGGCCCTTGACTGCCGCTCATTCGGTGGACAGGCCGGCGCCTCCGCACGAATTGAAAATTACCTTGGCTTTCCGACTGGAATTTCCGGCATCGCTCTGATGGGGCGCGCCTACAATCAGGCACAGAAATTCGGTGTCGAGATGGCCATCCCCGATGAAGTCGTTGGATTAGATGGGAAGACCGACTCAAGCCAAGGTCACCTCGTCTTGAAGTTGTCGAACGGCGAACATGCGCTTGCCCGTTCCGTCGTGATTGCCAGCGGCGCGCGTTACCGTCGACTCGCCGTTGCCGGAATTGAGCAATTCGAAGGAGCAAGCGTCCATTATTGGGCCTCTCCGCTGGAAGCGAAGTTGTGCGCCGGTCAGGAAGTTGCCCTGGTCGGCGCGGGAAATTCGGCCGGACAAGCGGCGGTTTATCTCGCGAGCCAGGTTGCCAAGGTGTGGCTCCTGGTTCGCGGACAGAACCTTGCGGCTACCATGTCGCGCTATCTCGTGGATCGGATTTCGGGCCTGCCAAACGTAGAAGTGCTGACGCAGGTCAACGTCACTGCTCTTGAAGGGCGTGACGGCATACTCGAAGCAATTCGCTGGCGACTGGGTACTTCAGACCAAGAGATCCGCCGGCCCATTCGACATCTATTTCTTTTCATCGGCGCCGAACCGAATACGGATTGGTTGTCCGGATCGGGCATTGCTCTGGACAAGAAGGGTTTTGTCCTGACCGGCTCCGAACTTGACGGGGGCCAACGGCCCTTCGAGACGAGCCGGCGCGGCGTATTTGCGATCGGTGATGTGCGATCAGGCTCGGTCAAGCGCGTCGCGGCTGCGGTCGGTGAAGGGGCACAAGTTGTGACTATGATTCACGCAAGCCTTGGAGCGAGCAAACCGGAGCGTTCGCCTTGAGCTGTTCGGTGCTTCAAGCCCGGGTGCACCTCGCTTCAAATCTCCAGAACGACATGCTCGTCGGGTCAATGAGCCAACCGGGACGCGGAGTTAACTACACATAACCAGCCTTCCGCGCTGCCATGGCGCTAAACCTGGGAATTGCATAAAATTTGCCTGCGGAGGGGGTGCATGCAGCGGCGCAGCGGAAAACGGCAGCACGTCAAGCGGCGTCGTGCGGCCAAGACCAAGATACGCAAACCCTCGACCGCAAACGCGTCCATTGACCAATCGCACGGGCAGCTCGTGGAGCGCCTGGTACGCGAGCGCGACGAGGCGCTTGATCAGCAGGCTGCAACGGCCGAGGTGCTCAATGTCATCAGCAGTTCACCGGGGCAGCTCGAGACTGTCTTTCAGGCCATACTTGCGAACGCGACGCGCATATGCGGAGCCAAGTTCGGCACGCTCTACCTGCGCGATGGGGATTCGTTTCGTGCCGCAGCATTCCACAACGCTCCGGCAGCCTTTATCGAGGCCCGCAAGAACCGGCTGATCCAGCCGGATCCCGGAAGCACTCTGGGTCAGGCTGCGGCCACTAAGCGGGTGGCTCAAGTGCTCGACAGCACGAAGCGTGAAGCATATCGCCGGCGCGATCCATTCGTTGTCGCAGGGGCCGATCTCGGTGGTTACCGCACGATCGTTTCCGTGCCGATGATCAAGGAGAAGGACCTGATCGGGGTTATCAGCATCTATCGGCAGGAAGTACAGGCATTTACTGACAAGCAAATCGATCTGGTCAAGAACTTCGCAGCGCAAGCTGTGATTGCGATTGAGAATGCGCGATTGCTTGGCGAGTTGCGGGAATCGCTCCAGCAACAGACAGCGACCGCTGATGTCCTTAAAGTCATCAGTCGCTCGACGTTTGATCTGCAGCCGGTGCTCGACACACTCACCGAATCGGCTGCGCAGCTTTGCGAGGCCGATATCGCCGCCATCATTCGCCAGAAAGGCGATGCCTACTATTGGGCGACGAGTTACGGCCTGCCTGCCGATACGAGCGAATACATCAAATCGAACCTGGCGATCGAGCCCGGGCGCGCGACTGTCGCCGGCCGAGTGCTGCAGGAAGGTAAAACGGTCCACGTGCCGGACGTGGTCGAAGACCGCGAATATGCCGCGTATATGGCCAAAGTTACGGGCCATCGCGCAACGCTCGGTGTTCCATTGATGCGCGAAGGATCACCCATCGGCGTCGTGCTCCTGATGCGCCGTTTGCCGAAACCCTTCAGCGACAAGCAGATCGAACTGGTCGAGACCTTCGCCGACCAGGCCGTGATCGCGATCGAGAACGTTCGGTTGTTTGATGAGGTTGAAACACGCACACGCGACCTCACGGAGTCGTTGCAGCAACAAACCGCCACCGCCGATGTGCTCAAGGTGATCAGCCGGTCCACATTTGATCTGCAGACCGTCCTGGACGTCCTGATAGAAACGGCGGTTAATTTGTGCAACGCCGATCAAGGGGCCATAACGCGCGAGATTGATGGAGCATTCTTCCGAGCTGCAACTTATGGCTACTCGTCGAAGCTTTCAGACTTTATCCACAACACGCCGGTGAAAATGGATCGCAGTTCCATCGCCGGTCGCGCGCTGGTTGAAGGCCGGATCGTCCAAATTCCCGACGTCATCGCCGATCCCGAATACACGTTCTCGCAAGGGCTCGATTCGGGTGACTTCCGCACGGCCCTCGGCGTTCCGATGCTGCGCGAAGGTGTGCCAATCGGTGTTCTGGCTTTGACACGAAAAGAGGTGCGTCTTTTCAGCGACAAACAGATCGAACTCATTTCGACGTTCGCCGACCAGGCCGCGATAGCTATCGAGAATGTCCGCCTGTTCAAAAGCGTCGAGGCACGAACGCGTGAACTTGCTGAATCCCTGGAAAATTTACGGGCGACTCAAGATCGTCTCGTACAGACACAGAAACTCGCCTCGCTCGGTCAATTGACTGCTGGCATTGCGCATGAAATCAAGAATCCGCTCAACTTCGTCAATAATTTCTCGGTCATTATCAAGCGAGCTGATTGATGAGCTGCAGGGTACTCTGAAAGCAATATCATTTGACGAAAAAACGCACGGTGAGATTACGGAGCTGACAAACACCCTCCGCAGCAATCTCGACAAGGTCGTTCAACACGGCAAGCGTGCGGATGCAATTGTCAGGAACATGCTGCTGCACTCGCGAGAGGGCTCCGGGGAACATCGGGCGGTCGATATTAACTCCCTTGTCGAAGAAGGTCTCAATCTTGCGTATCACGGTGCGCGCGCCGAAAAGCAGGGTTTCAACATCAAACTTGAGAAGTCATTTGATCCGACGGTGGGAGAGGCCGACATCTTTCCGCAGGACATCACGCGGGTTCTGCTGAATCTGATCTCCAACGGCTTCTACGCGGCGATCAAGCGTCGGGGAGGAGCGAATGGCGGCGACGATGAGCCGACCCTGAGTGCTGCCACCAAAAACCGCGGCGACAAGGTGGAAATCAGCATCCGCGACAATGGTGCCGGCATTCCGCCGGATCTGAAGGACAAGATCTTCAATCCCTTCTTCACGACCAAGCCGGCCGGAGAGGGCACCGGTCTCGGTCTCTCGATCAGCCATGACATCATCGTCAAACAGCATGGCGGTTCGATTGAGATCGACACGGAACCGGGTCAATTCACCGAAATCAGGGTGATCCTGCCGCGCGTCCTGGCGTTGCTCCCTGAACGGTAGCAGCACTCACGTCGCCAGGAAGTTCATTCGCGGGTTTTGTTGCCGGTACTGCGCGCATCAGGACTGTTGCAGATGGTACGGTACGCGACAGCCGCTACCAACTCGGCGTTGGCGTCGACAACAACGTAAGCCGTATCCTCTTTCACGAGATAGAGAAACGGCAACTCCCCGGTGTTCTCTCCCGACTTTTTCTTTCCTTTGACGTGGCCGCAAATCGTGTCGATCGGCTGTCCGAATGTATTCTTTCGGAGCGCGCGCTTCATGTCGTCGAATTGGGCGGATGCCGGATCGTCAATGGACGCGGCGATTTTCGTCTTTGCCTTCTGGACGACGGCTTCGGAGGTTTCGTTCGGTGGAGCGGGCGGTGTCGCAGGCTTCGGCGTGTTCGAGGTCGCCGCTTTCTCTTCGCTTTTTTCAGGCGGCTTGCTTGGTTGAGCAGAAGGAGGCTTCGCCGTCGTCGCTGCCGTTGTAAATTTAACCTTTTTTGCGGCGACTTTGGGTTTCGCCGGAGCCGGCTTTGTTTCGGGCGGCGGAGCTTCTGCAATTCTTTGCGGGCAACCCTGCGCGTCGCAGCCGGCCAGCCTCACTTGCTGTGGGCCAGGGCAGGCGCAGCCGAGAAGGCTCGCAGATAGCGTGCAAATCAGGAGCGTTCTCATGCAATTCCCTCCACGGGCGCAGAGTCCCACTCGCAGTTCTTGCGACAACTTCCGGTTTCACTAATGCCAGCTATTTACCGTGATGGAACTGTAAATTGCCCGCATGGTTAACGCGGGCTTCCGCCTACGGTTTGCCAGCCAGCAGTTCCGGGCGGTATTCGAAATGCATCGTGTCGAAGTGGTACCAATAGCCACCCCAGATGAAGCCTTGCTTCTCGAAAATCTTCACAATTTGAATTGGGATACGGTTTCGCCACCGCGGCTGAGTTCGGTCGCTTGAAACCCAGCGCCAATAGTCTGCAAATCCGGTGTTGATGTCGATCGCAGCCCCGTAGGCGTGCATCGACCTCGCGCGCGAACCGGCAATCTTCCGGCAATTGTAGGTCCCGGCCGCTGGCACGAGATATTTGATCAGATCGCCAGGCAATTCATCCAGCTCACGGGAAACTTTCTCGAGTGCGCTGGCAACGCCATTCAGTGTCGTGATTGTAACCTTCCCGCCGCCGTGCTTCGGCAACCAATCGATTGCACGCAGATCTCTGGCGATGTCGCCTTTGTTGCAATCGCCGTACATGGCAACGAACAGCGGTTCAAAGCGAACCCGACCAGGGTCGGCGTTGGCTGCCGGCTGTTTTGGCTCCGTGCCCACGGGATATGTCGAATAGAACATGTCGTCGATGTCGGGACTTTCCAGCAGCTCGCGGAACGTCTTGTTGGTCCGGCCATCCGAGATTCGGAATTTCAGCCCGTTCTTCAGAACGAGAAACTCGGTGTCATGACCGGCAATTTGGTCCGGATAGGAACGCACAAGCCTGTCCAGTTGGTCTTTGATGTTGCCCGGGGCCGCGCCGTAAGTGTCTTCGCCGCCGTTTGCACCAATGCAAAACGCATTGATGGCGGCGATCGTGAAAGCAAAAAAGAAGACCCCGCGCGTGTCCATCGTGCCCTCGCGACCATCCGATCGATTTGGTCACAGCGCGGTCATTTCCGAGAGAACTGGGGCGAGGTCAAGTGTGAACGGGCGTTTCGGCTCTTACGGTTCGCCCATCACGGGAGTACGTCCGGATCAGGCTGCTCGCGGGGAGGAACCAGAGGAACGGAGGCTTGCCTCGGCCGATCGGCCTCGGTGGGAGGGAAGTATTTCAGGATCGTTTGTTCCAGCAACGTGCAGATATCTTCGGCCATCTCCACGTGTGGTGTTTTCTCGATTTCGCATACTGACGCGTCCATCAGGTCCTCCTCTGCGCACGAACGACGCCCCCATTTATCAATGAGTCGGTCCGCGCGAGTGAAGTAACACTGCACCGCAAGAGCGTGTTGTTCGGCGGCGGTATTCCTGTCCCGTCGCAATTGGCGGGCGCCATTTCGGGAAAACGGAGCTGGGGCGCCATTCCGGGAGTCGCCGCAACGCGAGCGGCTGCGACAACTTGGTCGCCAAGATTACGAATTTTCAATCGCAGAGAAAGGCGGCCGTAATGTCGATCCGCCTATCTAACACGCGATCACTCTGGGACATCAGAGATTCTATTCACAGTGGAGACGACGATATGAACCAACTGCTTCCTGCCAGAGCGGAGCGCAAAGGATTTTCTCCGCGTCGGCTGGTCCTGCTTGCGTCGGTCGCAGGCCTTGCCATTGCCGCGGTCGCCGTGGGGCCTTCAGGCTTTAACGGCTCGAACTTGCCAGCTTTCACAACGCCCGCCCTCGCGGACAGCGTTCAGCCGTCGGCCGGATTTGCCGACATTGTCGCGAAGGTAAAGCCGGCCGTGATTTCGGTCCGCGTCAAGATCGACGAGACCGCGAAAACGACTGGCATGGGCGACAATGACGAGAGCGAAGGGACCCCGCGGATCCCCTTCGAGAAGTTCTTCGACCAGTTCGGTCGCCAAGGGATGCCACAAGGCACGCCGCAAGCCGCGCCGCGCGGCCGGCAGGGAATGACCGGCGAGGGCTCCGGGTTCTTCATTTCAGCGGATGGCTATGCCGTGACGAACAATCACGTCGTCGAAGGCGCCAAGACTGTCCAGGTTACGACCGATGACGGCACCGTCTACAAGGCGAAAGTTGTCGGCACCGATGCGAAGACTGACCTGGCACTCATCAAGGTTGAATCCGACAAGAGCTTTTCCTTCGTGAAGTTCGCCGATCGCGAACCGCGCATCGGCGACTGGGTCGTCGCCGTCGGAAATCCGTTCGGTCTCGGTGGCACCGTGACCGCCGGCATCGTGTCGGCACGCGGCCGCGATATCGGAGCTGGTCCGTACAACGATTACATCCAGATCGATGCGCCGATCAACAAAGGCAATTCGGGCGGACCGACCTTCAACATGGAAGGCAATGTCATCGGCGTGAATACCGCCATTTTCTCGCCGTCGGGTGGCTCGGTCGGTATCGGCTTTGATATTCCTGCCGAGGCCGCAAAGATGGTCGTGGCCCAGCTCAAGGAGCGTGGTTACGTCGATCGCGCCTGGTTGGGCGTGCAGATCCAGCCGGTGACGGCTGAGATTGCCGACAGCCTCGGCCTCAAGAAGGCGGAAGGCGCGCTTGTTGCCGATCCGCAGGCTGATAGCCCTGCCGTGAAAGCTGGCGTTGCCGCAGGCGATGTGATCACCGCAATCGATGGCGCGGCGATCAAGGACTCGCGTGACCTCGCTCGCAAGATCGGGGCGATGGCGCCTGGTTCGCGCATCAAGCTGACGCTCACGCGCAAAGGCGAAGTCAAAAATATGGATCTGACACTCGCCAAGATGCCGGACCAGAAGCAGGCAAAAGCGCAAGTCGAAAAGGATGCTTCGACTGACGGCCCACGGCTCGGACTCAACCTTGCTCCGGCCAAGGATGTTGGCGGCGCCGGCTCGGAAGGTCTCGCAGTGGTTGGCGTCGACCCCAACGGTCCGGCCAGCGAGCGTGGCATCAAGACCGGCGACGTCATCCTGGATGTAGGCGGCAAGGCGGTTGCCAACGTGGCGGATGTTCGCAAGGCGCTCACCGACGCGCGCAGCGCCGGCAAGAGCTCCATCCTGTTGCGGGTCAAGACCGCGGAAGCAACACGCTTTGTGGCGATGCCGATCGGAAAGGCCTGAGAAAAGAGCCTGTTCGTCCGTAGTAGCGTTAGTCGGACGAGTTGTACTTGGGGACGGGATCTTCACCCGTCCCCATTTTCGTTTGGATGATCTCAGGGAACGAAGACGAGAAACAGGAACGTTGCAAAGACAACCAGGTGCACGAGTCCGGAAAGAATATTGGTCCGTCCAGTTCCGAAGGTCAGAAGACTCAGGAAAAGCGTGAGGGCGAGCAACAAGGTGTCGCGCCCGGAGAGGCCGATCTCAATTTGCTTGCCGATAAAGACGTTTGTGATGCCCACGGCGGGAATCGTAAGTCCGATTGTCGCCAGCGATGAGCCGAGGGCGAGATTGAGGCTCTTCTGCAACTCATTACGCTCCGCCGCGCGCACTGCTGTAATGCTTTCAGGCGCCAGGACCACCATGGCGATGATGATGCCCGCGACAGCCGGCGGTGCGCCAAAGTGCGAAAGTCCGGCCTCGAGGATGATGGCGAATTTTTTCGCCGTGAGGATGACCCCGGATAGCGCCACGAGCAGCATGATCACGCTGATCAGCACAGAGTCGGTTTGACGGATGGTCGTGGGCGGGGTGACCGGCGTCACCGACCTCGGCACGAAAATATTCGGTATGCCGTGATGTTTGAATAAACAAGAAAGCGGCATAGAGAATGACGGTTATGACGCTGATGAAAATCAGCTGCGGATTTGAAAAATAGGGCCCAATCATCGTGACTGTGTAGTTGGGAAGAACGAGCGTGAGGACCGACAGGGCCCCCAGTACGGTGAGATACACGCCTGCGCCGGACGTTTGATATTCCTGCTCGTGGTGCCGCAATCCGCCCCAAATGACGCACAATCCGATCAGGCCGTTGCACACGATCATGATGACGGCAAACACGGTGTCGCGGGCGAGAGCCGGCGAACTGCCTGGTGTCAGCACAATCAATTCGATGAGAGCCACCTCGATGACGGTGACGGCCAGGGTCAGGACCAGTGTTCCATAGGGTTCGCCCACGCGATGCGCGATGACGTCGGCATGATGAACGGCGGCAAACACGGCGCCGAGCATGATGACGATCATCATCCCCGACACCACAAGCGAATAGGTCGAGGGCGGCTGCGCGCTGGGATCGTAACCAATGAATGGCGCTACAAAAACGAATGCGATCGCGAGAATGGGGAAGGCGATTGCCGTTGGCGAAGGACTTGAGGTGTGGGTCATTTCGCGGCCGTTCTGGAGAGTTTTCAAGCCCCTAGTCACCGCAATCCTGCGGCGGAAAGCAAGCGCGCAAGACGACAGGTGGTGATAGCGTCCCGCGCGGCCGGGTTCGCCGCTGCCCCACTCCCTTGTTATTTTTGCGGTTTTAGGCATCCTCAGAACAGGCACAGTGAGTGCAGGTACTTCACCGGCACGGTGCAATTTGTGAACTGATGACCGACCCGCAAGTCTGGCCGACCGAATTGCGCCTGCATAAGGATCGCAAAACCCTGACCGTTGCCTACGATGGCGGCGAACGGTTTGACCTGCCCGCGGAGTATTTGCGCGTGAAGAGCCCGAGCGCCGAGGTGCAAGGGCATTCGGCGGAGGAACGCAAGACCGTTCCCGGCAAACGCGATGTCGAGATCATCGAAGTACTGCCCGTCGGCAATTATGCGGTTCGGCTTGTGTTCGATGACATGCATTCGACGGGAATTTTCGACTGGAGTTATCTGTTTGATCTCGGGCGCAACCGCAAGGCCTATTGGCAGGATTATCTCGACGAACTCGCTGCGAAGAATCTGTCGCGGGATCCGCCGCAGCGAAAATAGCGTGATGCGTTGATGCTGACGCTGCGCCAAATCGAGGTGATCCGCGCGATCATGGTGACGGGCACTGTCGGTGGCGCAGCGGCTGCTCAACGTCTCGTCGCCCGGTGCAAGTCGGGTGATGAAGCACGCCGAGACACGCAGCGCGGGCGCGGCCGGTGCGAAAAAAATAGCATCATGTTAAGTTTCCCGCACGTTTTGGTTATTGACCTTATGCGAGCGGATTAGCAAGGTCACCATCGGTAGTGCAGGCCCGGATATGGGGGCGCCGCGCTGCCAGAAGCCCGATGCAACGGGCCGCAATCTACCACAGGAGGGAGCTTCCCATGTTTCGTTCAGGACTTCTTGCGTCGGTGATCGTCGCGGGGATTGGCGTGACCACTCCGGTTTTCGCGCAATCGACCGTGTACATCCCAGCCATTCTCGAACTATCCGGCGCCGGCGCGGTGTCGGGCACCAATTTCCGCGACGGGATGCTGTTGGCGATCGATGAGATCAACGCCAAGGGCGGCATTCTCGGGCGCAAGATCGAAACGCCTTTGCTCGACACCCAGAGCGATGCGGGCACTTCGCGCGCGCAGGTGCAGAAGGTGCTCGACAACAAGCCCTTCGTCATTCTCGGCCCCGTTTTCTCGGGGTCGGTGCTGGTCGACATGTTGCTCACGCAGCAAGCCGAAATTCCCGAAATTGTCGGCGGCGAGGCGGCGGCCATCACCCAGAAGGGAAACCCTTACGTTTTCCGCACGTCGTTCGGTCAGCAATTCAGCATGCCGAAGATCGCGAATTACATGCGAGACGGCGTCAAGGCGAAGACCGTCGGCGTGCTGTGGGTGAACAACGACTTCGGCAAAGGCGGTCGGGATACCTTCGTCAAGGAAATGGCCGCGCGCGACATCAAAGTGGTCGCCGATATCTCGACGGAATCAGGGCAGGCCGATTTCTCGGCCGACGTGGTGAAGCTCAAAGGCGCCAATGCCGATGCGATCTTCGTCTATGTCAACGAAGAAGAGAGTGCGCGCTTTCTTCGCGAGGCCAAGAAACAAGGCCTTAACAAGCCGCTGATCGGCGAGACAACCTTGCTCGGCCAGAAGGTGATCGACCTGGCAGGCGAAGCAGCCAATGGCGTACGTGGTCATGTCGGATTGACCGTCGATGCACCGATCCCGGCCGTGCAGGAGTTCGCCGCCAATTTCAAGAAGCGGTTCAACTATGCCTGCGACCACAACGGCATCAAGGGCTACACCGCTGTCTACTTCATCAAGCATGTGACGGAAAAAATCGGCAAGTTCGACAGCAAGGCTTTTGCGGAAGCCGCGCACGGCATCACGATCTCGCCGAAAGATGAGCCCGGCATCCTGATGGAGGCAACCTGGGACAAGAACGGCGATATCGACCGGATCAGCTTCCTGGGCGAAGTTGTCGAGGGCAAGCAGAAGATCGTCGAAACCTTGCCGAAGCTCGGCAAGTAAATCGTTCATACGTCCTCTTCCGCCCGGTGCAATCGCCGGGCGGAAGTTCAAAGGCTTGACCAATGGCTTCCTTCATCCAGCTTTTGGTATCCGGCCTCGCGACCGGTGCAATCTATGCCTTGATTGCGGTCGGCTTTACGCTGCTCTGGCAGACATCGCAGACGATCAACTTCGCCCAGGGCGAGTTCGTCATGCTGCCTGCATTCTTCGTCCTCGCTGCGATGAATGCGGGCGCGCCGTTCTGGCTGGCCTGTCTTATCGGCATCGCGCTCTCGATCGTTGTTCTGGGAATCCTGTTCAAGCTCATCATCGTCGACCCGATGTTGAAATATGGCGTGCTGCCGTTGGTCATTTCGACCATTGCCCTGTCGCTGTTTCTCAAGGAAAGCGCCAAGGACTTTTACAGTTCGCAGGCCCAACCGTTCCCGACGCTGGTGCCGGCGACCGACATTCATATTTTCGATGCGGTCGTCTCGACCCAAAGCCTCGCGGTGCTGGCCGTGGCTATTCTCACGGTGGCGGCGCTAAGCATCCTGCTCAACAAGACCCGGCTTGGCCGGCAGATGCAGGCGACCGCGCAAAACCCGACCCTCGCGCGCATTCTCGGCATCCCGGTGCAGCGCATGGTGCTCTACACGTTTCTGCTCAACGCGGTGCTGGTCGCGATCGCCTCGATTCTGGTGAGCCCCATTTATCTCGCCAAGTTCACCAACGGGGAGACGCTGGGCATGGCCGCCTTCATTGCGGCGATCATCGGCGGATTCAATCAGGTGCGCGGCGCCATTCTCGGCGGCTTGCTCCTGGGCGTGCTCGATAACCTGTCCGCCGCCTATATCTCGTCGCAGTATCGCGGCGCGTTCCCGCTGATCATCCTGATTGCCGTGATCCTGCTTCGCCCGCAGGGCCTTCTCGGGCGGCTCGAGGAGCGCACGGTATGACGCGCCTCGGCACCCTGGCTGTCGTCATCGCCACTGCTGGCGGCAATCGCCGCGCCGTTTTTCCTGAAGCCCTACGGCATTTTCCTGATCTCGACCTGGGCGGTCCTGACCATCGCAGCGATCGGTCTTAATCTGACGCTCGGCTATGCCGGGCAGATCTCGCTGGCGCAGGGCGCTTTCGTCGGCATTGGCGCCTATACGGTTGCGCTGCTGACGCCGCTGGGCGTGCCATTCTTCCTGGCATTTCTCGCCGCTGGCCTTCTGTGCTTCGCGGTCGGGCTGGGGGCTTGGCTACCCGGCGCTGCGCGTGCAGCACCATTACCTCGCTTTCGTTACGCTTGCTTTCACCACGCTCGTTTTCCTGGTGTTGCGCAACGAGCAATGGCTCACGAACGGCATCTACGGCATCACCGGGACGCCGCGCCCGACAATATTAGGCTGGAGCACGAATGGCGCGCGCGATTTCTATTTCTTCTGTCTCGGCATTCTCGCGCTCCTTTCATTCGCAACCTGGTGGATGCTGCGTTCGCCATGGGGCCGCGCCTTCGTTGCCTTGCGCGAAAATCCGATCCGCGCATTGTCGCTCGGTCTTGACACGCGACGCTATACGCTGATGGCCTTTGCCATTGGCTCGAGCCTGGGCGGACTGGCCGGTGGGCTCTACGCGCCGCTGGTGCAATTCATCGAGCCGAACTCGTTCGCGCTCGGTCTGTCGTTCAATCTGCTGCTGATGGTGATCGTCGGCGGCAGTGGCAATTTCTTCGGGCCTTTCGTCGGCGCACTTGTCGCCGTGCTGCTGCCGGAATGGCTGCGCATCACGCAAGGCTACTACCTCATCATCTATGCCGCCGCGATCATGGTCATGATGGCGTTCTGTCCGTCGGGGCTGCTCGGACTGGTCGAGCGTGCGATCAAGGCTTTGAACGGCCGGCGAGCGGTTGCCACGACATCTGTGCGCACGGAAGGTGTCGGACCATGACCGCAGTGCTCGAAGTCGCCAATCTGCGCAAGGCTTTTGGCGGGATCGTCGCGGTCGATGATGTGTCATTCGAGGTCCATGCCGGCGAGATTCTCGGCATCATCGGGCCGAACGGATCGGGCAAATCGACACTGTTCAATTGCGTGCTCGGGCAATTGCAGCCGAGCGCCGGCGAAGTGCGCGTCGACGGCCAGGTGACGACGGGCACGCGGCCCTGTGACCTCAATCGTCTCGGCGTCAGCCGGACGTTTCAATTGCTGCAGGTTTTTCCGCAGCTTTCCGTGCGCGACAATCTCATCCTCGCGGGGCAGGAGCATCAAGGTACGATGGCATCGCGTCTGTTTGGACATGCTGACGCCGGTCTTGGTGATGCCGCCACGCAGATGATCGAGTTTTTCCGCCTGTCGCATCTTGCGCGAAGAGCAGGCCGGCTCGCTCAGCTACGGCCAGCAAAAACTGCTCGACGCGGCGATGGCCTTCATGGCCGGTCCACGGCTCGTCCTGCTCGATGAGCCAGCCGGGGGCGTCAACCTGACCATGCTCGGACATCTGCGCGAGCGGCTTCAGGCCTATCACACCGAACGCAAGGCGACCTTTGTCGTGATCGAGCATCAGATGGAATTCGTCATGGCGCTCTGCACGCGCGTGCTGGTGCTCGCGGAGGGGCGCCTCATCGCCGAAGGTGCGCCCGACGAAATTCGCCGCAACCCGATCGTGATCGAAGCCTATCTGGGACACTGAAAATGAGTTCTGATCCGTTGCTCGTCCTGGAGGGTGTTTTTGCCGGTTACGGCAAGATGACGATTCTCAACGGGACAACCGCGCGCATTCGTCGCGCCGCGATCACCACCGTGATCGGTCCGAACGGCGCCGGCAAGTCGACAATGTTCAAGACGATTTTCGGGCTGCTGTCGGTGCGCAGCGGCACGATAACCTTCGATGGCCGCGACACCACGAACTTCACGCCGCGCCAGATTCTCGACGAGGGCGTCGCCTACATTCCGCAAGGCCGCAATATTTTTCCCGAGCTGAGCGTGCGCCACAATCTGGAGCTCGGCGGTGTTGCCTTGTCCGATCAGGCGAGCCTCCCGGCGCGCATGGAAAAAATCATGCAGCGCTTCCCGATGTTGAACGAGAAGGCGGGCGCGCAGGCTTCGACGCTGTCCGGCGGGCAGCAAAAGATGCTCGAAGTTGCGCGCGGGCTTCTGCTTGATCCGAAACTGATCCTGATCGACGAGCCATCGATCGGGCTTTCTCCGCTCATGGTGCAGGAGGTCTTCGCCATCTTGAAATCACTTCGCGACAACGGTGTTACGATTCTGCTGATCGAGCAGAATGCGAAACAGGCACTGCAGATTTCCGACTACGGTCTGGTTCTCGAACAGGGCCAGACACGCATCGAAGACACGGCCCCGAATATTCTTGCCGACCCGCGCATTGCCCAGCTGTTCCTCGGCGGTGGTCTGGCCCAGCCGGAGCGCGTCGCATGAGCAGACGCAGGATGTTGCTCGGGCTCATCGGCGCGAACATCATGGGTTCGCTGTCGCCGGCCTTGTTCGCCGAAGCGTTCGCGAGCTCCGGTATCGACGGCTTCTATCATTTGATCGACGTCGATCGCCTGCGCGAGCGGCGGCTGCCGCAGCTTCTCGATGCGATCAAGGCTACGGGGTTCTCCGGGACTAACGTCACGTATCCGTTCAAGCAGGATATCCTTCCGCTGCTCGACGCGGTTGATCCCGAAGCCGCCCAGATCGGCGCCATCAACACCATTGCGATCGCGCCGGACGGCCGGACCACGGGGTACAATTTCGACCGGCGTGGATGGCGCCGCAGCTTTGAGGAAAGCCTCGGCCGAGAGAGCGCGCAAGGCGCAACCGTGGTGCAGATCGGCGCCGGTGGCGCCGGGCATGCGGTGGCGTTTGCCTTGATGGATCTGGGCGTTGCGACTCCTGGTCGTTCATGACCGCGATGCAAGCCGCGCCAACGCGCTGTGCAGCGATCTTGCGAAGCACTTTGGCGCGTCGCGTTGCCGGGTCGCGCGGGATCTCGAGCGCGAGATCGCGGCAGCGGACGGTATCGTCAACGCCACGCAGGTGGGCATGCGCGGCTTTCCCGGCAATCCGGTGCCGGTATCTGCGATCAAATCGACACATTGGGCCGCCGACGTCATCTATACCCCCGTCGATACGGAATTCATCAGGGCCGCATCGGCGAAAGGTGCGCGTGTTCTCAGCGGGGATGGAATGTGTGTACATCAGGCGGTCGAGGCGTTCCGCTTTTTCACCGGGACGACGCCCGATCTTGCCCGGCTTCACCGTGCGTTCGCCGCCGGGTACGATGCGCGCGAAGCCGCGCTCCGCGAAGCCGTCTGACGCAGCCAGACCGAAGGACAAAAAATGAAAACATCCATAGCCACGGTTTGCCTCAGCGGCGGTCTGAGCGAAAAACTGCAATCGATCGCGGCGGCCGGTTTCCGCGGCGTTGAGATCTTCGAAAGCGACTTGCTCTCCTATAACGGCACGCCGGCCGACGTCGCCAGGGAGATGTCCGATCTTGGGCTGCGCGCCATCACGTTCCAGCCGTTTCGCGATTTTGAAGGCATGCCGGAACCGCAACGGCAACGGACCTTCGAGCGGGCCGAACGGAAATTCGACCTGATGCAGGAATTGGGCTGCGATTCATTGCTGGTTTGCAGCAACGTCTCTCCGGATTCGCTCGGCGGCATCGATCGCAGCGCGGCGGATTTTCATGAACTCGGCGAGCGTGCGGCCAAGCGTAAATTGCGCGTCGGCTTCGAGGCGCTGGCCTGGGGACGCCATATCAACGACTACCGCGACGCCTGGGAGGTGGTGCGCCGCGCGAACCATCCCGCCATTGGTCTCGTCCTCGACTCGTTTCACACGTTCGCGCGCAAGACCGATCTCACGCCGATGCGCGCCATTCCCGGCGACCGGATTTTTCTCGTCCAGCTTGCCGATGCACCATGGCTCGAGATGGATGTGCTGAACTGGAGCCGGCATTTCCGCTGCTTCCCGGGGCAGGGGGATATGCCTCTGCTCGATTTCATGGGCGCGGTTGCAGCGACCGGCTATCAGGGCGACCTGTCGCTCGAGATTTTCAACGACCAGTTCCGCGCCGGCTCGCCGCGCTCGGTCGCTGTCGATGGGCAGCGCTCGCTGGTCTATCTGATGGATCAGCTGCGCGCGAAAGGCGGGAAGGCCGTTGCCGATATTCCGCAGATGCCGCCCCGATCGAAGTGCCTCGGCGTCGAATTCATCGAGTTTGCCGTCGATGACCGAACCGCTCAGGAGCTCGAGCAATTCATCGCCGGCCTGGGTTTTCGCAACGTCGCGCAGCATAAGGCGAAAGCCGTGTCGCGCTGGACGCAGGGCGCAATCAATCTTGTCATCAACAAGGAAAAGGAAGGCTTCGCGCATTCCCACTACATCACGCACGGGGCATCCGTGTGCGCCATCGGACTGAAGGTCGAGAGTGCGGCGGCAACGCTCGACCGTGCCGAGAAGCTGCATGACACGCCGTTCCGGCAGAAAGTCGGGCCGGGCGAGCTCGAAATTCCGGCCGTTCGCGGCATGGGCGGAAGCCTGCTCTATTTCCTTGATCCGACCAGCAAGCTCGCCAAGGTCTGGGACGTCGAGTTCGAGCCGGTGGCGGCGAGGCAAGGGCGCCGAAGCGGGCCTCACGGTCGTCGACCATATCTCGCAGTCGACGCACTACGAGGACATGCTGTCCTGGCTGCTGTTCTACACCTCGCTCTTTGACGTGCAGAAAACCCCGCAGGTCGACATCAACGATCCCGGTGGCGTTGTGCGCAGTCAGGTTGTCGAGACCGCGGACGGTACGTTGCGCATTGCGCTGAACGCTTCGCAGAGCACGCGCACGCAATCCTCGCGCTTCCTCAACGAATATTTCGGTTCGGGTGTGCAGCACATCGCCTTTGCCACCGACGATATCATGGCGACCGCCGCGCGCCTGCGCGCAAACGGTGTGGAGACGCTGCGCATTCCGGAGAATTACTACGATGACCTCGAGGCGCGCGTCGATCTTGGGGGCGATCGGTTGAAAATGCTCAAAGCCAACAACGTCCTTTATGACAAGGACGACAAGGGCGAATATTTCCAGCTCTACACCCAAAGCTTCAAGGACCTCTTCTTCCTCGAAATCGTGCAGCGGCGCGGATACAAAGGTTTTGGCGCCATCAACGCGCCGATCCGGCTCAATGCCCAGTCCCGGCTCGCGGGCGAACAAACGGCTCCGGGGCTGTGACAACTCCCTTGCGCATTGCGGTTGTGGGGGCGGGCGCCATCGGGCGTGCGCACATCGACCGCATTCTGAAAAGCCGAGACTGCCAGCTGATGGCGATCGTCGATCCGGCGCCGGGCGCCCCGGACGTCGCCGCAAAGCTCGGCGTTCCGCTCATCGCCTCGCTGCCGGACTTGCTCAAGCAGCGTCCCGACGGCGTCATTCTTGCGACGCCCAATCGATTGCATGTCGAGCAGGGGCTTGCCTGTGTCGCTGCCGGCGTTCCGACCCTCATCGAGAAGCCGCTGGCGGACACCATCGAGAACGGCGAACGGCTTTGTCAGGCGGCCGAACGCGCCAGGGTGAAATTGCTGACGGGGCATCATCGACAGCACAATCCGATCATGACCAAGGCGGTCGAGGTCGTGAAAAGCGGCCGGCTCGGGCGGCTGGTCGCTGTCGTCGGCACCGAAATGTTCTGCAAGCCGGACCAGTATTTCGAGGACGGCCCATGGCGGCGGCAGCTCGGCGGCGGGCCGCTGCTGATCAACATGGTGCACGAAATCGGAAATCTGCGCGCGTTGTGCGGCGAGATCGTTGCCGTGCAGGCCTTTGCGTCGTCCGCCACGCGGAATTTTCCGGTCGAGGATACGGTGTCGGTCAGCCTGCGCTTTGCCAACGGCGTTCTCGGCAGTTTCATGCTGTCCGATACCGTCGCGGTGCCGCGAAGCTGGGAGCAGACGACCCGGGAAGATCCGATCTTTGCCGCCTATCCCGACGAAGACTGTTATGTCGTTTCCGGCACCGACGGCTCGCTGGCCATCCCGACGATGCGTCTGCGGTTTTATGGCGATCGCGCGAAGCGATCCTGGCGCGTGCCTTTCGAGGAAGAGACGATCGGGATCGAGCGGGCCGATCCTTTGACACGTCAGCTCGCCAATTTCTGCGCGGTCATTCGCGGCACGGCGGAACCGGTGGTGAGTGCGCGCGACGGGCTGCAGAACGTCCGTGTCCTCGATGCGATCCGCCAGGCGGCGGCCAGCGGACAGACGTGTGCTGTTGGGAGCTGACTTGCGGTTGGCGTGACGCCAGTCAGGCTTTCTTGCCCGGCCGAAGGATCACGCTGTCGAGCCACGTCGCGAGCGCATCCAGAACCTCTTCGAGCACCTGCGCGTCCTTCCGGCCTGTCCGTGCCGGCACATGAAACGAATGATCGGCATCCGCGAACAGCGTCAACGTCGCGCGCTTGCCAAGCTGCTTGCAGACCGGCTTTAGCTGATCGAGCGACGCCAGGTTGTCGCGCGTGCCCTGCAGGAAGAGCATCGGGATTTGCACCTCGAACAGATGTTCGGCGCGGTCCTGCGACGGACGACCGGCCGGATGCAGCGGAAATCCGAGGAATGCCAATCCGTGTACGCCCTCGAGCGGAGCTTTCGCCTGCGCTTGTGACGTCATCCGGCCGCCGAACGACTTGCCGCCGGCGATGAGCGCCGTGTCCGGCAACAGGCGCTGCGCCGCGGCCACCGCGGCACGGACCGTTGCCTGCGCGAGCGGCGGCGGGTCGGGCCGCCTGGTGCCGCGCTCCATGTAGGGAAACTGATAGCGCAACGTGGCAATGCCGCGTGACGCTAACCCGCGCGCCACATTTTCCATGAATGGATGATCCATTCCCGCGCCGGCGCCATGCGCCAGCACGTAGCAAGCCCGCGCGCCGGGTGGTTTTTGCAGCAAGCCGGAAACGCGAATGCCGTCGCTAACGGTGGTGATGCTGATGGGTTTGGCTGCGGTAGACATGTGTACCTAATGGTGGGCGCTGTAGAGATTGGACCTACGACCTCTCCTGTGATGCCAAATTCCATCAGGATGAGGCGCTTTGGGGAACAGTTTGGCTTCGTTCTGCCAAAATGGGGTCGCTGCTGCCCCAGCAATCCAAAAAAGTTGGAAAACAACCCCATGCAAAGTAGGTCGCGATAGGCACCCGCGGCACTCTCCGCACTCGATCCTCGGTTCACGCCTGTCCGCGCAGTTACGCCCCTGCGCGGGGTCTATTTTGGCTTTCTCGGTCGTTGGCGCTTGCGGAGTCGCACGCCTGGACCGCCTCCGTTTTCGTCAATGAATTCGATGCCCGCATTTTCCAATGCGCGGCGAACCGCGGCGTCATTGGCAGTTGTCATGGCTGTCACCCCTTCGGTCAGTTCCGCACGACGGATTGTTGCCACGCCGACCGCTGATGCACGCGCGAGATCTTCGGCTCGCCAGCGAATTAGCGCTCGCGCCGCTCTGATTTGTGCGCTCGTAAGACCCTTTTGCATATTGACAACTAACGATCACATGATATGTTGAATATCATGATATTTTGCATATCATCCAGCGACTCTTAGGGAAGTAGCTTTGCACTCTGGAGAACGACATGAAACCAACCATGTGGACAAAATCGAGCGATGCTACCAATCCACAACCTCAAGGGGGCGGCGTCACTTTCGCAGTAATCACTTATCGTACGATCCGCGACCGGATTCGCGCGGAAGAGCCCCAAATCGACGAGCAGACCCTCGCCGACACGGTCGAGGGCCTGACCGATCTGCACGAGATCATCGCGGCGATCATCCGCGCGGCACTGGCCGACGAAGCCCTGGCAACTGGGCTCAAGGGCCGCATCGCCGAGATGCAGGACCGGCTCGAGCGCCTGCAGGATTGTGCCGCCAAACGTCGGCAGATCGCCAAGGACGTGATGGTCGAACTCGATCTGAAAAAGATCACGGCGCCCGATTTCACTGTGTCGATCCGCCCCGGCATGCCGGCGCTCCTCGTGCTCGATGAAGCCGCGGTACCAAGCATCTATTGGGAGCCGAGGGAGCCGCGCCTCAATCGGCAAGAACTGCTGAGCGATCTCAAAGGTGGCGCCGAGGTCAGCGGCGTTGCTCTTTCCAATCCCGAACCTGTTTTGAGCGTGAGGACAAAGTGATGGGTTTCACCGCAAAACAAACGCAGGCGTTGCAGCGTAGCCTCAGCAGCCGGCGAATCCGGACGCGCGAGGCGAATGGACGCGAACTCTCATACATTGAAGGGTGGTATGCGATCTCAGAAGCCAATCGGATCTTCGGCTTCGATGCGTGGAGCCGTGAGACAGTGGATTCCCGTTGTGTGCTGACGCGCGAGAACCGGGGCTCATTCCTCGCTATCTATGTCGCCAAAGTACGGATCACCGTTCATGCTGATGGAGTGACGATTGTTCGGGAGGGTCATGGAACAGGAGAGGGCCGTGGCACCTCGCCTGGTGAGGTGCATGATACGGCGCTCAAGGCCGCGGAAACCGACGCCACCAAACGGGCGCTCGCGACCTTCGGCAGACCATTCGGGCTTGAACTCTATCGCAAGGATAAGAACGCCGTTTCGGCAAGCTCGCCAACAGTCAGGTCAACGGCAGTGGAGAGTCCGCCAACCCAGCCGCGTTCCGGTTTACACCCGGACGATACAACTCCAATCCCGAGGCCGTCGCACTACTACGGCCGGCGCCACCATGGCTCCATGACCGACCTCCTGCGGCAGGATCAGGCCTCCGCTCGGCCTCCGCCGAGAGCGAATTGCCTCCAAACCAGGATCGACAAGAGCCAGCTCACGATTGCCGAACCCAAACGATTACGCGACAAGGCACACCTGAAATTCGTCGCGTCACAGCCTTGCCTCATCTGCGGCCGCCAACCTTCCGATCCCCATCACCTGCGGTTTGCACAACCGAGAGCCATTGGTCTCAAGGTGAGCGATGAGTTCACCGTTCCGCTTTGCCGCGGGCATCACCGGCAACTGCACCAAACCGGCGATGAACGCGCGTGGTGGGACAGTCACCGAGTGAATGCCCTGGAAATCGCGCGAGGCCTTTGGGAAAAAACGCATGCCACGACGGATCAAACGTCGCAGCTTTGACAGAGACATTCCAACATTAGCTGAGCTGCAAACCAAGCTAGACAGCGTGCGTCGCGAGGTGCGCAACCTCACGGTGATGGGCATGGATCCGAACCAGACAACGGAACAGGCAGCGCTCATTAAAGAGCTCGAGCGTTCGGCGAGAGCAGAGCAACGTCTCCGCAAGATGGCCCTTGATTACGCGAAGTCGCGGAAAACTTGAGCGGCCTTGTTGCATATGTCCGCTTATGACCCGACGCGGATACAAAGGTAGGGCGCGCGCTCTGCAACTCAGCAAAACAAGTTGCGACTGCCTCATACATCATGGTGGGAAAAACGGCTACAAGCGGTGCCGTGGCCTACTTTTTGCAACCTGAATGCGTGCCGAGGCACTGTCATCGGGGGCGTCGATGGAAGGAAAGTGGGCTTTTCTTTATCTGATTATTGTCGTGGTTCTAATGCTTTCGTATTCCGCCGATTTGAGCATCATCAAACTGCCATCTGTAGCGTTGCCTGTGATGCATCTTCGAACAGTGGCGGATTAGGTTTTAGGCACGCTCAGATAGCCAAGCTGTGGGTCAGCCCGTCTGCTCAAAAAAGAGACAGACTTCTAAACTCACTAGAATGATCCGGCTCAGGGATCCAAGAACCATGCGACACATCCTGACGTTCGCAAGTTTGCTGATCTGATCATCCGCTCTTAGCTAACGCCCGGCGACAGGTCGCAGACCTCAACTCGTTGGCACTCGCCAAGGGTGGCCTTAGCAAAAATCGTCAACATGACGATTGCACTTCGGAATGTCCGCTAATGACCCAAAGCGGACATAGAATTTCACTGGCCCTCCACCGCGATCATGACGCTGCGCGCCGCCGCATGCCGTTTGGCGACGAGCGGCCGGTAGCCGGGATCGTTGTACCAATCCTTGATCGCCTGCTTGCTCGGAAATTCGACAACGACGACGCGGCTCGGTCGTTGGCCTTCGAGCATTTCGTGTGTGCTGGCTTTGGTGAGATAACGTCCGCCGTGCTTTTCGATAAACGGCATTGTCTGCTTGAGGTAGTCGGCGAAAGCCGCCTCGTCGTCGATCTCGTGTTGGCCAATGTAAAAGGCGGTCATTTGTGGCTCTCCTGACGCGGATCCCGCTTTCGGAGGTAAGTCGACATTACTGTAAAAGGTCTTTATATCGCTCGAAGTCCGCTCGTGGCGGTAAAGCGGACATCGAAGTAACGCGTTTTGACCCAAAGCCGACGTGTCAGATACGCTCAATCAATGTCGTTACGGCTTTCCCTTAACGTTACCAAGTGAGCTTACCAAGCTAATCCGTTCGCCGCACAAAGGCTGCGCAGCTACATAGGGCGCCTCTGATCGGCCTCTTGGCCGGCCGGTTGACGGAGGAGCCTTTGTTTAGACGCACCGCGCTTTTCTTAGGGGTGCTAATTTCAGGCTTTGCTATCGGCGCTGCCGCGGCAAAGCCAAAATTCGCACATCAACAAACTCCAACAATCTATGACGCGAATGGCACCGTGGTTGGAAGTAGGCCCACCGGGTGTCCGCGAGCGTTTTGCGGTTGCGAGGCGTCTCTATATCTTTTTGGACACATCCGTGCTGACCTAAATCGCGCTTCAAATTGGATGCGCTTTCCACGCACTTCGCCCGCCCCAAATACGGTAGCGGTTCGCAATCATCATGTGATGGTGCTGGTGAGCCAAGCTGATGGCAGTAACTGGCTCGTACACGATGGCAACTCCGGCGGCGGCCTCACGAGAAATCACGTGGTATCAATCCGCGGGTACAGGATCGTAAATCCGCGGGGCTGACCTTTCAGGAAGGCGAAGGCCGAGTGAATGCTCACACGTTCAATTAGACATCGCGCTACATTTCAACGCGGAATGATGTTCTGCCAGAAATGCCGGGCTCCAATTCACGTCTTTAAAACGGACATGATTGCTAGTGAGTTTTCGGCTCGTTGCGAAAGGTGCCATCATCGCGGGCTGTTTTTAAAACGTTCATTGAAAATTGAGGCCTTGCCCGAACGACGCAAAAAGGCGCGCGATTAGCTTAAATCACCCAAGCTGCCGAATTGCCCGGCGGACGCACCGAAAGTCCACTTTTCGGGGTAAAGCAGACATGGCCTTGAGCACCGCATATGTCTGCTTATGACCCAAAGCTGACATCAGTCGTCCATTTCCAGTTCTGGTTCACGCACGCAGGTGGCCAACGCTGATCGGTTGCGCGGTCATTCCGATGTAGGTGTTGGATTAAGGCCGCTCCGGGGTTTTTGTCCGGTGCAATGGGAGGGCTTAGCCGATGACATCATGGACCCGCAATGGCTGGTCCATGACCGAATACCATTCCGCACGGGCGGCGGCGCGCCGCTTGCCAATTGCGGACATTGGTAGGCGCAGCAAGTTGAGCAGGGCGATTACTTCCCCTCGCGCGGCGGCGTGTGACTTGTTCGGCCGTGTGCCGAGCGTGGCCTTATTGATATCGTCGAGTGCGGTTAAGCCGCGCGGAAAAAATTCGCGATAGATTACGCGCTCGGCGAAGCCGTCAACCCAGCGAAAGCCTATACGCTTGGCCAATTCCGTTAGTCCCTCGCCAATCAACCGCTTGTTCCGCGAGCCGAGCGTGGACAGACGATTGCGCACTACAACCCAATCAGTCAGCCGGCCGTCGGTCAGGCGGCGCTGGCGGCGCGCGTCGCGCACCATCTTGGCGTGGTGGCTTTCGCCGGTGACAGCAAAATTGACCGGCTCGAGGGCGGCAAACACGTCAAGGTCAAGGAAGCTGTCGTTGATCGGCGTGATGAGCGTGTCGGCCATAGAATGAGCGAGCCGCATCAGAAAGTTATCGTTGCCCGGCGTATCGATCACCAAAAAGTCACAGCTGCGCTCAATCGCACTGACGGCGGCGGAGAAGTTGGCGACCTCCGTCATTTCGTTGGCTTCGATCGAATTGCTCTCAGCGCGCTCGACGCAGTAATGCGTCGGTAGTTCGAGGTGAATACCTGCGCGCTCGGACCACAGTTCGAGTTGAATACCCGGGCGGGTGGCCCAGGCGCGGCGATTTTCGATGTAATGAGTGAAGGTCTTCTGCCGGCCGTCGAGATCGATGGTGGCAACGCGCTGGCCAGCCTTGAGCAGCGCCACGGCGATGTGCAGCGCTGTGGTAGACTTGCCCGAGCCACCCTTTTCATTGCCGAGCACGACCACGTGCGCGGAGTGGCGTACTTGTTGAGTCGGTTCGACCAACATGAGTTTGATTCTTATTTCCAAAATACTAGCGTATTTCAATTCTTTGTTTAACCATCAAGCGGCAGCTTCCCCCGTAAAAGACGCTCTCGAACAAAGGCCGGCGGACCCACACCCCGTTCCGCTGAGTGCACAGGCATGACCGGCGTGGATCGGATGTCGCAGCCGCCGTAACTGAGCTGTATACGAGCTAGCCAGAGAGCAAAGGTAAAACGTGCGCCGATATCCAATGTCCGCTGTGGCCCTTAGCGGACATTCCAAAACGGTCGACTAATGTCCGCTTTCAGGGGTAAGCGGACATCTATCAAGATGAACGGCGAAGCCACCCAGGTATCATCTTTCGAAGCATCACCCGAGCGGTCAGCCTTTTTTTGAAACGCTCCACGCAACGGCGACTGCAAAACGAGTGGCGCACATATTGGTGGCGAACAAGACCAAACTTGCCCGCACACTGATGGCACCGGTTCACGACGTTGGTCAAAGCCGGATCACCAGATCAACAGCCAGATCACACAAATAATTAAACTCACGACTGCAAAGGTCGTAAAAATTCCTAGATAGACGAGGAATGCAGTGGCCTGTTCAAACAGTCGGCGATTGACTGTGGCATTTCGGAGCATCGACATCTGCGGCAGCCCAAACAGTACCCAATGTCGAAAAATACCCGTCGCCTAGGTACCTTCAATCGCCATTTGATTTTAGCGTAAGGAAGAAACCTTAACGGGCATCCGCCACGAACGTTACCGTGTGCCGCTACTGTTGGCGCCTTCGCGGCCAATGATGTTGGCCATGCCGTTTCTGTTTTTTGATCGGAGAAGCTATAGGATTTGGCTGAGCGCACGAATTGTCCGACCTTAGCAGACATTCCTTGCACAGGTGGATGGTCGTATTCTTAAGCGGGGCGGCAAGCTCACGCATATCCTGCCGATGGTGGACTACATTGGTACCAGGAAAAAGTGGTTGCGGTTGCATGACTGAGGCGCTCGTCCGCGGAGTCCGGCTCAACTATGAAACGATCGGCAGTAACGGTCCGTGGATCGCCCTTACGCCCGGTAGTCGCCGACCTTACGACGAGTTGATCAACATCTCGAAAGCGATTGCAAGGTCGGGCTACCGCGTTCTGCTGCACGACCGCCGCAATTGTGGTGCTTCCGAAGTCGCCTTTGACGGTTCGGCATCCGAACACGAGATATGGGCGGACGACCTTTATGAGCTTGGCCAAATACTGGGTGCCTTGCCCATGTACGTCGGGGGCTCGTCTGCGGGCGCACGGCTGGCGATCCTCTATGCCCTTCGCCATCCTGACGGCCTGCGCGGTTTGTTGCTGTGGCGATTGACGGGCGGACAGGAGGCGGTCGATCGGTTGGCGGAGAATTACTACGGGCAATTCATCAAGATGGCCGCAGAAGAGGGAATGGCAGCGGTTGCCCGCAGCGACCATTTCAGCGAATGCATCAGGGCGCGCCCGGCCAACAGGGAGCGGCTCTTGCAGACTGATGTTCGGCACTTCATCAAGACGATGACCCATTGGCACGAATGTTTTCTGCAATCGGCCAATTTGCCGATCGTAGGTGCAAACGAAGCTGACTTGCGCTCGATCACGGTGCCGGCCTGCCTGATTGCCGGAAACGATGTGATCCACACCCCGCAGACCGCTCGGAAAGCAGCCTCACTGATTCCGAACAGCGAGCTGCACGACAATGTCGTCGAATGGCGTTCAGACGATAATCTTTTGAAGGAATGGGATCGCAAGGAGTGGCGTGAAGCCGAACCGCGCATGGCGGAGATCTTTGCATCGTTCTTGCGGAAGGCCGAAATAGACAGATCTGAACCTGAAAGGAACCATTGATGACTTTGCAAATTCGTCGCGTGGTGACGGGGCACAGCGCAGAAGGCCGTGCCAAGGTTGAGATCGATGAAAACGTGAAGAACGTGATTTCAAACCGACCGGGTGCCTCTTCGTCGGTGATCTGGGCTACCAAGGGTTTTCCGGTCAACAATGACGGCTTTGCGGATCCGACCTCAGGCTCATTCAGGACCACAGTCGAAGGCGGGACTGTATTTCGCGTGGTGCGATACGAACCTGGTGTCACGCCGCGAAATCATCGGACCGACTCGATTGACTACGCCGTGGTGATCTCGGGCGCGATCGAGATGGAACTTGATGATGGCGTCGTTGTGAAACTTAAAGCGGGCGATGTGCTGGTCCAGCGCGGGACCATCCACAACTGGGTCAATCGTGGAACGGAAGACTGTATTATTGCTTTTGTCTTGATCAGTGCCAGGCCGGTCAAGGCCGGTACCAGTTCTCTTGAGGCCGTTGGATAGACCGGGTCAGTTTGGCTCTATTCCCGCTGCTTTAACGGCATCGCCCATCAGTTCGACCTCCTTGCGGAAGTAAGTCGCCGTTTCTGCGACACCCCGGTTGTCAGGAATATAGCCGTCCCGCTGCATGGTCGATGCAACAGCGGGCGCCTGCAATGCCGCCCGAATCGCCGAGTTCAGCTTTTCAATGATCTCCGGGGGCGTTCTAGCCGGAGCGAAGAACATGCCCCACGACCCGATTGGTTCAAAACCCGGGAGCATGTTTTTCATGAGGGGCACGTCGGGGAATGCTGGAAACGGCTTGCTGCCGGTGAACGCGAGGGCGCGAACGCGGTCTTCTTTGAGTAGCCCCATGACCGATGGCGGCGTAACAAACATCACTTCAACACTGCCGCTCAGCATGCCGGTCATGACTTCCGAAGCACCCTTGTAAGGTATGTGCTGCATGCTGATGCCGGCCTTTTTACTGAATATTTCGGCTGCAAGGTGCAGACCGTTCCCGACACCGGGAGAACCGTAGACCGCGCGGTCCTTTTTTGCGTGGGCAACGAATTGCTGCAGGGTTTTGTAGGGTGACTTGGCGTCCACCAGCATGAACAGACCATCGAGAACGCCGACGCTTGCGATCGGCGTGAGATCGGTGACGATGTCATAGCCCAGATTTTTATAGATATACGGCGTTGGCGCTATTCCGTTTGAGGAATAGAGAATTGTATAGCCGTCTGGCTTGGCCTGGACCACCGCGCGGGTACCAATAGTCCCGTTCGCTCCGGTACGGTTCTCAACAAAAAACTGCTGGCCAAGATCGAGGCTCAGTTGCGCCGACACCGTGCGCGCCTGAATGTCCGGACCACTGCCCGCCGCATAGCCAACCACAACTTTGACCGGATGATCAGGATAGTGCTGCGCCCCCGCGGCGGTTGCACCGAGTGAAAAGGCGAGCGTCAAATACGACAGCAATCGAAGCATTGTGTCCTCGATGCGTGCAATTTTGTCAAAGGTATCGCCCGGCAGCATTGCCGTGCAAGAGTGGTATAAGCCGGGCTGCTGAATGTGGCTTCTCTCTCGTGTTCAAATCCTTAGAGAGCAAAGCAACTGATAAACGATCGGCTTCGCATCACTTGACCGACGAAAAAGATTATCCCTAACATACGATACCTATCCAGAAGTTTTCTTCACGACGATCTGATCTCGAGCGACAATGAAACTGTTTTGAATTTTGTGGGTGAAATAACGGTTGCTGCACCGCGAGAGGCGGTGTTCAAAGCGCTCAGCGACGCGCCTTTTTTTGCGTCTTGTATTGAAGGTGTGCGCGATCTCACAGCGATCGACGCTACCCATTACGATGCGGTGTTGGAAACCCGCATTGCCTATATGCGCTTTAACTTCAAAGTTGGAGTGCAGTTGAGCCGCGTAACACCGTGCGAAGAGATCGAGGCCAAGGTCGAAGGCACACCAATGGGAATGGTGGGCCGTCTGACCGCGACCGCGACGACGCGACTTGCCGATGCCGATGGGGGGACAGTCATCCGCTATTCAGTCGACGCGACGTTGACCGGAAAACTCGGTAGCATGGGTCAACCCGTGCTCAAGGCGAAGGCCAAGGAAATGGAAAAGCAGTTCTCCGCAAGGCTAGCCGCCGCCTTCGCCGGTGAGCAGTCTGGGTCGCCGCGATGATGGCTTTCGAGCTGCTGGAGCCGGGTTCGCTCAAGGAAGCCATCGCGCTGATCGATCCGGACGACCCGGAGGTGCGGCCGATCGCTGGCGGCACAGCGCTAATGCTGATGATGAAGGCGGGGGTATTTCGGCCCAGACGCTTGGTCAGCTTGCGCAAATTGGGCGATGCATTCAGCCGTATCGCCGCATCGCCGGCGGGCGACCTGACCATCGGCGCCCTGGCGCCACTCAGCGCGCTCGAACATTCGCCCGCGGTCGCACGTGGCGCGCCGGTGATCGTGCGCACCATGCGGCGGCTTTCAAATGTGCGAGTGCGCAATGTCGCAACCGTCGGCGGTGCGCTAGCCCATGCGGATCCGCACATGGATTTACCGCCAGTTCTGATCGCGCTTGGCGCCACTATCGCGGTCAGTGGTCCCGCGGGTGAGCGCACGATGGCGATCGAGGACCTCTTTACCGGCTATTACGAAACGTCACTCGCCAAGAATGAACTGATCACGCAATTGCGCGTCCCGGCGCAAGGCGAAACGCGCGCGGTCTATTTCAAAGTTACTTCTGGTTCTGCCGACGACTGGCCGTCGCTCGGCGTCGCCGTCGCGCTGCATGCCGAAGGAGAGACTGTCAAATCTGCACGCATTGTCGTCAGCGCAGCAACCACCAAGGCCACGCGCCTAAAAGCTGCTGAAGCGGCATTGATCGGCGGCGGTGCCAACGACAAGACGATTAAAATGGTGGCGGACGCCGCCGTAGACGAGGCCGATATCATCGCCGACCTGCGCGGCTCGGCGTCCTACAAGCGTGAGCTGCTGCGTGTCTACGTGGTGCGCGCGGTGCTCGCAGCCATGCAGACAAGCGGAGGGTCGCACTGATGGCCGCGGCTGTTGCATCCGGTGGACAGATCGGCCGCTCGCTGCCGCGGCTGGAAGGGCGCGACAAGGTGACCGGCCGCGCCGAATACACCCATCTGATGCAGTTGCCCGGCATGCTGCATGCAAAAATCTTCCGCAGCACTGTCGCCCATGGCCGTATCAAGTCGATAGACACCAGCGCCGCCCGCAATGTGCCCGGCGTCTATGCCGTGTATACCAGCGACGACGTTCGGAAAGTCATCGCAGAGCCCTATTACGGGCCGGCATTCCACGACCAACCGATCCTGGCTATTGGAAAGGTGCATTTTATTGGCGAACCGGTCGCCGTGGTACTCGCCAGTGACCCGCATGTCGCCGATCAGGCCGCACAGCAGATCACGGCAGACTACGATGAACTGCCGGCGGTTTTCGACGAGGTCGAGGCGGCCGAAAACAAGACGCTGGTGCACGATGAATTGAAACCAGCCGGTACTTTCGCCGACCTCAAGCATCTCAAGGGCCGCAAAGGGACCAATATCGCGCTCGATTTCAGGCTGCGGCGCGGCGATGTCGACAAGGCCTTCGCGACGGCGGCGAACGTGTTCGAGCATACGTTCCGCACCCAGAAAGTACTGCACCTGCCGCTCGAACCGCACGCCTCGATCGCAGATTACCGTGACGACGGCATCACCATCTATTCATCGGCACAGGGCCCGTCGTTCGTACGCACCGAGATCGCACGACTGCTCGGCTGGCCTGAGAACCGAGTGCGCATCAAAGTTCCGTATCTGGGCGGCGGCTATGGCGGCAAGCTCTACATCAAACTGGAGGCGCTGGCGACGGCCATGTCGATGTTGGCGCGCCGGCCGGTGAAGATCGCGCATACGATGGAAGAGCACTTCTACACCATCACCAAACATCCGAGCACGTTCCGCATCAAAAGCGGTCTCGACAAGGACGGCCGGATCATCGCGCGCAAATGCGAGGTATGGTGGAACGGCGGCGCCTATGCCGATATTGGTCCGCGCGTGACTCAGAAATCGGGCTTTACCGCGTCCGGTCCCTACGACATCGACAACGTCTCCATCGATTCCTACGCGCTCTATACGAACCTGACGCCGGCCGGTGCGCTGCGCGGCTTCGGTGTTCCACAGTTGGTGTGGGCCTACGAAAGCCATACCGACATGATCGCGCATGCTCTCAATCGCGATCCGCTCGAATTCCGCAAACAGAATTTGCTGCGCGACGGCCGTCCGCAGGCGACCGGCACGATCCTGAAAGACACTGCTATCGAAAAAGTTCTCGATCGCATCGCCGAGCGGCTCAACTGGAAGCAGCCGTTCGATCGCGGCAAGGGCGTGATTCGGCGCGGCCGCGGGTTTGCGGTGGCCCTCAAGGCGGTCATCTCGCCGACAACCTCGGTGGCGATCGTGAATGTCTCCGCCGACGGCAGCACCACGCTATATTGCGGCACCGTTGACATGGGTCAGGGCTCCGATACTGCGATGGCGCAGATGGTCGGCGAAGTGCTCAACATGCCGGCCGAGTCGGTGCGGGTCGTACCGCGCGATACCGACGTGACGCCCTATGACATGGGCACGCTCGGCTCGCGTTCCCTATTCCACATGGGTCACGCCGTTCGCCTCGCCGCCGAAGAGGCGCGCACGAAGATTGGTGATCTACGGCGCGAACTGGGTGAGCCAGAGGGCAGCAATGCTTCGCTCGCCGATTTATTCCGGAAGAAATACGGCATGCAGGCGGGCAATATCGTCGGCACTGGCATCTACAAGCCGGACTACATCCCGCCTGACGCCAATGGGCTTACCACCAACGCGACGCCGTTCTGGATGGTGGCCGGCAGCGGCGTCGAGATCGAAGTGGATACCGAGACCGGGCACGTGCGCATTACCCGTCTGATTAACGTCGCTGACGTGGGTAAACCGATCAATCCAAAAATCGTCGAAACCCAATTATCGGGCGCATCCTTGATGCAGCTCGGCTTTAGCATGTTCGAGAAGATGCATATTGACGGTGGCCAGGTCACCAATGCCTCGCTCGCCGATTACAAGATTCCGGGTATTCACGATGTGCCGCCAGTAATGGAGAACGAGGCGGTTGACACTTATCAGAGCAACGGCCCGTTCGGCGCCAAGGGTGTAGGCGAACTCGCCACTTTCGGTTTATCGCCGGCAATCGCCAATGCGATTGACGATGCCGTCGGCGTGCGCCTCACCGAACTGCCGTTGACCGCGGAGGCGGTGTTCCGCGCGCTACGCGCCAAGGCCAACAAGCCGCTCGGGGATGAATGAGATGAGCCCGGCGGCGACAACAATCAACTTCACGCTGAATGGCCGGCCGGTCGCGGCCGATGTAAAGCCGCACCACAACGTCGTCGAGATGCTGCAAACGCAGTTCGCCTTGTTCGGTGCGCGAGAAAGTTGCGGGCAGGGGCTATGCGGCTGCTGCACCGTGTTGGTGGATGGGCGGCCGGTGTCGGGCTGCCTTCATCTCGCGGTTTTTCTCGACGGCACCGAGGTGATCACGGTCGAGCATCTGGCTACTTCGGGCAAGCTTGACCCAGTGCAGCAGGCATTCATCGAATGCGGAGCCTTCCAGTGCGGCTATTGCACACCCGGCTTCGTGATGATGACCAAGGCGCTTATTGGACAGCATCCCGATCCCGACGACGAGCAAATTCGGGACTATCTGTCGGGAAATCTATGCCGCTGTGCCGCCTATCCAGAAATCATAAATGCGGTCAAAATGGCCGCACGCAATAGCAAGGTCGGATCAACCGGCTAATCCAAAACGCGACCTAGAGGGAGGGATTGATCTATGACAACGGCAGCTGTTGCCGCTTCTGAGCCGTGGTATCGCAACCTCAACGCGACGCAGTGGAAGACTGTGTTCGCCTCGAATCTCGGCTGGATGTTTGACGGTTACGAAACCTTCGCCCTGATCCTAGTGGTTGGTGTGGCCCTTCGCGATCTGCTTGACCCGTCGCAATTCGCCCAGATCCCGGCTTTTGCCGGCACGATCATCGGTATAACGCTGCTCGGCTGGGGTATCGGCGGTGTGATCGGCGGCGTACTCGCCGACTATATCGGCCGCCGGCGCACGATGATCTTCGCGATCCTGGCCTATTCGATAACGACCGGCCTTTCGGCCTTCGCCTGGGACTGGGTTTCGTTCGCGCTTTTACGCTTCTTAGTCGGCGTAGCCATTGGCTCTGAATGGTCAACCGGCGCTTCTCTGACCGCGGAAGTGTGGCCCGACAATGCGCGCGGCCGTGGCGCCGGCCTAATGCAATGCGGACTGGGCATTGGGTTCTTTCTAGCTTCATTCACCTGGCTGTTCGTAAGCGGCTATGGACCGCACGCTTGGCGCATCATGTTCTTTATCGGAGTCCTCCCGGCGCTGTTTGCACTCTGGTTGCGCACCGGCGTTCCTGAGTCGCAAAAATGGGAGCAAAGTAACGAAAAGCGAAAATCCGCCAGGGAACGAAAAAAGAGCGGCGCCGCTATGAGCGAGGAAGACCACGCGCTCACCCGCTTTACCTTCGCCGATCTGTTCGCTGATCCGGAAATCCGCAAGCGCACCATCATTGTATTTCTGATGTCGCTGACGACAACAGTGGCATGGTGGGGCATCTCGACATGGGTGCCGCCCTTCGTTGCTGCCGCCGCGGGCAAGGCCGGACTGCCGCCGCAAACATGGGCGAGCTATGCCGGTATGAGCTACAACCTCGGCGCCATCTGCGGCTATATCGGCCTTGGCTTCTTAGCTGACCGTTTCGGGCGAAAGCCGATCGTGATGATCTTCTTCGCCGCCTCGCTGCTACTCACGTTTGCACTCTACAAGTGGACAACCGATCTGCATATGCTGCTGCTGGTTGCGGCGATCAACGGCTTTTTCACGCTCGGCCAATATTCTTGGATGTCGGTCTGGCTGCCGGAGTTGTTTCCGACTCGCATGCGTGCCACCGGAATGGCGTTTGCGTTTAACGCCCCGCGCTTTATTGCGTTCATGGGGCCGCTATTCGCCGGCATGCTGATCGCCCAATTCGGCGGCTTCAGTGGAATGGCGGTGGCGTTCTCGTTCATCTACATCCTGGGATTCATCGTGGTTCCGCTCTTGCCGGAGACCAAGGGAAGACCCTTGCCGGCCTGAGGTCAGGATGACGGTGCAAACCAGCGGTGCAGCGCAAGCTGCACCGCATTATTTTTTCCCACCAAGATGAGGAGCGCCGTCATGGCGAGCGACATCGTTCTAACCAATCCTGACACCATGGCGGCACCCGGGGGCCATTACAGCCACGCGGTGAAGGCCAACGGTTTTGTGTTCGTTGCCGGTCAATTACCGATCGCGCGCGATGGCGCAAAACTTATAAACGCCCCGTTCGAACAGCAGGCGCAACAGACGCTGGACAATATTGCCGCTGCACTGAAAGCGGCAGGCAGCGCGATCGACCGGTTGGTTCAGGTGAGGATCTATGTCACCGACATCGCGTTGTGGCCTACCTTTAACGCCATCTATGCGACATGGATTGGAACGTCGCGTCCGGCTCGTGCGGTTGTCCCGGTGCCGCAACTGCATTACGGCTTCAACATTGAAGTCGAGGCGGTCGCGCTGGAAGGCTTGTCATGACCCCGCCCAAGGTCATCGCGCTCGAAGAGCACTTCACATCGCCGGGATTGCGCGCATTGCGCGGCGAGAAGGATACGCCGATTCAGCGTAAGCTCGATGACCTCGGTGAACTGCGTATCCGTGAAATGGACGAAGCCGGGATCGACCTGCAGGTCATTTCCGAGAATAATCCGGCGACCCAAAATCTCGACGCGGAAACGGCCGTCAAGCTCGCGCGTGCCTCCAACGACGTGTTGTACGAAGCCGTGCGTCGACACCCAGACCGGTTCGCTGGCTTTGCTACTTTGCCGACGCCTGATCCGAAAGCGGCCGCCGACGAGTTGGAGCGCGCTGTGCGCAAGCTCGGCTTCAGGGGCGCCATGATCATGGGGCTGACCCAAGGCCACTTCATGGACGACAAACGGTTCCGGCCGATCTTTGAGCGCGCGGTCGACCTCGACGTACCACTTTATATTCACCCGACGCCGCCACACCCTGCCGTACAGGAAGCCTATTTCAAGGAATATCCGGTGCTTGCGGTCGCTCCGCTCGGGTTTACCCTGGAGACCTTGACCCACACCTTTCGCCTCATTGTTAGCGGCTTATTTGATGAGTTTCCGACGCTCAAGATCATTGTCGGCCATCTCGGCGAAACCGCGCCATTTCTGCTGTGGCGGACCGACAACATCCTCAGCGAGCGTGCGCCTATGCTGCGGGCATTTGCCGAATATTACCGCGAGCATTTTTGGCTAACGACCAGCGGCGCATTTTCGAATTCGGCTCTGACCTGCTCGATTGCCGAGATGGGTGTGGAGAGAATCCTGTTCTCAATTGATTGGCCGTTCATGTCTAATCGCGCCGGTCGCAAATGGATGGATGTGGCGCCGGTGAGCGATCATGACCGGACGCTGATCCTCGGCGAAAACGCAAAAAAGCTGCTGAAACTGTCATGACGTTTTAGTTCTAAGACATCTGGCCTCTGCAAAAGCGGCACGAGCCTTGAAGAAAGCTGTTTTCGAGGGGCCGATAACCGTGTTTATCGGATTCTGCGGCCGAGTACGCATTGCCATCCCGAGAAGCGGAACCATTCTGGTCAAGTGATGCACTAGCCCTTGACCTCGAGGGCAAGGTGCTGGATGCGCTGTGTGGCTCGAGGTCACGGTGCCGGTGAAATTATTCTCTATCCGCACCGATTAGGGTGGCTTGTCATTTACCCGCAATACTATCATGTCGAAAAAGCCGAGGCGCCAACCCTTAACCACAAATATCTCGCGGGGAGGAACACCATGAAAATCAAGCTGCTCGGTCTCGCCTTTGTTGCACTCGCCGCTCTGACGCTGCGCAGTCCGGCACAGGCCGCCGACGTGATTTGCTACAACTGCCCGCCGCAATGGGCGGACTGGGCTTCGATGCTCAAGGCCATCAAAGCGGACCTCGGCTACGACATCCCGCATGACAACAAGAATTCCGGACAGACGCTATCGCAGCTGATCGCTGAGAAAGGCAATCCTGTCGCCGATATCGCCTACACGGGCGTCGATGTCGGCTACAAGGCGAAAGAGGCCGGCGTGCTCGAGCCGTACAAGCCGAAGGGTTTTGACGACATTCCGGCCGACCTGAAGGATCCTGAAGGCTACTGGTACGCGATCCACTACGGCACACTCGGCCTGTTCGTGAACAAGGATGCACTCGGCGGGAAGCCGGTGCCGGCCTGCTGGAAGGACCTGCTCAAGCCCGATTACAAGGGGATGGTCGGTTATCTCGATCCGTCTTCCGCCTCGGTCGGCTTTGTCGGCGCGGTCGCGGTCAATCAGGCGCTCGGCGGCAACGAGAAGAACTTCGACAAGGCGATCGAATTCTTTAAGGGCTTAGCGAAGAACGGCGCCATTGTGCCCAAGCAAACATCGTACGCGCGCGTGGTGTCCGGCGAAATCCCGATCCTGTTCGACTACGATTTCAATGCCTATCGCGGCAAATACACCGAGAACGGCAATTTCGAATTCGTCATTCCGTGCGAGGGCAGCGTGACATTCCCCTACGTCGAAGGACTGGTGAAGAACGCGCCCAACAAAGAGAAGGCCAAAAAGGCGCTCGATTTCCTGCTGTCCGACAAGGGCCAGGCGATCTGGACCAATGCCTATTTGCACCCGGCGCGCAATGTGCCGTTACCGGATGCAGTGTCGAAGCGCTTCCTGCCGGCCAAGGACTATGAGCGCGCCAAGAGCGTAAACTGGGGCGAGCTCTCGGCGGTGCAGAAGGGGTTTGTCGACCGCTATCTCGCCGAAGTGCGATGATGCATCATGGTGCTCCGGCCGACCCGGAGCACCATTCCTTTCATGCGACCGAAGACCTTCGTCTGGCTCTGCCTGCTTCCACTCGCTGTCGTGGTGCTGGCGTTCTTCGTGCTGCCGATGCTGCGGCTGATGATCGTCGCCGGCAGCGGACCGCAGGGTCTTGCTGCCTACGCGGCGATCCTAACCGAACCGCGGTACCGTGCGACCTTGATCAACACGGTGGTGCTGGCGGCGGCGACTACCGCCGTCTCGCTCGTCGTCGCCACCATTGCCGGCCTGTTCCTGCAACGCACGCGATTCCCGGGCCGCTCCGTGCTGATAGCGATGCTGACCTTCCCGCTCGCTTTTCCGGGCGTGGTGGTCGGCTTCATGATCATCCTGCTCGCCGGACGCCAGGGGTTGATCGGTGACCTGACGCTGCGGGTTTTGGGTGAAAAGCTTGTGTTCGCCTATACGATCCAGGGCCTGTTTCTCGGTTACCTGTATTTCTCCATTCCGCGCGTGATCCTCACCATCATGGCGGCGGTCGAGAAGCTCGACCCGAGCCTGGAAGAAGCGGCTCGCGCGCTCGGCGCGGGGCCATGGGCCGTGCACCGCGACGTCATCCTGCCGGCGCTCGCCCCTGCCTTCGTCGCCTCCGGTGCCATCGCCTTTGCGACCGCGATGGGCGCCTTCGGTACCGCCTTCACGCTCGCAACCAATATCGATGTGCTGCCGATGCTGATCTACACCGAGTTCACATTGTCCGCGAACATCGCGATCTCGGCGGCGCTATCGGTCGGACTCGGGCTCGTCGCCTGGGCGGTGCTCGCGCTGGCGCGGTCGTTCGGCGGCAATTCCGTTGCGGCGGCGGGATAGCGCGATGCGGGATCGCCTGATCTTTGCCGCACAGCTTCTGTTCACGCTGCTGGTTGCGGCGTTCCTTATCGTGCCTGCCGTGCTGTCGATGCTCGCGGGTGTCACGGTAAACTACTTCCGGGGCGTCAGTTCGGGCTTCACCCTGCAATGGATCGTGCAGGTCTGGGACCTCTACGCCGACACGATTGGCCGCTCGTTCCTGATCGCCGGTGCGACCCTGGCCGTCACGCTGCTCATCGGTATCCCGGCAGCCTACGCGCTGCACGTGCGCGGCGGGCGAATGGCGCGCGCGATCGAAGAAATCATCACGCTGCCGCTTGCGATTCCCGGCCTCGCAATCGCATTGGCGCTGCTGCTGACCTATAACGGCTTCTCGGATTTCCGCCGATCCTGGTTGTTCATTCTGACCGGCCACGTCGTGTTCACGCTGCCGTTCATGGTGCGCTCAGTGATGGCGATCTTTTCCGCCATTGACGTGAAGACGTTGGACGAAAGCGCGTCCTCGCTCGGCGCATCGCCCTTGCGACGCTTTCTCGACGTGATCGTGCCGAATGCGCGGCCCGGAATTCTTGCGGGCTCGCTGATGGTCGTGACGCTATCGCTCGGCGAATTCAATCTCACCTGGATGCTGCACACGCCGCTGACCAAGACACTGCCGGTCGGTCTTGCCGACAGCTACGCCTCGATGCGGCTCGAAGTCGCGTCCGCATATACGCTGGTGTTCTTTTTCATGATTATCCCGTTGCTGATTGCGATGCAGATGTTTGCCACCTGGGGTGAAGCCGGCGGAGCGCGCAAGTGAACGGGCAAGCGAGCGAGCATCATGGCGTCGCTGTGCGCATTGCCGCATGCGGCAAGACGTTCGGCGACGGCACCCGCGCGCTGGAGCCGGTATCGCTCGATATTGCGCGTGGCGAAACGATGGTGCTGCTCGGCCCCTCCGGCTGCGGCAAGACCACGCTGCTGCGCATGGTGGCCGGGCTCGAAAGGCCGGACGCTGGCGGGCGGATCTTTTTCAACGATGCCGACGTGACCGATGTGCCGATCGAACGGCGCAAGGTCGGCATGGTCTTCCAGTCCTACGCACTGTTTCCCAACATGAATGTGGCGGAGAACATCGCTTACGGGCTGAAATTCCGCGGTGCGTCGGCGCAGGAGCGCAAGGCGCGCGTCGCCGAGCTGGTCGCGCTCACCGGCATTGAAGGACTCGAGCATCGCCGCATCGACCAGCTTTCCGGCGGGCAACGGCAGCGCGTGGCGCTGGCGCGCGCCGTCGCCGTGCGGCCAAGCGTGCTTCTGCTCGACGAGCCGCTCACCGCGCTCGACGCGGCGCTGCGCGAAAGGCTACGCAGCGAGCTCAACAGGTTGCTGCGCACGCTCGGCATCACGGCGATCTACGTCACCCACGACCAGGCCGAAGCGATGGCACTCGGCGACCGCATCGTGGTGATGCGCAAGGGCGCGATCGCGCAGGTCGGAGCCCCACGTGACATCTATTTCGCGCCGGCGAGCCGTTTCGTCGCCGAATTTGTCGGCGCCGCCAACATTCTCGAAGGCGTGAGCGGCGCTGGCGCCCTCACATTGCGCGGTGGTCAGCTGTCAATCGAGAAGACGAGCGTCGAAGGGCCGTCGCTTGCGATGGTGCGCCCGGAATCGATCGTTATCGTCGCGGCGGCGAACGCGAGCCTGACCGGTGAGGTGATCGGTGTCAGTTTCGTCGGCGACCGCCAGCGCGTGATCATAAGCGGCGCGGCCGACCGGCCGATCATGGTGGACATTCCGAACACACTGACGGTGAAGGTCGGAGACCGGGTTGGACTCTCGGTCGATCCTTCGGCGATCCGGCTCTTGCCGAAGGGTGAAGCATGAGCGCGCCCCTACTGATCGCCCAGATTTCCGACCTCCACATCAAGCGCCCCGGCGCGCTGGCCTACGGCCAGGTCGACACCGCGGCGGCGCTCACGCGATGCGTTGCCGCGCTCAACCGCTTCAGGCCGCGGCCGGAGCTGGTGGTGATCTCCGGCGACCTTGCCGATACGCCGGTGGCCGAGGAATATGAGCACCTCAAGCGCCTGCTGGCGCCGCTGGAGATCGACTTTGCCGCCGTACCCGGCAATCACGACAGGCGCGAGCTGATGCGCGCGGCGTTGCCCAAGGGCGGCTACGCGCAACCAAGCGGCGCGCTCAATTCACTGCACGCGGTCGGTCTGCTCGATCTCGTGCTGCTCAACTCGAGCGTGCCCGGCAAGCCACACGGCGAGCTCGACAGCACAACGCTCGCCTGGCTCGATGCGACGCTCGCTCTATCGTCAACGCGGCCGGCACTGATCTTTCTGCACCACCCGCCCTTCGTCACCGGCATCCGACAAATGGATGTGCAGAACCTGCGCAACGCAGCAGCCCTCGGTGACATTCTGCGGCAACATTCACGCGCGCGTCTGGTGGCCGCCGGTCACGTTCATCGCGCGACGCTGACGCAATTCGCCGGACGCCCGGCGACGATCTGCCCGGCACCGAACCATGCGGTCGCCCTCGACTTCGAAGAAAGCTTGCCACCTTCGTTCAAGGTCGAGCCGCCGGCCTTTCATCTGCATACCTGGTTTTCCGGCGAAGGCTTTGGCGATTTGATCACGCATCACGTGCCGATCGGCGACTTCCCGGGGCCGTTTCCGTTTTTTGCAGCGGACGGTGGCTTGCTCTGATCAAAGCCCGGGGAACGAGGGCTGACACTTCGGTAGAACTGTAATGCCTCGCAAAATGTGGGCTAGTGGTCCTTAGCGGACTCCCAAGTTGCGCCGCACATATCCGTTTTTTCGCGCAAAGCGAACAACGGATTGGGACCGATAACAGACTTTATCGGAATGCCTTAGGGCATAAGGCTATGTCCTCTCTCCTCAAAGGGGAGAGGTCGCAGGTTCAACCCACCAGCCGTACGACGTTGCTTCAATGGGTTAGCTCGACGGCGGCGAGTGAGAAGTTTGCTCGACAGCACGGCATTGAGCAGTATTGCGATTGCGTTTTTTACAGTGTGCGTTGCATCCGCGCGAGCGGACGTTAACGGCGTTCAAATCCAGTACCGCAACTTTACATTTCAACTCGTTTCGCCAAACGACGACGTTGATAAGCAAACCCGCGAGCTGTTGGTCGGTGATCAAGGAGTGTTGAACAAATTTCTTCCGATACTGGCAGAGAACGCGAAAATGGTCGGTACTCGGCGCGTTGAAGTGACTTTAGAGATCGAACGCTCAGCCAATTCGTTTAAGGCTCGTCTATTGGCAAATCCTCACATTAAAATTCCTGGAATGGACCGCGAGGGTGTATTCAATTTTAAATCTTCAGCCGAGCTTGTGAAAAAGCTGTGTTTGATAGCTCATTTCACGAAATGCACATCTAAATCATCAAACATTCTAGCGAACTCTGCGGCGACAAACTTTGCCGGCCAATTTTCGCAACTTGCAAGCGATCGGGACATTAAAATTAGAATAGGGAGCTTGCCAAATGACTCTGCCGAAGGTGCCATTTGGATCAAGGATCCGCTTGACCAGAAAAAAAACAAGTCAGGGTTTCTAGTTGATCCTAATGTCGTACGAGGAACGCTAACTGATACGCTTCGGAATGTTGGTTCGAGGATGTTTAATAATTCCCAACTTGAGGCGCCGTCCCCTAACGCCAATTTAGTTGCTCCTTTAGATACGAGACCACGGTATTTTGCTGTTCATTGCACGGCTTTCGCAGCGCCAGACAAGAACATGGAGTCATGGGTTACCCGAAATATTTCAGAAAACAGGCACAACAAAAGTCATGGGGTTATTCTTCCAAGTGGCAGATATCTCAAAATGTGGGATTTCGCGGATCGTCGAGTTTGGGCAACTAAGACTGAAACCTGTAAAGAAACGCACCAGGCATTGGGTGCGATCGTTAATATCGAGATCCATTATTTTTGCGCTTCAAACCGCAACGACAAAGCAACTCAGGCTCAGTATGAAACTCTAGCCGATCTCTATGTGCAACTTAAGCAAGCATATGGGCCCCTAAAAATTGTCTCCCATAGAGAAGTCGATCGCGGTTTGCGTGATGGACACAACGATCCGTTAGGATTTCAGTTTTCCAAATTTTACGACGCCCTAAAGAAGCGTGGCTTCAATGTAAATGAGGTCGCTCATATTTCCGACGAGCGTCACATGCTACGAACGGATGCCGATATTAGCCACCATTGGGAGCCGCAGCTGGAGGGCCCATTAATTCTTAAATCTACGCGTCCTGATGACTGTAAAAGAGACCATCCAGAAGGATAGGCGACCGTTCGCATCAGTCGACGCAAATAAGACTGCACCTATTAAATACCTGGCATATTTTCATCTGGGGCTTTTTGTTCACACAAGGCTTCTTCATGAATCTGCCGTCAATTCGCACGTTTCTGGGGGGGAGTGCATTGCGCTCGCGCTAAAGGGGAGCGCGTCGTTCGCGAATGATTGGCAGTGGGTGTTTGGTCTTCCAGCGGTCGCCGCATTGCTATGGCTATTCGGCGAATCTTTGAACCAAGACATTAACGAATTTTTGTCTGGGAAAACCGCAGCTGGTGCATTTGTAGTGGCGCTTGGCGCTTTTGGGATCACGGTTTTGAGTTATGGCTGACAGCGAGATACCAGACAAATTTCCGCATGCCATTCGGATCGAGGTATTCTGGGTCGCCCTGCCGTTCATTTTTCTATTGGTTGGCATCGAAAGGATCTTTGATTCAAACGGCAAAATCTATGAGATTCTGGCGTGCTTTGCAGTGCGCTAGGTAAAAAGCACATGGCCTCTGTTGGACAAATAGTATCCGCAGAGCACCCTAATGAGAATCGATTTTGGCTAAGTAATGGTGGGCGCTGTAGGGATTGAACCTACGACCTCTCCCGTGTGAAGGGGGCTCGCTTGGCCAGAGCGATGTCTCACGCAGTCTGTTCGGTCGCCGTGATTTGCTCCAGCACGCGGCCTTTGGTTTCGATGCCGACTGCCCACAGCGCGATCGAGGCAATAAAGAAGCTCAGCGCGAAAGTGTGCAGCACGTAGGCGCCGAGCCCGTATTGGAGCATGAGGCCAATGACGGCCGGGGCCAGGAACGAGCCGATCCGGCCGATGCCGAAGAACCAGCCGACCGCGGTCGCGCGCAGGTGTGTCGGATAAAGCTCGCTGACATAGATGCCGTTTGAACCGTAGACGCCGGGGTTGACCCAGCCGACCGCGGCGATGGCGAAATAAATCCACACGCCGGATGCCATCGCGAACCACAGATGGAAGAAAGCGCCGACGAAATAATAGAGGAACAGCACCGGCCGGCGGCCGAAGCGGTCGATGAGGAAGCCGCACGCTGTGTAGCCGACGCAGGCCGCGACAGCCTGCACGAACAGAAAGACGAAGATCTGGCGCAGCTCGAATCCGCGCTGCACCAGAATCTGCGGCAGCATGAAGATTATGCCGTTCGACGACCACAGGAAGCAGAACGACACGATCCACAATAGGATGGTACGCTTGCGCCGCTCCGGCGTGAGTAGTTCGAACACGGTGACGCCGCGTTCCTCGACACCGGCCGGAACGGGGACGACGGGCGGGAGCGGCTTGCCTTCCGACGCCTTCGCTTCGATCTCGACAACTGTGCGTTCCGCTTCGGCGACACGCCCTCGGCTGAGCAGATAGCGCACCGATTCCGGCATCACGAGCCGGACGAAGAAGAGCAGCACGGCCGGAACGACGCCGATAATGAATACCGCACGCCAGCCATAGGTCGGGATGATGAAATAAGCGAGCGCCGCGGCGAGCGCGAGGCCGAGCGGGAATGCCGCCATCATCGATCCGGTCATGCGGCCGCGGATGCGGCTTGGGCTGTATTCCGAGGTCAGAGTCAGCGCCACGGGCACTTCGCCGCCGAGGCCGAAATTCGAGAGGAAGCGAAAGACCGAGAGTGACAGCACGTTCCACGACACCGCCACCAGCCCGGTGAACAGCGAGAAGATACCGATCGTTGCCGAGAACGAGGTGCGGCGGCCGATGTAGTCGGAGATCGTGCCCCAGAACAGCGCGCCGAGGAACGCGCCGACCAAGCCTACGGTCGCCAGCAATCCCGCCTGCGCCTGGTTGAGCCCGAATTCGCGCGCCACCGGCGGCAGCGCCATGCCGAACAGCGCGAAGTCGCAGGCGTCGAACATCACGCCGAGGAAGCAGAGGGTGAACAGATTTTTGTGCCAGCGCGAGAACGGCAGACGATCGAGACGGCCGACGAGTTCGGCGGATTTGCTGTCGACGGCTGACCCGGACATGGACTTCCCCCTGAAGCCTCGATTTTTATGCGCCGCGCAAGCGGGAGCGGACGCAAGAGGCGAGGCGCCGCTTACGTCAAGCTAAACGCGAAACAAAATCGCTGACAAGCAGGTAGTCTCTCCACGTGAGAGAGACCGGCTTGAAAGCGTGCCGCGAGACCGCGTAGGTTTCAGCGCACAAAACCAGGTGCCTTTAGTTGATCCTCGACATCTACAACCACTTCTTGCCGGCGGCTTACTTCGAGAAACTGCGGCAACTCGTGCCGGATCACCCGGCCGCCACCGCGTTTCCCAAGCTGGCGACGCTGTGGGACCTCGACGCGCGTCTCAAGCTGCTCGATCAGTTCGACGACTACAGCCAGGTGCTGTCGCTCGCCAATCCGCCGCTCGAATTGCTGGGGCCGCCCGAGCGCACCGCGGAGCTGGCGCGCCTCGCCAATGACGGTCTTGCGGACATCTGCGGGCGGCATCCGCAGCGCTTTCCAGCCTTTATCGCGTCGCTGCCAATGAACAGCGTGGACGCCACGCTGAAGGAGATCGACCGCGCGGTGAGAGACCTGGGCGCCAAGGGCATCCAGGTGTTCACCAATGTCGCCGGCAAGCCGCTCAGCGCGCCGGAATTCCGGCCGATCTTTAAACGCATGGTCGAGCTCGACCTGCCGGTCTGGGTGCATCCGATGCGCGGACCGCAGTTCGCCGATTACGCGACCGAGCAGGGGTCGGAGGATGAAATCTGGTTCACCTTCGGCTGGCCTTACGAGACGACGGCCTGCATGACGCGGCTGATCTATTCCGGGCTGTTCGACGAGATGCCGCGCGTGAAGATTATCACGCACCACATGGGCGGTATGATCCCGTATTTCGCCGGTCGCATCGCGCTTGGCTTCAAGCAGATCTTTTTCGGCGCACCGGATCGCAATCCCGGCGCCGAGCGGCTGAAGAAGCCGCCGCGCGAGTACTTCAAAATGCTCTACGCCGATACGGCGCTCAACGGCGATGTCGGCGCGACAATCTGCGGCCACGCCTACTTCGGCACGGAGCGTTGCCTGTTCGCGACCGACGCGCCGTTCGATTCCGAAAAGGGGCGGGGGCTGATCGCCGGCACCATCGCCGCGGTGAACGCGCTCGACATCTCGCCGGCCGCGCGCGAGCAGATTTTCTCCGGCAACGCACGGGCGCTGCTCAAGCTCGCCTAAGAGGTCACATGCAGACGAGAAACATCCGGGTGCAGCTACGCGACGGCGAGATGGGTGCCTATCTGGCCATTCCGGACCGCAAGCCCGCGGGCGCGATCATCGCCATCATGGAGATCTGGGGCGTCAACGACACCATGCGCCATCACGCGCATGAGTTCGCCGAGGCCGGCTTCGTCTGCCTCGTGCCGGACCTTTTCTGGCGGCAGGAGCCTGGCGTCGAGCTGTCGGACAAGAACCCCGCGGACGTGCGAAAGGCGTTCGATCTCTATTACGATTTCGATTACGACCTCGCCGTGCGCGACATGGAGGACACGCGCGCCTATCTCAAGCAGTTGCCGGAGTGCAACGGCAAGGTGGGCGCGGTCGGCTATTGTCTCGGCGGCAAGCTCTGCTATCTCATGTGCTGCCGCACCGACATCGACTGCGCGGTCGCCTATTACGGCACATATATCGAGCACAACATCCGCGAGGCACCGAACCTGCACCGGCCTTTCGTGCTGCACATGGCGATGAAGGACCGCTGGGTGCAGGCGGAGGTGAATGAGTTGCTGGAGCGCCGCCTATCGCCGAATCCACTGGTCGCCATCCACAAATATCCAGGCGCCGATCACGCCTTCGCGCGGTTGGGCGGCAAGACCTACAGCAAGCCGGAGGCCGACCGCGCGCTGGCGCTGTCGCTCGACTTCTTCAACAAACATCTGCGCTGAGATCAGCTTTTCGCGAGGAGGAAGTTGCGCAGCAGCGCGAGCGCCTGGTCGGGACGCTCGATCACCGAGGCGTGCCTGGCCTTGGCTATCCATTCCAGCTGCGCGCCGTGGATGTTCTCGGTGAGCCAGCGCGCCGCGTCGAGGAAGCTCGGGATGTCGTCGTCGCCGCATACGATCAGCGTCGGCGCGGTGATCTTGCCGGCGAGCGGCCGCAGGTCGGCAGCGGCGAGCGCCTCGCAGGCGAGTGCGTAGCCCTCGCCGGGCGAACGTTGCAGCGCGGAGCGCACGTAGCGCACGGCGGCGGTGTCGTCGGCGATCGACTGCGGGGTAAACCAGATTTTCAAGAGATCATCGATTAGGCTGGCGACGCCGTCCTTGCGCGCACCGGCTGCGCGCACCTCCCACATGGCGCGCAGCTCTTCGGTGTAACGAGCAGTGGTGTCGATGAGGACGAGGCGGTCCACCGTTTGCGGATGCGTCGCCGAGAATGCTTGCGCGATCAGGCCACCGAGCGAAATACCGACGATATGGGCGCGCGCGATGCCATCGCGCTTGAGCAGCCCGGCCAACTGCGCTGCGAGGTCTTCGATGTTGTAGGGGCCGTTCGGCACCGGCGTTTCGCCGTGGCCGGGAAGATCGTAACTGACAAGCGTCAGCTCGCGCGACAGCGGCGCGACGAAATCCCAGAAGTGCCGATCGACGCCGAGGCAGTGCAGCAGCACGAGGCAACGGCCGGAGCCGCGGCGATGCAGCGTGATGGACGTGTCGAGTATCATGGACGGCTCAGCCCCGATGCGTTGTCATGCGCAGCAAGAGCTACTGCCTTGGGATATTCGCTGCTTTCACCAGCTCCAAGTTAGCGGCGACGTCTTTTTTGAAAAAGGAGCCGAACTCCGCAAGTGTCATCGGCATCGGATCTACATTAACCGCCGCCAGGCGCTCCCGCACGGCCGGCAATGCCAACGCCTTCATCACTTCGTCGTGCAGTTTCTCAGCGATGGCGTGCGGTGTCCCAGCCGGAAGATAGGCGCCTGTGTAGAATGGATACACGGCGTCACTTTTAAGTCCGGCCTCGACCATTGTCGGGACATTGGGGAGTGAAGCGAAACGCGTCGACGAACTGATTGCGAGTGGGACGAGCTTGCCGTCACGGATTAAGCCGATCGCGCTCGTCACCGGCGCCACGGCGAAATCAAGGCGGCCGGCGATGACCTCCGTCAGCCATTCGCCGCCCTTGAAGGGAACGTGCTGTGCGGAGAAGCCCGCGCTCACTGCAAGCTGCTCGGCGCCGAAGTGGGCGGCCGATCCGACACCGACAGTCGCATAATTCAGCTTTCCGGGATTGGCTTTCGCTGTTGAAACCAGTTCGCTGAGCGATTTGAAGCGGCCGACCTCCGTGACCACGACCAGCGGCGTCTGGCCCAACGCAACAACCGGCGTGAAATCCCTAAGCGTATCGTAGGGCAGTTTCGTATAAAGCGCGTTCGCCGCTGCAATCGAACCCCAAACCAAAATGGTATGACCATCGGGCGCGGCCTTGGCGACCGTATTGCCGCCGATAGTGCCTCCGGCACCCGGCCGGTTATCTACCACGAAGGTATGTCCAACCTGTCTTCCAACCTGCTCGAAGACCACGCGCGCGATAATATCGCTCGCGACGCCTGCTGGAACCGGCACGATAACTGTGACGTTGCGCGAAGGCCAATCCTGCGCCGGAGCCGTTGTGAGTGCAGCGATGAGCAAGACCGCGCTCAATACGGCACGGCAAAGTATGGTCTTCATCGATGTTTCCTCCGGCGAAAGGTATGATGTAGAGGCGAAGACGAAGAAAATCGTCCTGCAGTCCTTTTAGGCCCGCGCATCAGCCTAGGTCCTTGACGGCGATCGCTTCAATTTCGACCATCAGATCAGGGTGCGACAAGCGTCGCACCTCGACGGTCGTGCTGGCTGGAAGGGCTACGCCCAGATAGTCGTGGCGGATATCGACGTGCTTAAAGAACTCGTCGATGTCGGTCACAAATGTTGTGGTTTTGACAAGATTGGCAAGAGTAACGCCAGCGGCCTCAAGGGCAGCACGAATATTCTCGCCGACCTGACGAATTTGCGCCCGCATGTCGCGCGGCCCGACGATATTCCCTGACTTATCGCGTGCGAGTTGCCCGGAAATGAAAATGAGCGATTGGGTTTCGGCCACAACCACGTGCGTGTATAGGACGCGGCCTTCGAGTGCGCGTTGAAACAGCGTCTTCGGTTGGATCTTGGTCACTGACATGGCTGATGGTCTCCTGGGCTATTGCGGCCGCCGCTCCCGTTTAGCAAGATCATTGTGGACGTGGCAAAGGAGGGCGAACATGTACACGACATCACGTGGTTCTGGTCGACTGTCGAGGCGCCATCTGCTGCAGGTCGGCGCGGCAGGGTTTGTCGGCGCTTCGATGGTCGCACTGCCCAGCGCCTCTGCTGCTCCGGTGACGATCCGCTATGCGACGGGCGGCGGGATCGGGCCGAACGAGATGGAAACGATCATCTATCTCGATTACTTGAAGGAAAACGTCCTCAAAAACTACGGAAAATCGTACACACTGGAAATGACCTTCACGCGCGGCACGCCCGAGGCGGCCACGCTCTTGGCGTCGGGGCAGGCGGACCTCGGGACGCTTGCATTTTCGACCTTCGCGACCGCGATAGCAAAAAATGCCGTTGCAGGTGGGCTTTCGATCATCTCCGACAACTATCAGGATGGTCACGCCGGCAACGCTACCAACACGTTCTTCGTGCTCCAAAACTCGCCAATCAAGACCGTCGAGGATCTCAAGGGCAAAAAGGTCGGTATCAATGCCTATGGCTCGGCTGTTGATCTCGTCCTGCGCGTCGTCTTGAAGAAGAAGGGCCTTGATCCGAAGCGCGACGTTCAGATCGTCGAAATCAACTTCCCGAACATGGCTGCGGCGATACGAGAAAAACGGGTCGATTGCGGCGTTCTCGTTATTCCGTTTCTTGCCGTTGAAAGCCGCAAGGGCGATCTGCGGACGTTGTTCACCGGCGGAGATGCGTTCGGCCCGTCGTCTGTTATCTTCCAGGTGGCCCGAACCGAATTCTTGAATCAAAATGCAGATGCAGTGCGCGGGTTCCTCGCCGACTATGTTGCCGGCCTCAATTGGTACTATGACAAGGCCAATCGCAGCAAAGCGATCGAACTTGTCGCTGCCTTCACGAAGTCGCCGAAAGAGGTACTCGATAGCTATTTTGCAACGGGCAGCGATTACTATCGCGATCCCAATGGCTGCGTGCCGGCGATCGCCATCCAGAAGCCGATCGATGCGATGGTCGAAGAAAATCTGATTCCGCAACCGGTCGATGCGTCGAAGTACCTGGCTCTGAGCTACCTGCCGCGCCCGTGCTCGACCTAGTTCGACCGAAGATCGAGATTCGGGGCGTATCGAAGACCTACGCAAGCGAGCGCGGGCCCGTGCTCGCTCTGCGAGGCACCGATCTGACCGTCAACGAAGGCGAGTTTGTTTCGATTGTCGGCCCGTCGGGTTGCGGCAAGAGCACGCTTCTCTATGTCGTCGGCGGATTTCTGGCCGCGGATGGCGAGGTCGCGGTCGACGGCGCTCCCATCAAGGGTCCGGGCACCGACCGCGGTGTTGTTTTCCAAGAATACGCACTCTTCCCCTGGCTGACGGCGCACGACAACATCGCCTTCGGCCTCGAACGTCAGGGCCTGGTCGCGTCAGAGCGTGAGAAGATTGTCAGCCGCTTGGTGAAAGTTATCGGCCTTGCCGGCTTCGAAAAACGGTATCCGCGCGAGCTTTCCGGCGGCATGAAGCAACGCGTGGCGATCGCGCGCACGCTTGCGCGCGATCCGGCAATCCTGCTGCTCGACGAGCCCTTTGGCGCGCTCGATGCCCAGACCAGGGAAATCATGCAGGACGAGCTACTGCGGATCTGGCTGGAGACCCGCAAGACTGTCCTCATGGTCACCCACGACGTTACCGAGGCAGTCTATCTCTCGAACCGAATTTGCGTCATGTCGGCCCGGCCTGGTCAGATCATCGAGGAATTCACCATCTCCCTTGACCGTGGTCGTCCGCGTGAAGAGCTCGTTGTCTCCGAGCAGTTCAATGACATCCGCAACCGCGTCTGGCTGTCGGTGCGGCGTCAGGCCCTGGCCGCCGGGGAGCGCGATGACGAAGCGTGACGAGTTCATGTCCTCCGCAAGGCGCGGGCTCGTGCGCGTCGCGCCACTGATTCTTTTCGGGCTGATATGGCACATCATCTGCACCGCGGGACTGGTCAACAAGGACTTCCTGCCTGCGCCGGGTGCCGTCGCTGCTGCGCTTGCCGACTTGTTCAAGGGCGGAGAAATCACCCAAAACCTCACAATCACCTTGTTCAGGGCAGTTGTGGGTCTCGTTCTTGGCGCTGCCTGCGGTATCTGGATTGGCGTGATGATGGCCCGCTCGCGCCACTTCCGTGAGTACGTCGCCCCAATCGTTGGTGGTACCTATTCGCTGCCCAAGTCCGCGCTGATCCCGCTTTTCGCTCTGTGGTTCGGAATCGGAAACGTCACTGCGATCGCCGCGGTCTTTCTTGCCTGTCTGCTGCCCATGATCGTCAACACTTATCACGGCGTGATCACGACGCCGAAGGTTCTGGTTTGGAGCGCGGAGGCGCTAGGAACCGGCGAACGCGAATTGTGGCCGCGTATCTTCATTCGCAACGCGCTGCCCGACATCTTAACCGGGCTTCGTATGGCGCTTGGATTCTCATTCGTGCTGGCGATTTCCGCCGAAATGATCGCCTCCACGAACGGCATCGGAAAGCTGATCTTCATGTACGGCGAAAACGGGAACTACGATTACATGTTCGCCGCAATCGCCTGCATGGTAATCGTTGCCTTTGTTGCCGACCGTGCACTTGTCATTCTGACGAAACGGTTGCTGGTCTGGCATGAATCGGCCGTCACCGAGTTCGAGACGAGGCGACCATGAATCAGCTTGAGGTCCGCACGGATGCGTTTGCTTGGCGCTCGGCGGTTTCAATTCTGCTATTCATTGCTTTTTGGGAAATTGCGGCGCGGATCCACGTTGCGCCGGCAATATTGCTGCCACCGTTTTCGATCGTGGCCACGCAGCTGTGGCACTCGACACTAGACGGCACGCTCGCTGCCGACTTGTCGCTAAGCCTCGCGCGGGCGCTTTGCGGGCTGGTGCTTGCAACCTTAGGAGGCGTCGTCCTGGGACTGCTAATGGCGCGGAACCGGACGATCGAATGGCTAGTCGATCCTCTCGTTGCTCTTGGATTTCCGTCACCGAAGATCGCTTTCATTCCGATCTTCATCTTATGGTTCGGGATTGAAAGCCTGTCGAAGATTCTGCTTGTGACCTTTGCGTGCATATTTCCCGTTATCATCGGCACCTACAGTGCAGCGCGCGCCGTGAGCAGGCAGTTCGTCTGGTCGGCGCTCTCGCTCGGCAGCAACCCGTTCAGTGTGTTCCTGCATGTGATTCTGCCGGCGTGCTATCCGCGTATTTTTACGACGTTCCGGATCGTTGTGCCTGTAGGTCTTATCACCACCTTCACTGCCGAGATGGTCGCAGGTGGCGGCGGCATGGGCGCGACTCTGATTTACTCGCAGCGCTTTTTCGAAAGCCCGACAGTCTTTGCTTATATCGTCGTGATGTTGGCTATAGGACTCGTGGTCGATGCGACGATGCGGCGCTTTCAGAGACGGTTCCTCCGCTGGGCGGAGGAATGATTGGCGCGCGAGGGGATTTTGGCTGCCGAGAGGACAGAATCTACTGCGGCGTGATCCCCGAAATCTGCACAATATCGCGCCACAAAGGCAGCTCGCGGGCAAATCTGGCTTTTAATTCAGCCGGTCCGCCCGCCGTGACTTCGAGTCCCACGGCTCGCAGTTTGTCACGCACGTCTGACTTTTGCAGGATCGTTCGAACCGCACCGCTGAGGCGGTCAACAACCTCGGCGGGTGTTTGCGTCGGCACCAGCATCAAAGTGTAGGTGTCGAGCACGAACCCAGGATATCCCGCTTCAACCATGGTCGGCACGTTTGGAAGATCGAACCAGCGTTTTTCCCCGGTGACGGCAATTCCGGTCAGTGTGCCGGCGACGATGTGCGGGTGTGCGCCGGGCAGGGCCCCTGAAACCATATCGACTTGACCGCCAAGCAGAGCCTGATTGGCGGGTCCGGCCCCATTAAACGGGACGTGGGCCATTTCGATGCCCGCACGATTTTTGAAAAATTCGCCCGCGAGATGTGACGGCGTGGCAAAGCCGGCACTCCCGTAATTGACGGCGCCCTTTTTCTCTTTAGCGAAGGCGACAAAATCGGCGACGGTCTTCATGCCGCTCTTCGGATTGACGGCAAATGCGGTTGGTGACCCCGCCATGTCGGCTAGCGGAATAAAGTCTTTTTCGAGATCGTAAGGCACACTTTTGTAGAGCAGGGGATTGATCATGATCGTGTTTGAAGTGACCAACACGGTGTAGCCGTCTGGTTCAGCGCGGGCGACTTGGCCAACGCCGATGCTTCCCGCAGCGCCTGGTTTGTTTTCGATGAAGAAGTTTGCTTTCAGCTCATCCGCAAGCAGCGGCTGCAGCAAACGTGCGATCACGTCGACGGGGCCACCGGGCCCAAACGGCACGACGAGTTTCACGGGCCGATCCGGCCAAGCCGCAAATCCTGGGCTGATAAAAAGTGGGGCAGCCCCGGCGAAAGCAACCGAGGTGCTAAGAAAACGGCGACGGCTCACTGCGAACGTGCGCTTGTTCATCGGACGGACCTTCTCGATGGATTAAGGCGAAAGACTTCGAGGCGTCGTCTCCAAGTAGTGCGACGTTCCAATTGATCGTCGCGCAAAATTGTATGTATGCTAATGATCATGGCGAAGCGAAGTCAATTCGAGTCAGCGTCGATATGAAGCCGCCGCCGTTTGACTATGCACGCGCGGAAAGCGTGGAAGAGGCGGTCGCCCTTTTGGCCAAGCATGGTGACGAGGCCAAAATCATTGCCGGTGGCCAGAGCCTGATGCCGATGCTCGCTTTTCGCATGGCTGAACCCAGGCTACTGGTCGACATTGGTTCAATTTCCAAACTTCGCGGCATTGAAATCAGTGACCGAGGCGTCACGCTGGGTGCGCTCGTGCGTTGGTGCGATATCGAGCGGCAGCCAAAGCTTTCGCATGCCCACCCATTGTTGGTGGAAGCGATCAAACACGTTGCGCACTATCAAATCCGCAACCGTGGAACGGTCGGCGGTAGCCTGGCGCACGCCGACCCTGCCGCCGAATTTCCCGGAATTGCTGTCGCGTGCGAAGCGGAGATCAACGTAATTGGGCTGAAAGGCCCACGCACCATTCTAGCTAGCGACTTCTTCGTCGATAGCTTGACGACTGCGCTTTATCCCGACGAGGTAATTATCTCCGTACGTTTGCCGCCTTGGAAAGTTGAGCGGTGTTGGGGGTTTGATGAGTTCGCAAGACGTCGGGGGGACTTCGCGCTTGCAGGTGTTGCCCTATTCTACGATCGCGAACATGGCCGCGCGGTTGAGCCTTGTGTCGCAGCAATCGGCATCGGTACCACGCCGATCCAACTCTCCGCCGTCGAGCAAATTCTCGTTGGTCGGACGGTCGACTTGGCCACAATCCATGAAGCCGTCGCGGCGGCAACTGAAAGCATCGATCCACCGGGAGATATCCACGCGCCCGGCGACTATCGGCGAGCCTTGATGGGGGTTTTGCTCGAGCGCGCTCTGATGAAAGCCGCTGGCCTAAACCCATCGGAGACAGAGTGATGGTGACCCGAACCAGCCGCTTTAGTGTCAATGGCAAGCGAGTCCAAATTGACGTCGAGCCGCGCACGAATCTTGCCGATGCGCTCCGTTACCACTTAAAGCTCACGGGAACTCATGTGGGCTGTGAGCACGGTGTGTGCGGGGCATGCACCGTTATCGTTGACGGCGCGGCGATCCGTTCCTGCCTGATGTTGGCTGCGCAAGCTGACGGTACGGAAATCATCACGATCGAAGGTTTGCCGCGGGGGCAGGGCGACACCCTTGGTCCTCTTGCTGCCAGCTTCAGGAAACATCACGCCCTCCAGTGCGGCTTCTGCACGCCAGGCATTTTGACCACTGCCCATGCCCTCCTCACCGAAGAACCAGACGCGGACGCTGATCGCATCCGGGAAGTCCTGTCGGGCAATTTGTGCCGCTGCACCGGCTACATCTCGATCATCGACGCGGTGCTCGACGCACGCTCGGCCTATCAAAAGCAAAAGGTCCCGCGATGACACTTGCCCCGAATACTTTGATTGGCCAGGAGCTCGAGCGCACGGAGGATCTGCGGTTCCTGACCGGTACCGGTACATTTGTTGATGATTACGAGCCGGCGGGCACCTTGCACGCCGCAATCCTTCGTAGCTCGGTCGCGCATGGGCGGATCGTCGGGTTGAACAAGAATCGCCGCGCTCAAAATTCCCGGTGTGCATGCGGTGCTCGACGCTTCGGACATTGGCGTTGACATTCCAACCATTCCATTGCGGTTGGCGCCACTGAATGGTTTCGAGAAATATCTCCAGCCGGTCATTGCACACGGCAAAGTGCGCTACGTAGGCGAGCCGGTCGCAATCGTGCTGGCGGATAGCCGCGCCCTCGCCGAAGACGGCTTGGATATGCTCGATCTGACGGTTCAACCACTCGAGGTCGTCCCGGATTGGATTGCCGCTGAGCGGGACACCTCGGTTCTGTTCGAGCAAAACCGCACAAATGTGGCGATTCGTTACAAGACCCATATTGGCGACGTCGATGCTCAGTTCCGCGCCGCCGATTACACCCGAAAAGAGAAATTCCGGTCCCACCGTCACACGGCGTTGCCGATGGAAACGCGCGGTGTGGTGGCCGAATGGGATAGAGCAGCGGGACGCCTAAAGGTCAGCGGCGCAACCAAAGTCAACTTCTTCAATCGCCGCGCGTTGGCAAAGATGCTTGACCTGCCTGAAAGCGCCATCGATCTGCTTGAGCTCGACGTCGGTGGCGGGTTTGGCGTACGCGGGGAGTTCTATCCCGAAGACTTCCTCATTCCGTTCGCAGCTCGGAAAGTCGATCGGCCAGTGAAATGGATCGAGGATCGCCGCGAACACCTCCTTTCCATCAATCATTCACGAGAGATCGACTGTGAGCTTGAAATCGCCTGTCGGCGTGATGGCACCATACTGGCGTTACGCGGCAAGATTCACGGTGACATGGGTGCCTATATCCGCACCAATGGCGGCGTCGTTCCGGCAAAGGCTGCGCAATTTTTGCACGGCCCCTACCGCCTTCCGGCGATCGAAGTCGAAGTGGCCGCATATATGACGAGCAAGACACCGGTCGGCACCTATCGTGCCCCGGGACGGGTCGAGGCCAATTTTTTTCGTGAACGCCTTATAGAAATGGCCGCGCGCGATCTCGGGATCGAGCCGGCAACATTTCGCCGAAAAAATCTAATCACCGAGGCTGAACTGCCTTACTCAATTGGCCAGCTCGTGCCCTATGAAACAGAGACCCAGTACGACAATGGCGACTATGTTGCCGGGTTTGAGCGCTGCCTCGCCGAGTTTGGCTACGAAGAAAAAAAGGTCTTAGCCGGTAAGCGCGTGAAAGGCCGCTATCATGGCATCGCCGTGGTGCCTTTCGTTGAAAGCGGCGGGGCGGGCCCACGCGAAAACGCCCGCATGACCCTTGACCGCGACGGTATAGTCACGATCGGCATTGGCTCGTCGGCTCTAGGCCAGGGATTGGAAACGGTGTTCGCCCAGATTGCTGGGGATGCATTATCTCTATCGTTTGACCGATTTCGGATTCTCCATGGGTCGACCACTCTGGTGGAGGAAGGATTCGGTACATATCACTCCCGGGCTGTCGTAATGGGTGGCTCGGCGATTTTGCTGGCGGCTAAGAAGCTGCAGCAGGCAATCCGCGAAGCCGCCGGAATTGAATTCGGATGCGGTGCAGATGTCGTCGCTTTAACGGATGGCCGCGCCCTTATACCCAACAAACCCTCGTTGAGCTTCGGCGAGGTCGCAGCCAAGGCTGGCGGCACAATCGTCGTCGAGGCGACGTTTTCAAATACCAAGCGAACCTACAGTTACGGGGCCCATGCGGCGCACGTTGCGGTCGATGACCGCACCGGTCATGTCGAAGTCCTTGACTACGTTGCAGTTGAAGACGTCGGCCGCGCGATTAACCCTGCGATTGTGCACGGCCAAGCGCTGGGCGCACTGGTGCAGGGGCTCGGCGGGGTATTTCTCGACCATCTTATTTATGATGAGAATGCCCAATTGCTGAACGCGTCCCTTGCCGATTATCTCGTTCCAACCGCGAGCGACTTTCCGAATTTGCGGGGGGTGACTTTTGAATTGAGACCGTCGCCCAGCAATCCCTTGGGTGCAAAGGGAGCAGGCGAGGGCGGTATCGTTGCGGTTGCCGCCACCATCGCGAACGCAATTGCAAATGCACTGTCGTCGCTGGGGGTAGAGCCGAAAGCGTTACCATTGACGCCACCAGTCCTGTGGCGGCTTGTTCAGGAAGCACGCCAAAGATGACCATCGATATTCACGCTCATTATGTGCCGTTAGAGCTGATCGCCCGGATCCGTTCTGCCAAGGGTCTCGGCGTCGAGGTCCTCGACGGCGCACAAACTCCAGCATTGACATTCGAGTACGGCTTCAAGGTGAGACCCTTTTTTCCAAGGCTCGTAGAAGACGTTGGCCAGCGCATCACCTGGCTCGATAGCGAGAAGATTGACTATCAACTCGTCGCGACGTGGCCAGACATTTACGGCTACGGTTTACCAGAGGAGAAGTGTGTCGCCTGGCATCGGTTGCTCAATGACACACTTGCCGAGTGGTGCGACGCCAATTCTAGTCGATTTGGTTTTGTTGCCTCAGTGCCTTTGCCAAATGCTGCAAACGCAGCTGTTGAGCTTCGCCGCGCGATCGATCTCGGCGCCAAAGGCTTCATGGTCCCTGCAAACGTGGAGGGTGTAAATATCGGGGAACTGCCCCTCGACCTTCTCTGGGCAAAGGCAAATGAAAGCGGCTATCCGGTTATTGTTCATCCAGTGCTGATTGGCCCGGCGCCGCGCGCAGCCAAATTTGGTCTGACCCAGAGCACGCAATACACCTTTGATACGACCCTGGGCGCTGGTTCCCTGCTGTATTCAGGCGTGCTCGATCGCTTTCCGAATTTGCAAATTGTGCTCTCGCACGGTGGCGGCGCTTTTCCCTATCTTGCTGGGCGGTTCGACATCATGCATGCGCGGATGGACCGTCAGGCGCAGGGCGACGTAGCCCTTAACAAGCCGTCGGATTACGCAGCGCGTTTTGCGTACGACAGTATTCTCCATGGTGGCAAACCCTTGCGGTTCTTGGCCGATCTGGTCGGGGTTGATCGGATCATGTTGGGCACGGACTATTCATTTCCGCCCGCCGACTTGAGTCCTCTGACCACACTTCGCCAGGCCGGATTTGGACTGCGGGACATCGAACAAATTGCCGTTCGGAACCCGCGCCGTATGTTCCACATCAATTGACTTGGTTACGGGTGGAACGACTGCCGAGGTCGGCAGGCGCGCCATCAGCGGCCGGCGGCTTACCCAAGGCGGGCGACCACTTCCGAATAGTTCGGATACGTGTCCAAGATACCGACCTTCCGCGCAAACGCATTCATGCCGTCGACGAATTCCGGCGAAATCCCGGTGGAGTAAAATGGCAGATCGCGTTCGATGAGCCTGGCGATAAGCGCCGCCTCGCTCGCCGGGAAAACCTTGTGGCCGACCTTCTCGGCCAGTGACACATCGGCCTTCAGCGCCAAGTGGGTCGCTTCCATCGCCTTCACCATTTTCGCTGCGACGTCGTTTTTCTCGGCGAGAAAGCGGTCGGTTACGGCCAGCGACGCCATCGTGTAATTGAAGCACTCCTTCGGCCCGTCGCCGCGCCGGATGTCGAGCACGACCTTGCCAGCCCCGTTACGTACGGCGACCTCGGTGCCCATGCCGTTGGCCCAGAAGCCGTCGATGAGCCGGTCTTCCAGCGCCTTCGCAGCCATCAAACCGAAATTGACGCTGCTGCTCCCGGTATTCGGAACGGGGGCGACCGTGACATTGTCGCGCACCGCATCGATGCCGGCTGCGACGAGAAGCTGCTTCAGCCCGAGATCGACCCACGGTGCCGCGCCGATCTTGCGTCCTTTAACAACATTGATATCGCCGCGAGTGCAATGGATGTCCGATCGCATGACCAGGAACCAGTACATCCCCTGCGCCTGTGCGCACAAAAGCTTCGCACCCTCCCAGCGCGAGAACGCCGCGAGCGCCGAATGCGCCGAGCCGGCGACGCAATCAACCCTTGCATCACGCAGGTCGGCGTAAGCCTTGTTGACCGGGAAAACCAGCTCGATCGAGGCGTCAATGCCCTGTTCCGCGAACTTGCCAAGCTCAACCGCAGCGACCGCCGGAAAGTAGGAGTTCGAAATCAGATCGGGAACGGCGATTTTCATGGTCACCCGGCTTCGTTAGGCGGTAAAATCCTTGCGGCGGACGCTCTCCAGCAGCGACGTGCGCATCAGGAAGGTGCGATGCGCGGCCGGGTCGGTCGCATTACGGCGCAACGCCTCGAAGTTGGCCTCGCGCTTCGCGGGGTCTTTTTCTTCGAGACGCCTCTTGTTGCCGATCGTTTGCTGCTGGACATATTCGATATTCATCGGCCGGCGAATGGCGTCGTAGCGCGAAAGATCGCTTTCCGGCCGCTCGCCGAGCGAAACAGCGGACAGAAGTGATGCAAGCTGCGTCGCGTCATGCACGCCGCAATTCAGGCCGAGACCGCCGATCGGATTGTTTACGTGCGCCGAATCGCCGGCAAGAAAGACACGACCCTTGCGGAAGCTCGCAGCCACGCGTTGATGCACGCGATAGATATTGCGGTGGAAGATCTCGTAGGCGCCTTTCTTCGGGAAGAATTTCTGCAGGCGCGCTTCGGTCGCGTCCGGATTGAGGACCTCGTCGTCGCTCTGCCCTGGAATGGCCGGGAACACCGCGCGCCAGCGGCCCTTGTGATCGTCGCCCGCGACCTTGAACAGGTTCGCCCATTCGTCGGGGTCTGAAAAATAGGCGCGGTACGCAACGCCATGTTCGATGGCAAAATCGAACGGCGTGGTGAGCACGAGGAAGCGTTCGGGAAACGTATAGCCCTCGAACTCGATGTCGAGCGCCTTGCGGACCGTCGAGCGGCCGCCGTCCGCGCCGACGAGATAGCTGCCGGTCACTGTCTTGCTGCCCGACGCCGTTTCGACGGTGATGTCGACGCGGTCGTCATGCGGCGCGATGGCGTTGACGGAAGCACTGAACGTCACTTCCGCGTGCGGAAACGCCTTGAGCCGCTCAAGACCCATCTTGGCGATCTTGTGCTGCTCGCACTGCACGACAAACGGATACGGCGTGTCGTTCTTGAGGATAGTGTGGTCGAATTCGGCGACTACGCTGCGGGTCGGCCGATCCCAGAACTGGAATGTCCGCGCGACCAGGCCCTGCCCGACGACATCATCGAGCATGCCCAGAGCCGCGATCATCTCGAGCGTTGCGGGATGCAACGTCGATGCACGCGGCGCTTCGTTGACCGCATCGGCCGCCTCGAACAGCCGCACCGCCACACCGCGCTGGGCGAGCGCCAGCGCGGTGATGATGCCGACGGGGCCACCGCCGGCAATCAGGATGGGACGGGCGCTCATAGCCGGCCCTCTACTGTTGCTTGACGCCGGCGGCGGCGACGGCTTCCGCCCAGACCGAAATGTCCCTCTCGAGCATCGCCCGATATTCGGCCGGCGTGTCGCCAAGCGGATCGGCGCCGTAGTTGACGAGCTGCTCGCGGAATTTCGGTTCCTTGACCGCCTTTGCGATCTCGCTGGAGAGCTTATCGACGATTTCCTTCGGCGTGCCCGCGGGTGCCATCAGGCCGTTCCAGGTTAGCACTTTGTATTTGGGATAGCCGGATTCCGCGACGGTCGGCACTTCCGAGGCAAGGATCGAGCGCTGCTCGCTCGACACCGCCAGCATCCGCACGTTGCCCGCCTTGGTTTGCGGCAAGGCGTCCGACAAGTTGGAGAACATCGCCTGCACGTGGCCGGCGACGACGTCGCCCAGTGCCGGCGCATTACCCTTGTAGGGAACGTGCACCATGTCGAGACCGGCCTGCTTGAGGAACAGCACCATCGACAGATGGTTCAGGCTGCCGACGCCGGCCGAGCCGTAGGACATCTCACCATTGCGCGTGCGCACATATTCGACGAACTCCTTCAGCGAGTGGATAGGCAGATCCTTGTTCACGACCAGCGCAAACGGATTGGTGCCAATGTTGCTAATCGGCGCAAAGTCTTTCAGCGGGTCGTAGCGCACTTTCTGGATCGCCGGCACGACCGCCATCACCGGCAACGCGGCTAGGAACAACATGTAGCCGTCGGGCTGCGCCTTCGCGACGAGCTCGGCAGCGATGGCGCCGCCCGCGCCGGGACGATTTTCGACGACGAAAGTCTTGCCCAAAGATTCGCTGAGATGCTGCGCCGCCATGCGTGCAAAGCCGTCGGTGTTCCCGCCGGCGGCAAACGGCACGATGATTGTCACCGGCCTCTCCGGCCAAGTGCCTTGCGCAGGCGCCTGGGATGCAGGAAAAACGGCGCCGAAGGTCACGCCCAGAATGGCACCGAAGATGGAGAATGCTCGCAGTATACGCATGCTGAACTCCATTGAATGATCCCGGCCTAGTACGTCAGGGAATTTCAGGAGACGCTTTTCTCGTAGTAGTGGACCTCATAGAGCATGCATCCCCCCACCGACTTGAACGGTCCGTGCACAGCACCCGGCGGACGGCAGGCATAGGTTGGAGCCGAGAAGCTCTCCCCGCCATTGCCCTGCGCATCGTTGCCGACGATGAGATCGCCGGAGAGCAGGTAAACTTCTTCCCAGTGATCGTGGACAAAAGGCGCCGTGGTGTATTCACCCGGGACGAAGCGCAGGAGGCGCGTACGGCTGCCGCACTTGCGCGTCTCGTCGAGATCGCTCGCGAGGATCTTCTGCTGGACGCCCGCCGGATAGCCCGGCGGCGAGGCCCAGCCCTCGTTGAGGTCGACGCCAAAGAATTCCAGATGCGGCTTGGTCATGAGCTACCCGTTACAAAAAATTGGTGACATTGAAGAAACACACATTTCATCACGAATAACAAAGGTTTTTGCGGGTGCGTCCCGTCGGATCCTCCCGACAAGCGCTCGAGTGTCTGCTTTTACGGTCGCTATTGAGATAAAGCAGACATGACTTGTTGCGCCGCGAATGTCCGCATTTGGCCCATAGCAGACATCGGCTGTTGCACTGCGAACTTCTGCCAATGACCCAAAGCGGACAGCGAAGGCGGACATGCAATTAGCTACGAATTCTTGAAACGTTCAGTCGGCGGCGCAATTTCGGTGACCAAATCACGCAGCAATTTCTTGTTGGAAAGCGGTGCTACCGTCATCTCACGGGCCTGCAGACGAGCCGTACACGCGTAGACGGTTTCATCATCAAGTTCGACCATGCACTCCTTGCAGGCATTGGCATTTATGCAGGAAAAGCGGATCGCCAGTGTCGGATCGCGGTTAGCGCGGATCCACCGCAGGCCATCGAGCAGTGACTGGCCCGCCTCAAACGGCACCTCGTAGGTTTCCCATCGGCCCGCATTCGCCTCGAGTCCGCGCCAGATCTTAAGCGTGGCGGTCTCCCTCACAACATTGCCTCCGCGATGGAGCGGGGGCCACCAGATATTTCGATGCGGCGGTCCCGAAGGGCCGCTGTCTGATTGAGCGCCCAGTCCGGCGACAATCCCGGATAGTCTTCACGTTGATGCGCGCCGCGGGTTTCGGTTCGTGCTAGCGCGGCCTCGGCGACTACGCGGGATACCAGCAACATGTTGCGCAGAGTCGAACCAGTCGATCCGCCGCATATCGAAGCGGTTGCCGTCGCCCGGCGGGGTGTCGCCAAGTTCATCGGTCAGGCTGACCTATGATGTCGAGGGCAGCAGCAATCCTTGGGCCGTTGCGCAGGGCGCCGACATCGTCTTGCATCGTCGTCTGGAGGCTCTCCAGCAATGCGGCGGTATTGAATGTGCGGGTCGGTGCATCGGTGGCAACCAACGCAGTCACCTCCTGCGCGTTGTCAGCACGATCGGGTGACGTACTCAGGCGTTTGACATAGCTGGACGGCGCTGCGGCCGGCGCGGCGACCAAACACCAATGCCTCGGTAATGGCGTTGCCGGAAAGACGGTTGGCACCATTGGCACCACCGACCGCTTCGCCCGCGGCGAACAGACCTGGCAAAGTGGTTTGCATACTCGCGTCGGCTACGATGCCACCCATATGGTAGTGCGCGATAGGCGCTACCTCGATCGGCACTTTTGTCAGATCGATGCCATTGGCGGCGAGCCGGTCGATGACTGGCCCGAAGGCTTCACGCAAGGCGCGTTCCGGGCAGTGCTGAAAACTGAGATACACCCCGCCATGCGGCGAGCCACGGCCAGCTTCGACCTCCTTGAGAATTGCATAACTGCCGACATCCCGTGTGATGACGTATTTGCCGTCCTCAGCCACACCGTAGTGTTGCGTGAATTCCTCCATGCGATTGTTGAGCAGCCGCCCGCCTAGCTTGTAGCGGAACGGGTCCCACATGATCGGGTCCATACCGATCAGCCGCGGGGCCAGGTGGCCTATGGGAAAGAACTGCACGAATTCCATGTCGACAAGAGAAGCTCCCGCGCGCAAGGCCAGGGCATAACCGTCCCCGCCCATGTTCGCAGATGCGCTGTTGCGCCGATAAAGCCGTGTGAGACCACCGGTCGCAAGGATTGTCGCCTTTGCTGACAGGATCACGGGCGCGCCTGATCCGAGATGAAGCGCTACCGCGCCGACCACATCACCTTTGTTGTGCAGAAGATCGATAACGCAGAGATCACCGGCTTTGCGAATTCCGCTGCTTTTGTTCACAACTGTACGCAGCGTTTTCGACACAGCGGGGCCGGTATTGAGAAAGTCTACATAAGCGCACCGAGGACGATCGTGGCCGGGAGCCATAGCCTGTGTGATTCGGCCGTCTTTTCGCGCCCATCCCACACCCCAGTCATCCATAGCGCGGATGCATTCAGGCCCGTCCTCACAGAATAACTGCGCAAGGGGTTCGTTACACAATCCGCGCCCAGCCGTGAGTGTGTCCGAGTAGTGATAGCTCCAGTGGTCGGCAGTCTCAGAGCCGAGCGCGACGGCAACGGTCATCTGCGCCATCACCGTAGCGCCACCGCGGCCAATCAGACTGCGGTCGGCGAGAAGCACCTGACAGCCGCCGCGCGCCGCTTCAATCGCCGCGTACATGCCGGCAGCGCCGGATCCGATCACCAGAACGTCGGTTGCCGCACGCATCGGTTCCTGGGGCATGAATATCTCGCTGCCGACAACGATGATTGCCGGATTCAAGCATGATCCATGTTGTTCCGAAAGCTGTCGTGCCTGCGCGACAGGTAGTGCTGCCTCACGGGCAGCGCTTTCGGCCTGTTAGGCAAACGCTAACCGCGCCTCTTAAGGCAGCAGTAACAGCGGCACTGTAGTCGATGCATGATTTTTCGGGGGGACTGAACATGCGGGTCGGGGTCATGCGTAAAGGACTGGCGTTTGCAGTTGTCGCTGTACTCAGCGTCGTTGTGGTTACTTCATCCCTAATTCACAAGACGGACGGGACGAGTGGCGAAAAATGGCACTTCGGTCTGCGCGTGGCACATCCGCAGCAGATGAAGAGCATACCCGAGGATCTGATCCCCATACCTTGACCGGTCGTGTGTACCGTCACTGTGCGGCGCGCCCGGGATTCGCATAACAGGCAAATATTGAATGTCACGGCCGGGCTAAACTTCCCGGTCAGACCACGGCAAGCGCAGACCCGTACCAAGGAAATAACGCGCCGTGCGATTTGCCTGAGCCGACAGGACTGCCGAATAAGCAAACCATGTCTGTTGCGGAACATCGTAGTCTCTAATTGCTCTGACAACGTACCGCTTTTTTATTCTCTCTAATCGAAACCTCTAGGAACGGTTGCGTGCTTTCAGATCGTCCCCCAACCGCCGCGGCACAGGCGCACTCCGCCGCACTCACTTGTCTTTGGTACTCTCAAAGAAATCAACGAGCGATCTGATCAGCGGATCATTTCCCAACGCGCGGCCAGGTTCGCTCGCAGCAACTCCACTGGCCTTTCCAGCAAATGGCGCGGAAGGCGAAGAAACCCCGTCCCTAAATGCGTCGAAGGTGACGAACATGACGAAGTCTCTTCCTTGGAGGTTGGACATTTGATGGCAGTCCATACAACTCGCGCCATCAAACTGGAAATAAGTTTCCATTGTCGTGTTGCTTAAAGTCGACCCGCTGGTCGGGAACGGCGAGCCCGTATTGCCAGGCGCCTGCGGCGACGGCTGGGTCGGCCATTGCGTCATCACGAGCATATAATTTTGCCAAACGGTGCCCTGGATTTGCGGCAGGCTCCAATAGGCATTGTTGATGGTCATGCTGGCTGACGAGAGTGCCTGCTTGCGAATCACCTGCATCGCCATCGGGTTGGTAAGCGGAGGGTTTGTCGGAGAAAGCGGTGGAGGGCGCCGCGGTGGATCAAGTGCCTGTGGCTTGTTTGGGTCGTTGAACGAGTGCGGTATGCCGATTGGTGGCTTCGGCTCTGTGGTTATTCCTGGCACATTGTCGACGTGTTCAAATGACGACCATATCCATTGCGGCCGGTTCGGCGTTTTCGCGACGATGTGAAAGCCCACAAGCGCGATGTCCTGCGTCACGCACTTCGCCGAAGCGACGTCAAACACTTGTGCGTTCGGAACGATGTAATAGCGAGCGCGGATGGCGGGCGTGTCTGCCGCCGACAAAATCCGCCACGCGGCTTTTACCTCGGCCGATCCGTCATTGAAGGAAACTGGCGCACTGGCCGTCGGCAAATTGCTCGCGAGGAACCACTTGTGGCCAAAGATGGATTCAAATTCCTGCTGGTTCACCCGTACCTCGTAACGGGCGTACACCTTGTTTTGTGCTACGAGGGGATTCCCGAGGTTCTGCAGACCGAAGGTTGCTTGATTGAAATCACTAAACGCAGAGAACGAGCTGAGCGTGGCGACTTCGTTGGAAAATCCGTCGCCGCATGGGTTTTTTCCGTCGTAGGACGCCCAGGGACTCGGAATTACGCCATTTGGCTGGAAGATTTCATATCGCGATTTCCATGTAGACCACACGCGCGGTCCGGAAATGTCACCGAACGCCTTGGTGCGGTCCGGCTGTCCGCGATTGGCCGGTCCCGCCATTGCGGGCCAATTGAGTGCGATGAAGCTACGCCAGCTATAGTCCGCGAACAGCAATGAAGGATCGAAATTGGTGATTGGGATGTCCGCGATGGGATCCGGCGACACCGTCGGGGGTGGCGGATTTTGTGCGGTCGCCGGCGTGATCGCGCCAGCGGTTAGGAACAACAGGGTTGCGATCGCGATGATTTTCTTTGCCGTAGCCATGTCTGTCACCAAAAGAGGGCTTCGTTCGACGGGGATGCGATGAAGATTTACCCTTGGGAAAGAGGCGACTGCTATTAGGACTTCTTTCCTCGCGCGAATTCCGCCACGGACTCTTGGTCCGCGTCCGGCGCACCGTCACTTATCCATTGCACAATGAAGGCCCAATCCGTGTCAGAAATGTACGGCCCACCAAGCGGCATCCGAGCAAAACCCTCCGCCGGACCTTGAAGGACCTTGACGATAAATGACTGGTCAGGATGTCCGGGTACAATTGGCGTCTTGCCATATATCGGACCCGCGACAAATTGATCTCGCGGCAGATTCCAAAAGCGTCCTTTGCCTGAGTGGCTGGGAGATCCGCCATTTTCATCAGCAAGGTGGTTGAGAATTGCGCGGACCTGAATTATTCGCGATTCCATGACCTTCCTCCAGACAGGATTGCGAAGCTGCGGATAAGGCCGACGCAACCGATCCGCATCACGAGCCTTGCAGAAACCGGCTTGGGTTCATCGGCCATGATATTTTGCCAAATGGTTTAGCGCTTCCGCTTACCACGTTTCACCTTGACACGGCGGTTTGGTTTTTTGCCGCGACCCGGTTTGGCTGCGCCAGAAATTTGGCTCGGGCTTTTTAGAGCGTCAAGGTAGGCGCGCGCCATGAATTTCTGTAGCTCTTCGGGGCTGTATTTTTGGAGTAGCTTGCGTACCGCCGCATTGCGCTGCTCCGTAGAAAGATCTTCCTTGGACGTAGTGGCTGCAAGCTGCCTGATTAGTTTGTTCAATTCCGTCCGGCTTGCGGCGGTTATTTTTACCGGATTTCTCTTTGCCATTGACCTCATGTGCTTCAATGCCAGTGGGGGCGGTTGCAATAGTTTTGCGATTTCTATCTGAACTGCGGATTCGTTCATCATATCCATGTGCTCGATGTTGCCGCCAATGCTGATGACGTGCCCTTTGTCCATACCGAGCAACCGGGTTGACCAGGCCGGCAGCGTACCGTCACCAGGTCCCATAGTGTCGGTGACCGGATCTGTATCGTTGTCGGGGTCGAAAGTCGGCAGCACCCGCTTCCAGGTCTGGCTGACGACAGTGTTGTTATTTCCGACGCCACGAATGTTGTAGAACTTGTTACGGACAGTAGCGTTGAGCGGCTGCGCCACTTTGTCGGAGGCCGTTTTGCCGGCGGCAAGCAGGTTCTTGTCAAAGCCGTGACTCGAAATATATCTGACATACCCATTCGGATTGGTCGCCGGCGGAATGGGAATGGGATTGTAGGGATCGGCTCGCTCGGCGGAATTATCCGCGTCCATGCTCGGATAACTCATAAGATTGTATCCGTCAGGGTCGCTGGCAAACGCCGCCTGGTTATTGTTGTAGGTGGCTTCGGGGAGAAAAAGCAGCTCGTACGCGCCCGGTAGAGATGACACGATCTCCGTAACCCTATGGGCGTTCAAAGTAGCGTTCAGTAACTCGTCACCCTTGAAAAGGCGGTGCACCTGGCCACCGTAGCCGTAAAACGGCGAGCCGACGGTGATAGCGCGTTGCATTCTCTGAACATAAGCATTGGTTGCGTGATTCAGGATCTGCTTGACCACCATTCCGCCGAAGCTGTGTCCAACGAGCCAGAAATTATCAAGAGGATGCGGCGAACAACCGCCGACGGTCGCGTAAGCATCGAATGCAGGCAGGAATTTGTTAAGAAAAAAATTGGCGGCCGCCTCGCTTGAGCGCCGCCAATCCCAGCCGAAAACAAACACGTCAATATTGCTGCTCTGGCACCAGTTGATGAATTCCGCATAGGGACGCAAGAAAGGAGGGCAGTCGATACAGCCATAAGGCACAATGAAATGCTGCTGGTAGTCGTCGTAATCAGGCGGCGTCTGTGTCTGGAGATTGATTGCGGTTCCGGTCGGAAGAAGGGGATCGATCCACGCAGGGAGATATAAAAACGGCGGACCCTGGTTAAAATCGGCCGTAGCACGTAAGAGTTGAGATCCCAGCCCGCCGGGAAACAAGAAGATCGTCTTGTGTGTGGAGCTTAGATTGGCGTTGTATCGTCTGTGATGAAATCGCTGAACGGGCAATAGAGTTTGTCCATGAGATATGCGTCATCGCGCTTCTGTTCATAAGCACTCATGACGTACCTCCAACTCGGCACTTACGCTCGAATCATTTGCCACTTGTCGGGCAAATTGCATCACGACGTTTGCGCATCCTGCGACAAGTGCCGGCGTGTTCCATCACTGTCCTAGGCTGCCTGTGGTGTTGCTACAACCACAGGTAATATGGTAGCGCGGCGATCGTTGCCGATCATCTCCAAAGTACAAAGTAGGAGCCCGCTCAGGAATGCACTCATCGGGACTCAGTCCACAAAGCGCACGATGAAGGCGCGGCTACTCTGCTTGCCCGGAAAGGTGGCTGAGCCGGCGATGAACTCACCGTTGCCGGAGATGGCGGCCGCCTCAACGAGCGTGATTCCAGTCATGTCGATACCGGCTTTGGTCAGTAAGGTGTTGAGGTCCTGCATGCCGGCGACCTTGCTCCAGCGGAAGGCGTGGTAGTCGGAACTGCCGGCGATCTGGCTGAGGCCTACGACGACCGAACCATCACTGCTGACGCCATTGGCCGCGGAACTGCCGCCGCCGAGAGTGCCGAGGTCGACCATCCCGGCACTGGTCCAACGGAAAGCGTGGGTGTCACTGTTGTTGGTGTTGTTGCTGAGCCCCACCACAACTGCGCCGTCGGCACTGACGCATGTGGCGCTCGCTATGAGACCTCCCAAGGTGCCGAGGTCAACCATTCCCGCGTCGGTCCAACGGAAAGCGCGATAGGCTCCCTTGGAAGTCGTGGCGGTTCCGACTATGACGGAGCCGTCGCTGCTCGTTGCGGCAGCGTGTCCGTAGCTCCCGCCAAAAGTGCCAAGGTCCTTCCCTTCACCGGCGCTGCTCCAGCGGTAAGCGTGCAAGACGCGATCAGATGGATCGCCGATGTTGGCGCCTCCGACGATAATCGAGCCGTCGCGGCTGGCTCCGACCGCGTAGGAATTGCTTTTCGTGGCGAATTGGGACATGCCGGCACTGGTCCAGACAGTCGTGCGCGGCGCACCCAAGGCTATTGGTTGGGACCCGACAATAACCTTCCCATCTCCGCTGACGCCCGCCGCCTCCGAACTCATCCTTTTTGGCATGGGAGTGAGATCCACCATGCCGACGCTCGTCCAGCGGAAGGCGTGATAGTCGCCGGGAATGGTGCCTGCCAGAGCGCTCATGCCAACGGCGGTGGCGCCATCATCGCTGATGCCGAATACCCGAGCCCAATCTCCCCCCAAGGTGCCGAGATCCACCGGCGCGGTGGCGCAGGGGGGCGGTTGTTTGCATTCAGCTCGCGCCGGGTTGTGCGATGCGCAGAGGAGCAGCGCCATAGAAAAAAATAGCGTGAAGCGTGTCATCGTCGCCTCCGAGATAGAAGCTAGATTAATGTTAGGCACTGAAGTGTGATGCGCGTCACTCAAGCTAAAAAGTGTACCGATATCGAGCGAGCGCTGAATCAGAAATGCTGACGCAATTTTGGTCGGCAATCCCGCAGTGGGCCATTGAGCAGCCGCCACGGCTCTTTTTCACCATCCAGCGGGCACCGTTCAATTAGGGTTCGTTCGATTCTCCTGAACTGCCTTTGGTAAGCGCGACCAACGTTTCGATGAATGTACCGATCGAAGCGTTCGATACTACGATCCAGCGGTCATCTTGTTGGTTGCAGGACTGCCGAATAAGCAAACCATGTCCGTTCCGGAACATCGTAGTTTTTAGTTGCTCTGACAACGTTCTGCTTTTCTGTACTCGTCCAATCGAAATCTCTAGAAACGTTCACTGGTGCGTTTCCCGGTGAATGGCCGGACAGAGAGACAGAATTTTTCGGCACCAGCGTGCACGCTGGCTTACGCTGGGCTGCGTGCCATGCCATGCGGCAGTCGTAGCTGCAAAATCGTTGTGGCGAACCGCCGCCATGCTTTTTGGGTCCGAACGGCTTTCCGCATTGGTCGCAGCACTTCGACGATTTGACTTGCTCTACCATTGATCGACCTCTTCCCGCAGAAACTTTTCTTCTGTTTTGCGGTTTTGAGCACCGCCTCGAACCTGCATAATGGGCTGTTTGCGTTCGTTTCCGGTTTACCCTTGTTGATTGAAAGACCCGATAAAATGCGCTTTTTAGATTTTTTTTCACCGAGACATGCGCACGAATTTTGGAAGGAAATTTTTGCGCTACCTGGAGGGAAAGCGGACATGACGCTTTCCACCGCCATGTGCGTTGGTGACCCAAAGCGGACATGGCGTCCGCATCGTGGCGGTTAATGCCGGTGTACGATTGGCTCATCCCGCATCACGGCGAATGCAACCTTCCGACAGTGCTGAGCGAGGCGCTCAAGATCAGTCGCGATCTGCTCGCACGAGTACAGGCGTGCCGCTTCCTCGCACATGACGGCTTGCGCCCACAATCGCTCAGCGATCTTGGTCCTTTCAAACATTCGCTAGCCTCCGCTGATAGAGCGGAAGCTACGTGACACATCTGAAAGAAGCTTGGGCTACCGCGTCGTCACCCATGCTACGGGCGACGGCGGGAGCTTTTTGTTAGGACGATGAGTATTAACTGCGCCACTCCTTGCCGCATGGCTCACACCGGAGAATTCCGGGTCGTGAACCTGTGCATATCTCGCGGCAGTGCGGACACAGAAATACTTCCTGTCTCTTAGGGCGCCTGACGGGTGCGGGACCAATGTACACGCTGCCCCGCGAGCCAGTCAGCCGCTCGAACTCCTCCGGGGTCGCGACGGTAAAGATGCCACGCCTCTTGCTCGAGTTGTCTGATTTGTCAGTCATCGTTTTTGCCCTCCTTGGGCCGCATCGTTTTGCCACCGCGGCTATTGCTCGGTTGGCGGGACCGCCAAGGTCCTCTCAAGATGCAATTTAAATTTACCGAATATCCAAACGCCGTTCAACGAAAACCTTCTCGGCATTGACTCTGTTCGCTGGGTGATTTTTTCCGATGATTTCCGATACTCAGCGCTTGATGTCAGGCTGATCGGCTGGCCCCAGATAGGTCATATTCGGAGTAAGGCAGTGCGGGCGATGCCGCCGCGCCTGAGCTAATGAATTGCAATACTCGAGCTCTTGATGTCAGGCATCGATCGTATGCCGGGGATAGCGCGCAGGAGGTGATTATGTCTGATATTCGAGCGCTGGTGACTCCGATCGACCGAGAGAGCACGATCTTCTTTGGCCCCGTTCGCTGGGCGATTTTGATGATTTCCTCATACTCGAGCTCATGATCTCCGGCATCGACTGTATGCCGGCGATGGCCGCGCCTGACGTAGTAAGAACCGGCACTCTGATGCTTGATGTCAGGGTGATCGGCTGGCCTTAAGAACGACAACCTTTGACCTCTGTCGCTGGGCGATTTTTCGTTTTGATATTTGCTTTACTAACTCGAAGGCTGATCGGGTCGCGCTAGAGCGGTCATATTCAGAAAAAGGCAGGGCGGAATCGCCGCGCCTGAGCTTATGATTTTCTCTACTCCAGCTCTTGATGTCAGGCATCGATCGTATGCCGGCGACGGACGCGCCTGCATGCTGTGATTTGCTGTACTCGAACGCTTGCTGACAGGCTGATCAGCCATCCCGCGGAACGGCGGGCGCTCTAGGGATTTAACTCGCGACCACAACTCCCGTGTGCAAGGGTGAGTCCCGGTAAAGGCCACGCACGGCCACGCCGTGCCAGACGCGACGACCAACATCCAGGTTGAATTACAACGATAATCAGGCCATGCTCAGCCCGGGCCGCACCACGCGCGTGCCAGACCATTCTGGTGCTGCCGCGGCGCCGCCTCGCTGTCGCGGTGCTGTCGCAAATGGGATCTCCGCCATGACAATACTAACCCGCGGCAAGCTCACAGAAATGATCGCGCGCTTGGCCGACCCGTCGTGCCGGTTGGGAGGTGGGCGTAAGAGCCCCTTTGGGATGGCGCAGTGACCGGCTTCGGTTTGCGTTGTTATGCCGGCGGTGAGTGAGAACGTGGATTAGCATACAGCCACAGAGCTGCCGGTGTCGGACATGCGGGTTGCGTCTCAAACAGTGACGCTCGGTTCGTGGCCGAAAGGTGAGTGCAGTAGGTGGACGCAGGGGCGGCACCCACTCTGAAGCTGTGGGTGCCGTCGCAGGTGGCCGCGATCCGGCCGCGGAACGGCGCGAGGAGCGGCGGCGCGAGAAAAGCTACCTTGCAGGTTGCCCTTGACGACTATGAGCGCTCGCTCATGCAACGGCGACAGGCAGCGTGGGAACCATAATGAGCGCGCTGCGCCGTGGTCTCCCTAAGCTCATGGCAAACGACGTGCGAACGATTATGTGTGCCGATTACGTCACGGCGATTGCCGCAATCGAGCGCGACGGGGCGCATGGGGGCCGCGGAAGACCTGCGCAGAGATTGCACGCACGCACTTCCCGCCGAGTGGTGTGTCGCCCGCGGCCTTGCCGACTACAATCCGCTTGCCGGCCTACGCCGACCTCGCCTGACTTCGCGCCGAGCGGTTGGAGGCCGCCAGCCGCCAGCGTGAGCTGGTCTTGCCCTCCAATTCGAGGACGCCTCCCCGCCATCTGAAAACCTGGGTTCGTTCGGCGGCCTGATGCAATTGGCGCTTCTCGCCGACCGGTATGCGGAGGGCGGAGCTTTCGGGTTTGCGTTGGGAAGACATCAACACCGACCGCATCGTCCTCGACGCGCGTGACACCAAAACGGGTGTCGACCACGATATTTCGCTGACTGGGTCTAATGCGTCAGGTGCTCGCAAACCAATTGAGGACCGGTAGTGCGCTGGTGTTTCCATCAAGCCGGACCAACACCCCAAGTCTTGGCTGGACCAAGCTCGTGAAAAGGCTTGTCGCTGCCAGCGGCGTCAAACTCACCATGCACGATACTCGCCGGACCTGCCGCACGCTAATGTCGCGCCTCGAAGTCCGGAAACAATCGCCGAGTTAGCGAATGGCTACCAACGTGCTGATCTCGTCGTCAGATACAATTTTGACCAGGCGTGGCGCCGGCGTGTTGAAGCATTTGAGCGCGTCTCAACTCACGTCACACAAATTATTAGCGAGACGGCTGGCAAGGTTGCGTACCTCGCGCTGCGGCGTTGAAAAAATTTTTCAGGACTTTGCTGAATTGTTTTTGATTTCGGAAATAGCTTAAGCGATTCTTCTTGGTGAGAGACAGGCCGCCGCTGCCCCGACCGGGTAGCACCCTTATGGGAGGTCTGCCTATGACCAAACCGACCCTGAAGTTGCAGCCCTCCCCAACTATGGGAGGGCCTAAATGCCTCCAACAAACAATGAGCACTGGCTTGGTCTGTTACCGTAAATGAGGCGTGTGCCCGCCGGCAATTTCAAAGTCGCTGAACGAAATGAATTGCGGCGACACCGATTGTCTGTGGTGCGCATTGGACGCCGCTTATTCATTCCACCGGAAGCCTGCGAGGAAATAGCCCGCATTGGTTTGCGTCCCTTTGACCCGCACACAAAGGGGGAGGGGACGATGACAAAATCACAAACGTGTTGGCGTTTCGAAGAAATCGCTCGGTTCCGCTGCCGCCGCCATTTGATCCGACGCGCTGCCAGACAATGCGCTGCTGACGGCGAAGGAATTAGCGGGGTGGCTGCGCCTTTCCCTATCCACGCTCGAAAGCTGGCGCCTGCGACATCCAGACCGCGGACCACCGTGGATCCTGTTCGCGGGTCAGGTGCGCTATTGCATGCGAGAAGTCCGGCAATGGCTCCTCGCTGATCGACCGCTGCGGGCGGCTCGTCAGATTCCCGAACTCCGGGTCCGGAGGCACAAACTGTCAGTCAATGAGACCCGCAAGCGAAAGCTTGTGGGTCTTCGTAGGGGGAATGGTCCAGAGCAGAAAATTTTAGGCCTTAGCGCCGTCTCCTACTAGTCTCCGGTGCTTTCGTATTGCGGTCTCTCGCAAGGAGATCGGCATGAACGCAGAACAGCTCCGGCACGTGCGCTCGGATTCAAACGCAGCGGCAACCAGTGGGTCGGCCGCTGCGTGGCTTCGCCGACGATAAAATCCATCGATGATCATATTCGAGGGCCGCAATGGCTCGGCCCAGGTGCGCTGCCTCACCAGCTGTGATTCGATCGACATCATCGAGGTGCTGCGCGAGCGCGGCCTATGGGGCAGCGCCGGCGACCTCTGGTGCGGCAACGAGATGCCTTGGGATGAAGAGGATGCCAGACGATGGGCTGATTGGTGTGATCACATCTGCGGCGTCAGGAGGCCCCATGATCGATGACGACGATCCGCTCGGGCCGCACAGCATCCACGAGAACGACCCGCGTTACCAGAAATCCAGGCGCAAGCGTGAGCAGCGCAAGCAGCAGCAGTACAACTACAACGGCAACGGCACCAACGGCCACGACAAGGATCAGCAATTCAAGATGCCGGTGCTGCATCGGCATGGCGAGAAGTCGCGGGCGCCACCACAATGGTTGTTTAGGAAGTTTGCACCACGCCAGTGCGTGATCCTGTTCTCGGGCAAGAGTGAGCGCGGCAAGACCTATGTGGCGATCGAGGCCGCGGTCGCTGCCATGATCGGCGCGGATTACGAGTTTGCCGGCGAGCCAGTGCGCCGCCGCGGTGGTGTGCTGTACATATCGGCCGAGAGCCCAGAGCAGATCCAATCACGCATCGATGCGGTCTACAAGGCGCGCGTCGTGCCCTGGTACGCCTCGCGCGGGCTCACCCCGCCGGCAGTCATGCCCTTCTTCTGGATCGAGGAGGTGCCCAACCTGGGGCTCGATGGGGCGCTCGCCTGGACGGTCGGCGTCTGCCAGCTCGCCAAGGAGGCGATGTCGAAGGAGAACGTCGACTTGGTACTGATCATCGTCGATACGCTGAGCGCAGCAGCAGCGTTCAAGGATCCGAACGATGCTGGCGAGGCGCAGAAGATTATGAACCTGATGCACTCCATCAAGGTCGCCTGCAGCTGCGTGGTGATGGTGATCGATCACTTCGGCAAGAATGAGGATGCCGGCACGCGCGGATCGAGCGCCAAGGAGTGGAGCGCAGAGGTGGTGTGGTACGCGGTCGGAGACAAGCCGAAGAATGACGACAGCCCGAAGTTCAATCTGTGGGTGGAGAAGAATTGGTTGGGCAAAAGCCAATTCGGCATCGACTTTGAACTGGTCGAACTCGACTGCGGCGTCAACGAGGATGGCGATCAACTCACGCAGCGCATGGTGACGTGGAGGCAGCCGCAGCCACACAAGTACGCAGAGAACAACAAGAGCTGGCCGGCCCTTCGGGTGGCGATCGACAAGGCAATGTCTGTCCACGGGCGCGTGTACGATCTGAAAGACGGGCGCAAACCGAAGGCCGTGACGCACGCGGAATTGTCTGCCACATTTGCTGTGCAATACGTCCCTTCCGGGGACACCGCTGTGCAGAGAAAAAACGCCACCAGGATGGCTCTGAAGAGGTCAATCGATCTCGCGAAAGCACAGCGACTGATAGACACCTATCAACTTGATACCACTGAGGTTCTGGTGTGGAAAACGCACTAGCACAGCAATGCACAGCGACGCACAGCGGACTTGCTGTGCATTTCGCATCTAGGCCATGCACAGTGCATTTCCCCCATAGGGGGAAATGCTGTGCAGCTGATGCTGAGATGTGGCGTGGAGAGATGGGCAAACGACCGCAGGAAGGTAACGTCGCCTGGAAAGCATCGAGGATGATGACCCGGTGCAAACCAGGGAACATCAACCGAAAACGATGCACAGTGATCAGGAAAGACGGGTCACGATGCAATGGCATCGCCGTCACCGGATTTAGTCGGTGCTTCCACCACGGCGGATCGGGTGTGCTGGCCCGACGCGGGCTGTACCGGCGGAAGTTGAGATATGGCTACTGGACTGCCCCTTCGGTGACGAGCAACGCCAAGCAGTGAGACTTCCCTACGGCAGGAGGTGTGGCACGCGCGAGCAAAGAATTTTCGTTGGGGCGACGCCTTCCGCACGGTCTGGGTCAGCAAACGGAGGTTCTTCTCCTCAAAGGGGAGAGGTCGCGGGTCCAGTCCCGCCGTGCTAACCACAAGATCAGTGGGTTAGCCGGACCGATAGCCGCGACCGTTCGTGAGACAGCACCCCGACAGCACCGCCCGGCTGGCAAGCTCGTGAATATTGCCTCCCGCCCCCTGCCACCCCCCGAAAAGGTAAACGGCGGCGGACGCAACCCACCCCGACAAAATTTTCATACGGGAAATTTCATGTCCGGTTTCGCGGTCGCTATTGGGGGCAAAGCGGACGTGCCCTTTTGCACTGCATATGTCCGCTTTTGACCCAAAGCGGACATCGGCCGAAGCCGGTTGAGTGCCTTTTCCCATTCGCCGCTGGTCGCAAAGTGCTAGGCTTTAGCTATTGCACAATGTGTGTTCTCAAGGGGCAAATGCAGCGGCGCAGATTTCATTACTCTTCTCGGCGGCGCGGCGGCGGCGTGGCCGCTGATAGCGCACGCGCAGCAACCGGCCATGCCGGTGATCGGATTTCTCAACAGTGGATCGCCTGATACTTTCGCGTCCACGGTCAGTGCCTTCCTTCAGGGTCTGAAGGAAGCCGGTTATGTCGACGGCCAGAACGTAGCCATCGAATATCGCTGGGCGAACGGCCAATACGATCGTCTGACCGCATTGGCTGACGACCTTGTTCGGCGGCGAGTCTCGGTCATCGCCGCGACTAGCACTCCTGCCAACCTCGTGGCAAAGGCCGCGACCACCACAATTCCGATTGTTTTCACCACCGGCGGCGATCCGGTCAAGCTCGGACTGGTCACAAGTTTGGGCCGACCCGGCGGCAATGTCACCGGCGTGACCCAAATGACCGGGGAAGTTGCGCCGAAACGGGTGGAGCTAGCTCACGAGTTGGTCCCCCAGGCGACCGCTTTTGGCATGATCATTAATCCTACAAATCCATTGGCCGAGACCGTGAAACGAGACTCACAGGCGGCGGCCCTAAAACTCGGACTACAGCTCAATGTACTTCACGCAAGCACTGACGCAGAACTTGACAAGGCCTTCACGGCCTTCCGCGAAATGCACGTCGGTGCGCTCGTCATAGGCACGGATGCCTTCTTTAATAACCGCCTCGAACAATTGGCTGCACTGGCGATCAGCAATTCGTTGCCTGTGGTTTATGAGTATCACCAGTTCGTGGCAGCTGGCGGCTTGGTTAGCTATGGCGGCAGCATCATAGAGTCCTATCGCCTCGCTGGCGGGTACGTCGGCCGTGTCCTCAAGGGCGAGAAACCCGCCGACTTGCCGGTCCAACAGGCAAGCAAGATCGAGCTGCTCCTCAACCTCAAGACTGCAAAGACACTCGGCATCACCGTGCCGCAGTCGATACAAAATCGCGCCGATGAGGTGATCGAATAATCCGATACGATGGCCTGTCCTGAGCCTCGGGGGCGAAGATGAGGCGACGCGAGTTCATCACGTTATTCGCGTGGCAGTAGTTTCGCCACTGGCGGCTCACGCCCAGCAGCCGTCAACGCCAGTGGTCGGCTTTCTCGGTAGTGAGTCGCCAGATGTGTGGGCGCCCCGGCTGCAGGAGTTCCGCCGCGGATTAAGTGAAGTTGGATTTACTGAGGGCCAAAATCTTTCCATCGAATATCGTTGGGCTCAGGGCCGGAACGAGCGATTGCCATCGATGGCGACCGAGTTAGTCCGTCATCAAGTGAGAGCAATCATAGCGCCCGGCAGCACTCCGGCCGCGCTTGCCGCTCAGGCGCGACCAAAACAATTCCAATCGTGTTCGAAATTGCGTCGGATCCTGTTGAACTGGGTCTTGTAACGCGCTTGAACCAGCCCGGCGGGAATATACGGGATAACGACATTAAATTTGGAAATAGGTCCGAAACGTCTTGAGCTGCTGCACAGCTTGATCCCGGCTGCAACCGTTTTTGGCTTACTAATCAATCCAACTAACCCAAGGCTCGCCGAAACGAACACCAAAAGTATCCAGTCCGCTGGACGAACGTTTGGCCTAGAGATGCGTGTACTCCACGCTAGTACCGAAGATGAGCTTGAACCGCATTTACAGAACTGAAGCAAATAAAGGCTGGGGGACTTCTGATAGCCACCGATCCATTTTCGTAGCCATGTCAATCAACTCGCAGCGCTCTCTATTCGTCATGCGGTGCCCTCCGTTTATCAATTTCGTGAGTTTGCTGTTGCAGGCGGTCTCCTTAGTTACGGAGCTAGCTTCACCGAGGGGTTTCGCGTCGTCGGCAATTACACAGGACGGATTTCAAAGGTGAAAAGCCGGCTGATTTGCCAGTTCAGCAGGCTACGGGGGTAGAACTCATAATCAATCAGAAAACCGCCAAAGCGCTCGGTATCACCGTGCCGCAAGCGCTGATTTCTCGCGCCGACGAGGTGATCGAATAATTAGCCGATGTCCGCTATTGGCACAAAGCGGACATGGGCAGTGCACTGCACATGTCTGCTTTTGACCCAAAGCGGACATCAAGCAAATTGCTACTCGATTACTTCATCGATTTGCGCGAGCAGCGTCGGTGGGACGGCGAGACCGAGCGCTTTCGCCGTTTTCATGTTGATCGCGACTTGAAATTTTGTGGGTTGCTCGACCGGCAGACCCGCGGGCTTTGTACCCTTGAGAATTTTGTCGACATACACCGCGGCCCGCTCGTAAAGCTCCGGCAAGTTGGCGGCCATGGAGACCAGGCCTCCTGCCGCCACGACGTCTCGGCTGCCCGACATGTACGCCAGCCGGTGTTTGGCTGCGAGTTCTATGATGTTTGTCCGCTGCGGATCGAAGAAGGCTTGGACGACCACCGCTTGCGTCTCTGCCTTAGCCATTGCCGCGAAGGCGCTTCGTAACTCGCTGGGCCACCGATCATTATCGGCTCAAACCGAAGGCCGGCTTTTGTGGCCGCCAAACGCATGTCTTCCACAAAGGGTACGCCGTACGGGCTCGTGGTCGGGGTAGTTGCGAGAACCGCGATACGGCTGAGGTTCGGAATGAGCTCACGCAGGAGCTGCACCCGTTTGCCTCCGATCTCAGCGTCCATCATTGATAGACCCGTGACGTTTCCGCCAGGTCGAGCCAGGCTATCGATTGCACCCAACTGCAAGGGCGCGCCGTGTGGTGCCATGACGATCGGGATCGTTCGCGTGGCGGCCATTGCGGCTGAGACCGCTATGGCATAATGCGCGACGATGACATCGACGCCAAGCCGGACAAATTCCTCAGCGAACTCCTCGGCGCGATCGCTTCGCCCGTCGCTATAGCGAAACTCAACTACGATGTTCTGGCCTTCCGAATAGCCGAGGCCGTGCAGGCCTCGCCAGAACGCGTCGGCGAACGGATGTGGGGGCGAGGCGGACACCAACACGCCGACGCGCGGCAATTTTCCGGGTTGCTGAGCCGACGCTCGGCTTGGCGCGCCAATTAGCGTAGCGCTCATCGCGCAGATAAAAAGGCGCCTGTCGATCATTCGATTGTCTTTGCGCGGCGCGCCAATTAAGGCTCCAAAGCTACGGACCAAGCTTGGCGCAATGCGGAAAAATACCACACATCACATTCGGATGCGACATTGCCCAGGGGCCAAAAATGTCCGCTATTGGCACAAAGCGGACATCGGCTTGTGCGCTGCACATGTCCGCTTTCTGACCCAAAGCGGACATGGGATCGGCCACTCAACGACCTGACACCGGCCCCCTTCCAGAATGCTAGCTTGACCCGGTACGATCCTTTGTCGTGACCTCGGGGGAGGCAATGAGACGGCGAGAATTTCTCGGCCTTGTGGGGGGTGCGGCGGCGGCGTGGCCGCTGGGGCGCGCGCACAGCAATCCGATCGGATGCGGCGACTTGGTGTTCTAATGGCGGTCGCTGAAAGCGATGCCGATGTTCGCAAGGGCATCGATATATTTCAGCGAAGGCTTCAAGAACTCGGCTGGAAGGATGGCCATAATATTCGGATCGACTATCGCTGGGGCGATGCAGATGCAGAGCGAATTCAAGCCCTCGCGAAGGAGCTAGTCGACCTTCAACCTGATGTTCTGGTTGGCCATTCCACTCCTTCGGCCAAAGGGCTTCTGAAACAGACGCGCACGATTCCGATCGTTTTTCTCACTGTTACCGACCCACTGGGCCAAGGTTTAGTTTCAAGCCTCTCGCATCCAAGCGGAAACATTACCGGCTTCTCGGTGTTCGAGTTCTCACTTGGCACTAAATGGCTTGAAACGCTCAAGCAGATTGCGCCTGGTATTCGACGTGTCACCGCCATTTTCAACCCTGAGACCGCGCCTTATTACCGGCTCTATTTGGAGTCGATCAATGCAGGCGTGCCTGCCTTGGCCGTCGAATCAATTGCGGTCCCAGTTCATAGTGAAGCCGACATCGAAAACGCTATTCGCAAGATCGGGAGCGAGCCAGATGGTGGCCTTTTCGTGTTGCCCGACAGCCACAACGTGGTCCATCGCAAACGGATCATAGAACTGGCCGCACGGTATCGTCTGCCAACGATCTACTACTTCCGTTATTTTGCATCCGACGGTGGGCTCATCGCTTATGGCCCAGATGAAATGGATCTCTTCCAACGCACCGCGGGTTATGTAAATCGCATCCTCAAAGGCACAAGTCCATCGGACTCCCGGTTCAGCAACCTACAAAATTCGAGCTAGTCATAAATCTCAAGACCGCCAAGGCGATCGGGATACAAATACCCGTCTCGCTGCTCGCTCGGGCCGACGAAGTCATCGAATAAATAAAGAAATGTCCGCTATTGGCACAAAGCGGACATCAGCTTGTGCACTGCACATGTCTGCTTTTGTGGGTAAAGCGGACATGACTTATTGCACCGCAAATGTCTGCTTCTGACCCAAAGCGGACATGAGTGCCGGCAAGTGGGCCGTTCGCCCCTTTCACTAAGGTAGTGTCACCCGATACGATGCGTCCTCTCAGGCCTTCGGGGGCGGCAATGAGACGGCGCGACTTCATTTCAATAGTTGCCAGTGCGGCGGCAATTTGGCCGTTCCTCGGCCATGCCCAACAAGCAGATCGTGTACGGCGGGATCGGCGTGCTGATGCCGTTTTCAGAGGCCGACGCCGAGGGGAAACTCGAATTGGCGGGATTTGCGCATCAGCTCCAAGACCTGGGATGGACGGACGGCCGCAACCTCCGGATCGACTATCGCTGGGCGGCTGGAAATCCAGAACGAATGCAGACGTTGGCAAAGGAGCTGATTGCTTTGCAACCCGACGTGCTTTTCTGCAGGAGTACGCCCGTGACGGGGGCACTCTGTGAAGCAAACTCGTACAATTCCGATCGTGTTCGCGGTGGTCTCAGATCCGGTCGGTGAAGGCTTTGTCGTAAGTTTGGCGCGACCCGGGGGCAATGCGACTGGTTTTACCAACGCCGAGTCTCCACTGACCGGAAAATGGTTAGGGCTGCTCAAGGAGATCATGCCCAGCATCAATCGCGTTGCATTTAATATTTGATCGAAAAGGTCGCCCCTTTCGGCGGAACGTATTACACAAAGCTAATTGAATCCGCTGCTCCGTCATTCGCGGTAATGCCGACTGCAGCACCCGTTCACGATCCCGACGGGATCGAGCGTGCCATTGGAGATTTCGCGAATAAACCCGACGGTGGCTTGCTGGTGCTGCCCGACGCTACAACCAACCTTCATCGCGAGCTAATCATCGCATTGGCGGGCCGGCACCGTATGCCTGCGGTTTATGAGATTTCGCTACATCGCCGAGGAAGGCGGTTTGATATCCTACGGTGTAGACATCGTCGAATTGTTCCGACGTTCAGCAACCTATGTCGATCGCATCCTCAAAGGCGCCACGCCGGCCGATTTAGCGGTGCAGCTACCAGATAAGTTTCAATTGGCGATCAATCTCAAGACGGCCGCCGCGATGGGCCTCAAAATACCGATATCGCTCCAGTTAATTGCTGACACGATGATCGAGTAGTGATGTTTGGCTGATGTCCGCTTGCGGCACAAAACGGACATGACGTTTTTGCACTGCACATGTCTGCTTTTGACCCAAAGCGGACATTGCTTGGCGTTCCTGAGCACACGCGTGGTACAATCCCTCGTCTAAGCCTCGGGGGTCTTGGAAAGCATGAAGTGGACATTCCACCCGCCGTCCGCAGGGCGTGTAAAACTCAGCTTTCGTTATTTTACGGGTAAATCTTTACATCTTCCTGATTAGATTGCGCGGTATTCGTTTGTACGTTGCCCGCCCCTGCGGATACATAGGCAAAGACTTCTGCAAAATCATCATTCCAAAACTCGCACTCGTTGAGCGTTTTGTGGGCGAAATGACGGGCGTATGAAAGCAGTGAAAGTCGGTATCGTGAACCGCGAATTGAAAAGTGCTATTTGTTGCCAATAGATCGTCAGCGGAGAATGTGTCGTGATCATATACTTCAATTTTTACTGTTAGTAACTGCTCACCGAGTAGCCGGAGCGCTTCCGTGTTCGAATAAATCGTTCCGCCCACCGTGAGATTTAGATCCTCGTTTTCGGATCGTCCCGGGTTTTCGACAAATATCCAGGCGCCCAACATCCAAGCTTGCGCTGCCATATCGGATTCCTTTCCTTGAGAGATGAGCGCGATACTACTCGCGCTCTTGGTTCCGCATACGGTATCGGAATGGGGAGTTCAAAATACTTCAGTCAGCATATGGCTGAATAACGCGCGACTTCTGGTTCGCGCATGTCA
>CAVVUW010000011.1:0-183073 GCA_963751535.1 uncultured Alphaproteobacteria bacterium
CTCGTCCTATGCCCAGGGAGGCATTGTCGCGAGGCTGGCCGTCAAATCGGAGAGCTTGATCCGGCCGTCTGGATTACCGTCTTCGTCCACGTCCACGCTGGACCACTCGCCGGATTGCGCGAGAACTCTGACGTTGGCGTTTTTCGGCACACGGCTGTCGGACTTGCAGCCCCCTGCACTGCTTTCCTGAACGACCGATGTTGCCCTAATCGCGAAGCGGCGTTGGTCGAAAATCCTCTGGTTCCGGTCTTTGTCGACCTCACCCGCTCCCCACGCGCCGATGCTCGATACCCTGGGGTTCTGCAGATTCGTGTCGACGTCGAGCCCCTCGGCGCATCGGCCTTGTGGCCCGAACCAGCGGCGATCAACCTGGTTCTGAAACAGATGCCATTGTCCGCCGTTATAGAAATCGACGGTCTTTTCGTGTGACCGCGATGCGGAGATCCAGTTGTACGAGACGAGCTTTTCCTCGCGGAGGATGCGGTTGACCAGCCCGTTCCCGTAAACACCGATCGCATAGCGCGTGCCGACCGTCTGATTCATGAAGCGGAAGTATTCGAGAACGGAGTCCACCATGCTGCTGTTTGGCACCGTATCGCCATTACTGTTCCGAACGACTTGCCCGGCGCCATCGCATTTGCATTTGGTCAGATTGAAGTCGACGCCGAAATAGACAGCGGACCCTTCCGGTTGCCCGACCAGCTTCGCCTGCTCCAATGCGGCTTTTGCATCGGCGGCGATTTCAGCCTTTGCTGAACCGGTATCTTCCAATCCCTTCATGAATTTCTCGGGAAGGTTGTTGCGATACTGGTAGAGGGACAAGATCGACAGGCCGTTCCTTATCAGGATGGTCGGCTCACGCACGCCGTCGATCATGTTGCCGTCGGACGCCATGATTTTCTCGCGCAGCCCCGGCTGTGGCTTGCGCGCGAAAAACCGCACGACAACTTTCACATTCTGCGCTGCCAGCTTCGACGCATACTTTGCCGCATTATGCGGCGTGTCGATAACCGCAACACTTCCCGCATCGTTCGGTTGTCCGAACGCGAGATTGCCCGGCACCAAGGTGCTGGCCAGCAGCCCATTGGTGAATGTCCTTCGCGATACGAGTGACATTGCCCCCCTGATCAGTTGTTGCCCCGACGCTTAGCCTTGCTGAGCCTTGATCTCGTTGAACTTGGCCAGCGCCCGATCAAATATATCATTGAACAGCCACATCGAATCGAGAATTTCGCGCATCGTGGCTGATGTCTTGGCCCGGTCAGTCTTACCGAAGGCAAACATGCTGTTATTGCGCAAGTATCCCATGATTCGCGGTTCGGAGATCCGGTAATTAACCAAGTTACCGGAATTGAGCGCCGCCTTGGCCGGACTCGGAATGATCTGGATCAGTTCGAAGAATCTCATTTGATCGATCGGGTTCGGCAACGCTTTCATGATCGCCGGTATGCGCGGAAACAGATCCGCGTGCGCGTTCATCAGGCCGTTCCGCACGGCGGTCCAGTGATTGTACCGATGATCAGAATTGCCAACCCGCGCTTCTTCCTTGTCGTCGCGCGCGTTCAGCTTGGGATCAAGAGCAGCGATGGATTTCTTGATCGCTTCCCATTTCTTCTGGCCGATCTTGTCCTCAGACACTCCCGTCTGAAAACTTCCCTTGTAAGAATTTGAGCGTGCGTTGCCGATGTTCTGATTGCCATCGGTCTCGGCATAGAAGACGGCGAGACTGATACGCCCTGCGACTTCGGCATGCGCCGGATCGAGACCCTTGACCCGCGCAATCGCCGTCCCAAGATCGACAACGTCTTTGAATGGCGTATCGGATTTCTGCGCATTGGCGGGCGGCGCCTGCATGATGCCCTGAAGACTCTTGTATTCGTCGATCAGCGGCTCGTTGTTGGCATCGAAATATGCCGGCGGAATTTTGTATTTGTTTGGCCTTCCGATTCTGGACGGCATCGCGTCGGTAAGATCTTTGTACGCGCCCATCATGGCGACGCGCGCGAGATAGAGTGCCTGCCCCGGTACATCGGGCAGCTTTTGCTTCGCGTTGATCTGTGCGCGCCGCTCGGCCAGGATCGCTTTGAAATCCTGTACCGTCTTGTTGTAGGCGTCGAGCGCTTCCGACTGCGCTTTCGTGGGCGATGCGGGCTGCGCCGACGCCACTGAAATGAAACTCAGAATGCCGATACTGACGCGGCAGCGCGACCGATAGGCCAGCCCGCAAAGTCCGATTGCCGCCAGAAACCGGGAGCGATTCGCAATCCGCACTAGTCCTCCTGCCGGTGCAAGAGAATCGAAGCACGAATGTTAATGGGCCGCATGCCTAGATCAAGCGACGCTGGTAAGTGGACTTTTCAGCGCACATTCGAAACTTCCATTTGGGCTGGTCGGTACATTCCCGGCTTTTCGTGCCCGGATACCTGCTGAGGTCTTTGGCATTTCTGTGACCCGGCCAACACGGTGAAAGGATGGCGCGGGTTTCATTGCACTCTTTTTGAACGTGGCGGAAGAGAGAGGGAGTCGAACCCACCAAGGACCGACTCGCGGCCCCTCCCGGATTTGAAGTCCGGACGCCCCACCGGGGACGATTCTCTTCCTGAAACGGGTTTTTCGGCAATCGTCGCATCGTCCACGCGCCTGAACAGGTCGATGCGATGCTTGTTGATGCGGCGAACATCACCGCGACGCAAGGTGACGCCATGCCGGTCGAAAAATTCCAGGATCTGGATCGCGACCTTGCGCCCATTGTCGAGGCGATCGCGGAATTGCGCCGCACTGAACTGGCCATCGGCGGCCTTGGAACTGACGTCGATCATGATCTCGACCATTTCCGCGACAGTACTGCGCGCGAAAAAGTGGTCTTGCGCGACCTCGTCGACCTTTCCCATCCGGCCCAGCAGTTTCAACAATCGTCGCACGTCACCTTCGCGGGCGCCGAGCAAGCCGGCAATGTCGCGGACCCGCGGAGGTCGAAATCGCTCTTGCCCTCCAAGCAGCGGGGCCATTTTTGCCCAGAGCCTTTCGTCCGTATCAGTCAGCCGGACCGAATGTTTCGACAATCGCACCCAGGCGCCGTCGAGGGCTATGTCTCCCGATTTTGCAATACTTTGCAGGAAAGACAGGAAGCCGGGCGTCGGCAGGCGTCGCTGCAGCTGCATGCGCAGTGGCTCAAGCCCGATGCCGGGAAGATCAGGATGTTCGTTGTGAAACTTGTCCAAAGTCCCCAGCAAGACACGCTTCAGAGTGAGCCATTGCGTTGCCGACATCGCCAGGACGGCGTTCGCAGTCTGCAGCTTGAGCGCATCGCAAAGCTCCAGCAGACCCGCGGCATCTTCGGCCGAGAGCGCGCGATCGCGAGCAAATGCCGAGAGATCGACAAAAAACGGCGGTTGATCAAGAAGCGCCGAGAATGCCTGCCATGCGGCTCGGCCAGCGCATGTGCCGCCAGCTGGGCAAGCCGTTCCGGTGTGCGGCGCTTGCGTGCCGGCGCGCGCAAGTCGAGGAATTTGCCACCGCCAATCGTGCGCTGTGCTGTCGTATCGCGCAGGATAAACCTATCACCGGCCGCTGCGGCCGTCGGCTGATCAAGCACCAACTGAACCAAGCCCTTCCCTACCCGGCGGGATCGGACCGTCGCCGAGGAGAACGACGCGTGCTCCGGTTTCGGCAGCGCCATGATGCAGGCGCACAGGCATCCATTGGCTGACGGGCTTTGTTTCAGTCGAAAGGAGCTTGAGCGTCGCATCGATCCGGTCGGAGGGAGCGTGCAAAACGGGATCGGAGATCATGTCGCCGCGCGCGACAACATCTTTCGCAATTCCATCACCCGCAAGATTAAGCGCACAACGGTCGCCCGCCTGCCCCGATCCGGCCGGACGGTTCTGCGCATGGATCGAACGAACTCGCGCCTTCAGACCGGAAGGCGTAACGATAACCTGATCATCGACGGAAACCGCGCCGGAGAGCACCGTTCCTGTCACCACCGTGCCTGTTCCCGCAAGCGTGAAAGAGCGATCGACAGCCAGGCGAAACCGACCGCGTCCATTCCGCGCCTGGACCGATTGCGCCGCATCGGCAATCTTCTGGCGCAGGTCGTCGATGCCTTCGCCGGTTACGGTCGAAACCGGCACGATACCGGTGCCCGCAAGACTGGTCGCGTCCAACACCTGCGCTGATTTCATTGGCCACCTCGGCCCGCCGGGACGGCGACACCAGGTCGATCTTGGTGAGCGCGACGAGACCACGCTCGATGCCGAGCAAATCTACAATCGCGAGGTGCTCGCGCGTCTGCGGCATCACGCCATCATCGGCAGCGATCACCAGAAGGACGAAGTCAATTCCTGTGGCGCCGGCCAACATGTTGTGCACGAACTTCTCGTGCCCCGGCACATCGACAAACCCGAGCACCGAACCGTCGGCCGTCGGCAGATAGGCAAATCCGAGATCGATCGAGATGCCGCGCGCTTTCTCCTCCTTGAGCCGATCGGTATCGACGCCGGTCAGCGCGCGCACAAGAGACGTTTTGCCGTGATCGATGTGACCGGCCGTCCCAATAATCATGACGCGATCCTGTAATCGTCGCGCGATGCGTCAAGCCAGCCCATCGGATGACTCCGGAGGCGCAAGCGTCGCAAGATTGGCGATGAAGGCGTCGACGTCGACGAGACAACGCAGATCGAGCACGAGCGCGCCATTTTCGATGCGGCCGATCACCGGCACCGGCAGGTCGCGCAGTGCAGCAGATGCTGTATTCAGCAGGCGCCCACTCGAGCGCGTCCGTGTCGGCACGATCGAGATGCCAAGGCTTGCCAGCGTTTCGGCCGGCAAGGCGCCGGAACCGACCTGACTGGTGCAGGGAATGGTTTTCAGCTCCCAGGTATCGCCCAACTTCGCCTGCAGTGCAGGCAGAACGCGGCGCGAAACCTCCTGCATCTCTTTCGATGACCGCGCCAGCAGCCGGATAGGTTGGCAAATTCTGCGCGAGCCGATCGGGATCGCGGTACAGCCGAAGGGTTGCTTCGATCGCCGCCAGCCGGATCTTGTCAACCCGCAGCGCACGCTTCATCGGATTCTTGTTCAGTTTTTCGATCAACGCCTTGCGGCCGACGATGAAACCGGCCTGTGGCCCGCCGAGCAGCTTGTCTCCAGAGAAAGTGACAAGGTCAGCACCTTCGGCGACGGCTTCGGCAACAGTCGGCTCGTGCGCAATACCGAAGCGCGACAGATCGACGAGGGTGCCGGAGCCAAGATCGTTGACAAGCGGCACCTTGTGTTCGTGGGCCAGTGTCGCGAGTTCGCGTGCACCCACCGCCTTGGTGAAGCCTTCGATGCGATAATTCGAGGTATGCACCTTGAGGATCAGGCCCGTTTTCGGCCCGAGCGCGCCGACATAGTCCTTCTTGTGCGTACGATTGGTGGTGCCGACCTCGGCGAGTTTCGTCCCGGCCCGGCTCATGATTTCCGGCATGCGAAACGCACCGCCGATCTCGATCAGTTCGCCACGCGAGACGACGGCTTCGCGCCCACGCGAAAGTGTATTGAGGACCAGCAGCACCGCGGCGGCATTATTGTTGACGACCGTCGCATCCTCAGCGCCGGTCAGCTCGCAGAGGAGATCACGCACGAGATCATCGCGCTCACCGCGGCGGCCTCCTCCCAGATCGAACTCAAGCGCAACCGCATTGCGCATCGCGACCGTCGCCGCTTCGACCGCGGCCTCGGCGACGATCGCCCTGCCCAGGTTCGTATGCAGCACGGTCCCCGTAAGGTTGAAGACGGGGCGGAGGTTCGGTCGCGCCTCATCTTCAAGACGCGCGGCAACGCGGCGGGCGAAAGTCGTCGTTGTTGGCAAAATTGCCGCTCTTGCGTGCTTCGGCGAGTATCTTGCGCACGGTCGCAACGACGGAGGCGCGCCCGAAACGCTCCTTTGCCTGAACCAATGTGGCGTGCCGCACCACCTCGTCGACCGAGGGAAGCTTGCGCAATGCGGCGGCTACGGCCTTTTCCATGCTCAGTAGCCAAAAAGCGGCTGGGCTGAGATCACAATCGGAACCGGATTATGCCGAGATGCGCCAACGCTACTCATAATTCACGAACCCTCCGGGTCACGTGGTCATCGACGGCGTCCGCTCAACGGAACGTCGTACTCTTCAATACACTACAGTTTGCCGACCAGTTCCGGCAACCACTTGCGGCGATGCCGTCGGCCTTCCAAACTACCGCGGGAGCGAGCCTGGCAGATGCTTGGCATTCTATGCACCAGTCGGCGCCCGTTCGTGTATTAAGGAGAGCGCGTCGATGAACATCATGCAGCAAATTCGACTGAGCCACCTCTCTCACGGCGGCGGCTGCGGATGCAAGCTCGCGCCGTCAGTGCTGCAGCAACTGCTGTCGGGCCATCCGACCGCAACGCCTTACAAGCAGCTGCTGGTCGGGCTTGAAACGGGGGACGATGCGGCGGTCTGGGAGCTCGACAACGGCACCTGCATCATCGCGACCACCGATTTTTTCATGCCGATGGTCGACGATCCCCACGATTTCGGACGCATCGCCGCGACCAATGCGATCTCGGACGTTTACGCCATGGGCGGCACGCCGATCATGGCGCTGGCAATCCTCGGCATGCCGGTCGACAAGATCCCGCCCGAAATGGTGCGCCGGATTCTCGAGGGCGGGGCTGCCGTGTGTGCGACGGCCGGCATTCCCGTCGCCGGCGGCCATTCCATCGATTCCCCGGAACCGATCTATGGCCTTGCCGTGATCGGCACAGCGCCGAAGGCCAATATTCGCCGCAACAGCGATGCCCAGCCTGGCGACAAGCTGATCCTCACCAAGGCGCTCGGCGTCGGCATCTATTCTGCCGCCTTCAAGAAAAGTGCGCTGTCACGTGAGGCCTATGATGAATTCATGGCGAGCACCACGCTGCTCAACCGCATCGGCGCACGGCTTGGCGAAGATCCCGCCGTGCACGCGATGACCGACGTAACCGGCTTCGGCCTGCTCGGTCACGCACTGGAAATAGCCCGCGGCTCCGAGAAGACCGTCGCACATCGATGCGTCACGCCTGCCGTACCTGAAGGACGCGGCGACACTTGCGCAAAATGGTTTCATTACGGGCGCGTCGGGACGAAACTGGAAGAGCTACGAAACCAGCATCGAGCTTCCGGCGCATACACCCGGAATGGCAGCGGCAGCTGTTCTGCGATCCGCAGACCTCGGGCGGACTTCTTGTCGCATGCGCGCCCTCTCGCGCCGACGAACTCCTCAAGACAATAATCGCAGCCGGCTACCCTGAGGCCCGAATCGTCGGGCACGTTACGGAGGGCAAGGCGCGTGTCCTTGTGGAAAGCCCTTAAGGTTGTTCCTTGGGACGTATGGGTTGCAAGCTCGTTTGCCGTCGCGCTGATTATTGCAATTTCCGGATTTGGACTTCCGATCTTCAGCGCGATCTACTTCAGTCTTTGCGCGTACATCACACTTGAGACCATCGCGCAGGAATTGGACTAAGCCGGTCATCGCTTGACGCTGTTGCGTATCTCCTCATCTGTCGGAAATCGTCCGGCTCGCCTTCTTCGAGTAGGCAACCCGGCCGTCGACCTTGATTTCGAACACGCCGCCGCTCGAGCGGCGCAGATTGATCTGTGCCGACGGCTGCAATCCCAGGATCATGTCCCGCGCCGCACGGGCGCGCGGCTCGTAGCCTCATTGGCCGCAATATTCGATTTCGATTTTCATGGATCGCTCGCAGATCAGTATCGATGGGCGCCGCGGCACTATACCTAATCGGGACCGGCGTGGGTCAAGACAACTTCAATCCGGCGTGAGCAAAGATATCCCAAGCTTGGCCCGCCGGCGCAGCCAGGTGGTGGCGCGATATTTCGGATCGTGCGTGATCGCGTGCATGCCATCGAGGACGGCCAGCACGCGTGTTCCACCGAGCGCGTCACCGAATGCCAGCGGTCCTTTCGGATAATTCAGCCCCAGCTCGACCGCGGTATCGATGTCGGCCGGCGCGGCAATGCGCAGCTCGGCGATGCGCGTTCCGATGTTGACGATCATGGAGAGCATACGCTGGACAACAAATCCCGGGCTGTCGTTGATCACGGTCACCGGCGTTTTCTCGCCCGATAGCGCGGCGAATGCAGCGCCAAGCGTTTCCGCGCTGGTCAGCGGCGTTTTCATCAACGTCCGCCGACCCGGGAAAGCGCCGAACATATCGACGCCAATCGTGCGCGCAGGGTCGAGATCGAGGCGAACCGACGCGCTCGAGGCATCTTCGCCCAGCGGTGTCACAAAGCACGGTCCGCTCAACGGCGGCTTGCCGCCCAAGCGCGCTCTTAATACCTGCATCGTTCAGCCAATTCGCCAGCTCGCGGCCGCCATCTTCGTCGGCGATCCAGGCCGATTTCGGTATCTCTTGCGGTGACACGGCAACGGTCGGCGGGCCGGAGGCCTCCGGCTTGTCATATTTATAGAAGCCTTGCCCGGTCTTGCGGCCAAGGAGCCCGCCGGCAACACGAACCGCCATGTTCGCCGAAGGCTGATACATCGGGTCATCGAAATATTGCTCGAAGATGCTCACCATGACGGCGTGAGCGACATCGCCGCCAACAAGGTCGAGCAATTCGAACGGACCCATTCGGAATCCGGCCGCTTCCTTCATCAGGAGGTCGACCTCGCGCGGGCTCGCAATGCCTTGCGACACGATGCGCAAAGCCTCCGGTCCATAGGCGCGCCCTGCGTGATTGACGATGAACCCAGGCGTATCGGCGGCGACCACCGGATGCTTGTTGATGCGCTTCACGAATCCGACGAGCGCTTCGACCAAAGCCGGATCGCCGCGCAGGCCGCCGATCACCTCAACCAGACGCATCAAGGGCGGTGGGTTGAAAAAATGCAGGCCGCCGACGCGTTCTGGTCTTTCGCAGCCGGCGGCGACCTCGGTCACCGACAGCGAAGACGTATTCGTGGCGAGCACGCAGTCTGGCGACACGCGCTGTTCCAGCGCGCGGAACAGCTCCGCGTTTGGCCGCAAGGTCTTCGACGATGGCTTCGATAACGATGCCGGCCCTCTTCACGTCGTCGAGGGAATTGATCGGCTTCAGATGATCCAGCACGTCCTTTTTCGCCGCGGGCGTCATGCGCTGCTTGGCAACCAGGCCTTCGAGACCTTTATCGACCGCCGCGATCGCCTCTTTCACCGCGCCGTCACGGGAATCGAAAAGTAGGGTGGTGATTCCGGCCTGCGCGCACACTTGCGCAATGCCGCGTCCCATGGTGCCGGCGCCGAATACGGCAACGACCAGATCAGGCTTTGAAAGATCAACCGCCACGCGTCACTGCCCTTCGAACTTCGGCTTTCGCTTTTCCATGAAGGCGCGCATTCCTTCTTTCTGATCGCGCGTGGCAAACTGCAATTGGAAGGCCTTGCGTTCGAGCATCAGCGCGGTATCGAGCGGCGCGTTCACGCCCGCATTGATGATTTCCTTGATCTGCATGATCGAAATCGGCGGCATGGCGGCGATCTCGCGCGCAACCTCGATCGCGCGAGGAAGCGCCTGGCCGGTCGGCGCGACTTCGCTGATCACGCCCATGTTCAAGGCTTCCGCCGCGGTGAACATCCGTCCGGTCATGATCAGCAGCATAGCCCGCTGACGGCCGACGAGCCGCGCCAGCTTTTGCGTGCCGCCACCGCCGGGCAGGATTCCGACTTTCACTTCGGGCAGGCCGAGCTTTGCCCCCTCGCCTGCGATAATAATGTCCGCGCACAGAGCGAGTTCGAGGCCTCCCCCGAGAGCGAACCCCTCCACTGCGGCGATTACGGGCTTGGGGCAATCCATGATCGCGCGCCAGTATTTCTGCACATTGCGCGACATGACCTCGACCGGCCCCGCTTCGGCCATTTCGCCGATATCGGCGCCGGCCGCAAAGGCAACGTCCGATCCCGTCACAATGACGCAACGCACCTTGCTGTCGACGCCGCAGCGGGTGATCTCGTCGGCAAGCCGCACGCGCACCTCGAGATTGAGCGCATTGCGGACCTGCGGACGATTGATCCTGAAGACGACGATGTCTTCTGTCGGGTGCTCAATGAGCAGGGATTCCGGAGCGGACATGACAATCAATCCAGACGATTTGCGATCCACACGATTTGGGCGAGAGACCAGGAAACAGACGCCGGCTATTTGGCGCCTGGGTTTACGACAGCAAGTGCGTCAACAACACCTGCCCCCACTTCATTGCGCGTCCCGGGAACGCGATGAGCGGACCGGGCGAGATTGTCGCGCACTTGAGCCGGAGTGAGCTTAGGTTTCGTCGCCAGCAGCAGCGCCGCAACCCCGCTGACATGGGCTGCGGCAACCGACGTCCCTGAGGTTACCTGATATTTGCCGTCCGGTGCAGCGGCGAGAATTTCAACCCCGGGCGCGGCTACGGCGACCTGCGGACCGCGATTGGCTTGCGGCATCAACTTGTCGTCTGCATCTGTTGCGGTCACGCCGATCACGCCAGCGTCTGCACCCGGATAGAGCGGGGGCGACTTCGGCCCCCCATTGCCAACGGCAGCGATCAGCACGATCCCCCGGGCATTCGCTATGGCGAGCATCTGCTTCAACATCGGGTCGGCAGGGCCCGCGAAGCTCATATTGATGATGCGCGCGTTTTTCGCCGCGGCCCAATCGATGCCTTTGAGGACATTGAAGGTCGTGCTTTGCGCGCTTTCCCCGGCTCCGGAAAAGGCGCGTACAGCGAGAAGTCTGACTTTCGGCGCCACGCCGATCAGTTTGCTGTTCGCGGCAATCGCGCCGGCGATCGCGGTACCATGCGCGTGCGGCGGCGCCGGTGTTCCAACCGCATCGAATTCATCGACAATGGTCCCGACAAGATCGGGGTGATTTTTGTCGATCCTGGAGTCGATGACCGCCACCAGGACGTCATCGCCGCGATTAATGCGATGCGCCTCGGTCAGATGCAATTTGCGAACGACGTATTGCGTGGACGCATCGCCCGCAGGCGGATCCTGCCTGGCCGGTTGCTGCGCCTGTGCACCGAAGTAGACGAAATTGACCTGTGCAGCGGTGACACCTGGAAAGTCCCGCGCGATAAGATTGAGCGTCTGAACCGCCGAGCGCCCACCACCGATCCGATAGCGCCCGATTGTCTGGCCGCTGAGCGCGAAAGTCTCCGACTCCAGAAGCGTCAGGTTCAGTCGATCCACGATCAAAGAGCGGGCCCGTTCGGACGTGCCGGGTTCAAACCTCAGCAGGATTTCGTTCGAGATAAATCGCGTCTCGCCCGAGGGCGGAATGTTGATGTTGCGCCCGCTCGCAACCCGCTTAGGTTTCCGCGGCTGTTGTGGCGGCGGGGTATTTGTATTGGTGACCGTGGCGGTCGGCGGAAACATCGCATCCGCCAGAAGCCAGCCCACCGGACCCAACACGCAGCCCAGGGTCAGGTGATAGGCCTCGCTGATGGTCAGCTCGCGGCCCAAGATCACCGTAGCGATCATCGGCGAAACAGCGGCGCAGGCGATTGACCCGATCACAAAGCCGCCGAGCGGCGTGATCGGACCACCACGACTGATGACCGGCGGAGGACCATTTGTCGCCTGGCTGAACGCCGGCGAGAGCGCGCCAATCAGCACGGCGGCGGCCAACACCGCGGCCTTTGCGAACGCTCGCATTGTGCCCCTCAGCCTCCCCGATTTCTGGGCCCAGGTATTCTATAGCCATATGTCGGGCACCATGCCCGAAAGGTTCACGGGAAATCTTGGGGAAGCGTTCGAAAATTCGCTAATGTGGCCGCGCAACCACTGCATCGATCAGCTTGCGGCACTCGACAAGGTCGTGCAGCGCAGCGTGCAGCTTGTGCAAATCCTCACGCGCGAGGCCATTGCCGGCGACACTGGGCGCCGGTTGCGCGGAGGTCGTCTCTGCCATCGCCGGTTCGGACGAGGTGACGCCGTGGATCACACGATCGGCAGGATCAACGCGCGGGACCGGCGCGCTGGTCATGGGCGGTTCGACGCGGGTCGCCGCGTCGTCATGCCGATCACCGAGATCACGTCCAATGAGCGAGGAGATGCGACCGCGCAACCCACGGTCTTCGTCGGGCTCGGCGTCATCGGCCGTGACTACCTCTGCGGCAATCTCCTCTTCGTCGTCTTCTATTCTTCCATGCGGTGGCTGCGGAGCCCCGTCGTGCCAAACCACTTGGACGAATTTCGTACCTTGCTCACGGAGAATGCGCTGCACGCCGCGAATGGTGTAGCCCTCGCCGTAAAGTAGGTGGCGAATACCACGCAGTAAGTCGATGTCATCGGGGCGATAATAGCGCCGACCACCTCCGCGTTTCATCGGTTTGATTTCGTGAAAGCGGCTTTCCCAAAAGCGCAGCACGTGCTGCGGCAGATCGAGATCGTCGGCTACTTCACTGATGGTGCGAAATGCGTCCGGCGCCTTGTTGTCCAAAGCAAGCCTCTCCTGAGTTTGATCCTAACGCGGATACGCAACCAGGGAACGACGGCTTAGCCTGGCTCAGCGACGCCGGCACCATTGTTGATGCGTTGCTTGAGAATCGCCGACGGCTTGAACACCATAACGCGCCGTGGCGAAATTGGCACTTCCTTGCCGGTTTTGGGATTGCGGCCGATGCGTTGGCCTTTCTTGCGCACGACGAAAGAACCGAACGAGGAAAGCTTCACGGTTTCTCCACGCTCAAGGCAGTCGGTGATCTCCTTGAGCACCAACTCCACCAATGCTGCGGATTCCGTGCGTGAGAGGCCCACTTTTTGGTAGACCGCCTCGCACAGGTCGGCCCGCGTCACTGTCTTTCCGGTCATCGCCTGCCCTGCCCCCGGCGAGGTATCCCGCTGAATTATCGACGATATTAGCTTCGCCCAAATGGGTCAACAAGGGCCGTTAAAGATTGTGATCAAATAGCCCCCATAACCACAGCATCAAAAAGCGGTTCCGCGGCCGGGGCTCACCAGCGCAAAAGCGCCGAACCCCAGGTAAACCCCCCGCCCATCGCTTCCAAAAGGACCAGATTGCCCCGCTTGATGCGGCGGTCGGCCACTGCGTCGCCCAAAGCCAGAGGAATAGAGGCAGCGGACGTATTCCCGTGCCGGTCCACGGTAACGACGACCTTTTCCGGGGCTATGCCCAGCTTGTGGGCGGATCCGTCAATGATGCGTTTGTTGGCCTGATGCGGCACGAACCAATCGATATCCCCAGCCGTATAGCCAGTGGCCTTAAAGGCATCCTCGATCACATCCGTGATCATTGCCACCGCATGCTTGAAAACTTCCCGTCCCTCCATGCGCAGGTGACCCACGGTCTGGGTCGAGGACGGACCTCCGTCCACGTAAAGCTTGGCCTTGTGGCGACCGTCCGATCGCAGATGGGTCGTCAGGATCCCCCGGTCTTCCCGCGTGCCGGGCTGTTGCTGAGCCTCAAGTACCAGGGCACCTGCTCCGTCGCCGAACAGCACGCACGTCGTGCGGTCATTCCAGTCGAGGATCCGCGAAAAGGTTTCCGACCCGATTACCAGCGCGCGCTTGTAGCTTCCGCTCCGCAACAGGGCATCGGTCACCTGCAGCGCGTAGACGAAACCCGAACAAACCGCCTGCAGGTCGAACGCCGCGCCGTGCGTGATGCCAAGTCCGGCCTGCACCGACACAGCGGTTGCCGGAAACGTCTGGTCCGGCGTCGAGGTCGCGAGAATAATCAGGTCGATCGAGCTTGCTTCGCAATGCGCATTCGCCAGCGCCGCTTGCGCTGCGTGAAGTGCGAGATCTGACGTGAGCTCGCCCGGCGCGGCAACATGCCGTTCGCGAATGCCGGTCCGCTGCACGATCCATTCGTCGGTGGTTTCAACCGAACGCGCCAGTTCGTCGTTGCTGACGATGCGCGCGGGCAGGTAGCTTCCGCACCCGAGAATGACAGAACGCAACGTCGTCACGAACCTGCTCCGCTCGCAAGTCGTGCCGTGGTGCCCGCCTTCAGGTCACGCGCCATCGACTCCCCGATCTTGGCGAGCAACTCGTAGCGCACCATGTCGTAGCCCATGTCGATTGCCGCGGCAGTGCCTTCCGCGTCGGAGCCACCATGACTTTTGATGACAACCCCGTTAAGCCCGAGGAAAACTCCCCCATTCGATTTTCTTGGATCCATCTTTTCTCGCAAGGTTCGAAATGCCTCCCGCGCAAAGAGATAGCCAAGCCGAGCGGCCCAGGTCCGGTTCATCGCCGCGCGCAGATACGAGGCGAGTTGATGCGCCGTCCCTTCGGCGGTCTTCAGCGCAATGTTTCCTGCAAAGCCTTCGGTGACCACAACGTCGACAACACCTTTGCCGATGTCATCGCCTTCGACAAATCCATGATAGTTGAAATGCGGAAAATCGCCTTCGCGCAGAATGCGGCCCGCGTCACGTACCTGTTCCAGTCCTTTGACTTCCTCGACGCCGATATTGAGTAGTCCGACAGTCGGACGATCGATGTCGAACAGCACGCGCGCCATGGCTCCGCCCATGGCGGCGAGATTGACCAGGTGCGCCTCGTCTGCACCGATGGAAGCGCCGACATCGAGCACAACGGATTCACCCTTCAACGTCGGCCATAACGCAGCAATTGCCGGCCGCTCGATCCCTTCCTTCATCTTCAGATTGAAGCGTGCCATTGCCATCAGCGCGCCGGTATTTCCGGCCGAGACGATCACATCGGCTTCGCCTTTCTTCACCGCGTCGATCGCCAGCCACATCGAAGACTTCCAGCGACCATAGCGAAGCGCCTGACTCGGTTTATCATCCATGCGGATGGCGACTTCGGTGTGCACGACTTTCGATTTCGCTTTAAGGCGAGGCAGACCATCGAGCACGGGTTCGATCGCCGCGCGATTGCCGAAAAGCAGGTATTCGATGTCCGGGTGGCGCGTCAGTGAAATGTCGGCGCCCGGCAATATGACCGACGCGCCATGATCGCCGCCCATGGCGTCAAGCGCGATGCGAACCTTATCCGGCATGGATCGCTCTCGGCGTTAACGGGGGTGGCAGCGATGCAGTCCTGAGTAGTGGACGAATGGCCGCGACCATAGCCGCTCGGCAGCCGCAAACAAGCCGGTTCTCCGTTGGCTTCATCCCCGCACCCGCCGCTGCCGGCTAAGCGCCGCCGAGGCGCTTTTTCAGCGCTTCCAGGGCCGCAAAGGGTTTTGCACTGCCGTCGTCCGCCTTGACCGGTGCGAATTCGGCGTCCGGCTTGCGCGGATAGGGATCGATGCCAAGGAGCATGAACTCGGTCGCGATTGCACCCAGGTCCAGCTTGCCGCCGAAAAGAGGCTCCGGCGGCTCGTCGTCACTTGTGTGCACCGCAACGGTCTCTGGCTTCGCGGAGGCCGGCCCTGCCGGTCGCGGTGCGAACCGCAGATCGACCACTTCTTCGATGTCGTTTTCAATGGGTTCCAGGGTGACGACGCAGGTCTGGCCGACGCGCGCGCTGACATTGCCGGTGACACGAACACCGGCGCCGCGTCGCGCAAGATCAAATACGGCGGACAGGCGACCCAACTCGCGCAGGCCAGCGAGCGCGGCGAGCTCGGCGCGAACCGTTTCGGGCGCGTCGATCTCAAGGTGCAAACCGGTTTCCGGAATGTCGTCCACGGCGACCGGCACGCTCCACGGACTTCGAATTTTTTCCATAAAAATCAGTCTTCTGATGACCGGCCTTTGTCCTCAACACGAACAGCAATCTCAGGGTTTAGGCAGGTGCAGCTTGCCCGCCAACAGGTCGCCGACCCGCTGGGCCCCGACATCACGTACCGCTTCCCGGACATAGGCCGCAAGATGGGCCGGAGCGTCCGAGGTCGGCGGCGAGCCTTCATAGACGTTTCGGGTCAACGCCTCGACCAGTGCTGCCTTACCGTCTGCCGCCAGCGCCGATCTATAGACCTGGGCCCGTCCGTAAAAGGCCTGGCCGATACGCTGCATCTCTTTCGGCACCGACAGGTCGCCGATACCCATCTCCCGCAAATTGTGGTCCATGTCCCGACAGAAATGGTCGAACAAAGCCTGTCCGGCGTCCCGGGAGTCCGGTTCCTCCGCCAGACGATCGATAACAATGCCAAGATGCAGCACAAGGAGGTCAAAGCGGCCGTTTACAGTATCTGCGACACCGTATTCGCGATAAAAACAGGGCAATCGCGCCTGCGCCACGATCGTGCCATACAGGGTCGAAATGGTATCTTGCCGCGATCGGCGACGAAACAAGGGGAACATCATCGGGTCATTCGGGGCTGAAAGCGGTTCGCCGCGGTTACGTCAACGCCCCTCCCGATGCAAGACCGAAATGGATCTATCGCGTTTGGGTTCGAAAACTGTGCGCTATCGTAGGTTCACTCTGCACATGTCGCTGGTGCTCGCCAGTGCTTTGGCGCTTGCCGCCTGCACCGGGACGGAAACTCTGCAACGCGGCTACGTGCTGCCCGAAGGCGCGCTGGAGCAGGTTCCCGTTGGTGCGACCCAGGAACAGGTCCTGATTGTGCTCGGCACGCCTTCGACCGTCGCGACCGTCAACGGTGAAGCTTTCTATTATATCTCGCAAAAGGCCACGCGCTCGGTCGCCTTCATGCCGCATGAGGTCGTCGACCAACGCGTGATAGCGGTTTATTTCGACAAGGGGCGGCGCGTCACTCGGCTCGCCAATTACGGTATCAAGGATGGCAAGGTCTTCGACTTCTATTCGCAGACGACGCCGACCGGCGGCCAGGAATTGAGCTATCTGCGCAACATCTTCAAGAACGTCGGTTTCCATCTCTAGGCACACGCGCCACGAAAAAAGGGCCCGCGCAATCGCGGGCCCTTTTCATTTTTGCTGGCGACTAGTGAGCGAGAACCGCAAGCAGCAACAGCGCCACGATGTTCGTGATCTTGATCATCGGGTTCACAGCCGGACCCGCCGTGTCCTTGTAGGGATCGCCGACAGTATCACCGGTGACCGCGGCCTTGTGCGCGTCCGAGCCTTTGCCGCCGTAGTGTCCGTCCTCGATGTATTTTTTGGCGTTGTCCCATGCGCCTCCGCCGGATGTCATGGAGACGGCGACGAACAGGCCGGTGACGATGACACCGAGCAACATTGCGCCGACGGCCGAGAACGCCGCCGATTTGCCGGCCGGCCCACCACCCGCGATGAAGTAGATCGCAAAGTAGCAGACGATCGGTGACAGCACCGGAAGCAGCGACGGAACGATCATCTCCTTGATCGCCGCCTTGGTGAGTATGTCCACCGCGCGACCGTAATCCGGCTTGTCCTTGCCCTTCATGATGCCGGGCTTGGCACGGAATTGCCGGCGCACTTCCTCGACGATCGCGCCAGCCGCGCGGCCGACGGCGGTCATGCCCATCGCAGCGAACAGATACGGCAGCATTCCGCCGAACAACAGACCGACGACCACGTACGGACTGGTAAGCGAGAAGTCGAGCTGAATGCCCTGGAAGTACGGGTGCTGCCCGGCTGTGCTGATGAAGAATTTCAGGTCCTGGTTATAGGCGGCAAACAGCACAAGCGCGCCGAGGCCGGCCGAACCAATGGCGTAACCTTTGGTGATTGCCTTTGTTGTGTTGCCAACCGCGTCGAGCGCGTCAGTCGACTTGCGCACGGCTTTCGGCAGGCCCGCCATTTCAGCGATGCCACCGGCATTGTCGGTGACCGGACCGAAAGCATCGAGCGCGACCACCATGCCAGCGAGCGCCAGCATCGATGTAACCGCGATGGCGATGCCGAAAAGCCCGGCTTGTGCGTAGCTGACCAGAATGCCAGCAATGATCACCAGCGCCGGAAGCGCCGTTGCTTCCAGCGACACCGCAAGACCCTGAATGATGTTGGTGCCGTGGCCGGTGACGGATGCGGCGGCGATCGACTTGACCGGACGGAAATTGGTGCCGGTGTAGTACTCCGTGATCCAGATGATCAGCCCGGTGACGACGAGGCCGACAATCGCACAGATATACAGCGCCTTGCCGGTGAAGGAGACGCCGTTGATCGGGCCCATGCCGATCAGATGATCGGTCACGAAATAAATGGCGATCAGCGAGAGCACAGCCGAAGCGATAAAGCCCTTATAGAGGGCTCCCATAATCGACTGCTTTTTGCCTAGCCGCACAAAGAACGTGCCAATGATCGACGTGATGATACAGGCGCCGCCGATGGCGAGCGGATAGATCATCATGGTCATCAGCTGTGGCGTGCCGGCGAAGAAGATCGATGCCAGCACCATCGTGGCGACGATGGTGACCGCATAGGTCTCGAACAGGTCGGCAGCCATGCCGGCGCAATCGCCGACATTATCACCCACGTTGTCGGCAATGGTGGCCGGATTGCGCGGATCGTCTTCCGGGATCCCCGCCTCTACCTTGCCGACCAGGTCGCCGCCGACGTCGGCGCCCTTCGTGAAGATGCCGCCGCCGAGACGCGCGAAGATTGAAATCAGAGACGCACCGAAGCCGAGCGCAACGATCGCGTCGATCACCGTGCGGTCGTTCGGCGCCTTGTGCATCGTGCCGGTGAGGAAGCCGAAATAAAGCGTCACCCCAAGCAGTGCGAGGCCCGCGACCAGCATGCCGGTTATCGCGCCCGATTTGAACGCGAGTTCGAGCCCGCCCGCGAGCGACTTGGTAGCCGCCTGTGCGACCCGCACGTTGGCGCGCACCGAAACATTCATGCCGATGAAGCCGGTCGCGCCCGACAGGATCGCGCCAACAGCGAAGCCGATCGCGACCAGCCAGCCGAGCGTGAAACCGATGATCACGAAAACCACCACGCCGACGATCGCTATGGTGGCGTATTGCCGTTTGAGATAGGCCTGCGCGCCCTCGCGCACGGCCTCGGAAATTTCCTGCATCCGCTTGCTGCCGGAATCGGCGCTCATCACCGATTGCGTCGCCCAGATGCCGTAGAGGATCGCGAGCACCCCACAGCCGACGATCAACCACAAAGTATTCATGGTGGCCATTTTTTCCCCGATTAGATTGTGCTGGCGGGACGAACGCTCCCGCCGGCGCCAGGAGCGTCGAGGATGGCCGCTTTAAGGGCGCTTCACCCCGACCGGAAAGCGCGCGGATATAGCCAAAAAGATGCCAGTTGCGCAACGCGGAAAATGGGGTCCGGGCTGGTATTCTTTGCCGCGCGCCAACGGCGCCCTATTTTTCCTTGGCGACAGCCGCTTCGAACTTTGTTTTCTCGTCGGCAAGCCAGCGACGATAGCCCTGCGGATCGACCCAGCCCTGGACACCATCTTTTTTGTCCGCGCGAGCCAATTTCTCCGCAAAGCCCGGGACCTGCGTGTGAGCGGGAAGCCAGATGTCGGGTTTCATTGATTCCAGCATGCGGAATGTCCGCCGGTAGTCATCGGCAATTCCCGGATACGAGGGACGAACAACCAGCCGATACAAGGGATTGACGCTCGTACAGCAAGGAAAAACGACGTTATATGAACTACCACCGTCTTCGATGGTGGTGACCCAGGTCGTCGCGCCGCGTGTATGACCGGCACCGAGCAAAGCCGTCATCTTGATATTGCCGAGCGTCAGGACGTCCCAATCCTTCAGTACGCGCTCGGCCGTAACCGGCGGGAAGAGGAATGCGGGCCGTGTTCCATAGACAGGATCGATCTTTCCGCCGGATTTGAGCTGCTCAAAATCGCGATCCATCACCACGGCCGAGCCGCCGGACAGCCGCACGAAATACGCCATGGTGCCGGCATGGTCGATGTGGGCGTGGGTGATCAGCAGAAGCTTGATGTCGCGGGGATCGAAGCCAAGTTTGTGAATCGAGTTCTTCGATGCCTTCCGCGGAGTCGGGCATGCCTCCATCGAGCAAGATGTGCCCGGCCGGGGTCGTGATCAGATAGGCGGCGAGCCCCTTGGTGCCGACATAATATATGGGCCCGACGATCCTGAACGGATCCGCCGGTTCGACCCAAGTTTTCAGGTAGGCACCCAATGCGGGCGGCACCGGCTGCTGTCCGGCGAGCGCACTGCCGATATCCGCGAGAGGCGGCGGAAGCGGTTCCTCCGCGACCGCCGACCCGGCGAGAACGAATTGAAGAAGGAGAAGAATGAATCGCATCGGTGCAACCGGGCGCTCAAGATGCAAGGGAAGCCCGGGTTTTGCAACGATGATGCTAGCCCGGCGGAGCAAAATCACCAGCGGTGGAGCGTGTCGACGATCGCCATGATCGTTCCCAAAATGGCCACGACCTGCGACAGGATTTTCAGCGCAGCGCCGAAGCGTTGACGCCACGTTGTCGCATCGCGCTGACGCGAGGTTTGGCGATCTGCTTCGCCGTCGCGCGTCTCTGAACTGTTTGATTTTTTTCTGTGCCAATAGCGCATGCTTCATGCCTCCTGCGCCATTCTTTTCCACAAAGCGTGTCTTGACAATATTCCTATAGGATAATATCCCTATGGTTGTCCGCTCCCATGAGGGACGCGAACCGGTTGCGCCGGCTCGTGTGGAACGGACCGGCGCCCGCGCCCGTGGCGAGCAGGCCACGCACCCGGGCGGCGTCGGGGCTCCGCCCGGCGGCCAATACGAGCCGCCCGCCAGGAGCATGGCCACCGGGGCCGGAACGTTCGCCGACTTTCGTCCGAAATGGCGAAGCGGGAGGCGAATACGACCGCCTCCGCAAAGCGCGGCCCGACGCCGAAGGAGAACGCCGCAACGGCGCGCCGGAAGGCGCCACGTCTTCGCAAGAAGGCGTGCACATACGGATTAGTCGCGCCGCCTGGCGCGCCGTCCCCTCTCTTCCCGACGAAGAGAGAAAACGAAACAAACCTCGGGCGCAGGACGCGCCGCGAGAACGAAGGAGGCTGCACTCATGACGAATGACATCGAAACCGAAGCCGAGATGATCGAACGGGAGATTGCGTCGCTGTCGCCCGAGGCCATCGAGCGGGCGCGCATCGGCATCGTGCGCTGGCGCGCGGACTTGCTGAATTTCCCGCACCTCTGTCCCAAAGGGACCTGCCGGCGTGTAGGCAGATGTTCCGGCAATCCGGACATGTGCATGAACTTGCTGGCGCCGTTCGTGCCCGAGACCGTGCACGATGCCGTCGCGATCATGTTCGACGGCCAGACCGACCGCCTTACCTACGATGAGGTGCGCTCCAAGGCGCCTTACGAAATGCAGGCTTACGAAGATTGGCTCGGAAAAATCCGTGAATTGAAAGAGGCTTCGGCGCCGTTTCTGAAGCTTAAATCAGGCGGCCAGCCTCGCAGCCTCGTGGGCAGTCCTGACGGACTGCGGCAATCGCTTTCACGCTGACGCGGCGCTAGGATGCACGACATTCAGGGTTTCCCGACACAAAACGAGGAGCAGGATGATGAGAACATGCACCATTGCGGCGCTGTTGTTTGCCGCGCTACCCATATCAACACTGCCTTGGTGCGCACTGGCGGACGATCACGTTGTCGTTCAGCCCGGTGCGCTGAAATGGACGCCTGCCCCCGCCGGACTGCCGGCAGGCGCGCAAATCTCGGTTCTCAGCGGCAACCCGGGTGCCGACAGCCCTTATGTTATCCGCGCCAAACTTCCGTCGGGCTACAAGGTGCCGCCGCATACGCACCCGACAGCCGAGAATGTCACGGTGTTGTCCGGCGCGTTCCACGTGGGCATGGGCGACAAGTTCGACACGAAGAAGGGCGAGACCCTGCGGGTCGGCGGCTACTTCCGCGCCGAGAAGGATATGCAACACTACGCCTGGACCTCGGCGCCGACCGTGATCCAGATTCACGGCAGAGGCCCGTTCGTCATCAACTACGTCAATCCCTCGGACGATCCGCGCAACAACAAGACTTCGGAGAAGAAGTAGGCGGTGTTGCGCGCACGGACTGCCAAAACGCAGGGATCGTCATGGCCGGACTTGCGCCGGGCCCGATCCGCTCAGCTGTCATGGCCGGACCTGTTGCGGCCATCCACGTCTTGCTTGCCGGCTCTATGGGAGGCGTGGATGCCCGCGACAAGCGCGGGCATGACAGCGGACAGGTTCGCCCCCGGGACAAGCCCGGCCGATGACGATGGTGAAGCGGCTGCGTTAACGAAATCCTGTTCGGCAGCGGCTAATATTCGCGGCGATGGATTCGCCGCCGCGCTTTACGCTCACCCGCATGTTCTGGGTCGGGATCGGCCTGTTCGTTCTCGGTACAGGCCCCCTGCTCGCAATCATCCTCGCGGCCTCGCTCGGGCTTCTGAGCGATCCCAATCCCAATCCGGTCGGACCCGGCCTGCTCGCGTTTTTCACGTTCTGGCCGGCCGTGATCCTGACCGTCTGGGGCCTGATCGCCTCGCTCGTCCGCTATCGGCGCTCGCAAGCGCAAAACTGACGTCAGGCGGCCTGCGCGGCGAACTCCTTGTCTTTCGCTTCGGCACGTTGCGCCGCCGGACGCGCCACGATGCGCGCGACGTAGTCGGTGAATTCCTTCCGCTCGGGAATCATCTTGAAGATCGTACCCCAGCGGATATTGGCGCCGATCAGCACGTCGGCGGCGGTGAACTGATCGCCCATCAGCCAGGGCCCCTTCTCGACCGCTTTCGCGAGTACGTTCATCGTGGTGTCGAAATCGCCGTAGCCGAGCATCGCGCGTCTTGCTTCTTCCTTGCGCGGAGCGGCGCGGTCGATCACCGCAGGTTCGAGGCAGCCCGGACCGAAGAACAACCACTTCAGATAAATGCCGCGCTTCGGCGCGCCGACCGGCACGTTGAGTTTCTTGTCGGGAAATTCATCAGCGAGATAAGTGCAGATCGCCGCAAGTTCGGTAATCACCGTGTCGCGGTGCTTGAGCGCCGGGACCTTTCCCATCGGATTGATGGCGAGATAATCCGGCTTCATGTTGTCGCCCGCACTCAGCCGCAGCAACTTGATATCGTAAGGCTGGCCGACTTCCTCAAGCATCCAGAGCGCAACCGAGGAACGCGAAGGCGAAGCGTGATAGAGCGTCAGATCGGGCATGAGACACCTTGCAAAATTGGCGGCGGGAACCAACGTATTAAATCAGGAATGTGCTGAGACCGTGACATGACAAATAATGTTCACGACAATACCGAGCGTCATCGGTTCGAACTCGAGGCCGATGGCCACATTGCCTTCGCAAATTACAAGCGCGCCGACGGTGTGCTGACCATGCTCCACACCGAGGTTCCCAAGGCGCTCGAAGGACGCGGCATCGGCTCGACCCTGATCCGCGGCGTGCTCGACGCGGCCCGTAGCGAGGGACTGAAGGTCGATCCCCTGTGCCCCTTCGCGAAGGCCTATATCGAAAAGCATCCGGAATACGCCGACCTGCGCCAGTGAATCCCGTCCTCGGTCATTCCGGGGCGCAAGCGAAGCGAACTCGCGCACAACAATAGAGTCGTTCCGGCCTGACCGCGCAGAAGCCCCAGAAAACAGCCTCTTCCAAGTGCACCTAACCCAATCTTTACTCTTCGATAAGACATTGTCTCCTGTTGCGACAGGAGACGGCGTTGGATTTCTGGCCCGGCATTGCATTCATCTTCCGGCAGACCGGCAACCTGCTGCTCTCGATCGGCTCGCATTTTTCACTGAGCTCGCTCGCCGCTGCGTTGCTGATCGCGACCGTGTTCTTCGTCTGGCAGCGCGTCAGGCGCGGCCGGCGCGTTCGCCCAAGGACGATCCTGCGCGCGCTTTTTCCGAAACGCATTCTGCAAAGCCGTTCGAACGAAGCCGACATCGGCTATCTGATCTTCAACGTGTTTGTCTACGGCGTGATGTTCGGCTGGGCCGTGCTGTCCTACCAGTTCATCTCCAACGGCATCATTTCCGGGCTGCTGACGCTGTTCGGTCCCGTGTCGCCGTCAACCTTGCCGACCTACGTGACGCGGTCCGTCATCACCGTGATGCTCTTTCTCGCCTACGAGCTCGGCTACTGGTTCAACCACTGGCTCAGTCACAAGGTGCCGCTGCTGTGGGAATTCCACAAAGTGCACCACAACGCGGAAGTGCTGACCCCGCTCACGAATTTCCGCGTGCATCCGGTCTACACTTGGGTCTTTACCAACATCCTTGCGTTCTCGGCCGCGGTCGCCAACGGTCTCGGCAATTACATGTTCGGCGAAACAGCCTATCAGTACGCTTTGTCGGATACGAACATCATTCTGGTGCTATTCATTCACGCCTATGTTCATCTTCAGCATTCGCACATGTGGATCGCGTTCCGCGGCGTGCTCGGGCGCATCTTCGTCAGCCCCGCGCATCATCAGGTGCACCACTCGGCCGATCCGAAGCACTTCAACAAGAACTTCGGCTCATGCCTTGCGCTGTGGGACTGGATGTTCGGCACGCTCTATGTGCCGGAGAAGACGCGCGAGCCCCTCACCTTCGGTTTTCCGGGCCAGCCGGATGCGCACACGGTGAAGGGGGAGCTGGTCGATCCGTTCATCAATGCGGCCGCGCACATCTGGCCGAAGCGGCCTGCGGACATGCCCGCCCTGCCGGCGGTTGCGGAGCGCAAGCAGGCCTAGTTAATTGCGCCGATGCGCCGGCGCACCGTCACCGTCAACGACAAGATGCAGAAGGGCCATCGCTACGTCCTCAGCGCAGCGACGGGGCGCAATTTCGACCTGGAATTCAAACCGCAGCTCACGCCCGCGCAGATGCTGCGGCTTGGCGTCTTCGGCGGCAAATACATGACCGACTGCCGCCGCGAGTTTCCGAAAAGCTGGTTTGTGCGCGCCAAACTCTCACCGCGCGGGGCCGACCCCGCGTGCAATTTCTTCGGTGTGGCTGCGAGCCAACCGCTTTCGGAATGGAAGCGCAAAGGCTGGATCCATCCGGACGATCCGCGCGGCTGGTTCCAGTGGTACTGCCGCTACTACATGGGCCGACGCATGCCGAAGGAGGACCAACGGCAGATCGGGCGGTGGAAAGCGATCCGCCGTCACGTGCGCCAGGTGCAGAAACATTGCGAGCCCGGCGATTTGCTCTGCCGGCCGCGGCAGCGGCAGGCGTTGCTGCATTGGGCTTACGACAGCCGCAAGATCTGACCGGCCTATTCCGCCGCCACCGCGGGCGCGCGTGCGGTACGGGGTTTCCAGCGCGACATGACGGCGTCGATTGTGGTCACCGCCAGACCCGCCGCCAGCACCTGCCAGCCGGGCCTGATGCCGGCATCGAAATCGAAAATCGTGCCAAGAACGCGCATCGGCGAAACGTGAAATGCAATGGCAATGCCGACGGCTTCGCCGAGGAAAGTTGCAACCGAAACAGCGATTGCGAGTACGAAAAGACTAAGCGTCGACAATTCGCCGCTGCCTTGCCACCAGGCGAGCACACGATAGGCGATCAGCCACAGAAAAAGACCGGCCGCGAAAGTCGGAACCGTCACATCGGCTTTTGTCTGCTGAAAGTAATGGATGAGCGCAAGCAGTGCGATCGCATAGATCGCCTGATGCAAACGCCGCCAGCGCAGGCCGCCGAGCCGGCGCACCATGCCATCGGTCGACGTTGCCGCGAGCGCCGCAAGCCCGATCCACGCCACCGCGCCGACGATCAGATAAACGCGGTGCGTGATTTCGTGGATGAATTTTCCGAAACTGTAGCTCTGGTCGGCGAAAAACAGCGCGAGGTGCGCGGCGATATAGCAGAACGTGCCGACGCCGAGCATTCTGCGCACGTCGATGAGATTCGCGTAGCGCAAGATGCGACGCAACGGCGTCACAGCGAGCGTCACGCCAAGAAAAACAAGCGCCCAGAATCCGGCGCGGTGAATCAATTCGTTGAGTGGTCGCGCGCCGTGCGCAATGCCATTCGCCTCGAATACGGCTTTGGCAAGTGGCAGCAACAAAAGCACCAGCGTCGCAATGCGCAGCGCAGAGATGCGCCCGCGTCGATCGCGCCACAACTGCCAGACCGGCGTCACCGGTGTCGCCATAAAGCCTCACTTCCGATCAATCGACGCCGCGAAGATGCCGCATCGCACAATTTACCAATCGGATATGTACTTCCGTGCTAGCATTTTCAGGTTGGCTTGATTCGTCACAATCAATCAAAAGCTTGCGTACCAACACGTTGCCGCCTTGGAACAAGCATCAGCGGCCAATAATTACGGAAGACGGAGGAACAGTCCAAGGACGCCACAGTAACGCTGCGCCGGGGGATTTACATGGAGGCCACCGATGTCGCGAACTCTGGTCCGCTCAGTGCTCGTACCTGTGCTTCTCTTCGCTTCGTCCGCGTTTGCACATGATAGCTGGGTTAATCGCGGCGCCTTCAAGAATGGCGCCGGCGAATGGTGCTGCGGCGACTACGATTGCAAGAGCTACACCCGCATTTCATCGACGGCGAGCGGCTGGATGATTGACGGCGAGCTCGTTCCCTACGATGAAGCCATGCCGGTCGCACCGCCCGATGGTCAGGTCACCGTATGCCGGCGACCCGACGGATCACGGCGCTGCGTATTCGGTCTGAAGCCGGGACTGTAGGAGCCTTGCGATAGACACGACGACGCGCCGGCTTTCGGCGCCGGGATGGTTTATTCAGATCCTTGGCAGCGGACGTCCGCCGGATTGCTTCGACGGCACCTTCACCCAGGCCTCCCCGTCGAGCACCACCTCGTCTGCGACCGAACATTTGCACGTCAAACGCGCACGAAATTTTTCCGGCAACAATTCCGCGACGGCGACACTGACATCGACGGTGTCGCCGATTTTGACGGGCGCGCGGAAATTCAAGGTCTGCGAAATATAGATTGCACCTGGTCCAGGCAAACGCGTGCCGAGAACCGCAGAAATGAGGCTCGCCGTATAAAGACCGTGCGCAATGCGCGTGCCGAACGGTGTTTTCGCGGCGAAGTGTTCGGACAAATGGATCGGGTTGCGGTCTCCGGTCACTTCGGCAAAACCGACCACATCAGAAGAATCGATGACCTTGCTCAGCATCTCGGTCATGCCCACCGAGAGATCCTCGAAATAAAGCATCTGCAACGGCAACATTTTTCAACTCTGCAAATTGTCGGTGGCCGGTTTGCAACATAGCCACCACAGCAAACCGATCAACCCGACATTGATGATCGCAAAGATCGTCAATACGCCGATGGTCGTCTGCGCGCCCTTTGCCTCGAGCAGAAGCGCGCCGGCCGAAGGTGCCAATGCCTGAATGATCAAGCTCGGAAAGGCGAGTTTTCCCATCAATCGTGGAAACCGTACCGGCCCGAACAAGGCGAGCGGCAAAGTTCCGCGGCCGACCCAGGAAATTCCATAGCCCGCGCCATAAAGCAGGATGATCAACACCAAAGCCGGGATGGCGCCGTACAACAGCAACAGGCCTATGGCCATCAGCGAACAGGACGCAACCATCGTCCAGATCGGGTGATAGCGGTTGCCGAATACGCGCTCGACAAGGCGCGCGCCGACCTGCGCGGGTCCGAAAATGGTTCCGAGGCTGACGGCCGTTGCAAAATCGACGCCCCGCGCCTGCAGGAAGATCAGCAGATGCACAACCACGATCGAGCCGATTCCGGCTGCGAGGGAAAGCACGACGGCAAGCAGGCCGAAAATCAGTGTTTCATTGTTTATGCGCGACACTTCGGTGGCTGGCGCCTGCTTGTCGGCTGCGCTTCCAGTTGTGGCCGGCGCGCGCACGACGCTGACCTGCAACGGTAACATCACGAGCAGATGAATCGCCGCGTAGATGAAACATGCGCTCCGCCAACCGAGATGCTCAATCATGAACGCACTCAACGGCCAGCAAATCGTGCCGGCAAAACCGCCGAACAACGTCAGGCTGGTTATGGGCCCGCGCGCTTCGCTGCCATACATGCGGCCGAGCGCTGCGAAGACCGCGTCATAAAGTCCGGTCCCCATTCCCAAACCGATGAGCACCCAGGCGAGCAAATAGACTGGCAAAGCATGAGACAAGCCAACAAGCGCGAGACCCGCGGCATAGAACAACGAACTTGCCAGCAATACCGGTCGTCCGCCGCGGACATCGATGATGCGGCCGACTTGCGGCGAGATCAGGCCTGCGGTGAGCAGGCCGATCGATGTGCCACCGACCACGAATCCAAGCGACCAGCCAGTGTCTTTGACAATCGGTTCGGCAAAAACGGCGGGGAAATAGAACGATGTTCCCCAAGCCAGAATTTGCGCGATGCCCAGCGCGGTAATGACGAGGCGGCGATCAAGCGGTCGCGCATCTGCGGCCAAATGCGTGATCCCCTAGTTCGCGGGCTCCATGCCTTTGGCTTTGAACACGATTGCCGCGGCTGGACCGGAAAACATCGTGATCAGGGCCTGCGCGGCCTCCTTGTTCTGCGCCGCGGCACTTAGGCCGGCCGCGTAAGTCGTCGTGTTCTGGATTTCCTTCGGCAATGGTCCAACGAGGATCGCGCCTTTGACCGGTACGATTTCGCTGATCTGATGCACGCCAAGTTCGGCCTCGCCACTCACGATAAGATCGGCGACATAGCCGCCTTTCTTGAGCTTGGCCTTTGGCCGGACCTGATCGGCGATGCCGAGGCGCTCGAGCAGTTTGTCGACATAAATCCCGCTCGAGCCGCCGCTCGCCGGATCGATATAGGCAACCGATTTTGCAGCAAGCAGCGCATTCTTAAAGGCATCGACCGTACCGATGTCGGGCTTCGGTGCACCTTCCTTGACCACGACACCAATCGAGACGGTTGCGAGATTGACGCGGCTGTTCGGGACAATCTTGCCGGAAGCTGCCAGGCCATCGACGATTGCCGGCGTAATGATTGCCAAGTCGAACGCTTCGCCGGATTCAATTCGCTTCTGCAGGCCGCCCGCGGTGTCGTTGTCGACGAGGACCTTGTTGCCTGTCTGCTTCTCAAAATCAGGTACCAGCGCGAGCACGACCTGCTTGAAGGCGCCGGCAGTCAGAACCTTGACCTCGGCCGCGGAACTTGGGGCTAACGCGGGGAGGCACAGTACAGCCGCAAGGCAAATGCGGGCCAAGATATGCGATTTCATGGACGGTACTCCATTGTATTTGCACTGGCGGTAGCCTGATTCGACAGGAAAGACGTATATTGCGCAATATTCTCGGCGGAAAACTTACGAAGTTGCACGAAATCCATCAAAGTCTGAATTTTTCCTTGCCAAACAGCCGTTCTAGTCATGCGTTTTTGGCTTAGCTGCAGCGCAACATTATCGGTTTTCATTCGTGGGAACATCCCTATTTTCAGTCGGAAATCAACGACCGGCATGCGCCGGAACTTACGGAAAGAAGGACACTATGTTTGCCGCACTCGTTCGCTTCATCCAGGAGTGGAAGCGCTATAACCGCAGTCTGAACGAATTGTCGCGCCTGGGCGACCGAGAGCTTGCCGATATTGGCATCAGCCGCTCGGATATTCCTCGCGTCGCGTGGAACGCCTCCCAGCGCGGCTAATTCCAACCGCTTGCTATAATATGCATGAGAACGCCCGCGAAGTGTCGCGGGCGTTTCGCTTTTAAAGGCCATCCCAACGCCGACAAAAGACGGCGACCCCCGTCAGCGCCTTTTGGCACGTTGCGGCGGCCCATTCGCCGGCCTAGTTATCGTCAAATGAAAAATGGGCAACTGCAAACTGTGCATGTCGTCGGCGGCGGTCTCGCTGGGTCTGAAGCCGCGTGGCAGCTAGCGCAGGCCGGCGTGCCAGTTGTGCTGCATGAGATGCGGCCACTGCGGGGGACGCCCGCACACAAGACCGATGGCTGCGCAGAACTCGTCTGCTCGAATTCATTTCGTTCGGATGATTGCGAGCACAATGCCGTCGGTCTTCTGCATGAAGAAATGCGCCGACTAGGCTCGCTCATCATGCGCGCGGCAGACGAAAATCAGGTGCCTGCGGGCGGAGCCCTCGCCGTCGATCGCGACGGCTTTTCAGCGGCGGTGACGGCCTCGCTTGAATCCCATCCATTTGTGACGCTCGTGCGCGGAGAAGTCATACCGCGCGAGGAGTGGGACAGTGTCATCATAGCGACAGGGCCACTCACCTCGCCCAACCTCGCCTCCGCAATTGCCGGACTGACGGGCCAGCAGCAGCTCGCGTTCTTCGACGCCATCGCACCGATTGTTCACCGCGACAGCATCGACCTCAATCAGGCCTGGTTCCAGTCCCGCTACGACAAGACCGGCCCTGGCGGCTCGGGCGCCGACTACATCAACTGCCCGCTTTCGCGTGAGCAGTATCATGCATTTGTTGCTGCACTGCTGGCCGGGGACAAAACGAGTTTCCATGAATGGGAGACAAATACACCCTACTTCGACGGTTGCCTGCCGATCGAAGTCATGGCTGAACGCGGCCTTGAGACTTTGCGCCACGGCCCGATGAAACCCTTCGGGCTCACCAACCCACGTCAGCCGGAGAACAAACCCTACGCGGTGGTGCAACTGCGGCAGGACAATAAACTTGGCACACTGTTCAACATCGTCGGTTTCCAAACCAAGTTGAAACACGCCGAACAGGTGCGCGTCTTCCGCACCATTCCGGGGCTCGAAAGCGCCGAGTTCGCGCGCCTGGGCGGCCTCCATCGCAATACGTTCCTCAATTCGCCCGCCCTGCTTGATCACACTTTACGGCTCAAGGCGAATACCCATTGGCGGTTCGCCGGCCAGATCACCGGCTGCGAGGGTTATGTCGAGTCGGCCGCTATCGGCTTACTTGCGGGGCGCTTTGCCGCTGCGGAACGGCGCGATGAACCCGTCTCCTTGCCGCCGCCGACGACGGCGCACGGCGCGCTGCTCACCCACATAACCGGTGGCCATATCGAGACGATCGATGCGGGGCCCTCATCGTTCCAGCCGATGAACGTCAATTTCGGTTTGTTTCCGCCGTTGGAAGAGACCCCGGCATTCGATCGGCACAGCAAATTGGGCCGCTCAACAGCGAAGGCGCTGGCGCGCAAGAGTGCACTGACGCGCCGTGCTCTCGCGGATTTCGAACACTGGATTGCGGGCAATCACCCAGCTGCCGCGGCCGAATGACCCCTATGCCCCAATCCTTTGGAAGGATTTGGCGGCACGCCATATCCGCCATTGTCGCCGCAACGGGGACACAACGGGCGGGCGGAACGGATCGTAGCCGGGCTTCTCCATATCGATGAGCCACCGGCGCAGCGGCGCCAGCGATAAAAACGCCGGCTTTGCGATCTCGGGAATTTTGGCTGAGACGACGTGTGCAAGATTGCGACGGGCGCGCAGCCGCAACTCGGCAAGCGCAGCACGTAATTCCGGCGTCGCGCGCATCGCGAAAATATCTTCTGGGACGGCCCCATAGTGCCGAAGAACGTCCAACGGCACGAAGAGTTGTCGGCGGGCTGCATGCCGAGGAAATTGCGCAAGCAGATGCGCGATCATTTGCGCACTTCCCGACTCCTTGGCGACAATTGATCCTACTTTGTCGCCCAGAAGACGAACCGCCAATTCAAAGATTGCTCCGCCGGTGCGTGCCGCATAGGTCTGGAGTTCTTCCATGCTCCGCATCGGTTCACCGTGAACGTCGAAACGATGAACCTCGACCAGATCGACAAGGGGTTCGCGCACAAAGTCGAACCGTTTTAGTACTTCTGTTATAGCTGCCGCGACTGGATTTGCCGCGGCTTCGCCCGCACGCTCCCCTAAAAGCACCTCGCGCCACCATTGCAACCGGATTTCGCCAGGCATCAATTCTCGCGCAAGATCGCGCACGCGGACAATTTCAGCATCAAACGCATAAAGCGCAAACAATGCTTCGCGCTTGTCGGGCCGAGCAAACAGAGTCGCAAGATAGCGGTCGCGATCGGTTTCGCGCAGGTGATCGGCGCAATATGCAAAAGGGTCTTTCATTCCGCGAATCCTGCGCCTGGATCAGGTCACTGCAATGAGACCTGCTCCGACCCGCCGGTTCTCCGCCAGGAGAATGTTGTAGGTCCGCACAGCGGCACCGGTCGCCATCGCATCAACGGAAAGCGATAATTCGCGAAATCTCTGGCGCAGATCCTCAGGCATGGCCCACGGATCTCGACCCGTACCGATGAGAAAGAAATCAAGGCGATCCGCACGGTCAAAGGCGGCCCGCAAGGCGGTCTCGTTCAGCTCAGCGACACCCATGACCGGCCAAGCCCAAATGCCATCAGGAAAACAAAGCAACGAGCCACGATGCGACATCCCGGAAAATCGAAATCCACCCTCACCGTAAGCCTCGATCGGCGAAGGGCAAGGCAGATGTGGAGCATCGGCGTGGCCGCCGATTGCCATCTACTTCTTCCGCTCAGGGGCAGTAAGGGCATCACGGCCGGTGCCGACGCCAAGGTAAATCAGTATCGGCGAAGCAATAAACACAGATGTATAAGTGCCGACGAGCACGACGCCAAACATCATCGTCGCCGTAAAGCTATGGATCGCCTGCCCACCGAACAGCAAGAGGGCCAGCAATGCGAGCGAAACCGTAACGTGCGTAATCACCGAACGCGACAGTGTCTGGTTGACCGAGGCATTCAGCAGTTCGGGCATAGGTAGCTTCCGGTACCGACGCAGCATTTCGCGAATGCGGTCATAAATGACGACCGTATCGTTCAGCGAATAACCCAAAATAGTTAGCAGCGCGGCAATACTTGTAAGGTCAAAGTCGATCTGAGTGATCGACATGAAGCCGATGGTGAGCACGATATCGTGCACGTTGGCGATCATGGCGCCGAGCGCGAACTGCCACTCGAATCGGAACCACAGGTAAATCAGGATCGCGAAGATGGCCAGCATCAGGCCCACAACGCCGTAGGACAAGAGCTCGCTCGACACGCGAGGGCCGACAACTTCCACGCGGCGATAGTCTACTTCGTCCCCCAGTGCACCGCGCACCTTGCTGACGGCCTGCTGTTGCGCTAGCTCCCCACCGGGTTGTTCGGCGATGCGGATGAGGACATCGTTCGGAGCGCCAAATTGCTGCAGTTGCACTTCGCCCAATCCAAGCGAACCGAGCGTAGCTCGCATCTTTGCAAGGTCGGCAGCGCCCACCTTCGACTGCACCTCCATCAGGGTGCCACCCTTAAAGTCGATGCCGAAATTCAGTCCGTGGAAAAAATAAAGTGAGATTGCAATAATTGAGAGGATCGCCGACAGCGGAAAGCTGATGCGCCTGAAGCGCATGAAGTCAAACTTGGTGTCGTCGGGAACGATGCGAAGCAGACGCACGGCGAGGATTCCTCAAATCGGTACGCGTTGCGGGCGCCGCCAGCGCACCCAATATGCAACGATCAAGCGTGTCAGCGTGAAGGCGGTAAACACCGTTGTGATGATGCCGATGCCGAGCGTAACGGCAAAACCACGCACCGGCCCTGTACCGATGTAAAACAATACCGCGGCGGCGATGAATGTGGTGATGTTCGAATCCAGAATTGTTGCGAGCGCCCGACTGAACCCCGCATCGATCGCGTTGATCGGGGTGCGGCCACCGCGCACTTCCTCGCGGATGCGCTCGTAGATAAGCACGTTGGAATCGACGGCGATGCCGACCGTAAGCACGATACCGGCTATGCCGGGTAGCGTCAGCGTCGCGTTGAGCAGCGACAATATTCCGAAAATCATCGCGACGTTGATCGCCACCGCGATGTTCGCAAACAACCCGAACAGGCCATAGGTTACCAACATAAAGGCGATAACCATGGCCGCCCCGACGTAGGACGAGAGCTTGCCTTTGGCGATCGAGTCCTGACCCAGTCCCGGTCCAACCGTACGCTCCTCGATGATGGTGAGCGGCGCCGGCAACGCGCCGGCACGCAGAAGGATCGCGAGATCGTTGGCGCTTTCGACAGTAAAGCTTCCGGAAATCTGGCCCGAACCACCCAGAATTGGTTCACGAATGACCGGTGCGGAGATCACCTGATTGTCGAGGATGATGGCGAACGGTCTGCCGACATTTTCCTGAGTGACCTGAGCAAATTTGCGTGCGCCAGATGTATTGAAGCGAAACGACACGATCGGCTCGTTTGTACGCTGATCGAAGCCGGGCTGCGCATCGGTAAGGTCGCTCCCGGACACGAGAATGCGCTTTTCGACCAGATAAGGCGTTTTTGGCGTCGTAGTGCCGTAGAGGATTTCGGAATCTGGCGGTACACGACCCTGTAAGGCCTGTTCGGCCGGTATGGAAACGTCGACCATACGAAAATCGAGCTTGGCGGTTTTGCCAAGCAATTCCTTCAGTCGTGTCGGATCCTGCAGACCCGGTACCTGCACAAGGATACGGTCAACGCCCTGACGCTGAATCAGGGGCTCGACGGTACCAAGTTCGTTGACACGGCGTTCAATGATCTGGATCGACTGCTCGACAGACTGACGGACCCGTTCGAGTATGGCGGGGTCGGTCAAAGTCAGCCTCACCAAACTCCCCGCCTCCGTCGTGACATCGAGGGTGCGTTGACCGGTGCTGCTGCCGAGAATTCCACCGAGGGGTTGGGATAGCTCGCGCAGCTTGTCAACCGCTTGATCAAAATTGCTGCCTTCGCGAATGCGGACTTCAACGCTGTTTCCGCGCACGACCAGGCCGGTATAGCCGACACGGGCATCGCGCAGCACGCGACGGACATCGTCGCGCACCGCTTCCAACTTTTCCTTGCGAACAGCGTTGGTATCCACTTCCAACAGGATGTGTGAGCCGCCTTGCAGGTCGAGACCCAACACTACGTGCCGCTGTGCCCACTTCGGCCAGCTCTGCACCATCTTCTCAGGCAAGAAATTCGGAACAGCGAACAGGCAGACGACGAATGCTGCAAGAATGATCGCTGTCGCCTTCCACCGCGTGAAATAAAGCATGACTTCCCGACTTGCGGCTAAGGGCTGAGGCGGTCGGCGTTAGCCGGCTGCTGCCTCTTCTTTGACAGGTTCGCCTTTGGCGCGGACGTCGGCAACCATCTGCCGCATCTGGCGAATGCGTACGTCGTCCGCAATCTCGATCTCGATTTGGTCGTCATCGATCACCTTGGTGACCTTTCCGACAAGGCCGCCATTGGTAACGACGGTGTCGCCCCGCCGTACATTCTTGACCATTTCCTGGTGCTGCTTCACGCGTTTCTGCTGCGGTCGCAGAATCAGAAAATACATGATGACGAATATCAACACGAAGGGCAGCAACGACATGAGCATTCCGCCGTCGCCGCCTGCACCGCCGAACAAAGACCCTTGCGCAAATGCAGGCGTTATAAACATTTAAGCGTGTTCCTCGGGTGGCGCCTGGGCGGCGCTTGAATTTCGCGCGGACTATAACGGTCGGGCGCCCAATTGCAACGTCGGGCTAGTCTCAAAAACCTCCCGTTTTCAGCCGTTTCTTGATGAGACCGCTTGCAGGGGCAACGCCGCCCCGCTAAGAGCAGCGCGATTTCCGGGAGTACCAATGGCCAAATCGAAATCCAGATCGCCGCGACGCTCCACGCCAAAGCCCAAGGCCGCCACCCGTCCCTCGGGCCAGGTCGACGTTTTTGAGCGCATTGCCGACGCCCTCGAGCGGTTGTCACCACAGCGCAAGGCGCTTCCCGATCTCAGCGCCGCGGATGCGTTCGTGTGGCATCCAGACGGCCGACTTGCACTGGTCGCGCGCGTCAACCGCGTCGAGATGTCGCTGCTCAAGGGGATCGACCGGGTCCGCGATGTCCTCGTCGAAAATACCGAGCGTTTTGCGAAAGGCTTGCCGGCCAATAACGCGCTTTTATGGGGAGCGCGCGGCATGGGAAAATCGTCCCTCGTGAAGGCCACGCATGCCGGTGTAAATGCGGCTTTCGCACGCGACGCAAAAAGCGGTTCACTCAAATTGATCGAAATTCATCGCGAAGACATCGACAGCCTGCCCGCACTGATGACTCTCACACGCGGCTCCTCACACCGCTTTATCGTGTTCTGCGACGATCTATCGTTCGATGCGGAGGACACCACCTACAAATCGCTCAAGGCGGTGCTAGAGGGCGGCATCGAAGGCCGCCCGGACAACGTGATCTTCTACGCGACCTCAAACCGTCGTCATCTCATGTCGCGCGATATGATGGAGAACGAGCGCTCCACCGCGATCAATCCGGGTGAAACCGTTGAGGAGAAAGTGTCACTATCCGATCGGTTCGGACTGTGGCTCGGCTTTCACCGATGCAGTCAGGACGAATATCTGGCGATGGTTGACGGGTACGTGGCGCACTACAAAATTCCCGCTCACGGAGACTCCTTGCACCGCGAAGCGCTGGAGTGGTCGACCACGCGCGGCTCCCGATCGGGCCGCGTGGCATGGCAGTTCGTCCAAGATCTTGCGGGACGCCTTGGCGTTGCGCTGAAGAACTAGACGCCGCCGAGATATTGGGTCGGATCGACGGGCGTCGAGCCTTTTCTGATCTCAAAATGGAGCTGCGGCGAGGTCACACTGCCGGTCTGGCCTGCGTGCGCAATCACTTGGCCGCGCTTGATTGAATCTCCACGCTTGACCATCAATTCGCTCGCGTGAGCGTAGGCCGATACGAAGCCACTCGAGTGGCGGATCAAAACAAGGTTGCCGTAACCCTTGAGCTCGTTGCCGGCATAAGCAACAACACCGTCGTCAGCAGCTTTGATCGGGGTGCCCTCCGGCACCGCCAGATTAATCCCATCGTTCTGCGTTCCATTTGGCTTGCTGCCAAATCCGGCAATGACGCGACCGCGGACAGGCCAGCGGAACGATGGCATCGCTTCCGCAGTCTTGACCGGTGTCTCGATCGCCCTTGGCTCTTCCTTGGCAACACTCGCAGTCTGAACCGGTCCCACGCTTGCAACTTTCACCGGCCCACCAACCTTCTCCACCGTCGTGGTGCGCGGTTGTGTGTTTTGCGCAGGCGCGACACTTGCCATCGCGGCAGAATGGCCGCCAGGAATGGCCAGCCGATCGCCAACGCTAAGTTGTGCGGTTGCCTGAAGATGGTTGGCTCGCGCCAGCGCAGCAACTGTTACTCCGTTGCGGCGCGCAACATTCATCAGCGTGTCGCCAGATCTGACGATGTGAACATTACCGCCCGTCGACTTGGGAGCCGCCGCCGTTTGTGTCGCGCTGCTGATGTGGCGCGGAATGACAAGGCGCTGTCCCGGCTTGACTTGGCTAGCGTCGCGAATGCCGTTGGTCTGCAGAATTGCTGATGCAGGCACGCCATGTCGACGCGCTATGCTCTCAACAGTGTCGCCATAGCTCACGGTAACAGCAGAGCCGCCATTCCAACTCCAGTGACTGGATGTTGGCGGCACGCTCGATCCGGTGACATCGGAATACCGGCTGGATGACCTGTATGCGGCGGGACTTTGTGCGCCGTAATTTGTAGCCGCGACCGTAGCCGGCGGGCCCAAAGGTTGAGCCTCAACGCGGGCGTACGTCGCAGGCGCCGGGAGCGAACTTACGCTCTGCGGCGGAGATGGACGATCGCTGGCGTACGAATTGGCCTGGAAGCGTGCAGAATCCGCGCAACCGGCCACAGCGATGCCGACCAGGCCGAGAACTACAACGCGCGGCCAGGCATTTAGGCGAGAATCCACCTTGGGGGGCGACATGTGGTTACTCACTCGTACGCATGAAACGTAGAGTTTGAAATAAACCAGCCGCGAGTAAACAAGGCTTTAATAATTAACGCGCGGGTTACGCTGCGTCTTGCGGCGGAATGGCTCGCCGAAAGTCACAGTTCCTGCGCTTGGCCCGGTAACATGGGCACGAAACGCACAGGGATCAGATTTTCGCGCCGGGTTCCTGTTTGCAACTTGGTAAGCTTGATCAGATGTTGTGAGCCATCCTGTGCGCCGAGCGGCAGGATCATGACGCCGCCATCGTCGACGAGCTGATCGAGGAGCGTCTCGGGAAGCCTCTCCGCTGCGGCGGTTACGATGATGCGATCGTAGGGCGCCCCACCCGGAACGCCCACGAAGCCATCACCGGTCACGACGTCTACATTGTCATAGCCAAGGGACTTTAAGCGCCCGCGCGCCCGATCGGCCAGGGTACGGTAGCGTTCGATACTGACCACATCTCGAGCCAGTCGCGACAGGACCGCGGCCTGATAACCGGATCCCGTTCCGATCTCGAGGACGCGGTGCTGCGGATGCACACCGAGCTGTTCTGTCATATAGGCCACAACATAAGGCTGGCTGATCGTCTGCCCGCACTCGATCGGCAAAGCCTGATCGGCATAGGCACTTCCGATAAAATTCGCATCTACAAACCGCTCACGCGGCACCTCGTCCATCGCCCGAAGGACTGCCTTGTCGGCAATACCCCGGCGACGCAAGGTCAGCAGGAATTCCATACGATCGTTGTCCTGCTGGTAGCTGGGGGGTCTAGACACGTTTGGGCCTCTTTACCGGCGTTATTAGCATGTTAGCTGGAACTTGAGCTAAGCTGGAACTCTGTGGCGCATCCTGAGTTGATGGGCGGGAGATACCAATGATAGGCACCTCGACAACGGCACCACGCGTTCTCGTGGTCGAGGATGAGTATTTGATCCGCATGTTGCTCGAGGACATGCTGGACGAGCTTGGCTACGGCGTGGCCGCAGCCGTCGGCACCATCTCGGAAGCGCGCAAGATTGCTGCCGATGGCGAATTCAGTGCTGCCATTTTGGACGTCAATCTCGACGGACAGGAGATATACCCCGTTGCGGACATTCTCGCCCAACGTGGCCTGCCGTTCGTGTTCGTCACCGGGTACGGCGAGCGCAGCTTGCCCGAGGCCTATCGCGGACGCCCTGCCCTGCAGAAACCATTTCAGGCCGAACAGCTTAAGAGCACGCTCGCGGGTTTGCTCGCCTAGTCGAACACCTCCGCGAGCTTCGTCATAAATGGTTCATCGGTAAGATCCAGTCGCAGTGGCGTCACGGCGATGCGGTTTTCCGTCAACGCCGCAAGATCGCTGCCCGGTGCCGCGCCTGGAATTCCGCCGCGTTCAAATGCGATCCAGTAGTAAGGATTGCCGCGCCCGTCATGGCGCGCATCGATGCGCAAGAGTTCCTGGTCGCGCTTGCCCTGTACTGTGACGGCCACGCCCGCAACTTGATCGGGCTGGCAGTCCGGAAAGTTGACATTGATGAGGACGTCTCGTGGCATGCCGGTATTCAGCACGCGCCTGATCAGACCCGGCGCGTGTTTGATCGCCGTGTCCCAGTAAGGGTGGTGCTTCGTGGTGAATGCGTAAGCCTGCGACAACGCGAAAGAAGGAATTCCGAGCACAGTGCCCTCCATCGCACCTGCAACAGTGCCCGAATAAGTGACATCCTCGGCGCAATTGCGGCCGCGGTTCACCCCGGAAAGGACTAGCTCGGGCTTCTTTTTCATCAGATGGCGCACACCCATGATGACGCAATCGGTTGGTGTACCTTTGACAGCAAAGTGGCGCTCGCCGACTTCCCGCATTCGCAGCGGATCATTTAAGGAGAGAGAGTGTGACACGCCCGACTGATCGATTTCCGGCGCCACAATCCAAACTTCATCGGATAGAGTGCGTGCAATTTCCAGGCAGGCAGCAAGTCCCGGCGAGTGAATGCCGTCGTCATTGGTGATGAGAATACGCATTACGCCCGCTCAATCTTCGTAATTCCGCCCATGTAAGAGGCGAGCGCAGAGGGCACCGCGATTGAGCCATTCTCCTGTTGATAGGTCTCCATCACAGCAATCAACGCGCGGCCCACGGCAACGCCAGAGCCGTTCAGCGTGTGCACATGTCGTACACCATCCTTGGCGCGATAGCGCGCGTTCATCCGACGAGCCTGAAATTCTCCGCAGTTGGAGCAGGACGATATCTCGCGATAGGCGTTTTGGCCGGGCAGCCAGACTTCGATGTCGTATGTTTTTTGCGCGGCAAAACCCATGTCGCCCGTGCAAAGTGTAACGACACGGTAGTGCAGATCGAGCTTCTTGAGCACCTCCTCGGCGCAGCTGAGCATACGCTCGTGCTCCTCTTTTGATTTTTCCGGCGTCGTTACCGAGACCAGTTCAACTTTTGTAAATTGATGCTGGCGAATCATGCCGCGCGTATCTTTGCCAGCCGCACCGGCTTCCGCGCGAAAGCACGGCGTGCAAGCAGTCAGCCGTAACGGCAACTGCGCTTCTTCGACGATCGACTCTCTCACCAGATTTGTCAGCGGCACTTCGGCAGTTGGAATGAGCCAATAATCATTGGTCGTCCGAAATTGATCCTCGGCAAATTTTGGCAATTGCGCAGTGCCGAACATCACCTCGTCACGCACGAGGATCGGAGGATTGACCTCCGTATACTTGTGGTCCTTTCCGGTATGCAGATCCAGCATGAACTGACCGAGCGCGCGCTCGAGACGCGCCAAGCCTTTCTGCAGGACGACAAATCTCGCGCCGGACAATTTGGCAGCAAGTTCGAAATCCATCTGGCCAAGCGCTTCGCCCAGATCAAAATGCTGTTTGGGCTTGAATGAATAGTCGCGTTTCTTGCCGAAAACGTGATGCTCGACATTTCCGCTCGCATCGTCGCCATCGGGCACATCGTCGAGCGGCGCATTGGGAATCTGTGCCAACTCTCTTTCAAGTTCTGCCGCGAGCGATTTCTGCTCCTCCTCCATGGCCGGCAGCGCAGTTTTGAGTTCGCCAACTTCGGCCATCAGTTTGCTGGACTTGGCCTCATCCTTTGCCTTCTTGGCGTCGCCGATTTCCTTCGACGCGGCATTGCGCCGGGCCTGTGCCTGCTCAAATCTGGTAATCGCCGCGCGCCGCTTTTCGTCGAGCGCCAGGAGCTTATTCGACAACGGTTCAAGCCCGCGCCGGTTCAGCCCCCGGTCAAAGGCATCAGGATGCTCGCGAATCCATTTCATATCGTACATGGCGGGTTTCTATACCGTCCTGGCCGGTCGTCTTCACTTGGAATAAGCCAAAGACGTGGATGCCCGGCATAAAGCCGAGCATGCGGGAGTTCAATAGCGAACCTTAATTATTCGGCTGGCTTTGCCGTGGCCGACGCCGTGTCTGAAGCCACTTTGGCAGCCTCCGCAGCTGCTTTTTTCTCCACCATCCGCACCGACCAGATCGAACCCTCGTAAAGGATCAGCAACGGGATTGCGAGCGACATCTGGCTGATCACGTCAGGCGGTGTCAGCACGGCGGCAAGGACGAACGCAGCGACGATAAAATAGCGCCGCTTGGCCTTGAGTTGCTCGGCGGTGATGATCCCAATACGACCGAGCAACGTCAGAATGACCGGCAATTGGAACGCCACGCCGAAGGCAAGGACGAGAGCCATCATCAACGAAAGATATTCGCCCACCTTCGGCATTAATGCGATCGAAGCATCGGTGGCTGAGCCAATCTGCTGCATGCCGAGCGAAAATCGCACGAGCATCGGCAGAACCAGGAAGTAGACCACCATTGCGCCGAGCGCGAAAAAGAACGGTGTTGCGATCAGATAAGGCAAGAATGCTTTGCGTTCGTTTCGATAGAGGCCGGGCGCGACGAACATATAAATTTGCGTCGCGACAATCGGAAATGAAAGAAATGCGGCGCCGAACATCGCGAGCTTGAGCTGCGTGACAAAATATTCCAGCAGCGCAGTATAAATGAACTTCGAATTTTCCGGGCCAGCCACCCAAACGAACGGCCACACAAGAATATTGTAGATATTTTTGGCGAAAACAAAGCAGAATGCGAACATCACGCCAAACGCGATCAGCGCCTTGATCAGTCGCGAACGCAGCTCGATCAGATGATCCATCAAAGGGGCTTTAGTGGCTTCTATGTCCTCATGGGTCATGCCGCGCCTCCGGCCTGCTTGGGAGGCGGCGCTTCAGAGGCTGCAAAATCTTTTTCGCTGACCGGCGATGGCGGCTCGGGCAGTGGCACGCTGACGTCCACTTGTTGTTGCGGTTCCGGCAAGGCCGCCGGTGTCGACGGCTTGTCGGTGGGAGCCTCGCCTATCTCGGGCATCTCGAACGCGCGCTCGACTTCCTTCTGCGTGTTTGCGAGCGGGTCGAACTTGGTCAAATCGCTGACGGAGCTCTTGAGATCCTCGGCCTGCTTTTTCAGCTCGGCCATCTCGGCTTCGCGCATTGCTTCCTGAAACTGACCTTGGAAGTCGGTCGCCATGCGCCGGATTTTGGCCATGTACTGTCCGAGCGTGCGCAACACAGTCGGCAGCTCTTTCGGCCCGATCGCGATCAGCGCGACGATGCCGATGACGACGAGCTCGCCCCAACCAATGTCGAACATGGATTAATCAACTCCAAGGCGCGAGACTACCCGCGCCGTTGCGACGATCGCCTGGCCGTCGCAGCGATTAGGAACGCGCACCCTCGGCGCGCCGTTCGGCTTCCGTTTTGGTCGCGCTGCCGCCCGCCTCAATCGTCTTGACGGGCTCGCTCTTGGTGTCCGCCGTCTTCTCGTCCTCGGACATGCCTTTCTTGAAAGCCTTGATGCCTTGAGCAAAGTCGCCCATCAGCGACGAAATCTTTCCGCGACCTCCGAACAGGACCATCACGACCAGCAGGACGATGATCCAGTGCCATATACTTAGGGAACCCATCTACAAATCCTCCGCAGCGACGGGCTTTTTTCGGCTCGTCCCGCCATGATTTGGAGGAGAAACTAGGCCTCGCACGCGGCAAAAACAAGGACTTCGCACCCGGGCAAAGAGCCGCGCAATGCCTTGAAATAGCGGAATTTACCTTAATTCGGCGTCGTTACTTTTCGGACTGCGAGGATGGCGCCAAACCCAAATCAAGGTCGCCGGGTTCCAACGGGTCTTCGTCCTCGCGCAATGTTGAATCATCCGATGGGAGCGGCACAGCAAATCCGGGAGGCAGATTCCCCTCAAGCATGCCGGCGCCCTTCAACTCCTCCAGGCCCGGCAGGTCACCGACCTCTTCAAGGCCGAAGTGAGAGAGAAATGCTTCCGACGTCCCATAAGTTATCGGACGACCAGGCGCCTTACGGCGGCCGCGCGGCCGGATCCAGCCGGTTTTGAGCAGGACGTCGAGCGTACCAGCCGCCGTCACAACTCCACGAATTTCTTCGATTTCTGCACGGGTGACGGGTTGATGGTATGCAACAATCGCAAGTGTCTCGGTTGCGGCACGCGAGAGCTTGCGTGTTTCTACAATCTGCTTTGTCAGCAACCACGACAGATCGGTTGCCGTCCGGAATGTCCACTTTTTGCCGACCTTGATCAGGTTGACACCGCGGGTCGCGTATTCATCGCGCAACTGCGCGAGCGCCGCCTTCACATTGACGTCGTTGGGAAGTCTGCGCGCCAACATCGCCTCATCGAGCGGTTCACCCGCCGCGAATAGAAGCGCTTCGAGCAGTCGCAACTCCTCCGGGCGCGCCACCGGCGCCACCGTAGCCTCCGGCTCCGGCTCATTGTTTTGCACCACCACGAGCTTTTTGGCCGCGCCCGGCATGGAAATTTTCCCCTTATGAGTTTTCTTGTGCGCCATACGTTATTGCATTTCCATTCACGCCGACGCGCTTGCGCATATAGATCGGTGCGAATGATCCCTTTTGGTGGATTTCCGCATGCCCCTCACGAACCATTTCGAGCGCGGACGCAAACGAAGAAGCAAAGACTGTTGCGGCAAGAGCGGGTTCAACCACATAGCTGATCAGAAACTGATCGATGCGCGACCAGTCCGCCGACTGGCCAATCAGGCGCTCAAGTGCAGAGCGGGCCTCGGCCAACGACCAAACCGTACGTTGCTTGAACCGAACACGCGATAGCGCGCTGCGCGATCGTTGCGTGGCATAGGACGAAAGAAGGTCATAGAGTGTCGCCGACCATTCCGGCTGCTTGATCTCCGCGATGGGCTCGGGCAATCCGCGCGGGAAAATATCCCGGTTTAGCTGCGGACGCTCCATCATGCGCGATGCAACATCACGGATCGCTTCGAGTCGGCGAAGACGGTTAGCCAGTGCCAACGCCATGTCTTCGGCACTCGGACCATCGCCGGGCTCCGCTTCCGGGAGCAACAATCGGGATTTAAGGTATGCGAGCCACGCCGCCATCACGAGATAGTCCGCCGCGAGCTCAAGACGCAATTGTCGCGCCGCCTCGATAAAGGACAGATATTGGTCGGCGAGCGCCAAGATTGAAATCTTGGTCAAATCGACCTTCTGTTGACGCGCAAGCATCAACAACAGATCGAGGGGGCCTTCAAATCCCTCCACATCCACGATCATGGCTGGCTCGGTTGTGCCGCGTTCGGCGCCGAGCGTCGTGTCGAATTCCTCTCCGCTCATGAGACGATCTTTCGTTGCGGTGCCGTTCGATCGTCACCCATCATTTGCGCAAATACCTTGCGTGCAGCATGCGTGTCGAATTCCTCGGAGGCCCCTCGCAGGCTCAGCGCAGCATCGGCCCGGCGAGCGGGCTCGCCAGCAAGCTCAGGGGCCTCGGCAGCGACGGCCACCATCTCGGTTAGATTTCCATTGCAGTGAAGGACTACGTCACATCCTGCGGTCAGAGCGGCACGACTTCGGTCGGCCACAGTGCCGGACAGCGCATTCATCGAAATGTCGTCGCTCATCAACAGACCTTGGAATCCGATAAAGCCGCGAATCACTTGCCTCACCATTGTGACCGAAGTGGTGGCGGGCGCGACTGGGTCTATAGCGCTAAACACAACATGCGCAGTCATCCCAAGAGGCAAGTCCGCCAAAGGCCGGAACGCCGCAAAATCGACCGCCTCTAGAGTAGCTAGGTCAGTGTCGACGACCGGAAGCTTGTGGTGACTGTCGACAGTGGCCCGGCCGTGACCAGGCAGGTGCTTTAGCACCGGAAGGACTCCGCCCGTCAGCAAGCCGCCCGCAATCGCTTTTGCGATAGCCGCCACCTTCGCCGGCTCACGACCGTAAGCCCGGTCCCCTATGACCGGATCACCGCTTTCCAGCGGCACATCGCCCAGTGGGAGGCAGTCAGCATCTATGCCGAGCGGCCTGAGATCGGCGGCAATCAAGTGCCCAGCGAGCCGTGCTGCGGCAATCCCGGCCGCCGGTTGCCGGTCATAGAGGTCACCATACCGTTGCCCGGCGGGGTAAGCGGGCCAATGCGGGGGTCCGAGCCGCTGGACGCGCCCACCCTCCTGATCGACGAAAACGGGTGCTTCCCACCCGACTGTGGCGCGAAATGATTCAGTAAGACCAGCCACTTGCGCCGGTGTGTTCACATTTCTTTTGAAAAGGATCAGCCCCCACGGTTGGGCCTCGCGCAGGAATGCGCGCTCATCGGCGGAAATGCTTAAGCCCGCCAGCCCAGTAATAAACGCGCGCGCCGCCATCGGCGCGGATTAGCCCGTGCCCGCCGCAAGGGTCAAGTTTTCCTCGGTTAGTTCCTCTGGATCAGGCACTGGCCGCCGGCGGCCTTGAGGCTCGAGCACAGTTCGGCGGCCTCTGCGGGGTTCGCGAAGGGCCCAACCACGGCTCGATAGTAGGTTCCTTTGGATCCCAAATCGGCCCTGTGGATCAGCAGATCACGACTGCCAAGCTGGGTTGGGAACTTGGCTTGAAGGCCGCGGAATGCAGATTGGGCCTCGGCCTCGCTGCGCTGTGAGGAAACCTGCACAAAGCTCCCACTGCCAACATTGCTGGCGGCGGGAGCCGGAGCCGCGGCTTGCGGTGCAACGGCGGCGGTCTGAGTCGGGGGCGCTGACGGTCGCGCTTGAGCGCGCGCGGGGGAAGCATCCGGGTTCAGCGATAATGGAGTATTGGCCGAAGGCGTCGCCTGACGGACGGATTGCCCGGAACGCGCTGCGGGTGCCGGCGTCGACTCTGAATCAGCGTCCGCGGACATGTTCTCAGCCGGACGGGCCGGTGCCGCGGCCGGTTTGGTAGGCGCGGTCGGTGCCTGAGGAGCGCGGGCGGCGGCCGGTGTCGCTAGTGACGCAGCAGCCTGAGCATCAACCGGCTGGTCCGGACGGATAGCAATTGTACGAACCTTCTTCGGTTCGCTCCCAACAACACCGCTACCCACCGCCGACTGCGGCGCGACCTGTGACAACACAACCGTTGTCGGTTTATCGATCGGCTGCTCCTCGCGCGACACCAATTTTTCGCTTTGGCCGCGCTCATTAACTCGCTCAGTAATCAGTTTACTCGATTGCGCGTCCTTGCTGCTTGTTGCCGGCACAACTTTGCTGGGTCCCGCATCCGCTTTGATAACGGGCGGCGGTTGCGTGGACCCGGAGGAGCTAAACAACGCGCGATAGCCAAACGCCCCAGCGGTGCCAATCAACGCCAAAGCAAATACGCCAGCAATCGCCATAACCCCCAAGCGTCGGCGAGAAGACGGCGCTTGATCGTAGTACTCATCCTCAGAATGCTGGGCCGCATCTTGTCCGTACGTGTCGTACTGATAGTCGGCCTGGCCCGATGGATAACCTCCAGCCTCGTGGTCCGCTTGGTAGACGTCGTCGCGGGTCGGCGCCGGCCCGCCGCTATATGCCTGGCGCCCATAGCTTTGGTCGTCGTAGTCAGCAGGTCCCGCCTGCTCATTAACCGCATCACGGGCATTGTAATAACCGTTGCTATCGGACCTTTGCGCGGACGATGCGCGCCAATCAGTCTCGTCGCGTGGCGCGTAGGGAGAATTGGGCATCGGCGTATTCCAATCGGCGCGCTCAACCGGCGCCGCCGCACGTCGCGCGGTGTCCCGCCCGAACTCTCCAAACGGATCAGTCTGACCTATGAGACGAGCCAGCTCCGCGAGCGGGTCATTGTTAGAGGTCCCCGCGTGGCCGCGCAAAGGCGGTTCACTTGCACGATAAGGTCTTCGGCTCTGTTCTTCCGCCATTCGGTCCCCGGCTACTGAGCTCGCCCCGTTCTGCTTTATAGCGGCTGGCGCTCAAAGGCGCCAAAAAGCAGATCCCCAAGGACGAGACTTATCGCATTTCTTCCGGCGCGCTGACCCCGAGCAATGCTAAACCCGAGGCGAGTATGGTGACTATCCCCTCCACCAAGGCGAGACGCGCTTTCGTCGTTTCTCGATCATTCTGGATAATGAAGCGTAAATGAGGCAAGTCTTTTCCTCGTGTCCAGAATGCGTGAAATTCGCTTGCTAATTCATAGAGATAGAACGCAATTCGGTGGGGCTCATGAGCCAGGGCCGCGGCCTCCACAACTCGCGGATAGAGCGCGATACGTCGCAACAAGGCGATCTCGCCGCTATCGCTCAGGCGATCCAATTGTGCCTGTCGGAGGTAAGCCCTGCGTGCCGTAGCGGTCGCTGGAAGGTCCGGCATCTCCGCCCGTGCGTTGCGGAACACCGACATCCCGCGAGCATGCCCATATTGCACATAGAAGACTGGATTCTCTCGCGTGTGCTCGATGACCTTTACGAGATCGAAATCGAGCGCTGCGTCGTTCTTTCGGTACAACATGTCGAAGCGAACGGCGTCGCGGCCGACCTCATCTACCACCTCTCGCAAGGTGACAAAATCTCCCGCTCGTTTTGACATCTTCACCGGCTCACCCGCGCGTAGCAGCCGGACGAGTTGTATGAGCTTCACATCCAGTTTGGCCTTGCCGCCGCTGACCGCTTTGACCGCGGCCTGCATGCGCTTGATGTAGCCACCATGATCGGCGCCCCATACGTCGATGAGACTTAAAAATCCACGGTCTACTTTCGATCGGTGATAGGCAATGTCGGAGGCAAAGTAGGTGTAACTGCCATCCAACTTCTTGAGTGGACGGTCGACGTCGTCGCCGAAGTCCGTTGAGCGGAACAGCGTCTGTTCGCGATCTTCCCAATCCTCAAGATTGCCTCCCTTGGGTGGTGGCAACCTGCCTTCGTAGACCTCGCCGCTCTTGCGCAGACCTTCGATAGTCGTTCCGATTTCGTCGCGCTTGCCTTCGATGAGAGATCGTTCGGAATAAAACACATCGAACTGCACATTGAGCGCGGCAAGATCGTCGCGGATGACATCCATCATCATGGCGATCGCCTTGGCGCGTACGACGGGGAGCCATTCACCCTCCTGCATCGTGGTCAACTTCGCGCCCTGCTCAGCGGCGAGTTCGCCTCCGACAGGCCTCAGATAGTCGCCGGGATAAAGGCCATCGGGAATCTCGCCGATATCCTCTCCAAGCGCCTCGCGGTAACGCAAAAAAGCGGAGCGTGCCAGCACGTCCACCTGCGCACCCGCATCGTTGATGTAGTATTCGCGCGTAACATCGAACCCAACGAACAAGAGCAGGTTGGCAAGGGCGTCGCCAAACACCGCGCCACGGCCGTGACCGACATGCATGGGCCCCGTTGGATTAGCCGAGACATACTCGACATTGACCTTTTCGCCTTTGCCGATGTCACTCCGTCCGTAATCCGCGCCCTGCGCGAGCGCCAGGAGCAATTCTTCACCCCAGACCTTCGGCTTTAGCGAGAGATTGATGAACCCAGGCCCGGCCACATCGACCGAGGCAATTTTGTCATCGGTGCGCAATTTGGCTGCGATGTTTTCCGCCAACTCGCGCGGCTTTTTGCCAGCGTCTTTCGCCAGCACCATCGCAGCATTGGTCGCCATGTCACCATGGGTCGGATCGCGCGGCGGTTCGACAACAATCCGGCCAATCGCTGCACCGGACCCGAGAACGGCAGTACTGGCCGTCTGCACGCGCGTGAGCATTTCCGCAAATAAATGACGAGGTTGGTCTTTTGGAGCCATTATGTCGATGCGGCTAACGGAATTCGCAGGGCAAGTCAAAAAATCGCGAGGCCGGGACTACCAAATTGTTGCCCCACTATCGACAACGAGGATCTGGCCGGTCGTGATGGCTGCCTCATCGGATGCCAGATACACTGCCATATCGGCCATATGAATCGGTAGACCGAGACCAAACAGGTGCGTGGCTGCAAGTTTCTCGATCTCCTTTGAGCCCTCCAACAGTTTCTTGACCCTGTCAGACAGCGTGACGGAGGGTGCAATCGCATTCACTCGAATTTTGTGCTTGGCGTATTCGACCGCCATTGAACGCGTCAGTGCTGCGATCGCTCCTTTTGCGGCTGTGTAGCAGTCGCGTCCCGGAACCGCGCTCAATGCGATCGACGACGACATGTTGATGATCGCGCCCCCGCCGGACTTGACCATGTGCGGAATGCCGATCTTCGAGCAGAGAAACGTTCCGTAGAGGTCGAGTTTCATCACACGCCAGAACTCTTCTTCGGGCGCCTCGGTCACTGGGCCGTCCTGAAGCGTCGAGCCACCGGCATTGTTATGCAGAATCGTCAGGCCGCCAAACCGATCGACAGTTTCCGCGAAAGCCGCCTCGACCATCGCCTTGTCGCGAATATCACAGCGAATGAAATGAGCATCTCCTCCCGAATTTTTGGCTCGCCCGCGCGCAGACTCGGCAGCCGCCTCGCCACGCGAAACGTCAATTTCCGCGATCACGACCCTCGCGCCTTCTTCCGCAAAACGTTCCGCGGTTGCCCGGCCGATGCCACCGCCCCCGCCAGTGATGAATGCAACTTTGCCTACAAGACGCGCCATGAAATTCCTCTGGGTGATGTTTTTGATCCTCGAACGGCACACAGCCCGACTTAGAGCGACAATCCCTTTGCATGCATCGCGGCACGGTAGGCGAACACGATGGCCGGGCCCAGTGTCGTGCCAGGCCCTGGATAACTGCCACCCATCACCGATGCCATGTCATTGCCGCAGGCATAGAGACCTGGGATCGGCTTTCCGTCGCTCGCAAGAACGCGCGCGTCCGCGTCGGTCGCAAGCCCAGTACTGACCGCGATGTCGGCCGGCCAAACCGCAAGCGCATAGAAGGGCGGCTTGACCAGCGACCCTACGCACGGGTTCGGTTCGTGATTGGCATCACCGTTGAAGCGGTTCAACTCGGTTTCGCCTTTGCCGAAATCGATGTCGACACCGGTCTCGGCAAACCCATTGTAGCGCGTGACCGTATTACGCAGTTGCCCAGCATCAATACCAATCCCGTCAGCGAGTTCTCCAAGATCAGGCGCGCTCACAAGGTACCCATTTTCGACGAATTTTTTGGGATTGTGATGACCAGGATAGATCACCCCCAAACCATATCTACCCAGAAACGTGGAATCGCAGATCAGCCAGGCAGGGATCGCCGATGTCGTCTTGTTGCATTCAAACATGGCCAGTACGAAGTCGTGATAAGAGACCGCTTCATTGACAAAGCGCCGGCCGGCTGAGTTCACCGCAATCACGCCGGGCTTCGCGCGATCGAATACGAGATGTGGAAACAAGCCCTTGGTGCCGTCGTTCCGCGGCACGATCGAAACGGGCGTCCAGAGTCCGCTCGTGCTTTGTTTGGGCGTCAGCGCAGCACCTGCCCTTTGACCTATTCCGACGCCGTCACCTGTATTGTCCGCCGAACTCATGGAATACGTCGGCACAGGGTGAGGCATGAATGCCTCGCGAAAGGTTTTATTGTGGGCGTACCCACCGGTTGCCAGCACCACTCCCTTGCGAGCCTTTACCAGGATTTTTCTGTCTCCGATTTTCAACTGCGCACCTTTCACCCCATGTCGATCACCTTCGACTTCAGCGATTGATGCATCAAACAAGATCGGCACGTTGCGTTTGCGCAAACTGTAAAACAATCGAGCTATGAGCGCGTTGCCCATCATCAGCCGCGTACCGCGCGCATATTTCAAGCGGTCTGACAGATAACGCAGGAACAGTTTTGCGGAATAAACGAAATCGGAGATCGAGTTGAACCGTCCAATCAACCGGGAAATGTCCGCCTTGCCGACCATCATGCCGCCCAACACCATGAACTCAGGCACCGGTGGACGTATTCGTCGAAAATCGCCGTCGAGTAGCCGACCGTCGAATGGTTCAGGCACAATCGCGCGGCCGGCCAATGCAGCGCCAGGCATGTTGCTGCGATAGTCCGGATGTTTGCCGCAAGGAATGAATTGAACGTCCGATCGAGCACAAAGATAGTCGATCACCGCTGGTCCGGTTCGAAGATAGGCATTCCTCAGTTCGCGATTGGTCCCCTCGCCGATCAGTGCACTCAGATAGCGGTCCGCCTGTTCTGCGCTGTCACTGTATCCCGCCGCGCGGCTCTGACTGTTGCCGGGGATCCAAAGTGTGCCGGCCGAGGTCGAGCCGGTGCCGCCGACCTGATCTGATTTCTCGCACAAGAGAACGTCGAGGCCTTCTAGCGAGGCGACCAACGCGGCAGCCATACCGGCGGGACCCGCGCCTGCGACGAGTAGGTCGACTTCAGAAGGAGGGTCGATATTCACGCTCATTGTGCACCGGCCGTCGCCCATCATTCGTTTGGATGATGTCACGCGGTAACGACGATGTCATCGCTCCCGGTCTCTCACTTCATCGTTCTCACCCGATCGGATGACGCACCAGATTCGAGAAGCTGTCATCCTGATTACATCCAGTTCAGCCCGAGTTCATGGGCGCCGCACCAAGTTGGGAATACGGCGGCGCTCGATCTGCGTCGCACATTTCACAGACCAGAGCGCGGTAACAGAGCCAACATCGGAGCAAAGAAATGATGAAGCTGACAAACCTTTCCAGACTGGCGAAGCTGACAGCCCTGCTGGTGGCAAGCGCTGCACTGATTGGCTCGGTGGGGACCGCAAATGCCAAGGGGGGCGATCACCATCAAAGCCACAACGCGCAAAGCACCGGTACTCGCCCTCACTTCGTGATCAGCGGTCAGCCAGCCAATGTAAAGAGAGTGACGCGCGCCACCAAAAAGAAGGAGATGGCAGACAAGAAAAAGGGTTGCGGGAAAATCATTGTTCCCACGGCTGAATGTGGTGTGAATTCCAAAAATCCTGTCGGCAGCACAATTCCGACTCTTCCTTCTCAGGCCGATGGTGGCAAAACCAATTCCAAGGGCCCGTCTCCAGGCTATACGTCGGTGACGCTATCCAACGGGGTTACAACGTCCGCAATATTTAACGGCAAGGGACTGACGGTAACGTCGACCTCACCCGGAACGATTACCGTGTCCAATGGCACGAACAGCGTCACCATGCCGGGCGGGTCGATGAATCTTTCTGGAGCTGTATCTGTTCAGGCCGGCGCCGGTGTTCAACTCGTACGCCACCCGAATGGCGATGTAACCGTCGCGGCGAACCCGACTGTGGCTAGTGGTCCGACGAAACCCTCGGGTGGAGCGCAGGCTGGACCTCCAGGAGTCACGGCAGCGGATAATTTCAAGGAATTGGGCAAGGTTGCCGGTAACGGCCTTGCGACAGTCGCAGTCAGCCCTGTCGCTGTTGTTGCCGGCGCTGGAGTGATTGTTGGCGGCGCCTTGGCCGGCATTGTCGAAGGACACCCCCTCAAAACGACCAAAGAGATCGCGAACGACGTCGTGTCGGATGTGGCGAAAGTTATCGAGTGGGCTGGCGGCTGGTTCTGAGCCCTCCGTCCGCATTTTCACGGGCGACAGATCTTCTGTCGCCCGTTTTCTTGTCAGCGTAATTCCGGCGTCTTTTTGAAATACTTCGCGTGCTCGATCAGCGCGTATCGGTCGGTCATACCAGCGATGTAATCGGCAATGTGACGCGCGCGTTTTGAAGCGCCGGTCCCGATAATGCCCTCACCCCACTCCTGCGGAAGATCGGCGGGTATTTGCGTGTAGTGTGCGAACAAATCCCGCACCACGCGCTCGGCATCGGCCATGACCCGCATCACGCGATCGTGCCGATACATGCGCGGATAAAGAAAACCTTTTATCTCCCTGTCGGCTTTTTCCATCGCGGGAGAAAAGCCCACAATCGGCCGCGGAGCATCGCGCACCTCGGCGGCAGAGCGCGGCTTGAGCATCGCGACGCGTCGGCCGGTTTCCCCGATGACATCCTCAATCATGCGCGTAATGAGCGCCCGGACCGTTTCGTGCACCTCGCCGCGTCGGTTCAATATTGGGATGTTTTGCGTCTATCTCGCCCAGGATATTTGCGACGAGCGGCACTTCTGAGATGTCGTCCAACGTAAACAGATCGGCACGCAGGCCATCATCGATGTCGTGCGCATCGTAAGCGATGTCGTCCGACAACGCCGCGACCTGCGCCTCGGCGCTGGCATAGGTCCACAACTCAAGATCCTGAATTTTCGAATAGGCGAGGATCGGCACCGGCGCGCCGTGTCTGGCATAGCGGCCCACCGCCAGGCCCGTGCGATCGACCAAGGGGCCGTTGTGCTTGACGAGGCCTTCGAGCGTTTCCCAACTTAGGTTCAACCCATCGAAGTCGGCGTACCGACGCTCGAGATCCGTCACGATACGCAATGCCTGTGCGTTGTGATCAAAACCGCCAAATCCACCAAGGCATTCATCGAGAGCTCGCTCGCCGGCATGACCGAACGGCGGATGGCCGAGATCGTGCGCGAGCGCCAGCGCTTCGGCGAGATCCTCGTCCAGCCCGAGTGCACGCGCGAGCGAGCGCGCAATCTGGGCGACCTCAAGCGTGTGCGTCAGTCGCGTGCGATAGTGATCGCCCTCGTGATAAACGAAGACCTGCGTCTTGTGCGCGAGCCGTCGAAAGGCCGCGGAATGGATGATTCGGTCGCAGTCCCGCCGGAAGGCATTACGGCTCGGGCTTGCGGGCTCATCGTAGCGCCGGCCCCGGCTTTGCGCCGGATCGGTGGCATAAACGGCCCGTTCGCGCCTGGAATCGACCACCATTGTGCGCATTGACCTCATTAGCCCGCGCACTTAACTATCCGTTGGGCCATCTGCCAATAGGATAGGCCGCAAAAGGCAAGCCAATGAGCGCGAGCATCACGGTCAGCGAACGGGCGGCACGACGCATCGGCGAAATCCTGAGAGGTGAGCCAAGCGGGACCATGCTGCGCGTCAGCGTTGAAGGCGGAGGCTGCTCCGGCTTTCAATACAAATTCGACATGGAGCATTCGAAGGCTGGCGATGACCTTGTGATCAGCCGCGATGGCGCCGTCGTTCTGATCGACCCGGTTTCAGTCAACTATATGGCCGGGTCGGAAATCGATTTCGTCGACGACCTGATCGGCGCCTCGTTCAAGGTGAACAATCCGAAGGCGAAAGCGTCATGCGGCTGCGGCACCAGCTTCGCGCTTTAACTCCAAAAAGAAGAAGGCGCCGACTTCTGCCGGCGCCCTCCGATCAGCGTCGTGAAAATCAAGCTTTTACCGGAACGAAAACGTAGCCGTTTCCGTCGCGCTTGAAGGTGCCGGCGCCTGGCATGCTGTAGTGATAGCCGGCCACGATCAGCTTGTCGGCAATGGCGCGATCCATGATTTTGCGCCGATTGGTCTCCGCCAGCGCACCATCGGCGTCGAACACCGCGTGCCAACCCGGATTTTTCACGAACAACAGAGGAATGTTGGTGATATCGCCGAGTACCAGCAATTGCTGTTTGCCCGAACCAACCAGATAGCTGGTGTGGCCCGGCGTGTGGCCCGGAGTTGCGATCGAACGAACGCCCCCGACAACTTCCTTGTCGCCATCGATCTGTTGAACGTTTTTCCATCCCGGGAAAGTCGCCTTGACCCGGTTGCTTATTCCTTGCGCCGGCTGCGGGACCGACGAGCCGGTCCACCAGGCAAGCTCTGGCTTCGGCAGATAGATCGTCGCGTTCGGGTAAGTCTGCGCATTGGTGTCCTTGGCCATCAGACCGAAGATGTGATCCGGATGGAAATGCGTGACAATGATGGTCTCGATTTTTGCCGGATCGATGCCGGCGGCTTTCATGTTCTTTGCCGCAAGGAGACCCGCGGTCGGCTGGACCTGCCCGCCGGTGCCTGAATCGAACATCACATACTTGCCCTTCATTTTCACGACCGTGACCGTGAAGGGGATCGGTATGATGTTGTCAGCGAGGCCGCCGGCCTTGAGCGCGCCTTTGACCTGATCGGGCGGCGCGTTCTTCACAAAATTGTCTTCGAACGCACGGTTCCAGATCCCATCGTAGATCTGGGTGACTTCGACATCGCCAACCTTGAACTTGTAAAAGCCCTTATCGATGAGCTTGGCGTTGGCGTAGCTCTGGGCCTCCGCCGAGCCGATGAACTCAAGCGGGCCGTTAAGGCCGAACGCGGCGGAGGCCGCGGTGGCCGAAAGTACAAAATTCCGGCGTGAGATATTATTCATATTGCACTCCCCTGGGCGTGAGGGCTGAAAGGCCCAAGCCATAAACACCACCCGGCCCGGGCCGCATCCATGCCTTCGCGAATATAGTGTTATGTGGGTGCCGATGCTATTCCGCAGCGACCGCAGGCGGCGCTTGGTCGACTTCCGCGAGTTGCGGTTCGAGCCGGCGCTTCAACATCCGATCGACGCGGTCGAGATAGAGGTAAATCACCGGCGTAATGTAGAGCGTTAGCAGCTGCGAAAGCACAAGGCCGCCGACCACCGCCACACCGAGCGGCTGGCGCAATTCGGCGCCCGCGCCGGTACCAAGCGCGATCGGCAGCGTGCCGAAGATCGCGGCAAATGTGGTCATCATGATCGGGCGGAAGCGAAGGACCGCCGCTTCGCGGATTGCGGCTTCGGCAGACAATCCCACGCGCCGCCGTTCGATCGCGAAGTCGATCATCATGATCGCGTTTTTCTTGACGATGCCGACCAGCATCACGATGCCGATCATGGCGATCACCGACAGATCCATGCCGAACAACATCAACGTCAGAATCGCGCCGATACCCGCCGACGGCAGGCCGGAAATGATGGTGATCGGATGGATGAAGCTTTCATACAGAATTCCGAGCACCACGTAGGCGGCAAAAATGGCGGCCAAAATCAGGATGCCCTGCCCGCGCAAGGAATCCTGAAACACTTGGGCTGTGCCCTGGAATCCGGTGGTGATCGTCGCGGGCAACCGGTCTTCGCGCTCGAGTTTCTGGATGGCGTCGACGGCCTGACCGAGCGAGAACCCGGGGGCGAGATTGAACGAGATCGTTACCGCCGGCTGTTGACCCTGATGATTGACCTGCAAGGGGCCGACGGTGCGTTCGAAACGCGTGACCGCAGAGAGTGGCACTGTGGTGCCACTCGACGTCTTCAGGTAGACGCGCGCGAGATCATCCGGACCGACTTGAAACTCCGGCTGCGTTTCGAGAATGACCTGATAATAGTTCACCGGGCTGTAGATGGTCGCGACCTGCCGCACGCCGAAGGCGTTGTAGAGTTCCTGCCGGACCTGATCGACGGTCAAACCGTAAACCGCGGACTTCTCGCGATCGATTTCGATCGATACTTGCGGATTGGTGACATAGAGGTCGGTGGTTACATCCAGCAGCCCAGGAATGCGGGAAATCTTCTCGCGCATTTCCGGCGTCACGCGATAGAGCGTGGCCGTGTCGTTTGATTGCAGAGTGTACTGATACTGGCTCTTGGCCAGTTTGCCGCCCAGGTTGATGTTCTGAATCGGCTGGAAGTAGATCGCCAGTCCTGGCACGACGTTGGCGGTCTGTCGCAGGCGCGCAATGATCGTCTGCAGGTCGTCGCGCTCTTTGCGTGGCTTCAGCGCGATCAGCATGCGTCCGCTGTTGCCGACCGAGTTAGGACCGCCGGTCCCGACCGTAGAATTCACATACTGAATTGCGGGATCCGCGCGCACGATCTCGGCAACCTTGCGCTGAAGCTGCGTAATCGCCGGGAAAGATATGTCAGTCGCACCTTCCGTTATGCCGATGATGTAGCCGGTGTCTTCCGTCGGAAAGAAACCCTTCGGGGCCACAACGTAGAGCACGATTGTCGCGAAGAACGTGCCGATCGTAACCATCAACATGATCGACTTGAACGCGATCACCCGATCGAGCGTCCATTGGTAGGTGTGCAGCATTCCTTCAAAAAGACGCTCGAACCAGCGCAGCACGAAAAACTGCTTTTCACTACCATGGTGGCTACCTAGAACACGCGCGCACAACATAGGCGTGAGCGTCAGCGACACGAATCCGGAAACCACAATCGCGACCGCGATTGAAACGGCGAATTCGCGGAATACCCGACCGACCATCCCGCCCATCAACAGCACCGGAATAAATACGGCGATCAGCGAGCAGGTGATCGATACGATCGTGAAGCCGATCTCGCGCGAACCCTTCAAGGCTGCCTCAAACGGCCGCATGCCGCCTTCAATGTGGCGAACGATGTTCTCCAGCATCACGATGGCATCGTCGACCACGAAGCCGACCGACAAGGTGAGCGCCAGCAGCGTCATGTTGTTGATGGAGAAACCGAAGGCATACATCGCCGCGAATGTACCAACCAGCGACACCGGCACCGCCAGCGCCGGAATAATGGTCGCCGACACTTTGCGCAGGAAAAGGAAGATCACCATGATGACCAGCGTAATGGCGATGGCCAGGGTTTCCTGCACATCAACGACTGCAGCGCGGATCGACAGCGAGCGGTCGAACAACGGCTCCATATTAATCGACGGCGGGACTTGCGCGCGCATGGCCGGCAAGCTGCGGCGAACAAGATCAACCACCTGCACGGTGTTGGCGTCGGGCTGGCGCTGGATCGCCAGCACAATGGCGCGCCCGTCGTTGAACCAGGTGGCAACCTTATCGTTTTCCACGCTGTCGATGACGCGTGCAATCTGATTGAGCTTTATCGGCGCGCCGTTGCGATAGGCGACGACCACGTCGCGGTAGTCTTCCGCATGCGGCATCGCGCTGGTGGCCGCCAAGGTCACGCTTTGCTTCGGCCCGGTCAGAACGCCGACAGGCGTGCTCGAGTTGGCCTTGGCAACGACGCTGCGCACATCCTCAAGCGAGATATTGCGAGCGGCAGCTTCAGTTGGGTTGACCTGAACACGGACAGCGAATTTCTGCGCGCCGTAGACAAGCACCTGGGCAACGCCAGGCAGCTGCGAGATCTGTGGTGCCAGAACGGTCTCGGCATAGTCGTCGACCGTGGATAACGGAAGCGTGTCCGACTGCAGGGCGACATAGAGCACCGGGAAGTCGCCCGGGTTCACCTTGCGGAACGACGGCGGAATCGTCATTTCGATCGGCAGCAGGCGCGCGGACGTCGCGAGCGCTGTCTGCACGTCAAGTGCAGCGCCGTCGATATTGCGGCCAAGATCGAACTGAATGGTGATCTGCGCGAGGCCGAGCGAGGACGACGAATTCATCGACGAGATGCCGGAAATCGTCGAGAGCTGCCGCTCTATTGGCGAGGCGACCGACGCCGCCATGGTTTCCGGGCTTGCACCGGGAAATTGTGCCGTGATCTGAATGGTCGGAAAGTCGACCGCAGGCAGCGCCGCGACCGGCAGCAGTCGGTAGGCAAAGATACCGAAAACGATCAACGACGCCGTCATCAGCGTCGTCAGAACCGGGCGGCGAATACAGGTTTCAGAAATGTTCATGGATCAGCTGCCCGCGACCTTCGGCGTGCGTATGTTCACGCGGGTGCCTTTCGACAGCAGCAACTGCCCTTCGGTCACGACGGTTTCGCCGCCATTGAGACCGGACGCGATCACACTTTCGCTGCCAACCTGACGTTCGACCTTGACCGGCTGCAGTTGCGCAACGCCATCCTGGATCACAAACACAAATGTGCCACTCTGGCTGATCTGCACAGCATTGGCCGGCACTACAACGCCGTCCTCGTTGCGCAGAGTCATTTCAGCGCTGACCAGTGTGCCGGGCCAGAGCAATTCATCCTGGTTTGGCATGGTCGCGCGGACCGTCGCCATGCCGGTCGCGGGATCGACGGTGTTCTCGATCATCGTCACCTGGCCGATGGCACGCTTCTGCTCGCCCGGCACGATTGCCTCAACCGTCGCAGTCTCCGCCGAGATGGCCTTGCGGATATCCGGCAGGTTTTTCTGCGGCACGGTGAAGCTGACATACACCGGCACCATCTGATTGATGGTCGCCATCGGCGATGTGTCGGCCTGGCGTACGAAATTTCCGACCTTGACGTTGGCCATACTGATGCGGCCCGGAATCGGGGCGCGGATCGTGCAGAAGCTGAGCTGCACTCGCAGGTTCTCAAGCTGGGCACGATTTGATTCCGCGGTCGCACGCGAAACGTTGACCGCGGTTTGCGCGTTGTTCAGCGTGACGATCGGCGTTGCGTTTCTAGCGGCTAGGTCCGTGTAGCGTTCGACGTCGCGTTGCGCCTGCTCAAGCGTGGACTGCGCGCCATCGATGACGGCTTGCACTCGTTTCATGTCGGCTTCGATCTGCCGGCAATCGAGCGTGAACAACAAGTCGCCTTTCTGCACGTTGGCGCCATCGCGGAAATGAACGGCTGTAATTGTGGTGTCGACTTGCGTCTTGATCGCGACACTGGCGATGGGGGTGACGTTGCCCAGGGCGTTCAGGCGGACCGGCATGGTTTTGCGTTCGGCAACCGCGGTCTCGACGGGAACAGGGCGGGCCTGGGGCGCGCGGGCGGCGGCGCCGTCCGTGGACCAGATGCCGCGGGCAAGCACAACAACACCAATCAGGGCGACGACTGCCCCGGCAAGGAGCCATTTTCGCTTGATCATCGGCAATTTCGGTCCGGACTCATTTGGTCCTGCCCGGACGCTCCCTAATCCGCGGATTCGCTTGTTTCACATCAATTTGGGGCCGCGTTAGCGCATTACCTAGCATATAAACGTTACTGAGTGCATATCCCTGCGGTGTTCTATAAACACGGCAAATACAGCCTTATTCGCCCTCCCGGAACCCCGAAAATCCATGCGAATTGCCACCTGGAACGTCAACTCCGTCCGCCAGCGCATGGACAACCTGGAGGCTTGGCTCAGAGAACGACAACCGGACATTGTCTGCCTGCAGGAGATCAAATGTACCGACGAGGCCTTCCCGCGCGAGCCTTTGGAGGCGCTCGGTTACAACGTCGCCGTGCACGGGCAGAAAACTTTCAACGGCGTGGCGCTTTTGTCCAAGCTGCCGTTCGATGAGGTCGCGCCGGGATTGATCGGCGATGACGCCGATGTGCAGGCGCGTTTTCTGGAAGCGATCGTCTCGACCAAAGCCGGCGCGTTGCGCGTGATCAGCCTCTATTTGCCCAATGGCAATCCGCCGAACACCGACAAATATGCCTACAAGCTCAGCTGGATGACGCGTCTCATTAATTTTTCGCATGAGCGACTTAAGCTGGAAGAACCGATGCTGCTTGCGGGCGACTTCAATGTCATCCCGACCACCGCCGATGCGCGCCGTCCCGAGGCTTGGAAGAACGACGCGCTGTTTCTACCGCAGACTCGGGAAAAATTTCGCGCTCTGGTCAATCTCGGACTGACGGATGCCATACGTGCGGTGAGTGATGAATCCGACCTCTATACTTTTTGGGATTATCAGGCCGGCGCCTGGGCCAAGGACGACGGTATCCGCATCGATCACCTGTTGCTGTCGCCGCAGGCCGCGGACCGTTTGGTCGACGCCGGCATCGACCGCCACGTGCGCGGATGGGACAAGCCCTCCGATCATGTGCCGGTCTATGTCGATCTGGATATAGAAAGCCGCTGACAGGTGGCAAGGACTTGCGGCAGAAGCGCCCCTACTCGCGCCGCGTCTCCAGCCAGTGCCGCAGATAGACTGCAGCCAATGCGCGCTCGTCTTCGCTCGCCTGGTGCATGGCGCTGTCATAGAGTTTCGTGATCCAAGCCTGATCGGGACGCGCGTTGTCCTTGGCGAGCGCGAGCCACATCAATCCGCGCGCAGCCTGACGTGGCACGTGATCGCCTTCGAACAGCATGGCGCCGAGCATCGCCTGCGCCTCGCATTGGCCTTTCTGCGCCGAGAGACCGAACCATCGCGCTGCTTGACGCGGGTCGCGCGGCGCGCCGTTGCCGTTGAGATAAAGCCGCGCCAGATAATATTGCGCATCCGGATCGCGGAAATACGACGCCGCGTAGTTGAACATCTCGCGCGCGCGCTGTGGATCGCTCCTGACCTCGGTCCTCGGAATGCCCTCGAGGTAGTAGTGCCCGAGCGCCACAAAAGCATTGGCGACGAAACGCGCCTGCGGCGTATCCGGATTGTCGTCGGCATGGCTGTCGGCGATGCGGCGGAAATATTCGAAGGCCTTGAGATCATTCTGCGCGACGCCGTCGCCTTCCGCGTACATGCGGCCGAGCTTCCACTGCGCGAGCGCGTGACCTTTCTCGGCCGCGTATTCGAGCGAGTTCACCGCCTTGACGGTTTCACCGGCCTTGAGCCAGTTCGCGCCCGAACGGAAGGCTTCCATCGGCGACATCGGCGGCGGACCGACGCTTGGATCGGTCTTGCTGCCGTCGAGCGCGTACGCGGGCGCCGCGGCCAGAAAGCCGCCAATCAGGAGCGCGCGCACCGTGCCCTCAAATGTCCGCATAGCACTCTTTCTCAGCCGCCCCGCCGGGATGCGTCACCGCGCCGTTGACGGCGGGACCCACCTGCTGGGCGTACTTCCACAAGTACCCTGAGCCGTAGTCGTTCTCGCGCGGCTTCCATTGCGCCTTGCGCTTGGCGAACTCCTCGGCGGAAAGTTTCACCTCGAGCGTACCCTTCACCGCATCGATCTCGATGATGTCGCCATCGCGGATCAGCCCGATCGGGCCGCCGATGGCCGCTTCCGGCCCGATATGGCCGACGCAGAAACCGCGCGTGGCGCCCGAGAAACGTCCGTCGGTGATCAGCGCGACCTTTTCACCGGCGCCTTGGCCATAAAGCGCAGCCGTGGTCGACAGCATCTCGCGCATGCCCGGGCCGCCGCGCGGCCCTTCGTAGCGGATCACCAGAACGTCGCCGGCCTTGTATGTGCGGTTCTTCACCGCAGCGAAGCAGGCTTCCTCGCCGTCGAAGCAACGCGCCGGACCGCTGAACTTGAGCGTCTTCATGCCGGCGACCTTCACGATCGCGCCTTCGGGAGCGAGATTTCCTTTAAGCCCGACCACGCCACCGGTCGGCATCAACGGCTTGTCGGCCGGATAGATGACATCCTGGTCGGGATTCCATTTCACGTTCTTCAGATTTTCGGCGATGGAACGCCCCGTTACCGTCAGGCAATCGCCGTGCAGGTAGCCGTGATCCAGCAGCGTTTTCATCAAAAGCGGCACGCCACCAGCTTCGAACATATCCTTGGCGACATAGCGGCCGCCCGGTTTCAAATCTGCGACATAAGGAGTCTTTTTGAAGACTTCGGCCACGTCGAACAGCGTGAACTCGATACCGCATTCGTGCGCGATCGCCGGCAAATGCAGCGCTGCGTTGGTCGAGCCGCCGCTCGCGGCGACAACCGCTGCCGCGTTTTCGAGCGCCTTGCGGGTCACGATGTCGCGCGGGCGGATGTTCTTGACGATCAGATCCATGATCATCTCACCCGCGAGCATGCAGAATTTGTCGCGAATTTCGTACGGTGCCGGCGCGCCCGCTGAATATGGCAGCGCGAGGCCGATGGCTTCCGATACCGTCGCCATGGTGTTCGCGGTGAATTGCGCGCCGCACGCGCCGGCGGACGGACAGGCGTTCTGCTCGAGGATATCGAGATCCTCGTCGGACATCTGCCCGACGGAGTGTTTGCCGACCGCCTCGTACACGTCCTGAATGGTGACAGGCTTGCCCTTGAACGTGCCGGGCAAAATGGAACCGCCGTAGATGTAGATCGCCGGCACATTGAGACGGCACATCGCCATCATCATGGCCGGTTGTGACTTGTCGCAACCGGCGAGTCCGATCAGCGCGTCATAGGCGTGGCCGCGCACGGTTAGTTCGACGCTGTCGGCGATCACCTCGCGCGAGGGCAGCGACGACTTCATGCCGGCGTGGCCCATTGCGATACCGTCCGTCACCGTGATGGTGCAGAACTCGCGCGGTGTCGCGCCGACCGCGGCTACCCCCCTTTTCACAACCTGCGCCTGACGCATCAGCGCAATGTTGCAAGGCGCCGCCTCGTTCCAGCAGGTCGCGACGCCGACGAAGGGTTGGTGGATTTGCTCTGTGGTCAGACCCATCGCGTAATAGAAAGCGCGATGCGGTGCGCGATCCGGCCCCTCGGTGGCGTGCCGGCTCGGAAGTCTCGACTTCAAACTGCTCTTGGCGTCCATCGGTCCTGTCGCCCAGCCCCGGTGATCGCTGCCGGGTCGACCCAGCCGGCGGTACAAAGGCTGCCGGCTTGGCGGGCATCGATGTGGTTGAATGGTATGGCCGAATCGCGGCGCGGCTTGGGCTAACCTCCTAATTGGGTTAAATGTTCTAAAGCTGTTGCAAAGTGGTCACAGGTGTAGGTAAGCGGCAACACTTCCTTATGTCGCTGTAAGCCAAGTGATATCGCCCATGTTCTTTGTCGAGGCCCTGGGCAAGCCTGTCGCCGTTTTCCACAATTTCCCCCTCGCAAAGGCGAGGGAGATGGCGCGCCAGGTGGCGCAACCATTGTTCGTTCTGTGCCGCGCTCCCTCTCGAGAGACGCGGGCGCCTCATGGCGCGCCATCGCGGGCGTCTTCCTTACAGCGCCGGGCCGCGCTTTACGGGTGCCGTCCGTTGTCCCCGCCGGCCTTCGCATTTTGGGCGAAGCGCACGGCGGGCGGTCGGCCCCCGGTGGCCATGCTCCTGGCGGGCGGCTCGTAGTGGCCGCCGGGCGGAGCTCCCGGCGCCGCCCGAGTGCGGGAGAAGCGTTCTCTCCCGGCCGCGGGCGCCGCATCCGGTCCCACCCGCATGACGCCTCATGAGAGCGCCCTCTGGCGGACCGAACGGCATTAGGAATAGTATCATATAGGATTAAAGTCAAGACCAGCGGCACCGTCATGCCCGCGCTTGTCGCGGGCATCCACGTCGTCGCGACCTCACAACAAGACGTGGATGGCCGGGACAAGCCCGGCCATGACGAAGGGAAGGTCATGCGCGCGCCCCGGAATGACAATCCGCACGGAATGTGTAGCGTGCGCCCATGCCTCCCCCTCGCCTTCGCCGGTCTTTTTTCGATCGTCCCGTACTCAAAGTCGCGCCCGATCTGATCGGCGCGACGCTGCTCGTCGACGGTGTCGGCGGCGTGATCGTCGAACTCGAGGCCTATCATCACACCGATCCCGCCGCGCATTCCTTCAACGGACGCACCGAGCGCAACGCGGTGATGTTCGGTCCCGCGGGCTATGTCTATGTCTACCGCTCCTATGGCATCCACTGGTGTCTGAATTTCGTATGCGAAGAGGAAGGCAGCGCCAGTGCCGTCTTGATCCGCGCGCTCGAACCGACCCACGGCGTGCCGACGATGCAGCGCCGGCGTGGCCTGCGCGAGGAACGTGCCCTGTGTTCGGGTCCGGGCAAATTGTGCGAGGCGCTCGCCGTCACGCACAAGCACAATGGCCTTCCGCTCGACCGCGCGCCCTTCGAATTGCGAGCGCGCAGCGAAAAGCCGGCGATCGCAATCGGCGTGCGCATCGGCATCACCAAGGCGGCGAAGAAACCCTGGCGCTACGGGCTGAAGGGCTCACCTTTCCTCAGCAAGCCGTTCAGGTAGAATTTCCGCCGTTCCGCCGTCACTACCGTCATTCCAGCCGGCGCGCGAGCATCTCATCGTCATGGCCGGGCTTGCCCCGGCCATCCACGTCTTTGCTATTGCGCAGGTAGTGAAGACGTGGATGCCCGCGACAAGCGCGGGCATGACGGATGAAGCGAAACGCGTCACACAGCGCCTTTGAGCCGCTCCAGCGCCTCCGCGATCTTGGCTTTGCGCGCGACCGCCTCCTCGCGCTTTTCTTTTTCTTCTTCAACCACCTCTTCCGGCGCCCGCGCCATGAAGTTGGGATTGTTCAACTTTGCATCGACGCGGGCGATGTCGGCATCCGCCTTCTGCATCTCCTTGCCGAGCCGCGCCCGCTCGGCCGCGATGTCGATGACGCCCTTGAGCGGCAAAGCTGCCGTCTCCCCGCGCACGACGAGCTGCACCGAGCCTTGTGGTGGCGCGGCCGCGGATGAGATGTCCGACACGCGCGCCAGTCGCTTGATGAACTCGGACCAGCGTTCCGCGCGCGCCTTGGTCTCGGCCGAAGCGCCGGCAAGCACCAGCGGGATCGCGGCAGTGATGTTCATTTCCGCGCGGACCGAACGGATGGCCGTGACGAGATCGATGACCCAGCCGATTTCCGCTTCGGCCTTGTCGTCGGAAAGACCCGTGAGCGAAGGCCAGACGTTGAGCGCCAGCAAACTATCCCCGTCATTCCGGGACCGCGCGCGGCGCGGGACCCGGAATCCAGAGCGGAACGGGTCACCGCCCACAATTCCTCGGTGATGAACGGCATGAAGGGCTGCAGCAGCTTGAGGATCTCGTCGCGCGCCCAGGCCACCATCGCCTGCGTCTCGCTTTTCGCGGCGCCGTCGGGGCCGGTCAGCAGCGGTTTCGCCAGCTCCAGATACCAGTCGCAGTAGATGTTCCAGACGAAACGATAGACCGCCGTTGCCGCATCGTTGAAGCGGTAAGCCTCGATCGCTTCGGTGATTTCGGCGGCAGCTTTCGCGGTTTCGTGCGCGATCCAGCGGTTGAGCGTCTCCTTCGCCGATTTCGGATCGAAATTGGCAACGCTCGCGCAACCATTCATTTCGGCAAAGCGTGCGGCGTTCCACAGCTTGGTCGCGAAATTTCGGTAGCCTTCGACGCGCTGGGTCGACAGCTTGATGTCACGCCCCTGCGCCGCCATCGCGGCCAGCGTGAAACGCAAGGCGTCCGCGCCATATTCATCGATCAGTGCGAGAGGATCGATGACGTTGCCTTTCGACTTCGACATCTTGGCGCCAGAGGCGTCGCGCACCAGCGCGTGGATGTAAACGTCGTGGAACGGAATCTCCTTCATGAAATGAAGACCCATCATCATCATGCGCGCGACCCAGAAGAAGATGATGTCGAAGCCGGTGACCAGCGTCGAAGTCGGATAATAGCGCTTGAGTTCAGGCGTAGCGTCAGGCCAGCCAAGCGTCGAGAAGGGCCAGAGCGCGGATGAAAACCATGTATCGAGCACGTCCTCATCGCGGGTGAGCTTTGTCGTTTTTCCGTAGTGCTGGTCGGCGTCCGCCTGTGCCTCGGCTTCCGTCAGCGCGACAAACACTTTCCCGTCCGGTCCGTACCAGGCCGGGATCTGATGGCCCCACCAGAGCTGGCGCGAGATGCACCAGGGCTGGATGTTCTCCATCCAGTCGAAGTAGGTCTTCTCCCAGTTCTTCGGGATGAATTTGGTCTTGCCGCTGCGCACGGCCGCGATCGCGGGCTTCGCCAGCTCTTTGGCGTTCACGTACCACTGGTCGGTGAGGAATGGTTCGATGACCACATTCGAGCGGTCGCCATGCGGCACGACGTGCGACTGCGGCTCGATCTTATCGACGAGGCCTTTCTCCTCAAGGCGCGCGAGGATCGCCTTGCGGGAAGCAAAGCGATCGGTGCCATTCATTGCCAGCGTCGCAGAAAGATCGGCGGAAGCCGGCACGCCCGCCACGAACTCCGCATTATCTTTCAGTTGAAGCTTGGCGTCCGTGCTGAAGATATTGATTTGCGGCAGGTTATGGCGTTTGCCGACCTCGAAATCGTTGAAGTCGTGCGCCGGCGTGATCTTCACCGCGCCCGAGCCCTTCTCCGGATCGGAATACTCATCGGCAATGATCGGAATCTTCCGTCCGACCAGCGGCAGGATCGCGTTCTTGCCGACCAGCGCCTTGTAACGCTCGTCATCAGGATGCACCGCCACGGCGACGTCGCCGAGCAAGGTCTCGGGCCGCGTCGTCGCGACAACAATGAATGTCGAGCGGTCCTCGGGATTGAAGGTCTTGCCTTCAATGGGATACCGCAAATGCCAGAGGTGGCCCTTGGTCTCGACCTGGATCACCTCCAGATCGGAGATCGCCGTCAGCAGCTTCGGATCCCAGTTGACCAGCCGCTTGTCTTTATAGATGAGCCCTTCACGATGAAGTTCCACAAAAACTTTAAGAACGGCACGCGACAGCCCCTCGTCCATCGTGAAGCGCTCGCGCGACCAATCGCATGACGCGCCAAGCCGCTTGAGCTGATTGACAATGGTGCCACCGCTCTCGGCCTTCCATTCCCAGACGCGCTTGAGGAAGGCCTCGCGGCCCATCTCGCGGCGGCTCTTTTCCTGGCGCTCCATCAGCTGGCGCTCGACCACCATCTGCGTCGCGATGCCCGCGTGATCGGTCCCCGGCTGCCACAGCACGTCCTTGCCGCGCATGCGCTCGAACCGGCACAGGATGTCCTGCAGCGTATTGTTCAGCGCATGGCCCATATGCAATGAGCCGGTCACGTTCGGCGGTGGAATGACGATAGAGTAAGCCTTCGCACCGGCGCGTTCGGGCCGGCCGGCGCGGAAGGCGCCCGCCTGTTCCCAAGTCCGGTAGATGCGGCCCTCGACCTCCGAGGGCTGGTAGGTTTTGTCGATCGTCATCGCTTTGCTTGGAGCACCGTCGGCGCGCTAGAAAGCCTACCGCGCCACCGAGAGTCAACTTTGTCCCCCGGCACACCCGTTTCGCGCGGCAGCGCCACCTCCGCCATCACGCTCCTGGCGCTGGCCTCCTTCGCCAGCCAGTCGATGGTGCGGGTTTCGGATTCGCTGTTGCCGCAGATCGCCACCGACTTCGGGGTCAGCGTCGGCGCCGCCTCGATTGTGGTCACCGCCTACGCGCTGGCGCACGGCTCGGTGCAGCTCATCATCGGGCCGGTCGGCGACCGCTTCGGCAAATATGCCTGCGTGACGGCTGCGGCGGCGATGTCGACCGTGCTGGTGCTGATGTGCGGGCTTGCAGGGTCGTTGCCGACGCTTGTCGCCGCACGCCTCGCCTGCGGCCTCTCGGCCGGCTGGATCATTCCGCTGGCGATGGCCTTCCTCGGCGACGTCATCCCCTACGAACGCCGCCAGCAGGTGCTCGGCACTTTCCTGTCGGGGCAGATACTCGGCCAGCTGTTTGGCCAGGCCGCCGGCGGCGTGCTCGGCGACCTGTTCGGCTGGCGCAACGTGTTCTTTTTCCTCTCCGCACTCTTTGCCGTTGCGACGGTTGCGTTGCTGATCGAATTTTTCCGCAACCCGATCACGCACGCAGGCCACGCCACAGCCACGCGTTCGCGTGGCTTTGCGAAAGACTACGCCACCGTGCTGCGCTCGCCGTGGGCGCGTGCGGTGATCGCTATGGGCTTTGTCGAAAGCCTCTTCATGTTCGGCGCCTTCGCATTCGTCGGCGCTGACCTGCATCTGCGTTTCGGCATCAGTTTCGCCATGGTCGGGATTTTCGTCGGCGCCTTCGCAATCGGCGGATTGATCTACAGCCTGTCGGTGCGCAGGCTCGTGAACAGGCTCGGCCAGATTGGGCTCGTCACCGGCGGTGGCGTGATGCTCGCCCTCTCCTACCTGGCAATCGCGTTCACGCCGCAAGCCTACGTCGCGCCGTTCGCCATCATGGCGATCGGGTTTGGCTACTACATGTTGCACAACACGCTGCAGACCAACGCCACGCAGATGACACCGCAAGCGCGCGGCACCGCGGTGGCGATTTTTTCGTCCGCGCTCTACCTCGGGCAGACGCTGGGCGTTGCCATCAACGGCATTGTGTTCGACCGCTTCGGTTCGCTACCGGTATTCGCGATCGCCGGCGCCGGCCTGCTCGGATTGGGATTGTGGTTCGCGCGCGCCTTGCGGCGGCGAGGCGCGGAGGGAATTTGAATCTCGTCGCATGGCCCTCTCATCTGTCATGGCCGGGCTTGACCCGGCCATCCACGTCTTCGCTGCTGCAAGACCGTAAAGACGTGAATGCCCGGCACAAGGCCGGGCATGACGGGAGCAGATGAACTCCAGAAAATTTACTATCGTCCGCGCGAGACGCGTTCGATCTCTGCGCGCACGATGCGCTCGACCAGGCTCGGCAGGTTGTCGTCCAGCCACGACTTGAGCATCGGCCGCATCATCTCCTTCACCAGATCCTCGAGCGTGCGCGCATTCTGGCCGATGATCGTGTGCGCGAGCGTATTGAACGCGCTGTCGACCGCCGCGACCGTCTCATTCGAGATCAGTCCACGATCGAAGTGCGGTGGCGGTTCGGGCCGTGTGGTGAACACCACATCGGATGTGCCGTCGATCGTGCGGAAGCCCGGCGCCGGTTTCGGCAGCGGCGGTAGCGGTGGCGGTGGCGCCGGTGCGGCCATGGATTCGGTCAGATCGAACACGTCGGGCGTCGATGCTTGTTCGTCCGCGGGTGCGTCATCGAGTTCTGCCAGCATCGCGTCAATGTCGTCCTGACTGTTGGCTGCCGCATTGGCCGGTACTGGCGCCGGCTTTGGCGCGGGCGGCGGCGCTGTCGTTTTCGCTAGCGCAGGAGGCGGCGGCGTGGGACGGCTCGGAGCCGCCGTTACCGCAGGCTGTTGTTTTGCCGCCGGCGCAGCTTCAGGCGTCTTGGCGGGCTTGGTGGCGTCGTCATCGGCAATGATGCGTCGGATGGAGGCCAGGATTTCCTCCATCGACGGCTCTTGCGCCTTCGCCGCTTGCGTCATTACCCGTAAACCCCGACACGCTCCCTGCGCTCCGCGTGGCAATGGCTCAGCCAGCGCCACCGCGAATCACTGTCGATATACCATTTATACGCCAGAGCACGACGGATGTGGCAGATGGAAAGCTGTGTCCGTGCAACGAACTGTGGACACGGGACCCTGACACCACGCCGTGATTAGGCGCTCAGCGTCCGTCGGGTGTACGCACGCCGGCCCAGGTATCGCGCACCTGCTGGTAGTGCACGTTGGCGTCATAGACCGGCACCCGCAGTCCCAGCACCTGCGGCGACAGTCCCCCCACCGACGCCAGGAGCGTGAACGAGGCAACCACCCGGTCGCGCTGCGCGCTCACCAGCGCCACCCGCGCGTTCACCAGTTCCTGCTGCGCGTTCAACACATCGAGCGTGGTGCGCTGGCCAACGCGCGCTTCCTCGCGCACGCCGTTGAGCGCGATCTCGGAGGCCTGCACCTGCGCCTGCGTCGCATCGATATTGGCCTTCGCAGCATCGAGCTGGCCCCACGACTGCACGACGTTCTGCCGCACCTGGTCGCGCGCCGTATCAAGATCAAGCCGCCGCTGCCCCAGCGTCTCCTTCGCCTGCCGCACCAGCGAATATTCCGCCCCACCCTGATAGATCGGCACCGTCAGTTGCCCGATCACCGAGGCGTTGAACGTGCGCAGACCCAATAGGCTGCTCTCGTAGCTCTGCTGCACGTTGCCCTGCAACGCCAGCGTCGGATAAAGCGCCCCTTCGGCAACCTTCACCTGCAGCAGCGCCGCATCGACATTGTATTGCGCATTCGTCACCGCCGGATGCGTCGCCGTGCCGACCCCGACCGCGGAGGCGAGCGTATGCGGTGAAAAGCGGTCAACCGGTGAGCCAGGCGCAAGCTTGCCCGGCTCGACCCCGATCACCTGCCGGTAGGTCGCAACCGAGGCCTTGTAAGTCGCCTCCGCGCTCAGCACCTGCGAGCGCCCCGCCGCAAGCCGCGATTCCGATTGCGCAACGTCGGTGCGTGTCACTTCGCCGACGTTGAAGCGATCGCGCGTCTGCCGCAATTGCTCCTGCAAGACCTCGACGTTGCGCCGCTGCAGATCGAGGATCGCCGCATCGCGCAGAAGATTCATGTAGGCCGTCACCGCCGAGAGCAGCACCGACTGCTCGCTCACCCGCAACTGTTCGCGCGCCGCCTGCACCTGGCTTTCCGCCTGCCGCGTGCGGTTCGAAGTCTGAAAGCCGTTGTAAAGCGTCTGCGTCGCCGTCAGCCCGATATTGCTCGGCGTCATGTTGCCCGACAGCTGCGTGTAGGTATTCCCGTTCCCCAGCGTCTGCGACCGGGTCGTAGAATCAAGGTACTGCGCGCCGACCGAACCGTTGAAGCTCACGCGCGGCCGGTAGCCCGACAGCGCCTGCGGCACGCCTTCATCGGTCGCGCGTGCGGACGCACGCTGCGAATTGAGCACCGGATTGTTCTGATAGGCGAGCACCAACGCCCCATCGAGCGTATCGGCAAGCGCCGGGAGGAAAAGGAATCCTCCACCGGCGCATGCGATCGTACCGACCGCAAGCCTGCGCATGCGTCTAACAAGGCCTCGATCGGCCATCCAAACCCCGCCCGTCACGCGTCCGACAATGCTGTCAGATTCGCGCTAAAGAATCGGAACAATAGGCGTCCGAACCCAGCGCTTAAACCCCTCAGCGCGCTGCCCAATCAGTTTAGGGGCCGACTGGGACATTTCCGCAACGTTTTGGAAATCGGGGTGTTCAGAAGGCGAAAGCGGGGATTTTGACGAAACCGGGCAATACGGCGGCGTTGGCATCGAATATCGACCGTGCGCCTAAGTCGTCGCCACTCCTGAAATAAAGCATTGCCTTGGCACCCGGTCCTGCGCCCAGAATGCAGGCGAGCCGTCCGCCATCGCGGAGCTGGGGCAGAAAAGCCTCGGGCGGGAACTCCGTCGCCCCTTCAAGGACAATGGCGTCATATGGCGCCCCTTTTGGCCAGCCTTTGGTCAGAGGACCTGTCACAGCACTGACATTTTTCTGGCCCGCCAAAGCCCGACTTGCCCCCTGCGCAAGCCCGGCATCCTCTTCGAGCGCGATCACCTGGCCCGCAACGTGGCCCAGAATCGCCGCGCCATAGCCGGTCGCGCAACCGACATCCAGAACCCGGTCGCTCGAGGCGATCTCAAGCGCGTGGATCAGCTTGGCGAGAACCATCGGTTTGAGCAGGCGCCGGGCCCCATTCTCGCCCACCGGCAGGTCAAGATCGAGATAGGCAAGCGCGGTTGATGCCGGCGGCACGAAATTCTCGCGCGGAATTTCGAGCATCGCGGACAGGATGCGCAGATCCGTGACGTCAGCCGTGCGCACCTGACCGTCCACCATATTGCGGCGTGCGGCGGCAAAATCGGTCATTACGGTCCTCGATCAATGGCGCGGAAGGCGGTTCCTTCTGCTGCAATGACGGCCAAAACGCAAGGTTCGGGTTGCGATTGTCGTCATGCTTTGGCTCCTATATAGGGCTTGGGCACCTGACGCCCTTTTTCCCGATTGGCCACGTGGCGGAGTGGTGACGCAGCGGACTGCAAATCCGTGCACGCCGGTTCGATTCCGGCCGTGGCCTCCATTCCCAAAACATTGAGCTGCAACGATTAACGCGAAATTGGTCGGAGAAATTCCGGCCGATTTCATGTTGCGCGTGTTGCAGTTTGTTCTCGTTGTTTTTCAACGGTTCCCAACATCTCCCGGCTACTCCATGCAAAATGCTCGCAACATGAACCGCCAACGAACGATCGGTTTATGTGGGATCGTTGCAGAAATGGCACCCAAGTGTCGGGCCATTCGCATTACACTGCAGCAATTGTTTTTGGGTTGGGGCTCATGAAAAAATTTGCTTTTGCGGCTATTGCCGCACTTGGTTTTGCTGGCGCGGCATCCGCAGCCGACATGCCAGTAAAAGCTCCGGTTGCTCCAGCCCCTCCCATCCAACTTCCTTATAACTGGGGCGGACTCTATCTCGGTGGCCACGTTGGCTATTTGTGGGGTCGCACACGCGTCGAAGAAGATGGCCTAGTGACCGAACCCAATGCGTCAACTAGCGGCGTCATCGGCGGCGTGATGGCGGGCTACAATTGGCAAACTGGCCCGTGGGTCTTCGGAGTCGAAGGCGACTTCGGCTGGACTAATGCGCACGGCACCGGCGTGGCGACCCTTCCGCCGGCGACACCCAATACCTACGATGTGAGTTGGACGAGCCACGTACGTGGTCGTTTCGGTTACGCCTTCGACAATTGGCTTCTTTTCATTGCCGGTGGGTTCGCCGTCGCCGATTTCCAATTCCATGAAGGCGAAAGTCCGACAACCCCACCTCCCGGTGCAAAATATAACGGCTGGTCGATCGGCGGCGGAGCCGAAGTAGGAATTACGCGCAATCTCGTTGGCCGTATCGAGTACTTGTACGATGACTTTGGCAGCAAGGATTACATAGGTTCAGACGGTGATCCCTACCGCGTGCATTTCCGTGGCCAGACACTTCGCGGCGCGCTGGCATGGAAATTCGATCCCTTCGGAAAGAATCCCCCCGGCCGTTGGTGAACGCCAGCTAGCGCAAATTTCCGCGCGGCGGATTGCGCGAAAGTTTGGGCCGAACCTGATTTGCAATCGGAGGGCTGCCGCTGGTTCCGGGCTGGGCGCACTAGCTTAAATATGACGGCTACCGGCTACCGCGACGGTGCAATCAGAGCGATTGGCCGTAAAGCCGCGAATCTCGTAAGGCTAATGCCATGGCACACAGTGCAACCAAGGAACAAACCCATGGCAGCCTCAACAATCACCAAAAAACATTTCGCCAATGCGTTGGCGAAGCAGCATCACCTGACTAAGAAACAAGGTCGGGAAATGCTGGAAGACCTGATCTTCATGATCACCAAGCACCTTAAGAAGGGCGAACAGGTGAAGATCGCTGGTCTCGGAATTCTACGAGTGCGGAATCGTGCTGCCCGCGTAGGTCGCAATCCGGCGACCGGTGAGGTGATCCAGATCAAGGCCAGCAAAAAGGTCGCCTTCCGCGCTAGCTTGGCCCTCAAGATGGCGATCTGATCGCCAACAGCCGCCACTGTTTTCGGGATTGCGTACTATGCGATGATCGTCGCTATGCCCCGCGACGGCGCAATCGCATTCAGCGATCTCATTGGCAAGCACGGTCAGTGTTCTTGTCCTTGCCTCACCCCCACGACGTGCAGAAATCGTCGCGTTTCGGCGGGGCCAAGTTCGTTCGCAATCACGATCGCAGCGGCCTCAACCATGTACTTGGCAGACCATACTGCTGCGTCGGGGCCTTCGCGCAAGTACACGGCTTTGAGCATGGCGAGGGCATGGTCCGCGATCTTCTGATAGTCCGAATCAGTAGCCATGGTTCGGATAGCTTGCGCCCAGTCGAAAACGTTGTCACCGGCCTGGGCTACGCCGAGCAATTCATATCCGCTCGCCACTGAAAACAGAACTTCCACCGCGTCGGCTGTTCAAGCTGACAAAAAATAGCAATGACTTGACGCGTTCTCACAAGACGCGTGCGGTCTTTGCGCTGTCTAAGACGAAACGATCGACTAGTCATCGGACGATAGCTTGCCGGTGCGAAGGCGGCACACGGAAAAAATGATTGCCAGGCGTATTACAGAATCTTACCTGGGCCTCTTTCTCACCTCCACGCGTGATGATGGATCACGCGAGGCCGCCGTTGCGAGAATTGGGACGTTCGAGGTTCGCCTGATCGAGATCCCGTCCGTCAAAGCATCCGAAGAAATGAGCCTTTGGATTGAGCTATTTGATCGAGACCTTCAATTCGGTGTTGATAGCCGTAGATGTAGTGATTTGGATGAGGCGATCGATGCCGCGCATTTCCTGATAGCCCAAGCCGAACTACTCAATAGCGAGGCCGGGAAAGCCGACTGCTAGAACGTGCCGTCCGCAGCGCGCGTGCAGCGGGCTTCCGGGCACGGCGAATAATTGAGTTGGACCAAAGTCCAACGAATAGACACGGGCCTACAGGTGTTTGTCTCCCAGTAACAACGGGAGCCTTACAATGCGCTTCGCGACCAAGATCATCGTGGCGCTCGCTGTAGTGCCAGCGGCGCTTCAGGCACCCGGCGATAGTGGTCTCGGTGCCACCAACTGCGGCTTCCTCACTATTGAACAATGTCGAGCAACCCTGACCGGCGGGGCTTCATTTTGCGTGCCTAATCAATTTTACAATCCGGGCGGCCCCGGGAAACGCACCCGTAACCGACAAGAGGGACGAGAGGTGCGCGCGATGCCCTACGATCCTTATCCGTGGTGCGCCTTTATTTCGGACCCCGGCGGTAACTAAACCTCGGGGAACCTTTGTTAGAACGTTCCATCAATTGCTCGGATCGCTGCTGGTGATTTTGGATTTCTAGGATAGGCCCTCACCAACAAATGGTTGGCGGGGTCTAACAAGACTAGACATTCAGGCCCCATCTAGTAAGCGAGGGTGAACAACAAACATCGCACAAGAAATTTCACGCTGTCGGACGATGCGCTGATCTTGCAGCAACCGGTCAGTGGCATCGGCGTCAAGACACTGGCAACGATGCTGCATACCAGCCGCGAGATGGTTATGCGTCGGGCTAGCGAACTTGGCGTTTCGCTGGACATCAGTGATGATCATGACGAGGCTGCCGACACGCGAGCGTTCAGTTGCAGGGATAAACAACTCGTCGATCCGCTACTGGAACGGCTAAAGCAGATCCACCGCGAGCGGACGTAATAATCGCCACCTGAAATAATAAAGTCACAATTCCTTGCGGGAATGGTGGCCCCGACCTTCGGGGACGATGGGGACGGAGAGAAAGTCGGGGCCGCGCTCCCGCGGGGACGAGAGCGGCCTCGACTCTATAGACCCGCGCGCAAAGCAAACCTCGATTTAAGCTAGCCACGTTATACGCGCGTATATGCCGCCGCCCGATACCGCAACGGGCAATTTCCCTTGCTAGAACGTTGCATCAGCAGCGCGGGTAGCTGCAGGTGATTTTGGGTTTTTGACTTTGATCCAGGCTTTTGACGGCCCGGACTTATAGATTGACGTGAGCTTCTTGCTCACGATTCCTTCCAGGCCGAGCTTGCAGACTGCGGCGAACATTTTTTCGCCGTCGCCTTCGGTGTGGTCAACGTACTGAATGCCATCGCGCGCGTTGCGAAGCACCCACTTTAATGCCGCCTTGCGCTCAATCAGCGGCCTGCGCCGAATATCCTCACCCGAGACAAGAAGATCGAAGGCCAGGGCCACGGCCTTCTCATCGGATATGCGACTGTTCAGGGCGTCGAAATCCGCAACGCCTTTGGGCGACAAATGAACAACTTCCGCGTCAATAATCAGAGGCTCACGGAGCCGAGCCGCCTCCTCCACGATCCGAGGATAACGTTTCGTCCAGTCAGCCCCGTTTATAGTGTAAAGGCGAACGCTGTTCTTGCGGACGTGGATCTGCAGTCGGTAGCCGTCGTGCTTCAGCTCGTGCGCCCAGCCAGCTCCAGTAGGCGGTTGCTTGGCGACGCTAGGCTGGCACGGATGGATGAAAGCAGCAGGCGCGTTTAATGGCCTGACGCGAAAGCTACGCAATACCATGCAAGCGATATAAGTCAGTGAACCGAAAAGAAGAAGGGCTGCCAACGCGAGCAGCCCTAGTCGCCAAAAACCACCAGCCCGTAGGGGCGAGGCTGACAGCATCCGTACAACTCGCCGAGACGCTACGCCGTTCCCCGGTATAATAAGGTAGGCCACGCCAACGCTGAGCGCCTTCAACGCTCTGCGTCAATAGTGTTTAGAAAGTCCCGCTTAGGTCGCGCTACTGCCGACCCAGCGCCTGGTCGAGGCAGTTGCTGTAGGCCGTTGTGCAACCGCCCAAGCACGAATCCTTGCTGGAGCTTGAATTCTTGTTGCAGCGATTTTCGCAGCTCTTGTTGCTGGAACCGCAAGCCCTCGCTTGTTTGCTCGGTTTTTTTGTTTTCTGCACCGCCGTCGTACCACCCGATGTCTTTGGCCCTTTATTCTCTCCGTCCACGGTAGTTTTTAAGCCCTGACTTTTGTTCGCTTCGGAACTTTTGCTGGCCGCCGATAGATCGCCGGCAGCAACCAGAAGACTCAGAAAAAGTCCAAACCCAACAAGACCTGTGATCTTCAAAATTCGATTCGACACGTTTGCCTCCCTTAGCGTTCAGCAGCACTTCATTTTTTGTCGCCGCTCTTCTGAGTGCCTTGCTTATCGACGCCGCCTTTGTTTGGCGTCGTGCTTTGTCCCTGCGCCGCAGGATTCTGTTTCACTGTTTGCTTCGGAGTTGCCGGATCGACCGAAATCGTTACTTTGTTAAGACAGGAGTTCGCTCTGTCTCCACATTGCTTCTCACATTGCTGTACGGCGGACCCCTTAAGAGGCGGATTACAGGTGCGCAGACACTTTGCTGAAATCCTTCACGCATTTGTCCTCGGCAGTTTTCGTCGGCGTCGTCTTCTCCTTCGCAAAGGCAGACTGCGACTGGCCGACGATGAGCAAAGACAACGCGAGCCCAATCACAATGGTTTTTTTCATGGATTCCCCCCTTCGCGAGCACCTGAATTTTTTGGATGGTAGCGGGGCGGAATGGCGGCGGGCGGCGGCGTCGAGCATAAGCCGGCTACCGCGCTGGTTAGCGCACCTAGATCTGATTTCATGGCACTCGCCCCCCAGGCCACAACCTATGATGGCACGCGACCTTTAGTTGTCAATTGTCGTAAAACAATTCCGCGGCAACTGACTGTGGAATAGGATGGGACGGCGCGGCGTACATCCCGACCGGCACCGTCCCTCATAGCTCGGGCAACGGACAGGTAATGACACCCGAAGCTATCAGCTGAACCCTTCGCGAACGCCGCGAACCGGGTAATCCTTGTTATAGACCGCGTCCGACATGTCATTGTATTTGCCCTCGGGATCGTCGCCCTTAACAGGCGTGATCTTCGCGGCGCGCCCTGCTGTTGACGTCGGCGCTGACCGGACTCCGAGCCGGTGAGTTGCGTGGCCTCCGGTGGCGCGATGTCGACTTCAAGGCCTGCGAGGTCCACGTCCGGAAGCGGGCGAACCGCTACTGCAAAATCGGATCGCCAAAGTCGGAAAGCAGCCGGCGCTCTGTCCCCATTGAGCCGAAAATTCTCCTGCCGGCTTTGAAGGCCTGGAAGCTCGCCTGCCCGATTGGCGACGGCGATCTCGCATTCCCGACCGCCGAGGGCGGCATAGCCCACCACGAGCAGATCCTGCGCGCCTGACGCCTGTGATGGTCTCTGCGGGGGTCACAAAACCCGTCATGGACGAAAAGGGCGAGCCGGCGCTCGACAAGAGCGGAAATCGAATCATTCAACCAAAGTATGCGATCCACGCCTTCCGCCATTTCTTTGCCAGCTGGTGCATCAACCCGGAGAAGCGCGGGGGCCGTGGGCTATCGGCCAAAGTGGTGCAGGAACTCCTCGGCCATTCCAGCATCGTCATGACGCTCGACCTCTACGGGCACCTGTTCCCGCGCGGTGACGATCAGGACGAACTGCCAGCGGCGGCAAGGCGCCTTTTGGGCTGATGCGACAAAAACGCGGCATGACCGCGAATTGTCCAGCGGAAACAATGGGTGCAGAAACACTACAAATCCGTGCACGCCGGTTCGATTCCGGCCGTGGCCTCCATTCTTCCCATCCGCGGCGGCCTGGATACGGGTGCTTTGCAAAGCGGTCAGGCTTTGTTATAGGCCGCATGCCGTAGCACCGGCTGTTCCCGGGTAGCTCAGTGGTAGAGCAACCGGCTGTTAACCGGTTGGTCGCTGGTTCGAATCCGGCCCCGGGAGCCAACAAAAATCAACAGCTTGATCAATCTCTGCATAATTGCTGCCCAAGAACAAAACTAGTTCTGGCAGCAACCCATCCGCTTTTGGTCTGTCGGTCAGCGGTTCGTAGATATTCTTTTTCGCCAGGATGATTGGCGTCGAGCGGTCGGGCAGCGGTGGTGGTTTCGGATCTCTGCAAGCGGAGGCAGGATTATCAACGGGGCATTACAAAACATGACAGCCATAAAGCCCACGACCACCAAAACCCACTACGATGGGATCGCAGCAGCAGACAGGACGAAAGTGATGCGCAAAGCAATCATCATTATGCTTTCCCTTGCCGCTGTCGTCTCCACAATTTACGCGGGCCTGGAAACGGCGAACGCCGGCGCTTGGTGCTCCCAGGTGAATACCGGCGCTGGTCGCATCGAAGAGGATTGCGGTTTTGTCTCGGAGGAAGCCTGTCGCCGTACGGTGCTCGCCGGCAACCGTGGCTTCTGCATCCGGAATCCCGCTTATCAAAACCCTGCCGTTCAGAGCCGCCGAAGGCCCCGCTAGAGACGATGAGCCGCTACAATAACTCGCGCCCAATCAATAAGCGTGCGTCCAACGCGCGTTAGCATCCCCACCTTGTCGATCCAATGAAAAGTGCTGAAGATTGCTGTGCCGGGCTAGTGGGGACTCCCCGTGAGCCGCTTTTCGCAGGAGTCAGTGGGGCGAGTAGCGCTCGTAGCCGCAGCAATAATCATCTTGCTGATTTTCGTGCTTAGCTATTTCAGGTAGTGCGCACGCCAGGGTTCGTCAGTGTGCGCCTGGCGGCATCGGAACGAACAGTAGACCAGCGGCCCAAAGCAATAACAGCATGATGACTGCGACGATGGCCACAAACTTCCACATCGGGGAAGCGTGGAACTATTCGAGACTCAAGTCTCCTTATGCATCAGTATAGTCGGTATCCGATTGCGCCATGTCACGCCCATTAAATGACCCGGGCCCGAGGACAGCATCAAGATCCCTGCTCGACCGGGAATCTCCACACCATGGACAATTCCGCTCTTCGCACTTCCAAGTCTTCGCGTTACCGTCGCGACGCTGACACTTATCTGCGCGCTTGGGCTCTGCGCCCAAGTCTTCTTCTGATGGCGCCCAGAGTTCTGGAATACTTCATGCCGATTTAAGTGGTTTCATCGTGTGAATTTGATCAGGAGTCTCCTTGACTGCGTAACCCAGTACGCTGCCGCCGTCGCTCTTGCCGCCCGCAAAAACCACGCCCGTCGTGTCGTTGTATCGCGTGATGTAGGCGACCCCATCCATATTTATGTCCACCTTCGAGCCGTCGATAGCGGTCAGTCTTTTCCAGGATGACATGTTCAGCCCCGATTCTTGTCAGAGTTGAACATTGTGATTTACTCACGTGAGTCTAGCAAGACGACACGAACGCAACCATGTCCTGCTACAGGCCGCGCCAGTCTGAAAGTCATAGAAAGCAAATTCCCGCACCACATTGACACGATGGCGCCGGGAGGCGGCTTCGGCAGTCGACTAAACGCAATGCACAACTGGCGCGACGCACACGGTATCGAGGCCTTGCGCGGCGGAACCGGCGTCAGAACGGACGCGACATCATTCGATGGTGCTTCGCTGACTTGGTAACGGCGGCGCTGTTTCAAAAAGAATTTGGAGCGCCCTGGGCTATCTTAGTTTTTTGCAGCCTTCTCTTTCGCATCAATATTATCGGCAATCGCGCGCCAGTCATCACGGTCCTTGATGTGGCGGGCGCGTGTGGTCGGCTTGCGTGTAGCGACCGCTTTGCGGTCACACTCGTCAGCCCTGGCGCGATACCAATCGGATTGCCTCGGCCCCATGATGACAAGTCTCGTCAATCGCTACACTGAAGTCGATTGTCAAAAGACATACGCACCAAGGAGCGGCAATGTGTGATATGGTCGCAACAGATGGTCGCGGCTATGCGGCGACACGCAAACGACGCACAGCGGAACGAATCCCTCGAAGCCGAGTTAGAGGATTTGCCGCTGGCTTGGTCCCCGTATGTCCCCCCATACCCCCAACCGGATCCAGTGGCATTAAGTCTCTCGGGGCCGCCATTTTGCCGATGGTGGCCCCACTTATTGTGGATCAGGATGAAATGAAATGAGTGCAAGAGTGCCTTTGAACAAGATCAGAGTGCCTGCCAGGACGAGGCGCCCGCCAAGTTATGGGCGGGCCGCGAACGACGCGTTTAAAAGATCACTAGAAGCGCAATACGGTTCGCAAGGAGCGGCATCTGCGGTGAGGCCGATTGATCCTAACACTGGACTCGTAATCACAGAGCCCTCGTCGGCCGAGACGATAAGACAGTCACTCGGACCAAAACTGGCAGCGAGATTGTAAGAAGTACACCTGGAGGCAAGACAAGGGAGCGCCGGTTGCCTAGGTAGGCGCGTTTACAATTTTCCCAGCAGAAGCAGGATCAGCAGGATTACGATTACAAGTCCAAGCCCGCCGCCGCCATAATAACCGGTGCCGTAGAACGGACCGCCGCCAACGCCGCTAAAGCCGCCGAGCAAGGCGATAACCAAAATAATTAGTATTATGGTTCCGACCGACATAGTTGTTCTCCAATTTTTGTTAGCTGCAATATGAAAAGGCACTCACGGAACTTTAAGTTCCTTGGCCTCATTCGGTTCCAAGAACTTTTTCAACACTCGGCTTTGCGCAATTTCTTCGCGCGAATGGTGTCAGCGCGCATTAGTCTAAACGACCGCGCAACGGATGGAACATTCCAACCTCTCACAGCTTGCTATGTGCCGGCCGCCACAACTGGTCGCACGGCCGCGTCCCCCGTCCCCTAACGTTGGCGCGGTCCTCGGTCAGGAGGCGTCCGGTACAGCGCACAAGACGAAAAGTGTTCTGTATTGAACAGTCTCTGACGATGGTGGCCCCTACTTACTTAGCCGCCTACAGCTGCCGATCTATACGGTCTGCCATTTCGCGCCACTGTCTGGCGAGGTCCCGCCACGTGTGAGCCAGCGACGACGGCGCCCGTCTCGCTTCGTCTTCACATTCCTCTGCTTTTTGGCGGCAATGTTCGGCCTGAGGCGACGGCATGGCACTGCAACGTCGGAGTTTTGATACCGTTCCAGCGCTCTCCGGAGAACGATTGTTCTCTTTGTCAGATTATCCAGCGGAGAATCTCTTTGGTTGGTAGCACCAGTTATTTGTTTTCCCGAACACTGGACTCTGGGGCGCACTGAGCCCACGTTTGTCTCATCACCGGCAGCGGCTCTGCCCAGGCGCCGGCGACAGAGAGACGCTTTCGCGCTCCCGCCTGTACAAGGTCAGGAGAGCGCCATGCGCGTAGATGATTTCGCGCGTCCAACTATTGCAATCCCACATACCGATTGTCCGAAGTGCGACGCGCCGATGTACCTGGCGCGGATTGCCCCAGCCAAGCCTGACCACAACTCGCGCACGTTTGAGTGCTCCGAATGCGATCACTCGGTTACACACATTGTTAAATTCAAATAACACCGCGTCGTTTTCGCGAAGGGCAATTCACTGATTTCCCGGCAGTCGAAAAGGCGCACAAGCAGTTAGGAAATAGATGTCTCGAGTTCTTGAGCGAGGTGCCATGGAACCGGCGGTTCAAGAATCTGTGGCTTTAAGGCAGCACTCCCGCACCAAAGGCTAAGGTACTGCGCAATTCTTTCCAATGTTGCGGTGCGGTTATATGACGGCGCACTGCGGTCGTATATGGCTGTGGCTGGCGGGGGTGAGTCACTTTCCCGACACTTACGCGGTCGTGATGGTGCCCGGCACACTTGAACTGAATGAAGCAGCGGACGTAAAGAATGTATCACCTGCTTTTATCATTTGTGTCAGCCGTATCGCAGCTTTGGAAAGCGACCGCGTACCATCCTGAGCAGCACTACATGCGCGGTCCGGGTCCAAAGTGGCGTGAGAAACACTAAACGCAACTCGTCACAAGTATGCTGCTGGAACTGATCTGCGCACGCGTAGTCCGCTTTGGGTCATAAGCAGACACTCTGCGACGCAAAACTAATGTCCGCTTTACCCCCAAAAGCGGACATCCCGGCGCTAGGGTGGCGCTTACGAATGCGGCAAAGAGTGCTTTCGGTCCGCCTTATTCCGGAAACATTCAGCCCACGGGGCGTTCTCAACACAGCACAGAGGAGAACGTCGTTATGGCAAAGAAAGAAGCCAAGAAACTTGATGAGCTATTCCACAACACGCTGAAGGACATTTACTTCGCAGAGAAAAAAATCCTCGCCACGCTTCCCAAGATGGAGAAGGCGGCGCAAGCACCCGAATTAAAAAGGGCCTTCGCCAAGCACAAGACAGAGACAGAAGGCCACGTGACGCGGCTCGAGAAGGTCTTCGCTGCCATCGACAAGAAGCCGCAAGGCAAGACATGTGACGCGATCGTCGGGATCACTGACGAGGGCGCGGAAATCATGAAGGAATACAAAGGCTCGCCCGCCCTCGACGCTGGCCTGCTGGCGGCGGCGCAAGCGGTAGAGCACTACGAAATCTCCCGTTACGGCACACTTAAAACTTGGGCGAATGAGCTAGGGCTGAGTGATGCGGCCGGACTTCTCGATCAAACTCTTGCTGAAGAGAAGAAGACCGATGCAACTCTGACCGAGATCGCCGAAAGCGTCGTCAATGTGGAAGCGGAAGCCGCATAATTTTCCGAATTGTTCTTCCGCGCAGAAGAAAAAAGGCCCGGCGGTTTGCCGGGCCTTTCATTTTGAAACCAGCCGTCGTCTCGGCGATGCAGCACGCAGAGTATTTTCTTCGCGACTGGGATTTTTCAATTTCTCATACAATACGACGCAAGGGAGTTTGGAATAACGAACAGGCATGAGAAAACCCGGCGTTTGCGCCGGGTTTCCCAATCGCGACAAATTAATGCGTCGTTACTCGATGATCTGCACGATACGATGCGAATGCGGATCGACGAGCACGGTGCGATTATTGACTACCGTGTAGCGATAGTTCTTTACGCCGTATTCCGATGGCACCTCGTAATAGGTAACTCCGGACGAAGGCAGCTCAGCACCGACCACGACATCGCGGTCGTATTTGTAGGAGTTCCTTCTTTCCTTCACAACGTAAGTGTTGAAGTGCGAACGCCTGTCGTCGGCAATTCCGCCGACAATCGCACCACCAACCCCGCCGACGACCGCACCGACAGGGCCGCCGACGATTGCGCCGCCGACCGCGCCGCCTACGGCACCGGTTGTTGCATTGTTCTGAGCATTTGCCCCGAGCGGAACCGCCAACGCTGCGACGATGGCACCTGCCATCACTAGATGATTTTTCACTATTATCTCCCTGCGCAATGACTAACGCGCATGGTGCGCGCGCCTCACTCGCGCATCTCAACACCCGCGGGCTGCATATGTTCCGAGTTCTATGCCGCCTGGATGTCCGCTTTCCGGGGTAGAGCGGACATCGGTCTGAGTTTCAGATGTACGCATAGTTGAGGTGAAAAGTTTAAGCGCCCGAGTTTTTCTTCTCGGCCGCTTCCTTAGCCAACCGGAGAGCCTTCAGTCGCGCGGTCTTCTCTCGAATAATCTTTGCCTGGACTTCGTAGCCCACGCTGAGATTGTGATTTTCCCGTGCAGCCTTCTCCAAGCGCGATTGCATTCGCGTATTCTTACTACTAGCAGCCATGGTTCACCCTTTTTTTCTGGCAACAAAAGGCTGATCGGAGTCCGCTGCGACCCCTTCGTTTTCCTCCGCCGCCTCCTTGTCCAATCGAAGTGCTCTTAACCGTGCAGTTTTTTCGCGAACGGCGCGACCCTCGGCCTCATATTCCAGCATTGCCTTCGTGCCTTCTCGAACCCGCTCGTCTTTCTTGAAGCGTGCATCCGCTCGCTTCTTGAGGGCTTCCTTTGAATCCGTCACAATATCTCCTTTGCGGCGCGTCTGTTCCGACACAACCTCTTTCATTGCGGTGTTGATTGAAACAGCTACGGAAGCATAAATGCGTCCCCATAGCGTCGACGCACGATCTATATATGCACGAAATGACAAGAAAAAAGGCCCGCGCACATAGGTGGAGCGGCTGCAGCACCGGCGGTCCCATGCCCCCTTTGGGTCATTAGCGGACATTGCGACCCATCAAACGAATGTCCGCTTTACCCCCCGGACATCGTGCGACCCGCGCTTATTCGATCACCTCGTCGGCTCTGGCAAGCAAGGACTGCGGAATGTTGAGGCCCAGTGCCTTCGCGGTTTTGAGATTGACGACCAGCTCAAATTTGTCCGGCGCCTGCACCGGCAAGTCACCGGGTTTCTCGCCTTTGAGAATGCGATCGACATATCCCGCGGCGCCACGGATCGGCTCGTGCGTATTCGGTCCATAAGAAATCAGGCCGCCGTCTGCGGCGTAATACCGATAGGGATAGATCGCCGGCAATTTGTAGCGGGCGAAAAGATCAATGACGAGCTTGCGATGCGCCGCCGTACCGCCCGCCGTGACAATGGCGCCGCCGTCCCCGGCACGCGCAAACGCCTGGACGCCACGCTCAATCTCTCCGGTGTCGTGCACGTCAAGCGGTGTGAGCTCGACACCGAGGGACTGCGCCACCGAGCGAACCGAAGCGAATTGCCCGATACCTGCCGCAGACGTCGGATCGCGCAGCACCAGCGCTCGCGTAATCCGGGGCGCGGTCTGTTTCAGCAATTCGGCCCATTTCCCGCTCATGCTGTATTCGAAATTCGAGAAACCCGTAGTATTGCCCCCCGGGTGTGCCATGTTTTGCACGAAGCCCGCGCCGACCGGATCGGGAACGTTCACGAAGACAATTGGAATAGTACGCGTGGCTTGTTGCAATGCGCCCACCGATATGCTGCCAATGCTCAGGATTACGTCGGGTCCGAGCGCGGCAAGTTCCGTGGCGTAACGGCGAAGGCGGTCGACGTCGCCGCCGACCTGACGGATTTCGATCTTAAAATCGCGGCCGCCCTGCCACCCCAATTGTTTAAGGGCTTCCTGAAAGATTTTCAGCCGAACCTGTGCCTCAGGATCGTCCTTTCCAAGGATGTTGAGCATGCCGATGACCCGCACACGCTCACCTTGCTGTGCACGGCTCACTAGCGGCCATACGACCACGCCGCCAAGTAGAGTGATGAATGTACGGCGCCTCATCGCTGCCCCCCGAGGCTCAGACCGGGCATCGTAGCAACTCTCACGTGTACTCAGGAAGGGGTTAGGATGGGAGACCGAAGTCATGTCCGCTTTGGGTCATTAGCGGGCATTCGCGTCGCAAAAAGGCCTGTCCGCTTTAGCGAAACTTGACCGTGTCTTGCTCCTGGTAGTCGCAGGTCGCGCACTCGAACGTGCGCACGTCGTAGCCATCCTTATCGCCGGGATCGATGCGGGAGAGGACCATCGGGAGTCCGCAGACAGGGCATCGACGCTCCCCAACCGGGGGCGCGTTCAAATAATTATCGTTGTTCGGATGCTGCATGACGCGCGTCCTACCCTTACAGGCGGGAGCGCGAACGGTCTCTCAGCCACCGACGCCTGAAGGCAGAGCCTTGGCCGGTGATGCGGCATACGTACTCTCGGCTTCACCGACCTCCTAGTAAATTCCACGCGACCGCGCTGCAACACTCGGAGCGGATCCAACGAGAGCCCAGTTATGACCAAACAGGTCGACCGCTGCATCCACGCATATAAATTCCAGATAATCTTTCATGCGGACGTCAGTCGGACAAGGGAACTCACCAGAATTTGGGCTGTTTAAGCAGGCCATCACAATGGAGGCCAGCATGAACGGCGAGCGTAAGAATAAGCCGAGTGAAATCCACCGTGCTTTCGGCAGTACAGCAAACGTGATCGCAAGAGAGGCCGGTCGTCCGCTAGCATTCATATTAGCGTTGGGTGTTGTGCTTCTCTGGGGCGCAACCGGCCCGATGTTTCATTATTCAGACACTTGGCAGCTCGTCATCAATACAGGCACGACCATCGTGACTTTCCTCATGGTGTTTCTTATTCAGAATTCCCAAAATCGAGACAGCGCTGCGATACAGGTAAAGCTGGACGAGCTTATTCGCGTAAGTGCAGGCAAGAATTTCTTTGTCGGCATAGAACATCTGACCGATGATGAAATCGGTCGGTTGCGCGACATCGTGGAGAACAGATCAAAAAGCGGGGCGGTCAGGAACGTGGAGAAGCTGGCCAAAGAGGCTGTAGAAAAAACCGATTAAACGAAATCAACCAGATCAGTCTGTCATCGTTTCGATTCCAGTTCCTTGGCCACAGATTCGGCGTTGCTGCCTACTTTGGCCACGGCGGCCTCCACTTCCTGGGCCGACTTGCCGAGGCGCTTGCGCCACTGCCGCACCGACACTTTGTCTGAAGCGTCGACGCAGTTTCGAGATAGCTGCTTTCGTCTGGAAGTAATCATGGACAGTCCTTCCAATGGTTTACCTACCAAGTCACCGGACTCGTCTTGAGTTCCCAGCTTTCGCGACTTGGTCACCAGCCAAAGAAAGAGCCGCAGTGCCAAGTTCTGCGGCTCTCTCAATCGTCGATCCAAGGGGAGGTTCAGACGAGCGAGATGGTTACCCGACGAGGCGGCGCTGCGACAATAAAATCCGACACGCTGAGTGTAAAAATTGTCTAGCGTCGTTCTGCGCGCATACCGCTGCGCCACCCCCAACATAGCGTGAGCGATGGAACTCACGAGGCCAGCAGAAGTTCTGTTCCAATCAGACAGGAGGCTCTCATGGGCTTTGGACGAGGCGCGTTACTCTGGCTGTTAGGTGTTCCGTTGCCGATCATCATACTATTGGCGCTGTTCTGGCATCACTAGCGTCTGCCCTCTCCCGACGGCACCCTCAAGACCCGGGCCGGCGAGCTCGCGTTTAGAGATGCGGTCGCGCTGCTGGACCAGACCCTCGCCGAAGAGAAGAAAACCGATCCGACGCTAACGGAAATCACCGAAAGCGTCGTCAATCAGGAAGCGCAAGCCACCTGAGTTCGCAGGAATCTTTTAAGCAAAGAAAAGGCCCGGCGTTTGCCGGGCCTTTGACTTTGGATCAGCGCTGCTGACCATCACGAGCTCTCGTTTTTATCTATCGGCAATGAAATCGAGGCACGCAGCCCAGTTGGAGCAAAGTCCATTTTCACGGAGACATTTGCTTGCATGGGCAGGACTTTGCTTAGAAGGCGAGAGCCGAACCCTTCGCGCGTTGGCGGAGCAACCGGCGGCCCGTTGTGCTCAGCCCATTCTATATGAAGCATAGGTTCCCGTTCGCCTTCGACGGCCCAATTTACTTCAAGCACGCCCCCCAAATCCGAAAGCGCACCGTATTTAGCGGCGTTCGTAGCGAGCTCATGGAAAGCTAGACCTATAAGAACCGCGAGGGTCACAGGCAGGCGAACATCCGGCCCGTCGAGTTTGATACTCCGGCCGGTAGCATCGTCGTACGGCTCAAGTTCGAGGCGAAGCAGTTCATGTACGCTGGCTTCTTGCCTTTGACTCTCGGTTAGAACCGTATGCGTCTTTCCCAGCGAAATCAGTCGACCCGCAAACGCTTCGTGAAAGTCACTGATATTCAGCGAGGAACGCGCGGTTGCGCCGAGGATGCCCTGAACCGTTGCCAAAGTATTCTTCACGCGGTGATGAAGCTCGCGAATGAGAAGCTGCTGGCTTTCCTCCGTGTGTACATGATCGGTAACATCGCTTCCCTCAACGAAGATTCCTGAAATGTTTCCGGCTTTATCCAAAATCGGTTGATAAACGAAATCGACGTAACGCCGTTCCGTTTGGCCGGTTTGTTGGGTTTGCAGAAGCACCGGCAGCCTCCGGCCGACGAAAGGTTTGCCGCTGGCGTAAACTTGGTCGAGCAGATCAAAGAAGCGCTGGTCCGCCAGCTCCGGTAGCGCCTCTCGTATCGTCTTGCCCGTAACGTCACGATTACCGATGAGTTGGCTGTAGGACGCGTTCGTAAACTCGAAAATATGCTGCGGCCCACGGAGTATGCACATGAACCCAGGCGATTGATGAAAGAGCTGTCGTAGGCGGGCGCTCTCGTCGCCAAGCTGAAGGTTGGCCTGTCGCAGCTGCTCCGTCAGAAGGTGTTGCTGAGTCACATCGTTGCAGACCACGAGCACGCCGCCGACCTGGCCCTCGATATCAATGGGACTATACCCATAGGTCCACCATACATCCTCTCGCCGACCGTGCCGCGTTATCGGCACGAGTTGATCGACGTGCCAGGTGGCGCCCTTGCCGGCCATGACGAATTCAATCTGGGGGCCGATAATGTCCCAAATCTCCGTCCAACAATCATAACCGTATTGGCCGAGCGCACTCGGATGACGTTCCGGCCCCATGGTTTGCCGGTACGCGTCGTTATAAAACTGGATGAGTTCAGGCCCCCACCAGATGAACATCGGGTGTTGGCTGGTGAGTAAAAGGCGAACCGCGGTTTTTAGGCTCTGCGGCCATCCGTCGGGCGGCCCCAAGGGTGTTTTTGTCCAGTCATAGGCGCGCGTGAGTGCGCCCATCTCGCCGCCACCGCGAAGAAAATCTTGGCTTGGAACATCGTCAATCGGCAAAGACAAACTCGATTTCTCTTCTGTCGCCTTCCAGATTGCTCCCTTCTTTAAGTTTATTGCAACTAGGTCGGAACACTTGCCGATTGGGCGACCGTGGCGGGACGGGCAGAAATGTCCGCCTTGGGTCAAAAGCAACATTCGCGGCGCGACAGACAATGTGAGTTAAGGGCCAGAAGCGGACAAAACGATCATTCCAGGTGCGCTTCATCTTGATACTCGCTTAGAAACAAACTGAGCGCTTTCATCGCTCCCCCTCTCATTTCAAATGATGTTCTGGCACAGACATCCGGTGAAAATTTTGCGCGTTCGCATCGTCAGGTCCCCCATCAAAATTGTCAGGAGTGCGGAGCCCCGATGTGGCTCGCACCGGACAAACCTGATCACGACGAGCGCACGTTTGAGTGCGCCGAGTGCAATCACTCGGTTACCGAAAGATGGCGGGATTTTATTCCAAATATATGCCCCGCGTATTCGCAAATACTCGTGATCGGGTTGAGGCGCAAACCCATGTTATGGTGAGGTGTTAAGATCCTACATCAACTCGTTACAAGCCCTGGCTTGAATGGTCAGTGAAAGAGTAGCGATGCGAACCCAGTTGGCCATGCTCATTCAACGGAATTTGCCGATAGCACTTGTGGTGTGCGGGATCGGGCTAACCGCAATCTGGGCAACGATCTTGGGATTCGGTCTTGTTGGTCTAGTCGAGCTGGTTATTTAGACGCTGCCGCTTGAAAGAAAACGGACGCGCGCATCGTTCGCTACAGCACGGAGTACTGTACGTAAATGTTGTCGTGTATCTTGAGTTTAGTAATTGGCCTTGTCCTTGGATACCTGGTTCGCGACCTAATCTCGCGCCATCGTCGTAAAAGGTTTCGGAACCAGCGGGCTCGGGATCGTTTTGCACCAAACGAAACTAATGACGATTTTGTAATTACTCTCAAACAAATATCTGGTTCACCCCCGACAGCAGACACCAAAGTCCCGCACGAGGACGCGCATCTTTAGTGCGACGCTGCGTGCCTCTGCTTTCTGCGGCGCGCGAGCAGGCCGATTAGGCCGGTACGCCTTTGCCAACCGAGTAACGGCTCAAGCGTCTCAGATCTTGTTCGGTGGAGAGTTACTCAGAACAGCGACGCCGCATTGACGTGCCCTCGCCGTCTGCTTGAACCTGTTGTTAAAGCGAGGACGTAACAACTCCGGTTATAGCCTCGAGCCTCAAACGCGCTGGATCTCGCTCTCCTGCGGAAGCTGCTTCAAGAATGCGTACAGCAACTTCTGTCTTGCTTGTGCGCGCTCGCTCCTCGGGCCTCAGAGAATTCCACGCATCATCCAAAATGGACTGCAGAAGCTTCAGGGTATCGGGAGTTAATGCGTCCATCTTTGTACTCTGCTCACTGTGGCCGGCGATCGATAGATAATCGGCGATCGTAAACACGCGCCAGTCACTTTAAGTTGTTGATCTGTCGCATTCCTGTCGTCATGTTCTCGCGCAACCAGGCCGCAGAACACACGTTGGCTCCCATACACAAAAAGGAGCCGATCAAATGCGAACACGAAACAGAAAAATTCTTTCAGTTGTCACGGCCGCGATGCTTGCGGCCAGCGCGACAGGTGCATTGGCGCAAGGAAGCGGCGGGAGCGGTGGCGGCAGTGCAGGCGGCAGCGCAGGCGGTTCGAGTGGTGGCGCCACGAGCGGGGGCACGAGCGGCGGTGCCCATCCTTCGGCGACGCCGAGCACCGGCACCACTGCCACTCCCGGTACCCGCTCCCCATCAACCACGCTTACTCAGCCGTGCAGCCCTAGCTCGACGACTGGCCTCGGCAATTCAACAAACAATCCCACTGCCGGTACGAACCAAACGAGCAATCCGGCCGCCACTGGGTGTTGAGTTCGAGCCAATGCCACTTTGAGGCTAGTTCGGCAGGATGCGGGCCGCCCGCGCGACTTTGTTCCACTTAGCGGTCTCTTCAGCGAGAAATTCTTTGAAGCTGGCCGGCGATAGGATCAGCGGCACCGCGCCGAGGTTGGCAATCTTGGCCTGCACGGAAGGGTCGGCGAGGCTCGCATTCAAAGCCTGACTGACCAACTCCACGATGTCCGCAGGCAGCGCTTTCGGTCCACAAAGCCCGAACGCGACGCTCGCTTCATAGCCGGTAATGAATTCGCCGACCGTCGGCACGTCCGGCATCGTCTTCGCGCGTACGGCAGTCGTTACAGCCAAGGCGCGCAACTTGCCGCTTGCAACGTATTCATCGGTCGGCAGATTGCTGAACATCACCTGCACTTGTCCGCCGAGCAGATCCGCGAGCGCCGGGCCGCCGCCCCGATACGGAACATGGACAATATCGACATCGGCCATCATCTTGAAAAGCTCGCCCGCCATGTGTGGAGGCGTGCCATTGCCCGCAGACGACATCGTGATCTTTCCCGGCGTCGCTTTGGCGTGCGCGATGAATTCGGCGAGATTTTTCGCAGGCAATGACGGATGCACCAGCATCACCAGATGGCCGCGGGAAATACCCCCGATCGGCAAGGTATCGCGCGACAAATCGAAACCATCGGCCAGAGGCGCACTGGCGATGTTCGGTGTTGTATTGACAAGCATCGTATAGCCGTCCGCCGGGGCGCGCAGGACCGTTTCCGTGGCGATATTGCCGCCCGCGCCCGTGCGATTCTCGACCACGAAAGTCTGCCCCAAACTCTCCGACAGGGCCTGCCCGACAATACGCGCCAGCGTATCCGCCGCTCCACCCGCTGCGTAGCCGACGACAAGCCGTACCGGCCGTGCGGGATATCTCTGAGCCAACGCAATGCCTGGCAGCACTGACAATGCGCCCGCGCTTGCAGCCAGACGCAAGAATTTGCGGCGTGCTCTTTTCATGTTTCCCCATTGTTTGATTTATTGTTGTCGCGATGTGGGATTTGGCAACCTCCGGATGGTGGCCCCCACTTATTCAATTCTAAGGCGGGTTCTCGCGCCTCCTAGGCGCAGGCTTCACCATCATCGACAGCGGCTCCGCCAAAGTGACTGCGACCCTATCATTCGCACAGCGAAAATAAGTGTAAGTTTTTTGACTGGCGGACAACTATTTTTATGTCCCGTTTGTCGCCGCTCACTTTGGGTTCGGATAAGCTTTGCTGCTCGGTACCAAACCTAAAAGGGGCAGTTCATGCACTCGAATTGTAAACTTGCTTTGGCTCTCGTTGCTGGTGCGGCAATCGGGGGCGCAGCGATCCAGACGTTACACGCCCAAGCAAAACCACCCGCATTTGCCGTAGTTGAGATCGACGTGACCAATCAGGACGCGTTCTTGAAGGAGTACTCACCCATCGCAGGTAAGGCCCTCACCGAGGCCGGGGGAAAGTATCTGGCTCGGGGCGGAAAGAATGTTGCAATCGACGGCGAGCCGCCGAAGTCGCGAACCGTTATCCTCGCTTTTGAGAATCTCGAAAAGGCTCAAGCTGCGTTCGCGTCGCCTGCATACAGAGATGGCAGAAAGATCGGCGACAAATACGCCAAGTTCCGAGTTTGGGCGATGGAAGCGCTGACAAATTAAGCGCTTCCCCGTCCTTCGTGACACCATGACGCCGAAGTGTAGGCGTCACCACGGATGCTTTCACGTGTCGTGCGTTTAGCCGTACGCGACGCCCGGCTTACTTTGCCCAACTTCTATAATATAACCGTCAGGATCGCGAATGTAGCACCGCGTCTCGCCGTATTTGTCCTTTGGCTCTGTGATAAACACGGCTCCTCGATTTCGCCATAGCTCATAACACGCTTGAATATCTGCAACGCGGATATTCATAAAGCTGCTGACCGAATCCGGGTCGGCGGGGACGCTGAGCGTTACCGATGGTTTGTCGGGCGTCGGACCGCCCCCAACGTTGACAATGAGCCACGTGTTCGCGATCTGGATGTAACCCGGCGCGCCTTTGCTATCGCCTCTGCTCAGAATGCGGCCTCCGAAAACCGTTTCGTAAAATCGAGCCGATCGTTCGACGTCGGCGACGGTGAGAAAGTGTGCGACGGTAAACCCATCCTGCGGCGGCATCTGATAGTTTTTCTGCTCGACCTGTACTTGGTTCATAGACAGCTCCCAATTCGAATATCGTATTTCTCCGTTCGAAGAAGAAAGAGATTTACCCGATGTGCTTGTTGATCAGGGGTAGGATCACGGCATCCAGGCTATACCGTCCGGCACCAGCCGAGACGACCATGACCAGCATGACTGCATAAAGCGTCTCGGGCAGATAGAGCCAATCGCCGATGCGATCGCCTCGATCGATAGGCATGTAGAGCTTAATTCGCTGGCGCCCCGACGTGGCCATGGCGACCAAAATGATGACCAGCAGGCCAAGCGCGGCGAGCGTCGCAAAGAACCCGATAAAGACAGCGGCGCCCGCGGTAAACTCGACCGCCGGAACCCACCATTGGTTGAAGCCCACTGCCGGAACGCCGAGCGCCTTAAGTTCATCGGCGAGCGTGCGATGGCGCTCTGCGTTGAACAGCTTGTGGTAGCCCGAAAGCATGAAGAACGCCCCAACCGCGATGCGGTTTAGGGCGAACGCGATGTCGGTGTACCCGACACCGTTGAACAGAAGATCCATCATTGTGCGGCACTTCTCTCCAGATCATCCGCCGCTTCACTCGATCACTTCGTCGGCGAGCTGCAGGAAGGAACTTCGAACCGAGAGACCAAGCGCCTTGGCGGTGTTTAAATTGAAGACGAGTTCAAACTTGCTCGGTGCTTGCACCGGTAAATTGGCCGGCGACTCGCCCTTAAGAATGCGATCGACGTAACTGGTCGAACGCCGGAAGATATCGGCGGTATCGGGCCCATACGACATGAGGCTGCCATCAACGACGAATTGCCGGTAGGGGGAAATGACCGGCACACGATGTTCCTGTGCCGACTGCACGACCGTCTTGCGCGCACCGACGATGAAGATGTCCGATCCGGCGATCAAACCACAGCCAGGGTCGCGCCCTAGTTCTGCGATCGCCGACTCAATCTCTGCGACACTCCGAACGTGGATTGCTTGCACCTCGACCGGGGTTGATTGCTGCGACATTTTGAATGACCGCAGGAAGTCGTCAAAATAGGCCGACGTATCCGGATTAAATATCAATGCAACTCGCGACAGACTTGGTTTGACGTCGCCGAGTAGGTTGATCCATTTGCCCACCATTTCGAAATCAATGAAATAGAAACCGGTAATGTTGGCGCCAGGGTGTGCAAGACTTGAAATGAAACCTTGACCCACCGGATCATTCACCATCGCGAATACGATCGGGATGGTGCTCTTGGTCGTGCGCAGCGCGGCAATGACCGGAGTGCTATTTGCAACAATGACGTCTGGTGCGAGCCCAGTAACCTCGGCCACATGCTTATTGATTGACTCTAGATTGCTCTCGGTAAACCGAATTTCGATCTGAATGTTGCGTCCTTCGATCCATCCCAGATCGCGCATCCCCAGTCGGAATGCCTTGGCGCGCCTTTGCGCTTCAGCATCTTTTTCCTCGAGGCCGACCAGAACGATGATCCGTCGCATCTGCCCGGGCTTTTGTGCGCCAACCGCCAATGGCCATGCCGCCACCGTGCCGCCGAGTAGTGTGACGAACTCGCGCCGTCTCATCGCTGCCCCCGAAATTCAGGACGGGGTCCAACTTAGCATAGTGGAGCGGGGTTATAGATGTCCGCTTTGGGTCAAAAGCGTCGCTGCAAGGCATGCCGCCTAGCGCTCTAACCTGACTATTGTCGTCTCGGCGTATGGGCACGATGAGCATTCGAACAGGCGCTGGTCGTAACGCGCCTGGCCGGTTGGCTCTATCGTCAACGACAACATCCCGCAAATCGGACATCGGCGCCTGCCGATCGGCGCGTTCGGCATATTGTCGTTATGTGACTGATGCACGCACGCACCCCTAGTGCATTCATCGCAATCGATGTCTGCAACCGGTCCAATCGCCTTTATCCGAAATCAATCCCGTTTGGACGATTGCGCCATGAAATTTGGGGTGGTCTGCGCTTCCTGCCGTTCGATATCCGGCCTCGGTGCCGGCGTCGGAACGCTGACGCGGACTCTCTGCCGACCATCGTGAAGCATGCCGAGGGCTTTGGCTGCGCCGTAGGACAAATCAATGCGGCGCTCGATGTCCATCTTCGGCAAAAATGGGCCGCGATCTTTTACAACCACAGCGACACACTGACGACGAAGGCAAACATTCAGGATAGTGCCAAAAGGCAAAGTTCGGTGAGCAGCGACGAAATCCTTGTTGTTGTACACTTGGCCGTTGGCTAGATATTTCCCGCCTTCCGTCGGCCCTGAGCCGCCGACCCAATAGGTCGCGATCATAAATACAAAAGTCGCTGTGCTCATTTTGTTGCGTGCGAAAGGTTGTCCGACCGAAACATCTATAAGTGAGTCGCCACGAATCCGCAGGTATCGCGATGACCGGCCCGGTGACTATCGCCTCGATTCGCGCGCACGGCGTTCGCCAGCTTCTTGTCTATTGCCGCGGCAAGCGTACCGGCGATTGGCCCTGTCATCATGGAGGGACGCTGCCGGTTGATCGCTTCAATGCCGATGAGGCGTTACGCGAGATAGAGCAGCGATGCCGTTGCACAGCCTGCGGCTGGCGGCGCGCCGATCTTCGGCCCGACTACAGCGTGCAGCAGGCACCGCGAAATAGCGTCGGATGGATTAGGCCGCCTAGCCGACCCTGACTGATGTCGCTTCGGCGTACGGGCACGATGAGCATTCGAACAGGCGCTGGCTCGTCTTGTCGGTCGGCTCGGCGGTGACCAGCAGCGGTTCGCCACATACAGGGCACCGTCGCGACGCCATCGGTGGCGGTGTCTGGAGATCGAAACGATTTGTTTGTGGCAAGACACAGACCTCAACGCGGACGGCTGAAATCAGCGTAGCCCGCGTCACACCCCGCACCAAATCACTTTGACATGATGCAACGCACCAATCTCTGATACGCGTGCCCTGCCTGACTAGGGCTCCGCACCGCAGGCTGCCGCCGCCTGGAGGCGGGCATCGGACCTTTTTGATCACTTCGTCGGCGGCGATGAGGGTCGAGGGCGACACTGTCAAGCCAGGTTCCGCCTTGGACTATTAGCGGACATTTCTTGATGTCCGCTTTTCCCTGAAAGCTTGGCGGATGGGCCGCTATTCGCCAACTAAAACAATGCGCACGACGTCGACTTAGCGCTGCTTCTCGGTCTTCGGCAGGGAGCCGAGATCTTTGGTCCAATGCTGAGCCGAGCGAACCCAATACTGCAGTTTGGGCACAAATTCGTTGCGCTGACGGATGGTGCCGACACGAATGGAATGGATCTTTGGTCCGTCATCGACCGTTGTAGAAAATATTGGCGTCCCGCAATTCGGACAAAACGCCTGTTGTCGTTTGGTGCCGCTCTCGGCTGTTTTCACATATATTTTCAGTTCACCCGATCGAAGCTTAAAGGAGCCTTGCCGCGAAGGCACGACGCTGCGAAATGCCGAGCCCGACAGAGTCTGGCAGTCGGTGCAATGGCAGACCCCTGTCATTTCTGGATCGGCCTCTGCCTCGTAGGCAATAGAGCCACAGTGACAAGCTCCGTCGATTTTCATTTTGGCACCTCCGCTTCACCGGGTTGGTTCCGCGCTCGGCGTGTCGTGATCTCGGCCCGCCGATTTTCATTTTCATCAGCCTTGGTTTGTGTGCTTACATGTCCAGCCAGAGTTTTAATAGTGACCCCGCGTGAGGGCACGCAGAAAACTCAACTGCGAAGCCATGAACGTCTTAATGTATTTTGCGTGCTTTGGTTCGGTGTTCGCGCTGTTTGCCAGCGTCATTGTAGGAGCACTGTGGGTCCTGACCAGATTTATTCAAGCTTGGGGTCGGTTTTTCCGAGCTCTCATCGATCCACCGCGCATCGCCCGGCATCGCAACGAAAGCGAGATTGGTCTCCAACCCCATCATCTGAAAAGGGCTGGGCAATAACCGACGTCCACGGGCCGTCGGTTCCACTCCGAGTCACTCGCGCGGTTTCCCGCCATACGCGATCAAAAAAAGCCGACGGACTCGCAGCCCTTCCCGGCCTTGAAATGGCGCTTGTTGCGACGCTGAGCGATGTCGACAACATGCACGGATCCATCTCCCTGACACGCGACGAACAGCTCGTTGCCACGAAAGGCCATGTCCATAGGCTGGTCGCCGACTTTCACGGCGACCTGTTGCCGGAATAACGGATCGATCAAACTCACGGTGTTGCTTTTCAAGCTTGTAACCGCGAGCACTTTGTTGTCAGGGCTGAACCGCGCAATTTGTGCGGCTTCCGGCACACCTTCAAGCCGCACTGTGGCATCGACCTTTCCGCCCGCGACATCGATGAGGAAAAGCGCTGGCTCAATATCGTCGACCGCAATAACCGTTCGTCCATCGGACGAAATTGTTATGCCCGCCAATGCGCGAGGCGTTGAAATTTTCCCGAGAAGCTTGCGCCGCGGCAGATCAATGATCGAAACGGTGCTGTCTTCCTCGTTCTCGGTGTAAAGCCGCTGCCCGTCGGGCGCGATAATCAGCCGGTGACCATTCGTCGAGCCAGAATCGATCGCGTCCACGACCGTGTTTGTCGACCGATCAATGACCGCAACCACCGCGCTGTTTTCGCAAGTAATGTAGATCAATCCGTCAGGGCCAAGCTTCAATGTGTGGGGCGCAATGTAGGGCCGCAGATCGATATCGGCTGCGTGCGTGCGATTTTTCAGATCGATGACGCAAAGCAGATGGCCAGGATTTGGGTTACGGCCGTGGATCCCGTCACCAAAGATCGGAACGTAGGCAGTCCCCGTCTCCGGCACCACAAGAAGTTCGTGAACGGTGCGCTGAAATCCCTTGAGTGTCTTTTCAACCTCGTAGGTTTCCGGATCGATAAACAGGATCTCCGCACCCATCTTGTCGACGCCGATCATCCCTCTGACGTTTTCCATGTCTCACTTCATTTCGCGATTTGCCCTGTAACGACTATTGCCGAGAGTGACCTTGATCGTCCAGCGCTATAGGCCGAGATCGCTGAGCGAGGGGTGATCGTCCGGACGACGACCGAGTGGCCAGTGATATTTGCGCTCACTGTCCTTGATCGGCAGATCATTGATGCTGGCGATCCGCCGGCGCATCAGGCCTTCCGTGTCGAACTCCCAATTCTCGTTTCCGTAGCTACGGAACCAGTGGCCGGAATCGTCATGCCATTCGTATGCAAAGCGCACGGCAATCCGGTTGTCCTGGAAGGCCCATACTTCCTTGATCAACCGATAATCGAGTTCGCGATTCCATTTGCGCGTGAGAAATGCCTCGATTTCTCCGCGGCCGTGAATGAATTCGGCGCGGTTTCGCCAAACGCTGTCGGTCGTGTAAGCGAGAGCCACGCGGGCGGGGTCACGGGTATTCCAGGCGTCCTCCGCGAGGCGCGCCTTTTGTGCGGCGGTTTCCGCGTTAAATGGTGGCAATGGTGGACGGGCCATGACACTGGTTCCTTCGAGCGAGCACTGATGACGCGATTGTAGACTGCGGCAGTTTCAAAGGGGAACCTCTTTGCCACATTCCTGTCGAACTAAAATGCAAATGTAAATTTGCTGCGCGCGAGTCGTTTGTAGCGCACAAAAACAAGATGTGGCCTTTGTCGAACGCCACGCGTTTGTAAATGGGAGTCGAGCTACTCCGTTGGCCAACTCCTTTTTGTTGAAACAGTCAGTTCGTGAGTATGCCACGCCAACCGGCCAAGAGGTGTCGCATGCGAAAAGATCAATCGCTTCCCCAGCAACGAATTATCGGTCGTCCTTTTTGTGAAATCTGCAGGTCGCAGATGTGGCTCGCCTGCATTGAGCCGGACGCACCAAATCACGACAAGCGAACTTTTGAATGCCCGGTTTGTCCGAACATCACGGTGAAGATTGTAAGATATCGGTCTGAAAACAAGCCGCGACCCATCGAAGTGAAATACGCCTAGAACGTGAGCGCAGGCCGCTCACCTGCTCAAAACGAGCGATTGTCGACGAAGCGAATGGCAAACGGACGCCCCGCCAGCGCGCCGCCGAGCCCGTCCGTGAATTGCAGCGGTGTACAGCGCTTGAGCGCGGCCGTTGCCGCGTTCCAGTAAACCTCGCGCACGTCCGCCGGCGTATCGGCCGTGACATAGGTCGTCCTGGGTTCAGAAATAATTCCGCCGTGACTGTTGAAGCTGAAGCGCAGCGTAATCTGCGTGCCGGATCGCGCCGCATCCTTATCGGGCGGAATCCAGCATGCGCGCAATGCAGAGAACACATCGCGGATGGTATTCAGGTCGTGCGGCGAGCCGTCCGCGGACTTTTGTTCGGCAGTCCGATCGGAGGTGCCGTCTTCCGGCCGGCTGAGAATGGTCAGCTGCAGCGTCTGACCGATGGGAAAGTCGATATCGGGTATGCAGGGTTGATGGCTAAAGATGCTGCAATAGGTCCCGTAAGGGATGCACGGACGGTGGCCGAGAACGCTGCAAGGATAAGGGCTGTGCAACGACGGGAGTTGCACGCCTTTTCTAAAGAAATGAAGGCCATCTCTAGGAAGGCCATCTCTATGAAGGCCATGTCTGAACTGCAGGCCTTGTCTGAAATGAAAGCCTTGCCTGAAGTGAAGGCCATGCCTGAAGGGACGCAGATTGGGGTCGGAATCCTGCCAGCGGGCTGCACAAATCGGTGACCATGTCGCAATCCCGATTGTGATCACGACACAGACGGCAAATCTCCGACGCAGACGGTCCGTCATTTCCGGTACTTGAGATGCTCAGCTTACCGTAGATAGGATGGACCTGAGACTACAGCCAGCCATGACTATAGTACCCGTCACGGTTTCGGCTTTGTGTCATAAGCGGACATTGGCCTTGGGTCCAACTCGATTTGGGCGCGCACATTGCGGAGAATTGGGCACATTCACCTTGCTGGAGGAGTTGTTCCATGGAAATCAGTCTATCGACTCCTGATCGTAAGGCCCGCCGTAACCCGCATTCGCCCGTGCTCAAGCGCTCTATCAGGCTCGCAGGAAACAAGACGTCCATCTCCCTGGAAAACCAGTTCTGGAATTGCCTACGGGAGATCGCTCGCAGCGAAAATATCCCGGTCGATGCCCTGATCGAGCGGATCGACACCGAACGTACCCGGCACAACCTTTCATCTGCGGTTCGATTGTTCGTGCTAGACTATGTCCGGACGCGTACCAATCGCGCCACTTTTTCGAGCGAGGATCTGACGGCAAGCGGGCCGGGCCAGGTCCTTTGATAGACGGCCATGGAACGCGGCGTGGTGTAAACAGTTCAACAGATGGCGGCCATATGAAACTTTTTGCGTACAACCGGAAGCACAAACGGGCGGTATTCCGCGTTGCAACAGCGTTTGTCAGCCTGACCGTCCTGGCAGCCGCGAGCGATCTTTCGCAAGCCGCAAAAGTTCGGGAAGACCAGTCGGTGGCGACGCGTCCGGCTAGCGATCCGATCATGGCGATCGTTTCGCTGCACGACCAGCAGATCACGATCTATGACGACAAAGGCCCGATCATGCGGGCGCCGGTATCGAGCGGCCAGAAGGGCCGCGAGACGCCCGCCGGCATCTTCAGCGTCCTCCAGAAAAACGCCGAGCACTACTCGAACCTCTATGACGATGCCTTCATGCCGCACATGCAGCGCCTCACCTGGTCAGGCATCGCCCTGCACGGCGGTCCTCTGCCGGGGTATCCCGCTTCCCACGGCTGCATCCGGTTACCATACAGCTTTGCTGAGCGCCTGTTCCGCGCAACAAAACTCGGCATGCGCGTAATCGTGGCGCCAGGCACCGTTGGGCCGGTCGCGATTGAACATCCGGCACTGTTCCAGCCAAAAACAGATCAAGCTGCCGCTACAGCCGCCGCGGCGACCGCTGCCGTGCACGACGCGAGCGCCAAGGCCGATCAGGCGAGGCTCACTGCCATAACCGCCACCCGCGAGTCCGCGCAGGCCGCTGCATTGGCCCGCAAAACAGAAGCTTTGAGATCAAGGGCCGAAACGGAATTGGCCGCGACCGAACGTGCGATTGCTTCGGCGTCCTCGCCCGAGGCCAAGGAGCGCGCCGAGAACGCCAAGGAAAAGGTGACCGCACGGATCGTCGAGCTCGATGCCCAGTTGGCCGCAGTCAAAACCGATCTACAGCCAAAGGCCGATGCCGTGACGGCCACCCGGGACGCAGCCGCTGCCGCCGATCGCGCACGCGTCGCGGCGGCGGACGCGGCACGCAAAGCCACGCGCGAACTCGAGCCGGTATCGGTTTTTATCAGCCGCAAGAACCAGCGCCTTTACGTCCGCCAGGCCCTCCAGCCCATCCTGGAGATCCCGGTTACCGTTCGGGATGCCGACCGCCCCATCGGTACATATGTCTTCACCGCAATGGAACGCAGCGGCACCCACGTCCGATGGAGCCTGGTGTCGCTGGTTAGCGAGAAGGATGGCGGGCCAGCCGTGAGCGATGTCGGCAGCGCGAAATCAGCGCTCGATCGGATCACAATTCCTCAGGAGTCGCTCGATCTCATCGCAGAATAAGGTATCGCCACGATCCGCGTTGATCATTTCGGACGAACCGTTGAGCGGCGAGACGGGCACCGGCACGGAATTTGTCGTCACCCTGAGCAACGAGCCACAGGGCGGCCTCAAGCAGCGCAAACGCTCTTCGCCGACGTACGAAGTCCGATACGATCGTCCACGCAATTATTGGCGGTCGCCCTACGCAGGGCAGTATTCCACTCAGTGGTTCCGCTTCTAATCCAAACGCGGATTAGCGCATCCAATCCGTGAGCTGGTCACGGATTGGAATGTTGTTCTTGGCGCTGGACCGCAAATCGATCAGCGCGGGCCTTGCGTCTACGACAAGCTCAATGGATCCGACGCGCCGTTACCCTGCCCGTTCATGTTGATGACCTGGGCCGGTGCGCGTTTCGACGGGACGAGCGAAGGCGTGTCGATGGCATTTTCCTGTCGCCGCGACATTCCTTCGAACTGCGCATTTTCCTCGATCGCCAGGGACCGGTGATAGATGTCGCCCTCAACCACGGCGGTGCTGTTCAGCTTGACGCGATTGGCGCGGATCGTTCCCTTGACGCGACCACCGATCGTCAATTCCTGCGCGACAATGTCGCCCTCGACCTCCGCGCCATCGCCGATCTGGACGGTCGAGGCGTGCACTTCGCCCTCAACGTGACCGAAGATCGCGAGCTTTCCTTGGCCGACAATCTTGCCGACAATCGAAAGGCCGGAGCTGATCGAGGACGTCGTTTCTTGCGCCGCCGCGTGCCCAGCGGTTGAGCAATTCATCTCCAGCGCGGGCGAGGTGTCGTGGCTGATGTCTGCCGCATTGTCTTTGGTTTTTCCGAACATGTTACTCTCCTACTCCTGTACACTGATGGAAGTTCAACTGCTGCTGCTTAGGTGACGTGGTAGATGCGGTGGAAACGGTGGCCGAGATGACTGAGCACTTCGCAACCGGTCGATTTGCATGCCACCGCGAGTTCGTCGATGCTTGTCTCCGGTCCGACAAGCGTGACCATCTTTCCATGGCGCACGAGCGCCGGGTCTGAAACGTCCGTGACATCGATCGCCAGAAGATCCATGGACGGCTGCCCTACGATCGGGCATGGCCGGCCACCGACGATTGCGTTTAGCGATTTGTCGTAAGCACTTCCTGATCGCGGATAGCCGTCCGCGTATCCGGCAGACACCAGCGCCAGTCGTGTCGGCCGTTTCGCCACCCAGCCGTTCCCATCGGCGATGGTTTCGCCGGGTGACAATTTGAGAATCTGGACGATGCGAGCATACAGCTCGATCACCGGGAGCATCGGATTGTTGGTGCCCGGCGTGGGGTTGACACCGTAGAGCGCCGCGTCTGCCTGAATGAGATCGCAATGAGCCTTCGGCTCAACGAAGATGGTGGACGAGTTGGCCATCGAGGCCGACACTCCCTTGTAGAGCCGGCGCAGTTCGCAAAATAGCCTGATCTGAATATCGTTTGAGGCCTTGGCAGTTTTGTCGAGACTATCAAGACGGCTTATCAGAAGTGTGACGCCGTGGTTGCGGAAGCTGGGCGCAAACGCTTCCGCTTCTTCGACCGAAAGACCGCGTCTGCTTTTGCCGGTGTCGACGTGCAACGCGCAGCCGCCCGACCATCCATGCGATCTGACGAACAGATCCCATTCGGCCATTTCGATTGGACTGTAGATCACGGGCCTCGCGTTGACCTCTGCGAAGGCGTCCCGCGGTCCGGCGTACAGGCCACCGAGCACATAAATCGCCGCGCCTTGCGCGACAGCGCGAACGCGCTTGGCTTCCGGAATGTCGGAGACAAAAAATGTTTCGCAGCCGTTTCTAGCGAGAGCTCCGGCGATCGGCTCGATGCCGCAGCCGTAAGCATTGCCCTTGACCACAGCGGCGCATTCAACCGTGGCGATTTTCGCGAGCCTTTCCCAATTTGAGACAATCGCGGTCAGATCGATCTTGAGAATTCCGCAAGCCTCGGCCTCTGCAGGCCCGTTTGTCGTAATGCATGACGCATGCGCTTTGTTGTTAACGAGGAGCTTGCCGCCTTTGTTGATGATTTTTCCTTCGACAGCCCCTTCGACAACGACCTTCGCGCCCGACTCGATTGTCAGGTTGGCAAGGAGATTTCCGCGAACGTGTAACGAGCAATTTTTTTGAACGACGGTATCGTCGACAACGGTGGCATTGATGTCCGACGAGCTGGCAGCGAGAGACAGCCCTCCTGCGGCTTTCTGTTCTGAAAGCGTCGCAACAATCGACACGTGGAAGCGCCCCTACTGCCCAACAAATCCTTGCGCGTTTTCGGCCGCACTACAAGGCAAACGCTGCGCAATGGTGAATCACGCAGGCGCCGGTGGTAACGGGCTGCGGTATCGAGATGAGCGCGCGCGGAAAGTTCCGAGCGGTTCCATGCGCGGTCGCTACGAAATGCCGTCGACGGCGAAGTTGTTTGGCGATTCAAAGCGATCGGGCTTCTTCTGCTCAAGCCGGAACATTGCAGCGGAACCCGAGTTGCCCATGACACCGCGCATGGGAGACCACAATGCGAACCATCATGCTTGTGACGGTAGCCATTCTCGCATCATCATTAGCCGCGTCAGCACAGAATGCAGCGGGCGGCGACGGCACCTCACCGCAGAATCGCGGCTCGACCGGCTGGACGGGTGCAGCTCCGGAAACCGGTGGAGCAACTGTCGATCAGAAGCCAAACGGCGGGCCCGGGGCCACGACCGGCCAGAGCACAACCGTTCACGACGAGTCCAAAGCGAAGGATCAGCCTGAGCTCGCGACGGGGGAGGATCTCAAAGGTCCGCCGCGTCAGTTTCCGCCTAGCAAAACGCCAGAATAATTAACGGTTTCTGGCAATCGCGGGCTGTTTTGGGCCGACCTTGTTGTCGGCCTCCGTCGCCGTTGTCTTGCAAAAGGTTCCCAAAGCGTCAGAATGCCCGCCAGTCGGGCTTTTTTATTGCCCGCCCGATGCGACCCGCTGGATCGCACGGATTTCCTCCGTTTTTGATTTTTGGAGGACGACATGGCGACATTTACCCGATTGCAGGGGCTTCTGGTTTCCGTGGGGGCTGCCGCGCTCGGTAGCGCAACCCTGGTGACCCTGCTGGCCGGAAACACTCTTATCCTTGCGGGTGCAAGTGAAACGGCCGCGGACACATCCCCGCTACTCGTTGGCCCGGATTTTCCGATCTGTCACACACCGGTCGCAAAAGGCCCGCCGATGATGCTTCGCCTGGCACAGACCGAAGTGCCGCGCGCTGAGATGAGCGCCGCCAACGCAGCGCCAGCATTCGCAGATACAGAGCCGCCGCTTTGGACCGGTCTCGGCTCCGTCACCTACAAGATTTCAACCAAGAATGAACGCGCGCAGACCTATTTCGACCAGGGCCTTCGTCTTGCCTACGCGTTCAATCACGGCGAGGCGCAGCGTGCCTTTCGCATGGCGCAGAAGCTCGATCCCGACTGCGCCATGTGCTTCTGGGGTGAGGCTTTGGTGCTCGGGCCCAACATCAATCTTCCGATGCAGGAGGATGCTGTCGCGCCGGCCTTCGCTGCCGCGCAGAAGGCCAAAGCACTTGCGGGCAAGGCGAGCCCCCGCGAGCAAGCGCTGATCGGCGCCCTCGCAGTGCGTTATGGCAACGATCCGAAGGCCACCCGCGCACCGTTCGACGCAGCCTACGCGGCCGAGATGGCGAAGGTCGCGAAGCAATTTCCCGACGATGACGAAATCGCCACGTTCTATGCCGAGGCGGTGATGGATCTCAGCCCCTGGGATTACTGGAAGCCGGGCGGCCACGACCCGAACCCGCAAAGTACACCGATCGTGCCGACCTTGGAGCGGGTTCTGGCTCGCAATCCCAGCCATCCCGGTGCCATTCACTACTACATCCATGCCGTCGAAGCGTCGGATCGGCCAAAGCGCGCCGAGCCCTACGCCGATCGCCTGCGCGGCGCGATCCCCGGTGCCGGCCATCTCGTGCACATGCCGAGCCACATCTACTATCGCGTCGGCCGCTATCTCGACGCGCTGAAGGACAACAAGACTGCGGTCGAGGTCGACGAAAAGTACTTGATCGACGCCAAAGCGCCGATGGGCGTCTATCGGCTCGGGTATTATCCGCACAACGTGCACTTCGTGATGGCGTCCGCGCAATTGGCCGGCGACGGCCAGACCGTAATCGCGGCGGCCGAAAAGCTGCGCCAGCTCATTCCCGATGAAGCCGCGCGCGGCATTGCGATGGTGCAGCCCGTCAAGGCGGCGCCGTATTTCGCGCACGCGCAGTTCAGTACGCCTGAGACCATTCTCGCGTTGCCTGATCCCGGCGACGCGATCCCCTACATCAAGGCGATGTGGCTTTATGCGCGCGGCGTAGCGCTTGCACAGCGCCGAGACTTCGCCGGCGCAGCGGCGGCGGCCGACGCAATCGGGACGATCGAGCGCACCGCCGACTTCAAGTTGCTCAAGGAGTCAAACGTTCCGGCGCACGAGGTGCTGCGCATCGCGCAAACATTGATCCTCGCTCGCATCGCGCAAGCCAATGGCGATACTCGCACCGCCGTCGTGCGGTTCGAGCGCGCGGCCGCGTTGCAGGACGCCCTGCCCTACACCGAGCCGCCTTATTGGTACTACCCGATCCGGCAGTCGTTAGCGGCAGCTTTGCTGCAAGCGGGTCGCTACGCCGAGGCGGAGCGACAGTTCCAGCGCGCGCTCACCCGCGCGCCAGCCAACGGCTGGTCATATTACGGATTGGCTGAACTCTATAAAGCACGCGGTAACAGCGCCGCCGCGCGCAAAGCCGAGGATGACCTTTCCAAAACCTGGATCGGCGATCGCAAACTGCTGCAGATTTCCAATCTTTGAAATTCTGCATCGGCGTTTAGTGCGACGACGCGGCAGCACGCCTTGCAACTTCCATGGAGCGGCCGCGATGCTGGCGATAGATACCGACCGCCCATTGTGCCGCCGGATGCCCCAGTAGCGCTGCGCGATAGTCTTTCAGATACGCTGGCAGCTCCACCTCCAGCGGATATTGAATCTCGGGTGGCTGGAGGAGCGCTCCCAGCAACGACGCAGCCGTGAGATCGGCAACGGTGAAAGCATCGCCGATAAGATACGCGCGACCTTGCCGTTGGTGTTCGATGCGGTCCAGCGCCGCGGCGACAATGCCCCGATCCTTCTCCAGATTGCTCTCGCGGATTCTGTGGCGGAGTCGGTAGAAGGATGGAAAAATTCGAAGCAACGGCCGCAATTTTGGATAGCCCTTGCCACCTGTGCCCGTCGTCAGTACGCGCAACGCGATGTCGGGATCGTGCTGGAACAAGGGCGTCACGATAGCCGCACGCAAGGCCGGCCCGAGCGTTTCGTCGAGATCGTCCTCCAGGGCGAGTGCACGGTCGCGCAATTCGGCTTCTCGCGGATAGAGCGCCGGCTCGGGGTAACGTTCCTCGAGCGCGGCGATGATGTGCGTTGAATCCGCGAAGGCTCGTCCATCGAGCCACAGAACGGGCAGCTTGCCCTGACCCGTCGCGCGCCAGACGCGGATCAGATAGTTCGGCCCGAGAACGCGGCGCCGATGCGCTATGCCTTTGTAGTCGAGCGCCCATCGCACTTTCTCGCTGTAGTGCGAGAGCGGGATGTGCCACAGCAGCGGAGTGTCCATGTTTTCCTCTGGTTCAGATGTCGCTTGTGACCCAAAAGCGGACGCTTCGTTCCGTCTCCTTCAGAAATTAATAGATCAGCAACCCTCCTCTTAAGTCCATTTCTTTTACCGCCTGTGTCGAGACCATGTTGCGGCAGAATGCACGCTGGCTCTGCACGACGGGGGGACAAATATGAAATGGCTATTCGCTTTGTCTCTTGCATTCGTTCTCGCTGCATGCGCGGAGAGCGGGAATTTCGACCGAGAAAAGCCGATCAAGCTTGCGACGCCGGCGCAACCGACTTCGGCGCCGACAACGCCGGCTCCTCATAAGCCGGTATCGGCAAGAGCCCAGGCATCCAGAGCAGATGCGAATGAAGTCACAAACAGCTCGTCGCTGATGGAATGCGGGAGCGAGGCGTGCAAGACCCAATGTTCCCCCGCATTGAAAAAAGACGCCAGGCCAAAATGGTGCATGTATTTTAGGGAGCCGGTTGACCGACACGCATCTGAAATTCAGGGCAGCAGCACCGAATAGGCCTCCGCCGGCAACTGAAAACGCTGCATTGGACTTCCGTCCAACTGGATTTCCACGCTGACATTTTCGAGAATTGGGGTGAAAGCTCCAATCAATGTCGCGCCCACTTTTGCCCACTTGTATTATCGCCCGCGGCGATCCAAGGAGAATCCATCCATGCGGAAACACAAGCTCCTGATCGTACTCATTGCGCTCGGATTGACGTGGGGTGGAATTGCCACCGCACAGGACAAGCCTCTCGAGGAACAACTCGTTGACGCATTGACCAAAGTATTTGGCGCCTACCCGGGGTTTCGCACCAATCACGCCAAGGGCACCGTCGTCGAAGGCAGCTTCAAAGCCTCTCCCGAAGCAGCCGGCCTCAGCCGGGCTGTATTGTTCAACGGCAATGCCATCCCGGTGACCATTCGATTTTCCGACGCGACCGGAATTCCGATTATCCCGGACGGGTCCGGAGACGCCAATCCGCATGGCATGGCCGTCAAGTTTCATCTGCCGGATGGCAGCGACACAGACATGGTGATGGTCTCTCTCAAGTTCTTTCCGGTCGCCACCGCCGAAGATTTCCGCGACTTGCTTCTCGCTGTCGCTGCCAGTCCGCCGGACGCCCCCAAGCCGACAAAACTCGAACAGTTCGTTGCAAGCCACCCTGCTGTGGCGGCCGCCAATGCGACTGTGAGCACGCCGGATAGCTTCGCTACCGAGGAGTACCACGGCATTAACGCGTTCGTATTCGTCAACACAGCCGGCGCGAAACAGGCTGTCCGCTATGAGATGATGCCCGAGCGGACCGTTCATCTGTCTGCCGCTGATGCGGCACAAAAGCCGCCGAATTTCCTGGTGGACGAGATACAGGAACGTCTCAAGCGCGGACCGGTAACGTTCCGCCTCAGGGCGCAACTTGCGGTCGCCGGTGACCCCACCAAGGATCCGACGAAACCTTGGCCGAACGACCGCAAGGTCGTCGAGTTGGGGGTTCTAACGATTGATAAGGCCGCGCCCAACAGCGCAGAGGCGGAAAAGAAATTGTTGTATATGCCTAGCCAGCTGACCGATGGGATCGAGGAATCCGATGATCCCATGATCGGTATTCGCAGCGGCGCGTATGCCGTGTCGTTCTCCCGGCGCAATCCATAACTGGCAGCATTTCACACGGGCGAGCACTAGTTGCGCGAAGCGCGCCGCTTTCCTTCTCCCAGCGGTTCCGGCTTCAAATAGACGATCAGGCACGCGACACAAATTCCAAGTCCAACCAGCGGATACTTCAACGCCACAACAGCAGCCAGCGCGAAAGCGCATAGGGTCAGGAGTGCGCGGTAGCGCATTGTGCGTCGGACCTTTCGAGGAATGCCATCCATCGGACTGCGGTCGATAAGCTCCCAGATCAGGCAGATGTAAGTCGCGTTCACTAGGAAAAATACCGCCGCATAGAACGCGACCGGTTCAGGCGCCAATTCGCTTGTAGCCATCCATGCCGTCGACAGCGGGAGCAGTGACATCGAAAACAAATGCGCGAAGTTGAACCACATGAGACGTGCGGTGGTCTCGGTCGCGTAGCGCATGAGGTAATGGTGATTGGCCCAGACGATGGCAATGAAGAGATAGCTGACGGCGTAGCTGAGCCACCTCGGCCATAGTGCCAGGAGCGCCTTGAATGTGGGAAGCTCCGGTGGATGCAGTTCGAGAACCAGAACCGTTATCAGAACGGCGAATACGCCATCAGAAAATGTGCTCAATCTTTCCGGAGTCGCCTTGCGGAGTACGCTCACCGGCCCACCCGCCTGGAACGCGCCGTCACGATTTTTTTCTTTGCAGCAGTTCGTCGCGTTGCCGCGTCAAAATTTCGAGCTGCGCCTCCTGTTCGGCAATTCGTTGTGAAGCCAGCTCGTCATCGGCGGCACCGGAATATGCAGCCGCCTGCTCAATGAGCTCACGGATGTTTTCCCTGAGAGCCGCCATGCGCCCCTCGATTTCAGTCAGCGTCAGTGGAATTTCAGGCATGAGAACTCCATGATCGTCTGTTGGAATGCCGCCTGCCGTCAGTTTGATGTTACAACGGCTATCGGCGCGACTGAAGTCCATCGGCGATCATCTGGAATTCCGCGACTTTCCCAAAGCGTATTACGCGGTCTGACTAGCCGCGTTTACTTGCCTGTTTGAATTTGTCGCGCACAAGGCCTTCGATGCCGCCATAAGGATGGGCAGCCTCATCCAGCTCACCGTAAAACCCCGCAGTGGTCGCGGCCGAAGCCAACTCCTTTGCCCGTGACCGGACGATCTCATCCAAATCGCCTGACTCTGTGCGATCAAGAGGACGAATATTTTCGGCGATCCAAAAGCGCAGGAACGTTTCGAAATTTTCGCTCATGAGGTCCTCTATAGAACCGTAGGCGCGCCGAAATCTGGCAGCGCGAGAGGACCTAACTGTGCCCGCCGCGGAAAGCGAACGCAAACGCGAAGCAAAGTCACCACGCCTGCGTGCTTCGCGCGCCGCGGCCTGACGTCGTCACTTACGACGATGGTTGGGCCGCGTCGGTTGCCTCGGCCAACGCGGCCCCTGCAAGCCGGCGCCATTGAGGCGACGCTTGCTGCTAATCGACAGCCGGGCTTTTCGACTTCTCAGCGGAATTCTGGCCCCATTGGGCAATTCCACAAACCGCCGAACGAACTCCCCGCAGATTTCGACAATGTACTTCGTCCCCACCGGCAAACGCCGTGGAAGTTGAAACGCGCTGCTCACTTTACTCCCCCAGTCCCCAGATCAACCCGCGCAAATTTGCGGACATTGGTTTGGCCCGAATTTGTCCGAATTGCAGTTATCCACGCAATCAAACGCGGTAAAATCCAACCGCGACGAAGTCATTAGAACGTCAGACAGCACCGACGTGCTGCCTCGAAAATATTCACTGGCATCTTCGATGGACGAAAAGCAAAAACCCCGAGCTCTCGCTCGGGGTTTTCGGAAGACCTAATCAGGTCAGACAGTGACGCTTACCAGAACCGGTAGTTCACACCGACCAGAACGGTGGTCTCGGTCGAACTTGGAATTGAAGGCGCACCCGGCCGCGCCGCAACCACCCGCGAATACGGTGTTGTTGTTCGTGCCGAAGTCCATGTAGTTGCCTTCGAGGAAGGCCGACCAGTGCGGCGCGAACATCCATTCAACTCCGCCACCGGCGGTCCAGCCTGAGCGGGTGTTACCCGTCGTACCGAGCGCGGCACCTCCAAGAAACGCATTGGTGCTGGCATGGGCCCAAGCCCCGCCGCCCTGACCGTAGATCATCCAAGCCGGTCCGAACGAGTAGCCGAGACGGCCCGTCAGGGTGTCGAACCATTGATTGTTGAAGTTGATGTTGGTGCCCGCGAGCGGGCCGGAAACAATCGTCCCGCTTCTTTTGTTGCTGGTCCCGTCAAACATGTTGCGGAAGCCAACCACCCAACCACCGCTGAACTGGTAGTCGCAACCGATCTGGCCGCCGCCGGCAAAGCCAGAACCGTTCGAAGAGACTTCGCCGCCAGGGAAATTCACGCTGGCGTCACCAAACGCTCCGCCAACGTTGGCGCCGATGTAGCACCCAGTCCAGGTGACCGGTGGTGGCGCAGGCGGGATGTAGGCGGGTGCCTTACGCGGCAAGTCGGCCGCTGAAGCCTGGCTCGCAGCAAGACCAATAGCGGCGGCGAGCAGCATCAAAGAGTGTTTACGCATTCCGAGTTCTCCCCTTTCGCGCCTGTGCCAGAGCGGTGCGCGATGTGTATGTCCGTATGAATGCTCTAATGCGGCAAAAGTTTGGGGAATATTACACCCAAGTATAGGAGTCCCAGTATTTGTCCCGGGATGTGCCAAAAATGCCACTCTGAACGTACCTGAGTACCGTGGATATCTGCATTTTTACTGAAGAGTTATTCGACTGTTCACACCAAAGGCGATGGAACCTTAGGTTGAACAACGCAAAACTTAATCGCACTTCGTTCGACTGCTTCGTCCTGTTGAATGCGGCCGGTGCCACGGCCACACGCGACCAGTCAGTTTGCACTCGACCAGAACGAGTAATTCAACCCGATGCGCGCGATGTTTTCAGTCAGATGATGATTGTGAATGATGCTGGCGTCGAGCCCCGAGGGAACTGTTCAGACTGGTATAGCTCGTCGAGCCTAAATCCACGTAGAGGTACTCTGCCTTTACGCTCCAACGTGGGGCAAATTTCCACTCGACTCCTCCTCCCAGCTGTCCAGCCGACGCGCGTCTCCGCTGCAGATGCCGAATTGCTCGAGGGGAGGAATGGAAAAGAAACCGAAGTCGCTGTAACTGACGCGCCTCGCCGCAAGGCCGCCGGTCGCGTAAGGAAGCCAGGACCCAAACGCAATCCCGAGCCGGCCGCGCAGCGTCCCGAGCCACTTGCTTTCCATCGACTGCGTGAAGCTATCGAAGATACCGGGAGGAACGACGCGCTCCGCCGCTGCGGCTGCCCGACAGACCGGTGTACTGCAGGTCGCCTTCGATGCCGAACACAAGCATGGCGAACTGCTTGTTGAGACCGATTTGACCACCGCCCGTGAAGCCTGATGTTTTCAGATGACCGGCTGCAGCTTGTTCAACGAGCACGCCTGACGGACCAAAGCCGACAGGATTTAAACGCCAGTCCATGTCGGTGTCGGACCAAACGCCTCCGGCGTTGAGGCCAACGTAAAAGCCCGACCAGCTTGTCGGCAGAGCGACTGGTGGTGTGTAGGCCGGCGCCTTCGTTGGCAAGTCACCTTTGCAACCCACAGCGAGGTACCTCCCCGCCGTTGAGTTCAAAGCCATTGTCCGAAGCGCCGGATGTAGATTGTTTTGACGACCTGCGTGAGCAAACAGTAGCTCGACAAGATTACGGCCAGCCAAATGAAATACGCAGGCGGCAACGGCACCATTCCCAAATGCTCGCCGACTGGTGAGAACGGCAGATAAATGCCGAGCGCCATGATGCTGGCGGTCAACAGGATAACCGGCGTCGCTGCGCGGCTCTGAATGAACGGGATGTGCTGCGTGCGGATCATGTGAACGATCAATGTCTGGGTGAGCAAGCCGACGACAAACCATCCCGATTGGAAAAGAGATTGCTTCTCCACCGTGTTGGCGTGGAACACGTTCCACATGACCAAAAATGTCACGACATCGAAGACGGAACTGATCGGACCGATGCAGACCATGAAACGCGCGATGCCGCTCGCGTCCCACTTGCGCGGCTGTTTCAGATAGTCGGCGTCGACATCGTCCCAGGGGATTGAGACCTGGGAAACGTCATAGAGGAGATTTTGAACGAGCAACTGGATCGGCAGCATCGGCAAGAATGGAAGAAAGACGCTGGCGATCAGAACGCTGAACACGTTGCCGAAATTAGAGCTCGCCGTCATCTTGATGTACTTGATGATGTTGGCAAAGGTCCTGCGGCCTTCCACGACCGCCTCCTCGAGCACCAGAAGGCTTTTCTCGAGCAGGATGATATCTGCCAACTCCTTGGCGATATCGACGGCCGTATCGACTGAAATACCCACGTCCGCGTCTTTGAGCGCTGCAGCATCGTTGATGCCGTCGCCAAGATATCCCACTGTGTGATTGTTTTTCTGCAGCGCGCGGATCACGCGTGACTTCTGAACCGGCGACATTTTCGTGAAAATGGTCGTTTGCTCGACCGCCTCACACAATTGCGCCTCGGATAATTTTTCTAGGTCCTTCCCCACCATCGCGTGTTCTATGGGGAGCCCGACTTCCTTGCAGATTTTCTTGGTAACGACTTCGTTGTCGCCCGTGATGATTTTGACGCAGACCCCATAGTCTCTCAGCCCGGCGATCGCCTGACGCGCGGTCTCTTTCGGGGGATCCAGGAACGCGATGTAGCCGGACAGCACCAGGTCATTTTCGTCCTGGACCGTATAGGTGCGATCTTCCGGTGGAAGCCACTTATAGGCGACCGCCAGTGCACGGAGGCCGTCCTGATTGAGTTTCCGTGTAATGCGACGAACTTCCTTGCGCATATCCGGCGTGAACGGCACGACACCATCGGCAGCCACAACGCTCTGATCATGGGCCGAGACGCAAAGCGGCAACAATTCCTCGATTGCGCCTTTGCAAACCAGGAGATTTCGATTGTCACCATCGCGCACCACCACGGACATGCGACGACGCATGAAATCGAATGGAATCTCATCGATTTTCCGGTAGTGCTTCAGCTTGTCGACAAGTTCGTGCTGCAGAGCGAATTCAAGAACCGCAACGTCGAGTGAATTTTTCAAGCCGGTCTGATTGTAGCTGTTCAACCAGGCGTATTCGAGAACGCGCAAATCGTCGTGGCCGTGAATATCGAGATGCCTTTCAAGGATGATCTTGTTCTGAGTGAGCGTACCGGTCTTGTCGGTGCAGAGGATATCCATCGCACCGAAATTCTGGATGGCATTGAGCCGCTTAACGATCGTCTTGCGACGCGCCATCGTCACCGCACCTTTGGCAAGGTTCGTGGTCACGATCATCGGCAGCATTTCGGGGGTCAATCCGACCGCTACGGATACAGCAAACAACAATGCCTGCAGCCAGTCGCCCTTCCCGATGCCGTTGATCAGAAACACGAGCGGCGTCATCACCATCAAAAACCGAATTAACATCCAGCTGACTTTGCTGATCCCCTTGTCGAAGCTGGTGAGTGGTCTCGCACCGACGATCTCTTTCGCCATTGCGCCAAAGCAAGTGGCGTCTCCGGTCGCGGCAACGACGGCAACGGCCGTACCGCTGACAACGTTCGTCCCCATGAAACACGCAGTCTCTCGATCCAAAACATTTTGTGAAGGATCAAGCTGCGACGCTGGCTTACTAGGCGGCACGGCGTATTTTTCGAGCGGGATCAATTCTCCGGTCAGCATTGCCTGGCTGACGAACAGATCTTTTGTCGCGATGAGCCTCACATCCGCCGGAACCATGTCGCCCGCGGAGAGATAGACGATATCGCCCGGAACGAGATCGTGGATCGGCAGCTCCTGTGGCCGATCCATTCCGGTGCGCAGCACGGCGGCGGTCGACGTGACCATCGCTTTCAATTCTTCCGCTGCTTTGTTGGATCGAAACTCCTGCCAGAACCTCAACAAGGTGCTCAGCAGGATCATCGTCAGCAGGACAATTATGGTCCTGAAAGAGCGATCGTCAGGATCGGCAAAGATGACATCCGAGAATAGGGAAACCACGCTGACGGCAAACAGCACACCGTTAAATGGCGTGAGGAATGCATGGAAAAGTTGCTGGTACCAGGTCGGCGGCCTTTCATGGCTCACCTCATTCGCACCATATTGCTCCCGCCGCGCCTCGACCTCGCTCTCCGTAAGGCCACTTCTGTTTGCCTGCAGACGCGCGAGCGCCTCCTCAGGTGCGCACGCACACAGCTCAGGCAGCGGGGAAGGAGCACGATTGCCCGGCGCGTCGGAGAGCTTCGTCCGGCTTATGATTTGTTTGTTCATGGCGCCTCTCCGACCGACGAATGCATGAAGCTTTTTGCTTCTGAGCTCGGAGAGGTCGAATAAAGACTATGTAAAATCGAATTGCGTCAACGACGGCACAGCCAAATGCCATGACCTGTTCGTCTTATGTGCACGCAAGGGCAACCGCGCCAGGTGCTTTAGTCGATATTTACGTGCGGTCCTGAAAAATTTGCGCCGAAGGAATGTCGAGACCGCGTAGAACGCACATCATGAGCGAATTTTCAGATCTGTTGACGGGCGAGTTCACCCTGTTGGGCGTGACCGTGCAGAATTGGATGCTGCTCGCCACAATGGTCTTTGTCATCACGATCACGGCAATGCGGAAGGCATTGTAGGGCCGCCCGGTCAAAATCCCTTCAAAAACCGATGGAACTTGGCGCCGCGCATATTCGTCGCGGATGTGATCTACAGCACAGATTTGGAATTACCTTTCGGCCCATATTGCAACCGAAAAACTGATGTTGTGCCGGAGAGTCAAATTATGCGGATGCCAATACTGTCCTATTTCCTGATCGTCGGGACCGCCCTCTTCGGCGTGTTGACGCTGGTCGGCAACCGGATCGAGCCAAAGCCGCTCCCGGTGACGCAGACGATCGGCCTGCCGCCACCCTACAAAGCGCCACCGGAAGCCAACGCAGCGCCAAATGCGGTGAATTTTGCATCCGAAAGCCGGTACTCCAACTACGTGCGTTAGTCTGGCGTTGCCATTGATGACACTAAGAAACCCCGGGGAACGTTCCCGGGGCTTTTCGTTGCGAATTGCAAACTTGCTCCTATCACCGACACGACTATTAGTCGGTCGCCAAGTCCACCCGTGACGATCTCAGCTGCGGCTTCCCACTTCCAGGGTCACAATCCGCGCTAGCAATGTTGCAGGATAAAGTTGCCCACAAATCGCTTCGAGGTTGCACAAACTGCGAGCGATTGGGTGGACTGGCACGATGTCCCCGTAACCCACCGTGGTCAGTGTCACGAAGCTGAAATAGATGGCACTGCTCGCAAACGTGGCGTTGTCTTCAAGCACAAGTCCCGAGAAGGCCTTCGGAATCAGAAGGCCGACAAAAACGAATAGCGCCACAAATGTCAGGGCAATCAGAAGATAGAGCAGCACGGCACCGACGATGCGGTGATAATTGATTGCACCCGGTGCAAAGACTGCGCGACCCACGACCGAACCAAGGGTGATCGACAAGATCAGCCAGGCGACGGCGACAAGGTGAAGGTCGAATGGCGACGGCGTCCCACGCAAACGCATGATGATGACGAAGGAATTCATTGCAATCGCAATCAACAACGCAATAACTGCATTAGAACTGCCAGATAGAACTAAGACGCCGCTCATCATGGCCAATGCTGCAAAAATACCGAACGCCTCGAAAATGACAATTCCGACGGCTTGCAATGGTGCAACAACGAACATCAAAAACAGCAGCAGAGCGGTCAGCACCGTCAACAGCGGATCGCTATATCGTTCGCGCAGCGTACCCAGAAAATTTCCCTGTCCGATGTTCATCGTAAACTCCCCTACACAAGCTCATGTGCCCACCTTACCAACGTCGCCCGTTCTGAGAAGCTTTGGAGTTACGAAGCGCTCCAGACGGCCGGATTCGCGACGCAGCGCGTGCCAGTCATCGAAGGGAAGATCGACAATAACCACACCGGCAGTTGGCAGATTTTCCTCCAGTCGCGCTCGCGCTTTGGCATTGCCCGAGGCCACAAGCATCAAGGCCAACTCGTGCAGACCGGGGTTATGGGCGATGACAAGAAGGCTTTGAACCTTGGCAGGCGTCTCTTTGATGATGGCGAGAATGGCCTCAGGCGTCGCGTCGTATAATTGCTCGGACGTCTCCGCATGGACTGACGCGCCGAATTCACGTGCGCTGAATTTCCATGTTTCCTGCGTACGGACGGCCGACGATACCAGCACCAGATCCGGAACGAGCCCATCGGCCGCCAGATGAGCACCGATTGTGATGGAATCCTTCCGTCCTCGTTCGACCAATGCACGCAGGCGGTCTTCGCTGCCGCCGCGCCCCGATTGCGCGGCTTTCGCATGTCGAAATAATATCAGACGACGCACGGCCGGTTCACCGCGCTTTCATATTTTATCGATGCGCCCCTCAAGGCAACGCAATCAGTTCGAGACCGGCAACGCCTAGCGAAACGTTCAGGCCGACGGTGCCTTGCAATGAAAGCGGCTGCAGAGCCACGCTCCTGGCCGAACCGCCGAGCAGCACGTTGGCACCGGCGCCGACGCCGATCGTCGCTTCCCCACTGGCGCCAACATAGGTCCCGGCGAGCCCGCCGAAGCCTGGCCCGATCGTCGATGAGAACACGGCCCAGCCCAGGACCCCGCCCGCCGTCGCGCCAAGATCAATGCCCAGATTAGTCATCGTGCCCGCGTATCGTTGAACCGGGAAACTGGGCTGGTTCGGCGTGAACACGCAGGTCATTTTCTGCTCGGAGATGACAATCAATCCGATTGACGGCGCGAGCTGACAGCTCAGTCCTCCAACCTGAGTCCACGGACCTGGGGGAGATTGCGCCTGGCTGCCTGCCGAAACCAACAGTGCCGAGGCGAGCGTTGTCGCAACGATCAAAAATCTGCGCATCTTTTTTTCCTCAGTAGCAGGGTGGATATGGGTAGTAGCCGCAGGCGGGCGGCCGGTAGTACGGCCCGTAATATGCAGCGGCGGCAGCACCCGCAGCCGCGGCCGCACCTGCGTAATAAGCACCACGCCACGCCGTGCGCCGTGCGACGCCGGCGAAAGACAGCGGAGTGAGCGGGCGACCGATAATGTCGATGAATACTGATGCAGCCCCGTCGGCGCCTTTAAGATCGCCTTCCAGCACGTCGACATCAAACGTCAGCTGATCGCCTTCGAGCTTCGGATTTTTCAGAACAACAACGGCATCCTTCACACCCGACCCATCCTTCGTGAACCCGGAAACAGTCGCGTTGGGCGGATCCTTGGCGAAGTTGTCGGTGCCTTTCGTCCAATCGTCGATAACATTTGCAGTAAGATCGTGGCCGGCGGCGCGCACTGGTCGGTCAGCGAAAATAATCGAATTCGGAGCAACGCCGACCAGAATAAGTTTTCCGTCGCGAAGCGCCACACCCTTTGAATTCATCACAATCAGCGAGGGAACGACCTCAGGCTTTGCCTGGCCGATTGTCTTCTGCAACGGCACATGAGGTGGGGTACTTGTCGTCTGAGCGAATGCCAAAGATGCTGAGCCGATGGCGCCGGCGATAGCGAAGATGACGGCAGACTTGGTGACACCAAGGCATGAGTTCACGACGGCCTCCTTTTTAGGGGACTATTGGTTTAAGCCACGCCGTGAAGGCGGGCTTTTGCATGGCGGTGAAAGCTGCAGACCGCACGCGTTCGGGACCGCCCCAGCGGTCGCTCGATCCGATTTCCCGCATGCGAACGTGACCGCCCCTTTGGCATGTGCGTTTCTTGTTCTCGTCAGAAATTTTGACCTTCGTTTCAGCACGGCGATATTGGCCCTAGGGCCAATAACTGGCCCTGGATAAAGGCGAAATAAACACGTTGCGGTAGCAGTGGGCCCGGCATACGGGCGTGCGGCGCGACAGACCACGGAGGATCGTGATGCTGAAAGACCTAATCACGGCGGATCAGCTTTCGCTCGTCATTTCGCAGGCCGCCGCGCCTGCATTTCTATTGGGGGCGGTTGCGTCCTTCCTGTCAGTCCTCGTCACGCACATGAGCCGCATCGTCGACCGGTCGCGCACTATCAACGCCATCCCGGACAACGATCCAAAAAAGGGCGAGCTGAAAACCCAACTGCCTGAACTGCGGTTGCGTGCGACCCTGGTGATCCGGGCAATTTATTGGGCGGTCGGTAGCGGGATCACGACCTGCATTCTGATGATCGTCGCATTTGCCGCGGCCTATTTTGGCGCCCGACATGAGCCAGCCGCCGCAGTGCTATTCACGTTGTCGCTCGGTCTGTTTACGGCTTCACTGGTATCTTTTGCGCGCGAGGTCAGAATCGCTTGAAAACGAGTGAGTGACACATCGGACAGGAGATCGCGATGACAATGTTCGACCTACAGAAACGGGTCGCGTTCGTAACTGGTGGGAACGGTGGCATCGGACTTGGCATGGCCAAGGGCTTGGCTTCGGCCGGCGCGTCGGTCGTGATCGCAGGCCGCAACAAGACCAAAGCTCAATCCGCCCTGTCGGAACTGCGCGCGCTCGGCACAAAGGCCGAATTTATTGATCTCGATGTCCTCGACGAGCAATCCTGTCGTGACGCTGTTCAGCGCACCGCCGACCGGTTCGGACGGCTCGACATCCTCGTCAACAACGCCGGGACGACCGTCCGCAAACAGCCACAAGACCTGACGGCGCAAGATTGGCGTCTGGTGATGGATACGAACCTCACGAGTGCGTTCCTATGCTCGCAGGCCGCCTATCCCCACATGGTGCGCGCCGGCGGCGGCAAGATCATCAACATCGGATCGATGATGACGATCTTCGCATCATCGTATGCCGCACCTTACGCGGCGAGCAAAGGTGGCATCGTACAACTGGCGCGCTCGATGGCGGTGGCATGGGCAAAGGACAACATCCAGGTCAACGCAATCCTGCCCGGCTGGATCGACACCGACCTCACCCAAAAAGCACGCGAACAGGTCCAAGGCCTTAACGAAAGAGTTCTCGCGCGCACTCCGGCGCAACGTTGGGGCGCACCCGACGATTTTGCCGGCATCGCCGTTTTTCTCGCGTCATCCGCCTCAAATTTCGTCACGGGCGCCGCCATTCCGGTCGACGGCGGATATTCGGTGCAGGCGTAGCGGTCCCTGCCCGCCAGCCGCGATCAAACCGGCTTGTCGCCGATGATCGTGCAACGGCGCATCACGCGGATCTCGTTTGCCTCATCGAAACCGGTGGCGCGATGCAGCGTGCAGCGATTGTCCCACACGAGACATTGCCGCGGCGCCCAGCGGTGCGTGTAGGCGCGTCCAGGCTGTGTGATCATCTCGTTCAGCTGTTCGATCAATGCCCGGCCTTCCGCATAATCCATGCCTTCGATCGACTCGGCATGATCGCCGAGAAAGATCGCCTTACGTCCGGTCTGCGGATGCGTGCGCACGATCGGATGTGCAACCGGCGGCACCTTGGCCTTTTGTTCTGCTGTCAACGGATCCTCGCCGTGGCGGCGCGTGCGTGAGAAGTCGAAATTGTGGATGGCGCGACGCCCTTCGATTTTTTCTTTCATTGCCGCAGGCAACAGATCGTAGGCGGAATACATGTCGGCGAATTCGGTTTCGCCGCCGCTTGCGGGCACGATCTCCGAATACATCATTGTCGCCTGCCCGGTGCGTTCCTTCCAGGAGCCGTCGGTGTGCCAATAGAGCGTGCCGCGGTCAGGATGCTTGCCGCTCGGCTTTCCATCCTTGTCGAGATTGGACAGCATGTAGATCTCGGGATGTTCCTTGTAGCCGTGATATTGGCTGAGCACGTGCACCTGCACCTCGCCGAAATTGCGTGCAAAGGCGACCTGGGTCGCCGGCGGCAAATCGACGTCGCGGAACAGGATCAGCTCGTACATCAGGAACGCTTCGTACACCTTGGCGAACAGCGCCGGCGAGACCGCTTCCGCCAGCGTGATGCCGGTGATCTCGCAACCGAGCACCGGATGCAGCGGCTTGACCTTGAATGGCCAATCGCGCTCGGAACGTTGCGAAGTTAACTGTGTCTGTAGTTGTGCCTGGGCCATGACCATCGTACCGCGAGTTCAGCATCGCGCAGGTTATAATAGCGCGAGCGGTTCCTTTGGGTATCCCAGTATAGCTGGCCAGTCGCCGCGCTGAAAATAAAGTTCCACGCGAGCGGAAAGCGGCACGACCGAGGAAACCGGTTCGCCTGCTCGGCGGTTATGAGCGATGGGAAATTCCACGCACATTCGAATCCGTTCCGCCCCCGGCACGGAGAAAGGAGCATGAAATGGCTAACGCCCTGGCACAAATGACCAGCCCGGACAGCTGGAAAGGCTGGAAGAGCTGGAAGAAATCGCCCTACCAAGGGGTCGTGAAGCGCGATTGGGTTCCTACCGGACGGATCGATTTCGCGACCAATCTGAACGGCAATGGTGACGCCGAGCAGCCAAGCGATTTTAAGCTGCTCGTCGAAGAACGCAGGATCGTCGAAAGCATCGCCGGCAACGAAAATCTGGAGATCCAGTGGAGGCTGGCGACATTGAAGGAAGCAAAGGCCGTCGTCACGCAATACCATAAATATCTCGCGGAAAACTCGTTGATCAAAACCGTCTTCGACGAAAACACGATCCTGCCTCCGCCGAAGCGAGTTCAGTCAAAACCCGCGGAAACGCACGAGTCCACGCGCTCGTCAGAGTCGAACTCGTTCGACTAATTAAAGGTGCGCAGCAGCTGGTCGGTGATGGGCTTGAGCAAATAGCTCATCATAGTGCGGCTGCCGGTCTGCAGGAAAACCTCGACCGGCATTCCGGAGACAAGCTCAAGGCCGCCGAGTCGCCGGCGCTCGCTCGGCGGAAGCGTCACGCGTACCGTGTAGTAGGTCGCGGCGTTCGGGTTTTTCTGCCGGTCGTGATTGAGATCGGCCGACACATAGGACACGAGCCCTTCGAGCTGCGGCGTCGTACGCTGGTTGAACGCGGAAAACCGGATATAGGCGCGCTGCCCGTTGCGCACGTGATCGACCTCCTGAGGGGGGAGCCGGGCTTCGATCTGCAGCTCATCCGATTCCGGCACGATTTCCATCACAACCTCGCCGGGCGTGATCACCCCGCCGATGGTGTGAATTGAAAGTTGATGAACTATCCCATTCGTCGGCGCCCGCAGTTCAACCCGCTTGAGCAGATCCTGCGCGGCTGTCGATTTCTCGATCAGTTCGGCTCCCTTGTCCTGGGCTTCGCGGAGGTCTTTCATCACCTCGTTACGAAAATCATGGTCGACTTTGACGACCTGGAGCTCAGCCTCGCTGATCTTCGACTTTGCCTCGGCAATCCCCGCCACCACTTGGCCGCGCTCGCCATCAAGACGCGCGGCCTCGCGTTGCAGGGATGTCTTTCGCGTCAGGGGCACAAGGCCTTTCTGGAAAAGACTGTCCACGCCTTCGAGTTCGCCGGAGATCAGGTCGCGTTGCGTTGCTTTCGATTTGACCTGAGCGTCAAGACCCGAAATTTGTTCGCCAAGCTGATTGATATGGCTGTTCAAGAGCTCCTTGGCATTGCGTCGCGCCGCCGACCGGCTATTGAACAGCGAGATTTCCGAGGCCCACAGCCGGCTGAGATCGTCATCACCCGAGCGTCCGGCCATTTCGTGCGGCATTTGCGGTTGATCTAGTCCATCGCGCTCCGCCATCAGACGCGCCAGCCGAACACGTGTCTGATCGAGCTGTTGCGTCAGAACCTGGGCATTGGCCCGCAATTGCGTTTCGTCGAGGCGCAGAAGCGCGTCGCCGGCACGCACATGCATTCCATCGCGAACCGGAATGTTCGCCACGACGCCGCCCGCTGGATGCTGGATTTTCTTGACGTCAGATTCCACCACCAGCGTGCCGGGCACGATGACTGCGCCGGAAAGCGGTACAAGGCATGCCCAGCCGCCGACAACACCCACACCGATGATCAGCACCCGAAGACCAATCTTGAGCTCACCCTCAAAAGCGCGCGTCAGCCTTTTTGTGAGGGTTGTTTCAGGTCCGTCCAGAGCGAGGGCCGGCGCCCGGCCGACCAGAAATGCATAGCCTGTGCGCAAGCGCTCCCATGTGAGGTGCGACCGGACGAGACCCTGTCCCGCCACCAAAGCTGCTCGCACCGGATCTTTACGTTCGACCGGGCCCGAACTTGCGATGCGATCCACCGCAGTAATTCGGGTCAGCTCGGGGGCATGGTGTATGTGCGCCTGACGTGCGTGGTCGCTTGCCGGATGAACCAGCACTTTTGCCTCATGGTGCGTCGATTGCCTTGCCGGAAGATCGCCGTGCGGGCGCGGCCTAATTGCTGGCTTGCGCCGATTGAAGCCAAGCTTGTCGAGAAGCCGCTCAACCTTGCTGTCAGGCTGCTTCGCAGGCGGTCGGCGCTTGCCACACCCACGATTGGGCGGCCGATCCTCGCTTTGCAGATCAATCGCATGAGTAAACCGCTGCTGATCGCGTTCCTCATCGAGAAATCTTTGCAACCGTCGCAACTCCCAGATCAGCGCGGCTTCCTGCTCGCCGATCGACACGGCATTGTCGGCATCAGAGTAGCCTCGAGTCTGCTCGCGAGAAGAGAGGTAACTCATGGCGCGACTCCTGCGGTCATGCGGGAGACTCGATTGCGCGGGTTGGCGGCAGCTCCGCGAACCGCCGACCGCGCGACCCGGGCAAAAACGTCCTCGCGCGGCCCGAAAGCAATCGCCCTGCCGCCGTGTACGACCATAGCCATGTTCAATGCCGCCAAGGCATTGGGCCGGTGCGAAATGACGATGACGATGCTCTGCTCGCTGCGCAGGGTTTCGATCGCACTGACGAGGGCATTCTCGCCGTCGGCGTCGAGATTGGCGTTGGGTTCGTCGAGGACGATGAGGAATGGGCGTCCGAAGACGGCCCGTGCCAGACCGATCCGTTGCCGTTGTCCCGCCGACAATGCAGTGCCACGTTCCCCGAGACGGGTGTCATAGCCGTCGGGCAGGCGCAGGATCATATCGTGCGCACCGGCCACCCGTGCGGCTTCCAGAATTGCCTCCGATGCCGCCGCTTCGTCGAAGCGCGCGATGTTTGTCGCGACAGTTCCGTCGAACAACGCGACGTCCTGAGGCAAATAGCCGATGTAGCGCCCGAGATCGTCAAAATCCCATCGATCGATTGGCGCGCCATCCAGGCGCACGGCGCCTGCAGCGGCCGGCCATATTCCCACAAGCGCCTTGGCGAGTGATGTTTTTCCCGCTGCACTGGCACCAAGCAATGCAAGCCCGTTCCCTGCTCTAAGCTCGAACGATACCTGGGAAACGGCAGTCTTTTGCGTTCCCGGCACAATGACGCTGAGGTCTTCGACCTTCAGGCTACGATGAGGGCGCTGCAGAACGACTGCCGGCGCGGCCGGTGGTGCCGTCACCTTGAGGATGGCGCGCAGCCGGCCAATCCCCTCGCGCGCCGCTACGAGCTGCTTCCAGTTCGACAGTGCCACCTCGACCGGTGCAAGCGCGCGGCCCATAACGACGGCGGATGCGATCATAATGCCACCTGACGCCTGCTCCATCACAACCAGATAGGCGCCAACGCCGAGCACCGCGGATTGCAGAATGAAGCGCATGACCTTGGCCGCGGCGCCCAGATTGGCATGGACATCGGCCAACCGCGTGTTGTGATGGATGTGGTGCTCATTTGCAGCCGACCATCGTTCTGCGAGGCGGCCGGTCATGCCGAGAGCGCGGATAACATCTGCGTTCTGACGCAGCGCGTCCGATAGCACCTGTCGTTGCGCATTGCCCTCGGTCGATACTTTTGTGGCGCCCCTCGCCTGCCACTCCGTCACGAAGGTCATCGCAATGATTGCTCCCGCCCCGCAGGTTGCTACGACACCGATCGCCGGATGAAAGAGGAACAACGGAATCAAAAACAACGGTATCCACGGCATATCGAGAAATGCCGTGGGGCCTGAGCCCGAAAGGAATGCGCGCACCTGGTCGAGATCGCGCAGCGGCTGCTGCGCGAGGATTGGCTTTGTCCCCCGCAGCGGAAGCGAAACCAGCGCGAAATAGATCTGTGGCTGCAACTCGGCATCGAACAGCGCGCCGATACGCGCCAACATGCGGCCACGCAGCGCATCGAAGTAGCCCTGCAGCAAATAGGCTATCAGGATGATCGCCGAGAGCCCAAGCAACGTTGCAATATTGCGGCTCGGGATGACGCGATCATAGACCTGCAGCATGTAGATCGAGCCGGAAAGCGTCAGCAGGTTGACTACGCCGCTGAATACAGCCACGCCCGTCAAACGTCGTGCGCTTGCGCGCAACTGAACGGCAACCGGGTCGTCCCCTTCGAGAGACCGCATTCTGCCCCACCGATCCTTTCCGGTTCACGTAGTGGCGCTAATCATCCTGACGTGCGATGAGCCTCCAGTTCAGCTGCCAGCCAATTCCGTTTCCGTTGCCTCGCTAGACAAGGAGATTGTTGAGATCGTGCGGGCTCACATGGTGTGGGTCGACACCCTGCAGCACCACTTTGTCGTCACCAACGGTGACAACGAGATTGCCGTGATCCCGCCGGACGTGAAGATCGTTCCCGTACTTGCCCGCGTTCTCGAATTGAAGCTTGTCGACGCCGAGCGTGAAGTCGGTAATCGTTGCGTTGACCCGACCTTGTCCAATGACGAATGTGTCGGCGCCTTCACCGCCAGTCATTGACTGTTTCCCGGCGGCCGCAACCAACGTGTCATTTAAATTCCCGCCGGTCAGGGTATCCTTGCCTGGTGATCCGATCACAAGTTGCGCCATACCGTCGGCAGCCTCTTCTCCGGTCGGATCTACTCCTCCCGCGGTGCCGCTGTGCCGCTCGGTGGCGACGAACGCATCACTCTGCATCGCACTCGTATCAGTGTCGCGCATGATCAAGTCCGACAGCGTCGTGCCCTTGATCTCATTGAGGGTCTGCTTGTCGAAACCCTGGTTCTCAAAATAGTACTGATCGCCGTCGCGCAAAGCAGTGAACTGATCGCCGATGATCTTCGCGAAGGTTGATCCGATGACGCCTCCTGCAACATGATCCTCCGCCAATCCACCGGTCCACAGATCGATGGCATCGACGGAACCATAGGCTTGCTCGAGCGCCGCTGCTGTCGCCGGATCAGAGGTGATCTGATCGAAGCTGGTATATGGCGTTAGTTTTAATGCCTCGCGGGTCTGGTTCAGTGTGCCCAACCCAAGATCATGGCCGCGCTGGATATTGATAGCCGCCAGATCGACACCGTCCGGAGGATCGACCAGCAAGTTCCGCAAGCCATCGACAAGCTGGGTGTCCAGCGGATTCGCCAGGTCGCCCGACAGGTGCCGAAGTAAACCATCTGCGCCCGTAGCTGCAAAAGCCGCCGGGTTTTCAAAAAACGATTCCGCCAGCGTCTGCTCCGATGTGAAGGCACCTATGTTGCTGATTGCACTGATTTCGTCGGAAACGATGGAGTGACCAAAACGATAGGCGGCGCCCTCAAACTCTTCGGTGATCCGCGCGTCGACCGTAGGATCATAGCCGTGGTACGGATCAATCGCGTCCTTGCCCAACAGATGCGGCAGGAACTCGGTATAGGTGATGTTGACCATCTCACCCGTGGTGATGGCTTTGGCCATCTCGTACAACTTGTCGCCGCTCCAGTTCGGATGTTCCTTGTGCAGCTGATCGACCTGATAATTGTGCTCGCGCACAAACAACGTCTGCAAAGCCGTCAGGTCGGGGTTCTCCTGTGCCCGCACGTCGCCCGCCATAAACATTCCGGATTGCGGATCAATCGGCAGGTTGTCGCCTGCCGACGTTTTCATATGGCCGTCGGCTGTCCGTAGGCTTGCCGCGGTGGCGGCGTCGGATCCGTATACCTGCGAACCATCGAGCCAACCCGTGATCGTGTTGATTGCGGCTGCCGGATGTCCAGGAACACCGGTCGCAGGATCGATGGCTACGCGCGTCAAGGGAATGGTGCTGCCTGGCGGCAGAAACGCATCGTTAGCCGGGACCGTGATCGAGATATCCGTGGTTGTGCCGCCTTTTTCCAGATCCAGATCGTGATCGACGAACTGGCCCCACGCATACATCATGCCTGACAGCGCGGTACCGTTGTCGTCGATCAAATGCGGGCCGTCCTCTCCGGTGTTCGCCTGAGCCACAACAATGTTGCTGATATCGCGGGGGTTCGGCCCCGATGTCATTGCACTGACCCCATCGGCGAAATTCGCCGGACCCACCCGAGCAAAGTCGGTGCCGGTCTGGTTCATGGTGGGATCCGCAAGATTGTTGTTGGAGCCGTCGATAGTCCGAAAATGAACTTCGTTTTGCGGGGAACTTGGAGGCCGGGGGTGCCCATTCCCGTGATGACCGAAAAATGATTGCAGGCTATCGAGGTCGCTCTGATTGATGCCGTCAAAAATATTGAAAACCCCGAGCGTGGATTTGTTCATGATGCCGCCCCTTATTTTGGTGTTTATTTCGAGCTGCAAAAAATATCTTTTCCGAAAATGGTCTTTCGATGTGAGCAAAGTGATCTTTCAATGACTCTCCCGGCGTCACCAAGGTTGGATGACACCTTCATGCTGGCGCGAGATACCTTTTCGAGAAAATCTCGCCAAGAAAAACTCAAAGTTCAAATTTTTTTTGCGCGAGATGAAATTGTGGCGACGACCGCGTGCGCGCCTACTGTGCTATCAATGCGGTAAATTCGACCGCTGCGGACATCACGGGTGAAGAGATCGCGATGCCAAGCGCTATGAGATAGAAGATGAGCCAGACGGCCGCAATTCCGGAGTTCGCAGCGACGGCATCCTCCGCGCTGTGCCGGCGCGAAATATTTTGGTCGGTGGCAATTTGAGAAAGCATGGTTGGTCCCCTATCGACAGAGCCAACTGCTTTACGGATGGAAAATGACTTGCAGATGTAAAATCTGCAACCAACGGACGTAAAACTTTCTCCGCTGGTCAGAGGATGGCGGGCACCGAACAGTCGATTATTGGCAGCACGAAGCGCATCAAAAGATGCGGCCAGCTTTAATGCGTTGCAGCGACCGCTTGCATCAGTGCAGACATCGCGGCTTCGCGCGTGATGGCGTATCCACGTTCGGTCGACTTGATGGGCTTGAGCTTGATGATCGTCCAGAACCAGGGTGTTGTTGTTGGGGCCACAGTCGATCGGAAAATGCGCCCGATCACTGGCCCCTCAATATCCCCGCGCCGCACGTCATAGTCGTCTTTGTCCCAGTGATTCGACCCACGGCTCTTGCGGGCGGCTACCAGAACGAGTTCCCGGTCGTTATTCATGGTTGGTCTGAGAAAGTACGGGGTCGCCAGTGGTGAGCGACGACGACCCCGCAAACTATCGAGCGCAGTACGCAGAACCAGGCGCCCGATATCCTGGAGTACTTGCTGGCGAATTTTTGCGTTCGATTAGTGGAATTGGATCGAACTTGTCTTGTTGTTTAGCGACAAGATTTTGGTGATTCGTGCCAATACTTGCGTGTCAATGATTCGTTGCACGAACAAAAGTACAAATACTTCGCCGATGCGTGTAATATTACCCCGGCATTTGACAGCGACTCAGTCATAGGGGTGTCGGCGATGACGTGGGCTCCACCTACGTGATGATACACGCAGACGAATGAGCCGAAATTGTCCGGCAGACCGATGCGGCTCAACCCCCAATCCACGTCATCGTCACCAGCACGCAAGAGGACTAAGAACGGCCAGCACGGAGAGTTGATGTCGGCTTCATCTACTCCGGTAACTGAGCGTCAGCGATCATCCCGTCAGCAGCGGAAGTCCCGCGAGCGCAGCCGGTCGTCGAAACGCGCCACTACGACACCTGCGCGCAGGCCGCTCCTGCGGCATGTCCTGATCGCCGCCGCCATATGGTTGATCACGACGGCCGCCTACTATTTCACGTTTCAGCGCGACATCGTCACGCGCCTCATGGATGACCAGACCGAACTGCAACTCAATTACGAAGACCGTATCGCCGAGTTGCGGTCGCGGCTCGACCGCGTCATGAGTCAAAAGCTTCTCGATCAGCAACAGGTCGAACAACGCGTGAACGCGCTGATCCAATGGCAGGCGCGCATCTCACGGTCTCTGGACAAGGCCGAACAAAATCAGACGGCGACGCTGTCCGATCTTGCGGAGCGCATCAACCTGCGCACGCGCCGGATGCAGACCATACTCGCCGACCTTGGGGTTAAAGGCAGCCGAGCGACTGGCACCGGAGCAACTGGCGGACCGTTCGTTCCGATCAAGCCGGGACAACCGGATACGAGCGCTTTTGAAACCCAACTCAATCGTATCAATGCCGGCAGCGCGCAGATCGATCGCGTCGAGCAAACGATGCTGACAGTTCCGTTGGGTAATCCTGTAATCGGCGAAGCTGATATGACGTCACCCTTCGGCATGCGCAAACACCCGATCTTCAAACGTCTGGCGATCCACACCGGCGTAGACCTGCGCGGCGATACCGGTGAGCCAGTACGTGCAACGGCGACGGGCAAGGTCACGATTGCCGGCCGACAGCGTGGCTACGGCAACATGGTCGAGATCAGTCACGGAAACGGACTCGCGACCCGCTTCGGCCACCTGTCCGAAATAAGTGTGAAAGTCGGCCAAGTCGTCCGGATCGGTGAGATCATCGGCAGTATCGGTTCGACCGGCCTCTCGACCGGGCCGCATCTGCACTACGAGACGCGCGTCAACGGCCAGCCGGTCGATCCGCAGAAATTCCTTCGCGCCGGATTAAGTCTGGGCGACGATTAAACGCGCCTAGCGCACCCTCACCCGCTGTTCGACCATCGGTGCCATGTACACCGGCCTGGCCACGCCGTCCGGACCTATCGCGACATGCGAGCAGTCCCCGTAACGATTGATTTTCATATTCTGGTCGTAGGAGTTGAACGAATAGTAGTAGTGGCAGGTGCCATCGTCATATTCCACGTTGGTCCAGCTGCCGCTCGTCTCACGATAAATGTAAGGTTGACGCCAATCTGCGGCCGTTGCGGCAGAAATGAGCACCGTCGCCAGCAAGCATCCAACCGAAAGCGCGAAATATTTGCGCATGATCACCTCCATCGATGGGTTCGGAGGCAAAACGCCTGTCGCAGACCATCGTTCCGCGCGGGAACTTGTGCGGTTCCCGCAGGCATCACGAGTCAGTTGCGAATAGTCGTCTAGTGAATGCTGAGATTGTCGTGCGGATATTCGACAAACCAATTCCACATCGGGCGATACCCGACAGTCGCCTTGTCCTTGCGTCTTGTCTCCGCGCTCTTCGCCGGCTTTGCTTCGACGGGTTTCGCGGCCGCTGGCTGCGGATGGTCATACTCGGCGGCAAAATTGACCGTGGTGACTTCCGGCAAGGTCTGTTTCTGCTGCGGCGGCGTGAAAGATTTCGGGATGCCGACGGCTTGCGATGTCCTGAACGCTGTAGCCGCGGATTCTCCCTTGCCGCCTGCCCAATACAGCAGTCCCAGCAATACCGAACCTACGACCACGAAATAACGGAAAACTGGCATTCGCATCGGCACCTCCTCGCCTGAGCGCGCGGAGTATGGGTGCGTGGAGCCAATGCCCCTATTGTACGTGGGGCGGTGCACACCAGCGAAAGGACTCTAGTTCCTATACTAAGGTAGCGATTTGTGGGCCGTGGCCAGGGTTATGGGCTTGCTGCGGATAAGGTCGGGCCAGGCAGCGCAGGAACGCTGTTCTGCCGCTGAACAAGGCGGAAGCGATCTCCGCACGCGGCTGCGGTCACTCCGACCTGCGCGTGGCCGTAGTCCGAATTGCACCAGCGTCCACCCTCAAAAAGGCCGTGCGCGGTCGCAATACGACCAAGAGCGACCCGCGCCGGCAGATTGCAGCGCGGATCGACCACACCGCGCCGACGCTGGCACACGTCCAAGGCTTTCCCGCACGGATGTTCGCTCGCGGGCGAGCAACGTCCCGGCCGAATGCCGTTCATGAACAGCACGCGCGCGCCATGATTGTTTTCCAGATCGTCTATGTAGGCCTGGAAGCGCGCAGCATATGTGACGCCGACGCGGGCACGCGCACCTGTTTTATGGGAAACGATGATGCCTTTGTTGCCATTGGCATCGAGCGCGTGCGGTCGTTCCGACTGCGGCTGCGGCGGTTGCTGCGCCTGCTGTATCAGTTGAGTCTGCTCTGGCTTCTGCGGTTCCTGCTGCGCTTGCTGCGGATCCTGAGGTTGCTCCGACCCCGCTTGAGCCGGCGGCGTTTCCTGCGATTGCTGTTCTGACGGCTGGTCTTGCTGCGATTGCGAGCCGACCTGCGAGGGTCGCGGCTGCGGCAAGGGCTGCACAGCGGCGGCTATCGTCTTTTGAGCTTTCGGACGAATCCGATGAACTGCCGGCGTCGCGTCGGCACTGGCCGTTTTGCAGTGACCATCATTGTCACAAGCGGTGGCAGGCGAGACGAGTTGGCGTTGCTGCGGCGCGGCCTCGGCGTGAAATGCGACAAGCACACCGAGAGCGGCGAGTGCGGCGACCTTCATGTTCTCCTCCTAGGCGAAATTCGGATAGGCGGATAGCACTCAGTCACACTCGTTACGTCGCACTGAGACTGTTCTGGTACCGTTTGCTGGCACGCGACCGTATGCGGAAGCGGTTTTTCAGTCCGAATCAGCAACGTACATAGTGGCGGCGGTGATTCCGCCGATAATAGCACCATCCGGGTCTCGTGGCGTCAGCGATTATTGCCCCGGCCGCCGCGCCAATCAGACCACCTGCTACCGCAGCGCCTGCCGTGCCCCCGGCCAGCCCGCCAATCAGCGCGCCGGAGCCACCGCCGATCAAGGCACCCCCCAGCACGCGGTCCTGCCGTCCATTTGCACATCCAGCGAGTGCCAATGCCATCGCAATCACGACCAATGTTCTACGCATGGTTTGACCCACGACAAACAACTCATCACCACCGCAGACCTGACATAGGCCAGAAACCGAGGTGCCCGGAGGCAGAAAAATACCGAGAAGCCAGAGGCAAGGACGAACCCTGCCGGCGTGGCAAACTGGTCACACGACGTCGGGAACGTTTAGAAGCGGGCGTTGTGGGGAGCCGCTCAGAGGCGGCGGTGCCGCGCGGTCACCTTCCGGCGGATTATTGCGGGGTCATTGAGCGATGCTCATTACGGCCCTGAACAGAAATACACAGCGGTACACACCCATTGGGTGAAGGTGTTGGCCCTTTCAGTGCAAGCGGCGGCTTCCAACGCGTCGTCGCAGACATCGAACTGCAGAACGATCTCATCCGTCCGTTCGCATCCGATCTCATCCATCGCTCGACCCTCTTGTCAGGGCGACGATCGAGGCGTCACGCGTTGCAATACCAATAGCGACGCCGCCCTATTCCGCCCGTTCGCACATAGGTGCTGTACCGGGTCCGCAGAAGCTGTTGTTTCTTGGCGCTGTCGTATTCCTGTTTCGTGACGGCTTGGCATCCCTGGGCCGGAGGTTCTTGTGCGCTCTCCGACGCGCCAGGAAACGCGACCAGCATCAACGCAGCCGCGCAGATACAGGCTCCAACAACAGCAAAGAGATTTCCCCGTTTCATCCAATCGGCTCACCTTCCGGGCGGACAGCCCTCTGCATCCCGATATTTGCTTTCATCTCGCAAGACGCTTGTGACCTAGTTCACATACCGACCCGTATTTCTTAGCGCGACCGTACGGGTCGTACCCGCATCGAGCGGCAAGACAACATTGAAAACCGTGCCACATGAGACCCCTGGAGACGCCCAGAGACGTCCGTTGTGCGCGGCAATGATTGATCGGCAGATCGCAAGTCCCATTCCCATCCCGGTTGGCTTGGTGGTGAAGAATGCCTCGAAAATTTGCTCGCTGTCTTTGGCGTCGATCCCAGCGCCGGAATCTTCGACAGTGATCGTAATCTCATCCGCTTCAAGCTTTGATGCGATCGCCATGACACGAAGATCTTCGGCGGTCGTGCTCATGGCTTCGGCGCCGTTCACGATAAGATTGAGGAGTACTTCCCGCAACTGGACCGGATCGGCCGAAATGGGCGGCACATCGGCAGCCAAATTCGTGTTGAGTGCTATCTTCCGCGAACGCAACTCGCCGCGCGACAGATTGAGCACATCGTTCACGAGGTCATTGATATCGACGGGAATGCGTTTGTTGGCGTTCTTCTTGAACATCGCGCTTATGCTTGTGATCACCTCGTTTGCGCGGTGCCCATCTTCTCCAATGCTCTTGAGGGCGGCCCGCGCCTCGGTCAGATTGGGTTGTTCTTTTTCGAGCCAACGCGTGCCGGCGTGTGAATTGGCAACGACGGCCGCAAGAGGTTGCCTGATCTCGTGCGCGATAGAGGCGACCATTGCACCCATGGTGGCAAGTCGTGAGACCCGGGCGATTTCGGTCTGACCCATGATTTCGCGCTCGCGCGCGACTGCAAACTCCCCCAGCATTTCGTTAAAAGCCCCACCAAGCCGGCCGATCTCGTCCCGACTCTCGTAGTCGAAACGCAGGCCGTAATTCTTGGTCTCACGAATCGTGTTGGCGAGGTCGGCAAGCCGTTTGATCGGCGCAATCATGTCTCGATAAGTCAAAAAAGCGACGAGAAGCCCGAGCAGACCAAGGCCCCCTATCGATACGAGACTGAGCAGACGCTGACGGCGCAGATTCTCTATGCGCTGCATCAAAAGCTGATCGAGACGCTTCTGCGTAATTTCCCAGGCATCGAGGCCACCGTTAACTGCCGCAGCATATGTCGGGGCGGGCAGCCTGGTCGCTCCCGCGCCGGCCTGCACGAAAGCGCGCAGTGCATCAAGAAACGCATTTGTGTTCGTGCCGAAACGGGCCGCAGCAGGCTCGACCGTCTGTTTCAGTTCGGCATTCGGATTTCCGCGCTGCGCGACACCCAGATCGTTCGCGATCGCATCCGTGTTTGCGCGTATCAGCGTCTCGAGAGCGATGAGACGCGCTTTACGATCGACTGAATCATCTGCAGCCGTTTGCGTTTTCGTCAGGAGTTGCGCCTGACCGATCTCCTCGAGCGCCGCCGGCAGACGTATCACCACGATGTTCTGTACGTGATATGTGTCTAGCACCGGATCGAGCGTCAGTTTTAAATCGTCGCCGATGCGCGCAGCAAGCTCCCGCAAACTTTTTAGGGCCGACAGATAAGCCGCGTCAGCAGCGCCGCCGGCGGCATGGCCGGCTTGCAGGTCGCGCAGCGACGCGGCGAGCGCCTGCACAACATTGTCTATTTGCAGCATTCCGGTGTCTTTGTCGGCGCGCGATAGCGACGCCACCACGTCCGTCGGTAACGCGATTTGACGGCCGGCCGAATTCGCATCGGACTGAACTTCAAGAACCGCCCGATAGATCGGGCGGAGCATGGCCAGGTACTTGCTGCCCACCAACTCGCTGTGCGCGAAGCTTATCGCTATCTGTTTTTCGGCGAGAAGAGCATAGGTGGCCACGCTCGTGAGCGCCAAGGACACGCCGCACAAAATCAGAAACTTGGTCCCCGCACGCAGATCCTTGAACATGGGCGGCCCCGGAAATCGTCCGTCCTAGCGAAGTCTAACGAGCAATAAGCCTTGGTCATACCAAAAGGGCTTCACACAATACCATGCACCGCACGAATTGGCGCAACTCCGTGAAATACCGCCCGCCGGGCGCCCCTTTTTTGGGGCGACCCAAGCGGGCCAAAAGACGTCAGTCTTCGGAATGCGAAGCACCAATCAGCTGGCAGCGTTCTTTATCGCGGTCGGCAGCGACTGCGATTTGTGTTTCTTGCAATAGGCGGCCACCTTCGCCGAATTCGGCTGCAGACAATTCATATCCAGAACATTGCTGTTCTGAGATGCATAGTAATAACCGCTCAGCCAGAAACGCACGAACTCCTTGCTCGTCTGATCGTCGCTATTCGGGCTTGAACCCGCGGAATGCCCAGCCCGCAACCAATCCAAACAGCATCAATGCGATGGGCGGGCCGATCAGCAGCACCAGGATCGCAAGGAAATCACCTGAGCTTTGGAAGCCGCTCTGTATCCCGTAAATGATCAAATAAACAATCCAGCCCATGATCCATGCGGCCGAGAGAAGCAGCCACACGCGCAGCAGCCCGCGCCGCCAATTCACTTTCAAAACGTTACTGTCCTGCTCGTCGAATTCCCGACGAGGTATTCCGAAGCGGGGCATCGCAGGTTTCCTGAGCGCGACTATTCTACCGTCGTCGTCGGGCTTCTCGTCAAAAGCGGACATCGTATTGTCGCAATGGTGGCGTTCTCGTCCGCACTGTGCGAGCATAGAGATGTCGCACATAGCTTGTCGAGCGCCGCGGCACCGCTGAGAAGAGGCCAATGAGACAGCTTGCGAAACTGCTGTTCCTGCTTGCCCTAGCCGGATGTTCGACATCGGGGGGGTTGTTCCAGCAGGAGGAACCCAAGCCAGTGCCGATGGCAAACCAACCGGTGCCCGGGACAGTTCCACAGCAGGCATCTCCGAACAGAAGCAATCTGTCTCCCGCTGCAAGCGCCGCGGCTCCTGCGGAAGCGAACGAAGCGCCCGGCGAGCTGATGGACTGCGTGACGGAGTCCTGCAGGATAAATTGTTCTCCGAAGGTTGCAGAAAAATACCGGCCGAAATGGTGCGCGCGCTTCAAGGAGCCAATCTGACACCGCTCGTCATTTGCGTTCGCGTAATAAAAAAGCCCCGGACAATGCCGGGGCTTTTTGATTTGTCAGAGTATGCCTTAGCGGCGGTGGCGGCGATGATGACGGACCGGCCGAACGGGCTGCAGATCAAGTCCCGTCACTGTTGCAATGACGTTGAGTCCGGTCTGACCCTCGACGCTCACCGGCTGGAGAGCGAATGCGTTATTGAGTCCGCCGACGAGACCGTTGGCGCCGGCGCCGATGCCGATCGCCGCTCCGCCGGAGACGCCAATGTAACCGCCGGCCAGCGCGCCCGGGCCCACGCGCGACGTCGCCGCAAGCACGATCCAGCCCAAGGCAACATCATTGGTGAAGCCGATTTGGGCTCCGAAGCGGCTCACAGTGCCGCGATAATATTGCGGCGGCGCGCCTGATGCCGGCGCGAAGACGCAATCGAAAACACGCGCCGATACGACAACAAAGCCTGCCGGCCCTTGGCTCCGACAGCTCAACATGCCCGCCTCCACATAGGCGTGGGCAGGCGTCGTTGCCGTCAGGGCAAGACCAAAAAGCGCAGCGACAAAGGCATAGCAAGCTGAGAGTCTAATCGACATGGCAGTCCTTTCCTTAGAAGATTAAGTCGCCCCTCTAGCAGACTTGAAGTTGTCATGCCAAGTCATGCCACCCATTACGCGCGGATGTTTTTTATCGGCACGTCGTATCTGTCAGTGAAGCTGTCGTCACCAACGCTATCGCGGGCTAGTTGCTGTGCCAGAGTCAACTTCGCTCCTTTTGCCCGCCAAAGCTTGAGTCGGTCAGCTGTTCCAACAATCCAAAAATTGCATCCGCATGAGGCTGCGATAAGGCGACGCGGTCTTCCGCGTCACTACGAAACGCCGATCAGCAAGCGCGTCATCCAGTTTTTTCGATTGCAGGGACCGAAAGCCGGAACGCGGGTTCCGGCGCGACGTACAGTTATGCGGTCAAAGTTGCTGTGCCCCGGCCGCAAGATGCTGATTCTGTCTGCGGTGCGCAAGTCTCAGCGTCCGCATTTGACCCATGTTCAAAGGCCGGGCAAAAGAGCGGACTTACATTTGTCCGTCCAGGGTCGACATGACGCCAACGACCAGCCCACTTACCACCGACCTTTACGAACTCAATATGATCCAGGCCTACCTGGATCATGGCGAAGAGAAAACGGCCGTATTTGAGTTCTTCGTGCGGCGACTGCCGACGCGGCGCAATTTCCTGCTTGCGGCGGGGCTTGAGGACACTCTCGTCTACCTCGAGACGCTGCGATTTTCGGCTGCCGAAATCGATTGGCTCAAAAGTACCCGACGTTTTCGCGACAACTTGATCGACTATCTCGCTGAATTCCGGTTTACAGGCGACGTTCATGCGATCCCGGAAGGCACTGTCTGCTTTCCCAACGAACCTCTCTTGCGCATCACCGCACCTCTTCCTGTGGCCCAGTTGGTCGAGACGCGGTTGATCAACATCATGCATTTCCAGACCATGATCGCCTCGAAGGCCGCGCGAATGGTCCTTGCGGCACCCGGAAAGATTCTCTCGGATTTCGGCTTGCGCACGGCACATGGCGCAGAGGCAGGGCTTTTCTCCGCGCGCGCCAGCTACATCGCTGGATTTACCAATGCCGCCAACGTGCTTGCCGGCGAGCGCTACGGTATTCCGATCGTCGGGACCATGGCTCATTCCTTTGTGCAGGTGCATGGAGACGAGAGTACCGCTTTCGAATATTTTGCCCGATCGCGGCCGGAAGGCGTCGTTCTTCTGATCGACACCTACGACACCGAGGCAGGCGCACGAAAGGTCGTGCAGTTGGCGCCAAAATTGAAATCCGATGGGATCAATATTCGGGGCGTGCGCATCGACAGCGGTGACCTTGGCGCCATGGCGAAAAAGGTCCGCGGGATTCTCGATGCGGGTGGACTCTCCGATGTCATCATCGTTGTGAGCGGCGGCATCAACGAAGATTTGCTGCAAACGATGATGGCGTCGAAGGCACCCATCGACGGCTATGGTATCGGCGTCAATCTCGATGCGTCGATCGATGCTCCGTCTCTTGATTGCGCCTACAAACTCCAGGAATACGCCGGCGAACCGCGCCGCAAACTTTCCGAAGGCAAAGCGACCTGGCCCGGAAGAAAACAGGTCTGGCGCAGCTATGGCGCCGACGGTCGGATGAACGGCGATATTTTATCTCTCGAGAACGACACCCAGTCGGGCGAGACGTTGATCGTGCCGGTAATGCGCAAAGGCAAGCGCATTGCCGTGGCGCAGACCCTGGGACAAATCCGCGAGCGCGCCACGCGCGAACTCGCGCGGTTGCCTGACGCGCTCCGACGGCTTGAGAAGGCCGAGGACTATCCGGTCCGGGTGTCCGACAAACTGAAAGCGCTGGCGGCGCAAGTCGATAAAGCGGCGCGTAAATAATTCCGTCACGTCCGGCCTTGTGTCGGCATGACGGAAACGTTAGCGGACGCCTGCCCTGTTCCAGCCCCGCGCGCCTTCGCCATAAACCTCGTGGCCTTGGTCGGTAACGACCACCGTATCCTCGAGCTTGATGAAGCCACGCGCGGGATGCATCAGCGTGGTTTCTACTGAAACCACCATGCCCGATTCAAGCGGCTGGGCGGCGTATTCGGCCGGATAAGGCACCGGGCCGCGGTCGGTGAGGCGTGGCGCCTCATGGCTCACCATGCCCATGCCGTGCGCCAGAAATTCCATGTGGTTGTGGTGTTTCGATTTCTTCACAAGTGGCGCCGCAGCAGCATAGATTTCGCCACCATTGAGCCCGGGACGGATCGGTTTCATCGCCGCGCGCTGAATGCTCTCAATCTCGCCAAGCAGGTCCTCAAGCTCGGCGTCAGCCTCGCCCTGAATGGCCATACGGCATACGTCGCCGATATAGCCCTCGTAATTTCCGCCGGAATCGATGGACATGATCTCGCCCTTCTCCCATTTCTTGTCGGAGGGCGCGCGGTTCATGTCCGTGCCGGCCGTGATCAGGCAATATTCGAAAGTCAGCCCGCGGTTGGTTTCTTCGCGGCGTAGCGACTCAACCACCTCGGCCTTGGTGATGCCGGGCTTGCTGGCGGCAATCACGGCCAGCATGGACTCGATCACCGCCTCCGATGCGTATTTCAGCAACTGAAGCTCTTTCTCTGACTTCTTGACACGCTGGCGCTCGAGCACAAAGAGCGCGTCCACCCATTCAGCATCGGGAAAAGCGGCTCGCAGGACCTGCGATGCGTCGTAAGGGAGGAAACCGAATTCCGTTGCGATGCGCTTCGGCTTGAGGCCGATCTTGCGCATATGGTCGACGGCCTTCTGCATCGCGTCGACCGAACCCCAGGTATTGGTCTGGGTTTCCGGCGTCCACATCGGCTTCACCTCGCGCTGGAACTTCTCCAGCCGGTGACCGATATAGGCAGCTTTTTCCGGTGCGCCTTTTGGATAGACCAGCACCGGCAGATAGCGGGTGACGCCGGTTGCATCCATGTAGTCGAAGAAATCGGCGCGATGGCCGCCAAGCAGATACTGGACATTGTGTTTGGACGTCGCGAGCACGACATCGATGCCCGCCTCCTCCATCAGCCGATCGAGACGATGATGATCGAATGGGATCGCTAGTCCGCTCGCAGGTTGCGCGTTGACGTTCATAATCGATGCTCCGGCTGACGAGAAACCCGAGATTATGACCAGAGTTCCTTGCTCGCAAGCCGGGCGCCGGCGCCGAGCGCTTCAAGTTTTGCCCACATGACTGAGGGATGCACGCGGCGATAGAAGGGTCCCTGTGCAAAGCCGCAGTCCGTGCCGGCGATAACGTTCTCGCGTCCGACAATCTTGGCCAGCCGCACGATGCGTTCGGCGACCAGTTCGGGATGCTCGATCACATTGGTCGCGTGGCTGATAACGCCCGGAATAAGGACCTGCCCGGGTGAAAGCTTCGCGTTCTTCCAGACCTGCCACTCGTGCTCGTGGCGGGGATTGGCACCCTCGATCACGTATGCCCCGACCTTCACCTTCAAGATCAGGTCCACGATGTCCTTGAGCGGCACATCGCTGCTATGCGGACCCGGCCAGCTGCCCCAACAGACGTGATAACGGATGCGATCGGCCGGGAGCCCTTCAATGGCGTGATTAAGAATATCGACTTGATTGGCCAACCAGCTGCGGTAATCGGTAAAACTCGCGGGCGGCACCATCCTGTCGAAAGTCACGGCGCTGCGTGCATCGTCGAGTTGCAGCAGGAAGCCGCTGTCGACAATCATCTTGTATTCCGTGCGCATTGCTTCGGCGATGGCTGCCTGCAATTCGCCGTCGCTCTTGTAATATTCATTCTTGCGGTCGGGGATCACGCTTGCTGGCGCAGCCACCGGCAGGAAGGCTTCCTCCACCGTTAAACCCTTCAACGCGGCTTTGAAGTTGTCGATGTCGCGCTGCAGCTCAGCCTGACCGGTATACTTGATCGGCCCGACGCAGATCGCTTCGGTCGTCGTCGCCACGCCTTCCTTGGCGTCGAGCTCGGCATAGAACTCGGCGAATTTGGTGCGGTCAGCACCGCGTTTGAACGGATTGGCAGTGTCCTGCTTGATCGGCCTGCGCTCGAAGCCCGAGAGCCGCTCCAGTGCATATTGTGCCCAGCTGATCGACTTGCCGAATTCCCCATCGCTCACAACGTCAATGCCGGCCTGCGCCTGGTCACGTACGACGTCGGCGACGGAGGCCGTCAGACATTTCTGATAAGCATTTTCATCATACGGCTTTCCCGCCTGCTTGCTGCGCAGGAATTCCTGCAACGATTGCGGACGGATCAGGCTCCCGACGTGCGTCGTAAGGATGCGATTGCTGCTGCGTTTCATGGGCGCTCTATGCACGCCGAATGGTGGGAACGCAATGCATGGTCAACATGCACGAATGAAATGGCGAGTTGGGACAGTGCCCCGATTTCGGCCAAATGGCCGAGCAGTCGTTTACGCTTTTACGACCCCGATGAACTGCTCAAGCTTGGCCGGATCGTTGCGCAACGTTTCGCTTGGCCCGTCATAGACGATCCGGCCGCGGTCCATCACCAGGGCACGCGGCGCGATATCGAGGGCAAGACGCGAGTTCTGCTCGACCAGAACAATCGCCAGGCCGCTGGTTTGGGCCAGGCGTTTCACCGCCCGTGCAAGTTCCTCGACGATCACCGGCGCTAGGCCCTCCGACGGTTCATCCATCAACAGAACGCTTGGGTTGCCGATCAGCGCGCGACCAATCGCAAGCATCTGTTGCTCACCGCCGGACAATTGATTGCCGCGGTTTTCGGCGCGCTCGCCAAGGCGTGGAAAGAGCTCGAAGACTGTCTCCATTGTCCAGGCGCCGGGCCTCGCAGCGACCTCCAGATTTTCCCGCAGCGTCAGCGACGGGAAAATCTCGCGTTCCTGAGGCACATAGCCTAGCCCCGCCGTGACACGCCGATAGGTCGCAAGTCCGGAGATATCCTTGCCATGCAGGGAAATGCGGCCGCTGTGCAGTGTCGTGTGACCCATGATGGTCGCCAGCAGGGTGGTCTTGCCCACGCCATTGCGGCCGATAATGGACACGGTTTCACTGGCGCCGAGCGCAAGGCGAAGGTCTTCGAGCACGACAGTTTCGCCATAACCGGCGCGAACGTTATCGAGATCCAATACGCGTTCAGCCATGATGGCCCCCGCGATGATCTTCTTGGCCAAGGTAGACCGCCCGCACCTGCTCATTGTTCATGATTTCGGCGGGCGTGCCTTGCGTGAAGACCGCACCCTGCACCAGCACGGTGATCTCTTTGGCAAAGCGGAACACGACGTCCATATCGTGCTCGATGATGAGCACGGCGATGTCGGGATCGAGCGCCGCAACCACATCGAGAATGAGATGGCTTTCGGACGACGGCACACCGGCGGCCGGCTCATCAAGGAGGAGTACCCGCGGTTTTTGCGCGAGCGCAATCGCGATTTCGACGAGCCGCTGACGGCCATAGGGCAGTTCACGAACCAATTTGAGCGCGTCGTCGGTCAATCGCAGGGAATCGAGATAACCGATGGCCTCGTCGATGACTTCGCGTTTCGAGCCGGCCGAGCGCCACAGGTTATCGCAGTGGCCGTCACGCTCGCCCACGGTCATGCAGAGATTTTCAAGCACGGTGAGGCCGCGGAACAGCTGGTTGATCTGGAATGTGCGCGCGAGCCCGCGTCGCGCGCGAGCCGCCTGGCTCGATGCGGTGATGTCTTCGCCATTGAGCAGAACGCGGCCGGAATGCGGCTTGAGCACACCGGTGATCAGATTGACCAGGGTCGTCTTCCCCGCCCCGTTGGGGCCGATCAGCGCCCGACGTGCGCCGCGCTCAAGCGTAAGGTCGACGTCGCGCGTAACCGGCAGGGCGCCGAAAGCGCGGTTCAATTTCTCCACCTGCAGCGCGGCCGTCACGAGCGTTTCCTCTCGGCAAGATAGCTGCCCACGCGTTCAAAAAGGCCGAGGATGCCGCGCGGCGCAAACAGCACTGCCAGCACCAGCATCAGGCCGATACCGAACTGCCAGAAGGTCGGGCTTAGTTTCGAAAAATAGTCTTCGAGCACCATGTAGACAGCAGCGCCGACGAAGGCGCCGTAAAGCCGGCCGGTCCCGCCTAGGATCAGCATGACCATCACTTTTGCGGAATTGTCGAAGTCAAAGACCGTCAGTGTCACATAAGCATTTGTCTGAGTGAAAAGCGCACCTGCGACGCCCGCGATTGCCGCCGCGATGGTATAGACCGTGACCAATCGCCGATGCACCGGCGAGCCGATCGCGTGCATCCGCCGAACGTTCTCCCGAATCCCGGTGAGCGCCTGTCCGAACGGGGAATAAACGATCCGGCGAACGAGATAGAACACGACCGCAAGGACGGCGAGCACATAGAGGTAGTAGGTGTGCCCGTAGAGGTCGTAGTCGAAAATGCCGAGCAGCGGCTTGAAGGTGAGCCCCGGCAATCCGTCATAGCCACCGGAAAGATCGGAACGAAGATTGCCCGTCTCTTGCAGGAGTATTGCGGTCGCGAGAGTCAGCATCAGCAATGTCAGACCGCGATAGCGCAGCAGGAACCATCCGGTAACAAACCCGACAAGTCCGGCAGCTATGGCGGCCGCGAACAAACCGCTGATCGGTTCCGTCCATTCAAAGCGGGCGGCGGCAAGTCCGACCGTGTAGGCGCCGACACCGAAAAAGGCGGCATGCCCAAGGGTCACGATTCCCGCGTAACCAAGGATCAAGTCGAGGGAAAGTGCGAACATGACCATCACCAGCACCTGACTGCCGAAGGTCATGCGCGTGGGAAATATGAAAAAGACGGCTATGGCGATCAGCCATGGCAAGGCCTCGGCGAGGCGAAAGCGGTGCCGCTTCGCCAGATAGTCGACTGCGCGTTCGCGGGCGCTGGCAACCATGGGCTCACTCGCGGCCATAGAACCCCGCCGGCTTTATGAGGAGAACGACAACCGTCACCGCGTAGACGAAAAACCCGCCCGCGTCGGCCAGCAGGTATTTGCCGCTCGTATCGACGATGCCAAGCACCAACGCTGCAAGCAGGGTGCCCTTCAGGCTGCCGAGCCCACCGACCGCCACCACGATCAGGAACAGCACGAGATAGAGCACCGCAAAACTTGGCGAGAGGCCAAGCAATTGAATAGCAAGGCCGCCGCCGAGCGCGGCGAGACCTGATCCGACCGCAAAAGTCAGCGTGAAAAGGCGGTCGACGTTGATGCCGACCAATTCAGCCATGCGACGATTATCAACGGCGGCGCGGATCTTCGCGCCAATATTCGTCCGCTCGAATGCATACCAGAGGACGACGATGAGCACGGTGCCCAGCGCGATCAAGAACGCCCGATAGCTCGGAAAGTGACGAAAACCGAGATTGATATCCCCTTGCAGCCAATCCGGCAGTGGCACGGATTTGGGGATTGGCCCGTAAAGATAAGTGGCGGTAGCGATCGCCATGAATGCAAGACCGATCGTCAGCAAAACCTGCTCAAGATCGGTCGACTTGTAGAGCCGCCGATATAGAAAGCGTTCGAACACGACGCTCACCGCCCCAACCACGATTGCAGCAATGATGAGAGACGGCACGAAGCCGACGCCGTATGAGCGCGTCAAAGTGACGACGACGTATCCGCCGGCCATGGCAAACGCGCCGTGTGCCAGGTTCACGAACCCCATCAACCCCATCGTGACCGAAAGGCCTACGGAGGTAATGAAGAGGAACATGGCATAGGCCAAGCCGTCGAAGAGAATACTGACGGCGATATTGGCGACCTGCGGCACGAACCCCACCCCGTGGTTGTGAAAACGCCGCCGCGCCTATATGCGCGGCGGCGTTGTTGAGTGTCAATCAGAAGACAATCAAGAGCCGCAACGGCCGATCTTAAGCTCCTTGCATTCGTCTTTCACGGCCTTGGTCGTGCCGAGAACCTTGATGCCAAGTTTGCCGTCCGGCTTTCGAATGACTTCCATGGCGTGCTCATCCTGCACGATGTCACGAGTTGCAGCGTCGATGGAAACCTGGCCGCGCGGACCATTGCCTGTCCAGCCCTTCATGGCGTCAATGACCTGGGAGCCGTCTTCGACTTTGCCATTGAGCTTTTTGATAGCGTCAAAGATGGCGTGCATGGTGTCCCAACCGGCCGCCGACATGAAGTCCGGATAGGAGTCCTTGCCGTAGGCTTCGTGCCAAGCCTTGTTGAAAGCCTTGTTATCCGCGTTGTCGAGGTCGACCGCGTAGTTCCCCATCACGACTGTACCGATGGCGGCGTCGCCCATGTCCTGCAGCTTGTTGTCCGGGATCAGATCCATCGGGCCGATGAGCTTGACGCCTGCTTTGCGCATCCCGAGCTCGCCATAGGCTTTCGTGACGCCTGTCGCGTGTGCGCCGGATGGAATGAACACATACATGCAGTCGGGTTTAGCGTCCTTGATACGCTGGAAGAACGGCGTGAAATCCGGCACCTGCACCGGGCTTCCCATCGGAATGGATTCGGTGACCTTTCCGCCGGCTTTTTCGAAACCGGTCTTGAAGGCTTCCGTCGAGTCTTTGCCCGGCGGAAAGTCGGTGTAAGCCAGCGCAGCGGTCTTGCAGCCGATCTTGCTGAAAGCATAGCCACCCATCGGGTAAGCGTGGTGCCACATGCTGAACGAAAGCCGTGCGATGTAAGGCGACAGGTTGGTGATCCACGCTGTGCCAGCGTTGGCAATGATCATGGGCACCTTCGCCTGTGTCACCACCGGAGCGAGCGCGATTGCCGACGGGGAAAACACAAACCCGGTCAGAATCTGCACCTTGTCATTGGTGATGAGCTCGGTCGCAACCGTTTTTGCCTGCGCGCCGGTCGGCGGGCCTTCGTCGCGCTTGATGATCTCGACTTTGTTCGGCTCGATATCCTTGGCGTGGAGCTTCACGTAAAGATCGAAGGCCTTGTCGACCTGATGGCCCAGATCGGCATTGGCGCCGCTGAACGGAAGAACCACCCCAATCTTGATGGTCTCCGCCTGAGCCATTCCGCCAACGGTGAAAGCTATGGCGGCTGTTGCAAGCCACCTGGCAATACGCATGTTATCCTCCCTACGTCCTTGAATTAGTTTGGAATCCCACTAATTCTGGAAACGGTATTATCGCCCACTTTCACCCAAAATGGACTAGTTCGGAGCCTTTGGTCAATCGGGATCGGCGCGGCAGCGCGTCACGGCTCCGCGACAAGCAAGGCAACAATGGGATGTGGTCAGGCGGCGCTTTTTGCGTCGACAGCGGCCGCGCAGAGTCCCCTGGCTGCCCCTTGCTCGCGCCGCTCAAGCAGCATGTCGAGGGAGGCGACTTCCACCCGGTTACGGCCGCGTTCCTTGGCGCAATAGAGTGCGTGGTCGGCCTGTGTCAGCAATTCGGGAATATCGAGCGTCCGCTCGAGGCAATGGACGAGACCAATGCTGACGGTCGCACCGACCTGGTGGCCGTCCACATCGTGCGTCATCTGCGCAAAGGTGGCACGGATCCGTTCAGCCACCTCGATAGCCTTCTCCTTGTTGGTCTCAACCAGCATCGCGGCAAATTCATCGCCGCCGAAACGGCCGATCAAATCCGAACCGCGCATTGATTTTCGTGCAGCCTCCGCGAACATCGCCAGGACTCGGTCGCCGACCGCGTGACCAAAACTGTCATTGATCGATTTGAAACGGTCGAGATCGATCAAGAGAACGGCAACAGGTCGCGGATTGCCGATATGGCGCTTGGCCGCCAGTGCAGCGTCCTGCAGGAACGACCGGCGATTGGCGATGCCTGTGAGTGGATCGACCATGGCGGCCGTGCGGTGACGCAATTCGGTGCGCTCTTTCGCCATCGCCAGCAGAATGAAGGCTTCCGAGATGGTGAGAAGAAGGGACTCGGAGCTGAGCACCGTCATCCATACGCTGCCGAACAGACTGTCGCCAGAGGACGCCGGCAACAACGCCAGCATCGGGGTGCGCAAAAGGAACAACGCGCCTTGCGCAAACAGCATGAGAACCGCCGGCCAGCGTGACACCAAAGGTTCATCGCGGCCGCGCCAAAACTCGTAAGCCGTAAGCCAGGTATAGGCGGTGATGATTCCCGAAGCGATCAGCGATCGCAGATTGTTGTCGTCCGCCAGGACCGGAAGGCGGCAGATCAACAGCCACAACACCGCGCCCGTCACCAGATAAACCGGCTCGACAGGCCGTCCGTCGAAAACGCGCGCGCCCGTCCATGTCACCGCGAACGCGGTGAAGAGCAAGGCGTTGGCAAGGTCAACGCTGATCAGATCGGGGATCTGCCCGTACATTCCGAACAGCGCAATCGAGGCCAGCCGCAACAGATGCGCAAAGCCCCACCAGCAGACAGCGCGAAGCGCCAAATTCTGCGCCCAGACGAAAAGCAGCAGCAGGCCGAGGATGGCCTCAACGTAAATCGTCACGAGAAATAGCGTGTGGAGGTCGAGGTTCATTGCCAGAAATTGTCAGCTCTGTCCGGGCCTGCATCCTCGTCGCCTCCCGGAAAGAACTCGTGAATACCCGCGCTATAAGCCGGGCCTATGCGCCGCTATGGTTTCAAAGACCTTTCCAAAATCCGCGCAATCGTCGCTAGCCGGCTGGAATTTGCCGATATTCAGCGGCCTTGTAGGGCCCTCGCCCCTCTACTAGGTTCGAATACCCTCATCAGTCCCGGAACCGGGCATGCAAATCCGTCAAGGCATCATCGAAGCCATCGGCAACACGCCGCTCATCAAGCTGGAGCGCGCCTCGCAGGCGACAGGATGCACCATTCTCGGCAAGGCCGAGTTCATGAACCCTGGCGGCTCGGTGAAAGATCGCGCCGGCCGGCAGATGATCATGGAGGCAGAAAAGCGTGGCGAATTGCGTCCCGGCGGGCTGGTTGTCGAGGCGACCGCCGGCAACACCGGCATCGGTCTCGCTTTGGTCGCCAATGCGCGCGGCTACCGCACGGTGATCGTCATCCCTGAGACGCAGAGCCAGGAAAAGAAAGACATGCTGCGGCTCTGCGGGGCTGAGCTGGTGGAAGTGCCCGCCGCTCCGTATTCCAACCCGAACAATTACCAGCATGTTGGCCGGCGTCTCGCCGAGCAATTGAAGAAAACCGAAAAGAACGGCGTGATATTTGCCGATCAATGGAACAATCTCGATAACCGCAAGGCACACTACGTGTCGACCGGTCCGGAAATCTGGGACGAATGCAAAGGCACTATCGACGGCTTCATCTGCGCGATCGGCACAGGCGGCACAATTGCAGGCGCATCGTCGTTTCTGCGCGAAAAGAAAAAAGACATCACGATCGGCGTCGCCGATCCGCGCGGCGCCGCCATGTATCATCTCTTCAAGGATGGTCAGGCCAAAGCAACCGAAGGCGGCTCCATAACCGAAGGAATCGGACTCGGCCGGGTAACCCCGATCATCGAGGACATCAAAGTCGACAAGGCCTATCTCATTCCTGACGAAGAAGCGCTGCCTCTCATATTCGATGCGCTCGAACACGAGGGCCTCTGTCTTGGCGGCTCTTCTGGCATCAACATCGCCGGTGCGATCCGCCTTGCAAAGGATCTCGGGCCCGGCAAGACGATTGTCACGATTCTCGCCGACTATGGCTCGCGCTACCAGTCGAAATTGTTCAATCCGGATTTCCTGCACGCGAAGAAATTGCCGGTCCCGGAGTGGCTTGAGCGAAAATCGAACATCAAGCCACCGTTCGAAAAGAGCTGACGATGCCGACCGAATGCCTGTTCCGCGACGATTCATATCTCAAGAGCTGCGATGCTCGTGTCGTCGCCGTAACCGAACAAGGCGGCATCGTGCTCGACCGCACCGTTTTCTATGCGACATCAGGTGGACAACCGGGCGACACCGGTTCGCTCACAACTACAGACGGCACGCGCATTCCGGTCGAAACGGCAGTCTACACCGACACCGCCAAGAGCGAGATCGCGCATGTGCTGGCCGCGGGCGGCACCATGCCCAAAGTCGGCGATAACGTCATTGCCGAGATCGACTGGGACAAGCGCCATGCCCGCATGCGCATGCACACGGCGCTGCACCTCCTCTCGGCAGTCTTGCCTTATGCGGTCACCGGCGGCTCGGTTGGCGACAGCGAAAGCCGTCTCGATTTCGACATTCCGGAGGCGGGTCTCGACAAGGATGCCATCACAGCGAAGGTCACGGAGATGATTGCGAGCAATGCCGCGGTCAGCAGCCGATGGATTACCGATGCCGAACTTGAAGCGAACCCGAGCCTTGTCAAAACCATGTCGGTGAAGCCCCCGATGGGCACAGGCCGCGTCCGTCTGATCGAAATCGCAGGACTCGACCTGCAGCCTTGCGGAGGCACACACGTACGCGCGACCGGCGAGATTGGTGCTGTGCGAGTCACCCAAATCGAAAAGAAGGGCAAACAAAATCGCCGCGTGCGGCTTGCGCTTGCCTAACGCGCGTCGTGTTCTTCACGCACTTCGTAATGCCGCGAGTGGGCATCGAAACGCTTGAGTACGGCGCGCGCCTTGGGCAACACGACCGCGGTCTCATAGTCGGCGCCGGCGAAAGCCTTCACCGACTCAAGTGAGTTGAACCACATCACCGTTGCAAACTCGACCTCATCCCCAACTGGCCCACGCAGCAGTTCGATGCGTCGGAATCCGGCGATATTGCGCGCAAGAATGCCCGGAAAAATCTCGGTCCTGAGCAAGGCCTCATAGGCATCGGCGTTCTCCGGGGTCGTATAGCCGTACCAAATTCTCGCGATCATCCTGGCCCCTCGGTGTTGCAATCATGCAACCCAAATGCAGCCTCAATCGTTGCACTCGGGCGCAAGATCGAACAAGCTTGCGTTATACGGAGTTTGTAATGGCAACATCAACATCAAGCCGCTGGCTCAAATCGACCGAATGGCTGGCCGGCCAACTCGGCAAGCCCGGCGTCTCCATTGTGGACGGCTCCTATTATCTGCCAACGCAAAAACGAGATGCGAAGGCTGAGTACCTCGCCGGGCATATTCCGGGCGCCGTATTTTTCGACATCAACGCGATTGCGGACGATTCAACCGACTTGCCGCACATGCTGCCCGGGCCCGATCAGTTTGCCAAAGCGGTTGGAGAGCTGGGCATCACGGAAACCGACACGATCGTTGTCTATGATAGCAGCGGATTTTTTTCTGCGCCGCGCGTCTGGTGGACATTTAAAATTTTTGGTGCGCGCAACGTGTTCATTCTTGATGGTGGTCTGCCGGCCTGGAAGCAGGAAGGGCGGCCGCTCGACGCCAGTGAGGTCAAACGTCCAAAGCGCACTTTCAACGCCAACATGGACACAGGCGCGGTCGCAATGCTCAGTGACGTGCAGATGGCGCTCAACGACGGCAGCGTCCAGGTCGTGGATGCGCGTTCGGCTGGGCGTTTTGCCGGCACCGAACCGGAGCCCCGCGCCGGACTGCGCTCCGGTCACATGCCGGGAGCACGCAGCGTGCCCTCGACGGAAATCGTCGAGAACGGTCGTCTGGCGTCTCCGGAAAAGATTGCCGCTGCTTTCAAGAAAGCGGGCATCGATACCGAAAAGCCGATCATCACCACCTGCGGATCCGGCGTCACCGCCGTGATCCTTGCGATGGGCCTCGACGCCATCGGCAAGAAGATACCCCGTGTCTTTGACGGGTCCTGGTCGGAATGGGGCGCGCGACCGGATCTCGCGGTCGAAAAGGACTGAACGCACCAAGTCAGTGCAAAATCTGGCTCAGGAACAGCTTCGTCCGCTCGTGTTGTGGGTGGGCGAAGAACTCCTCGGGAACGTTCGCCTCGACGATCTGCCCCTCATCCATGAACACAATGCGGTCCGCCACCTGACGGGCAAAGCCCATTTCGTGCGTCACCACCAGCATGGTCATGCCGTCGTGAGCAAGCTCCACCATGGTATCCAGCACTTCCTTGACCATTTCCGGATCAAGCGCCGATGTCGGTTCGTCGAACAGCATGATCTTCGGGTTCATGCATAACGCGCGAGCTATTGCGACACGCTGCTGCTGACCGCCCGATAGTTGGCCAGGATATTTGTTGGCCTGCTCCGGAATCTTCACCCGGCTGAGATAGTGCAAGCCTACCTCTTCGGCCTCTTTTTTCGGCATTTTGCGCACCCAGATCGGCGCGAGCGTACAGTTTTCCAGAACGGTCAAATGGGGAAAGAGGTTGAAATGCTGGAACACCATGCCGACCTCGCGGCGAACCTCATCGATCTTTTTCAGGTCCGCGGTCAATTCCACACCATCGATAAAGATGCGGCCGGCCTGATGCTCTTCCAGACGGTTGATGCATCGGATCATCGTCGACTTGCCCGATCCCGATGGCCCGCAAACGACGATGCGCTCTTTGCCCATGACTTTGAGATTGATGTCGCGCAAAACATGAAAGTCGCCGTACCACTTGTTTAGTTCGACGAGCTCGACGGCAACGGCTGTATTGAGCTTTGCCGGCTTGAGCAGCGATCCATGGCTTTCAGAAGTGTCGTTCACCGTCGATCGCCTTTCGTCAGTCGAATTTCCATGGCGCGCGCGTATCGCGACATGCCGTAGCAGAAGATCAGATAGAAGATAGCGGCCACCGCATAGCCTGTCGTGCTGGTAACCGGCGTCGCCCATTTCGGATCGATCCGCGCAACCTCGATGGTGCGCAGCAGATCGAATATCCCGACGATAAAGACGAGCGTGGTGTCCTTGAACAGGCCGATATATGTGTTGACGATGTTCGGGATCGTCACTTTCAACGCTTGCGGCAGGACAACCAGACGCATCATCGGCGCGTAGCGCAGGCCGACCGCCATCGCGCCTTCATACTGCCCTTTGGGAATGGCCTGCAGTCCCGCGCGTACAACCTCCGCCATATAGGCAGAAGCAAACAACGCAATACCGACGAGAGCACGAACCAGTTTGTCCGGCGACCATTGCTCGGGAATAAACAACGGCAGCATCACACTTGCCATAAACAGTACGGTCACGAGTGGCACGCCGCGTACAAATTCGATGAAAATCACCGAAAGCACCCTCACGGTCGGCATCCGCGAGCGCCTGCCGAGCGCGAGGAGAATGCCCAGCGGCAACGAGCAGACAATGCCCACTGCGGCAACCACGATGGTCACCAGCACGCCGCCCCAGAGCACCGTGTCCACTGGACGCAAACCGATCGCCGACCATCCCGTCAGCAGAATGAATGAGGTCACCGGGAGGATTAAGAAGAAATAGATGGCACCGAGATCGCGCCGGGGCGCGTTGAGCCACAGGAGCCAAACTATTCCCACCGCGAGCATCACGAAAAACACGTCGACCCGCCAACGCTCGGAGATCGGGTATGAGCCATAGATGAAATAAGGCAGGCGCTCCCAGACGAACGGCCAGCAAGCGCCGATTTCGCGATGCTGCACGGATTCGAGGCAGGCCTCACGATCGCTGCCTGTCCACACCGCGTCGATGAAGAGGAATTTGACGATTTCCGGAATGGCCCAGGCCAACAGCCCAACAATGAGGATTGTGAGCGCGATGTTGAATGGCGACGACAGAAGATTTGCGCGCACCCAGCCGAGCGGACCCGTCATCGTCGCCGGCGGCGGTCTCGACGCGATAGTCGTGTGGCGCACGAAGGCCAGCTCGGTTACGGCAAGATCGCCCTCAGACATGGTCATGAAAGGACCCTCACCGTTCCTTCAGAGCCATGCGGCTGTTGTAGATATTCATCAGCAACGATGTGGTGAGACTGATCACGAGATAGACCAGCATCGTAATGGCAACGACTTCGACCGCCTGGCCGGTCTGATTGAGCACGGTCCCGGTGAAAACCTGCACCAGGTCGGGATAACCGATCGCGACGGCCAGCGAGGAGTTTTTAGTCAGGTTGAGATATTGGCTGGTCAAGGGCGGAATGATCACGCGCATCGCCTGGGGCACAACGATCAGGCGAAGGGTCGGCCCTGGCCGCAAGCCCAACGAAAAGGCGGCTTCGGTCTGGCCACGCGACACCGCCAGGATGCCGGCACGAACCACTTCAGCGATAAATGCCGCCGTGTAGATCGACAGACCAAACAACAGGGCGACGAATTCCGGCAGCACCTCGGCTCCGCCGGTGATGTTGAAGCGCCCAGCCTGGGGAAACTCGAAACTAAGTGGGGAGCCTGAGAGAATGAAGGTTACGAGCGGAAGCCCTATGACCAACGCCAATGTCACCCACAATACCGGCGCTTGTCGTCCGGTCCGCTCCTGCCGCTTGCGCGCCCAGTTGCGATAGGCGATCGAACCGACGATGGCGGCGACTAACGCGATTTCGGCTCCACCGAACCCTTCTTTGAAAAGCGGTGTCGGCACGAACAAACCACGATTGTTGAGAAAGACGCTCCCACCGATCGAAATACTGTCGCGAATGTCCGGCAGCGTTTTCAGCACTGCGTTGTACCAGAACAGCAATTGCAGCAGCAGCGGCAGATTGCGAACGGTCTCTACGTAACATCCCGCAGCTTTTGCCAGCAGCCAGTTGCTCGAAAGCCGCGATATGCCGATGACGAAGCCGAGAATAGTCGCAAGCACGATGCCGATCCCGGCCACCAGCAACGTATTGAGTAACCCGACCCAGAACGCGCGCCCATAGGTCGAGCCGCGCGACGAATATTCGATCAGAGTTTGGCTGATGTCGAAGCCTGCGGTCTGGTCCCAGAATCCGAAGCCCGAAGCAATCCGCGCCCGCGCAAGATTCTCAATCGCATTGCTGGCGGCACCGTAAACGAGAAAGACAACTACGGCACACAGCGCAACCTGATAGGCAATACTGCGGACCCGCGGGTCATTATAAAAAATGACAGGCGCGGGGCGCGCCGACGCCGGCAGGTCACTTGCCATGTCCCCCTCGTCCGACGTACCGCGGCAATAACTCCCCCAGCGACATGACCGCAGGCCGCCCGCCTGCGGTCAATCTGCCCGGTCTCCGATCAGCGGATTGGCGGCGCGTACTGGATGCCGCCCTTGGTCCACAACTTGTTCAGGCCGCGCTCGATCTTGAGCGGCGAGCCCAGTCCCACATTCCGCTCAAACGATTCACCGTAGTTGCCGACCTGTTTGACGACGCGCACCGCCCAGTCCTTGGTCAGGCCGAGTTGTTCGCCGAAATTACCTTCGGTTCCGACAAAGCGTTTTATCTCCGGATTGGTGGATTTCACCGCCTCATCGAGATTCTTGGTCGAAATATTGAGCTCTTCGGCGTTCATCATCGCGAACAGTGTCCACTTCACGATGTCGAACCATTGATCGTCGCCGTGACGCACCGCCGGGCCGAGCGGCTCCTTTGAGATGATTTCCGGAAGAATAATATGCTCGTTTGGATCGCCGACGCGCAGTCTTTCCGCATAGAGCGCGGAGGCGTCGGTGGTGTAGGCGTCGCAGCGGCCGGCGTCGTAAGCCTTCACGGCCTCATTTGCGCTGGCAAAGGTCACCGACTTGAGCTGCATCTTGTTGGCGCTGAAATAGTCCGCCAGGTTTAGTTCGGTTGTCGTGCCCTGTTGCACGCAAACGGAAGCCCCGTTGAGCTCCAGCGCCGAGTTTACTTTCAGCGTCTTGCGCACCATGAAGCCCTGACCGTCGTAGTAATTCACGCCGGTGAAATTCAGACCGAGCGAGGTATCGCGAGACGAGGTCCAGGTCGTGTTGCGGGCCAGCACGTCCACTTCGCCGGATTGCAGCGCGGTGAAGCGATCCTTGGCCGACAGCGGCACGTATTTGACCTTCTCGGCATCGTTCAGCACCGCAGCTGCGATGGCTCGACAAAAATCCACATCAAGGCCGGTCCATTTCCCCTGTGCGTCAGGGAGCCCAAAGCCCGCGAGCGTACCGTTGGCACCGCAATTCAGCATGCCGCGATCCTTGACGGCTTTCAGTGTCTGAGCGGATGCGCTCTGCGCTGCAACGGCAAGCAACAATGCAAGTACTGTAGTAAATCGCTTCATGTGATTGTTCCTTCAAACACTCTTGGGAGGTGCGGTCGTTTTTGAGACGCCCAAAATTCGGTTGCCGGACTGGATACGGCAGTAACAGCTATCGGTTTCTGGCCCTCTCTCCCCGATAGCCCCCTATTTCGGGCATCACAGAACGATCGGATTGCCGGGTCAAGGGGTTGACGCTCGCGTCCTGTGCGGACGTATATGTCTGCCGCGCGAAACTCGCGATCAACAGGATGCCGCGTTCGCATGTCGAAAAAGCCCAAAGGCCCGATCAAAAACGATACCCGGCTCGTCACCTCTGGCCGCGACCCGCAGGCCTATCATGGTTTCGTGAATCCCCCCGTCTATCACGCCTCGACGCTCCTCTATCCCACTGCTGAAGATCAGGTCGCCCATCGCTCGCGCTACAACTACGGTCGACGCGGCACGCCGACCTCAGAGGCACTCGAAAACGCCCTGCGCGAAATCGATGGCGATGCCTGCGCGGGCGTGGCGCTGCTGCCCTCCGGACTTGCAGCGATATCTGCCGCTCTGTTTGCCACCGCCAGCGCCGGTGATCATGCGCTCGTTCCGGACAGCGTCTACCGACCGACCCGCACTTTCTGCAACGGCGTCTTCAAAAGATTCGGCGTGGAGACAACCTATTACGATCCTCTGATCGGCGCCGACATCGCCAAGCTGTTCAAGCCGAATACGCGAGTTGTTTTCGTCGAGGCTCCCGGATCGCAGAGCTTCGAGATGCAGGACATTCCGGCCATCGCAAAAATTGCCCACGACAGGAATGCGGTCGTGTTGATGGACAACACATGGGCGACGCCGCTTTATTTCCGCCCCTTCGAAAAAGGCGTCGACCTCGAAATTCAGGCCGGCACCAAATATATCGGCGGGCACTCGGACATCATGTTCGGCTGCGTATCGGCCAATGCGGCGACCTTGCCGGCATTGAAAGACACGGTCTATTCGATGGGCCTGTGTGTCGGTCCCGACGACATGTATCTCGCACTGCGAGGATTGCGCACGCTCGGTGTTCGTCTTGATCGCCACTACCAGTCGGGTCTACGCGTAGCGCGGTGGTTCGAACAGCGGCCCGAAGTTCTGCGCGTGATGCACCCGGCGCTCGAGAGCGACCCAGGCCACAAGATCTGGAAACGGGATTTCACCGGCGCCAGCGGCCTCTTCAGCGTTGTGTTCAAGCCCACGAGCGAACAGTCGGTGCACGCCTTCCTGAACGAGCTGGCCTTGTTCGGCCTCGGCTTTTCATGGGGCGGCTTCGAAAGCCTGGCTATTCTGTTTGATTGCACCGAATACCGGACCGCCACAAAGTGGGCGCCGGGCGGACCGACGGTGCGTTTCCATATTGGCCTTGAAGATCCGGACGATCTTATCGTCGATCTTGAACGCGGATTTGCGGCCATGGCCGCGGTCGCCGGTCGTCGCGCTTCGTAGGTTTGTCAGGCAGCCGCCGCGGTGCCTTTGCCGCGCAAGACAAATTGCAGATTGCGCAAATACACGAAGACACCAAAAGCCTGCCCTATGATAAACACCGGGTCCTTACGGTAGAGCGCATAACCCAGCAGCATCAAACCGCCGCCGATCGAGAACACCCAAAACGCGGTCGGCACGACGCTCCTGCCGGCGCGCTCGGACGCAATCCACTGCACGACAAACCGCATGGCAAACAGTGCCTGCGCGAAATAGCCGACCAGAATTCCCCAATCCGCGGTGCCGACGAACACGTCGTGCAGATAGCCGCCAACGGCCTGTGCGATATCGATCAGCATTTGTATTGTCCTTCAAAGGCGCCTGAACTTGTCCGGAAACGGGTTCTCATTTTCCGGGATCGTGCGCTAGTCCTCGATTTGCGGAATTCGTTTTTTGCGCCGGATCAACCACCACACCCCGGCCAGATCAAGAATGCCGACCCACAGCCTGTCCCACATCCCGTAGTTCGACACGCCATGCGCGCGCGGACGATCGACGACATCTACGTAGCCAATCTCGTAGCCCTCGCGTCGTACCAGTGCCGGCAAAAAACGGTGAAGCCCGTCGAAGCTCGGCAGACTGAGAAAGACGTCACGGCGGAACGCTTTCAGGCCGCAGCCCGTGTCCCGGGTTCCGTCCCGCAGAACAGCACCACGCACGGTATTGGCGATACGCGACTGAAACTTCTTGAACCCACTCGCCTTGCGGCCGACGCGCTGGCCGGCGACAAGACCGGTACGGGGCGCGCCCGTTTCAAGAGTGCGGATCAGCGCTGGGATGAACGCCGGATCGTTTTGCCCGTCTCCGTCGAGCGTCACCACGATCGGCCCGCGCGCAGCGGCGACACCCGTGCGCACCGCGGCCGACTGGCCGCACGACTGCTTATGGCGGACGCGACGCAGCCAGGCATGCTGGGCCATCAGCTGTTGAAGCTCCGCCCCCGTCGCGTCGCTCGAACCATCGTCAACGTAAATGACCTCGAACGGCCATTGACCGTTCAGGGCTTTGGCAATTTCCGTCACAAGCGGAGCAATATTGCCGGCCTCGTTGCGTACCGGCACGACAACTGAGACCGCCGGATCGATACTCGTCATAACGGGATGTCTTATGGGGCCAGAAGCTCTCGGGCAACCGCCTTCATGCGCCTCAGGGATGGTCCCGGGTATTGATGAACGCGGCCGTCCGGCCCGATCGTGAAGCCAAGATGGCGCTGCGCGAAATAACGCCGGACCAGGACTGCCCCGATGATGCCGACCAGCGCCCCCGCCAGCACATCGGAAGGATAATGTGCCACCACCACCACTCTGCTGACGACGATAAGCGACGCATAAACAAGGAGAAGGGTGCGGGCGCGCGGCCAGAGCGTGCCGAAAGCCACCATCACGGCGAAAGCAGTGGTGGCGTGACCGGACGGCATCCCCGCATAAGCAGGCACCCACTTGAAAGGATCGAACAGCAGCGGATCGAGGCTACCCCCGACATAAGGCCGCGCCCTCCCGATCATACGCTTTACGATCGTGACGAACAGGCTGGGGACCGTGATCGCCGTAAAAAGAAAACCGATGCGGACCATGATCGTTGCCAGCACCCGTTGCGAGAACGACGTCAGCACAGGCGGCAGCGCGGCCAGCAAGAGGAACAAGACCCCTAACGGCCACAGGAACCAACCGGACTTCCCAAACTCGGTGATTTCCGCGAACACGGACACCACCCATCGCGGCAGATGGGCGACAGAGCGCGTCACGGCCGCGTCGACGAACACCATCAGGAACAGGATCGCCGCAACGGAAATTCCGACCGCGATCGCGAGATCGCGCGGCGATAGCGGCCAGGTGCGCGCTGGCGCATTGCCCGACGGCCGGATCAGCAGACCGAGTGCGGTCCTGACATTTGCGATACAGCGTCGCAGCGTGGCAACCGCCTCGCTTTCCATCCGATTGATTCCGTTGCTGACGCTCATGACCCCGCCTGTGAACGGAAGACGGATAGTGATACCGGCTTTCCGATGCTGATATTATATCCCTCGATCCGGCCGACGAGCGAATAGCGCACGCCGATCGTTTCTGCGCGCTGGACGAAGCCGCGCTCGCTCCGCGGATCGATCAACGCGAACTGGCACGGGCCCGCGCGCAGGAAATCGGCAGCGCCCGCTCCATCGGTAAAGCGCGTCTCCGTGCCGAGGAGAAATACAAGGCTCGGTTCTTGATAGGCAAATGTCGATGCGACGTGCGGACGCGCGCAATCGCTCGCTTTGATTTCCTGCGCGATCAAGGCGCTGGGAAACAATGTCGGCAACAAAGGAAACGTTACCGCGTAGACCGTGATTGCCACGAACACCGAAGCGATCATCCCGCGCAAGAGCGATAGTTCGGCGCCATCCACTTCATAGAGCCACCACGCAAACAGGCCAAAGATCACGGCAAGCGCCGCGAAGGGCCACGCGATCAGCCCGAGTTCCCGACCGAACACTATGAAGAGGACCGGCGCAGCTATTGCGATGGCTGCCGGCAAAAGAAACCAGCCGATCGTGCCGCGTACCATCCAGCGCTGTTTGGTCAGACCGTAGGATTCGAGAATGCCGGCAATCATGATGGCAATCGCCGGATAGAGCGGCAGCACGTAGTGCGGCAACTTGGTCATCACCGCCTCGAAGACAAGCCAGGAGGGCAATAGCCACGCGAGCAGAAACCGCGTGCTCGGTTCCTGCCGAAATCTCCACACGATCGGCGCTGCCAATCCTGCCAGCACGGCACCGGGCCAGAACGTCACCCAGAATAATAAAAAATAGAATCCGGGAGGCGCGCCATGGGCCTCCTGACCGCTTGCGACTTTGTCGAGCATGTCGTGGCCGATCGCCTGCACGAAGAAGCTGGCGCCGGATTTTGCGATGATCGCTATAAACCATGGCGACACCAGTACTAGGAGCCAGATAACCCCGGCCACGGGCCGCAGTAGCCACAGCCAGCGGGCTGATTTGTCGACGACGGAGAGGACGATGATCGCAAGCCCAACGAACATGGGGACCAGTGGCCCCTTCAGCAGCACGCCGCCGGCGATCGCAGTCCAGAGGATCACGGGTTCGATCCAGCCGACCTTGGCCTCAGGCTCGCTCCGGCTGGCGAGATAGATCCGCGCAAGCGCTCCCATGGCGGCGACTGAGGTCAGTAACAACATGGCATCCGTCTTGGCGTGACGCGCCTCAACGCCAAGCAGGACAGAACTTGCCATCATCAAGGCAGCGATAAGCGCAGCGCGGCGGGGGACGAAAGCAAGCGCTGTCCAATACGTCAGCAGAACCGCGCCGATCGCACCGAAAAGAGAGGGCAAGCGATAGAGCCAAATGGTCGTGCGCGCCCGGGGCACCCCAAGGGCCTCGCCCGCTTTCACAGCGGCCGCCTGCAGCCAATATATTCCGACCGGCTTTTTGTATCGAACCTCATCCTGAAAGCGGATGTCGACGTAGTCGTTCGCCTCCAGCATCTGCTTTGTCGCCTGCGCAAAGCGTGCCTCGTCGCGATCGATCGGCGGTATCTGGAAAAAACCCGGCAGGAACGCGAACAACGAAAACACGACGAGCAGAGCCAGCGCGCGCCGGTGCGACGCCATGGAGAAATCCAGCGCCGCCGTCAGGCTGCGTCGCAAACCAAGTTGGGAATGTTTCGCGTCGGTGGTCGTGCTCACGCCGTCAAGAACCTTGATCCGTCAATTTCTCCGGACAATAGGGCCAAGGCCCCGTCATGTCATTCGCGGCTATTGCAGCCTCACCGTAACGCTGTCGGAGGCGCCACGGGCGTCCATGACCGTCAGTCGGACAAATCCGGGCCCATCGGGCTGGAAGAATAGCGTCCCCCGGCCGCTTGCAGCCGTCGTGGGCACGCCATTGACCAGAACCGTAAGCGGCCCGCGCCCGCCGCTTATTTTTAGTGCAACAGGATCGGGTTGACCGCTGGCGGCGATCTCAAGTCGCGCACCGTCAGGTGGGAACATGATACGCGGCGCTTCGGCTGCCTCGCTTGGACCAGTGATCCCGAAGCGTTGCAGCGGCGGCGGCAGCTTGTTGCTCGCCGCAAAAATCGCACCCCTTGGCGCACGTGGCAGGCCGGCAGGTGCCGACCCCGACCGGGCGAAGGCTTCGAAGAGAATCGGCGCGGCTGAAGCCCGGCCGACAAGACCGGGTACCGGCGCGCCATCGGGGCGCCCGACCCACACCCCGACCGTCATGCGTCCGTCGAACCCGATAGCCCAAGCATCGCGGTAGCCGTACGAGGTCCCCGTCTTGAAAGCGATACGGCCATGAGGCGCGTTATCGGGCGGCGGCGCCCCCAAGAGAATATTGCCGACGTACCAGGCGGCCACGGGATCAAGCAGTCGGCGCGGCATCCGTACGTCATCCCCTTGACGCTCGTTCAAGGCGAGCGCCTCGCCCTGTCGGGCAAGGCTGGCATAAAGCATGACCAGGTCCGTCAGGCGGATGCCCACCCCGCCAAGCCCCATGGCGAGGCCGGGTGCTTCGCCTTTCGGCAAGACCAGCGCCGCGCCGGCCTGTGACAGCCGCGCGCCCAGGCGACTTACGCCAATCTTGTTGAGAACCGCGACCGCTGGAACGTTGAGCGACAGTTGCAGCGCGCGACGGACCGTGACCACACCCTGGAAGGTCAGATCGAAATTTTCCGGGGTGTAGCTGCCGTAACGGCTCGGCCGGTCGTCGATCAGCGTGTCGGGATGAATGACGCCATCTTCGAACCCGAGGCCATAAATGAAGGGCTTCAACGTGGAGCCTGGCGAGCGCAGAGCCTGCGTCATGTCCACCTGCCCGGCCCGCCTGAGGTCAAAATAATCTGCGGACGCGACGCGCGCCCTCACCTCGCCAGTCACATTGTCAACCGCGAGAATGGCAACAGAAATATCCGGCCCGAGAGCCTGTGCACGCTCACGTGCGAGCTCCTGCAGATTCTTTTGCAAGAAAAGATCGAGCGTGAGGCGATGCTCACGGCGATCGGGCTCCATCAGAACCACTTGATCGGCTGCATGCGGTGCCAGCACCGGCAAAGGCCTGCGCTCGTTCGGAACCGGCTGGGATTTCGCACGCGCGATTTCGTCGCGCGGCATGAGTCCCGCAATCGCTGCCCGGTCGAGCACACGATCGCGCGCGGCCCGCGCCGCGGTCGGGAAACGATCGGGCCGGCGCAGTTCAGGAGACTGCGGCAAGGCGACCAACAGCGCAGCTTCTGCCAGCGACAGTTTGCGCGGCTCCTTGCCGAAATAGGCGAGTGAAGCCGCGCGTACGCCCTCCAGGTTTCCGCCATAGGGTGCAAGTGCCAGATAGAGCGCGAGGATACCATCCTTGCCGAGCGCGCGCTCAAGTTCGAGTGCGCGCACGATCTGCCGCATTTTGGCACCCAGGCTGCGCCGCTCGCGTGGCTCAAGAAGCCGCGCCACCTGCATGCTGATCGTCGAACCGCCGGAGATGATTTGACCCCGGGAGAGAAATTGGGCGGCGGCCCGTCCCAGCGAGAGCGGATCGACACCATGATGATCGTGGAAGCGCTTGTCTTCGTAAGTGAAGAGCAATTTGAAGAACCGCGGATCAACATCACGCCCGGAGACTGGCAGTCGCCAACGTCCTTCGGTCGTCGCATAGGCACGTAAGAGCCGTCCTTCGCGATCGAGGACCACGTGCGAATACTCGAGATTCTTGCCAAGCGGCGCCGGTCCGAGCGACTGCACCCAGACCGCCCCGATGAGCGCCATCACGGCGCCAAGACCGCCGGCGATCGTCAAAATCGCTCGCCAGTGCTTCATCGCGGCGCGATCTCAATTGTGGCCGTCGCGGTCCGGCCAAAACGATCGGGCCGATACATGTCTTCGACCTTCGCCTGCGGCAATACGTACCGTCCGGGCGAGACCGCGCGCACGACGTAGGCGACACTGAAGACGGGCGCCGAGTCCTGCTTTCGATCGAAGGCCGCGCTGAAACGGTCGTCGCGGAATTCGGAATTCACAGGTTCGGCCGCATCGGTGATCCAGGCCAGCGTGCCCGTCTCCCCCGATGAGACCAGGCGGGGATTATCGATCTCAAAGCCGGCGGGCAGATAATCGGCGACGATGACGCGACCAAATTGTGGTTGCGGCTCCGTCATCTTTAGCACGACGACGAAGCGCTGATTCTGCCGGGATTTGCTGGGATCGGCCGCTTCCCCATCCAACGTGTAGTATTTGCGCTCTATCTTGAAACCCTCCTCCGCCGCCGGTTCAGGCGTGAGTGGTGCACCGCTGACCGAGATGACTGCCTGCACATTGCCGTCGCCCTGATTTGCTACTGCAAGCGGACTTGCGAGATCGTCGGGGCGCAGGCTGCGATAGAGCGCGCCCTGACGGGGCTCGCCATTGACCGCAAGGGAGAGTGCGTTGAGCTGTTTGGTGACCGCGCGAGCTGCGAGCACGAGCCACGCATCTTCCTGCGTCGACGTGCTTGTATTGAGAGAGCGTGCAGCATCGATGCGCAGTACGGCATCGTCGATTGTCTTCTGTGGTGCTTTTCCTTCCGAGGCCAGCGTCACCAACGCCGCAGCGTCGCGCAAGGCCGAGCCGAAATCGGCGCGGCCGAGGTCGAATTTCGGTTGCGGCGAAATGGCATTGAGTGCTGCCAGATAGACATTGTCGGCGCGTTCCTTGTCGCCAACCATCGCCAGCGCTGCGGCAATCTGCGCTTTCGCAATCGGTGTCGCCACGTCCGAGAGCCTGACATCGGCGAGGTAGCGCAGATCTCCCACAGGGGCGGCGCCGTTGCGCGCCAGCACGTAAAGCGCATAGGCCAATTCTCGTCCCCCGTTCTTGTTCGGCTCAGGAGCGGTCGCGACATAGTTGCGCAATCGATCGATGGCGAGTGTGTATGCGGTCGCCGGAATATCGAAGCCGCGCTCGCGTGCGCGCGTCAGAAAATCCGTGACATAGGCATCGAGCCACGAATCGTCGCCGCCGACCGACCACAAACCGAACGACCCATTTGAGTCCTGCCGCGCCAGAAGGCGTGGAATGGCATCCTTGATGCGTTGATCAGTTTCACCATCGGGGGCAAGCCTTGCCTGCTGGGCAAGCTCGTTCACGTAAAGCATGGCCATTGCCCGGCTGGCGATCTGCTCGGAGCATCCGAATGGATAGCGATCAAGCGCGTTGAGGAGCGTCGCGGCATCGAGCGAAGTCGAGACAGCAACCGAAAGCCCCGCGCGCCCTGTCCCCGGTACAAAATCGGCGAACAGGTCCTTCGAGAGCGTGAGCGTTTCGCCTTTGGCCAGGGAGCGGACGCTGCGGCGAGTCAGAATTTGAGTGGCCGAACGAACGTCGAGGGCATAGCTGCGCTCAAGACTGAAATTGTTCGGCCCCGACACTTTCACGCTGACCGTACCGGCCCCCGCCCCATTGGCACCAACAGGGAGGGCAATTCGGTCCCGTTGTTTCGCCGCAAGCTTAAGTGTCAGCGGCTTGTCGTCCTCGAGCTTGAGGGTGCCATCGGCCACGACGGCAAGATTGTAGTCGCCGGGGGCGCCTTCGACGTTGTCGAGTTCGAACTGGACCGCGCCTTTGTCGCCGGTCCGCAGGAAACGCGGCAAAGTCGCGGTCAGCACGACGGGGTCTCGCACGATCACGTCGCCGGACGTTTTGCCGACCTTATCCTTGCTCCACGCAACGGCCATCACGCGAACTGAGCCGGCGAAAGCGGGAATATCGAATTGCACCTGGGCGGAGCCGTCGCGACCAACGGCAACGATCCCTGAATAGAGCGCGAGCGGCGCTTGCGTTGGCGGCGCGCCTGACAACTCGTTGCCCGCGCTGTCACCGCCCGAACGGATCTGTCCGCGGGTACCCTGCATGCCGTCGATCAATTGGCCGTAGAGATCGCGGATCTCCGCCGTCAGACGCCGCTGGCCAAGGTAGTAATCGTCCGGCGCCGGCGGCTTGTAATTCGTGAGATTGAGGATGCCAACGTCGACAGCGGCGACGACAACGCGCGCCTCCTCGCCACCCGCGAGGCCGGTCAGCTTGATCGGCACCGTCAGCCGCGAGTTTGGCCGCATCGTCGCCGGCAATTTCATGTCGAGCGACAAAGTGCGCGCCGCACGGTCAATCGAGAACCATTGCACTCCGATCGCGCGGCCCGGCATGCGTTGTGCCGGCGCATCGAGCGCACGGCGCAAGGTCGCAACCATGTAAGCGCCTGTCCCCCAATCACGGCCTACGGTTATGTTGACGCGGGTCGCGCCGGCTTTCACGTCTTGCGACTGACTGGCGACCAGACGATCGGTGAAAACATTGATCGTGAGACGACCGGCCGTGCGCGCAGTCACCGCTACATTCATCGCCTCGCCGGGCTTGTAGTCGGGTTTGTCGAGCGCGACTTCCAGAAGATCCGGCGTGTCGGCATTCGCCTCGGCATAGAAACCGGCATCGAAGCTGAGTGACGTGAAGGGACCGTTCGCTTCGCCCGTCGTAACTTCAAGACGATAGCGCCCCCATTTGACGGGAAGAGACAGTCGTCCCGGCTTGTCAGCGGCAATATCCACCGTGCCGCTCGCGACTCTTTCCGTTCGTTTAACCGGTTCGAACTCCCATTGGCCGTTCTGGCGGTACCATTGATAGCTGCTCTCAACCTTGAGTAGATCGTATCGGACGCCGTTTCTCGCGAGCGCCTTGCCATCGGGCGACAGCATGATCACATCGAAATCGGCATTGGCACCATCGGCCAGAGAGCGGCCGGAGAACATAGGCTTTACTCCGAGCATCGCGCTGTCTGAAGTGACTGGCAGCGTGAGCTTGCGCTCGACAGCGCGTCCGCCGGACTCTGCCATGCGCACCGTAATCTGCGCTTCTAAAGGCCGGCTGCTCGCTGGTGTCGTATCGAGCGTGACGGGGAACTTCGCTTTGCCGACCGCATCCGTGTTCGGTACATCATCGAGCTCCTGACGTACCGGCGTCACGTCATCGTCGAACATGCCGAAGGCATAGCCGGGATAGCCTGGAACCTCCTTGGCTGCGGCGATCGCTACCTCACCGGACAGCTCAAGATTTGAGGCAGGCGCGCCGTAAAGAAAGCGTCCATCGACGCTGATTTGCGCAGACGTCGCACGCGAAATGTTTCTTGCAGCCGAGGAGAGATCAAATTCAAGACGGTCGGGCACATAGTCCTCGACCATGAACGTGGTTTCGCCGACCGCAGGACGTTTGGGGTCGGTGTACGCCGCAACGCGCCAGGTCCCGGTTGAGGCCGAGGAAACGAGCGGCACGCTCATCGAACGGCCCCCGAGCCCCTGATCGGCTACAAGCGCGCGCCGATATTCGACGCCGTCGGGCCGCGTGATCACCAATGTCAACGAGACATTTGGTGCGGCAGCCCCACGCGCATCACGCAGCAGCGTCGTAACGGCCACGGTCTCGCCGCTGCGGTAGACGCCGCGCTCCGTGTATACGAACGCGTCCAGGCCAGCCGGAACCGCCCTCCCCGCGACGCCGCGGTCGGACAGATCGAACGCCGGCGATTTGAAACTCAAGAACGCGTAGTCGCCCTTCTCGCTGGCAACGATAGCCGCAGGGGCAACACCGCCCTCGCCGCGCGCCAGCCCGGCCTCGAAATGGATAAAACCATTGCGGTCGGTCTGGCGGACTGCAAGCACCTCGTTGTTGCGCGCAAGCAAACGCACCTCGACGCTGCTGCGCGGATCTGCGCTGGCGAGCGAGTGTATAAAGACATCAATGCCGTCGTGCGTCGTATAGGCAGTAAGCCCAAGATCGGAAACGATGAACCACTGCGTCGCCTGTTGGCCGTAGTCGGTGGAAACGACGTCCTTCGGCTCTGCGGTCATCGCATAAAGGCCGGGGGCGAGGTCCTTGACCGCCTGATCGAGCGGGAACGCGGTGGTCACCTCCATGTTGAGTTTGGACTCGACCGCAAGCTCTCCACTCCAGATTTTGGCTCCACGCTCACTGGCAAGCCGCTCTGACTGATAGCGGCTCATATTGCGCTGGAATTCGTAGCCAAGAAGGGAATCGAGGAGATTGCGGTCGCCGATCCGATAGATCGCGAGCGCCACCGCCTGTGTGTTGACGCTGAGCACGGGGATGCCTTTCTGACCAGTGCGCGGCAAGACATAGGACTTGCCCGAAAAGCGTACGAACGGTTTTCGGTCGCGGACAAAAATGGTGAACTCAGCGGACTTCGCAAGCGCTTCCTTCACGATCGAAGGAAGGCCCGCGCGCAGCGTCACGGAATAGCGTTCGCCGTGTTTGAGACCCTCAACGCAAAGTTGCTTCTCGCTTGCCGATATCGCCGGCCGATCCATTCCCGCAACTGCGACGAAGGGTGAGAAATCGGTGCGACGGCCGGGCAAATCCTCGGAGAACTGGAAGCAGGCGCGCGGCGAGATAGAGTCGGCATCGACGGTAAAGTCGAGTAGTCGAAAACCGTACTCGGCCCGCAGCTTCTCATATTGTCCTCGCAGGTCGGCGGTCTCCCGCAAGTCAAGCGAGGCGCGCATTGAGTCGAGCGCGCCACGCCATTGCTGCCGGTCAGCAAGAGTCCGGCCGAGGACGGACAAACTTTCGGCTTCCAGAGTGCGGTCACCAGCGCGCACATACGCGATGTATGCGGCAGTCGACGCGCGATCGAGCAGCAGCGCCTTCTCCCGATCATCGCGCGGCTTTATCTGGACGATGGTGCGGGCGAGCCGCAACCAACTCGAAGCATCGTCGGGAGCCGCGGTGATAAGCTGGCCCAGGACCAGCATGCCTGCGCGGAAGTCGTTCTTCTGGAAGGCTGCGTCGGCGTCGCGCTTCAAGGCTGCCGGCGGCTTGGTGACGGTACCGGCATCGCTCTTGATCTGGGCTTCGAGCTTGATGGCGGCTTCATCGAGCGCGCCTTGCTTGAGAGGCTTGTCGGCCGCGAGCGTCGACGACAAGGCAAAGGCCAGGAACGCGGCGGCAAGGCCGGCGCGAACAAAGCGAAGCATGGATCAAATCCTCCGGAAGCAGCGGATCGCCGCAAGCGTCATTTCAGGTCCCGATGGTGTCGAGCGCATGGCAGCGGGCGGCGAACTCGTGGCAAGCATGCCGCGCTGTTGCCCAAATTGATACGATCTTCAACGGGTCGGTTGATATCTTGAGGATCGACATAGCCGGCTTAAGGAAATACTCTAAGACCTTCATTTTCTGGTTGAATTTGGTCCCTTGCCAGCCCGCATTCTTGACGGGTTTGGCACATCTAGGGCTCTGTTTGGCGGGACATTGGCGGACATGCGTTCGCACTTAGCAGTGCATGTTTGGCGCGGCATCTTTGCACCGCCGGTCGGCTACGGCTAAACCCTGTGCGCCGACCCTGGTAGCGCAGCCGGATAGAGCATCAGCCTTCTAACAAGAGGGTTCAGACGATGAAAACGTTGTGCAGCAAGCGTTTACGAAACGGCGTGTAAGCTACTGGTCGGACACTGGTCGCAAGACCCCATAGCTCAGCTGGACAGAGCACCGGCCTTCTAAGCCGGGGGTCGCAGGTTCGAATCCTGCTGGGGTCGCCAATCTCATGTTCGCCTCTCAGTTTTCAATGATCTACGCGGATTTTTGGCAAACTGGGTCGTAGGTTTGCCACTTGATGTTCCCGAAATGAGCCTACCCGCACTTTCGGCCAAGAGCTTATTATTGGCTCTTCGGGTGTAGCGTTCAGCCTCTCGGATCGATGTCCAACCGAACCACGCCATTAGCTCATGCACGGTCGCGCCTGCGTTCGCCAACCGTGTCGCTGCGGCCTTGCGGAGCCCGTAGGCGGTGCAATGCCGGAGCCCGGCCCATCGCAGCGGTCGCGAAACCACCCGCCGAATCCCCGCCGCCGTAAAAGGCTGCCCCGCCTCCGTTACGAGGAATGCAAGATGATCGGTTCTCGGCATAGCGTCCAACGCTGTTTGTAGATCAGGAAGCACGGGGATATCGATTTGTGCCCCTCGTCTTCTGCTGGCGAAGTGAAAGAACTCCCTCATGCACGTGCTGTACGCCCATACGGAACAACGTCGCCACGCCGCTGGCCAGTGAATAACAAGAGTGCCAATGCGCCTACCACCAGCAGGACAACTGCGGTTATAACATAATTAAATATTCGAGGTCGGCTACAAAACATGACACACTCCTCCAAGCTAAACGCGAACCCTCCCTCGAAAATAAAAAATCCGGCTTCGTCTGCCGGGGCATCTCAAATGCCAAGGGGTCGGCAGTTTGAATACGCACCAGAAAGCTAAGCAAGAGCCCGGTTGGGGTGAGCCGGACTCTTAAGATCACGCTGCTTGCGTGATCGAAGCATAGGCTGGGACGGGGCGTTCGCTGCCTACGCTAACAACCAGCATCGAGTACGCGAGCAGCCATTTCAGCGTGGTTAAAGACCTAGCTTAAATCCTATAGAATGTTGGACGATGTCCGCTTTGGGTCAAAGCAGACATGTGCAGTGCACTAGGCGATGTCCGCTTAGTGCCAAGAGCGGACATACCCGCAAACTTCGCGCACGGTCTTTGTTGTTAACTGTTGACAGGGGCCGCCGGCGCACCAGTGGCGGAACGCAACGGAATGAGCAACGTAAAATTAGTGCCAATGCCGACACCGGCCGCGTCAATTCAGCTCCCAGCTGCTTGGCCAGAGCATTGATCAGGCGTGACCCGAGCCGCTTACTCGTTGTCGGGTCAAAGTCAGTAGGCAAGCCAACACCTTCGTCACGTACCGATATTTGAACATGGTCCCTTTCCGTCCGAACAACTCGCACCCAAATCGACCCGCCGGAAGAATTTGGATACGCGTGTTTGCCAGCATTCAGAACCAGTTCATTAATGCCAAGAGCGACGAGGATGGCCCGATCAGCCGCAAACTGAATTTCCTCGGGTGCTTCCAGTTGGATTTTGCAAGGAGCAACTGCGGTCTCCAAGTCACCAATGACCTCGCGCAAATAGGTGACAAGATCAATATTCTCGTAATCGACATTGTAAGCGAGACGCTCATATGCACGGCCGACCGCCGAAATACGTGTAGATGCTTCGTTTAGCCGACTAGTCAATGCCGGATCGCCGGAGTCGCTCGCTTGCAGTTGAAGCAGGCTCGAAACCACTTGCAAACTATTCTTCACGCGGTGGTTGACCTCCTTGAGTAAGATCTGATGGCGCTCGAGGGCGGCTTGCAACTTGCGCTGATACTGCTGCTGCTCGATGGCCATGCCGAGGATGTTCGCGGCACCTTGCAGAAATGCGATGTCATGCTCGCTGAAACTCGCCTTCGGATCGGCTGTCGACTTCGAGCACGCCGAATGGTGAGCCATCGCCTTGCAAAATGACATTCATCGCGCGACGAATGCCGTGTTCCATGAGCAACTCGGGAGTACGAAATCGTTGCTCGTTTTCGAGATGGTTGGAAATTACGGGCTTGCCCGTGCGCAAGGCATAACCTGCAGGCGGAGGCTAAGTCGGCGCCAACGGTGGCATTCCCGACGACACCCTCGCCCCAGCCGACACCCGCACGAACCAGAAGCCTGTTCTCAGACGGAATGTATTCCATCACTTTGCAGTATTCCGCCCCAAGCCCTTCCGCTGTCACTCTGGCGGTGTGATTGAGCATTTCATTGAACTCGTGCCCTGCAGAGCAAGGACACCGAGTTCGGCGAGCAGCTCTTGCTGGCGTATGCGCAATCGGAGCGCGCGGCCGGTCAATTCGTCTGACTGACCATCGCTGGATTGGCGCTCTATAACTGGCTCTTTCATCCCAGGCGGGCTCATAGCCGATTGTATTAACATGTCTGCGACGTCAATTCTTGATGTCCGCGTTTACCCCGAAAGGCGGACATGGAGGATCACTCATAGGGAAGCTGGGAGGACCTACTCCGTCAGGCTCGCCGGTCTTTAGCAAAACATCAATTTCACAGTTCAACCCCTCGATTGCAAAGTCAAAGCGGGCATCCGGAAATACTGCCTTGAGCAACATGGTGCCAAACCCCTGACGGGTCGGCTGAGCGGCCTGCGGCCCCCCTCTCTCTTGCCATTTCAATTTCAGCCTGTTGCCCTCGCCTTCGCGCACGATCGTCCAAGAAATTTCAACTTTTCCATTGCGGTCCGATAGTGCGCCATATTTGGCTGCGTTGGTTGCAAGCTCGTGCAGGGCAAGCGAGAAATTCTGCGCCAATTGAGAGCCGACCTTGACGTCGGTGCCTTCGACCAACGTTCTCTCTGCAAAAGCCTCCAGTTCCAGCCGCACGATCTCCTTGAGGTTTACGCCAGCCCAATTTGACTTGATCAGCTCCTGATTGGCACGGGCCAAGGCTTGTAATCGCGCTTCAAATGTCTTTCCCGCCTCGCTCGATGAAAAGGTCCAATGCGCGATGGACTGGATGATGGCAAGCAAATTGTTGCTTCGATGCTGTATTTCGCCAATCAGCGTTTTCTGGATTTTTTCCGCGTGTTTCCGTTCTAGGTAGTTTGCTGTTTGCCGGCCAATATATCCATAAGACGCAATTCTCGTTCGCCTGGATGATGCGGCGTATCGAAAAGAATCGAGACCATGCCAAACACGTTTCCAGTACTGCTCAAGAGTGGTGTAGTAATTGCGGCGCGTACTCCTGCATCAAAGAGTTCCTGGGAGAGTTGAGCAAAGAGTTTCCCGTCCGTTCGCAAATCTTCAATAATCATGCGGTGGGCCGAAGTCCCCACCTGACGTTTCCTGAATTTGTTGAAACAATTTCAGGGAAGGCTGATTAAATCCGCTTTGAGCAGCCAGCATAAGCGTGCCAGTCGCAGGGTTGAAAAACTGTAGATAGCCTCTGTTCGCACCCGAAATCGCAACGGCTGCCTCGATAACTTTATCCAGTGATTTTTCGATCTGCCCCCCTTCCTGCATCAGATGGTCGCTCACCTGATGAAGCCGGGTCATGTCGAGCAAATCAGCGGCGATGCGGGCCTCGCTTTCACTCAACTGCTGCGCAAGTTTTTCGAGGCGAAAAGCATGACCGGTTCCCAGCAGCAGCAGCCCCCCTAGGAGACCTGTACTGAGCGCACCTGCGGCGAGCACAGCCCAGCGAAACTGTGACAGCGATTGCTCGCTTTCCCACCGGTTGAGATGCATGAAAATCGCGACAAAAAGGGTAAAGCAAAGAACCATTGGCACCGCGACAAATCGCGTCCGAGATCGCCACAGTGGTCGCGGCTCTCCCACAAGGACAAGCATTAACGGCAAAGCCACAAGCACGCCGAGCGTGTCACCGACCCACCATGTGATCCAATTTCCTATCAGATCAGTCGCGGGCACTATGCTCAGGGCCCTTAGCCCGCTGAGTGACGACGTGGCGCTGATCAAACAAATAACGGGTGCAAGGAGGAGAAAAAGCAAAAGGTCCCGCAAGTTATCAAACGAGGCCGGGTAGCCGATAAGCCGGCGCAGCAAAGCTCCTCCGACGGCTGCCTGGATGGTCGAAGAGAGTGCGATAATAAGCGCGGCAGTAACACCAAGAACATCGAGCGGATGTCCAATCGAATAACTGATCCAAATATTGAGCAGCACTCTTGTTCCTCGCTGAATGAACATTCATGGAACGGCTGGTCTTGTTTTGAATGTATTAAAAGTCGTACGGGCGGCCTCGAAAGAGCGAATTAACGATAGAAAATAGGAGGACAGATGATGTTGCGCACAATATTGGCGATCGGAATTGCGGGCCTAATTTTTGCGGGCGGATCCGGAACTACCCAAGCGGCACCGATCCTCCCGCTTCTCGCGAGCTCACCGCCAACCTCGACAATCTGACGGACGCGCAGTGGGGGCGACGCTGCTGGCGTGACGGCTGGGGTGCGTGCACTGTCGTGGTGGGGGTTGGGGTCGTAACTGCTGGCGTGACCGCTGGGGCAATAGGCACTGCCGGTGCTGATTGCAACCTCGCGACTTAGCGGTCGCTGAGTGCCGTCATCTAGCCAATGTCCGCTTTGGATCAAAAGCGGACATATGCGACGCAAAATGAATGTCCGTTTTACTCCCGGAAGCGGACATTGAGCGACGCACAATCCGATGTCCGCTAAGTGCCAATAGCGGACACGGCCAGTCGAAGGCGATCACCTCATCGTCGCGGCGATCGGCGTTCTGATTGTATGGCTTTACTCGTCTGATCACTGGACAGGGGCTGCCAATAAGAAATGGCGCGCGGCGCTAACGGTCCGCGCTGCAGCCGATCAAGGAGTGTCGGATCATCCCGCAGTGCGCGTGAGCTGTTCACCCGACGAGATACCTGCTGCTGCCTCCCGCCAACGCTTTATAGCTACGCCTTCGCTTTTATCATTGACGCATATCGTTTCGCACATGTAGTTGCCGATCGCCTCGTAGACGGTTTCAGATTTGCGATAGACAGTGACAATGTGCGGCTCGCCCCACACCATAACGCTATGCTCTCGATGGTCCATATCCATGTTAGATAACGAGAAATCGCCGTCGTTACTTGGTTCGCGTATTGCGCATCATGCCTCCACACCGGCGCGCGCTTCAGGATGCTGGTCGAGGAAATGACGCAGCGCCATGAATAATTCTTGCGCATGCTTCACACGGCCAGCGCAAAGCGCCGCGTGAATGTCGTCAGTGATCATGGTCCGGATGGTTTTCCCGCCATGGGGCTGCTTCAGCAGTAATTTGCCAACGCGGTGGCCGCGATTTCTGGAATGTGCTCGTGCTCGCTAATCGCGGCGACTTCGTCTTCGTCCAGTCCGCAAAAGGCGATGCAAAAGTCCTCCAAAGAGATGATGACATCCTCCAACCTATATACCGGGAGCCTCACGCGTCGATCAAAGCCACGATAGATCTTATATCGCACTCGTATGCAGATCAACGGGTCAGCTGTGCTGATACGATTGGGCCAGAACTTGTTCCGTGCATCGGTTCGCCACGGATTGAGGGAATATAAACTTTACTTTCGACATTCGTCCTCTCTGACTGGGTAATTTTCTCAGGCATATCTCCCGATTAGAAAAACGGGCCGAACAAGAGGCGGCCACGTTCGTCAATCGCGTACCAACCCTCCTAACCCCTCGCAAGTCGGAGTGAAGTTCATTAATGTAATAGGAATTTGTCATTGGTCGCTACTGCCCCAATCACCAGAGGAACCTCTCGACATCGGGATGAGCGGAGCCAGCACACCGAGCGCTCTTCGTTTTCTAACACATGATGTGATCAGGAAGATACTGCTGTGCTGGGCGCTGTACCCTCGACGTATGCATGACCAATCGAAATTCGAAAATGCGCCAAAATATTTATTCCGTTTTCATGTCAGTAAAGCTGACGCTTTCACGCGATACCGAAGAGTCTCTGCCGCTTATGGTCTGCAACGTCCGCTTTGCCCCCAATAGCGGACATTCGCGGGCGCAAACGAAATGTCCGCTACGGCCAATAGCGGACATTGCGTGGCTTACGTTGCTTCCCGATATCGTCGTGGCGGTTTAAGCAGAGTGATGTCTGCGCGATGCAGGCGTTGCATCAGGGTTTACTGAGCCGTTAGGCTTGGAAGGGCCTGCGCCCGCGTAACCGGCGGCGGGTTCCATTTGCCGGTAAGCGCCTCAGACTTCGGGGCGTACAGACGCATCGTCAGATTGAATGGTCCCTTCGGCGCGGGAAGCCAGTTAGCTTCCATGTCCTTTCCGGGACTTTCGTTCTGGAAATAGAGGTCAAGCGAACCATCGGCATTGTATTTGAAGCGGCATCCAGCTACTGACCGCGAAGCGGTTCAGGACGTTGCCGACTTGGAATCCTTCCTGATCATAAAGGGTGATCGACCAGAAGGCATTGACCGGTGGTGTCGCGCCTTTTCAAAGGTGATCGTATATTTTGTTTGCGCCGTCGAGCGGCTTGCCAGAGTTCGTCGCCAAGATTAAGAGGATAGATGGCATCCTCAACCACATTCGCGCCAAGTCCTGTTGCGAGAGGATGGCCCGCTTCAAGTAATAATTGCCGTATACGCCCACCGTGTCGGTGTTCATTGACCAGCCGTTCGCCACCCGAGCCAACGTCGGCAACTTCCAAGCCATCAGCTTCTGCCCGGCTTCGGGCGCGCTCTCTAGCGCCTTTTGCACGGCTGGATCGAGTTTGCTGATGTCGAAGCTTTTGCCGACCTCGATGCCGATCTTTTTCATCCGGGCGAGGATCGGCTCATCGGTGATATGGGGAGGGTGAAGCTTGAGCAACTCCGCTGCGTAGGCGAAATATTTTCCAGCCGCCATCGTGTCCACTTGGACTTTCGGTGGCGTCTTCATATCGACGCTTGGGTCAAGCTTGAACTCGACCGGCTTTGGCGCTTTACCGAATTCGGAAAGGAGCGTGACCTTATAGCCAGCCTGAATTTTATGGACCGCATCATAGTCCGGCGGGCCGTCCGTCTTGGTACGGCCAATAAGCCAGACATAAGGCGTTGGCGCTTCGATGCGCTGGGTGTCATTCGGAAGCTTGAACTCGTCGATGAATCTGTCGCGAAAATCTGGCCTCCAGCCCGGGGGCGTCACCAGAAAAGTCCCAGCTTTGGTGCCTGTTGTTCGCCAGCCCGGCGATGCAAAAACATCGGTCCACATGTCGAGCATCGGCAGCAGATAGTAGCGTCCATCAGTATCCGGAGCGCTGATGACGACAGGCTCCTTGGTCATGTCCAGCCATGAGACGGAATACAGAGTGTCGAAGTTGGACCGCACGACCCCTTTGAAATCTGCCGGCGGGTATGCGGGCACGTTGACGAAGGTGTTCATCGGGCCTTTGAAATCGTTCGTGCCGTTGGTGAATTGCTTTCGGGACAAATCCATCGAATCAGAGAGGATAAAATAAATATAGGCATCGACCGCAATCGCATGCGCCTCCTCTTCGGTGACGGCGCTCTGTGCTTGCGCGGTGAGTGGAACAATGGAACCAATAAGAAGGCTAAGAACCAGAGCAGTTGTACGTGTAATCAAGCCACCCTCCTGTAAATTAATACGCGCAGGCGCAGATTGCTCATCTGCCTCGGTCGTTAGGATGAAACAATTTTTTGCCCGACGGGCGCTATTGGCCTTTGGGGGCCTATCACACACAAGTTCCACCCGGCCGCGCACAGCACCAATGTCCGCTTTGGGTCATTAGCGGACATTGCGACAAGTCTGGCTGATGTCCGGTTTGCCCCCGAAAGCGTACATTGATTGGCGGCTCCGGGATGTCCGCTTTTGCAAAAGTGGACATCGACGACAGCTCACTCGCAATGCTAGGTTGCCGCGCCCGGCAATCTGACCGGTGCAACATTCTATGGAGCGTGCTGTGGCTACGGGTACCGTTAAATGGTTCAATCCAACAAAAGGATACGGCTTCATTCAACCGCAAAGCGGTGGCAAGGACGTGTTCGTGCATATCTCAGCAGTTGAGAGCGCAGGCTTAAACACTCTGAATGAAGGCGCGACGGTCGACTATGAGATTATTTCCGATAGAGGCAAAGAGTCGGCAGGCAATCTAAAGGTCCGCAAGTAAGAAATCTCGATTTAGGTAAAGAGAAGACCCCGCCCAAGCGCGGCGACGCAGAGAGATATCACAGCTCTTTTCTTTTCGTCATGCTTTGGCGATTGAGTGACACTGGACAGGGTCGGAGCCGGTCATTGCCTCCTCTAAGCCCTGCTCGAAATGCCTCCCGTTCCATTGGTCGTCTGCGCTTCTTCCTGTTCAACTTTTTGCTTTACGTCCGGGTTGTCGCTGCTGCGCTTTTCAGTCGCCAGATGGTAACTATTTCGTCCTCTTTTTTTCTGTGAGTGAATAACGGCGTGGCGCTGGTCCGCTGGTTTGAGCGGTTGTCTCCGTCGTTTCCGCTTTACTCCCGAATGCGGACATGTGCGGTTCAAATCAGAATGCCCGCTTTAGGCCAATCATGGAGAGGCACTGCGTCGGTTAGCGTCGGTTTCCGTAAAGCGTGTAGCCCGGACACGCCGCCACATCAAAGCCGGTTGGTGTTCCCCACGGCGTGTAGCCCATCTCGGGATGGCAGCCGCGTGGAACGGGCATGCACCGACGACGGTGCAAGCGATCTGTTGCTGTGGAGCGGTGGCAGCCTGGTTATGGCGCTTGTGCTTAGTTGCGGCGCTGGCAGGCATCAACGCAAGTCCAAGCACGGTGGTCATAATAACGGGTACAATTGTTCTCATTGCGATCCTTCGCTTGGTTGTTTTTATAGACATGCTTTTCAGCAACGGAGGCAAGCTCTGCCACCGCCGCGCCGCCATTAAAAGTTCACGGCGAAGCGCTGGCGGCATTTCTTCGGCGCGATCCTCGCATTTTTTTGCATTGGCGTGATAGCTTTCAGTGTCTAACGGCATGAGGATCAACATTTCCTTAGCCTAGAGGTTCCTCGCCAAACGACTGGCCTGCGTACCTTCTCCTAGCCCGTTGCGGCCGCGAACTCAAGCCAATCCGGCGCGTCGGGAGAGCATGTCACCAACGGCAGAACTAACCTTGCTCAACGCGGCGGGTCGTCCGCTGTGCCCGGAATGCCACCTACCGATGTTTAAGGTCAACATAGAGCCCGAGAGGCTCGACGACGAGCAGCGCATCTTTAAATGTCCGGGTTGCGATCTCACGGAAATTTTTATTCGGGTTTCACCGACGATTATCCCGTAATGTCTTGAACCCATTCGCACTTATGTCTGCTTTACCCCCGAAAGCGGACATTTGGGGTTGCAAGATAAAATGTCCGCTAAGTGCCATAAGCGGACATCCCTTAGGTCCCAAAGTAGCCGGCTAAATTGCTCGATGAGCCAGACCGTGGACGTTGTTCCGATGAGATAGGCGGCAGCAAGGCGCGCTGGAGCAATTGGCACGGTAACGACGATGCTTGCCGCTCTAAAGGCGGCCAGTGCTACGGCAATGAACATGAGCTGCCCAGCCTAAACCCCTAGATTGAATGTGAAGAGCGCAAGGGTGATATCCGTATGCGGCAACCCGGTCTCCTTGAGCGCGCCGGCAAAACCAAAGCCGTGAAGAAGACCGAACACGAAAGCGAAAATCCAGGGATAATCCTTGGAGAAGTTCCTCCTCGCCTGATCGCGCCTTGACGAGTTCGCTCGCCACGAATGCGATGCTGAGGGCGATTGTGGCCTCCACGGGCTTTTGCGGCAGGTCTTACATAGCCGAGCGTCGCTACCTGCGAGCGTGATGCTGTGTAAATGGGCCCGCGATGGTCGATGACGAGGTACGGACGGTGAATGCCGTAGCCTATGTCCGACGCGTGTGCCGCCAATCGCGAGATAGGCGATTGTCAGCAACGGCGGTTTGCCAATGTCGCAAAACGCGTTTGCTACCAATGTGGGCGGATACAGCGGTTTGCCGATGAAGCCATTGATTTCCGCGCCACGCGGTACTTCTGCTGGGGTCGCCATCTACTTTGTCCAGCCAAGTCGGAAGGTTGGACAATCGACACGTGGATCGATGTCGCCAACGGCCAATTGTTGCCCGAGCAACGAACTTTTATCGCTCTTGGAAAAGTGTGCAAAAGACGAAAGCGCACAACTATAGAGCGTGAACTGCCGGTTCTAACCCCTGCCCTCGCTCGACCGCTGCGCAGATTGCGTTGGCTGTGTCGGGTTCCTGTCTACGCTCTATGATCGTCGTGGTATCGCGACCGCACGCAACACATAAGAACAACGGAATTGCATTCTCCGCGTCGTGGTCAATACAGCATGTCATACGCGCTTGTCCTCTGCGATTGTGTCTTTGAAGCGAGCGAAACAACAGGTTTGGTGGTCAACGCCGATGCGATGATCGAGGTCTCAAAATGTCGCGTCCAATGCATTCAGTCTCTGGAGATCCACAACAAGATCATCAAGACATCCGAGTGGTACAGAATAGGTTCTTTCAGCGGTTGAGTACTTCGTTGTCAGCGAAATGACTACGGTCTGGTCATCGGGCGAGTACGCCTGCGCTCTTACAGCGACCACGCTGATTGGAAGGGTAAGTCGAGGGTGATTGGACGCTGTGGGCACGGCCGCGCTCCGTCTCCAACCTCCTTCAACGTATAGAGAAATATGGTTAGTTTTCTCTTAACACAGTTGAACGAGCGCTTTTGCGCTCAGTGTGTCGGCTTTTAAAGTTGAGCTTTAGAAGCTTGGACCTCAGCCCTCGCCGCCACTACGGTTTTTTCTTCACAATGGTGCACTGAGGAACCATGACATTGCCGTTCGGCATTTTCTCAGTGAAGCCAGGGCCACCAAGATACAAGAAGTCACCGACGCAGGTTGTGCGACGGAGCAAATCATAGCCTACCAGAACCGCAACAAAGCCAATAAAGCCAGCTGTAGCACCAGCACCAGCTGCTCCAGATGTGCCGTGTGTGACGATCGATGGGGGCGGAGGAGGAACAGAAGGCGGATACCAAGCGGACGCGCTGGTCGGAAAACATGCAGTCAAAGCGACAGCGCACGTCAGCGCCGTAGCTGTAAGGCGTAACATCCCGTTGGTCCTCACCTGATCAAGGACGAACAGGCGGATTGCCGAGGACAAATTGCCGCGATCGCGTGTCCCGTCGATCTTTGCGAGCAACGCCGGTAGTGTCGCTCCTTCAGAATGAGCAATTTCCTTCAGGCCGCTCCAAAATGGATCTTCAAGACTCACGCTGGTCTTGTGGCCATCAATCATGACGGATCGTTTGACGACTAACGACTTCATGCCCGCCTCCCCACAAGAGTTTTCGTGAAATTATTCTTGTGGTAAGTCGGCACCGCGAGGTCGGCAGAAACGTACCTTTAAAAAACATCCACCCAATTCTTGTCGTGGTATCGAGACACTATGCACTCACAATTCTCACCGCAGTCATGCGCCCGCGACCGACGCCTTAAAGTCGAAGCCTGCAGTTGATTTTCAATCGTTGACTGATGAGGGCGGACATAGTTCGGCCCGAGCAGAATGTCCGCTTTGGGTCAAAAGCGGACGTGTGCGAGGCAAAAGCCGATGTCCGCTAAGGGCCAAAAGCAGACATTGGGCGAGCTTGGTTTTGAAATGAAAAGAAGCCACCAACTAAGGCGGGCTAACTTCCGTCAGATTATACGATCCGCATTCTGTCAGTGGATTAGAACCCGTTAACTTGGCCCTCGTCGGCATGCAGCAGAACGACGGCGCAACGGCCGCAGACATAATCCACAGAGTGTTCGCTCGCCACTGGCACGGGCTGGGCCTCTAAAACGAAACCGATTGCGGGCGCGGAAATTAATTTCAGGGGGATTTTACAAGTCGTCATGGTGCGCTCCTTTTTTACAGGCGGGAGCGCTACCGAATTCTCAGCCACCGACGCCTGGGCAGAGCCGCGGCCGGATATGTTTTAGAGATAAGTACGGAACCGCGAGGTGTTGAGCGTCAAAAGACATAGAGAAGGCAACTATTCGTCAGCGCGAACTGAACCGCATTCGATTACATCAATGCGATCGCATGTCTTACATTGGAAATAACGGGTTTCTGGGACTTCTCCGGTGAGCAATGGCAGCTTTTAATTCCAACTCGCCGCCGCAATTTCGGCAGGGGCCGGGATTGTTGACCATTCGCAGCATGATAGCACTCCACTCACTGTGGATACGCTCAAGCTGGCAAATGTTCAGTGTCCGCTTTGGGTCATTAGCAGACGTTCGCAGTGTAAAAGCCGATGTCTGCTATGGGCCAACAGAGACATCCAGTTTGTCTTACTCGATCACGCGATCCGCAACTCCAAGCAACGTTCACGGGACGCTAAGGCCTAGTGCCTTCGCAACCTTTAGGTTGATGGACAGTAGATACTTGGTCGGCGCTTGCACCGGCAGATTGCTTGGCGTTTCTCCCCGTAAGATTCGATCAATGTAGCTCGCGGGCTGGCGCATCATCACGTCGAACGCATAGGTATATGATATCAGCGCACCGCGGTCCGCAGCGCCGAAAACCGGATTGAGGGTGGCAGCCTAAATTCATCAGACTGGGCGATGATCTTGTCGCGATTTGCGTTGGTGAACGGTTCGGGAATTACCAGAAGGCCACCATTCGGCTGGTTGCAAGTAATGCTGCAGCAGTGTGAATGTCACTGTCATTGCGGACATGCAGTTCGATCACCGTCGCGTTTCTGATGGCAGAGGCCTTAGCTGAAGCGATCAGTGGAGGCGCATAAGGGGCGGTGTCGGGATTGTACATGATCCCAACCCGCTGAAGATCGGGGGCGATCTCCTGAAGCAGTCTGCATCCACTTGCCCACCAAAATCGAATATAACTTTGACGATAAATCCAGTGATATTGCCTCCCGGGCGGCTGAGACTGTTGATCAGCCCAAATCCGACCGTATCTGCAAGGAATGCAGGAGAAAAAACGATAGGAATTGTGCTGGTTCTTTGACGGAGAGCCTGAACGGGAGGGAGCCCGGTCGCGTAAATCAGATCGGGTGCCAGCGCCACAAGCTCGTCGGCGGCAGCAGCTATCTTCGCCATGTTGCCGCCGCCAAACCTGATTTCGAAGCGAACATTCGTGTCTTCGATCCACCCGGCGTCCCGCATTGTGGTCTTGAGGGGGCGGGACAAGTTGCCCCGCCCCCTAGCACGATCCGGCCCTGTCGACAATCCAAGCAACACCCCAATCCGGCGTACCGCAGTTGTTGTTTGTGCTTGTATTGCGAGCTACATATACCGTAGGCCGTTCACAAACAAGCACCACAAAGTCCCGCCGCCTCTATGTCCTTGTCGCCCCTAAGCCCCCACCTACGCTTGGAATAAATTACAGGATTGAATTATTCCAACATAGCCGATTGAGCATTGGAAAAGCGGTGTTAGCTGTATGTGCGCTAGATGTCCGCTCTGGGCCAAAAGCAGACATAACCTCCGTCAACGGTTTGGTTGTCATGCAATCATTCGTTTTGTCGTGGAAAAGCGGACATTGGGACCAGCTCGGCGCGGCTCGAGCCTTGAAGTCGGCTTGATGTAGTTACTATCCACCGATATGAAATTTACGGGTTTGCAGATCGGATCCCGTTTATGACGAATGATGTTGTGATCATTGCCGGTGGCGGCATTGGCGGGCTGGCGACAGCCCTGACGCTCCACCAGATTGGTGTGCCCTGCATCGTCTTCGAAGCGGTCCGGGAAATGCGTCCGCTCGGCGTCGGCATCAATCTGCAGCCTAATGCCGTGCGAGAACTCTACGATCTAGGCTTCACCGGGGACGATCTCGACCGGGTGGGACTGCCCGCAAAAGAATGGGCGCTGGTCGGGCTCAACGGCAATGACATCTATTCCGAGCCCCGAGGGCTCCTGGCCGGCTACAACTGGCCTCAATATGCGGTTCATCGTGGCCACTTCCACATGCTGCTGCATGAAAAAGTGGTTGAGCGGATCGGACCGGAGGCGGTCAGGCTGGGGAGCCGAGTGACCGGTTACAGGAAGAAGTCCGACGGCAGCATGAGCGCGCTTATCGAAGAGGTCGACGGTTCGACCTCTGAGACGCGGGCGCACTGCTCATCGGCGCTGACGGCATCCATTCAGCGGTCAGGGCGCAGATGCATCCCGCTCAGCCGCCGATCCACTGGGGCGGCGCGGTAATGTGGCGTGGTACAACCTGGGCGAAACCGATACGGACCGGTTCCTCCTTCGTCGGCCTCGGCACGCATCGCCAGCGGATGGTCTTTTATCCCATCTCCCATCCCAACCCGCAGACAGGCCTGTCAATGATCAATTGGATCGCGGAGGTGACGATGGACAACACCAAGGGTTGGAAGCAGCGCGGCTGGTTTCGGCAGGTGAGCATCGATGACTTCATCCACCATTTCGGAACTGGATATGGGATTGGCTCGATGTGCCCGCCTTGATCAGGCAGGCGGACACCGCCTTTGAAAATCCTATGATCGACCGCGATCCCGTACCCACGTGGCGGGACGGTCCGGTGGCCTTACTAGGTGATGCCGCTCATGCCATGTATCCAACCGGCTCCAATGGCGGTAGCCAAGCCATCGTCGATGCCCGCGTCCTGGGTGCTGCCATTGTCGAGCATGGGGTCACACAGGAAGCGCTTGCCGCCTATGACAACAAGCTGTGTGGGCCAATCTCGCAGCTGATCCTGCGCAATCGCGGGGCCGGGCCATTCGGGCTGCTCAATATCGTCGATGAACGTTGCGGCGGCACATTCGATAATATCGACGATGTAATCCCGCCTAAGGAGCGCGCCGAATTCATGGCTGGCTACAGGGCCGCCGCAGGCTTCGCAATTGAAAAGCTCAATACGGCGCCGCAAACAATCCCAAAAGGCGCGCGTGCCCGCACTTTACAAGTGATCTGACTCTACGCGTCGGCCTAAAGCGACGGGAGACACCGCCAATGTCCGCTTGGGTCAAAAGCAGACATGTGCGCTGCTAGCCAATGTCAGCGGCAGCGTCAATAGCGGACATTCCACCTACTCGATCACCCTCATCGGCGCGCGTGAGCAGCGTCGGTGGGGTTTCGAGCGCGCCAAGCCCCTTGGCCGTTTTCTGAAAGTTCGATTGCCAGATAGAATTTGGCCGGGACCTCGATCGGTAGCTCAGTGGGCTTGGTGCCGCGCAGAATTCGATCTGTGTAGCGTGCGAGGGACCGATACAGCTCGCGCACGTTCGGCCCGTATGTCTATGAGGTTGCGAGAGTTTTTTTGGGCCAACGGGGACCATCCGGAAACGGAAGGGAGCTCGGAGCTTCCAGCGCGAATTGGGCAATGCGGTCGCTGACCTCATACATCGCAGTAGACAAATTTCTGCAAGACTACCAGTGCGTCGCAATGATCCTGGACTATGGAGCGAAATGCCGTTCCCAGCTCGCTCAGATCGCGGGCAGGAAGAAACGATTGCGATTGGAATGGGAAATACGAAGAATGAATTCCGAGCTTCTTCAAAACCTTTTCTGTGGCTTCTTTTTCCAAATGCGCCCCGGGGTGCTGCGGACGGGCGAGGATCGCAATCCTCCGCGTCTGCGGTAGCCAATCCTTCAGCAACTCAATGCGCTTGCCGACCAATTCAATTGCCAGATAGCTCATGCCGGTAAAATCTGTAGGTGGTCTCGCCCAGCTTTCTAACGAGCTTGCCGTCCACCGGATCGCCGCTGAAGCCGAAGACTACAGGCTTTGGCGACTGCAAATTTCGCATTCGGCGATTGCCATAAGTTCTTGCGTTACAACGACGTCAGGATCACACTTGAGGACCTCGCGTGCCACGCCCTCCATGTCTTCCCGCCCCGTCGCCCAAAAGGCCACAATTTTCAGATTTCGCCCTTCGATCCAACCCAGTTCGCGCAGACCTGTTCGCAAGGAGTTCAAGAGAAGGTGACGGCATGCCCTGCGTGGCCGAGCCCAAGCCACGCGACATACCTGGTCGGGTTTGTTCCCGGCCCCCACGCAGCCAGTGGCCAGGTGGCCGCCGCACCACCGATGAGAAGAATGAACTCGCGCCGCTGCATCGTCGCCCCTCGGAACAGCGCTTTGAGAAATGCCTACGTATTAGATCAACTTTAATTCCCAAATGGCAAAGCGGCCAAACGCCCCAGAGGGTACCATAGTCCGCTTAGGGTCAAGCGGGCTTTCACC
>CAVVUW010000012.1:0-484751 GCA_963751535.1 uncultured Alphaproteobacteria bacterium
GAGGCGTTGTCCAGCATTCCCGCCCCGTAGATCGCGTCCAGGTGCGCGTCGATGACCACGGTGTGGTTCGTGTTGCCGCCCTTCGAGTCGGCGATGACGTTGTAGTCGTCACGGGCCGAGTCGGTGATCGCGTGGACGACGAGGTTCATCACTGGTAGCGCCGTCCCGCCCTGCACCGCGGCCTGGTACTGCTGGTAGAGGTCGGAGCCGACGGCAAACGGCGTGAACGCCACCGGGACGGTCGCGTTGATGGGGTTCCCGTTCGCGTCCACCAGGCTGCCCGACACCGGCCCGGTACGGCCAGGGTTGCCCTCGTTGAAGATGATCACGCCGGTCGCTCCGGCGGCCTGCGCGTTTAGCACCTTCACGCCGAAGTTGCACCCGCCGCGCTGGATGAGCGCGACCCGACCCGACACGAAACCGCTGAAGTCGGCCGCGGTGCATCCGCTCGTCGAGCTCGAGGTCGGCGTCGCCGGGATCACGATCCCTCCGGCCGGTTGGAGCTTCGCATTCGCGTCGCCCTGAGCCGGGCCAGGATTCCAGTCGACACCGACCTGGTAATCGTGAGGGGTGGGTGGAACCTCGCTCAAGACCGGGACTCCGACGTAGGAGAAGTACGGGATCTGGTACGTCTGGATCGTTACGTTGTATCCCCATTGCTGCATCAGGTTCGCGACGTAGAGCACCGACGCCTTGTAGCCCGGCTCGCCGGAGTTCCGTGACGGGTGACCGTCCGCGCCCGGGATTAGCGTCTGCGACGATCACCTGGAAGTCCTGCATGTACGACCACAGGTCGTCTTTTTGGATGCATGGCAGGAGCGTGCTCGGCGTGCTGTCGTTCACCTGGGCGTCGCACTGAGCCGACGTGATCGCCGTGGCGCTACTCGCTCCGGAAACCCCCACTGTCACTGCAACGCACAGCAGCACGATCAACGATGCCGGCCGCCGCAACCTCAGATGTTGAGTCATTGGCCCTCCTTTTTCCGTAGCTTCGCTGGCCGCAGAAAGGCCGGGGGTATCCCCGACGTAACGCCTGTCCTCCGGCCTTCGGCAGCACACAGTCCCCTCCGTGCCGTCGCCTACCCCACTCCTCGAAAACAAAACGCGGTGATGGAGCTTTCTCTTGCCAGCAGCCCGGACGGTTTGCGCGGCGAACGCAGGCGGGCTGGGCTTCCGTACGACCTTCCACCAGTTGGTGTCGCGCGAAGTAGAGGACCTAGTGATCGCCCGAGGTGGTGGGAGCGCGGCGCTAGCGGGGGGCGGTTGACAAGCGCCTGAAAGCTGCGATGTTCGCGTGCGTGGCGATTCCGGAGCCCGTGCGGCTGGCTGCGTTGTTCCCGGACACCGATCTTCCTCCGCCGCCGCCCGACCACCCCTTCAAGCAGGTGCGGCGCGACGGCTACACGATTGGGCTCCAGACCGGGATGACGTCGGCGAGCGTGATGGCACGCAGAATCGACGCCGACGGAGTCGAGCAGGCCGTCGCGGACGTTCGTGGTCTGGTCGCGGAGCGCGGGATGACGCGAGCAGCATGGTTTGTCCCCGAGGCGGCCCATCCCGAAGGTCTCGCCGCGGCGCTGCTGTCGATGGGCATGGTCTCGCACGACGAGCCGCCGCACGAACCGAGGTTCGCCGCGATGGTCCTGCTGGAGGAACCGAAGCGCGGTCCGCCCGACGTCGAGGCGCGACTCGCTGAGACGTTCGCCGAATACCAGGCCGGGCTCCGGGTCGGACACGAGGCCTTCGAGATGAGCAGCGAGGATCGGGCAGCGATGGAGGCGCACGAGCGCGAGCTGTGGGGGTTCGAGCAGAGCTGGGACGTCTTTCGGACGTTCGTCGCCCTGGTCGGCGGTGAGGTGGTGGGCAAGGGAGCTGCAATCCACGGCGCGAACGCGGCCTGGCTCGTGGGTGGGTCGACCCGGGCCGACATGCGCGGCCGCGGCGTCTATCGCGCACTCGTGCGGGCGCGCTGGGACGCCGCAATCATGCGCGATACGCACGCGCTGACTGTCACTGCCGGCGAATGCGCGGCCGATCTGGAGACGGCTCGGTTTCGTGACCGTCGGCTGGGTCGACTGCGTGCTCGATCGCCTGGCGTAGGCCGACACGCGCCCCGCCGACCTTCTGCGCCAAGCGAGGCCATTCACCTCGTCCTCCGGCGTCGCGGCGGCTGCGGCCTGGAGTTTGACGTTGACGACCGACGCCGCCCCAAAACGGGCTAGCCCTAACCGCGGTCAGTCGTTCTCGTTACACGCTCACCTCTACCTCGTAAGCCCTCCGCCTCCAAAGCCAGGATGGCACACGCTCGCCTACTACGCCCGGGCGTGGGACCTCCACGTCCTCCCCAGCTCGGCGAGCTCGAGCTGCGGCGGCTCACGCCCGCCGTGGTCGCCGGCTTCGCCGACGAGCTCCGCCGCGACGGCGCCGGCGACCCGACCATCCGCAAGGTGCTCTCGCTCCTACAGAGCGTCCTCAGCCGAGCGGTGATCCTCGGGAAGGTCCCGGCCAACCCCGTCGCCGCGATCCGCAAGCCGGCGCAACGCCGCGGGCGGGCCGTCAGGCCGCTCGCACCGGCGATGGTCGAGCGGCTCCGGCAGGCAGATCCCGGATGAGCGGGACGCGACGCTCGTGTCCGTCCTCGCCTACGCCGGCCTCCGGCCCGGCGAGGCGCTCGCCCTCACCTGGGAGCACATCGGCGAACGCACCATCCTCGTCGAGCGCTCGCTCGCGCTCGGCGAGCTGAAAGAGACAAAGACGAGAAGCACCCGCTCCGTCCGGCTGCTCGCACCGCTCCGAAGCGACCTCAACACGCTCCGGATCCGGCTCGGGCGCCCGGCCGACGGCGACCTCGTCTTCCCCCGCCCCGACGGCCAGCCGTGGCGGGACACCGACTGGCGCAACTGGCGCAACCGCGTCTTCCAGCCGGCGGCGAAGAAAGCAGGGCTCGGCCAGACCCGGCCCTACGACCTCCGCCACTCGTTCGTCTCCCTGCTGATCGCAGAACGGCGGACGATCATCGAAGTCGCCCGCCAGGCGGGCCACTCACCCACGATGACGCTCGACACCTACGGCCACGTCTTCGACGAGCTCGAAGACGCCGAACCCGTCACCGCGGAAGAACTGATCCGCGCAGCACGGGCCGGCGGCGAAAACGGTGTGTCCCAGGTGCGACCCGAACAGAGCGTCGTAAGCTCTCGAGCAAACAAAAACCCCGCTGAGCGGGGCTTTTAGAGAGCCGACGCGCGGATTCGAACCGCGGACCCCTTCATTACGAGTGAAGTGCTCTACCAGCTGAGCTACGTCGGCGTGCCACCGAGTGTAGCGCCGGGATCGACCGTTTAAAAGGGTTCACCGAGCCGGTTGCGCTTTCATCCCCCGCCTCCACTGACCTTCCGCCCTCCGGCCTTGCGGCCTTCGTCGTACTGGTCCTCAGAAGCGGCTTCGACTTACTCGCGCTCCGTACTCGGTGCGAGGGGGAAGCTACGGGTTCTCGGCCCTCGCGGCAAGGGCTCGCGCGACAAGAAAACTCGCAACGAGCGGCAGTTGCTTCTGACGTCGAAACGCCGCTGCCGTGGGCGGTCCTTAAAGGGTTCACCGAGCCGGTCGCGCTTTCATCCCCCGCCTCCGCTGACCTCTCCGCCCTCCGGCCTTGCGGCCTTCGTCGTACTGGTCTTCAGAAGCGGCTTCGACTTACTCGCGCTCCGTACTCGGTGCGAGGGGGAAGGTACGACCTGGCGGCCGAGTCCGCAAGGGCCGCCCGCGACACGATTGCCGCTCGTTGCGACGATTTCGTTTCAGTCGGCGGCGGCTTCGGCCGCGGCCCGCGCCGCGAGGATCGCCTCTTCGGCGTCGGCGCGATTCCCGAAGCCGTGGGTGACGACAGAGCCCTTCTGGTCGAGATCCTTGTAGACCTGGAAGAAGTGCTCGATCTCGTCGCGAAGCCCGGACGGGATGTCGTGCACGTCCGACAGCCGGCCCCAGGTCGGGTCGTTCGGCGGCACGCAGATGATCTTCTCGTCGGGGCCCTTCTCGTCGGACATGTGGAAGATCCCGATCGGGCGGACGCGGATGCGGCAGCCCGGGAACGTCGGATCGCTGACGAGGACGAGCGCGTCGAGCGGGTCGCCGTCCTCCGCGAACGTCCCCTCGATGAACCCGTAGTCGGCGGGATAGCTCATCGACGTGAACAGGCGCCGGTCGAGCACGACGCCGCCGAGCTCGTCGCTCCACTCGTACTTGTTCCGGGAGCCGCCCGGGATCTCGACGAACACGACGTCGCTCACGCCGTGAGGCTAGCTGCCTCAGGCGGCGAGCTCCCGCGCCACCTGCACGAAGAGCGCCTCGAGCGCGAGCTGCGGCGCCAGGTTCAGCTCCTCGAGCCGCCGCCACGTCTCGCGCACCGTCTCGGCTGCGCGCTCGGCTCCGAGGAGGCGCTCGCGCGTCGCATCGGCGCGAAGCTCATCGAGCATGTCGGCGTGAATCGCCGCGCCCTCGGCACCGACGCCGACGACCACGAGGTCGCGGTACCACGACGCGAGCTCCTCGAGCTGAGCGAGGAGCTCCTCGCGCTCTGCACCCCGCTGCGCCCGCTTCACCCGCTGCTCGGCCTCGCGCGAGGGGAGCTCGAGCCCCTGCACCTTGACCTCCTCGAGGTCGCGCGCCTCCGTCCCCCGCTCGCGGGCGGCATCGAGCAGCGCCGAGGCGGCGTCGGCCGGCTCGAACGCCTGCTCCCGGTACACCGCGCGGGCCTGCGTCGAGCAACACCTCGCGGCGACGCACGGCGTGCGGGTCGAGCAGGCGCGAAAGCCGGTCGAGCCTGCCGCCGGCCACGCGCGCAATCGCGACGCGTGAGGCCTCGTCGAGCTCGGGCGCCCTCGCGTCGACGGCGGCGCGGATCGCCCGCTCCGACAGCCGCGTGAACGGCACGAGCTGGCAGCGCGACCGGATGGTCTCCGGAATCGGCCCGAGGTCGTCGGCGACGAGGACGATGACCGCGTAGTCCGGCGGCTCCTCCAGGTCCTTCAGGAGCGCGTCGGCGGCATCCTCGTTCATCAGGTGCGCCGAGAGGATGAGGTAGACCCGCCGGTCGGCCTCGAACGGCCGCATGTGCAGGTCGCGGCGCAGCTCGCGGATCGCGTCGATCCGGATCATCTCGCCGAGCGCGTCGAGCTCGTAGAGGTCGGGATGCGCGGCGCGGGTCGTGCCGAGCAGCTCGAGCGCGAACGCGCGGGCGAGCTTCCGCTTCCCGACGCCCGCGGGCCCGTGGAAGAGATAGGCGTGCACCGGCCCTTCGACGACCGCGGCGTCGAGGAGGCGCTTCGCCTCGTGCTGCTCGCTAGAGCCCTCGAACCTGCTCACGCACCTGCTCCGCGATCGTGTCGGGCTCTTGCGCTCCCTCGAGGATGACCACACGCCCAGGATAGAGCCGCCCGAGCTCGCGGTAGCCCTCCGCGACGACGTCGCGGAAGGCCTCGTCCTCCCGCTCGATCCGGTCGAGGTAGCCGGCCTGGCGGCTCCGCGCGTCCTCGGCCGACAGCGCGAGCACGAACGTCCGCGCCGGCATGAGCCCGCCCGTCACCACGCGGTTCAGCTCCAGCACCTGCTCGGCCCCGAGCCCGCGCGCGATCCCCTGGTAGACGATCGACGAGTCGACGTACCGGTCGCAGACGACCCACGCGCCTCGGTCGAGCGCGGGCCGGATCACGGTGGCGACGTGCTCGGCGCGCGCCGAGGCGAAGAGCGTCGCCTCGGCCCACGCGGTCATCTCGAGACCGTGCAGGACGAGCTCGCGGATCGCCTCGCCGAGCGGCGTCCCGCCGGGCTCGCGGGTCGTGAGCGACCTCCTCGCCGCGCTCGTGCAGCCAGTCCGCGAGCAGCGCCGCCTGCGTCGTCTTCCCCGACCCGTCCGGTCCCTCGAAGCTGATGAACACCGCGCGCCTACGATACGGCCTGTGCGCGCGGCGGTCACCGGAGGAGCCGGGTTCATCGGCTCCAACCTCGTCGACGCCCTCGTCGCGCGCGGCGACGAGGTGCTCGTCGTCGACGACCTCTCGTTCGGGAAGCGCGAGAACGTCAACGCCGCGGCGACGTTCGTCGAGCGCGACATCCTCGACGGCGTCGACGTCGCCGGTGTCGACGTCGTCTTCCACCTCGCCGCGCAGACCGACGTCCAGACCTCGGTCAGAGAGCCCGCCCGCGACGCCGAGGCGAACGTCGTCGGCACGGTTCGCGTGCTCGAGGCCGCGCTCGAGGCCGGCGCGCAGGTCGTCTTCACCTCGACGGGAGGGGCGATCTACGGCGAGTGCCCGGTCCCTGCCACGGAGTCGACGCCGCGAGAACCGGGATCGCCGTACGGGATCGCGAAGCTCTGCGGCGAGGAGTACCTCGGCGGCTTCAACCGCATCCACGGGACGACGAACGTCGTCGCGCGACTGGGGAACGTCTTCGGCCCGCGGCAGTCACCCAGCCTCGAAGGAGGCGTCGTGTCGATCTTCCTCGACCGGATGGCGCGCGGTGAGGAGACCGTGATCTTCGGCGACGGGCTCCAGGTCCGTGACTTCATCTACGTCGGCGACGTCGTCGATGCGCTCCTCGCGGCGGCCGGGCATCCGGGCGGCATCTTCAACGTCGGGACGGGGATCGAGACGACCGTGCTCGAGCTGCACCGGGCATGCGCGGAAGTCGCCGGCGTCCCGTCCGAGCCGACGTTCGAGCCGGCTCGCCTCGGCGACCTGCGCCGTTCCTCGCTCGACGTGTCGCGCGCAGCGTCGGAGCTCGGGTTCAGGGCGCGGTTCTCGCTTGCCGACGGGCTCACCCGGACCTGGGGCTGGACGACCGGCTCCTAGCAAAGGACTCGACGCGCGACCGGCGAAAGTCGGCCACGTGGACGGCCCGCTTCTCACAGCCCACGACCTGATCCGGCCGTGGCGCCGCGCGACGATCGTCGCCGGCGGCATCGCCGCGATCGAGCTCCTGCTCCTCCTCGCCGCCGCGACCATGCTGCTGGCGAAGCCGGTCTCCAAGGTGATCAGGAACGAAGCCGTCTCCGTCGCGACCCGTCCGGCGGCCGCTCCGCAGCCGAAGGCGCTGAAGCAGGCGATCAAGCGCATGAACGCGCCCGCCGGGCACGCACGCCCGCGCGGCCACGTCCGGATCATGGTCTTCAACGGCAACGGCCGGTCGGGCGCGGCCGGAGCCGAGGCGAACCGCCTCTCCAGGCTCGGCTACAAGGTCGCCGGCGCCACGAACGCGAGCCACCAGGACTACGCGACGAGCGTCGTCATGTACCGGCCCGGGTTCCGCGCCGAGGGGCAGCGGCTCGCCAAGGACCTCGGAGTGAAGGTCGTCGGCCCGCTCGACGGGATCTCAGCCGCAGCGCTTCACGGCGGCGAGCTCGCAGTCGTCGTCGGCGCGAGCTAACAGACCGGCTTGCCCGAGTTCACCTGCGCGAGCGTCTTCGCGTAGAACCGGTTGTAGAGCGGGTTCTTCGGGTCGAGCGTCGTCGCGTGGTTGAACGCGGTGTACGCCGCCCGCGGACAATCGCGGGTGGTGAGTTGGAAGAAGCCGAGCTGGAACCACGCATCCGCGCTCGAGGGCTGTACCTCGGTCGCCTTGGTGAGGTAGCCGTAGGCGAGCTCGTTCACGGCGCGGTACCGGGCCAGCCATCCCGCCTTCTTCGCGCGTCTGATCGCAAAGCCCATGTCGACCTCCGCGGCGGCCGCCTGGTAGAGCGGATCGAGCGAGAGCGGGTTCAGCTGCCGCGCGCGCTTCGCGAGCGTGAGCGCGTGGCGCGTCGTTCACGCCCACGGCGGCCGACGCCTGATTGGCGTAACGGGCGCCGAGCCAGACGACGAGGAGCGAGAAGCCGACCGCCAGCAACAGTCCGCTTGCGGTGAGGACCGTGAATGCCCGTGGGCGTGGGCGACCTCGACGGCCTGACGACGAGGGCGCCCGCGATCAGGAACACGGGCGCCGACACCGAGGCGAAGTCCCAGTCGACGTCGAGCAGCCCGTGCAGGAAGTACGCGGGTAGCGCCAGTGCGAGCGCGAGCTGGGGCCCGGGTCGACGCTGCCCGCGGACGACGAGCCACCCGACCGATCCGAGGAACAGGACGAGGCCGATCACGCCGGTCTCGGTCAGGAACTGGAGGGGGAGGGCTGTGCGGCTCGATCGTCTGGTCGAGGTTCGCCGTCCGGTAGCGGAGATTCGTGACCTCGAAGCTGCCGGCGCCGGTGCCCTTGAGCGGCGTCTTCTCGAACCCTTTCCACGCCTGCTGCCACCACGACCAGCGGAAGTTGCTGCCGGGCGAGACGAGGCGGCCGGGCGAGTTCGTCAGCTCCGGCGCCGGACGACGAGGTGAGGGAGCTCCACCAGGAATGCGCGTGCGCGGCGCCGACCGCGACCGACGCGGCGATCGCGACGGCGAGCAGGGCGAGCGCGATCCTCCGTGTCGCCGTCACGGCGGGAAGCTCGTAGCGGGAGAGGCCCACCGCGATCAGCGCGTCGACCGCGAGCACGACGCCGAAGACGATCCCGGCGTGGACGCGGGCGTCGTGGGTCTGGCCGTCGCTCGTGATGCCCGGGCAGGGCGAAGGCGACGGCCAGCGCGCCGGCCGCGGGCAGCCCGGCCGCGACGATCGTCGAGAGCGACTCGATCCACGCGTGCGAAAGCCACATCCAGAGCGCGACGACGACGATCGCCACGAGCACCCCGCCGCGCGAGTACGTCAGCCCGATCACGACGATCCAGCCGTAGACGAGCAGGGTTCCGGCCCACCGGAGCCGCGTCGCGAGGCAGAGGCCGATCGGCAACGCGATGTCTCCGAGCAGCGCGAGCGCGTTCCAGTAGCCGACCGGCCCGCGCAGGCGGGCGATGCGGCCGTAGTCCTCGTAGAGCCACGGGAGCACCTTCCCCGCGAGCGACCAGACACAGACGGCGCCGAGGAGGATCGAGAAGCCGTAGAGGAGCCGGCGCGGGTCGGCGCCGAGGAATGCGCCGACGAGCGCGAAGGCGAGGTAGACGAGGGTGCGGTTCGCGTAATCCCAGCTGCGGTCCGGCTCGGCCGACCACGAGATCGACGCGGCGACACCACGCCGCGAGGAGCGCGAGAGGGACGAGCGCGATGAGCCCCTCGGGCGGCGACCGGGTCGCGAAGAGAGCGCCCGCGAGCACGAGCGCCGCGATCCCGAGCCACGGGAGCGTCGAATTGCCCGGGTCGTGTGCGAAGAACAGAGCCGCACCGGCGAGCAGCAGCGCCGGGGTGAGCGGCGAGCCGAGTTCGCGTCGCGCCGCCATCCCGTTCGACGCTAGCATCCGGGTCTGACTGTGTCGGCCCTGTCTAACAGGAGCCTTACACAGTCGCAACCGGGCGCATATCGACGTCCGGAAGACTCGTCACCATCACCTCCGGACACGTTCCCCTGCCCAGTCGATCTATGAGTCTCGCCCGCAAGCACGTCGTTCGTGCAGCGCTTCTCGTGTGCGCTGGCGGTCGCGGTCGCACCCGTCGCAGCGCACGGCGCCGTCGCCAGGACCGGCGTCACCGCGCCGTGCTGGAAGCTGCTCCTGAACGACTGGTACGACGGGACGATCAACAAGACCTATCCGATCCCGTGCTACCAGCAGGCGATCAACCACCTGCCGGCCGACCTGCGGATCTACGGAAGCGCACGCGACGACATCCTCGCGGCGCGCGCCGCTGTCATCTCGGGCAAGCCGACTCCGCCCGAGCACAACGGCACGACGACCGGCACGACCCGGGGCGTCGACCGCCGGGACGTCGACGACCGGGGCGTCGACCGCCGGGGCGTCGACGACGACTACGACCACCGAGGTCGTCACGAACCACGGAACGACCAGCACGACGACGACCGTGCTCGTCGTCCCGGTGCAGACGACGCCGCCCAAGAAGAGCACGCCGGCTCCTCGACCGGCTCAACCCGGGCAACCCGGACTCGTTCCCGCTGCCGCTCCTCATTCTCGGCGCGCTCGCGATCCTGCTCGTCGTCGCGGGCGGGGCCGGGATGCTCTGGCAGCGTTCGCACCCGCGCGACGACGACGCCTCCGCGGCCTAGGACGCACCGCTCGGGAGGGGCCGAGCCGGTACAATGTCGGGTACGGGGTGAGGCTGGAAAGCGCACTGTTGCAAGGTTTTCTCGTTCCATCCGATGAGAGGCCTACGCTGCTCGGTCCCCCGTTCGACGGAGTCAGGCGGGCTCCGATCGACCGGATCGAGACCCGGCTGACCGCGGAAAGAGGAGACGAAGATGGCGTCCATGGAAGTTAAGGCCACCGCAGAAGAACAGGGAGTGGAGATCGCACCCGAAGCGCTCGTGAACGCCGTCGTGAAGGAGGACGCCACTCTTGCGGTCCGACGCTTCTTCACCATCCCCGGCCGCGACCCGTTCGACGAGATCGAATGGGAGCGCCGCGACGCCTACATCCCCGGCAAGGACAAGCCGGTGTTCGACCAGAAGGGCGTCGAGTTCCCCAAGTTCTGGTCGCAGACCTCGACGAATATCGTCGCCCAGAAGTACTTCCGCGGCCGCATGTCCTCCCCCGAGCGCGAGAGCTCGGTCCGCCAGATGATCGGACGGGTCGTCGACACGACCGTCCGCTGGGGTCGCGACGGCGGCTACTTCGCAACCGACGAGGAGGCCGAGACGTTCGAGGCCGAGCTGAAGGCGATCCTCGTCAACCAGCTCGCCGCCTTCAACTCGCCGGTCTGGTTCAACGTCGGCTTCGAGGAGAAGCCGCAGTGCAGCGCCTGCTTCATCCTCTCGATCGAGGACTCGATGGACTCGATCCTCGACTGGATCCGGCGTGAGGGGATCATCTTCCGCGGCGGCTCCGGGTCGGGCGTCAACCTCTCGCGGCTGCGCTCGTCGAAGGAGCAGCTCTCGAAGGGCGGCTACGCCTCCGGGCCGGTCTCGTTCATGCGCGGCGCCGACGCTTCGGCCGGGACGATCAAGTCCGGCGGCAAGACCCGGCGCGCGGCGAAGATGGTCGTCCTCGACGTCGACCATCCCGACATCCTCGAGTTCGTCTGGTGCAAGGCGCGCGAGGAGGAGAAGGCGCGCGTCCTCGAAGCGGCGGGCTACGACATGTCGCTCGACTCTCCGGACTGGTCTTCGATCCAGTACCAGAACGCCAACAACTCCGTCCGCGTCTCTGACGCCTTCATGCAGGCGGCAGAGGCCGGCGCCGACTGGAACCTCACCGCCCGCACCGACGGGAGCGTCGTCGAGACGCTGCCCGCACGCGAGCTGCTGCGGCAGATCGCCGACGCTGCGTGGCGCTGCGCCGACCCGGGCGTCCAGTACGACACGACCATCAACGGGTGGCACACGCTCCCGAACTCGGGCCGGATCAACGCGTCGAACCCGTGCTCGGAGTACATGTCGATCGACGACAGCGCCTGCAACCTCGCCTCGCTGAACCTGATGAAGTTCCGCCGCGAGGACGGCGAGCTCGACGTCGAGGCGCTGGAGCACGCGGTCGACGTCGTCTTCCTCGCCCAGGAGATCCTCGTCGGCAACTCGTCCTACCCGACGCCGGAGATCGAGCGGAACGCGAAGGCCTACCGCCAGCTCGGGCTCGGCTATGCGAACCTCGGCGCCCTGCTGATGGCGCGCGGCCTCCCGTACGACTCCGACGAGGGCCGCGCCTACGCTGCCGCGATCACCGCGCTCATGACCGGCCGCGCCTACCGCAAGTCGGCGGAGATCGCCGGGCGGATGGGCCCGTTCGCCGGATACCGGCCGAACGCGGCGGCGATGCTCGGCGTGATCGCGAAGCACCGCGCCGCGGTGGGAAACATCGCCGAGGCTGACACGGTGCCCAACGACCTGCTCACCGCGGCGCGCAAGGCATGGGACGAGGCGCTCGACCGCGGCGAGGTCTCGGGCTACCGGAACGCGCAGTCGACGGTGCTGGCGCCCACCGGGACGATCAGCTTCATGATGGATTGCGACACGACCGGCGTGGAGCCCGACTTCTCCCTCGTCAAGTCGAAGAAGCTCGTGGGCGGCGGCGAGATCACGATCGTGAACAAGACCGTGCCGCTCGGGCTCGAGAAGCTCGGGTACGCGCCCGAACGAGGTCGACGAGGTCGTCGCCTACGTCGACGAGCGCAACACGGTCGTCGGCGCGCCGTACGTGAAGGCCGAGCACTATCCGGTGTTCGACTGCGCGATCGGCGAGCGGGCCGTCCACTACGGCGGCCACGTGAAGATGATGGGCGCGATCCAGCCGTTCATCTCGGGCGCGATCTCGAAGACCGTGAACCTGCCCGAGACCGTCACCGTCGACGACGTCGCGCAGGTGTACCTCGACGCGTGGAAGCTCGGCGTGAAGGCAGTCGCGATCTACCGCGACAACTGCAAGGTCGCCCAGCCGCTCTCGGGCAAGGCCGAGAAGGCGCAGGGCACGCTGGCCCCGGCGGGCGGCGTGGCGGTTGCCGCGCCCCGGCGCCGGCGCCTGCCGGACGACCGCACAGAGGTCGGCCGCAAGTTCCGCGTCGGCGAGTACGAGGGGTACATCCACGTCGGCCTCTTCGACGACGGGACCCCCGGCGACATCTTCGTCGACATCGCCAAGGAGGGCACGACCCTCGCCGGCCTGATGAACTCGTTCATGATCGCCGTCTCGCTCGGCCTGCAGTACGGCGTGCCGCTCGAGGTGTACGTCTCGAAGTTCGCGCACATGCGCTTCGAGCCGTCGGGGCTCACGAACGACCCCGACATCCGCAGCGCGAAGTCGATCGTCGACTACGTGTTCCGCTGGATGGGCAAGAAGTTCCTCTCGGTCGACCACCAGGAGGAGATCGGGATCCTCTCGCCCGAGGTTCGCGCCCGGTTGTCGGCGGCCTACGCCGCCGGTGCATCCGCGCCGCCGGAGTTCGACGCGCCGATGCCGACTCCGGGCCAGACCGCGCTCTTCAACACGCACGAGGACGCGATCGAGTGCTCCCGCTGCGGCGGCCGGATGGTGCGCGCCGGCACCTGCTACACGTGCAGAGACTGCGGCACTTCCACCGGCTGCGGTTAGTCGAGGCCGGCACGACTCGTCCAAGCGGGCCGCCCAGCAAGGCGGCCCCGCTTCGTTTCGGTAGATAATCGCCCCTGCGGCGCCGCAGGCGCCACCGATCTGACGACGAGAGGAGAGGGCGTGACCACCACAGAGGAGACGGTCGAGCCGCAGTTCGATCCGCCGGGGCCGGGGCCCTGGGAGCAGGACTCGGTTCACCTCCCGCGGGGGGCAACGAGGTACTGGACGGAGGTTCACCCGGAGGCGTTCTGGCTCGGGACCTCCGATTTCGCCTCGTACTACGGGATGCTGATCGCCGGGCTCGCGATGGCATACGTCAACGGCATCGGGTACAAGCAGGTCCGGCCGGCGCCGGAGGACGAGATCCCACAACGGTTCGCCCGCGCGGACGAGGTCATGAGCGGGAAGCTCTGGCGCGAGCAGCTGCGCGAATGGGACGAGGTCTCCAAGCCGAACGCGATCGCGAAGCACCAGGAGCTGCAGTCGGTCGATCCCGACGCGCTCCGCGACGACGAGCTCGCCGACTACCTCGCCCGCTGCCGCGACCACCACTCGGCGATGATCACGCAGCACATGCGCTACACGGCGAGCGCCGTCGTCCCGACGGGTGACTTCCTCGCCCACGTCGTCGAGTGGACAGGGCTGCCGCCGGCGCAGCTGCTCGGGCTGATGCGCGGCGCCTCACCGGTGTCGGCGGGCGCGTCGGCCGAGCTCGAACGGCTGATCGCCGCGATCCGGGCCGACCCCGAGGCGCAGGCGCTCCTCGCCTCCGACGACGATCCCGCCGCGACGCTCGAGGCGCTGCGGTCACGCGACGGCGAGACCGGAGCCGCGATGACGGCGTACCTCGACCTGGTCGGCAACCGGCTGCTGGACGGCTTCGACATCTCCGAACCGTCCGCGCTCGAGCTGCCCGATCAGCTCCTGCGCGCCATCCGCACTGCGACGGAGGCCGACGCCGATGACCACGACATCGAGGCGAGCATCGCCGAGGTTCGCGAGAAGGTGCCGGCCGATCACCAGGACGAGTTCGACGAGCTGCTGGGCGAAGCGCGGCTCCTCTACCGCCTCCGCGACGAGCGCGGGGTCTACAGCGACATCTGGGCCTGCGGGATCATGCGCCGCGCGGCGCTCGGCGCCGGCCGGCGCGCCGCAGCGGCAGGGCGGATCGATGAGCCCGAGCACATGCTCGACGCCGGGCTCGACGAGATGCAGGACCTCGTCCGCGGCACCGGCGGGCCGAGCGCAGACGAGCTCGCGGCTCGGGCCGCGTACCGCACGAGCCACACCGCCAAGGACGCCCCCACCACGCTCGGGCCGCCCGCACCGCCTCCCCCGGACCCGTCGGGACTGCCGCCCGGGGTGGGACGGCTGATGCAGGCGACGGGCATCGCGCTCGGGGCGCTCTTCGGCAGCTCGGAGGCCGAGCACGAGGAGGACATGCTGCGCGGCCTCGCCGCGAGCACCGGCGTGTACGAGGGGACAGCCCGCCTGATCGAGAGCCCGACCGAGTTCGGCCGGATCGTCAAGGGCGACATCCTCGTCACCGTCTCGACGACCGAGGCGTTCAACATCCTGCTCCCGCTCCTCGGCGCGATCGTCACGGACAGCGGCGGTCTCCTCTCCCACTCGGCGATCGTGGCCCGCGAGTACGGCATCCCCGGCGTCGTCGGGACACGCGAGGCGACGTCGCGCATCCCGGACGGCGCACGCGTCCGCGTGGACGGAAACGCCGGAGAGGTGACCGTTCTGGCGTGACCAGTCTTCTCTGGCTCGCCGAGGTCACAGAGACCTCGATCTTCGGCTCGAAGGCGGTCGGGCTCGGGCAGGCGGTCCGCGACGGCCTGCCCGTCCCACCCGGCATCGCGCTTGCCGGAGACATCGTCGAGGCGGTCGCCACCGAGGACGAGGAGGCGATTGCCGCCGTCGTCGAGGCCGCGGCAGCCCCTCGGCGGGCCTCTCGCCGTTCGCTCGTCGGCGGTCGACGAGGACGGCGCCGACGCGAGCTTCGCGGGGCAGCACGTGACGCTCCTCAACGTGCCGTCGGCCGCCGAGCTCGCCTCTGCGCTCAGGGAGATCTGGTGGTCGGCCAACTCGGACTCCGCGATCACCTATCGCAAGCGCGTCGGGCTCTTCACCCGGCCGAGCGTCGCCGTCGTGGTCCAGGTGCTGCTCGATCCGGAGGCGGCGGGGGTGATGTTCACCCGCAATCCGGTCACCGGCGCCGACGAGCGGATGATCGAGGCGAGCTGGGGGCTCGGCGAAGCGGTCGTCGCCGGCCTCGTCATCCCCGACAGCTTCCGCATCTCCCGCGACGGCCAGGTGCTCGACCGGCGCCCGGGGCTGAAGCGGGTGGCGGTCTGCTGCCTCCCGGACGGGGGGACGGTCGAGGAGGAGGTGGCCCCCGAGCGCGCCGAGCAGCTCTGCCTGGACGACGAGCGGCTCGCGGAGCTGAACCAGCTTGCGGCCGACTGCGAGCGAGTCTACGGCCCGGACCGCGACATCGAATGGGCGCTGGCGGACGGCCGGATCTACCTCCTGCAGTGCCGCGCCGTCACGAGGATGGGCGGCTGATGGCAGGAGCGCCGATCGATGCGCTGCGGAGCGTGTCGCTGTTCGCCGACCTCGACGACGCCGAGCTCTCGCAGGTCGCGCTCCTCTTCAAGCAGCGGCGGTTCGCTGCCGGCGAGACCGTCGTGATGGAGGGCGCCGACGGCGCCGCGTTCTTCCTGATCGAGTCGGGCGAGGCAACCGTCTCGGTTCGCGGCGTCGAACGGACCGGGCTCGGGCCGGGAGACCACTTCGGCGAGATCGCGCTCATCGACGAGGGCGTCCGCTCGGCCACGATCACCGCCACGACCGACCTCGTCTGCTACGGGCTCACGCTCTGGGAGTTCAAGCCGCTCGTGGTCGAGAACGGTGGCATCGGCTGGAAGCTGCTCCACTCGCTCGCCAAGAAGCTCCGCACCGCCGAGTCCTGACGCGTTGAGAGTCGCCGCGATCTCAGACCTGCACGGGTTCACGCCCGACGTGCCCGCGTGCGACGTACTGCTCGTGGCCGGCGACATGTGCCCCGTCGAGGACCACGAGCTCGACTTTCAGCGTCGCTGGCTCGAGGGCCCGTTCTCCGACTGGCTTCGCGGGCTCGAGGCCGGCGAGATCGTCGGTATCGCCGGGAACCACGACTTCGTCGCGCAGGCCGACCCGGGCCTGATGCGCAGCCTGCCGTGGACCTACCTCTGCGACGAGTCGGTCGAGATCGACGGCGTCAAGATCCACGGCTCGCCGTGGACTGCGACCTTCATGGAGTGGGCGTTCATGCGGGACGAGGAGGATCTCCGCGCGGTCTGGGCGCGCATCCCCGACGACGTCGACGTGCTCGTCACGCACGGCCCGCCGTTCGGGCACGGGGATCTCGCGGTGCACGGCCTTCACGTCGGCTCCGAGACGCTCGCCGAGCGGCTCGCCGAGCTCGGCCGGCTTCGTCTGCACGCCTTCGGCCACATCCACGAGGCCGGAGGCAGCCGGGACGAGCTCGGCGCAGCGACCCTCGCGAACGTCTCGTATGTCGACTTCGACTACCGGCCGGCGCATCCCGCGGCGGTGTTCGAGCTCTGAGCTACTCGACCTGGGGATCGAGGATGAGCTCTTTCGGCGCGGATTTCGGCTGCGTCCTCGGGATCCCGCCCGCACCGAAGAGACCGAGCAGCGCGACGAGCGCAACCACCCCGAGCGCGGCCTGGAGCGCGGTCAGGCGGGCGTTGCTGTTCTCCTCGACGATCGCGTCCGTGGTCTTCTTCGAGACGTGAGCATCGTCGAGGGCTGCGCGCAGGTCGGCGTCCGAGACGAACGGGATGCCGCCGGAGAGCTTCGTCGTCGACTGGCTCACCACGCGCGAAGGCACATCCGGGTTGTTCTGGATACCCGTGAGGAAGGTGGCGGTGAGCACCGCGACCAGCACCGAGCCCGGCGAGAGCGGTCCCGAGCGAGGTGCCGAGGTTCGTCGCCGTGTTCTGGAGCCCGCCGACCTCGGGGCTCAGCTCGTCGGGCACCGACGACACCGTGACGCTCCCGAGCTGGGAGGCGAGCGCGCCGATGCCGAGTCCCAGCAGGAGCAGCGGGACGAGGACGATGCTCGCGGTCGCGTCCGAGTCGATGGCGCCGAGAAGCACCACGTCGCCGAGGAACATCGCGAGCAGCCCGAGCCGCACGACCCGCCGCGGGCTCACGTCCGGGAAGAACCGCGGGATGCCGATCGCCCCGATCAGGAGCGTGATCGAGAGCGGCAGGAGCCGCACGCCGGTCTCGATCGCCGAGAGCCCGAGGGAAACCGACAGGAAGAGCGGCACGACGAAGAACACGCCGGACTGGACGAAGTACTGGAAGAAGAACATCCGCAACCCGCCGCGAAGCTGCCGCACCCGGAAGAGCACGCGCCGGACGAGCGGCTCCTGCCCGTGCTGCTCGCGCCGGCCCTCCCACTCGAGGAAGAGCCAGAGCACGAAGCCGCCGCCGACGATGAGCCAGAACGTCGCCGAGATGCCCCAGAGGTCGGGCGCGCCCGACTTGGGCTGGATCCAACCCCACGTTCCCGACTTCAGGACGCCGAAGACCGCGAGCGAGAGGCCGCCGGCGGAGAGGACGATGCCGACGACGTCGAGCTTCGGCCGCACACCGGGCGGCTCGTCGACGATGCCGCGCGCGAGGATCAGGATCGCGATCACGATGAACACCTCGCCGACGAAGACGTACCGCCAGCTCCAGTACGTCGTGAAGAGGCCGCCGATCAGCGGCCCGACAGCGACCGCGACCGCGCCGGCGGCCGACACGAGCCCGTACGCCTTGGGCCTCGCCTCGGCAGCGAAGTTCGCGGCGACGAGCGCGACGACGGCCGGCAGGATCAGCGCCGCGCCGACTCCCTCGAGGAACGACCAGCCGATGATGAGGACGGTCAGCGAGTGCGCGAGCGAGGTCGTGAACGAGCCCACGCCGTAGATCACGCAGCCGATCGAGAACGCCCGCTTGCGCCCGATCAGCGCGCCGATCTTCCCGCCCGTGATCATCAACGCCGCCATCACGAGCGCGTACAGCGTGATCGCCGTCTGCACGCCGGTGACGGTCGTGTTCGTGTCCTTGGCCACCGTCGCGATCGCGACGTTCATCACCGACGTGTCGAGCGTCATCAGGAACTGCGCCGCGGCGAGCGTGATCAGTACGAGCGTGGCGCCTGCCATCGCAGCTTTCTTCGCGGTCGATCCTTCCACGGTCGCGCGAGCCTACTTCACACCGGAGCTATCCGCAGACAGCGTGCTCGGAAACCGGAGAAACGGGTATCAGCGCTTCATGAGCGAAAAAGATGATGTTGCCACGGTGCTATCCGATCGGGGCGTCTCGCCCAAGTGTCCGAGTTGCGGCAAGGGCGAATGGGATGCTTTCGGCCTGCTCGGCAACTTGCACGTCGTGCTCCCGGCGGCCACGCCGGGCGACGAGCTGGTTCAGGGAGCGGGCCGAGGCGCCTTCCTGAGCGCGTATGCGTTCACGTGCCACAACTGCGGGTTCGTTCGACTCCACGCGCGGCAGGCGCTCGAAGACGACGACTCGTCCTAGAGCGGCTGTCGGACACGCGCTGCCGGACGGACGCACTCTGAGCGGGAGGCGCCACTTGCGGTGTCCGACACCGGCGGGTTTAGCCGCCGATAGCGGGGGTGCCCTGCGGCAGGTTCTGCGCAGCCATCGCAACCAGGCTGGTCGCGTCGAGCGTGTCGCCGGTGGGCGGCGCGGTGACGTTCACGGCGCTCCCGTAGTCGCTCAGGTCGAGCGTCAGGTGAGCGGTCCCCGTCTGGCCGTCGTTGCTGACGGTCTCGTCGACGGTCACCTTGCGCACGAGGCCGTCGTCGCCGATCCACACGTCCGCCGGGACGGACGAAGGCCCGCCCTGGTCGATCAGGTGCTGGACGGCATCCTTCGCGGGGCCGCCGACCGTGTCGGCCGCCTTCGCGAGATCGATCGTCGCCTTGTAGTGCGTCGTCGAGGCACCGTCCACCGTCTCGGTCCCGACCGTCTGCACCGAGCCGACGGAGCGAAGCATGGCGAGCACGTCCGCCGGGTTCTGGGCCGCCTGGGAGAGCATCTGGTTGAGGTCGACGCCGGCGGCCTTACCGGCCTGCTGGAGGTCGAGCCGGACCCAGCTCTTGCCGCCGGGGATCATCGCGGTGAGAGCCGGCGCGTTCACGTAGACGACCGGGTCGCCGTTCTCCTGGAGGTAGCGGACCTCGACCGAGCCGTTGTCTGCAGGAATCCCGCCCGCAGCGAGCACCTGCGAGAGGTCCGCGGTGATATCTGCCTGGCCCTGGTCTATGACGCCGTTCGCAGAGACGTTGAACGAGCCCTTGGGGCTATCCACCGCGACGGTCAGCGCGACCTTCGCGCCGCCTGCGTTCCCGGACTTCGTCGCCGCCGACGCGACGGGATCTACGCCCTTCTGGAGCCCGAGCACCACGAGTGCCGCGGCGACCCCGAGGATTCCGAGCGCGACTGCGATCCACCTTCCGCGCATCACAAGCCACACTCTAGCGACGTTCGAGTGCCAGCCGGACGCTGAATCCGATCAGCACGAGCCCGGTCAGCCGGTCGAGCGCCTTCCGCACGCTCGGACGCCGCAGGTAGCCGGATGCGTGCCCGACCGCGAACGCGTACGCCGCGAGCCACGCGAGGGTCAGCAGAGCGAACAGCATCCCGAGCAGGAGCAGCGGCACGAAGGCCGGCCCGGTGCCGTGAACGAACTGCGGCAGCAGGCTCGTGAAGAAGATCGCCACCTTCGGGTTGCTGAGGTCGCAGAGCAGCCCCTGCCGCAGCGCCCGCGTACCGCTCTCGGCCCTCCCGGACGGCCCCGTGGGCGGCAGGCCGCGCGACCGCAGCATCTGGATCCCGATCCAGGCCAGGTACAGCGCGCCCGCGAACTTGAGCGCGTCGAACGCGACCTCGGAGGCGCGTAGCACCGCCGCGATCCCGAGCGCCGCCGCCGCCGTCCAGATGAAGAGGCCGACCGTGACGCCGACCGCCGCGAGCAGCCCGGAGCGGCGACCGCCGACGAGCGCGTTCTTGGTCACCATCGCCGTGTCGGGACCGGGCATGACGATCAGCAGGACGGCGATGGCGAGGAAGGGCAGGACGTCGATGTGCACGCGAGCGAAGTATGCCCGTCGCCCAACATGATATTGAGAGTTAGTCTCACTCTATGGTAGGCTTGCCTGCATGCGGAAGCGGCTGCAGCTCGTGAGCGTCCTCGTTCTCGCAACGGCGGTCGTCGCCGTGCCGGCGGCCGTCGCCCATGGCTCCTCGTCCAAGTTCCAGGTGGTCGCAGCCGAGAACTTCTGGGGGAGCATCGCCTCACAGCTCGCCGGAAACCGGGCGAACGTGACGAGCATCATCGTCAACCCCGACACCGACCCCCACGACTACCAGCCGGCCGCGTCGGACGCCCGCACGATGGCCGGCGCGAAGGTCGCGATCGTGAACGGCATCGGCTACGACAACTGGGCCTCGCAGCTCATCGACGCCAACCCGGTCGGCGGCCGCGTCGTCGTCGACGCCGGGGACGTCCTCGGGCTGAAGCAGGGCGACAACCCGCACCAGTGGTACTCGCCGGCGTCGGTGCGGCGAGTCGCCGACGCGATCGTCGCTGCCTACGTCAAGGTCGACCCGGCCGATGCCGGCTACTTCGCCGCCCAGAAGCGCCTACTCGAGACGAAGGGCTTCGCGGACTACAACCGACTGCGCGCCGAGATCCGGCACCGCTTCGCCGGCGTGCCGGTCGGCTACAGCGAGAGCATCTTCGAGCCGCTGGGAGCGAGCCTCGGGCTGAAGCTCCTCACGCCGCCGAGCTTCGCCAGGGCGATCGCCGAGGGAAGCGAGGTCAGCGCCGCCGACAGGCAGACCGTCCAGCGCCAGCTTCAGAAACGGCTGATCAAGGTGTGGGTCTTCAACAGCCAGAACGAGACGCCGGAGATCGACCAGCTCAACAAGCTCGCGCGGGCGGAGAAGGTCCCGGTCGCAACGATCACCGAGACGCTCTCGCCGGCGAATCTCACCTTCGAGCAGTGGCAGGCCGCCGAGCTCGAGAGCCTGATCGGGGCACTGCACCGAGCCACCGGACGGTAGCCGTGACCCCGGTCGGTGGATCTCCGCGGCGCCGCCGCCAGGCTGGGCGACCACACGGTCTGGAGCGGCGTCGACCTCGAGATCGCAGCCGGGCGAGCTCGTCGCCGTGCTCGGGCCGAACGGAGCCGGGAAGTCGACGCTCCTCCGCGTGATCCTCGGCCTGCTCCCGCTCTCGGCAGGCACGGCGACCGTCCTCGGCGCGCCTGCCGGCACTCGCAACACCGACATCGGCTACCTGCCGCAGCGCCACGCCTTCGACTCCTCGACCCGTGTCCGGGGCGTCGATCTCGTCCGGCTCGGCCTGGACGGCGACCGCTGGGGCCTCCCGCTCGCAGGCGGGCAGAGCCGCCGCGAGCGGGTCGCCGACGTGATCGGGCTGGTCGGGGCCGAGGCTTACGCGACGCGGCCGATCGGCGAGTGCTCCGGCGGCGAGCAGCAGCGGTTGCTGATCGCTCAGGCCCTTGCGGCGCAGACCGGAGCTGCTGCTCCTCGACGAGCCTCTCGACAGCCTCGACCTCCCGAATCAGACCGCCGTCTCGGCGCTCCTCGGCCGCCTCTGCCGCTCCGAGGGAGTCGCGGTGCTCCTCGTCGCGCACGACATCAACCCGATGCTCCAGGAGCTCGACCGCGTCGTCTACGTCGCCGGAGGCCGCGTCGTCAGCGGAAGGCCCGACGACGTGATCACGAGCGAGACGCTGAGCGCCCTCTACGGCGTGCCGATCGAGGTGCTGCGGACCTCGGACGGGCGCCTCGTCGTCGTCGGGCACCCCGAGGCTCCCGCCCACCACTCCGACCGGCACGCCCACTGATGTTCGCCTACCCGTTCATGGTCCACGCCCTCGAGGCAGGGACCATCGCCGCGCTGATGGCCGCGGTTGCCGGCTGGTTCATGGTGCTCCGCCGGCAGAGCTTCGCCGGGCACACGCTCTCGGTGATGTCGTTCCCCGGCGCGAGCGGCGCAGCGCTCCTCGGCATCCCGCTCGCCGCAGGCTACTTCGGCACCTGCGCCGCGGCCGCGCTCGTGATCGCCGCCGGCTCACGCGGCGGAGAAGGCCGCGACCGCAGCCAGGAGTCCGCCGTCGTCGGGACCGTCCAGGTGGCAGGGCTCGCGCTCGGGTTCCTCTTCCTCAGCCTCTACAGCGGAATCCTCGAGAACCTCGAGTCGCTGCTCTTCGGCTCGTTCCTCGGCATCACCACCGACCAGGTGACGACGCTCTTCTGGGTCGCCGTCGCCACACTGCTCTTCTTCGCAGTCGCCGGGCGACCGCTCCTCTACGCCTCGGTCGACCCCTCGGCGGCGCACGCCCGGGGCGTACCCGTCCGGTTGCTCGAGCCCGCCTTCCTGGTCGTTCTCGGCCTAGCCGTCGCGGCGACGGCCCAGATCACAGGCGTGCTGCTCGTCTTCGCGCTGCTCGCCGCGCCGCCGGCCGCGGCCCAGCAACTGACGGCGCGGATCGGGCTCGGCCTCGCCCTCAGCGCCCTCATCGGCGCTGGCCGCCGTGTGGAGCAGCCTCACGCTCGCCTACTACACCGACTACCCGGTCGGCTTCTTCGTCACCTCGATCGCCTTCGCCGCCTACGTCGCGGCGTCGGTGTGGCGACGGCTGTGCTGACACAGGAGTTCGTCCGTAACGCACTCCTCGCGGGCTCGGCAATCGCGGTGGCCTCGGGCGCGGTCGGCTATTTCGTCGTCCTTCGGGCGCAGGTGTTCGCGGGTGACGCGCTCAGCCACGTCGCCTTTACGGGCGTGCTCGCGGCGGCGCTTGCCGGCATCAACCTCCAGATCGGGCTCTTCGCCGCGACGATCGCGGTGGCGCTCCTGTTCGCAGCGCTCGGGGACAGGCTCCACGTGGACGACGTCGCGATCGGCGTGATCTTCGCCTGGGTGCTCGGCCTAGGCGTCCTGTTCCTCTACCTGTTCAACCGCACCAGCGGGACGAACGGCGTCATCGCCTCACGGGCGTTGTTCGGCTCGATCTTCAGCCTGACGGCGCACCAGACCGAGGTTGCCGTGGTGATCGCGGCAGTCGTGGCGGGGTTGCTCGCCGGGATCGCGCGCCCGCTCCTCTATGCGACGATCGCGCCCCAGAGCGCGGCCGCCCGCGGCGTCCGTGTCGGGATCCTCGGAGGCGCGTTCCTCATCCTGCTCGGCATCGATGCGGGCGAGGCGACCCAGGCGGTCGGGGCGCTCCTCCTGCTTGGCCTCATCGCAGCGCCGGCCGGGGCGGCGCTCCGCCTTACTGCCAACCCGATGCGCGGGCTCGGGCTCTCGGTCGGCTTCGCCCTCGCCTCGATCTGGGGCGGAGTCACGGCCGCCTATTTGATCCCGACGCTCCCGCCGAGCAGCGCCATCATCGGCGTCGCCGTCGCGATCTACGCCGTGACGTACGCGAACCGCTAGCGACAGTCGCTACAAGCGCCGTGCAGCACGACGTCGTGACCGGCGACGGCGTAGCCCGAGGTCTCCTCGAGCCGGTGGATCGCCTTCTCGAGGCCGGGATCCTCGAACGCCTCGACCTTGCCGCACGTGTCGCAGACGAGGTGGTGATGGTGCTCGCCGCCCGAGTGCGCCGGCTCGTAGCGCGCGATGCCGGAGCCGAGATCGATGCGCTGGACGAGGCCCTCGGAGGTGAGCAGGTCGAGCACGCGGTAGACGCTCGCGATCCCGACACGCCGGTCCGACGTCCGCAGCCGGTCGAAGATCTCCTGGGCGGTCAGGCAGCAATCCTGCTCGGCGAGGAGGTCGATCACAGCCCGCCGCGCCCCGCCGTTGCGAAGGCCCTTGCGCTGGAGCGCCTCCATCGTCGAGTCGGCCCACACGCCCCAATGATAGCCGTTCTCATGAAGGAGCGCTACGCGCCGCGTAGCGCACGGTACTCGGCCGCCTCGGCGACGAGCGCCTCGAACAGCCGGGCGTCCTCGCCGGCCTCCGGATGCCAGAGCACCCCGAGCGTGAACCGGCGGCCGGGCGCCTCCAGCGCCTCGACCCATCCGTCCTCGTCACGGGCGGACGCACTCAGCCCGTCGCCGAGCCGGGCGAGGCCCTGGTGATGGTGCGACTTGACCGGCACCCTCTCGCCGAGGAGCCCCGCGAGCTGCGTCCCGGGCTCGATCCGGACGTCATGGTCGGCGAACACGCCGGGCGTCTCCTTGTGACCGTTGTGACCGACCTCGTCGGGCAGGTGCTGGACGAGGTCGCCGCCGAGCGCGATGTTGAGCACCTGTGAGCCGCGGCAGATCGCGAGCACCGGCAGGTCGCGGTCGAGCGCCGCCGCGCAGCAGCGCGAGCTCGGCGCTGTCGCGCTCCGGAACGATCCCGTCCGTCGCGGGATGGGCCTCCTGCCCGTACAGCTCGGGGTCGAGGTCGGAGCCGCCCGAGAAGATCAGGGCGTCGACCGCGTCGAGGATCTCCTCCACCCCGTCGTCGGAGGGCGGAACGATCACCGCGCGGCCACCGGCGCGCTCGACGGCACGCACGTAGTCGTAGGGGATCAGCGCCGACTCGAGCTCCCACGGCCCGAACGCCGCCTGGGTGACGTACGCAGTGATTCCGACGATGGGCCTCGCCATTTCCCCATTGTGGCGCAACCTGGAAACGGAGCGGTGAACACCCCTTGCGGCGCCGCGGCGGCTGGGCGCACACTCCCAAAGCAGGCCGGGCGACAAGGAGCAGGTCCCCCAGGCCGCAAGTGGGAGGAGGGGTCCAAAAGGCCTCTCCTCACGCGTTTCGGGGGTACGCTCGACTCATGCTGCGAGCCGCCGTAACGGCCGCTCTCGCGCTGGCCCTGACCGCGTCCGCGCCCGCGGCGCCCACCACGACGTTCGGCGCCGCCGGAGCGCAGGCCCTCCAGACCCTGCTTTCCGTCTACTACAACGGCTCAGGGCTCTGGAACGAGTGCGACCGGCCCGGGTGCAACGCGACGGCGAGCGACTGGGGGGCCGACTCGCTCACCTATGCGCTCGCGCTGCGTTCGGGGACCACGGGCGACGCGTCGATCCCACCCGTCCTCTCGGCGCTCGACGCCTCGGCTCCGACCTACGGGTCCCCGTGCGCCCTCCCCGACTGCGGCTCGTGGAGCGACGTCCCGCTCTGGGACTCGATCGCCGCATCGCGCGTGTACGGCGTGACCCACGATCCCTCAGCGCTCGCGAAGGCGCGGGCGGCGTTCGCGTTCGTCGAGAGCTCGAACGCGTTCGCGCTCGGGGCGTGCCCGGACATCCGCTACCAGCAGCCCGCGGGCCGAGACAACCACCTGAAGACGCTCGAGACCGACGCGAACGGGATCAAGGCGGCGATCCTCCTCTACCGGGAGACCGGCGAGGCCTCGTACCTCACCTCGGCCACGACCAGCTACGCCGCAGTCCGCAGCCGGTTCCTCGACCCCGCCGTGGCCCTGTACACCGTCTACGTCTTCGACGACGGCACCACGTGCACGCAGGTGCCGCACCGGTTCTTCGCCTCCGTCAACGGCGACATGATCTGGAGCGGGCTCGAGCTCTCGCGGATCACCGGCGAGGGCCGCTACCTCGACGAGGCAGTCGCGACCGCGCATGCCGTGGTGGCGAATCTGTCCGACCCGGCCGGCGTCTTCGCCGACCTCCAGGCCGAGAACGACATCGTCGAGCCGCTCGTCGAGGGAATGTACGCACTCGGCTACCGAGGCCGGCGCCTCGTTCGCGCGATCGTGGATCCTGACGAATGCCGCTGCTGCCCTGTCGGCCAGGACCGCCGACGGCTCCTTCGGCCGGTTCTTCGACGGCCCTGCTCCGACGCCATGGTCACGGCCTGGCAGACGAACGGCGGGCTCGCGCTCGAGATCGCCGCCGCCGCGCTCGACCCCGGCGGCGCGGCGCCGGGCGGCGGCGCCTGGTCGACCGTTCGGCGCGTCTCTCGGTCCGTCGGCCCGTCGGGCCGGATCACTTTCCGCGGCTCTGGGATCGCGCTCATCGGGACGCTCGGCGAGAGCTGCTGCGAGGCGGGCCACGCGCGGGTGTTCGTCGACGGGCGCGAGACCTTCGACGGCACCGGCATCTGGCAGGACAAGTCGAGCTCGGGACAGCGAATCCCCGGCGCGATCCTGTTCGCGTGGCGGTGGCCGAAGCCGGGGCTCCACACCGTCACGTTCGCCCCCGGGGTGACGAACGGGAAGGAGGGAGGCTCCTTCCTGCACGTCAGGGCCTACCTGGTCAGAGCGTGAGCGTCACCTTCGAGAGCCCGTGCGGGTTGTCGAGGTCGCTCCCGGTGAGCTGGGCGAGGCGGAACGCCGCTACCTGGCCCGGAATGACGGTGGTGAGCGGGCTCAGCCATTCGGGTACCTGCTCGACGAGCCGGAGCGGGATCGGCCCCGTGAGCCAGCACCGCCGGGTCATCGGCGATCACTGCGACCCGTGCGCCGCGACCCGCGAGGCCGTCGATGACGGTCCGCATGCTTTCGAGCGCAGGCCCCGACGGCGCCAGTGCGATCACCGGCCAGTCCGGCGCGATCGCCGCGACGGGCCCGTGCATCAGATCGGCGGCCGACCACGCCTCGAAGAGGAGGCCGGAGAGCTCGCGAATCTTGAGCGCGACCTCGAACGCCGTGCCGTAGTTGATCCCGCGCGCCACGACCGTGCCGCCGTGGATTCCCGCGAACGAGTCGAGCAAGGTGGCGTCCTCGAACGACCGCCCGAGCTGCTCGCCGATCCGGCCGGGCATCAGCTCCAGCTCGCGCAGCGCCGCGCGGTCCCGCGTCGACCACGCGAAGAGGAGCGCGATCGCACCGAGCGAGTTGACGAACGTCTTGGTCGCGGCGACCGCCCGCTCCTCACCCGCCTCGAGCGGAAGCACGGCGTCGGCCGCGCGGGCGATGGGCGATTCGGGCCTATTCGTGATCGCGATCGTCGGCCGCCCCTGGAGCCGGGCCTCCTCGATCACCGCCCGGACGTCGGGCGACTCGCCCGACTGGGAGATCCCGATCACGAGCGCGCCGTCGAGCCTCGGCGGCTGCTCGTACAGCGTGTAGAGCGAGGGCGTAGCGAAGGCGACGGGAACGCGGTTCGCGCGGCCGAGGAGATACTGGGCGTAACGGGCGGCGTTCGACGAGCTGCCGCGCGAGGCGATCAGCAGGTAGCGGACGTCCCGCCGGCGAAGCAGCGCGCCGAGCTCCTTGGCCGTGGCGCCCTGCTCGTGAAGCAGGCGCTCGAGTGCGGCGGGCTGCTCGCGCAGCTCGAGCTCGAGCCGTGTGTCTGTCACTTCGGGCCTCCATTTCCGTTGGCGAGCGCGTCGGCGACGGCCTCGTAGCTCACGCGGCTGCCGCCGTGGGTGACGACGTAACCGCCTGCGTGGGCGGGTCGCCACAGTGCGACGCCCGTCTCGACGGTGACGGCGGGAGCAAGCTCGTCGGTGAGGTCGCGCATCCACGCGTGCCGGTGCGCGTCGCGGAGGACGACGACGAGCGGCCGCCCGCTTCGCATCCCCTCGACCCGCTCCGGCGCGGCGGTGGACTCGTCGAGGACGATCTCCTCCGCGCCCGGGATCACCGACCCGAGCGAATGCTCGGCCTCGCCCGCCGCGATGTTGACCCGGGGCCGCAGCTCGACGACGAGCGGAGGCGACTCGAGCCCCACGACGCCGTCGAGCTCGAGCGCCCGCCGGGCCGCAACCCGGCCCGCATCGAGGTCTCGGGCGCCGGGCGCGGGCTCGCCGGAGCCGACACGCGCGACACGGCCGGCAGCCTCGCGGAGGCGGCCCTCGTCGAGCTCGCCCTCGGAGACGGCCCGAACGAGCGCCGAGCGGACGGCATCGACGGCCTCCGCGCCGAGGTCGTGGCCGATCAGCAGGGCATCGACGCCGGCACCGATCGCGAGGACGGCGCTGCGCTCGATGCCGTAGGTCTCGCTGACGGCCTTCATCTCGAGAGCGTCCGCGATCACGAGCCCGTCGTAGCCGAGCTCGCGGCGGAGCAACCCCGAGAGGATCGCCGGGCTCAGCGTGGCCGGGAGGTCGTCGAGCGCGGGAACGAGCACATGCGCGGTCATGATCGACGCGACCCCCGCCTCGATCGCGGCACGGAACGGCTGAAGCCCGGGGTGGACGTCGCCGGACACGACCGGCAGCTCGAGGTGGGAGTCGCCCTCGGTGTTGCCGTGGCCCGGGAAGTGCTTCGCACAGGCGGCGACGCCTTGACCCTGCAGGCCGCGGACGAACGCCGCGACGTGGCGCGCGACGAGCTCGGGGTCGGCGCCGAACGAGCGGACGCCGATCACCGGGTTCCGTGGGTTCTCGTTCACGTCGGCGACCGGAGCGAAGTCGAGGTTGATGCCGACGGCGGCGAGATCGGCGCCGATCGACGCCGCGATCCGCTCGGTGAGGGCGATGTCGTCGACCACGCCGAGTGCGCCGTTGCCGGGGTACGAGCTGCCGCGGGCGACTTCGAGCCGCGTGACGTCGCCGCCCTCCTCGTCGATCCCGATCAGCACGTTGGGACGGGCCTCCCGCAGCGACGCGGTGAGCTCGGCGAGCCGGTCGCCGACGTTGTAGGCGAAGAGGCAGATCCCGCCCAGGCCGTCCTCGAGCCCGCGAAGCACCCAGGCGGGCGCCAACTCCCCGGGGAAGCTCGGCATCAGGCACCCGGCCGCAAGCCTCTCGATACTCATCCCCGCACCGCCCCCGAGGTCAGGCCGAACGCGATCCGGCGCTGGACGATGAGGAAGAAGATCGACGACAGGGATCGCAGTCAGCGTGGCGCCGGCCATGAGCACCCCCCAGTCCATGCCACGGCTCGTGCCGAGGAAGTTGGAGAGCCAGATCGTGAGGGTCTGCTTCTGCTGGTCGCTCAGGAGGATGTAGGCGAAGATGAACTCGTTCCACGCCTGGATGAAGCAGAAGATCGATGTCGCGACGAGCCCCGGCGCGACCAGCGGGAGGAGGATCTTGAAGAACGCGCTCGTGCGGCTGTCGCCGTCGACCATGGCGGCCTCCTCCAGGTCACGGGGGACACCGAGGATGAATCCGCGCAGCGTCCAGATCGCGAACGGCAGCACGAACGTCATGTAGGTGATGACGAGGCCGCTCAGCTTGTTGACCTCGTGGTACTTCGCGAGCACCACGTACAGCGGGATGATCAGCGCGTTCGGCGGCAGCATCTGGATCACGATCACGAGGACGATGAAGATCGCCCGGCCGCTGAACCGAAACTTGGCGAGCGCGAGCGCGGCCAGGAAGGCAAGGACGATCGACAGGATCACGACGACCGTGACAACGATGAGGCTGTTCTCGACGCCGTTCCAGAAGTACGGGGTGTGGATCGCGTCGGTGAAGTGGACGAGCGTCGGGTGGAGCGGGATCCAGACCGGCTTGTAGGCGTTGATGTCGTTGCCGGACTTGAACGCGGTCGAGACCATCCAGTAGACGGGGAAGGCCATGACCAGGAACACGATCGCGGCAAGGCCGTTCAGGACAGAGCGGCGGAGCGCGCGGCGCCGCCACGGCGGCCGGCGGGCGCCGGCGGGGACGACGGTCACCTGACCTCCCCGATTCGGATCATCTGGCGCACGTAGAAGAACGTGACGCCGACCATGATCAGGAGCATGATCACGGCGATCGCCGAGCCGAGCCCGTACTGGCTCACGCCGAACGACTTCTCGTACGCGTAGATGCTCATCAGCCAGTAGTCCGGGTTGGGCCGCTGGAGCCGGAGCAGGAACGGCTGCGTGAACACCTGGAAGTCCCAGATGATCGAGAGGCTCGTGAGGATCACGAAGATCGGCTTCAGGATCGGGAAGGTGATGTCGCGAAACCGCGCGATCGCGCCGGAGCCGTCGATCTGGGCGGCCTCGAGGAGGTCCCCGGGCACCTGGGTCAGCCCCGCGTAGACCGTGATCGCGACGAACGGGATCGCGCCCCAGACGATCAGCGCGGTGATCACGCCGAACCCGACCAGCGTGTTCGCGAACCAGTCGTAGTTGATGAAGTTGCCAAAGCCGAGCTTGGTCAGCGCGTAGTTGAGGACGCCGTTCTCGTAGTTCGTCATCCAGAGCCAGACCTGGCAGGCGACGACGACCGGCATCGACCACGCGAGCACGAGCGCCGACGTGACCGCAATCCGCATCGCACCGCCGAGCTCCTTCAGGAGCAGGGCGATCAGCGTGCCGAGCACCAATGTCAGCCCGACGTTCACGACGGTGAAGATCACGGTACGAAGGAGGACGGTCCAGAACTCACTGTCGCCGAGGATCGTCCTGTAGTTGTCGAGGCCGACCCACTCACCCTTGTGCGCGATGAGCTGGAACAGCCCGTAGTGCTGGAACGAAAGGCGGAAGAGGTAGTAGATCGGGTAGCCGAGGACGGCGACGATGACGATCAGCGCCGGCGCGATCAGCCCGTAGGGCACCGCCCCCTGCGCTGCGCGGTCTCTCTCCCAGAGACGGCGGCGAGGCCGCCGGAGCTGCCCTAGGGCGGCTCCGGCGGCTGGCCCAGATGCTCGTGCGTGAACTGGCTCGCGCGGCATCCCCTCGCCTCGTCTCGACTGTCTTGCTCTAGCTGCTTGCGTTCAGGATCGACGTGATCTGATCGCTGGCCGACGTGGCCGCCTGTTGCACGGTCTGCTTGTTGGTCAGGATCTTGGTGAGCATCGTGCGAAGCACGTTGGAGCTCTCGACGTTCGCCCAGTTCTTGGCGGTCGGGACGAACCAGGTCGACTTCGCCGACTGCGCGAGCGCCGAGCCCGGGGTGCCCTTGACCAGATTGAGCAGGGAGGTCGTATTCGGGAGGTTACCCGCCTTCACGATCCCGGCCTCCTGCGCGCTCGCGGTGTACGCGGCGATCCACGACTCCGCCAGCGACAGATTCTGGCTCGAGGCGGGGATAGCGAGGTCCGAGCCGCCGAGGAACGCCGGCATCGTGCGGCCCTTCACGTGGCTCGGCATCGGGAAGGCCGCCATGACCGGCTTCAGCTTCGGGTTGCCGGCCTTCGGGTCGAGCGCGTAGCCGAATTGCCAGCCCGGGCCGACGAACGACGCCGCATGACCCTGCGAGAACGGCACGGTCGGGAACGGGTTGGCCTCGTCGGTCGACTTGCTCGCCCGCGAAAGCGCGAGGTAGGTGTTCTTGAACGAGTTCAGGCCGGCGATCGCCCGCGGCGAGTTCAGCGACCCGTCCACTTCCCGTCGGAGCCGAGCGTCGCGATCTGGCCGCCGAAGTCGTAGACGAAGGCGAGAGCCGAGTACCAGTCCTGCCCGGCGACGTAAAACGCCGAGAAGGTGGTGTCGGCCTTGTTGCTCGCCATCAGCTTCTTGCCGTCGGCGACGAACTGGCCGAGGCTGGCCGGCGTGCCCTTGATCCCCGCCTGCTTGAACATGTCCGTCCGGTAGATGACGACGCGCGAGCCCGCGTAGTACGGGACGCCCATGAGCTTGCCGCCGTAGGTCGCCGACTGCTCGAGGCCCTTGAGCCACGTCGAGGAGTTCGGGAACTTCGACTTGTCGGCGGTCAGGTCGGCGAACGCGCCGGCCGCCATGTACTTCGTCATCTCGGTGTTGCCCATCTCGATCACGTCGGGCGTGTTGCCGCCGGCGAGAGTGGCGTCGAACTTCTGTAGGTGGGTGTTCCACTGCTGGTACTGGACGTTCACCGTGACGCCCGGATTCTGCGCCTCGAATGCCTTGTTCGCGGCGGCCACGACCGTCGGCCAGCCGGACTGTGCATCGACCTGCAGCCATACCGTGATGCTGCTGGCCGACGCCTTCTTCGTCGCACCCACGCCGGAAGCCACGATCGCGAATGCGACGACGGCAGACAGGCAGAGCGCGAGGATGACGCGTCTCTTCATTCCGAACCCTCCAGAGTCAGGCGGAGGCCACGCGATAGCCCAGCTCCGCTGAGTTGGTCAATACCACACTTCATTACCCGGGATCCTCTCACAAGCCTGGTCTTAATGTCAATACCAAATTATTTGGCTGTTCTACGGGCTTTCCCGCAACAGACGGTAGGCAAGCCCGCATCTGGTACTGACCACAGCGGTCAGGCGAAGCTGTCGAGCGCCCGTGCTGCGAGCCCGATCGGAACGGTCGGCTGGCCGCCGGTGCCGAGCTCGGAGACGAGCCGGTAGCGGTCGCCGCGGTAGATCGAGCTCGTGAACTCGACGGTCTCTCCAGTGACTGAACGTGTGACGCGCTCGAAAAGAAGCGCAGGTGAGTGAATGGGGACACCGAGGATATGAGACTCCTCTTCGCCGGTAACAGTTGGCTCGACGGTCTGTGTGCCGCCGACGATCTCGATGCCGTACCGGGTGACCATCAGGTCGTAGAAGGAGCCCTCCTCGAGGTCGTGGGCCGTCAGGCCCGGGAAGAGGCTCCCCGGAACGTGGAGGAGCTCGACCGCCATCGGCTCGCCGTCGGCGAGCCGGAGCCGCTTGACCGCAAGCACCGGTTCGGAAGGGGAGACGTGGAGGATGCGGCCGAGCCTCGCTCCCGCAGGAACCGTCCGGAACTCGAGCGTCTGGCTGCCCGGCGTGAGACCGCGGAGGCGCATGTCGTCGCTGAAGGAGCTGATCCCCATCCCTTTCGCGACCTTGGGCTCGGCGACGAACGTGCCCGAGCCGCGCCGCCGCGTGAGGCGCCCCTCGCGGACGAGCTCGTCGAGCGCCGCGCGCAGCGTCAGGCGGGAGACCCCGAGATCGTGGCTGAGGGCGCGCTCGGACGGGATGGCGTCCCCGACCTGAAGCGCCTCGATCAGCTCGAGCACCTGCTCACGGGCCTCGTGCTGCTTCGTCACTGGGCGAGCACCGGCGAGGGGGTCGCGGCCGGCGCGAGGCGCAGGCCCGTTGCCGGATCGAAGAAGTGGAGACCGCGGATGTCGACGGCGAGCGAGGCTTGCCGACCGGCGCGGATTGCCGTGCTCGCGTGCACGCGAGCCGTCAGCAGCGTGCCCGCGCCGGCGATCAGAACGCGTGCGTCGTCGGCGGTCTCGAGCGCCTCGGGCGTCACCGGCCGGGCATCGGCGAGGAAGAACACATGGGCGTCGGAGCCGAGATCCTCGAGCACCTGGACGGAGACGTCGATCGCCGGCAGCGTCGGGGCGAGGGCGGCGTCCTCGAAGCTCTCGGGGCGGATCCCGAGGACAACCGGGCCGTCCGCAACATGGATCTCAGACGGGATCGGGAGGGTGAACTGGCCGAAGCGGACGCTCCCGCTCTCGACCGTCGCCTCGACCAGGTTCATCGCCGGCGAGCCGATGAACCCTGCGACGAACAGGTCACGAGGCTCGGCGTAGAGCCGGTGAGGCGTGTCGACCTGGACGATCTTCCCCTCCCGCATCACCGCGACGCGCTGACCGAGCGTCATCGCCTCGACCTGGTCGTGGGTCACGTAGACAGTCGTCACGCCGAGGCGCTGGTGCAGCTGGGTCAGCGAGGCCCGCATCCCGACGCGGAGCTTTGCGTCGAGGTTCGAGAGCGGCTCGTCGAGCAGGAACGCCTGCGGCTCCCGAGCGATCGCCCGCCCCATCGCCACACGCTGGCGCTGGCCGCCGGAGAGCTGAGACGGGCGCCGCTCCAGCAAGTCCTCGAGCCCGAGGAGCTCCGCGACGTCGCCGACCCTGCGGGCGATCTCCGCCTTGGGGGTGCGCCGAGCCTTCAGCCCGTAGCCGAGGTTCTGGCGAACCGTCATGTGGGGGTAGAGCGCGTAGGTCTGGAACACCATCGCGACGTCGCGGTCCTTCGGCGCGAGCCACGTGATGTCGCGGTCGCCGATCGCGATCCCGCCGCCGGTGACGTCCTCGAGCCCGGCGATCATGCGGAGCAGCGTCGACTTGCCACAACCGGAAGGCCCCACCAATACGAGGAATTCGCCGTCAGCGATGTCGAGGGAGACATCGTCGACAGCGACGACGTCGCCATAGGCTTTGCGTGACGTGCTCGAACCGAATCGCAGCCATGGTGGACCGGATGGTATAGACCGGGAGCTCTCAAGACAAGGATTGCGGAAGTGGTATTGACCACAGCGGGCGATCGTCATAGACTTGACCCCGTGAACCGGAGCGACACGTGAAGCTCGGAGTCGAAGCGGCGCTCGTCGACGGGGTATTCGTGAAGGGCGACGTCGAGATCGTCGACGGCCGGATCGTGCGCTGGGGCCTCGCCTCGCCGAAGGGCCGAGGCCTGGCAGTCCCGGGCTTCATCGACCTGCAGGTGAACGGGTTCGGCGGTGTCGACTTCCTCGACGCCGACGCCGACGGCTACCGGCGTGCGGGGAAGGCGCTGCTCGAGACCGGCGTCACCTCCTATCTCCCGACCCTCATCACCTCGCCCGAGGAGACGCTCCTGGCCTCGCTCGCCGAGGTGCCGAGCGACGAGGACCACCCGCGCATCCTCGGGGTCCATCTCGAGGGCCCCTTCCTCTCGCCGCGGCGTCTCGGCACACATGTTGGGAGCGCCCGGCGCGATCCCGACCCGGCGTTGCTCGAGCGGCTTCTCGACGGCGGGCCGGTGCGCCTGATGACGCTCGCGCCGGAGCTTCCCGGCGCGTCGGGGCTGATCGTGCGGCTGCTCGACCGCGGCGTCACCGTCTCGCTCGGTCACAGCGACGCGACGGCCGAGCAGGCCGAGGCGGCCTTCGACCTGGGCGTCCGCACGGTCACGCATCTCTTCAACGCGATGCGCCCGTTCCTGCACCGCGACCCGGGGATCGTCGGCGCGGCGCTCGCACGTGACGACGTCGTCGTCCAGTTGATCCTCGACGGCGTGCATCTCTCGCCCGAGGCGGTGAAGGTCGCCTGGCGCGCCGCCCCGGGCCGCGTCGCGCTCGTCACCGACGCGATCAGTGCGGCCGGCGTCAGCGAAGGCGACTACTCGTTCGGGAGCCTCGACGTCTCCGTTCGCGACGGCACGGTCCGCGGGCCCGACGGAGTCCTCGCCGGTAGCGTCCTCACGATGATCGAGGCGGTCCGGAACCTCCACGAGCTCGGCGTACCCCTCGCCGGCGCCGTGGAAGCCGCGACCGCCGTGCCCGCACGCGCTCTCGGCCTCACCGAGCTGGGCCGCCTCGATGTCGGGCTTCCCGCCGACGTGCTCGTAATCGATGACGGCGTGCAGATCGAGCGCGTGCTCGTCGGCGGCGACGTGCGCGTGGCCGTTTGACCCGGTTCGTCGCGGCAGTCGCCGCCCTCGCGGCGATCACCGTCGCGGCCGCCGGCGCAGGCGTCGCCGCCTCCGCTCGCGCGCCTCGTCGGCCAGAAGATCATGACCGGGATCGACGGCTCGACCCCCGGGCCCGTGCTGCTCGCCCGCGTACGGGCGGGCGAGGTCGGCGGCGTCATCCTCTTCTCGCGGAACACCGGCACCACCGCGCAGGTGACGAGCACGATCAGACAGCTGCAGGCGGCGGCCGCGGCGGGCGGCAACCCTCCGCTCCTGATCGCCGTCGACCAGGAGGGCGGCTTGGTCAAGCGCTTCCCGGACGGCCCTCCTGACGTTCCGCCGGCGTCGATTGGTACGGCCGCGAAGGCACGCGCCGAGGGAGCGGCGACCGCCGCATACCTCCGGCGGCTCGGAGTCGACGTCAACCTCGCGCCGGTGCTCGACACGCCGTATGGGCCTTCGAGCTGGCTGGGGACCCGCGCGTTCAGCCGCAACCCGGCGGTCAACGCGCAGCTCGGGCCGGCGTTCGTCGCGGGCCTCCAGAGCGGCCGCGTCGCCGCCACCGCCAAGCACTTCCCGGGCCTCGGCACCGCGCGGGCGACGACGGACACGGCCAACGTCGTTCTCACCACGTCGAAGCAGGCGCTCGAGACGCGGCTCGCCCCGTTTCGAGCGGCGATCGACGGCGGCGTCGACCTCGTGATGGTGAGCAACGCCGGCTACACGGCGCTCGACGCGACCGGGACTCCGGCTGTTCTCTCCCGGCCGATCGTGTCGGGCCTGCTCCGGAGCCGGCTCGGGTTCAAGGGCATCGTGATCAGCGACGCGCTCGAGGCGCCGGGCCCTCGTAGCCATGCCGGCGCCGCCGTCACTGCGAGCAGCGCGGGGGTCGACGTCCTCCTCTACGTCACCGAGGCCGACGCGGGTGCTGCCTACAGCCGGCTCCTCACCGGCGCCCGGACCGGGGCCCTCCCGCACTCGGCGCTCATCGCGTCGTGGAACCGGATCCAGGCGCTCAAGCGCAAGCTTTCCTAGACTTGTCTTTTGACAACAGTTGTGGCAGAGTGCTGCCATGCCGGAACGGCTGCTCCTCGTCACGAGCCCGCTCCTCAGGGGAGCGGACGTGCTGGCGCTGCAGCAGCGGCTCGCCGCACTCGGCTTCGATCCCGGCCCGCCCGACGGTGCCTACGGCCCGGCCACGGAGCGGGCGGTGCGGTCCTTCCAGGCCTCCGCGGGGCTCACCGCCGACGGCGTCGTCGGTCCGCGCACGCGCGCAGCGCTCGCCCGGGCGCGCCCGCAGCCGCCGGAGGCGGGAGCGATCGGGCGGAAGGCGCTGGCCGAAGCGCGCCGCTGGCTCGGCACGACCGAGGATCCCTCGGGCTCGAACCGCACCCCGTTCGGGGTCTGGTTCGGGCTCGACGGGGTGCCCTGGTGCAACATCTTCCTGAGCTACTGCTTCGCGGTCGGCGCGGGGTACACGATCGCCGAGGGGTTCCACGGCGCGGGCTGCACGCCGCGGGGATGCGCCTACGTCCCCACCACCGAGGCCTGGCTGCGCGCAACCGGAATGTGGCGCGGCCCGGTGGCGCCACGCCCCGGCGACATCGCAATCTACAACTGGGACGGCGGGCCGCCCGACCACATCGGGATCGTCGAGAGCGCGGGCAACGGCGGGTTCGCTGCGATTGAGGGCAACACGGACGGAGCCGTCGCCCGCCGCAGGCGCGCCCTCGCCGACGTGGACGGCTTCGGCCGCGTTCACAGTCTCCGAACGCCCCTCGAACCCGACTCTTAGAGGCGCGGGCCTAGGATCGACCGGTGGTCGCGAAATCCGCGAGGAGCGCGGCGGCGGGCGGCGAACACCCGTTCATGCGCTGGTTGATCTCGGCGCGAGCTTCAGGGGTCGAGAGGCACTGGAGACGGGTCGGCGGCGTCGCGCTCGCGGCGGTGCTGGGGCTCGCCCTGGCCGGATCCGGATCAGGGGCGCCCGGCGCGTCGCAGACCGGGAAGGCAACCGCGTTCACCGGCTACGCCTTCGACGCCTGCAACGCGCCGAAGATCGACTCGCTCGCCGCCTGGCTCGCCTCTCCCTACCGCGCCCTCGGCATCTACATCGGCGGCGTGAACCGCGCCTGCGCGAACAACCAGCTGACGCCCGACTGGACGGCCGCGGCCGTCTCGACCGGCTGGGGCCTGATCCCGCTCTACGTCGGGCTGCAGGCACCGTGCGTCGGCCAGGGCGGGCTCGCGAAGATCTCGCCGTCGCTCGCCTCGAGCCAGGGCACCGCCGCGGCCGACGACGCCGACGCCCGGGCGTCCACGGTCGGCCTGGCCCCGGGAAGCCCGATCTACTTCGACATGGAGGGCTACGCGCTCTCGAACGCGAGCTGCTCCCAGGCCGTGCAGTCGTTCGTCACCGCCTGGGTCAACGAGCTCCACGCGCTCGGGCACCTCGCCGGCATCTACGGCAGCGCCGCCTCGACGATCCGCGACATGCAGGCGCTCGCCACGACCGCCTCTGCTCCCGACGACGTCTGGATCGCGAACTGGAACGACAACGAGAGCGTGTACGGCGACCCGTACGTCTCGGACGCCCTGTGGACGAACCACCAGCGGCTCCACCAGTACCGCGGCTCGCATCACGAAACCTGGGGTGGGGTGACGATCGACATCGACTCGAACTACGTCGACGGCGCCGTCGTCGGCGCGGGCGGGACGCTGCCGGTGCCGGCGCCGCCGATCCCGCTCCCGTCGCCCGGTGAGTCGGCGGCCGGCTCGGTCACGGCCGTGGACGAGTCCTCGTCGGTGAGCTGGCCCGCCGGCGCGTTCCAGCAGTCGGTCGTCGTCTCGCTGACGCCGGCGCTGCCGGTCGAGCCCGTGGACGGCTTCGGCCACGGCGGCTACGGCGTCCAGCTCCAGGTCCAGCAGACGGCGACCGCGGCGCTGCGCAAGGGCGTTCGCGGTTCCGCTCACGATCCACATCGGCCGCCAGCCCGACGGCGTCGCGCCGATGACCTCGAGCGACGGCCTGAGCTGGCAGCCGCTATCGCCGCTCTTCGGAGGCGCTCTCGCGAACGGGGCGAAGGCCGGCTACACCCGCAACCCGGACGGCTCCTTCGACATCCAGACCACCGCAGGCGGGTTCTTCGCTCTGCTTCCGGAGAAGGCCCGGCCGCCCGCTCCGGACGGTCTGACGGCGCGCTTCTCGCACGGCCAGCTCGTGCTCAGCTGGCCGAAGTCGGCAGGCTCCGCGGGCGACGCGGTCTCGTACCGCGTCACGCTCGGCCAGAAGCCGCTTCTCTCGATCCCGGGCCAGACGACGGCGGCGATCCCCCGCGTCCACCACACCGCGCCGAGCGTCTATCGCGTGATCGCGACCGACGCCGCCGGGAAGACGAGCGAGCCCTCGAAGCCGATCGTGATCCTGCCGTCCAAGCGCCCGCAGAAGCTCCCGAAAGCGCTCCCGGACTGGGCGTGGCCGATGTTCGAGTGGATGCAGAGCGGCAAGACCGGAAACCGTCCGAAGGGACCCAAGATCCTGCCGTCCTGGTACTGGCGCTGGTACGACTGGCGCGCCGCGCCGTTCCACGTGCGGGCCTGAATTCACTCTGTTCCGGTTGGTCATCCGGCCGCGGGACGGTTTATGCTCGCGAGTGCCCGCCCGGACCGGGCGGAGCAGGCCGGCAACAACACCGAAAGGGCGCAGGAATGGATCAGTTCAAAGAGCTCCCCAGGGAAGCCCAGATCACCATCGGGTGCCTGGTGCTGTTCGTGATCTTCTCGTTCTTCGACTGGCAGCAGGTCTCGTACCTGGGTGCGACGGCTGGACGCAACCTCTGGCACGGGGTCGGGATCATCACCGTCCTGATCGCGATCGCCTATCTGATCTGGGAGATCGGGCGAGCGCTCAACTACAAGGTGGAGCTCGGGTCAGGTCACGCCGCCGATGACCTCCGCCGGTTTCGCGATCGCGCTCCTCGTCTTCACGGTCATCACCTTCCTCGACTGGAGCGACTTCCGCCATTGGCCGGAGTGGGTCGGGCTCCTGCTCTCGATCGTCATCGCCGTGGTCGCGTTCAAGCGCGCCAAGGACGAGGGCGTCGAGATTCCGAAGATGCCGCAGAGCGTCTCGGTCAACCGCGGCGAGGGCACCGCAGCAGCGCCGCCGCCTCCACCGCCTCCGACAGCCCCTGCCGAGCCGGCGCCGCCGGCCGAAGGGGCGGAGCCCGAAGCCCAGGCGTGACCCTCTGCGCGCCGTAGCCGGCGAAGGAAGCTGACCGACGGGCGTCCGGGGCTCCGGGCGCCCGTCGACTACTCATGAGACTCCGCACCGCGATCGCCGACGCGCTGGCGATTCTCGTCTTCGTGACGATCGGCCTTCTCTCCCATCACGGAGATCTGACCCTGCGCGGGTACGCGCGGGACGCGCTGCCGTTCCTCGGCTGCTGGTTCGGGGCGGCGCTGCTCTTCCGGCTCTACTCCCGGCCCGGGTGGTGGCGGCTGGCCGCGACGTGGGCGGTCGGCGTGCCGGCGGCCGTGCTCGTTCGGGCGCTCGTCCTCGGACGCCACCTCGGCGGCAAGGAGGCGGCGTTCCTCGTCGTCTCGCTCGTGACGATCGGCGTGCTCGTCCTCGCGTTCAGGCTGCTTGCTTCACGGGTGTTCCGCGCGACTCCATGACCGCGTCGATGAGGCCGTACTCGATCGCCTCGGCCGGGGTCATGAAGCGGTCGCGGTCGATGTCGGCCATCACCTGCTCGACCGGGCGGCCGGAGTGGCGCGAGATGATCTCGGCCATCTGCCGGGTGAGCTCGAGGATCTCGCGTGCCGCGATCTGGATGTCGGCGGGAGTGCCGCGGAAGCCGCCGGAGCCCTGGTGGATCATGATCTTCGCGTTCGGCAGGGCGAAGCGCTTGCCGGGGGCGCCGCCGCAGAGCACCATCGCCGCCGCCGACATCCCCATGCCCAGGCAAACGGTGCCGACGTCGGGCTTCACGTACTGCATCGCGTCGTAGATCGCCATCCCGGCGTACGCCATCCCGCCCGGCGAGTTGACGTAGAGCCAGATGTCCTTGTCGGGATCCTCGGCCTCGAGGAAGAGGAGCTGCGCGGCGATGAGGTTCGCGAGCTGGTCGTCGACCTCCTGGCCGAGGAACACGATCCGCTCGCGGAGCAGCCTCGAGTAGATGTCGAACGACCGCTCGCCGCGACCGTCCGCCTCGAGCACCATCGGGATGACAGAGCCGACCAGCACGGCGACCTCCTTCGGTAATGTGCAACCAACGGGTTGCAGTCTAGCGCAACCGTAAGGTTGCGCAAGGAGGTCGAAGATGATTCGCAAGGAGATCGTGCTCCCCGCCGGCCGTGACGAGGTCTGGGCCGCGCTCACCGACCCGCGGCGGCTCGAGGACTGGTTCGCGAACGACGTCGAGCTCGACCTGCGCCCCGGCGGCGAGGCGTGGTTCCGCTGGGGGAACGGCGAGTCGCGGCATGCGACGGTCACCGAGGTCGAGCCCGAGGAGCGCCTCGCGTTCGAGTGGGACGGCGAGGGCGAGGTCGAGTTCACGCTCGACGACGACGCCGACGGCACGCGGCTCACCGTCGTCGAGACCTCGCCGGCCTGGACGACGGCCCTCGACCTGCAGGCCTCGGCGCTCGCCACCGTATGATCGACCCGCTCGGGCAGGTCTTCTCGGCCCTCGCGGATCCGAGCCGACGTCACGTCCTCGGCTACCTCGCCGATCACGGCACGGCGACCGCAACCGAGCTGACCGGCGAGCTGCCGATGACCCGGCAGGCCGTCTCGAAGCACCTGGCGACGCTCAGCGACGCCGGGCTCGTGTCGGCCGAGCGCGCGGGGCGGGAGACGCGATACCGGCTCACCGACACCGGCGAGGAGTGGGACGAGCGGCTCGACGCGCTCCGCCGCCACCTGGGACGCGGCGGCTAGATTCACGCGGCGGAATGAGCGCTCTACGACCTGGTCAAGGATCTCCCGCTGGAGGTCGAGGACGTCGACTTCGATATCTGCGAGAACAAGATCTCGGAGGAGTTCACTCGGCGAACGACGATCGTGAAGCTCCGCTACGGCGTCTCGATGCGGGGCGCCGACTTCGAGGGCAGAGGCGAGGACGTCACCTACGACCCGGGCGAGCACGAGCCGCACAAGCTGCCGTACGTCGACCTGAAGGGGTCGTGGACGCTCGACTCGCTCTCGAAGCGGCTGGACGAGCTCGAGCTCTTCCCGCCGGGCGAGCCGGACCAGGCGGCCTATCGCGACTACCGCCGTTGGGCGTTCGAGTCCGCGGCGCTCGACCTGGCGCTCGTCCAGGCGGGACGGTCGCTCGGCGACGTCGTCGGCCGCGAGGCGCGGCCGGTCCGGTTCGTCTCCTCGACACGGGCCGACTCGCTCGACGGGTGGCTCGCTCTCTACCCCGCTCTTCGCTTCAAGCTCGACCCGACCCCTGACTGGACGGAGGAGAAGATCGCGGCCCTCGCCGCGCGCGGCAACGTCGACACCGCCGATCTCAAGGGCGCCTACCACGGCACCGTCGTCGACAACCCGCCGAACCCGGAGCTCTATCGCGCGAGTCGCCGAGGGGCTCCCGGGCGCCTGGATCGAGGATCCGGCCCTGACGCCCGAGACCGACGCGGTGCTCGAGCCGTACCGCGACCGCATCACGTGGGATGCGCCCATCCACTCGTGGGCGGACGTCGAAGCGCTGCCGTTCGCGCCGCGCTGCCTGAACAGCAAGCCGTCGCGGTTCGGCTCGGTCGAGCGGCTGTTCGAGTTCTACGACCGCTGCGAGGAGCAGGGGATCTCCCTCTACGGCGGCGGCCAGTTCGAGCTCAACGTCGGGCGCGGCCAGATCCAGCTCCTCGCGGGGCTCTTCCACCCGGACGGCCCGAACGACACGGCGCCGGGCGGCTACAACTCGCCCGAGCCCGTTGCCCGGCCTCGAGGAGAGCCCGCTCGACCCGCGCCCAGCGGCGATCGGCTTCCAGCGTGCGGTAGGCTGATCGCCGATGCGCAGGCGGCTCGTCCTCTCGGTCGTCTGCGCCGCGGGCGTTCTCGTCGCATCGGCGTCCGCTGCGAAGCCGCCCGATCCCTGCGTCTTGATCACGACGGTCGACGCCTCCACCGCCCTCGGCGCAAACCCGCCGGCGGCGAAGCCGAAGACGGTCGCCACCACCCGCACCTGCACCTACAAGGTCGGGAAGAAGACGATGACGGTCCAGACGCAGAAGGTCGCGACCAAGGCCGCGTTCGACAAGAGCGCGAAGGCGATCAAGGGAATCGTCGTCCCCATGCTGGGAACCGGGGCCGACTCGTACTCGGCGAACGGCACGACGATCCTCGTCTGGAAGAACGGCACCGCGGTCACGATCGCCTTCGTCGGCCTCCAGCCGTTCGTCTCCGTTCAGCAGTCGCTCGTCAAGGCTGCCGCCGGCCGGCTCTGAGCCCGTCGGAGGCCCGCGGTGTACGCCTGAGGTCGAGTCGGATCAAGCCGCCGTGCGACGAGGCCCTGGCGATGATCGCGTACGGGCTCGCTGTTGGCGAGGATGGACGGCTCTTCGATCGGCTACGGGCGCGGACGATCGACGACGGCGAGCTGATCCAGCACTCGTTCTGGGTTTTCGACCCGAGACAGCGCGATCTGCAAAGGCGACGTTGAACGCTAGAGACTGCCGGATGCGCCGGCGACTCAAGCTGCCGCGTCGTCAGGTCATTGGCATGCCGACGGCGGGATCAAAGCCCGCCGGAATCGCCATGAGGCACCGTCCTCGATCGGCCTGCAATCCGTGGTCGTGAAGCGGGTCGGCGTCAGGATCGAGTAGTCACCGACAGCTCGGCTCCAGGACCACTTGGAGGCACTCGCCCTGTTGCTGGTGGACGCGCAGGTCGATGCCATCGATATGACACACCTCGTCGATCTCATGGAACGCGGATTCAGCGTCTGCGCAATCGAGCACCGGGCTTGTGACCATGATCGTCACGCTGTCCTCATCGCCCCACCGCGGCGCGACATCGTGAACACGGTACTGATGTGCCGAAGGAGCTCTTGCCGTGAGCAGGCAGTGAGAAGCACTGAACCAGCTGTTACCCCGTCTCAACACGAGAGCCGACGTCGGCGACTGCCTCACCCCCTCGGGTCTGACGAACCGAGAATAGCTGACCGATCAGGGCAGACGATCGCGTGAAGAAGGTCTCGAAGCGCGTCGCTACGCGGGCAGAGCGGCGAGCACCTCGCCGGGGTTCGGGAAGCGGCCTACCCGTTGTTTCGAGAAGATAGTCTCGCCGTCGGCGACGACGTCGAACTGGCTCTTGGCGCCCTCGACGATCTCTGCGGTGTGCCCGGCTCGGTTCAACTCGGCTGCGAGACTCGCAGCCCGCTCGTCGTAGCCGCTTCAGACAGGGCAGTAGTAGATGAGCACGTTCGCCATGGGCTCGACTCTAGCCGAGCGCCGGCCAGCAGCTCCGCTCCGCGGGTCACTCGTACTGGAGCGCCTGCGAGCACGTTCAGCCGCGAGGCCCGGCGCGCCGGGAAGATCGCCGCGAGGATCCCGGCGATCATCGCCGCGATCAGGAAGACGATCAGCTGACCCACGGCAGCGAGAACGACGAAGAACCCGATCGTCTGGCCGAACAGCGCAGCGAGGGCGATCCCGATCGGGATCCCGAGCGCCGCGCCGATCAGGGAGGTGACCACGGACTCGTGGCGGATCATCCGCCGCACCTGCACCTGGGTCATCCCGACGGCGCGGAGCATCCCGAGCTCGCGCGTCCGCTCGAAGACGGTCAGGACAGCGTGTTCACGATCCCGAAGAGGATCACGATGATCGACAGCCCGAGGAGGACGAAGAGCAGGTTAGCAGGATGTTGATGCCCTGCTCCTGGTCGTGCTCGAACTGCTTCTCCGTCTGGATCTTCGCGTCGGGGAAGGTCTGCGAGCGCGCTGTCGAGCAGCGCCGTGTTCGCCGGCGTGACGCCGCCGCGCGATGTTGACGAGCGTGAAGACGTTCTGCGGGTTCGGGAAGTTCGAGTCGAACGTCGCGGCCGAGATCGTCACCGAGCCGAACGGCGAGCCGCCCTGGGGCGGCGTTGAAGATCGCCGTTGACCGCAGGTCGATCGTCTTGCCGTCGGGCGTCTCGAGCTGGAGCGGCGAGCCGACCGCGAGGTCGTGCTTCTTCGCGAAGGTCTCGTCGACGATCGCGCCCGTCGCGCCGAGCGTCGTCGAGCGATGCTGTCGAGCCGTCCTTCCACGTCGATCGAGATCATCTGCGAGATGCCCGGGTCGACGGCGGTCGAGGTGGAACTGCTTGCCGAACGCCCTCGCCGTCGGCCGGCCCGCACGCCGGCGACGCCGTGGTCACCCCGGGAGCTTGCGCACCGCCGCCACCGAGTCGATCGTCGGTCGGCGTGAAGCCGTTCTGGGACGTCAGCGCGTAGTCGGCGCTGAACTGCTGCTTGACCGCGCTCTCGAACTCGACTTGAGCCCTGGGCGAGCACGGCGACGAAGGTCACGAGCGCGAGCCCGATCATCAGCGCGGCCGCCGTCCATCGCGGTCGGCTCGGGGTTGCGCATCGGCGTTCGCAGCGAGCGCGAGGTCGCCGGCGACGCCGCGGACGGCGGCTTGCGCGGGACGGCCGAGCGATCAGAGGCGAGCGGATCGGGTAGACGCATGCGGCGCGACCATCGCGACGCCGATGAACAGGCGCGAGCGACGCCAGCCGCGAGCAGGATGCGAGCCGCATGACCGGTGCGTCGAGCCCGCGTGCCGAGCGAAGGCGCCGCGAAGCACGACGACGCGCGAGCCGAGGATCGCGGCAGACCGACGACGCGACGACCGCGCGGCGCCGAAGCGGGCGAACCGCGGACGGCGGCAGCACCGAGCCCTCGCGAACCGCGGCGATCGGCGGCACGCGCGTCGCGCGAAACGCCGGCCGGAGGACGCGAGCAGCGTGACGATGATCCCGATCGACGAGCGAGACGATCACGGTCCGCGTCGCGAAGACGGGCCCGGTCTTCGGCAGGTCGAAGCCGACGGCCGTAGAAGAGCGCGTCCATGCCCTTCGCGAGCAGCAGGCCGAGGAAGAGCGCCGACGATCGAGGCGAGCACCCCGATCGACGAGCGCCTCGAGCGATGACGAGCCGAGCACCTGGCCGCCGGGTCGCGCCGACCGTCCGCAGCGTCGCGAACTCGCGCGTCCGCTGCGCGATCGTGATCGACAGCGTGTTCGCGATCACGAACGCGCCGACGAAGAGCGCGATGCCGCCGAACGCGAGCAGGAAGTACTGCAGGAACGACGAGCTGCGTCGCGTGTCTGCTCGCGTCCTGCTTCGCCTGCTGCTGCGCCGGTGCGCACCTGCGTGTTCGGCGGCAGGATCGACTGGATCTCGGAGACGAGCTCGGCGCCGAGACGCCGCGGCTTCGCGGCGACGCGATCTGGTCGAGCTGGCCCTCCTTGTGGAAGAGCGCCTGCGCCGTCGGAAGGTCGAAGATCGCGAGCGTCGCGCCGCCGAGCGTCGCGACGCCGCCCGAACTCGACGATCGCCGACGATCCGGAACGGCTGCGTCCTGGCCCGGCGCGCGGGACGACGCCGACCTGTCACCGACCTTGTAGTGCTGGCTTGTCGGCGGTGTGCTCGTCGATCGCGACCTCGTCCGGAGCCGTGCGGCCAGCGCCCGACGACGAGCGTCAGCGGGTTGAAGCGCTGGTCGGGCCGGGTTGATGCTGAAGCCGAGGCCCGGCGCGCCGCCGGTCGACGATCGACCTTGCCGTTCCGGCCGACGAACTGCGCCTGGTCGCCGACGCCGCCGTCGGCGTCGTGCGACGTCCGGGCAGCGCCTCGATCTGCGCGAGCAGCGACTCCGGGAACGACGGGCGCGTTCTGCGCGTGCTGCCGAACGCCTGCTTGCCGGTGACGACCGCGTCGGAGTTCTGGTACGGGTCGGTGAAGATCGAGTTGAAGCCGGCGTTGATCGTGTCGGTGAGGACGAAGGTGCCGCACACCATCGCGACGCCGAGCACGATCGCGAGCGACGGTCAGGATCAGCCGCAGCTTGCGCCCGAGCAGGTCCTTCAGCGCGATCCGGATCACGGCGTCGAGGCGACGTGTCCAGCTTGTTCATCGTCTCGAGGACCTCGGCCGGCGGTCGCGCCGCTGCTGGTCGAGGACGATCAGCCCGTCGTCAGGAAGAGGATGCGGTCGGCGATCGCGGCCGCGCGCGGGTCGTGGGTGACCATCACGATCGTCTGGCCGTAGTGGTCGCTGGAGTCGCGGAGCAGAGCTCGAGGATCTCGTCGCCCGACTGTCGAGTCGAGGTTGCCGGTGGGCTCGTCGGCGAACACGACCGTCGGCTCTCGAGACGAGCGAGCGCGCGATCGCGACGCGCTGCTGCTGCCCGCCCGAGAGCTCCGACGGGCGGTGCGGGAGCCGGTCGGCGAGCCCGACCTTGGTCACGAGCTCCGTCGAAGAAGGCCTGCGTCGGGCTTCTCGCCGGCGACCGAGAGCGGCAGCATGACGTTCTCCTCGGCGTTCAGCATCGGCAGCAGGTTGTAGAACTGGAAGACGAAGCCGATGTGCTCGCGGCGGAGCAGCGTGAGCTCGTTGTCGTCCATGCCCGGTGACTCCTCGCCGGCGACGTGACGCTGCCGCTCGTCGGCTTGTCGAGCGCGGCGAGGATGTGCATCAGCGTCGACTTGCCGGACCCCGACGGGCCCATGACGGCGACGAGCTCGCCCGGCATCACCGCCAGCGAGACGCCGCGGAGCGCGTCGACCGCGGTCTCCCCCTCGCCGTAGCGGCGAGTCACGTCGGTCGCGGTCACGACCGGATTCCCGTTCACGTGCCCGTCTGTGCTCATCTCGCCGAGCCTACCGATCGCCCGTGGGGCTGGACCTACGGTTACCCGTACATCTCGGCGTTACGAGGTGGTGACGGCATTCGACCAAGCGGCGGGGCGCGCGACGTGGCAGGATGGGCGCATGGCCGAGGGAGGAATCCGTCTGGGGGGAGCGCCCTCGCTGTGGGTCGCAGGACGCGCCGAGTGGGTCGCGGTTCACTGGGAAGAGCCCGGGACGGAGGCACGGACGCTCCTCGGCTACGGGGTCCCCGAGTCGATCGCTGCGAGCATCACCGCGTATCTCCAGGAGCTCCCGTCGATGTCGCCGAGCGCCGGCGCCGAGTGGGTGCTCTCGCTCGAGGAGCCTTCCCGCGCCCTCTTCGGGAAGCCCGGGCCGGGAGACGGCGAGGTCACCGTTCACCTGGCAGGGGACGGAGGCCGACGAGCCGGTGCGCGAGCAGATGGTCCCGGTCAGCGAGCTCGAGAAGTGGCCGGGGGCACTAGCCCTGTACGGCTCGGCGGATCCCGACGAGATCCGCCGCCCGGACCGCTACGACAGCCACCGCTAGGCCTCGACGCCCGCGAACTGCGGGATGATCTCGCGGCCGTACGCCTCGAGCGTCTCTTCCTGGGCGTTCGTCATCAGGTAGACGTTGAACTGGTCGACGCCGACCGACTCGAGCTCGCGCAGCTTCTTCGTGCAGTCCTCGGCCGAGCCGATCACGCAGAACCGGTCGCAGATCTCGTCGGTGACGAACTCGCCGTGGGCGGCGCCCACGCGTGAGTGGTCCTTGTAGTCGTAGAACTTCCGTGCCTTGACGAAGTCGGTCAGCTCGGAGGGGATGTCGGAGTCCCAGCCGTACCGGTCGATCAGGTCCATCACGTGGTTCGAGACCATCGCCGGGAACCAGCGGACCTCCTCGCGCGCCTGCTCGAGATCGTCGGAGACCTTCGACGGGGCGCCGATGATGCACTCGAGGGTGTCGGGGTCGCGGCCCTCCTTCTCGGCCGAGGCCCTGGCGGTGGACATGATCCACTGGATGATCGCCGGGTCGGCGAGCTGGATGATCACGCCGTCGCCGACGCGGCCCGCGACGGCGAGCGCCTTCGGCCCGTAGCCCGCGACGTACAGCGGGATCTGAGGCTCGCGGCCCGCCCAGGTGAGCTCGAGCTCCTTGCCGTTCCACTCGACCTTCCGGCCGTTCATGAAGTCCTTGATCATGCGGAGGGACTCCTCGAACTCGGCCATCTTCACCGGCTGCTGCCCGATCACCCGGCGCGCGGAGTCGCCGCGGCCGATGCCCATCACCATCCGGCCGCCCGAGATGTCGTGCAGCGTTGCGTAGGCGCTCGCGAGCACGGTCGGCTCGCGGGTGCCCGGGTTCGTGACGAAGTGCCCGAGCTTCATGGTCTTCGTGGCCGTGGCGGCGAGGGCGAGGAGTGGGATCGACTCCTGCCAGAGGACGTGCGAGTCGTACGTCCAGCCGACGTCGAACCCGTTCTCCTCGGCGAGTGTGAGCAGCTCGAGGAACCGCGTGTACGGCGGGTCGGGGAGGACGGTGACGCCGAACTCGATTGCCATGGGCGCAGCCTATCGTGTGCACCGTGAAGATCATCGGCACCGGGCTGAACTACGCGACCCACATCGCCGAGCAGGGGATGCGACCGCCCGCCGAGCCGCTCCTCTATGGCAAGTTCGCGACGACCGTGATCGGGCCGGGCGTGGCGATCGTCCTCCCGCTCGAGGCGACGCACGTCGACTCCGAGGCGGAGCTGGCGGTCGAGATCGGGCGCGCGGGCCGGCGGATCCCCGAGAACGACGCCCTCGAGTTCGTCGCCGGCTACCGCTGCGCGAACGACGTCTCGGCCCGGAACCTGCAGTTCTCCGACAAGCAGTGGACGCGGGCGAAGGGCTTCGACACCTTCTGTCCCCTCGGCGACCGGCTCGTTCCCGTCTCGGAGCTCGGGGACGGCGGCGGCCTGCGCGTGGTGCAGCGGCTGAACGGCGAGGTCCTCCAGGACGGCAACACCTCCGACCTCGTGTTCGGCGTTCGCCGTCTGGTGGCGGCAGCCTCGGCCGTGATGACGCTCGAGCCGGGAGACCTCATCCTGACGGGCACTCCGTCCGGGGTCGGACATTCCCGGACGCCGCCTCTATCGATGGTGGACGGCGACGTCGTCGAGATCGAGATCGAGGGGATCGGCGTGCTTCGTAACCCGGTCCGGGCGGAATCTGATTCGGCCGGGAGGGTGGGTCATGCTTGACGTGTGATCCGCGAGCATCGCGAAGTCGATCAAGTACCGAGCCGCGCCAGCGTCTTCGACGCCAGGCTGTCGAGCGTCTGCACCGACAGCTCGAGGTGCTCGGGCTTCGTGTCCTCCAGCTTCGTGTGCGAGAGCCCTCGCAGGCTCTGGACGAACACCATCACCGTCGGCACGCCGGCACGTGAGACCTCGGCGGCGTCATGGAGCGGGCCCCGACGGCAGCCGGTGGGAGGTCCCGGCGACCTCGCGGATCGACTCGTCGGCAAGCTCGATCAACGTGTCGTCGAAGAGGATCGGCTCGATCGACCAGATCGGTTCCCACTCGACGTCGATGCGCTCCTCGGCCGCGAACCGCTCGGACGCCTCCTTCGCGGCGGCCAGCATCGAGGCCAGCGTTCCGGCGTCCAGGTGGCGCTGGTCGAGAAGCTGCTCGGCCGTCTCGACGACGGAGGTCACGATCCCCGGGCTGGCAGACGACGCTCCCCGATGTGCACACGGCGCCACCGCCGGCCTCGGCCGCGATCCGCCGGATGTCGAGCGCCATCTTCGCGGCGCCGGCCAGCGCATCTCGGCGTTGATCCATCGGCGTCGAGCCGGAGTGCGCGGCCTGGCCGCGCCACGTGATGCGCGAGCGCTCGACGCCGAACGTACCGAGCACGACGCCGAGCGGGAGATCCATCGACTCGAGCACCGGTCCCTGCTCGATGTGCAGCTCGAGGTACGCGCCGGCGCCTTCCAGCTGCGAGCGCGCCTCGAGCGCGCTGTCGAGGTCGACGCCGTGCTCCGCGAGGGCGTCGGGGAGCGCGACCCCGTCGCGGTCGCTCAGCTTCCGGAGCTCGTCCTGGTCGCGCATCGAGCCGGCCGCGGCCGATGACCCGAAGAGCGAGCGGCCGAAGCGCGCTCCCTCCTCGTCGGCCCAGTTGACGAGCCGCACCGGCACGGGCGGCGTCCCCTCCTCGGCGATCCGCCGGAAGACCTCGCTCCCCGCGACGACGTTGAGCGAGCCGTCCAGCCACCCTCCGTTCGGGACCGAGTCGAGGTGGCCGCCGATGAGGAGGGCCGGGCCCCCGTCGCCGATCGTGAACCACTGGTTCCCCGCCTGGTCGATCTCCTCGCGGGCGCCGGTGCCCGCGAGCTTCTCGCGAAGCCACCCTCGCGCCGTCTCCCACGTGCTCGTCCAGGCCACGCGCTGGGCGCCGTTCTCGTCGCCCGTCAGCTCGCGCAGCTCTCGGAGCTCGGCGACGGTGCGCGAAGGGTCCAAGGGCACGGCCGGACTCTACAACTGCGATATTGCCCCGCCATGAGGAACGTCCTGAACCGGCTCGGGGTCTTCGTCGTCGTGCTCGCGGTGCTGTGGGGCCTCTGGGAAGGCTGGCACGCGATCGGCACGGAGCTGAAGCTGACGTGGCCGTTCCCGGTCAACGACGTGACCATGCCGCACCTGCACAGGATCGTGCAGTCGCTCTTCGAGCCGGCGCAGGTGAACGGGCCGTGGCTGATCGACATCCTGTGGCACGCGTCGCTGTTCACCGCCAAGGAGTGCATCGTCGGCTTCCTGCTCGGATCGGTGATCGGGTTCGCGATCGCCGTCGCCCTCTCGCAGTCACGCTTCCTCGAGCGCGGGTTCATCCCCTACATCGTCGCCTCGCAGACGATCCCGCTCCTCGCGATCGCGCCGATGGTGGTGATCGGGCTCGGCACGAAGGGCGTCAAGGACTGGGTCTCGGTGGCGGTGCTCGCGGCGTACCTCACCTTCTTCCCCGTGGCGGTCAACGGGCTCCGCGGTCTGCAGGCAGCCGACCCGCGCGCAGTCGAGCTGATGCGCTCCTACGCCGCAGGCCGGTGGAAGATCCTCTGGAAGCTCCAGGTGCCGACGTCGCTGCCGTTCCTGTTCTCGGCCTTCCGGATCGCCGCGCCGCTCGCCGTCGTCGGCGCGATCATCTCCGAGCCCGCCGCCTCGATCCAGGGCGGCCTCGGCGGGGCGATCGTCAACTTCAGCCAGTACTACACGATCGAGCCTCAGGAGCTCTGGGCGACGAACATCATCACCGCCCTCCTCGGGATCGGGTTCTTCGTCCTCGTCGTGCTCGTCGAGAAGCTCGTCGTCCGGCGCGCGCCGGAGAACTACGCATGAGCGTCTCGACGGAGGTCGAGCTGAACAGCGTCGTCGAGCTCGAAGGCGTCCGCAAGGAGTTCGCCCAGGGCAACACGATCGCGCTCGAGGGGATCGACCTGACGATCGAGAAGGGCGAGTTCGTCTCCCTCATCGGCCCGTCGGGGTGCGGCAAGTCGACGCTGCTCCGCATCATCGGCGACCTGATCGAGCCGTCGGACGGGCGCGTCACGGTGCACGGCAAGCCGGCGCACCAGGCGCGGCTCGACCGCGACTACGGGATCGTCTTCCAGAACGCCGTCCTCTACGACTGGCGGACCGTGTCGAAGAACATCTCGCTGCCGCTCGAGCTGCTCGGCTGGGACCGTGCCCGCCGCGCCGCGCGGATCGACGAGATGCTCGAGCTCGTCGAGCTCACCGGGTTCGAGGACCACCATCCCTGGCAGCTCTCCGGAGGCATGCAGCAGCGGGTGTCGATCGCGCGGGCGCTCTCGTTCTCGCCGGCGCTGCTCCTGATGGACGAGCCGTTCGGCGCGCTCGACGAGATGACGCGCGAGCGCCTGAACATGGAGCTCCTCCGGATCTGGCAGGAGACCGGCTCGACGATCGTGTTCGTCACGCACTCGATCGCCGAGGCGGTCTTCCTGTCGACACGCGTGGTCGTGATGTCCCCGCGGCCGGGCCGGATCTCCGACATCCTCGAGATCGACCTGCCGCAGCCCCGGTCGGCTGCGCTTCGCGAGGACCCGCGGTTCTTCGAGCTCGTGACCGAGCTGCGCGAGGCCCTCGTGCGCGGGGGAGCGCCGCTTTGAAGCGCCTCGGCGACTGGCTGCCGGCGCTGCTCGTCTTCGTGCTCGGCCTCGCCGCCTGGCAGTTCGTGTTCTCCCCGCTCGCCGGGAAGTTCCTGCTGCCGAAGCCGTCCTCGATCGCGACGACGTTCTGGGACAACCGGAGCGTCCTGCTGAACGCCGGCTGGTTCACGTTCAAGGAGGCGCTCGGCGGGTTCGTGATCGGATCGTCGCTCGCGATCGTCGTCGCGGTCCTGTTCGCCCGCTTCCGGCGGCTCGGGCACGCGCTGATGCCGTATGCCGTGGCGGCGAGCGCCGTGCCGATCATCGCCTTCGCGCCGATCACGAACGCCTGGTTCGGGGTGCTGAACCCGCACTCCAAGTGGGCGATCGCCGGGATCCTCTGCTTCTTCCCGGTGCTCGTGAACACGCTGCGCGGCCTGATCTCGGTGAAGGCCGAGGCGGTCGAGCTGATGCGCTCCTACGCCGCGTCGGAGGTCGACATCTTCCGCCGCGTCCGCTTCCCGAGCGCGCTGCCGCACATCTTCGCGGGGCTCCGGGTCGCGACCGTGCTCGCGATGATCGGCGCGATCGTCGGCGACTACTTCGGCGGCGCCGTCACCGCGCTCGGCGTCCAGATCGAGAACTCGATCTCGCTGTTCGACTTCCCGCTCGGCTGGGCGGCGATCGCCGTCGCGAGCGCGTTCGGGATCGGGTTCTACCTCGTCGTGATCGTCGCGGAGCGCTTTGCGTTGCGCGGGGTGCCTCCGCAATAGAGAATCGCCCTCAGGTTCGACCCTCGGATGAAGGAGAGCTAATGAGACGGAAGTTCATGCTGATGGGAGCCATCCTCGCGGCGGCGGTCGCGACGACCGCGCTCCTCAGCGCCTCGGCCGGAGCGAGCACGAAGCTGACGAAGGTCACGCTCCAGCTGAAGTGGGTGACGCAGGCGCAGTTCGCCGGCTACTACGCCGCGGCGGCCCAGGGCTACTACAAGCAGGCCGGGCTGGACGTGAACCTCAAGGTCGGCGGCCCGAACATCACGCCGGAGACGGTCGTGATCGGCGGCGGCGCCGACATCGGCCTCGACTGGCTGCCGAACCTGTTCGCAACCGACGAGAAGGGCGGAGGGCTCGTGTCCGTCGCCCAGATGTACGCCCGCAGCGGCATGACCGAGATCACGTGGAAGTCGAGCGGGATCAACTCGATCGCGAAGATGAAGAGGCAAGAAGGTCGGCGTCTGGTGCTGCGGCAACCAGCCGGAGCTCTACGCCGCTCTGACGAAGAACGGCATCGATCCGACGAACCCGAAGGACGTGACGATCTTCAACCAGCCGTTCGACATGAACGCGTTCCTCTCCAAGCAGATCGACGCCGCGGCGGCGATGACCTACAACGAGCTGGCGCAGGTGCTGGAGACGAAGGACCCGGCGACGGGGAAGCTCTATCTCCCTCTCCGACCTGAACGTGTTCAAGATGGCCAACGTCGGGACGGGGATGCTCGAGGACAACCTGTTCACGACGAGCAAATGGCTCTCGAACCCGACCAACCAGGACACGCTCGTCAAGTTCCTGAAGGCCTCGTTCCAGGGCTGGATCTACTGCCGTGACCACCAGGCGGCGTGCGTGAGCATCGTGCTGAAGAACGGCCCGACGCTCGGCGCCGGCCACCAGGCGTGGCAGATGAACGAGGTCAACAAGCTGGTGTGGCCGAACCCGAGCGGCATCGGCGTCGTCCCGGCCTCCGCGGTCGCCGCGACCTCGAACATCGCGAAGACCTACGGCGTGATCAAGAAGGCGCCGGCGGCGGGGACGGTCAATTACACCTACGCGCGGAAGGCGCTCGCCCAGCTGAAGGCGGCGGGCGTGAACACGACCGGCACGGGCTTCAAGGCCGTCGTCGTGAAGGTCACCGCGGGCGGGAAGTAGCAGCTGGATCGGAGGGCCGCGCCCGCGCGGCCCTCCGATCTAGTCTTTCCAGGTCGAGGCAAAGGAGGAGCCATGTCGGTTCTGATCAAGGGCGGGCGGGTCGTGACCGCATCGGACGACTATCGTCGCGGACGTCTTCGTCGACGGCGAGCGCGTGACGCTGATCGGGGAGTCGCTCGACCAGGAGGCCGACCGCGTCATCGACGCGAGCGGGAAGCTCGTGCTCCCGGGCTGCGTCGATCCGCACACCCACCTCGACATGCCCTTCGGCGGGACGGTCACGATCGACGACGTCGAGTCGGGGCAGACCGCCGCCGCGTTCGGCGGGACCACCTGCCACGTCGATTTCTGCATCCAGGGGAAGGGCCAGTCGTTCGCCGACGCCCTCTCCGACTGGCACGCAAAGGCCGAGGGCAAGCAGATGATCGACATGGGTTACCACATCGCGGTCACCGACCTCTCGTTCGACGGCGCACTCGACGAGCTTGCGTCGCTACCGGACCAGGGGGTGACCTCCTACAAGCTCTTCATGGCGTACAAGGGCGCGCTGATGGTCGACGACGAGACCCTCTTCCGGTCGATGCAGGTCGCGGCCAAGAGCGGGGCGCTCGTGATGGTGCATGCCGAAAACGGCGATGCGATCGACGTCCTCGTCAAGGAGGCGCTCGCGGCCGGGCAGACCGCGCCGCACTGGCACGCGTTGACGCGCCCACCCGAGACCGAGGGCGAGGCGACGAACCGGGCGATCCAGCTCGCGCATGTCGCGGGCGCGCCGCTGTACGTCGTGCACGTCTCGTGCAAGGAATCGGTCGACCCGATCGCGACGGCGCGGGCGAAGGGGTGGGACGTGTGGGGCGAGACCTGCACCCAGTACTTCTTCGTCGACTACACCTTCCTCGAGCGGCCCAATTTCGAGGGAGCGAAGTACGTCTACACGCCGCCGCCCCGGGACAAGGCGAACCAGGACGTGCTCTGGGACGCGGTGCGCACCGACGTGCTGTCGGCGATCTCGACCGACCACTGTGCGTTCAGCTGGGACGGGCAGAAGTCGCTCGGTAAGGACGACTTCTCGAAGATCCCGAACGGCGGCCCAGGGCTCGAGAACCGGCTGCAGATGATCCACAACTTCGGCGTCCGCGGCGGCAAGATCTCGCTGAACCGGATGGTCGAGCTGCTTGCGACCAACCCGGCAAAGCTGTTCGGCCTCTACCCGCGCAAGGGCACGATCGCGGTCGGCTCCGACGCCGACATCGTCATCTTCGATCCCGAGAAGCGCGTGACGATCACGGCCAAGGATCAGCACTCGCGCGTCGACTACAACCTCTACGAGGGCACCGAGGTCGTCGGCTCGCCGGAGACCGTGCTGCTCCGGGGCAACGTCCTCGTCGACGACGGGGAGCTCGTCGCGTCCCCGGGTATCGGCCGCTATGTCGCACGGGCGAAGTTCGGCCAGGAGCTCGCCGGCGCCGGACGCGAGGTCGCCGCCTAGCCTGGCGTGCCCAGGCTGGACGTCACACTCTCGTAACGGTCCCGTCACCAAACCTGGTACAGGACATGGCCGAACGGCCAATGCGATTTGCAGGGGTTTTACCCTCGCACTGACCCGGCCGGACGTGTCCACGTGACGCTTCCGTTACGTAACCTGGTACAGGACATGGCCCCTCGGGACACGTCCGGGACGGCTCGTCAGTTAGAGGCGACGTTCGCCGGGTGCGTCGCCTTGTAGACGTACGCGGCGATGTCGGCGATCTGCTTCTTCGAGAGGACGTTCCGGTAGGCCGTCATCTGGGTCGAGTACTTCGCGACCTGGGCCTTGGTCATCACCGACGCACCGCCGAGGGTGATCGCTTTCACGATCGTCGCCTCGGGAAGGGGCACCTTGTCGAGGTTGGGGCCGATCACACCCACCGTCTTCGCTTCACGCAGCCTGTGGCAGACGCCGCAGGTGCTCACGAAGAGTGGCTTTCCGGCAACCGGGTTGCCGACGGGCGTCGACGCGCGGAGGGCAAACGCGACGGCAGGCACGACGACAGCGACCGCCGCGACAGCCAAAAACGCACGCAGAAACGCCCCCGTGACCATCCGCCTCAGTATCCAGGCGAATCATCCCGCCGCGGGGTAAGTGCGGTGTAAGGATTCTGGGGCGCGCTACCGGAGCGCGTCCTCGAGGGCCGCGCGGAGCCTCCGGAAGCGGAACTCGAAGCCGCCGAGCTTCTCCGACACCGCGAGCTGCCCGTGCAGGACGAGGTCGGCCTCCTCGCCGAGGAGCAGCCGTACCGCAGCGGCCGGCGCCGGTACGACCGCCGGACGGTGGAGCACCGCGCCGAGCTCCCGGGCGAGCTCGCGCTGGCGGACTCGCTCCGGCGCGACCGCGTTGACCGGGCCCTCGAGCCCGCCGTCGATCGCGAGCCGGTACACCGCGACAAGGTCGTCCAGATGGATCCATGGGAACCACTGGCGGCCGCCTCCGACAGGCCCGCCGGCGAACAGGCGGAACGGCAGCGCCATCAGCCTCATCGCCGGCGCCCGAGGCCCGACCACGAAGCCTGCGCGAACGGCGACGTGGGGCACTCCGGATCCTGAAGCGGCCTCCTCCCAGGCGACGCAGACGCGCGACAGGAACGAGTCCCCCGGAGGCGACTCCTCGTCGACGGTCAGATCACCGCTCGCGCCGTAGTAGTCGATGCCCGAAGCGGTCACGAAGACCGACGGCGGGCTCTGCGCGGAGGCGATCGCCGCCGACAGCGCCTTCGTCGTCTCGACCCGGCTCCCGAGGATCGCTGCCTTACGCGATCTCGTCCAGCGCGGCCCGCCGATCGAGACCCCCGCCAGGTTCACGACCGCGCCCGCCCCGTCGACCTCCGCCGCCGCGTCTTCCCAGGCCACGCCGAGGGCAGCTCGCCGCGAGAGGACCGAGACGTCGTGGCCGTCTGCGAGAAGCGAGGCGGCGAGCGCCTGGCCGACGTATCCGCTCCCTCCGCCGATCACGACCTTCACGAGGGTCTCAGTCCGTGTACCCCCACTTCGCGAGCGTCTTCAGGAGGGCCGTGACGTACGCCTTCTTCTGAGGCCAGAGGCCGACGCCGGCGAGGCCCGTCCTGCCGCCGTTCCGCACGACGAGCCGGAGCTTGCGGTAGTCGTAGAAGCCGGAGCCGCGCGGGCGCCGCTCGATCGTCTCACCGCGCTGACCGGGCCCGCGTGCTTCGTCACCGTGACCGTCTGCCAGTGCGGCGAGGCGGCAGAGGCGGGCAGGGCGGCGAGCCCGGCCGCAGCGACGAGCGCCGTGACGACCCTGATCAGCGCGACAGCGTTTATCGAGTCTGCGGGAATCCGAGGTCGACCTTCGAGGTCGCCGGGTCGGGCCAACGCGACGTCACGACCTTCGTGCGCGTGTAGAAGTCGATGCCCTCCGGCCCGTAGATGTGCCGGTCGCCGAAGAGGCTCGCCTTCCAGCCGCCGAACGAGTAGTAGGCGACCGGCACGGGGATCGGGACGTTGATCCCGACCATCCCGGCCTGCACGTCGAACTCGAACTGGCGGGCGACGCCACCGTCGCGCGTGAAGATCGCGGTGCCGTTGCCATAGGGGTTCCCGTTGACGAGAGCGATCGCCTCCTCGTAGGTGTCGACGCGCGTCACCCCGAGCACCGGGCCGAAGATCTCGTCGGTGTAGTTGTCCATGCCGGGCTTGACGTTGTCGATCAGGGACGGCCCGAGGAAGAACCCGTCGCCGGCCGGCACGCTCTCGCGCCCGTCGACCACGACGGTCGCGCCCTCGCCCGGTGCACGCTCGACGTACGAGGCCACACGATCCCGGTGCTCCCGGGTCACGAGCGGGCCCATCTCCGCACCCGGCTCGAGGCCGGGGGCGACCTTCACGGCCGGGATGCGCGCCTTGATCGCGTCGACGAGGTCGTCGGCGACCCCACCCACGGCGACGAGCATCGAGACCGCCATGCAGCGCTCTCCCGCGGAGCCGTAGCCGGCCGAGACGGCGGCGTCCGCCGCCATGTCGATGTCGGCGTCCGGAAGGACGATCATGTGGTTCTTCGCCCCGCCGAGCGCCTGGCAGCGCTTGCCGTTCGCGGTCGCGGTCTCGTACACGTACCGCGCGATCGGCGTCGAGCCGACGAACGAGATCGCAGAGATGCCCGGATGGCCGAGCAGCGAGTCGACAGCCACCTTGTCGCCCTGGACGACGTTGAAGACGCCCGCCGGCACGCCCGCCTCGGCGAGCAGCTCGGCGGTGAGGAGCGACGCCGACGGGTCCTTCTCCGACGGCTTCAGCACGAAGGTGTTGCCGCACGCGAGCGCCGGCGCCCACATCCACATGGGGACCATCGCCGGGAAGTTGAACGGGGTGATGCCGGCGACCACGCCGAGCGGCTGGCGGATCGAGTAGACGTCGATGCCCGTCGAGGCCTGCTCGGTGTAGCCGCCCTTCAGCAGTGTCGGGATCCCGCAGCAGAACTCGATGACCTCGATCCCGCGCGCGACCTCGCCCATCGCGTCGGTCAGCACCTTGCCGTGCTCGGCGGTGAGATGCCGGGCGAGGTCCTCGCGGTGCGCGTCGAAGAGCTCGCGGATGCGGAAGAAGAGCTCGGCGCGCTTCGCGACCGAGAGCGCCCGCCAGGCCGGGAATGCCGCCTTCGCCGCCTGAACGGCGAGGTCGACCTCCTCCGGGGAGGCGAAGTCGACGGCGCCGGTCTGAACGCCGGTCGCCGGGTCGTAGACGGGCCCGACACGCCCAGATCCGCCCTTGTGGGGTCGCCCGCCGATCCAGTGGTTGATCGCCTTCACAGCCTGCGGCGCGTCGATCAGTTCCGTCATCATCACCCTCCTCGTATCGTCCGCGCAGCGTATCGCGTGGGTAGCCTCCGGGCGTGGACGAGAGCGTGCCCGAAGACGAGGAAAACGGCGAGGAGAAAGCCGACGAGGAAGCGCCTCCGCCCCCGACCGAGGAGCAGATCGCGCTCGCCGAGGAGCCCGGCCTGTGGCTCCCCGACGAGCCGACGCGGATGGTGTTCCACGGGGTCGGGTTCTCGTTCGTCCAGAAGGCTCGGTCGGCCTGGGTACATCGCCTGCGCCTCCCCGACGGTGACGACGAGGAGGTGCAGCGGGCGATCGATCACGTCGACGCGATCCTCTCGATCAGGAACCTCGAGGAGGCGACCTGGTGGCTCGGGACGCTGTCGACCCCGGGCTACCTGGCCGACTACCTGGTGGAGCTCGGCCTCGAGCCGGACGACCCGCCGGAGATGAGGTCGCTCACGATCGCGAGGGCGCCCGAGAGGCGAGCCGGCGGTCGAGGTCGAGGTGCGCCGCGTCGCCGACGCCGACGAGCTGATGACGGCGCTCGAGATCGACTGGGCGAGCTTCGAGATCGCCGACGAGGAGAGAGAGCTCCGCCGGAAGGAGGCGCGGGAGGCCTGGCCCAAGTACGAGGTCGACGGGTCGCTGACGACCTACCTCGCGCTCGTCGACGGAGAGCCGGTCGGGTTCGCGCGGGATGTCCTGACACGGCACGGCGTCCTCATGCTCGGCGGCGCGACGGTTCCCGAGGCGCGAGGCCAGGGCGTCTACACCGCACTCGTGCTCGCCCGCTGGGAGCACGCGGCGGAGCGCGGCGCGCAGCGGCTCGTCGTCGGTGCGGGCCCGCAGTCGGCTCCCATCCTCGAGAAGCTCGGCTTCGAGTCGATGGGCACGATCCGGCTCCTGAAGCAGAAGGTCACGTAGGCGCGGAGCGCCTTGTCCGCCGAAGGCAGACCAGTGGAAGGGGTCTGGGGAACCGGGAGTTCCCAGAGCGCGATACGATCCTCGATGGCCACCGTCGAGACGAACCCCGAGCTGGGGCGCCAGATCGTCGAGGACGCGAAGCGCTACGTCCTCTACTCGTGGTCGGTGCAGGACGCGATCGCGCCGATAGCGGTGGCCGGCGCCGAGGGCCGCTACTTCTGGGACTACGACGGCAAGCGCTACCTCGACTTCGCCTCGCAGCTCGTGAACGTCTCGCTCGGGTACGGCCATCCGAAGGTCGTGGCGGCGATCAAGGAGCAGGCCGAGAGCCTGGCGACCATCGGGCCGCCCATGGCGACCGAGTCACGGTCGCGCCTCGGCAAGCTGCTCGCCGAGATCACGCCCGGCGACCTGTCGTTCTCGTTCTTCACGAACGGCGGCACCGAGGCGAACGAGAACGCGATCAAGCTCGCCCGCTGGTACACCGGGCGTCACAAGATCGTCGCCCGCTACCGCAGCTACCACGGCGCGACAGCCGGCTCGATCACGCTGACCGGCGACCCGCGCCGCTGGGCCGCCGAGCCCGGGATACCCGGCGTCGTGCGGATGTTCGATCCCTACACCTATCGCTGCCCGGCCGGCCATCCCGACCCGTGCCCGGTCTGCAGCGGGGGCCCGCACCTCGAGGAGATCCTCATGTACGAGGGGGCCGAGACGGTCGCCGCGGTGATCCTCGAGACCGTGACCGGCACGAACGGCGTCATCGTGCCGCCGGACGGCTACCTCGCCTCGATCCGAGAGGTCTGCGACCGCCACGGGATCCTGCTGATCTGCGACGAGGTGATGGCCGGCTTCGGTCGCACCGGGAAGTGGTTCGCGGTCGACAACTGGGACGTGGTGCCGGACATCATCACGATGGCGAAGGGGATCAACTCGGGCTACATCCCGCTCGGCGCGATGACCGTGAGCCCGAAGCTCGCCGAGTGGATCCGACCTCGCTTCTTCTCCGGCGGGCTCACCTACTCCGGCCATCCACTCGCCTGTGCCTCCGCGGTCGCCTCGATCGAGGCATTCCAGGAGGAGGGGATCGTCGAGAACTCCGGCGCGATGGGCGAGGTGTTCCGCGCGGAGCTCCGCCGGCTGGCCGACAAGCACCCGTCGATCGGCGAGGTTCGCGGCCTCGGCTGCTTCTGGGGCCTCGAGCTCGTCAAGAATCGTGAGACGCGAGAGCCGCTCGTGCCGTTCAACGGCTCCGGCGAGGCCGCGAAGCCGGTCGCCGCACTCGCGAAGGACGCCCTCTCGAAGGGCCTTTACCTGATGACTCACTGGAACGTCGTCATGGTCTGCCCCCCGCTCACGATCACCCGCGAGGAGCTCGACGAGGGAATCGCGATCCTCGACGAGGCCCTCTCGGTCGCAGACGAGTTCGTCACCGGCTGACAGACGGCATTAGCGGACATTAATGCGCTCGTTCGCCGAGACGGGCATCATGGGAGCATGCTCGAGCCCCCCGCCCCTCCGGCAACGCCGCCAGAGCCGACACCGCCGGCGCCCCCGCTGCACCAGGCGCACGAGCCCTCGGGCTTCGGAGCGCGGTTCGCCTTCATCTACGGAGGGCTGGCCGCCGTTCTGGTCGCCTCCATCGTCGGGCTCGTGGTGATCGCAGGGCAGCCGGGTGCACCGAAGCAGCCGGAGTGGTCGACCTGGCAGCCGAAGACGAGCGGCACGGCGAACCGGACGAAGGAGATCGCCGACTACGTCGCCGGCCGTTACAAGCTGAACGGCGCCGGCGACCAGCTCCTCGCCATCGTCGCGAGCGCCCCGGAGATCACGCGCAACACGAAGGTCTCCGACGTCTCGACGATCGCGATCCGCACCTCGGCGTCGAGCCAGAACTTCAGCCGGATCATCAACACCAAGGGGAACGTCCAGATGCAGCTCTGCGGCCTCGGCTCGGAGTGCTCGATCACGCGCGGCACCGCGACCGCAGCGCGGGAGCGGCTAACCCGGCGCGAGGCGCTCGAGCTCGCTCTGTACACGTTCAAGTACGTGCCGTCGGTGAACGCCCTGATCGCCTACATGCCGCCGCCGCCGGGGCAGACGCCCCAGACGCTCCTCTACCTCGAGCGCGCGAACCTCAAGGACCAGCTCGACCAGCCGCTGTCGAAGACGCTTCCGCTCGCGAAGCCGCCGCTACCGTCGCAGGCCGACTCGAGGGAGTCGACCACCATCGACCGGCTGACGCTGCCGGTGGAGTACGCGTTCGGCTACCAGCCGTTGCCGAACGGCACCGACGCGATCATCCTGACGCCGACGTCCTACTGACGGCGGCGTTCAGCCGAAACGGACGGCGGCGCGCTCTCGCCGGCGTGCCGCCTCGATCTCGCGGTCGCGCGGCGGCGCCACGGTGACGAGGTCGTCGAGGAGCGCGCGGGTGGTCGCCGCGACCGCTGCGACTGCTCGCTCACAGGCCTCGGCGTTCGCCCGCGACGGCTTCTGCATACCGCTCACCTTGCGGACGTATTGCACCGCAGCGGCGTGGATCTCCTCGTCGGTCGTCGGCGGCTCGAAGTTGTAGAGGGTGCGGATGTTCCGACACATGGCGCAGCATTCTAGGCGTTCGGCGGCTGGGCGCCTTGCCGCTGCACCCAGAGGCGAAGCACGTCGTTCTGGCTCGCGAACGCCATCTCCTCGGGAATCTCGCCGGGGCGAAACCACGCGAGCTCCTCGACGTCGTCTGCCGGGACGGGGTCGCCCTCGGCCTCGACGATCCACGTGAGGCCGAGCACGAAATGATCGTCGTACGGGTCGACGTGGGCGCCGATCCATTCGACCGGCCGGACGTCGAGCCCCGTCTCCTCGAGGAACTCGCGCCGGAGGCCGTCGAGCGGCAGCTCGCCCTCCTCGAGGAAGCCGCCCGGCAGGTCCCAGTGACCCTTGCGGGGCTCGATCTTGCGGCGGCCGATCAGGACTCGACCGTCACGGACGAGCAGCCCCTGCACGGCAGGCGCCGAGTTCGCCCAGTAGCTCGATCCGCACGCCGGGCATCCGAGATGCGGCCCGTGCCGCGGCTCGAGCTCGTGCCCGCACCTGGGACAGAGCCGCCATCCGTCGAGAACCCCCACGAGCCGAGCCTAGACGAGCCCTCGCCCCGTCAACGGAAGAGGTCCCGCCCGGCCGGGATCACCAGGTCGGTGGCGATTCCGTCTCCTGTCACCCGGTGGCCGCGGATGATCACGACCGGGATCCCGTCCGCCTTCGTCGTGCGCACGAGGTTGGCGGCCGCGGCCAGCTCGTCGGCGACGGCGACCTGCGTCGTTCTCAGCGACTTCCCTGCCCGATCTCGCGTCCCGCGAAGGTCGCGGAGAGGAGCCAGGCCTGCCACCCCGATCGCGACGTCGGTCGTCCCCTGGCGGAACGGCCGGCCGAACGAGTCGGTCACGATCACCGCGACGTCGACACGAGCCTGCTCGCTGATCGCGGAGCGGATCCGGCGCGCGCTCTCGTCCGGGTCGACCGGAAGGAGGATCACGGTGCCGGCCTCGGCGACGTTCGAATGGTCGACCCCGGCGGAGGCGCAGACGAACCCGTGGTGGGTCTCGGCGATGATGAGACCGCCGCGGGAGCGGACGATCCGCACGGTCTCGCGCAGGATCACCTCGAGCTGGCGGACGTCGGTCTCCGAGCCTGCGAGCTCGCGGGCTCGCTCGGAGGGCTCGACCTCGTCGAGCGTGACCACCCGGCCCTCTGCCTTCGAGACTGCCTTCTGCGCGACGACGACGACGTCCCCGGCCTCGAGTGACGCGGCGCTCGCGACGAGCGCGCCGAGATCGTCTCCCTCCTGGATCTCGGGGAGGCCCTCGACCGGGAGGATCTCGATCACGCGGGCGGGATCCCGGTGACTGCGATCCCGGCGTGGGCGCGGTAGCGGCGGTTCAGGTTGACGATGACGGCGGTCAGCCCCTCGAGGGTGCGGGCGCCCGCGAGAGGGCCGGCGTCGAGCGATCGCCCTGCGACGAGCTTCGCTGCGAGCGTCGAGCGCAAGCTCCTTGGCCGCGGGGTCGTCGCCGCAGACGAGGGCGTCCTCGTCGGGAGCCTCGCCGAGGTTCGACGCGGCGATCGAGTGGAGGCCGGCGACGACCGGTCCTGCGACGAGATCCTGGACGCGCTCGGCGAGGGAGCGCGCGTCCGGGTCGGGGCGGCATCCGCCCGGCGCGAAGGTGAGGTCGCTCGCGACCGATAGGAGCGGCGTCTCGCCGAGCGCCGCCGCGACGTCGCGCGCCGTGTCGAGCGCGGCGTCGGCCTTGACCGCGAGGACGGCGAGATCGACGCCCCGCGACGGCGCGCTTCGTTGCGTCGCGCCTCGCACGTCCGGCGCCAAGCTCGGCGGCGGCCGCCTCGGCGCGCGCCGCGTCGCGGGAGCCGATGACGACCTCGTCTTCTCCGACCGCCACCAGGCGAGCGGCGAGAGCCCGGCCGAAGCTGCCGGTCCCGCCGAGGATCGCGACCTTCATGTGAGCGAGGCGGCGGCGTCGAGCACGGCGAGTGCGAGCCGGCGACGGGCGTCATCGTCGACCATCAGCGTCCGCGTCACGATCGCACGGACACCGTCGGGAAGCTCCGGCAGGAGCGTCCTGCTCGTCGAGCACGAGCGCGTCGATCAAGCCGGGGTAGCAGCCGGCGACGTCCGCGGGCCCGGTGCCGCCCGCAAGCCGGGCGAGCATCCGGTCGGCAGGGCCCTTCACCGCGCGCCCGCCGATCAGCGGGCTGACGGCGACGCACGGCACCCGCCGGCGCTCGAGCGCGACCCGGATCTCCTCGACCGCGAGGATCGGCCCGATCGAGACATACGGGTTGCTCGGCGTGATCACGATCACGTCGGCCTGGTCGATCGCCTCGAGCACACCCGGGGCGGGGCGTGCGTCGCTCGCGCCGGTGTAGTGGAGCGCGTCGACCTCGTCGCGGTGGCCGCGGGCGACGAACCACTCCTGGAAGGAGAACGTGCCTGCCGGGGTCTCGACGAACGTCCGGAGTGGGTCGTCCGTGGCGGGGATGAGCGCGCACTCGAGCCCGAAGCCGGCCGCGAGCCTGGCAGTCACGGCGGAGAGCGTGCGCGCCCTCGCGCAGAAGCTGCGTCCGGATGAGATGCAGGCCGATGTCGCGGTCGCCGAGCTGGAACCAGGCCTCGCCACCGTGGTCGGCGACGGTCTGCGAGCGCGTTCCAGGTCTCGTCGGCACGGCCCCAACCGCGCTGCTCGTCGGCGACGCCGGCGAGCGCGTAGAGGACGCTGTCGAGGTCGGGCGAGACGTGCAGCCCGAGCACCTCGATGTCGTCACCCACGTTGCCTATGATGGTTACGTTGCCAGGTTCGACTACAGAGAGAGCGCCGCGGAGGAACCGCGCGCCCCCGACGCCGCCCGAGAGGACGGCTGCCTTCACGCGGCCGCCCCGGTGCGGAGCGTGGTGAGGACGCTCCGAGTCCGCGGGCCGAGCCGGCCGCGAAGACGATCCAGGTCGGAGGTGGTGTCCACGTCATCGATGAGATTCGGCGCCTCGACCGTCCGGGATGGGCCGAGCGCGGCGAACCGCTTCGCGCTGCCGGGGCCGTAGACCGGCGCGTACACGGCGAGCGACGAGAGCGCGAGCGCGTTGGTCGTCCCGTCGGCGGCCGGCGCGAGGGCGAGCCCGTTGTCGGGAACCGCGCCCGCGAGCGCGAGCAGGTCGCGTGCCGTCACGCAGGGAAGGTCGGCGTTCACGACGAGGAACGGCCCGACGCCTCCCGTGACGAGCGATGCAGCCTCGAGCCCCGCGCGCACCGCTGCGCCCTGGCCGCCGCCGGGGTCGGGAAGCACGACGACCTCGGCGAGGCAAGGCGCGCCGCAGGTCCGACGACGAACGTCGGCCCGATCGCGGTGCACGCCGACAGGACATCGTCGAGCATCGCCGACGCGAGCGCTTCCCGGGCGGCCCCGGGGAGGAGGCCGAGCCTGCTCTTGCCCTTCGCTCCTCGGAAGGGAACGACCAAGGACGGCATCGGCCGGACACTACCGCGCGGATGCAGGGTGGCGGAGCCGGTCAGGCTGCGTCGGCGCCTGGCGACCGCTCGACCCACTCGCGGAGGTCGAACCAGTGCGATGCGCGGAGGGCTTCGGCGACAGCCGGATCGGTGTGCTCGGCGTAGAAAACGTGGTTGTCGAGGTCGCAGCAGATCGCGACGGAGTCGAGGTCGACCGACGTCGATGCTCACGAGCGCGTCCGCGGGGAGCTGCGCCTCGCGAACGGTGTAGTGCTTGAACTGGAGCTCGGGGGCGAGCTCCATCAGCTGAGGCCAGTCGGGGCACGTACGTGAGCTCATGGCTGTCCGATTGGCGCGGAGGTCCCGATCTCCTGCACGGTCCAGCGGCCCTCGAGCAGCACTGCTCCGGTCTCGGCCCCGGCCGGGAACGACGAAGAAGCTGGCCGCGTCGTCGTGGAGGTCGAGGAGCCTGCCGCCCTCGGCGTCGACGAGCGCGCAGCGAAGGTGAAACTGCCCCTCGGCGAGCGGCAGCCGGTCGATCTCGAAGCGGAGGAGGCGCTCGCCCGGGCCCGTCTCCCCAGCCGAGCTCGGCGGTCGGCGTGACCACGCCGCCGAGCCCCAGCCCGCCCTTGTCGCGGAGCTCGAGCGAGACGCTCGGAGCCGCGATGCCCGCGTCGGCCTCGGCGAGTAGCTCGATCGTCGAGCGGCTCCCCCGAGGCGAACTGGACCCGCGGCTCGCCGTCGGAGTCGAGCACCCGGCCGAGACGATCCGAGCCTCGCCGCTCCCCCACTCGCGCAGCCCGGCCGCGACCTCGTCGGGGCTGCGCTCGTCGGCGAGCAGCCGGCGGTAGGCGGCGATGGCGTCGTGCGTCTCGCCGTTGAAGACGACCGATCCGTGCTTGCAGCAGCACCGCGCGGTCGCAGAGCCGTTCGACCGCCTGGGCGTCGTGCGAGACGAACACGATCGTCCCGCCGCGGCCCTTGAACTCGTGGATCTTGCCGAAGCACTTCCGCTGGAACTCCTCGTCGCCGACCGCGAACACCTCGTCGAGGAGCAACACGTCGGCCTGGATGTGCGCGGCGATCGAGAACCCGAGCCGCATGTACATCCCCGACGAATACGTCCGGACGGGCAGATCGATGAAGCGCTCGAGCTCGGCGAACCAGATGATCTCGTCCATCAGCTCCCGGATCCGAGCCTTCGAGAGGCCGTGGATCGACCCGTTGAGGTAGACGTTCTCGCGGCCGGTGAAGTCGGGGTGGAAGCCGGCGCCGAGCTCGAGGAGCGAGCCGACTCTGCCGCCGACGGCGATGTGGCCCGACGTCGGCTTGAAGATCCCCGAGACCAGCTTGAGAAGGGTCGTCTTCCCCGAGCCGTTGCGGCCGACGAGACCGAGCGCCTCGCCCGGCTCCACCTCGAGGGAGACATCGCGAAGAGCCCAGACCTCGCTCGTCGCCGCACGGCGGCGCGCGACCACCAGGTCCTTGATCGTCCGGTACGGCCGCTCGGAGACGCGGAAGCGCTGCGACACGCGGTCGACGACGATCCGGCCCGGCGTCACCGCCGGCACCTCCTGTCGGAACGGGAATCCACGCCCTGCAGATGTTCCGGCACGAGCCCGACGTCCCTGCTCACGCCGAAGACGCTAGCGCCCGAGGGTCACGTGGTGGCGCCGGAGGCGGTGATCCCGCTCGCGGCGCTCGTCTCCGCGTGGACGAGCTCGCGCAGCCGGCCGAGCACGGCGGGGTCAGTCGACGGGAGCACGCCGTGACCGAGGTTGAAGATGTGGCCCGGGCGTCCGCCCGCGCGGGCGAGGACGTCGCGTGCCGCGCCTTCGATCCGCTCCCAGGGGCCGAGCAGCACGGCAGGGTCGAGATTCCCCTGAACGGCGCGATCGTCCCCGGCCAGCGCCCAGCCCTCGTCGAGGGGGATCCGCCAGTCGAGCCCGATCACGTCGCCGCCGGCAGCCGCCATCGGCCGGCAGGAGCGTCGAGGCTCCCGTGCCGAAGTGAATCGACGGAACGCCGGCATCGCGAAGCGAGGCGAGCACCCTTGCCGACCACGGCGCCGCGAACTCCGCGTAGTCGGCCGGCGAGAGCGCGCCGACCCACGAGTCGAAGAGCTGGACCACGTCGGCGCCTGCTCGGGCCTGCGCGACGACATAGGCGGCGAACGTCTCGGAGAGACGCTCGAGGAGGCCGTGCCAGACCGCGGGCTCGCGGTACATCAGCGCCTTCGTGACGGCGAACTCCCGCGAGGGCTTCCCTTCCACGAGGTAGCCGGCGACCGTGAACGGCCCGCCGCAGAAGCCCACCACGGCCTGCTCGGGCGCGAGCTCGCGCCGAACGATGCCGATCGCCTCGAGGATCGGCGCCACCGACTCCGCCGGGTCGGGAACCCGGAGCCGCTCGACGCGCCGCCTTCGACCGGATCGGCTCGGAAACGACCGGGCCGACGCCCTCGACGAGCTCGACGTCGACACCCATCGCGACGACCGGGGTCATGATGTCGGCGAACATCACGGCGGCGTCCACGTGGTGCCGCCTGACGGGCTGAAGCGTCACCTCGGCGGTGAGCTCGGCCGACCGGTTGATCTCGAAGAAGGCGTGCTGCGCGCGGATCTCGCGGTACTCCGGCAGCGACCGCCCCGCCTGCCGCATGAACCAGATCGGCGTCCGCTCGGTCGGCTCGCGCCGCGCGGCGCGCACGAGGAGCGGTTCCACCGCCCTAGACTAGCCGCCCAATGACCAAAGGGCCGCTTGCCGTGAAGTGGGGAGACTGGAGGCTGGAAGGGGCGCAGGCCGGCACGTTCTCGACCGCCCGGGTGACGCTCTCGAACGCCGGGACGGTGCCGTGGCGCGACGGGATCCTCCTCGGCTACCACTGGCTCGACGACAGGGACAACCCGATCGTCTGGGACGGGGAACGGACCGCGCTCCCGGTCATCGCACCAGGTGAGAGCGTGACCCTCGACGCGCGGGTGCGAGCGCCGATGCCGCCGGGGCGCTACCGGCTTGCCCTCGACCTCGTCGCCGAGAATCGAGCCTGGTTCTCCGAGCTCGGGAGCGAGTCGACGACGGCCGAGATCGAAGTCCAGCCACGCGCGGGCGAGCACCGCGCCGAGCTGCCCGACTGGGTCGAGCCGGCTCCCGACTGGGCCGAGCTCGTCGCGGCGGCGCACGCCGAGGGGTTCGGGGTGGTCGCCGGCTCGATCGAGTGGGAGGGCGGCTTCGGACGCCGTCGCCCACATGCTCTGCTCGCCTACGAGCCGGGGGCAGGACGGATCCCGGGGTTCTCGCATCCGCTCCTCTGCCCGTCGGTGATGGACGGCGTGACACTCGAGCGGCTTCCAGACGTCGCCGGGCTGCCGGCCTTCGCCGCCCCGGTCACCGAGCCCTGGGTCTACGACGGGCGAATCGTCCTGCGCGCCGGCGCGCAGCGGACGCAGTTAGACCTAGCAGCTCGATCGCGAGCCGGTCGTCGATGCGACGGAACACGACCGACCCGAGGACGAGCGCGACGACCGCAGCCACCGCCAGGTAGATCACGTCGGAGGCGTGAGGGGCGTGGCCGCTCCAGAGCGCGTCGCGCAACGCCGCGATCGGCGGCGCGATGAAGTTTCCCCAGCGGAGCACGTCCATCAACTTCTCGTGCGAGGTCGCCCTCGCGCCGAGCGTCGAGAAGCTCCACAGGATCGGGGTGAGGAAGAACCACGGCAGGAGCGCCGCCGCGAGGATGTGCTCGACGTCCCGGAAGATCGCGTTCATGCACGCGACGATCAGCGACGCGCCCGCGACGAGCGCCACGTAGAGCGGCGCCAGCGGCAGCACGAGCCACACCGTCCCGCGTGCAGCAGGGATGAAGATCGAGCGAGAGGACGATCAGGATCGCGAGCATCACGGCGAACGTCACCGCCTGTGTCGCGACCACCGAGAACGCCACGAGCTGGCGCGGGAACCGTACTTTCCGGATGAGGTCGGCGCTCTCGACCATCGACCGCGCCGCCGTCTGCAGAGAGACCGCGAAGAAGATCCAGCAGGCGATCCCGGAAAGGAGGTAGAGCGGGTAGTGCGGGATCCCGCCGCTCTTGTCGAGGATGACCCCGAAGACGATCAGGTAGACGACGACCAGCGCCGCCGGGTTCACGAGCGACCAGAGGATCCCGAGCGCCGAGCCCCGGTACTTCGCCTGGAAGTCGCGTCGGAACAGGTTCGCGAACAGCTCGCGGTACCGCACGAGATCGCCGTAGACGGCCATCACGCCAGTGTACGGCGCAGGTGTCGGACACAGCGCCCGGCCCGGGTGTGCAAGCCCCTCGACACCTCGAGCTTCGGCTCGGCTCTCCAGCTCGGACGCGGTGTCCGACACCGTGTGGAATGTCTGACTCCTCGATTACCGTCCAAACAACGTGCTAACCGGGTTCGACTACCCTCCGCGCCTGTGAGCACCGCCGTCGCGATCGTCGCCCTCCCGGCGACCGCGGCCGTGATCTGGGCGCTTCTGCGGTCACCCGCGACACGGCGCCTCGTGGCCGTTCCCTCCGCCGACCGCTGGCACGACTCCACGACCCCGAGCTTCGGCGGAATCGGGATCTTCGTCGGCTTCAGCCTCGGGCTCTGGACCGCGGCAGCGGTCGGCGCGTTCGACCCCACCCGGGAGCTCGTCGGGATCTGGGCCGGGATCGCCCTCGTCTTCGCGGCCGGCCTCGTCGACGACCTCCGCGGCCTGACGCCGCTCGTCAAGCTCGCCACCCAGGGGGCCGCCGCGGCGATCGTCCTGGCAACAGGCACGCACGTCCAGCTCGTCTCGAACCAGCTCGTCGGTGACGCGATCGCCGTCGTCTGGCTGGTCGGGCTGACGAACGCCTTCAACCTGCTCGACAACATGGACGGCCTCGCCGCGTCACTCGCGTCGATCTCGTTCTTCTTCTTCGCCGTGGACGCCGTCACCGTCCACCCCGACCACGCCTCGCTCGCGTATGCGATCGCGGGCGCGGCCGCCTGCATCGGCTTCCTGCCCTTCAACCTCCCGCCCAAGGGCCGCGCGCTCGTCTTCATGGGCGACTCGGGCAGTCAGGCGCTCGGGTTCGCGCTGGCCGCGCTCGGGCTCGTCTCGAGCTGGCGCGTCGCCGGCACGACCGTCGCGACGCTGATCCTGCCGGTGCTCGTGCTCGCCGTCCCGATCCTCGACACGACGCTCGTCACGATCGCGCGGATGCTCGACGGCAGGCCGATCCACCAGGGCGGCCGCGATCACTCCTCGCACCGTCTCGTCCGCTACGGGCTCTCGGAGCGGAGCGCGGTCGCGCTCCTCGCGCTCATCGCGTTCTCCGTCGGGGGCTCGAGCCTCGCCTACAACGTCCTCGACAACTGGCGCTACACCGTGATCGGCGTCGTCGTCACGTTCGCTCTGCTGATCCAGTTCGCGAGCTTCCTCGCAGACGCCGACCGCCGGCCGCAGCTCGACGAGCCGATCGGTCTCGGGCAGGTCTTCGCGATGCACTGGCGGCGCCTCGTCGAGGTCGGCGTCGACTTCCTGCTGATCAGCGGGTCGTTCGTTGCCGCCTACGTCATCGAGTTCGGCTGGCCCGGCTCGACGAGCCAGCGGTTCATCGCCGGGCTCACCCTGCCGGTCGTCCTCGCCGCGCGGTACCTGACCTTCATCCCGTTCGGCCTCTACCGCTCGGTGTGGCGCTACGCCGGGATGCGCGACGCCGCCGCCGCAGCCGCGGCAGTGGTCGTCTCCGAGCTCATCGCCGTCTCCTTCATGGTGCTCACCCAGGACATGCGCGACTTCAATCGCTCGTTCTTCATCGTCGACGCGCTGATCTGCATGGTCGCGATCGTCGGCTCCCGACTCGCCGAGCGGACGATCGTGATCGGCTCGCGCAGCGTCCGCGACCGCACCGCCCGCCGGACGCTCGTCGTCGGCGCGGGACGCACCGGCCGCAGCCTCATGCGCGAGCTCCGCGAGACCGCCGGCGAGCGCGTCGTCGGGTTCGTCGACGACAACCACCGGCTCCGCCGCCGTAGCGTGCACGGCGTGAAGGTCATCGGAACGACGCACGAGATGCCCCGAATCCTCGAGAGCACGCAGCCCGACATCGTGCTCGTGACGATCCCGGACGCCCCACGCGACGTCCTCGACACCGTGGTCGGCGCGTGCGCCCGCGCCGACGTGACCTGCCGCTTCGTTCGCCGCGAGCTCGACCTCGACCCGCACGTCGAGTTCGGCGCCGCGTCAGAATGACCAGGCGTGGCGACCGTTTCAGTCGAACAGTCACGAGCTGACGCCGGCGCGCCGGCGGACGTTCGTCGACCGCCTACTCGCCGCGATCCCGCTCATCTTCCTCGCCCTGGCCGTTCTCGTCTTCTACGCGGTCGAGGCCTGGTCGCGCAAGACGCCGTGGATCTTCACGGACGAGCTCGAGTGGACGCAGCTCTCGCGCTCGATCGCCGACACGGGCCACGCGGCGCGCCGCGGCGAGCCGATCTACTTCAAGTCGCTCTACGCCTACGCGATCGCGCCGTTCTGGTGGATTCACTCGACCACGGCCGCCTACGCGGCGGTCAAGTACGCGAACGCCGTGATCATGCTGCTCGCGGCCGTTCCCGTCCTACCTGCTCGCCCGCATGCTCGTCAGCCGGCGCGGCGCGGTCGTCACCGCCGTCGGCTCCGTCGCGATCCCGGGGATGGCCTACGCGACGTCGATCGTCTCCGACGTCCTCGCCTACCCCTACTACGCCCTCTGCTCCTGGCTCGCGGTTCGGGCACTTCGCTCGAAGGCGCGCCTGGACGTTGCACTCGCGATCGTCGCCGTCGGAGGCGGCTACTTCGTCCGCCAGAAGCAGTTCACGAGCCTCGTTCTCGCGCTTGCGATCGCGGCCGCCGGCCTCTGGCTCACGGGGCCACGATCGCGCGAGCTGCGGCGCAACTGGTCGCGCGGGGACACGATCGGCGCGATCGCCCTGGGGGTCGGCGCATTCATCCTCTTCAACCGCGTCGTCCTGCAGCACATCCACGAGTGGCAGTACACGAGCCAGTACACGAAGAACCGCATCGTCGACCTGGGCCTGCGGGCGGGCAGCTCGTTCGCGATCGGGCTCAGCGCCCTCCCGGTCATCGGCGGCCTCACCTCCCTCCGGCTCCCCGAGCGCCGCGGCGACCCCACCTACCGCGCCTATGTCGCCTGGACGTCGGCTGCAATCGGGACACTCGCGATCTACACCGCCGTCAAGGCCGCGTACCTCTCGACGGTCTTCGCGACCCTCTGGGAGGAGCGTGACCTCATCTACCTCTCCCCCCTCCTGATCCTCGGCACCGTGATGGTCTTCGAGTCGAAAAGGATCAACCGCTGGGTCGTGGCGGGCGCCACCGCGTTCGTGCTCGTGTTGTTTCTCTTCAAGGCGATCCAGATCGGCTGGCCGTACTACGAGGCGCCGGGCTCGTCGTTGGCCGCCTACCTCGCGTCCCAGAGACACTGGACGACACACGACCTCCGCCTCGCGCTCCTCGCGTCCACTGCGGTCGCAGTCCTCCTGATTGCGTACCGGCGGCGTCGCGGCGTCGCGGCGCTCGCCCTCGTCCTCGCCCTCGCGTGGATGCTCTCGGCCGAGATCGCGATGACGGTCGGGATCGACCATGTCGCGACCGCCTTCACGCGCAACCTGCCGAAGCCGCTCGACTGGGTGGACGCCTCGACCGGTGGCCAGAAGGTCGCCTACCTCGGCCAGGCGATCCGCGACCCGAATGGCGAGAACCTGACCGAGTTCTGGAACCGGTCGATCACCCGGGTTGCAGCTCTCGACGGCACCGCACCCGGGCCCGGCCCGACGCCGACCGCGAATCTCCTCAGCGCCGACGGGCTCCTGTCCGACCTGGACGGGTTCCGGTACGTCCTCGCGGACTCCAACATCAAGCTCGACGCCACCCCGGTCGCGCACGCGGCCAACGGCGTCATGACCCTCTACCGGAGCGACCGGCCGTGGCGCCTGGCCGACACGACCCAGCAGGTCTATACAGACAACTGGTGCCCCGACTGGTGCACCTATACGTACTTCAAGCCGGGCCAGGCGGGGACGCTGAAGGTCTCGCTCGGACGCCTGGGGTACAACGGCTCGGCCCCTGCCGCCAAGGTGCGCATCCTCGTCGGCGACGTCCACTACGACGCCGAGCACCAGGCGATCGACCTCGGGCAGATCCACCGCCGCGTCTACGTCACTGTTCCGAACGGGAGCACGCGGACGCTCTCGTTCCCGGTCGCGCAGACGCCGGTGCGTGTCGAGCTCACGATCGCGAAGGGCACGCTGATCCCGCCGACGGAAAACGAGCCCCGTACCCTTGGCGTGCAGGTCGGCTTAGCCTTCGTTCCAGCCAGCACGTGAGCCGGCCCGAGGTCGTGGTGGCGCGAACGCTCGAGGAGCTCGAGCCGCTGCGCGGCGCCTGGGACGAGCTGCCGTGGGAGCGCGAGGAGGCAGCGTACGAGTACTTCACCACCCGCCTCGCCACGAGACCCAATGTGATCGGCCCGTTCGCAGCCGTCGCGACGAGCGACGGCCGGCCGGTGGGCGGCCTCGCAGGGCGACTCGAGCTGAGGCGCCTCTCGACGATGCTCGGATACAAGGACGTGTACGCACCGGAGGCACGCGTTCTCCGCGTCGTCGACGGCGGCCTCGCGGTCGGCCGCGCGGACGCGCTGCCGACGTGCTCCGGGCCGCGGCCGGCGATGCGCTGCGCAGCGGCGAGGCGGACGTGGTCGAGCCTCCCCCGCTCGAGCTCGGCTCGCCCGAGCTCGCGGCGCTTCGAGTCCCTCGGCGGCCCGCTGACACGACAGCCGTCTCATCGCTCCCTGGACCCGCCGGCTGCTCGAGCTCCCCGCCACTTTCGACGACTTCCTCGCCTGGCTCGGAGCACAGGACACGAAAGAGCGGATCCGTCGCGACGCGCGGCAACTTGCGGAGGCGTTCGGCGAACGGCTGCGAGTCGAGGTGGTGCGCGACCCGTCCGGGTGGACCGGCTGATCGAGGGCGCCGAGCGGGTCGCGTCCTCCAGCTATCAGCGGAAGCTGGGCGTAGGCCTCGCAGATACCCCGGAGCAGCGCGCGGTCGCGAGGGTCGGCCTCGAGCACGGATGGGTCCGCGGCTATCTGCTCTCGCTCGACGCGACCCCGATCGCATACTGGCTCTGCTCGGTGTTCGGAGACACGATCCTGCTTCGGACCGGCGGCTACGACCCCGCCTTCGCCGAGAACCGCGTCGGGATCTACCTGCTCATGCGCGTGATCGAGGACGCCTGTGCCGATCCCTCCCTACGAACTCTCGACTTCGGGCCGGGCGACGCCGCCTACAAGCAGCAGTTCGCAACCGGAGCCGACACGAGCGGAACGTCGTCGTCTTCGCCCCCAGCCTCCGCGGCCGCCGGATCAACGCGACCCGGACCGCGATCCTCGCGCCTGCGCGGCTCGGCCGCCACCCTCGACGCGCGGGCCTGACCGATCGCGTCCGCACCGGTTGGCGGCGCCGCGCTCCGCCGCCCATGAGGATCTCGACGGCGATCAGGCGTGCGCCGACGATGCTGAGCAGCGCCCTGCGCGACTTGAGGTACGGCCGGCCCCTCGGTGGCACGATCAGGACCCGGTACGAGCACCTCGGCGCCTTCCATTCGACCAACCGCCACTACTCCGAGCTCGACGTCGTCTTCGCAGGCGTCGAGATCGAGCCCGACGATGCGATCGTCGACGTAGGCTGCGGCAAGGGCCGTTCGCTCAACTGGATCCTCGACCACTTCCCGGCCAACAAGATCTACGGGATCGAGCTCGACCCCGAGATCTGCGCCAAGACGGCGCGGCGGCTCCGACGCAGGCGCAACGTGACCATCATCTGCGGCGACGCGTCGGAGCTGATCCCTCCGGACGGCACGCTCTTCTACCTCTTCAACCCGTTCGACGGGCCGGTCATGGAGCGTTTCGCGGCCGGCGTTGCTCGGCGGGGCAAGCCCGCAACGATCGTCTACTAGAACGCGAAGTACCTCGATCGTGTTCGGGGCCGACCCGCGCTTCACGGTGAGGGAGCTCGACGATCCGCCCGGCCTCAGCCCACCGCTCGGCGGTGATCACGCTCAGGTGAGGCCGCGTTCGCCGGAGGCGGAGCAGGATCACCGCCCCAGGCGGGCGAACGCGACCGACGAGACGAGGACGGCGACGCCGGCGCCGGTGACGCCCCACTTCTTGCCGAGGATGACGATCAGCGGCAGCATCACGGCCGTCTCGACGCCGTGCGCCCAGAGCCGGAGCCCGGGACGGCCGATCGTCACGGGGAACGTCTTCGTCCAGCTGAAGACGAGCTGGATCGCGGCCGCGACGAGGATCAGACGAGCGGCCGGGACGGCCGGGAGGTAGTCGGCGCCGAGCACGTGGCGGACGAGCCAGGGGATCGACGCGAGCACCGGGAAGAGGGAGAGCGCGGCGATGAGCGCCGCTCCCTTCACGTAGCGCCGGATCCCGGCGATGACGACCTCGGGACGGCCGTGCTCCCAGTCGCGGGTCTGCTCGGAGAGGAGGATCATCCGCAGCGGGGAGGAGAGCGCGGCGAGCCCGGACTGCGGCATCTGCGCCGCGCGGAACAGGCCCACCTCGGCGGCGTTCCGGACGATCCCGAGCGCGAGCGGCGCGACCCACAGCCTCAGGGAGATCAGCCCCGTGTAGGCGGCGCTCGACGCCACGAAGCGGATGATCGGCCCGCGATCCTCGCCGATCGGCTCCGGCTCCGCGGCAGGGAAGCTCCGAAGTCCGGACATCCCGATCGCGAGGATCGAGATCGTCGTGATCACCTGGGCGACGAGGACCCCGGCGACCGCCGCGGTCACGCCGATCTGCGCGCCGATCACGATTCCGGCCAGCCGCAATCCCATCGAGAGGGTGAGCCAGGTGCCGCGCAGGTCGTAGCGGCCGCCGAGGATGAGGGTGGCGGCGGCGATCGACTCGAGTGCCTGGAGCGGCGGCAGGAGCGCTGCGATCAGGAGGGGCGCCTCGAGCCCGGAGCTGCTGTGGAAGATCGAGTCGGCGAAGGGGGCGATCGCCACGATCAGGGCGGTCGCGACGAGCGACGCCGCGAGCTCGGCGGAGAACGCGACGCGGATCAGGCGGTGGAAGCGCCCCCACTCCTCGTTCGCCGCGTACCGGAAGCCGTACTTGACGAGCGCATCGTCGCTCGTGAGCCAGACGAGGAGGGCAAGGAAGTCGGCGGTGGCGATGACGATCGTGAAGCTGCCGGCGCCCGAAGGGCCGAGCACGCGAAGAACGACGAGCGCTGCCGCAAGGCCGAGCGCGACCGAGCCGTAGACCCCTGCGAACGCGACGACCCGCCGGCGGGTAAGCCCGAGCCCTGCCACGCTCAGGCGGCCGCGCTGCAGAAGACGCAGCCGACGCGCCTCGTCAGCGCGAGCCCGGCCGGCCCGGAGTGCTCGAGCACGGAGAGGAGCGGGAGCGCCGCTCCCGGCAAAGCCTTCCGCTGTGGCAGGAAGAACGGTCGGAGCTCGATGCGGGAGAAACCCGCCTCGCGCAGGTCGCTCAGCACTCCGTCGACAGGGAAGACCATCGGCCTGAAGTCGAAGACGAACTTCTTCCGTGTGTAGCCGCGTATGCGCCGGAAGAAGCCGACGCGGTCCTCGGCGAGATAGAAGGAGCGAAGGCAGATCGTGAGGTCGACGGGCTCGGCGGGCTCGTAGTCCTCCATTCGATCGACGACGAAGTCGAGCCCGGGGTTCCGCTTCCTCGCGGCCGCGATCATCTGCTCTGTCGCGTCGACCCCCGTGTAGACGAGCCCGAGGCTCGTAAGCGACGCCGCCATGATGCCGTCGGCACAGCAGAGGTCGACCACGCTCTCGCCGGCACGGAGGGACGGGCCCAGCCCCGAGATGACACCGGCGCGGCGGGTCGAGTACCGCACGGGGTCGGCGTACTCGTGCTCGGCGAACCCGTCCGCCAGCGCGGCGTACTTGTCCCGGGTACTCATCCGATACCCCGCGGCTGCCTCATGAGCGCAGCCTCTCCGGATGCTTGCGCACGAACCGGAGGATGCCGCGCCAGTGCCACACCGTGCGGCGGGTCAACCAGCGGCGGTCGGTCAGGGCCTGGTGCTCGTGGCGCACGACGGCGGCCGGGACGTACCACCGCTCCCACCCGGCCCGCATGGCGCGGTACTGGAGGTCGATGTCCTCACCGTACATCAAAGTCATCAGCAGTTCCCAGGGCGAGTTGGAACCAGTGTTCGCTGCGTTGTTGGAGAACGCGACACGAATTTGCGAGGCTACGTTCGGCAATCTCAGTCTTTACAACGGAGAGACATTTCAAAACGTTGCGCTACACAATCCACCGGACGGATACTCTGAGAGGGGGACTTGGCGAGGTGATCCGTCCCACCCGGAAAGTGGACTAGCCTATGTGGCCAGAACGAAGCAGATGGCGCACATCGACGATATTCGGACGCAACCGCCTTATCGTGAAGGCGACCCAGCAGTAGTTGGCCTTGCCGATGTCGCGGGTGCCCGCACCCTTCTTATCGTGCCGATGCTCAAGGACAACACGCTGGTCGGCACTATCGCTATCTACCGGCAGGAAGTTCGACTATTTACCGATAAGCAGATCGAGTTAGTCCAAAACTTCGCCGCGCAGGCCGTCATCGCCATTGAGAACGCCCGACTGCTGAACGAACTGCGCGAGTCACTGGAGCAGCAGACTGCGACTTCGGAGGTGCTGCGCGTCATTATCGTTCGCCGGGCGAACTGGAGCCCGTGTTCCAAGCGATGCTGGAAAATGCCGTACAAATCTGCGACGCCAAATTTGGCAATCTCATGCTACGCGAGGAAGATGGATTCCTCGTCGGCGCGACGCACGGCGCGCACCCAGCTTATGTCGAGTATTTGAGAAGCGAACGGGTGTTCCCCCGCAATACCGGACTCAGGCAACTGTTGAACAATAAAGAACATTACCACGTGCTCGACCTAGCCTCGGTACGAACACCCGGGGACAACCTGCGCGAAGCCACTATTAACCTCGCAGGTGCGCGCACTCTAATCGGGGTCCCGATGTTAAAAGAGGACGAGGTGATCGGCGCAATAATCATCTATCGGCAAGAGGTGCGTCCGTTTACCGACAAGCAGATCGAACTAGTTCAGAATTTTGCCGCTCAAGCCGTCATTGCCATCGAGAACACGCGGCTGCTTAGCGAGTTGCGCGAGTTCTTCCAACAACAGACCGCGACCGCCGACGTGCTCAAGGTCATCAGTCGTTCGACATTCGACCTTCAAGCAGTGCTCGACACACTGGTGAGATCAGCGGCACAGCTGTGCGAAGCCGACAGCGCAGCCATTCATCGGCCGAAGGGAGACGCTTACCCGTTCATTGCCAGTTACGGCTATCCGTCCGAATTCGAGCGATACATGCGCGATAATCCGGTACGTCCCACACAAGGTTCGGTGCTTGGGCGCTCTGTACTCGAGGGTAAAGCCGTTCACGTCGCCGACGTTTTGGAAGACCCAAAATACGTTTTGCACGAGCAACAAAAGCTTGGGACATACCGCACCGCTCTGAGTGTGCCTATGCTGCGGGAAGGCATTCCCATTGGCGTTTTGATGCTGACGCGTTCACGGGTGTTGCCGTTCACCTCCAAGCAGATTGAGCTAGTCGAGACATTTGCCGACCAAGCCGTTATCGCAATCGAGAACGCCCGATTGCTCAACGAACTGCGCGAATCCCTTCAGCAGCAGACAGCTACCGCTGATGTCCTCAAGGTTATTAGCCGCTCGACTTTTGACTTGGGAACAGTGCTTCAGACCCTCGTCGAATCCGCTGCCCGGCTCTGCGATGCGGATAAGACCAATATTACCCGTCAAAAGGACGGAGTTTTTTTCCGCGCCGAAGCGTTCGGCTTCTCTCCTGAATTCATGAATTATGTTAGAAATATTCCGATACAACCCGATCGTGGCTCAGCGTTCGGACGTGCATTGCTCGAACGGCGCGCGGTGCACATTCCCGACGTGAAGGCTGATCCGGAGTATACTCTAATAGAAGGGCAGAGATTGGGGGATTACCGCAGCGTTCTCTCGGTCCCGATGGTGCGCGAGGGCGCGGCGATCGGCGTGTTAAGCTTGACACGCTCTGAAGTGCGCCCGTTTTCCGAAAAACAAATCGAACTTGCGACCACTTTTGCGGATCAGGCAGCAATCGCGATCGAGAATGTTCGGCTGTTCGAAAACGTGGAGGCCCGCACGCGCGAATTGGCGACATCGCTGGAGCATTTGCGCACTACGCAAGACCGTCTAGTGCAGACGCAAAAGCTTGCGTCGCTCGGCCAGCTCACCGCCGGGATTGCACACGAAATCAAAAACCCGCTCAATTTCGTAAACAATTTCTCGGCAGTTTCCACTGAGTTAATAGATGAATTGCAGGAGATCTTGAAGGGCTCTTTCGACGACAAAGCGCGCGCTGAAATTAATGAACTGACGAGCACTCTGCGGAGCAATCTCGCCAAGGTTGTGCAACACGGTAAGCGCGCCGATGCCATCGTGAAGAACATGCTGCTGCACTCGCGCGAAGGCTCCGGCGAGCACCGGCTCGTTGATGTCAACGCGATTGTCGAAGAGAGCCTCAATCTCGCCTATCATGGGGGGCGAGCTGAGAAGCAGAGCTTCAACATTACGCTGCAACGATCGTTTGATCCAACTGCGGGTGAAGCCGATCTATTCCCGCAAGACATAACAAGGGCTTTACTCAATTTTATCTCTAACGGTTTTTACGCCGCAACGAAGCGCTGTGCGGAAGCAAATGACGATCTCGAACCGATCCTTGCTGCCACCACCAAGAACCTTGGGGATCGTGTCGAAATAATGATCCGGGACAACGGCATTGGCATTCCTCCGGAGGTGAAAGAAAAGATGTTCAATCCCTTCTTCACGACCAAACCGGCTGGAGAGGGCACTGGGCTCGGCCTTTCGATTAGTCACGACATCATCGTCAAGCAACATGGCGGCTCGATCGAGGTCGATACGCGGCCCGGCGAATTCACAGCAATCAAAATTATCCTGCCGCGAACGGCGGCTTCCATTTCCAGCTGAACTATAGATCCGGCCAATGTCCGCTTTTTGGCCCATAGCAGACATTCGTAGTTGCACCGCACATGTCTGCTTTTGACCCAAAGCGGACATCGCGCCTCGCAGGCAGCGATGTGCTCTGCAAGCAATTGCACCAAAGGGCAATACCGGCAGCGCTCGGTCACATTAAAGTCCAAACAACACACCGAGCTGGAACAAATCAAACGGAGGCGACTGATGAAGTTAACCGGGCTGCTTGCAGGACTCGTAATCGGCACCACATTTTTGTCGCCCGGTTTAGTCGCCGCCCAGACAACCAGACTACAGGTGCCGATACCGAAGACCGCGGCGGACGTTCCCGGCCCTGTTCCCGGCAACACGATGACCAACGCGTACGTCCAGCTTGTCGGCCGAATGGCCTATGTGTGGGGCTACCCGATGGTGAACGCGCACAACCGCCGTGCGGCATTTGCCGAAGCGCCCGAGCCCGGACTTCTGGGCGGCGTCGTGCCGGTTGCGCCGGTCGGCTTCAACCAGATGCTGACCGATTACGTCAAGCCGGATCAGACCTTCATCGTCTGTCCCAACCAGGACGTCGCCTACGGCGCAGGATTCACCGCGCTCGACAAGGAGCCGACGGTCATTCAGGTGCCGGACTTCGGCGACCGCTTCTACGTCTACGCAATGTATGACCAGCGCACCGACGAGATCGGCCGGATCGGCAAGCAGTATGGCACGAAGCCCGGCTTCTACATGATCGTGGGGCCGCGCTGGAACGGTGAGCTTCCCAAGGGCATCACCGCGGTGGTGCGTTCGTCCACGGATCTCGTCTTCGTCGTCCCGCGCGTCTTCAAGGATGCGACGCCCGAAGACACCGCGGCCGTTCAGCCGGTCATCGATCAGATCGTGATGTATCCGCTCAGCCAGTTCGACGGCAAGATGAAGACGAAAGATTACAGCAAGTCGCCGCATTTCCCGGTTCCGTCTGCGGGTCCCCACGCGCCGAAGGGCGAGAGCAGGTGGGTGAATCCCGCACACCTACTACGAAGAGCTACCCGTGGTCATGAAGGAGGTGCCGCCGCTGCCCGGTGAGGAAGCGCTCTACCGCTGGATCGCGTCCGTGTGGGAGGCCGCCGCCAAGAACCCGGACACCAAGAAGGCGCTGATTGAATCGTTCGTTGCCGCCGACAAAGAACTCGTGGAGCCGCTCTTTCAGTTCCAATACAACGGCCGGGCGGTTGGCAACGGCTGGACCGTGCCGGCGAATGCCGCGGAGTGGGGCACGGACTACCTGAACCGCACCGCCATCAGCAAATCGAGCATGTACCAGAACACGGCGGCGGAAACGCAATACAATTTGCGCGAGTTCGACAGCGAGGGGAAACCGCTCGACGGAAACAATCAATACACCGTCACGTTTGCGAAAGGACAAGTCCCACCCGTGAAGGGGTTCTGGTCGTTGACCCTGTACAACGACGAGAAGTTCTTCTTTCCGAATCCGCTGAACCGCTTCTCGCTCGGCACGAAAAACAAGACGCTGAAATACGCCGCGGACGGCTCGCTGACGCTCTATCTGGGCGCGAAGTCGCCGGGCAAGGAGAATGAAGCGAACTGGATACCGGCACCCGCAGGCCACTTCTCGCTGATACTGCGGCTCTACTGGCCTGAAGCATCCGTCTTAAACGGCGCGTGGCTGCCGCCAGACGTCAAGAAGGTGAACTGATTTGTTCGGCTGGAGTAGTGCGATCAGACTGCCAAGTGCCGACCAAGCAATGGTAGATGCTTCTTATGAACGCGAGCAATCTATGAAGATCCCATGACAGCAGTCGTCGTCTGCTCGCGCGCTGGTACTGCCTCGCTTGGCCGCCGCCCAGACGTCGCAGCCGCAATCCCACCGTCGATCAACACGCCCGACAAGGTCGAGAGCAGCATCGGCACGTTGGAATACAAGGACGGCGCACCGAGCAAAGAGACCGTGGCCAAGGCCTACGACTATCTCGACCTGATGCATGGCGTCGAGGCGTTCGTGAATGCCTATCAGGGCGCTTCGGTGGCGGCCATCTTCAAGGGCATGGAGGATGCCGGCGTCCCGAACAACACGGCCCTGATCTTCTCGGAGCTGATGGATGCGAAGTCCCTGTTCCTGACGGCCAATGCGGACACCATCTATTTCTGGGTCAATCTGGACGTCACCAAGGGGCCGATGGTCGTTGAGACGCCGCCACTATCGCTCGGCGTGGTCGACGACATGTGGTTCCACTGGATCACCGACTTCGGTCTGCCCGGTCCCGACCGGGGCGAGGGCGGCAAGTACCTGTTTGTGCCGCCCGATTACAAAGGCGAACTGCCGGGCGGCGGCTACTTCGTCCAGAAGATGCGCACGACCCGCGCCACCCTGCTCGGGCGGTCCTTTCTTGAGAAGAACGACCCGAAGCCGGTCGTCGCGCTGATCAAGAAGACGCTCAAGGTCTATCCCTACCTTCCCGGCGGATACGGCACGAGCATCGGCTCTGCGTTGCAGGGCAAGGCGACTTTGGCGCTCACGCCGGACCACAAACTGGACTGGGCCTTTCTGCGACCGCAAGGAGCCGGTGAAGTTCACCGAAGGCACCGGCAAGGTGATGAACACCGTGCCGCCAAGCGACTTCAGCTACTTCGAGATGCTCAACGATCGTAGTGCAGAAGGAGCCCGTCGGGGCGCTCGACCCGGAGATCATGGGATCGCTGGCTGCCATCGGCATCGTGAAGGGCAAGCCGTTCAATCCCGACGCGCGGATGAAGAAGATCCTGACCGACGCGGCCGCGATCGGAAACGCCGCGGCGCGCACCCTGAACTTCAAGTGGCGTCCGTCCGACGGTGGCTATTACTACCCCAACTCGACCTGGTTCAACCCGCTCTTCCTCGGCGGCTACAACATGGAGACGCCGCCGCCCGAGGTCAGCGCCGACGGCGTTATCACCCCGAATCCGCCGACGGGTGCGCGCACGCTCAACGTGCGGACGGCCATGTTTTTCGGCTACACGTTCATCACGCCCGCGATGATCATGCGGCTGACCGACATCGGCTCGCAGTACCTCATTCAGGCCGTCGATTCCAAGGGCGAGTATTTCGACGGCAACAAGACCTACAAGGTCACCCTGCCTCCGAACGTCCCGGCGGGGAAGTTCTGGTCCTTCACCGTCTACGACAACCAGACGCGCTCGATGCTCGACACGCCGCAGCGCTATCCGCGCGCCGGCAGCCAGAGCTATCCGACGCCCGCCGCCGAAGCCGGCGCCGACGGCTCGACGACCGTGTATTTCGGTCCGACCAAGCCCGACGGGCGTGAGCGACGGGCAACTGGATTCAAACCGATCCGAAGAAAGGGTGGTTCACGATCCTGCGTCTCTACAGCCCGCTCGAACCGTTCTTCACGAAGGCGTGGCGGCCGAGCGAGATCGAACTGGTCCGCTAACGCAGCCCCGATCGGTCAACTGAGAATGTCCGCTATTGGCACTTAGCGGACATCGCCTTGTGCGCTGCACATGTCCGCTTCTGACCCAAGCGGACATCTAAAAAGACGTGGACTGTTGTCCGCCTCAATTCCGAACAGCGGTAAAACCGGATAAGTCTTAAAGAGTTCTTGTCGCGTTAGTGATTCTGCCTTTCTTGCAACTTGGAAAGAGCAGTCATGCGCGGACAAACTTGCTTTGCACTGATTTTCTTTCTGTTATTTTCTGCGCAACCCCGCGCCGAACCGGCGTGCGTCGATCTCGCACAACTGGCGCATTCGACCGTAGGTATCACGCGATATTTCGATGAGGCGGAGCGCAACGCGCAGTCCGACGTGGTCGGCATACATGGTACCGCGTGGTTCCAGTCTCCGACCAATATTGTCACTGTCGCGCACGTCGCCACAGCGATGGGACTTTCGAGCGAGGACTGGAAGCCCCTCGATATCAAGGACGGCGCCGACAGCAAGGTAATATCTGCTCGGGTGCGGCGCTGGATCGGCGGCGGCACGGAAAAATTGGTTGCGCTCGAATTGCAAGTGGCCTTTCCCGCTGCCCGGAGCGTTGCCATTCGGGCGGTGCCACTTAGGCCGGAAGATCGTCTCGTGACGCTCGCCTACCCAGATCAAAACCTACGCTTTGTGAGTGGTCGGTTCGTGCAATATGCGACCGACGGCAAGCTCGCAGGCACAGCGCTCCTGGAGATGTACGAAGGAGATAATCGCTTTGCGGTAGACCAGGGCGCCTCGGGCGCACCGGTGTTCGATTGCGAGGGTCAGATTGCAGCGGTCATTACCACCGTGATCACGCAAGTTTTCCAAACGCCATTTGGCATATTGCGGACTTCGACGGCATGGGGAACTCCCAATGTCGTGTCTGTGCCGGTGCAAAAGCTGATGGAATTTTCCGAAGGTCGGTGATCCTTTGCAACACCGATTTTAGTGACTCGGTGGCGCCCCAACATAGGGAGCGCCCACCGGCAATTCGCCGCCGCGCATTTTGGGCGACTGTTCCGGTTGATGCATGATGGGCAGATGTCCGCTATTGGCACTTAGCGGACATTCCAAATTTCGCGATTAATGTCCGCTATTGGGGGCAAAGCGGACATTGCGCGTGCGTTGGGCAATGTCTGCTTTTGACCCAAAGCGGACATCAGCGCAGGTAGCCCATAGTTCTTGCTAGCTTACCCACCCATCTTACGGAAAGGTCGGTTGGAAGCCCTAGCGCGGGTTGTGCGTCTGGCGCGAAGGTGCTGCGTCTGGGTGCGCACTTTCTTCCAAGAATTGAGGTCACTACCAGTCAATTCGATCGACCCTTGTTTGCTAAGCCTTGACGAAAGAAGGGCTGCGTGCGTGCGGCTCCCAAGCTTCAATCGTTGCAAAATAGCTGACACGTGCAGCTTGATAGTGTTGGGCGAAAGAAAAAGCGCCTTTGCTATCTCCTTGTTCGTTTTGCCTTCGCCAAGGAGACGTAGAACTTGGGTCTGTCGTTTGCTCAACCGGCTATGAATAAACGTCGTCGGGTCAGTGTCCGCCTGCGCTGCGTCGTGGTCGCGCGCGGAGCCATTACGAGAACCTGTGAACATTACATTCAGTTGTGAAGAGAGTGTTTCCGATACGGAGCGCTCTACCGCACCGCTAATCGCGTCTAGATCGACCGCCGGGAGAACATTTCCTTTCCGCTTCTCCATGATCCCCGTTCGTTGTGTGCTGATCGGAAGCGGCAGCATATCTGTGAGGTTAACGTGCAAGAGCGCTACGCCGGCTGGCCTGTCCAGCGAGAGCGGCAACCCGATGAGAGAGAACCAACGTTCCTGGGTTGGCGAGTGGCACGGATAAATAAATGTCAACAGATCGAGCCGGCCCGCGAGCAATGCTCGCAACTTCTTTACGAACCGACGTAAGCGCGGTTCGTCGGGTCGGCAATATTGGAGGTAGTTCGAACCAATTGCCGAATGTGGGACGCGCAATCCGTTCCGCCGTGCGAATTCCTTCCATGTATCATTGACCGCCACAATAGTTCCGGAAGCATCAAGGATTACAGCGTTCGCGGGCAGCGACTTCATTGCTTCGAATGTTGCGACTGCGCTCTTCATGGCCGGCGCTGATGGGTCCTTTGCGAAATCCTTTGACTGGCCACACTAAGAACGGCGCTGCGGCATGCGGCACCGGCTAGTCGCTTTGGGCTATTGTTTAATCAGATATCACAATGGATTGTGAGTAAAGAGGAGAGATTGGCGGCTGCGATTTTCGCACGCAGTCGATGAGAACCCGCGACGCGCTGAGTTAGATGAGGTGCTACAATGAGCGCTCAAAACGGCCGTCCCAGCTTCTCGCAGTTTACAGCAGGTCAACTGACGCTTTTGGTTGCAGTGGCCGTGGTGTTGCTGTTTTCCGTGTTCGCCGGAAGCTGAGCCAGAACCAACTAAAGCAACAGATGATGGCCTCGGGATTATTTCCGAGGCCGTTTGCCGTTCGCCGAATTGGCATGCCGACGGCGTGTGGGGAAAGGCAAACGATGTCCGCTATTGGCACAAAGCGGACATCGAACCCGTAAGTTGGCCCTTGGTCCAATCTAATTCCGCCCAACTCTTTGCTCTAATTTCGGTTCGACTGGAACGGGCAGTTTCACAAAAGCCGGGACGCTACAGGCGCGCCCGATTTGACAATGGAGAGTACGAGCGATGAAGGCCGCAAAACATATTTTGCGTTATTCTCTGGCAGCTTCTGTCACATTGCTAACCGCAGCGTCGCAGGCCCAAGACGTCAAAGGGCTGGGACCGCACGGTCAGAGTTGCTGATCATCTAGAACCCGCGATTCCACATCCGGCCCAACAGCAAGCGGCTTTGGAAAAGCTGCGCCAGTTCGAGGCGAAGACCGGCCGCAAGCCAAACATTCTGATCATTCTCGTGGACGACATGGGTTATGGCGACCTGGGTGCATTCGGAGGCGGAGCGATGCTCGGAGCTCCCACGCCGAATATCGACAGGTTGGCCGCGCAAGGGACTGAAGCTAACTTCGGCCTACGCGACGCCGGTCTGCACACCCTCGCGCGCGGCCTTGATGACGGGGCGTATTCCTGCACGAAGTGGCCTCACGCGTCCTTTACTCGCCAGCGATCATCCCACCAAAAACCCGTGGGCCGACGAGGTCACTGCGGCGAAATTGCTGAGCCAGAACGGCTACGTCACCGGATTATCCGGGAAGTGGCACATCGGCGAAGCCAAAGGGATGCAGCCGCAGGATGTCGGCTATGACGAGTTCCGTGGCTTCCTGTCGGTCGTCAGCGAATACACGCAGTACATGAACCTCGCCAAATATCCGCAGCTGATGCTCGACCCCGAGCGGTTGAAAACATTCAAGGGCCTGAGCGAATACAACGGGATCGTCGAAGGCAAAAAGGGCGGCGATCTGAGGGTCGCCTATCAGCTTGAAACGCCTCAGCAGATGGGAAACGTTGACCAGGACTTCGCCAACTTTTCGGTGGACTTCATCAAGCGCGCTGCCAACGCCAAAAAGCCGTTCTACCTGATCCACGCATTCGCCAAAGTCCACTTCGACAACTATCCCGGCGACGGCTATCAAGGACGCAGCGCCGCCAAGTTGCCCTACAGGGACGCCGTGGTCGAAGTCGACGACATCGTTGGACGCCTCACGAAGACCCTCGAAGAAACCGGGTCAGGCTGAGAACACGTTTGTTTTCTTCACGTCCGACAACGGTCCGGAGGAAAACTCCTATCCGGACTCCGGCTTCACGCCGTTCCGTTCGGGCAAGGGGACAACCTGGGAAGGCGGCGTCCGCGTGCCCGGCATTGCGTATTGGCCTGGCATGATCAAGGCGGGACGCATCAGCGACGGCCTTTTCGATCTCATGGACTTGTTCAACACCTCGCTCGCCCTCGGAGGCATCGAGAATAAGATTCCGACAGAACGTTACATCGACGGCGTCAATCAGACGGGATTCCTGCTCGCCGACAATGGCGAAACCAACCGCCAAGCGGTGTTTTCGTACAACCAGGCTGACTTCTCGGCAATGCGCTGGGGCAATTTCAAAGCCTACTTCAAGGTGTTCCAGATCGAGCAGCCCTTCTCCAACATCAGCATGTCGACCTTCGTGCCGGTCGGCGGTTGCTCCTTGGATCTTCGACATTTATCGCGACCCCAAGGAGCGTCTCACCCGGAGCAATGGCGACTATGAGTGGATTTATGGTCCCATTCTCCAGATACAGGCTGCCCACGCCGCTACCTTCGTGAAGTATCCGAAGAAGGATATCGGATTGGGAATTGGTGGCGGCGGCGATCCCCGTTAACGCGCTCGAATAAGCGGACGAGGCCAGCCAACATTGAGAGCCCCCGGGTAAGACCGGGGGCTTTTTCTTCATCAGAGTTTCAATGAGATCATTGAATAGTGATGACTGCTTGCCGCAGCACAGAGGTCTGCTATTGGCACAAAGCGGACATCGGCTTGTGCGCTGCACATGTCCGCTTTTGGAGTAATAGCGGACATACTGTTTCGCGATGCAAATGTCCGCTTATGACCCAAAGCGGAGATCGACTGTGCACTGAATGGTTCTGATGCCCCTTTCAGCCCCTATCAAAGTAGTCGCTTGAGCCGATAAGATGCGGGCTTCTGGGGGTGGACATGTGCCGCGGGTCGCAAGGCAGAACTTCAATTCGTCGGCGGGCGCTGAAATTCAGAAATAGCGCCACCATACGTAAACGTGGCAGATCGCGACCGAAACAATCATCATCGGGAAGGCATAGAGCGTATAGGTTATGAATCGGAATGGCACTTGATTCCGTTCGCCAATGCCAGCCACCGTCAGGTTAGCGGAGGCTCCGATCAGCGTGCCATTACCGCCGAGGCAGGCGCCGAGCGATAGACACCACCACAGCGGCTCGATTTTGTCGGCGCCGCCAAACGCGGGTGCCATGCCTTTGATCAGCGGAATCATGGTGGCGACGAAAGGAATATTATCGACTATCGATGACAGGATCGCCGACGCCCATAAGATGGCGTAACCAGCATTTGCCATGCTTCCTTGGGTAGCGGCGACGAGGCTGTTCGCAAGTAGCTGCAGCAATCCGCCGACGTCGACACCGTGCACTACCACGAACAGGCCGATGAAGAAGAATATGGTGATCCATTCGACGTCGCCAAATGTTTGATGAATATTGTGTGCGGCTTTTTCGGAATGATGCGCCCAATTGTCGAGCAGCATCAAGACGGCAGCCCCTGTCATTGCGATGGTGGCAGGTTCCAAATGCAACGGTCGCGCAAGAACGAAGGCAACAATTACGACTGCGAGGATGGCAAGCGCCTGCTTTAACAATTCCCAGTCCTGTATCGAATCCGCCGGGTTCATCCTCATGACCTCTGCTTCGGCGGCGGCCGAGGCTTTCAGGTCCTTGCCCCAGAGGACGTGGATGGTGAGAGCTTGAACCGCCATAACGATGACGATGACGGGCGTCAGATGATAGACAAACTCGTTGAAGGATAGGCCGGCCTGCGAACCGATTAGAATGTTGGGCGGATCGCCGATAAGGGTTGCAGTGCCGCCAATGTTAGACGCGAAGATTTCTGCAAACAGATAGGGGTAGGCCGGCACTTTCAGCGTACTACAGATTGCCAGTGTTACGGGAACGATCAGCAAAACGGTAGTGACATTGTCGAGAAAGGCAGACACTACGGCAGTGGTGATTTGCAGGATAAAAAGAATGCCACCAGGGTGTGCACGCGCGGCCTTCGCCGACCATACCGCGAGATATTGAAACATTCCGGAGCGACGCGAGATTGAAACGAGGATCATCATTCCAGTCAGGAGGCCGAGGGTGTTCCAATCAATACCTCTGAATGCTTCCTCTTGGTCCAGCACACCGACGATCACCATCAAGCATGCGCCAATCAACGCGACGATGGCGCGGTTGATCTTCTCAGACATGATGGTGGCGTAGGTGATGGCGAGGATGCTCGTCGACACCCACATCGCGTTTAGGCCGAAATAAACCTCAGACACCGCATGAGCGGTCATTGGCAAGTTGCTCCCCCGGAACGCGGCGTCGCGTCTTACGCAGCCTTTGTTGTTGCAACGGTCCGGCAGGGACCGCGGTGAGTTAAGCCAAGAGGCCTTCGTATAGCGATGTCCGCATTTGGCCCTTAGATTGGAGGGGGCAAGGGGTGGTAGAGAATAAGCTGAGGTGGCGCCAGCGCCCGGCAGCAAGCAAGCGCGCACTTACTGCGATATCTGGTAAGGTTCGCTTAGCTCAAAAGTGGGAAGGGCGAGCGACCGTAGTCGACGCCAAGTTCCTCTATTTGCAAAAGACTAGGCGATTTTGCGCAATATGTGCCTTGTGCGCTATGCGAAGCGGCATCATTGTAGGGCATGCCGGACGTATCGCTGACCGGGGGCAAGGTTGAAGACGTCACGGTGCCCAATGGAGGAACAAATGAAACGACGTCAATTTCTAACTGCAATGGGTGCCGGCGCTGCCGCCACCGCGATTGCCGCCCCGGCTATCGCGCAATCCTCGCCGGCGCTTAAGTGGCGGTTGACCGCCAGTTGGCCCAAATCCCTCGATACTCTTTACGGTACTTGCGAGAACTTCGCGAAATACGTGTCGGAAGCAACCGACGGTAAATTTCAGATCCAGGCGTTCGCCGCCGGCGAAATCGTGCCCGGGCTGCAAGTGCTCGACGCAGTACAGAACGGTACCGTCGAATTGGGTCACAGTGCTCAGTACTACTATATCGGCAAGGATCCGACCTGGGCGCTCTTTTGCGCCGTTCCGTTCGGGCTCAACTCCCGCCAGCAGAATGCATGGTTCTATCATGGCGATGGCCAAAAGCTGATCGACGAGTTCGGCGCAAAATTCAATACCAAGTGCCTGCTCGCGGGCAACACCGGTTGCCAGATGGGTGGATGGTTCAGCAAGGAGATAAAGGATCCGGCTGACTTCAAGGGGCTCAAGATGCGTATCGGAGGCTGGGCCGGCAAGACGCTCGGAAAACTTGGCGTAGTCGCACAGCAGCTGGCCGGTGGCGATATTTATCCGGCGCTGGAAAAGGGCACCATCGACGCCGCTGAATGGGTTGGACCCTACGATGACGAGAAACTCGGCTTTTATAAAGTCGCTAAGTTCTATTACTACCCCGGCTGGTGGGAGGGCGGCACGGCCAATCACATGCTTGTCAATCTCGCAAAGTGGAACGAACTCCCGAAAAGCTACAAAGCCATCCTTGAAGCGGCGGCTGGGGCCTGCAATACGCAGCAGCAAGGCGATTATGACGCCAAAAATCCGCAGGCTCTCAAGCGACTGGTAGCCAACGGCACTCAGCTTCGGCCGTTCTCGCAGTCGGTGATGGAGGCCTGTCTGAAGGCTTCCGAAGAAGTGAACACGGAAACGTCGGCTACCAATGCCGACTATAAGAAGACCTGGGATTCAATCGTTGCATTTCGGAACGACGAATATCTGTGGTGGCAGGTGGCTGAGTACACCTACGATTCTTTCATGATCCGCTCGCGAGCACGAGGGTAACTTTAAAAAGACCAGTTGGTTGGATTGGGCCGGTTTTACACCGGCCCAATTCATTTGGCGCGTCAAAAACGGCTGTCCGCTGGGCTCTTACAACTTTCGTTGAACCGGTGCAGACTGGAGTTAAGGCGCGGGCTCGGTCATGATTTCGGTTGTGACCCGGGCACAACCGCCCACTCGAGTAGGAGGAAGGCTCCTGCTACCAAAAACATCTGGGAGGAATTTAGAATGAAACGTCGTCAATTTTTAAAGGCTGCGGGCCTAGGCGTGGCCGCGAGCGCCGTTGCTGCTCCAGCAATCGCTCAATCGATGCCGGAAATCAAATGGCGCATGCCGGTCAGCTGGCCGAAATCGCTCGATACGCTCTTCGGTGGTGCCGAGGTCATGTGCAAGGCGGTCGGGGAGGCCACGGATAACAAATTTCAGATTCAAATCTTTGCTGCCGGCGAAATCGTTCCGGGTCTTGCCATTGTAGACGCAGTGCAGAACGGTACTGTCGAAATCGGCCATACCGCGTCTTACTACTACTTCGGCAAAGACCCGACGTTTGCCTTCGGGACGTCGGTTGCTTTCGGACCGAACCGCGGCTGAACCAGGGTTGGTTTACGCTCGGCGGTGGCAAGGAGGTGCTCAACGAGTTCTACAAAAAATACAATTGCATGGCTCTTCTTGCCGGCAATACTGGATGCCAGATGGGTGGCTGGTACCGCAAGGAGATCAATACGGTCGATGACCTGAAGGGTCTCAAGATGCGTATCGGTGGATTTCCTGGTCGCGTGCTGCAAAAGCTCGGCGGCGTGCCACAGCAGATTGCGGGTGGCGATATCTACCCGGCCTTGGAGAAGGGTACACTCGACGCATGTGAGTGGGTCGGCCCTTACGACGACGAGAAACTTGGTTTCTACAAGGTCGCGCCACATTACTATTCTCCGGGGTGGTGGGAAGGTGGTTCGATGCTGTTCGCCTTCGTCAATCTCGATAAATGGAACTCGCTGCCAAAGCATTATCAGGCCGTGCTTGAGCAGGCGGGGCATTACGCCAACACTTGGATGATGGCCAAGTACGATCTGCAAAATCCACCGGCGCTCAAGCGTCTGCTTGCCGGCGGCACGAAGCTGCATGTGTTCTCGCAGCCAGTCATGGAGGCGAGTTACAAGGCGGCAATGGAGTTGCATGGCGAGATTTCGAAAGAAAACGCCAGCTTTAAGAAAGTGAACGACTCCATGATGGACTTCACACGAAATGGCTATCAATGGTTCCAGGTGGCGGAGTTAAACTACGACAGTTTCATGGTTCGCCACACACGCGCCTGATACACTTGCGTTCGAAGCAAAAACCCCGGAGCCGAAAGCTCCGGGGTTTTTTGTTGAACGACGCTAGCGCTTATTTTATGTTCAGATCGAGCGGCGGAATCTCGATTTGTGGAATTTCAATTTTTACCTTGTTAGGGTCGACCGTCGACAGTCCGCGCTTGTAGTGCATGACCATGGACGGAAACAAGATGACCAGTACTACCATGATCACCTGGATTATCACGAATGGTACCGCGCCCCAGTAGATCTGGCCAGTTGTGACACCTTCTGTGCGTTTGCCGGTAACGCGATCGACGAACGTTTCGCGCGGCGCAACCGAGCGTAGATAAAACAGCGCGAATCCAAATGGCGGATGCATAAAAGACGTTTGCATATTCACGCCGAGGATGACGCCAAACCAGATCAGGTCGATGCCGAGATGTTCGGCGGCAGGGCCGAGCAGCGGGATGACGATGAAGGCGAGTTCGAAAAAGTCGAGGAAGAAGGCGAGCACGAAGACGAAGGCATTGACGAAGAGCAGGAAGCCGATCTGGCCTCCAGGCAAGGACGTCAACAAGTGTTCGACCCAGATGTGTCCACTCACGCCATAGAAAGTAAGCGAGAAAACGCGAGCGCCGATCAGGATGAACACCACAAAAGCCGATAGCTTGGCGGTGGATTCAATTGCCTGGCGGATCAAATCCCAACTCAAGCGTCGTTTGAGTGCGCCAAGGATCAGCGCGCCGCTTGCGCCCATCGCGCCACCTTCGGTCGGTGTGGCGACGCCGATAAATATAGTGCCGAGCACAAGAAAGATCAGAAACAGCGGCGGCACCATCACGAAAGTGGTCTGCTGCGCGATGTGGGAAAGAAAGCGATAGCCTACGTAGCGATTGGTGAGCCAATTAACGACAGCGACACCAAAAGCGAACATGATGCTGAAGAACATAGTCAGCACTACGAAATCGGCGCCGTGGGTGTCTGAAGTCCGCATTATGAACCAGCCGAACACACCGCTCGCAATCGCGAGTACAGCAAGCGAAGTAAGCCCGCGGCTGCCACCCGGTTCACGAAAACCGACTGCTTCCGCCGGCAAACCTGGCGTGGCCTTCGGGAATATCAAAGTGACGAGGAAGATATAGAAGGCGTAGAGACCCGCGAGCAGAATTCCAGGGATAAACGCGCCTTCGTACATGTCCCCCACCGAGCGGCCCAGCTGGTCGGCCATCACGATAAGGACAAGCGACGGCGGAATTATCTGTGCGAGCGTGCCAGAGGCAGCGATCACTCCGCTGGCGACGCGGCGATCGTAACCGTACCGCAGCATAATCGGGAGCGAGATCAGTCCCATGGAAATTACCGACGCGGCTACGACGCCGGTGGTTGCGGCGAGGAGTGCCCCGACGAAAATTACAGCATAGGCAAGACCACCGCGGACGGTGCCGAACAATTGACCGATGGTGTCGAGGAGATCCTCGGCCATGCCGGATCGTTCGAGTACCAAACCCATGAAGGTGAAAAAGGGAATTGCCAGCAACGTATCGTTGCTCATTACGCCGTAGACGCGCTCTGGCAGGGCTTGCAGGAAATCTGGAACGAAAAGGCCGAGCTCGATGCCTATCAGCGCGAAGATAAGTCCGACTGCGCCAAGTGAAAACGCCGCCGGGTAGCCAAGCAGCAAAAAGATAACCAAGGCGCCGAACATGACCGGAGCCATATTGGCGATGAAAAATGCTTCCATGCTCGACCCCGATTAGTCCACAAACAACTAGTGTTTTTCAATTGCGCCGATCAGTTCTTCGGCTTCAGTTTCAAGGGAGCTCTTCTGGCCCGCGTGCGGGTCCGGGATGAGGTTTCGCATGACAGCGACGCGCTTGATCAACTCGGACAAACCCTGGATGAACAACATCGCAAATCCAATCATGATCAGCGACTTGCTCGGCCATTGCGGCAACCCGCCGGCATTTCCCGACTGCTCGTTGATTTCAAACGAACGAAGGAAAAAAGGGACGCCGGTTAAAATCATGATGGTGGCCAACGGAAGCAGGAAGAATGCATGACCAACAACGTCGATGCTATCCCGCACGCGCTTCGGCAGCATGTTATTCACGATGTCGATGCGGATGTGCTCGTTAGCCAGCAACGTCCACGGCGAGCACAGCAAAAACACCATGCTGAACAGCACCCACTGCAACTCGAGCCATGAATTCGATGAGGTGTCGAAAACCTTGCGGACCGTGGCATTGAGGGCCGAGACGATCACAGCCGCCAGGATCAGCCACGCCAGTCGTTTTCCGAGCCATATGGTAACCGCGTCGACGACGCGCGTCACCGGCAGCAATGCGTTTAGCAATGCGTCCAAGCCGCCCACTTGACCACTCCCCTCTGTCCGGCTCAGATCGATGGCTGGCCGGGATTTTTATTTTTGTTTAAGTCTCATGCCTGGCTAGCTGGCCAAGCACCACCACCTTAATCCGATGGTGCCATAAGGCGTCAATGGAGAATTTGGCCGAAAGCAAGGGGGAAACGCCAAATCCTAGCGCCAGCGAGCCATAAGATTTCGTTTAACTGGGGATGAAAAGACGCTGGCTCCTTGGGGGACTGGGTCGCTAGTGATGGCGAAGCTCGGCCTAACGGTGGCCACCGTGACTTTAGCCACCGGTCGTGCTCATATGGCGCTGCAACGCGGACTTCTGGTGGCGACGGTCAATCACAAAATCATGGCCTTTAGGCTTGCGCGTGATTGCCTCGTCGATTGCCTGGTTCAGGAGTTCGTCGTTTTCCGAACCGCGCAGCGCGCGGCGCAGGTCGGCGGCATCATCCTGACCAAGACACATGTAGAGAGTTCCCGTGCACGTGATGCGCACGCGGTTGCATGACTCACAGAAATTGTGCGTGAGCGGCGTAATGAAACCTAGCCGACCACCGGTCTCTTTCACACGCATGTAGCGAGCAGGGCCGCCGGTACGATAATCAATATCTTCAAGCGTATAGCGCTCTGCCAGTCGCGATCGCACAATCGACAACGGAAGATACTGGTCAAGGCGCAACTCATCGACATCGCCGAGTGGCATGACTTCGATTACGGTGAGGTCCATTCCGCGTCCGTGACACCATTCAAGCAAGCCAGTAATTTCTTCTTCATTCACGCCCTTGAGAGCCACGGCGTTAATTTTGACACGCAAGCCCGCTGCCTGAGCTGCATCGATTCCGGCAATCACTTTGTTTAAATCGCCCCAGCGGGTAATCGTACGAAACTTTTCGGGGTCGAGAGTGTCAAGCGAGACATTCACGCGATTGATGCCGCACGCTTTGAGCTCGGAAGCATAGGTCTCCAACTGCGAGCCATTGGTTGTTAACGTCAGCTCCTCAAGGGCCCCGCTCGCTAGGTGGCGCGAGAGGGAGTGGACCAAGGTCATGATCCCCCGACGCACCAGCGGTTCGCCGCCAGTAAGCCGCAATTTGGTAACGCCCTTCGCGATAAATGCGCTGCACAGGCGATCGAGTTCCTCAAGACTCAACAGATCGGCCTTTGGGAGGAATGTCATGTGTTCCGTCATGCAGTAGACACAACGGAAATCGCATCGATCGGTGACCGATACGCGCAAATACGTGATGGCACGTTGGAATGGGTCAACCAAAGCCTTCGGCTTTTGCCCAGGGCGATCAATTTCAATTGTCGAGGCGCTGACCACTACTGCCATCCATTGTCTGCGTCGCGGATCCCCGCGTCACAGCCTTAGATATAGGAATTCTGACCAATATTGGCCAGCGTCCAAATCCGAGCAAGTTCTCGCGATTTACCCCGAAGGGCACCCCTAAGTTTATTGGCGTACGGCTGGTGGATTTGTGGGCCAAGGTGATGATGGCGCCTGAGCCGGTGCGGCCGTCATTGGTGCAGGGGGCGGAGCCGCCGCAGCCTTGGGTCGCGGAGCTGGTTTCTTTGCGGGTTTCGATGACTTCTTTGCCGTCGACGGCGTCCCCGGTGACAGTTCAACGACCACGGGGTTGGGACGCAATCTGGGCGGTTCACCGGTCGATGTGATCGCCTCAAGCTTTTCTGTTTCCGGTTGGTAGCCGTTGAGAGTGAATGTAACCGACGACGAGGCGTCGACCGGCAGTGCAAGGGCGCACGGAGTGCGGCAGGTTTGCCCGTTGGACGCCTTAGCTTCGGCGCCCGGCGGCTCAGAACTCGAGACTTACCGTGTCCAGGAAAGCCCCCGATTTGAGCCCTGACATGTCAGATGAACATGCGGCGAGCGCAGCTGCGCTGCCGATAACTGCAAGAAATCGGTGGATCATGTTAGACAGTCCCACTCAAGCGGCATATAGCCGCTCGCCCCACAGCAAGAATACGAGCGTCATGGCGCGCGCGCAACCTAGGGTACCATTTTTTATGCGGTACCTAGGCCAAAACTCAGCACAAGAGCATCAAATATTCTGCGAAACGACCGCAACCGACGTGGGCAATTGCGCGAAACTGCTTACGATCTGGTCAGGTCCGAAATCAGCAACTGGGCGCTCGCTGTAGCCAAAGTCCACCGCAATGACTGGGATGCCTGCCGCGCGCGCAGTGTGAATATCGACAATTGAGTCGCCGATCATGATGGCGCGTTCAAGCGTTCCGCCGGCCCTCGCCACAGTGCGACGCAGAATTTCCGGATCAGGTTTTTCGATTCCGAAGGTGTCCGGTCCGCAGATTGCGACGAACCGGTCGGCGAGACCGTGGTGTTTTAGCAGGCTTGTCGAGAGGTGCTCGAGCTTGTTCGTACATACCGCAAACTGATAGCCATGATCCGAAAGCGAATTGAGCGCGTCGGTCACTCCTGGAAAAGGCTGCGATCGTTCAGTTAGGTGTTCACTGTAGTGAGCGATAAAATCCGCAAACAATTCTTCGAGCCGCTCCGGCGGACAAGGACGCCCTTCTACTTCGAGCCCGCGAGCAATCATGGCCTTGGCGCCGCCCCCGACCAGATTTCGCGCTGCGTTGTAGGCCAAAGGTGATAGACGCTCTCGTGTCAGAATGGCATTGAGGGTCGCGACGAGATCGGGCGCGGTATCGATTAATGTGCCATCGAGGTCAAAGACAATAGTGGGGCTGGACATCCTGTAGCGCTATCCTTCGTTTGGTGGCGTTGCAAGGCTCGATTTACCGGCCGCGATGGATACGGCAAATTTCGACTATTCACGCGAGATGATCGGGGCTAGAGAGACGTGAGATCGCCAACGTCAACCGATACTCGACTGTCTAGCCGGTGCCAATGAACTCCGACGCCCAGAAACGCGCTGCCGCTGCGCGAGCTGTAGACTTTGTGCGATCGGGCATGCGGCTTGGGCTCGGGACAGGGTCGACAGCGAAGCATTTCGTCGAACTGATCGGTGAACGCGTTCGATCCGGTCTTGATATCGTTGCGGTACCGACGTCGGAGACCACTTTCGCCGATGCAAGACGCTGCGGCATTTCGCTTACAACATTGGACGAGGTGTCTCAGTTAGATCTCACCGTAGATGGTGCTGACGAAATCGGCCCCGACCTTTGCTTGATCAAGGGCGGCGGTGGCGCTCTTTTGCGGGAGAAAATCGTTGCAGCAGCCTCGACGCGCATGATTGTGATCGCCGATCAAAGCAAGACCGTCGATGTTATCGGTCGTTTTCCGCTGCCTATTGAAGTGGTTTCGTTTGGCTTGGCGGCCACCCAGCGTGCACTCGAAAAGGCGATTGGGTCAGTTCAGCGCCTCGGTCCGCTCACGCTCCGTCGGAGCAAGGATGGACATGCTTTTGTCACGGATGGCGGTCACTGGATTCTTGACGCGGCACTAACCAGGATTGACGATCCGGCTTCTTTGGCGCATGCGATTTCGGGCGTTCCTGGCGTAGTAGAGCATGGTCTGTTTATTGGCCTCGCGCACGAGGCCATCGTCGGCGGTCCGGACGGCGTGACGATCATCGAACGATCGTGATAAATCTAGCTAAATGGAGTTTCTAATGAGTGTCATTGAGGCCATCAAAAACGGTGCCAGACCGGCCGCGCTTGCAATAATGTTGGCCGCGATCGGGCCGGCTGCCAACGCACAACAGCCATCGGCGGCCGCTATGTCCACGGCGAAAGAACTTATTTCAGTCGCTGGCGCTACCAGCCTTTTCGGCCCGCTGATCGCGGGCGTGGTAGAGCAGGCGAAGGTTTTATATCTGCAGCAGGATCCAAGCCTGGCGAAGGACCTGAATGAGATTTCGGCTCAACTGCGTACCGAACTCCAGCCGCGCTTTACGGAGCTGAACGACGAGGTGGCTCGCCTGTACGCTACAAATTTTTCTGAGCAAGAGCTCAAAGAAATTCTTACGTTTTACAAGACGCCGACTGGAAAAAAACTTTTAGCTGAGCAACCCAAGGTGGTCGATGCGAGCATGAAATTTGCGCAGGACTGGGCAAATAAGCTGTCCGATCAAGTTGTCGGAAAGATGCGCGACGAACTGAAGAAGAGAGGCCACGCGCTTTGATGAACCGGTGCGCGCTCGGCTGGCGTTCCTCGCCAGAGTAGTGAGGCGGCGGATGGCCGATCACGACGTCGACCTTTTTGTCATTGGCGCGGGATCTGGCGGCGTGCGGGCCGCGCGAATCGCTGCAAGTTACGGCGCGCGTGTGATGATTGCCGAAGAGTATCGGGTCGGCGGCACGTGTGTCATCCGCGGCTGTGTTCCAAAGAAACTACTGGTCTATGCATCGCGGTTCTCCGGCGAATTTGAAGATGCCGCAGGTTACGGCTGGACTGTAGGACAATCGGAATTTAATTGGCCGGCTCTCATTGCCAACAAGGATCGAGAAATCGCGCGATTGGAAGCCGCGTACACAACGACGTTAGAGCGCTTCAACGTCGAACTCATAAAAAGTCGGGCCACCCTCGAAGATTCTCATACTGTGCGGCTAGCCAGCGGCGCTCGCGTTCGCGCAGAGACGATACTGGTCTCGACCGGGGCTTGGCCGCATATGGGACCAAAAATTCCCGGCCGCGAACACGCGATTTCGTCCAACGAGGCGTTCCATTTGCCGGAGTTGCCAAAACGCATTCTCGTCCATGGCGGCGGCTACATCGCCGTGGAGTTCGCCTGTATTTTCGCCGGTCTCGGTTCCGAGGTTACGTTGGTCTGCCGGAATGTGAATATTCTGCGAGGTTTCGACGATGACATTCGGGAGCATCTGCGGAACGAAATGGGTTTACGTGGCATCACCGTAATATCCGGCCACACCGTCGCGCAGATCGATAAATCAGGTGACGAGTACGTAACGCACTTGCGCGACGGCACGGCAGTGGCCACTGACAAGGTGATGTTCGCTCTTGGCAGGCAACCGAATGCCACAGGGCTCGGCCTCGAAGCTGCCAACGTCCGGATCCATGGACATGGCGGAATCGAAGTGGATGCTTATTCGCAGACGTCGGTGCCGAACATCTATGCGGTCGGTGACGTGACCAACCGCGTCAATCTCACACCGGTGGCGATCCGTGAAGGTCATGCCTTTGCCGATACCGTCTACGGCGGCAAACAGACGCCTGTCGATCACACCAATGTGCCGACGGCCGTTTTTTCGGAGCCCGAAATTGGCGTCGTGGGGTTGACCGAGGCGCAAGCTCGCGAGCGACTGGATAAAGTTGACGTTTACAAAACCAGCTTCCGTCCAATGAAGGCGACGCTTTCCAGCCGTAACACGCGTTCATTCATGAAACTCCTAGTGGACGGGATCAGCGACCGCGTTGTGGGTTGCCACATCATCGGACCGGATGCGGCTGAACTGATACAGATCGTAGGAATTGCGGTGAGGATGGGCGCTACAAAAAATGACTTTGACGCGACCATGGCGGTTCACCCGACGGGCGCAGAGGAGCTTGTGACGATGCGCGAAAAAGCCATGAGCTATGGCCGCGCGGCGGCCGAGTAAGCCCAAAAATAACCAAATCCGCCAGAAAAAGTGGCCTCCCTGGGCCACGGTCGTGTATAAGGCCGGCCAATTCTGGAGTGGCGAGATGGTTGAGCGATGGACGCCGGATAGTTGGCGCAAGAAGCCAATTCAGCAGGTTCCGGATTATCCGGACCAGCAGGCGTTGCTTGACGTTGAAAAACAGCTTGCGACTTTTCCTCCACTCGTGTTTGCGGGCGAGGCGCGCAACCTGAAAAAACAGCTCGCGCGAGTCGCAAAAGGCGAAGCTTTCCTGCTGCAAGGCGGAGACTGTGCGGAAAGCTTTGCCGAGCACGGTGCAAACAATATCCGCGACTTTTTCCGCATGTTCTTGCAAATGGCGGTCGTGCTGACCTATGCCGCGGCTTCGCCGGTAGTGAAAGTTGGCCGCATTGCCGGCCAGTTTGCGAAACCGCGCTCATCTCCGAATGAGAAGCGCGACGGCAAGGAACTGCCCAGCTATCGTGGTGACATTATAAACGATATCGCTTTCACCGAAGATGCTCGCCGACCTGATCCGCGTCGGCAAGTCGAAGCCTACAGGCAATCGGCTGCGACGCTCAATCTGCTCCGCGCTTTCGCACAAGGCGGTTATGCCAATCTTGCCAGCGTTCGTCAGTGGATGCTTGGTTTCGTCAAGGACAGCCCGCAGTCTCGACGTTACGTCGAACTGTCCGATCGAATCTCCGAAGCGCTTGGCTTCATGCAGGCTTGCGGCCTCGATCTTGAAAGTCATCCGGAGTTGCGGACCACCGATTTCTATACGAGCCATGAGGCGCTTTTGCTCGGCTTTGAGGAGTCAATGACGCGCGTCGATTCAACCACGGGCGACTGGTACGCCACATCTGGTCACATGCTATGGATCGGCGATCGCACGCGGCAATTTGACCATGCCCACATCGAATACGCACGCGGCATCAAGAATCCGATTGGTTTGAAATGTGGGCCCTCACTCAAAGCGGACGACCTGCTGCGGCTGATTGATATTCTAAATCCGGACAACGAAGCTGGGCGTTTGACACTGATCGGTCGTTTTGGAGCCGAAAAGGTTGGCGAGCATCTCCCGGCTCTTGTACGTGCGCTACAGCGCGAGGGCAGAGTCGTGTTGTGGTCGTGCGACCCGATGCATGGCAATACGATTACATCGGCGACCGGCTACAAGACCCGACCGTTCGACCTCATATTGAAAGAGGTTCGTGGATTCTTCGAAGTTCATCAGGCCGAGGGTACGTATGCCGGCGGCGTGCATCTCGAAATGACAGGTCAGAATGTAACCGAGTGCACTGGCGGCGCCCGCGCTATCACGGAAGCCGATCTCAACGACCGTTACCATACGGTCTGTGATCCACGGCTCAACGCCGAACAGGCGATAGATCTTGCTTTCCTATTGGCCGGGTTGCTGAAAAAAGAAAGATCGACGCTGGTCAAGCCAATTCCGGCGGTGGCGGGTCTCTAGGGTCGGGAAGCATTTCGTCCAATTTGGTGTTAGTGTTGGCGGAGCTAGTCGCGGCTCGGCGCGACCAGCAGTTCGCAACAAATATATCCGAGCAGGGGAGGCGACATGACAAGCTTGCGTTGGTGGCCAGCGAAGCTCGGCTTCGCGTTGGCCCTCGTGCCGTTACTTACTGTAGGCGCTACAGCAGAGATATTACTGTCTGCGAATGACAACAAGGCCGTGTTAGTCAACGGCGCAAATGTTGTACCTGCCAACCCGGCGGCGGATACTGTCACCATCATTGATCTGGGTGTATCGCCACCCAAACTCATCGGCGAGGTCAAAGCGCCTGCCAGCGTCGTTGGACCACCGCAGAGTGTCGCGATATCGCGCGACGAGAGTTTCGCACTGGTGACTGGTGCCTTCAAAGTGGATCCGGCCGATTCGAAAAAAGCAATTCCCGACAACAAACTCTCGGTGATCGACCTCAAGGCCAAACCTCCGGCTGTCATATCGACACTTGAAGCTGGTCTCGGGGCGGCTGGTGTGTCGATTAACAACTCGGGTACTTTGGCATTGGTGGCAAACCGCAACGAAGGCACCGTGTCGGTCTATACGGTCGCGGGCAACAAACTGACGCCAGCGGGAAAGATCCAACTTGGTGATTCGAAGTCCGGACCAAGTCATGTAGCGTTCACGCCGGACGGTAAGAGCGCGCTGGTGACTCGCGATGGCGATCATCGGGTTTCGATTCTAACCGTCGACGGCAACAAGGTCGAAGACAGCAAAGCGTTCATGGTAGGCGGTATTCGGCCCTACAGCCTTGAGATCAGCTCTAAGGGTGATGTTGCGGTGTTCAGCAACCAAGGCGGGGGTCAGGGCGACATCGATGTCATTAACGTCATCGACCTCAAAGCGAAGCCGCCACGCGTCGTAGATACAATCAGCGTTGGCCAGACACCCGAAGGCATAGGAATGTCGGGCGACGGCAATTTTGTTGCCGTTACCGTAATGAACGGCTCTAACAGGCCGAAGGAGCATCCTGCATTTAACGACTTTGGCCTACTCCAAATCTACTCGGTCAAAGGGACGACGCTGCGGAAGGTCGCCCAGGCTAAGGTGGGACACTGGTGCCAAGGTGCCGCCTTCAGCAGGAACAACAAGACAGTCGTGATTTAATGCATGGTCGAAAAGAACTTGCAGGTCTTCAATTTTGATGGCCGCAATCTTAAGCCAGCGGGTGCGGTGCCGTTGAGTGGTGGCGGCGCTGGACTTCGGACCGCCGCGCGATAATTCGCGCGACTAGTCTTCGAGAAGCGGGCAGGCGCCGGATGAAGGTCACCAGCATCTGCCTTCAGATAACGACTTTGTGGGGGCAGACCTGCAGGCCTGCCCATTGCTTGGCGGACCGGCAAAGCGGTAAAGGTTTGCCATGAGTACGCGTCCCACGGACAAGCTCGCGATTGCGATCGCACAGCTCAACTCCACGGTCGGTGACATTTCTGGCAACGCCGAAAAGGTCAGACGCGCGCGGGCCGCCGCCGCTGGTGCCGACCTCGTGGTCTTTCCGGAATTGTTTATCGCGGGCTATCCGCCTGAAGATCTTGTGCTCAAGCCGGCTTTTCAAGCCGGATGCCGCGCGGCAATCGAGGCTCTCGCGCGTGAAACCGCTTCGCCCGGTCCGGCACTTTTGGTTGGCACGCCTTGGTTCGATAGCGGCAGGCTTTATAACGCGGTCGCCTTGCTCGACGGCGGCGCGATCGCAGCATTGCGCTACAAAGTCGACCTTCCGAACTATGGAGTGTTCGATGAAAAGCGGGTGTTTGCGCCAGGCCCGATGCCGGGGCCCGTAAGCTTCCGTGGCGTTCGCTTGGGAATTCCGATCTGCGAAGATATCTGGGGCACGGAAGTCGTCGAGTGTCTGGCGGAGACCGGAGCCGAGATGTTGGTTGTGCCCAATGGATCACCGTATTGGCGGCAGAAGGGTGACGTGCGGCTCAATATCGCGGTTGCGCGAGTCTCCGAACAAGGGCTGCCGACCATCTACGTCAATCAAGTCGGCGGTCAGGATGAGCTCGTGTTCGACGGGGTGTCGTTTGGTCTGCACGCGGACTGTTCGCTAGCTTTCCAGCTGGGCGGATTTCAGGAAACGACAGTCACCACGAATTGGGTACGCCGCAACGGCACCTGGCGCTGCGAAAATGGCCCGGTAGTCGACAGCGTCGAGGCCGATCGTGCCGACTACACTGCCTGCGTGCTGGGTCTTCGCGACTACGTGAACAAGAACGGATTTCCGGGCGTTGTGCTGGGCTTGTCTGGGGGCATTGACTCCGCAATATGCACGGCGATGGCGGTTGACGCTTTGGGTTCGGACCGTGTGCGCTGTTTGATGCTGCCCTACAAGTTCACGTCTCAGACGTCCCTCGATGATGCTGCTGCCTGTGCCAAGGCGCTCGGCGTGCGCTACGAAATTTTGCCAATCGCGCCGGTGGTCGCCGGGTTCGAAACCACGCTCAAGCCAGTTTTCTCCGGATTGCCAAGGGACGTCACTGAAGAAAATCTGCAAGCACGTGCCCGTGGCATGATCTTGATGGCGATTTCCAACAAGTTCAATCTGATGGTGGTAACGACGGGAAACAAGTCGGAAATGTCGGTTGGCTATGCAACGCTCTATGGCGACATGAACGGCGGATTCAATCCGATAAAAGATCTCTATAAGACCGAAGTGTTTCGCTTGGCCAGACTACGGAATAGCTGGAAGCCGCTTGAGGCGAAAGGTCCGGACGGATCGGTCATTCCGGAAAATATCATTACAAGGCCGCCGACTGCCGAATTGCGGGAAAATCAGAAAGACGAGGATTCGCTGCCACCTTACTCCGTGCTCGATGCAATTTTGGAGCGTCTGGTGGAGCGTGAGGAGCCGATATCGGCAGTTGTCGAAGCCGGGTTTGATCGCGATACGGCCATGCGCGTTGAACGCATGATCAACACCGCAGAATACAAACGACGCCAAGCCGCTCCGGGCGTAAAAGTGACTCTGAAAAATTTCGGTCGCGATCGCCGCTACCCGATAACTAATCGTTTCCGTGATTCTGGAATGCCTATGCCGGCGCCGGACATTTCGTTGATCACGGGCAAGCCAACAAAGTCAGAAGCATTCGATTATTGAAGGCTTACGAGTTACCGTGCCGGCCAGAAAGTCGGGCCAACAGTCCGCACGCTGCGTTTCGTCGGATCCGTCTGGGCAGTTGGTTCTGCGCTTGGTGAAGGAGCCGCCGGTGCGGCTGTCGCTGGAGCGCGCTGATCCGGCCGGATCGGCTTGCCGTCGACGCGAGGTTGCGACAGCTGTTTTGCGTTCTGCTCGGTGACGACGACGTCGCCGGGCGCGACCGTATCGTCCGGCCCGATCGCTTTCAGAGTCTGTGCCCAACTTTCACCCGGCCGGCGACAGCTGCACTCAGGGCTCATGGATTTGCGGTATTGAAAAGCGGTCGGCAATTCAGAATAAGGCCGGCCATTGAGTGAGACGGCCTGTGCCATTTCCTCGCCCGGATTGTGGTAGGCATAAAGCGACACTTCAGTGGCCGGACACATGCGCTGACAGGCTACTTCGTCATCACGGAATCGATCCGGCGAAGTTGAGTAGGAAATCGGAAAATAAAAGCCGTCGCATGTGCGTACGCATACTGTACGGAAAGTCCCGCCCATCGGACCGAGCGGCGTTGATGCGACGCTGCCACCGCCATTGTCACCGAATAAACGATCCCAGAAGCCTCCTTGCTGGCCCGCGAGAGCTGCAGCGCGATATTGCGGACCGCATCCGCTATCGCCTAATGCGATCAGTATTCCCCTGCGTTGAGCAGCACGTTCGGCGGTACCGCCGTTGAGGCGCTCCAGATCGTTTCGCATACGCTCCAGAGCGTTGCGCTGCTGACCGATCTGCCGAAGGATTCCTCCACATTGTGGTGGCGGATTACTGAAGATCGAGAAAAAGCCTGATATTTCGCAGCCAATACGGCGCGATTGAGCCACCATTCGATCGACTTCGTACTGCTGGCGATTGACCATCTCCTCTGTACGGCGGATCTGATCGACGCGCGCAGGGTCAGTATTCCCTCTGTCGAGACTAGCAAGTTGCGCCTCAAGCCGTGGGCAGACTGGATTCGACGATTGTGCGTGGGCCGCACCCAAGGTCAAGGAAGCTGCAACGAGTGTGCCGGCGAAGTTGCGGAATGATTCCGTCATGCGCGGGCACTTTAGCCCGAAATTCACGGCGGAGCGAGCCTCGCCATCAATGCGCTCGTGCGACTTCAGAACGCAGGTTCCAAAGGACGCCAGACACAATGATTAACGCTCCGAGTAACACAAAAATGTCGAGTCGTTCACCATAAAACGCCCAGCCAACCACAGCGATGAGCGGAATGCGCATGAAATCGAGTGGCACCACCAAAGTCGCGTCGCCGGAGCGGAAAGCATTGCTTAGACAATAGTGTGACGTTAGCCCGGCTGTTCCTACTCCGACGGCGGGCAAGAGGTGGTGCATGTCGAGACTCAGGAATGCCGCTGGGTTGCTGCCGATCAGCGAAATGGGAAATTGAATGACGGCCATCCAGAAAATGATGGCGAAAGTGGTTTCCGTCATTGTCAGCTTCTTAGTGGTAATCATGGTGATCGCGTAACCAAACGCGGCCAACAAAACCAGAATTGCTGCTAGGTTGAAGCCGGAGATACCCGGCCGCAGGATGACGAGCACGCCGATCAAACCGAGTACAACCACACCAAGACGGCTTGGGGTCATGCGTTCGTGCAAGAACCAGACCGCAAGCACGGCCGTCCAAGCCGGCATCGTGAACTCCAGCGCAAATACAGTGGCAAGCGGCAGCATTGTTAAACTCAATGCCCACGAAAATTGCGATGCGTAATGTATGGTGTTTCGGAAGAGGTGCAGACCCATCCGCCGCGGCACGACGTGTAGACGCAAATCCTGTCGTACTGCCAAAAGGCTCAACATCACCAGCAAAGCAACGCCGCTACGGATCGCAAGGATCTCAAAAATGCTCAAACCGCCGCGAGATAGCTCCCGGATGGACACAGCCATGATCGAAAAAGACAGCAATGCGCCCAGCATCCAGAGAACGACGCGTGCGAGCTTATGAGGGATCACGGCAGTTCGCTGAGACTGAGAAAATGAGGTGCGGATTTAGGTAGGGCTATCGGTGCGGCGTCATTCGGCGTCCGGCTGATTCTCTGGCCTTGCTTTGTCAAAGGCCGGAAGTTTCAGACAGGCAGCATCGATCGCAACAATCTTCGGGAATTGCTCGAGCGGTACTTTGAATCGCCGCGCGTTGGCGACTTGCGGCACCAGGCAGATGTCCGCGACCGTGATGCGGGATCCGCAGGCGTAGGGCCCTTTACTGACCATCTCTTCCATCGCGGTAAAACCTTGGGTGATCCAGTGGTGGTACCAGGTATCAATGTCCGGCTGCTCGTGTTTGAGGTGACGCCTGAGGTACTGCAAGGTGATCAGATTGTTGAGTGGGTGAATGTCGCAAGCGATCATTTGCGCGATCGCGCGCGACTTGGCGCGATCGAGCGCATCGGACGGCAATAAAGGTGGTTCAGGATGAGTTTCGTCAAGATACTCAATGATCGCCAGCGACTGGGTCAGTACCTCGCCACCAGACAGCTCCAGCGCAGGCACTCGCGCTAGCGGATTGATCGCGCGAAACTCCGACGTGTGTTGCCGTCCACCATCCTTAGTCAGATGGATAGGTATCATCTCATAGGGGAGACCTTTGAGATTAAGCGCGATGCGAACGCGATACGCGGCGGAAGAACGAAAATAGGAATAAAGTTTCACAGATGAACCTCGGCTTATACGGTCGCAATCTAGCCGGGGCGGCGTCCGTTGGCGATATGGGGCGCAAGTTTAGCTGACCGTTCGGTCAGTTTCATGAGAGCGCGATCGAGTGCCGCTCGATCAGCAGCATCGACCGCCTCAAGTAAATCGCGTGCAAATTCGAGTGCAATCGGCGCAAGTTCTCTGTAGACCTCGCGACCGGCGGCGGTGGGGGACAAGAAAGCTTCACGCAAGTCAGCTCGATTTGCACGGCGGGTAATGAGATTGCGCTTTTCCAGCAAGGCGACCGCGCGCGATACTTTGGTCTTGTGCATGTGGCTGTGTTTGCCGATTGCCTTTGCTGTCAGGACGCCAAATTGCCCCAGCGTTACAAGCACGCGCCACTCCGGGACCCCAATCTTGTAGCGCTCGGCGTAAATTCTCGAGAGAGCGTGCGATACGAGGCTCGCGCAGACGTTCAAACGATAAGGCAAGAATTCTTCCAGCTTGAGCACCACCGGATCGACCGTACAATCTCGCGCCTTTTGAGAGGTTTCTTTTGTCATTCGGTGCTGATGCAATGGCGCGCACCGGACTATCCGGCTGGGTTTCGGCGCTTCCGCTTACCGAAAATCTTGGCCGAAATTCACGTAGTTTGCAATGATTCTAAACTAGAATTCTGACGGGCCATTTCCGGCGGGACGGCCAGAAGCGGAGCGCGGCCAGCCGCCCGGAAAGCGTTCGCGCCTCAGGTTCCGCAAGACGCGCGATGAACAGGACGGATCGGGCAAAAAGTCTGAAGATCACTATTTTCATATAAGTGCCCTCACTGGTTCCCGTCCGAGATTGAGAACGCTTACCCCGACCGGCTGTTCCAAGAGTCCATGACTTCCATGCAAATAGCGGTCGCCCGCATGTGCCATGCTACGGTCGAGCCAATTGAGCAGGACGTCATGGAAACGGAGATCTCGGGTCCGGCACATCAGCTTTCGCAGTTCATTTTAGGCGAGCCGTGGGTGGCAAAGAGGAAAGAGGTATGAGTGGTGACGGGGTTCGCTTCAACTGAAGATCTTGCCGAAAGGAAAATTTCGTTCGACCAGGTCGGTGCTGGTCTCTACGCCTATACAGCGGAGGGCGATCCAAACTCTGGCGTGATTATCGGCGACGATGCAGTCATGATTATTGACGCGCAAGCGACACCGGTGACTGCCGCTGATGTGATTGCCCGCGTTGCGAAAGTTACCGACAAGCCGATCAAGTATCTCCTGCTGACGCATTACCACGCGGCTCGAACGCTCGGCGCCTTTGCGTATAAGAACGCCGAAATTCTCGCGTCGGACGCGACGCGCGTGCTGATTGGCGAGCGCGGTAGACAAAATATGGATTCTGAAATTGCTCGCTTCCCGCGTCTTTTCCGCTCGGCTGAGACGATTCCGAATTTGAGCTGGCCGACGATGACCTTTCCTGATCAAATTTCCGTCTGGCTAGGAAGACGCGAGGTGCGCATCATGCATATCGGACGGGGGCACACAGCCGGCGATGTCATTGCAATCGTTCCTGACGCGGGTGTCGTATTCTCCGGCGATCTCGTCGAGAACAAATCGGCATGCTACTGCGGTGATGCTCATTTCAGCGAATGGCTGGCGACGCTTGATCATCTCGCCGAGTTGCAAGCCAACGCGATTGTGCCCGGCCGAGGTGAGGCGCTTGCGACGCCGGAGATAGTCGCCGAAGGTATCACTCGGACCGCAGACTTCGTTTCCACGCTCTACAGCTCGGTGCAGGAGAGCGTTGCGAAGGGGCGGTCGTTGAAAGATACGTTCGACTTTGTGCGTCTAATCATGGACCCGAAATTCAAGAACTTCGGGATATACGAGCATTGTTTGCCTTTCAGCGTATCGCGCGCCTACGACGAGGCGCGCGGCATCGACTGGCCGGTGATCTGGACTGCCGAACGTGACCAGGAAATGTGGGCAGCATTGCAGGGTTGAATGCACGCTGCGAAATTGGGATTCATCCCAACACACATGGATTCGCGCGGCCTGTTCGCGCACATGCTAGCCTGTAAACGTCTTCACGAGAGCAGGGGACGGCAATGGCAGAACTAAAGCAATACGAAGATCTCGCGGCGCTGGTCGCTCGTTTGTTTATGGGGGCGCTTTTTGTCTTGTACGGCTATTTTAAGCTGACTGGTTATGCGGGAACGGTTGCCTACATGGGGAGACAGGGCCTCCCAGCCCCCGCGCTATTTGCGGCGCTCGCGGTCATCATTGAACTCGGCGGCGGTCTGCTGATCCTCTTCGGTTATCAGACTCGTCTCGTGGCGTTGGGCTGCGCAATTTATGTATTAATCGCGGCGCTCATCGCCCATCGCAATTTCGGCGACGCTAACCAGATGTCGCACTTCTGGAAAAACATGGCGATTGTCGGCGGGTTCATCGCGCTAATGGTCGCAGGTCCTGGGTCCTATTCGGTGGACGGGCGCAAGGCTTAGGCCCGAATAAGATCGGAAACCGGTACCGTTCTTCCCGCTCGACTACGTCAACGCGTGCACACGATCGCGACGACGTCGCAGCTATTGCTACGGCAGCTGTCCGCGTCTTCGGCGGGAATGGCGCTCGTTATGTCGCTCTGATCTGCCTTATGGAAGGTCGCCGCCTCCGCAAACGATTGTCTTTTGCAATAGGCATTGGCGACGGCTGTCCCGCATTTGGCACCGGCGGCAAGGCAACGATCTACGCCGTACCCGTCGGAATCGTTGGCGACGAAGAATATTCGCCGCTCGGCGTTTGCTGGCATGACGAAGCTGAGGCAAAGCACGGCGACAAGGCCGACCAGAGGTGTCCGCATAAGGCGCGCCCGACTAGCTGGGGGGAAGCTCTTTTCGACAATGCGGACAAATCGTTAAGCGGTGCTTAACCCTACAACTCTCCTGGCGGTTATCATTTTTTTCCTGTGTTTCGCACCAATTCCGCCACCACCTTGACGGGTTGCATCCAACAAATCATTGTGCCGCCATGAACGGCCTTAACCATATCTGCGGCATTTGCCCGGAGATTATTCGCTAGCGCTGTCCGCGCTGGTCACGGCCGTCTTTTCTCAGGATTGAGATAGCACGACGCCCGGCCAGCGGGGCCGAGGGATGTCATTTGCTATGGAGCTTAAGCTCTACGATACGCTGACGCGCGAGAAGCGGATATTCGCCCCGCTCGATCCTGCGTGCGTGCGGATGTATGTGTGCGGTCCGACTGTTTACGACTTCGCTCACATCGGCAATGCGCGCCCGGTTATCGTCTTCGACGTTCTCTTCCGTCTGCTGCGACACGTCTATGGCGAAAAACAAGTCACTTACGTACGTAACGTCACCGATGTCGATGACAAGATCAATGCGCGCGCTGCGGAGCGGGGCATAGCCATCGGGCAGCTAACGAAAGAGACCTACAAAATTTTCCATAGCGACGTACAGGCGCTGGGCTGCCTCGATCCCACACATGAGCCGCGTGCCACGGAATACATCGAGCCGATGAAGGAACTGATCGAGCGGCTCTTAAAGTCGGGCCACGCCTATGTGGCGGAGGACAATATCCTCTTTCACGTTCCGTCGATGAAGGATTATGGCAGACTCTCCAATCGTTCGCTCGACGAGATGATTGCCGGCGCGCGTGTCGAGGTCGCACCCTACAAAAAGGATCCGCAGGATTTCGTTCTCTGGAAGCCTTCAAAGCCCGGCGAGCCTGCGTGGCCGTCACCTGGCGGTATAAAGAGTCCGGGGCGGCCCGGTTGGCACATCGAGTGCTCTGCCATGTCATGGAAGCACCTCGGAGAGACGTTCGACATCCACGGTGGCGGAATTGACCTTGTGTTTCCGCACCACGAAAACGAAATCGCACAATCGCGCTGCGCCTTCCATACTCCAGTGATGGCGAATTTCTGGATGCACAACGGGTTTCTCCAGGTCGAAGGCGAAAAGATGAGCAAGAGCCTCGGAAACTTCGTGACCATCAACAAGTTGCTGAAAGAGTGGCCGGGCGAAGTTGTGCGTGCCGCAATGCTGCAGACGCAATATCGGCAACCGATCAATTGGACGGTGGCCGGACTTCGTGAGTTGCAGAAAAATCTCGATCACTGGTACGAACTGACTGCCGATGTGCAGCCAGGCTATTTGTGCGCTGACGTGCTGGATGCGCTATTTGACGATCTGAATACGCCCAAGGCCTTTGCAGCATTGCACGAATTGCGCAGCGAAGCTGCAAAAGGTTCAAAATCTGCGGCGGGGGGTCTGAAGGCAAGCGCGCAACTCATCGGTCTACTTCGGCTACCGGCGAATGAATGGAGGGCCTTTCGCCCAGCATCGGTTTCGATCGACGAGACGAAAATTGTCAACCTCATTGAGGCGAGGGCAGCCGCGCGCGCCGCAAAAAACTTCAAGGAATCCGACCGCATACGCGATGAGCTCGCAGCGATGGGCGTCGTGCTAAAAGACTCGAAGGACGGTACCACCTGGGAGATCGCGCGATGATGGCGGTTGCACATCCCAAGCTTGGTGTACGTCCACTTCTCCCGGCGGATGCGCCGCTGCTGCGGGAAATCTTTCGCGACAGTATCGAGGAGTTGACCTCTGACGACTATAGCGAAGCGCAACAGGAGGCTTGGGCTTCCACAGCGGACGACGTCGGCGATTTTGCGACGAAGCTCTCAGGACAGTTGACGTTGGTTGCGACGCTGGAAGGCTCTCCCGTAGGATTTGCCTCGCTGGAGGGCAAAGACAAGATTGACATGCTTTACGTGCATCCCGCCGCAACAGGACAGGGTGTTGGTGCCATGCTGGTCGACGCGCTTGAGAGGCTCGCCGGGGCGCGTGGTGTGGCCAAGCTTGCGGTCGATGCGAGTGACAGCGCCCGTGGCTTCTTCGAAAAACGTGGTTATGTGGCGCAACAGCGAAATTCCATATCTATTGGCGACGAATGGCTCGCCAATACTACACTGCACAAACAGCTTGCCGCCAAACGGGAGGCTTCATGACCAAGCCCGACACTCCGTTTCCGCGCCATTGGCTCTACTACATTGTGCTTAAGTATGGCGTGCTGGCCGCGGCCGTCCTTATCGCCCTTTATGTTGTCTATCGGCTCGCCTGATGGAACTCCGGCGCCACCATATCGTGCTCGGCGTGATCGCCGTCGTCGTTGCCGTGGCATTGGCAGCGAACTATTACCTATGGTGAAGGCAATGGCCCGCGAACGCCTTTATCTCTTCGATACGACCTTGCGCGACGGCGCCCAAACCAATGGTGTCGATTTCACCGTCGCGGACAAGCTTGCAATTGCTTCGATGCTGGACGAACTGGGCATCGACTACGTCGAGGGCGGCTATCCGGGCGCCAATCCCACAGATACCGAACTGTTCGGCAAGGATCGCGGGTTTGGCACGACTTTCACCGCCTTTGGTATGACACGCCGGCCGGGGCGTTCGACATCCAACGATCCGGGTCTTGCTGCGTTGCTTGAAGCAAAGGCGGACGCCATCTGTTTTGTGGCCAAGTCCTGGGACTACCACGTCAAGGTTGCGCTCGAGACAACCGAAGAGGAAAACCTAGCGTCAATTCGCGAGAGCGTTCGCGCCGCAAAGGCGAAGGGCAGGGAGGTGTTGCTCGATTGCGAACATTTCTTCGATGGCTATAAGGCCAATCCGAAATTTGCGATCGCCTGCGCGAAGGCTGCGTATGACGAGGGTGCCCGTTGGGTAGTCCTCTGCGATACCAATGGCGGTACGCTTCCCGACGAGGTTGAAGACATTGTCCGCGAGGTCGTAAAGGTAATCCCGGGCGACCATGTCGGGATCCACGCTCACAACGATACGGAGCAGGCGGTCGCCAACTCATTCGCCGCCGTTCGCGCCGGAGCGCGCCAAATCCAAGGTACGCTCAACGGCCTTGGCGAGCGGTGCGGCAATGCGAACCTGGTCTCAATCATTCCCACCCTCAAGTTGAAGCCTGAGTTTTCCGAACATTTCGACATCGGCGTCTCCGAATCCGCGCTTAAAAAGCTCGCGCATTTTTCACACGCTCTCGATGAGCGACTCAATCGCGCGCCGAACCGACACGCACCTTATGTGGGTCAGAGTGCATTCGCCACGAAAGCCGGCATTCACGCTTCCGCCATCATGAAGGATCCCGCGACCTACGAGCACGTCGCGCCAGAGATGATCGGCAATCGCCGCAAGGTTTTGGTCTCAGAACAGGCCGGGAAATCGAATGTTCTGTCGGAGCTCGAACGCGTGGGCATAAAAGTCGACAAGGATGACCCGCGAATTGGCCGGCTTCTTGAGGTGGTGAAAGAGCGTGAGGCTATCGGTTACGCCTATGAAGCAGCCGACGCTTCGTTCGAACTTTTGGCCCGGCGCACACTTGGCAAGGTGCCAAACTATTTCGACGTCACTCAGTTCGACGTCAACGTCGAGCAGCGCAACAACGCCAAAGGGCAGCGCGTCACTGTTACCATGGCGGTGGTCAAGGTGAAGGTCGGCGACGACAACATGATATCAGCGGCCGAAGGCAACGGCCCCGTCAATGCGCTCGATCTCGCGCTGCGCAAGGATCTCGGCAAGTATCAGAAATACATTGCAGGGCTCAAGCTGACCGACTATCGCGTGCGCATCCTTAACTCCGGCACGGAGGCGGTGACGCGTGTGCTGATCGAAAGCGAGGACGAGCAGGGCGAGCGCTGGACCACGGTTGGCGTGTCACCCAATATCATCGATGCTTCATTCCAGGCCTTGATGGATTCGATCATTTTTAAACTCGTGAAATCGGGTGCGCCTGCGTGAGATAGTGCGGGAGGGGAGCATCCATGATCGACCATATCTCGCTTGCTGTGCGCGACATAAAGACTGCTGAAGCATTCTATACCGCATTGCTCGCGCCACTCGGACTCACCAAGCTTCGCGAGTGGCCGAGTGCGGCCATTGGTTACGGCAAAAAATATCCCGAGTTCTGGATCAATCATCGCGCCGACATGGCGGTTGTCGAAACCGACAATGGCGTTCATGTTTGTCTGCGGGCCGCTTCGACAGAAGCGGTTGACGCCTTCCATGTCGCAGCGCTTGCGGCCGGCGGCACCTGCGACGGCGCGCCTGGCCTTCGCCCAGAATACAATGATCGCTATTACGCCGCCTTCGTTCGCGATCCCGATGGCAATCGGATAGAGGCGGTGACGTTCACCGCCAAGGCGTGACGGCTAGAGCCGATTGGCGATCACGGCAGGCATTTCCTTTTCTTCTGGCGGAACCGACTCGGCTGCCCGCTGCAGCATCGGCAGAATGTCCTCAACCTTGTCTGCGACAAGCAAATCAAAATTGAGATCGTCGCGGATGAATTTGAGATGCTTCATGTGGTCGATAAGTGCGCAGAGTGGTTCCCAGAAGTTCTTGATATTCGCAAGCAGTATCGGCTTGCGATGGCGGCCGAGCTGAACCCAGGTGATTTGCTCAACCACTTCCTCAAGTGTTCCAATTCCGCCCGGCATCGCAACGAAGGCGTCCGCCATTTCGAACATCTTGCGCTTTCGTTCATGCATGTCGCGCGTAACGATCAGGTTGTCAGCGCCTCGCATCGCATGTTCGCGCGCGACCAGAAACTCGGGAATGATTCCTGTCACGGTGCCGCCGTGATCAAGAACCGACTTGGCGATAGCTCCCATCATGCCGACGGCGCCGCCGCCGAAAACCAGCCCGACGCCGTTTTTGGCGAGAATCGCGCCGAAGGCGCGGGCGCCCTCGACAAAGGCCGGATCAGTGCCGGGTCCGGACCCGCAATAGACGCAAATTTTTCTGATTTTGCTGCTTTTTTCGATCTTGTTCATGGATATGGATGTGCGTTGTGGTTGCGGCATCGTCAAGGCGACTTACCAAAAATCCATGACAGCGTTACTGCCCTCGGCGGAAAGGGTGCCAACAGGCTAGAATCCGCCTATATGAACAGCCTGAATGAGTGACCATCAACACCGTCGGCCAGCAGAAGGCGAATCACATGTATCCGCGGATCGCGGGGCACTGCTGGCGACCCTTGTCCACCTGTGGCCCTACATTTGGCCGTCAGATCGCCGCGATCTGAAGCAGCGGGTTATTTGGTCACTGGCTCTGCTGCTGGCGGCTAAACTCGCGACGATCGCGGTCCCGTTCACCTTCAAGTGGGCCACGGATGCGCTCGCCGGCAAAGGCACCGCGCCGATAGCGACCTCCGATTGGTTATTCTGGGCCATCGCCGCGCCCGTCGCGATGACCATCGCATACGGCGGCATGCGAATCCTTATGGCGGCGCTGACGCAATTGCGCGACGGCTTGTTTGCCAAGGTGGCGATGCACGCTGTTCGTCGGCTCGCCTACCGCACGTTCGTGCATATGCACGAGCTGTCCCTCCGATTTCATCTCGAGCGAAAGACCGGCGGGTTGACGCGCGTGCTCGAACGCGGGCGCAACGGAATCGAAACCATCGTCCGCATGGTGATCCTGCAACTGGCGCCGACGATCATAGAGTTGCTGTTGATCGTCGTGGTGTTGATGTGGCAATTCGACTGGCGCTATGTGGCGGCGATCATGGTCACGGTCGCGGTTTATATGACCTACACCTACCGCGCCACTGAATGGCGGATCGGTATTCGACGCAAGATGAATGACAGCGATACCGACGCCAATATCAAGGCGATCGACTCGCTGCTCAACTACGAGACGGTCAAATACTTTTCGGCCGAGGAGCGCGAAGCGTCACGCTACGACCGCTCGATGGCCCGCTACGAAGATGCCAGCGTCAGCGCCTACACTTCGCTTGCGGTGCTCAATGCGGGTCAAGCTGTAATCTTCACCTGCGGACTCGCTGCCGCCATGGTTATGTGCGCTTTCGAAATAAAGGCAGGCACCAAAACTGTCGGCGATTTCGTGCTGATCAATGCGATGATGATTTAGCTTTATCAGCCGCTTAATTTCATGGGTATGGTCTACCGTGAAATCAAACAGGCGATCACCGACATTGAAATCATGTTCTCCATCCTCGCACGTGAGCCGGAGATAAAAGATGTCGTCGGTGCTCCACCGCTGGAGGTCACGGCAGGCACCATTCGCTTTGAGAATGTCAGCTTCGCCTACGATCCGGCACGGCCCATCCTCAAGGGTATTACCTTCGACGTTCCGGCAGGCAAAACCGTTGCCGTGGTGGGACCGTCCGGAGCGGGCAAGTCCACGATCTCCCGGTTGCTATTTCGCTTCTACGACCTGTCTGGTGGACACATCCTGATCGACGATCAGGACATTGCACTGGTGACACAAAAATCGCTGCGGCAGGTGATCGGCATGGTCCCGCAGGACACGGTGCTGTTCAACGATACGATTCGCTACAACATCCGATATGGCCGATGGGAAGCATCAGACGCGGAAGTGGAGGGAGCGGCACGGCTCGCGCAGATCGATCCGCTGATCCGTATGGCGCCGAAGGGCTACGAAACCGAGGTCGGGGAGAGGGGGCTCAAGCTGTCAGGCGGGGAGAAGCAGCGTGTGGCCATCGCGCGCACCATTCTCAAGGGGCCGCCCATTCTGGTGCTTGATGAGGCGACTTCCGCGCTCGACAGCCATACTGAGAAGGAAATTCAGGATGCGCTTGAGCGCGTATCGCGCAATCGCACCACGCTTGTGATAGCGCATCGGCTTTCCACCATTGTGGGGGCAGATGAAATCATCGTGCTGGATCAGGGCCAGATTGTCGAACGTGGCACACACTACGCGCTGCTCGCGAAGACCGGTCTCTACGCAAGCATGTGGAATCGTCAGCGAGAGGCTGAAGAGGCGCGCGAGAAGCTGGCTTTGGCTGGCGAAGAAGAAAAGGTCGCGCCAAATCGCAATCCGCCGCCGGTAGACGACCCCATTGGGACCGCCGATCCGGTGCCGCTGGAAGCACGCGCCGATGCAGCGGAGTAAGATAGCGGCATGTCAATCTACGATTCTATGCGCTCACAACTCGTCCCGGTAACTCCAGAGGGATATCCCTTTATCGGGGCCTTCGCATTGGCGAGCCTCATCTTGTTCTGGCTTTGGAGTCCGCTGGGGTGGCTCGGGACGTTGGCGACAATCTGGTGTGCGTATTTCTTCCGAGACCCACCTCGGGTAACTCCAGTGCGGGAGGGCCTGGTCGTGGCGCCGGCAGACGGTCGCATAAGTCAGGTCACCAGCGCGGTTCCGCCAACCGACCTTGGGCTCGGCAACAATCCGTTGCCGCGTATTTCGATCTTCATGAGTGTTTTCGACTGTCATGTTAATCGTAGCCCGGTTGCCGGGAAGGTCGAGAAAATCGTTTATCACGCTGGCAAATTCCTGAACGCCGACCTCGACAAAGCGAGCGTCGACAACGAGCGCAATTGTCTGGTGATCGCAACGGCCGGTAGGCGCATTGCGGTTGTACAGATTGCAGGTCTGGTGGCGCGCCGGATCGTCTGCTTCGTGCGCTCCGGCCAGTCCGTCGGGGCCGGAGAACGTTTTGGTATGATCCGTTTTGGCTCGCGTCTTGATGTCTATCTGCCGGAAGGGACGCCACCGCTGGTGGCCATTGGGCAGACTTCCATTGCGGGTGAAACCGTTCTTGCCGATCTCCGCGCCGGTGACGCTGACCGGGCATTTCGCAGCGGGTAAATCGTTAACGAGACGAACCGAAATGCTTTTCCGCCGTGTGGCGCAGGTGGCGTAGGGGGCCTATATTGTGACTATGGTGTTCCCGCCATTCGATCCTGCTCCGCCGCCGTTCCGACGTCGCTTCAAGGCGATCCCGGTTCGTACCTTGCTGCCGAATCTGATCACGTTGCTTGCGCTCTGCGCGGGCCTGACCGCGATCCGCCTCTCGGTGGAGGACAAACTCGAACTGGCGCTCGCCGCAATCGTGGTTGCCGCGTTGCTTGATGGCATCGATGGTCGAATTGCGCGGATGCTCAAGGGCACTTCACGCTTCGGCGCCGAGCTCGACAGTCTCGCCGACTTCGTCAATTTCGGTGTTGCGCCGGCATTGATCTTGTATTTCTGGGGTCTGCACGAACTCAAGTCGGCGGGCTGGATTGCCGCGCTGGTTTTTGCGATTTGCGCAGGCCTCCGGCTCGCCCGTTTCAATGTGATGATCGACGATCCCAACAGGCCCATTTGGGCAGGCAATTTCTTCACGGGTATTCCGGCCCCGGCTGGTGCGATCACCGTTCTGCTGCCTATCTACGTGGCCTTTCTCGGCGCGCCGACGGGTCTCGTCACGGTGTGGTTCACTTTCCTCTACACGTTGCTGATCGCACTGTTGATGGTCTCACGTCTGCCGGTGTTCTCGGGTAAGCGCGTCGGCAAGCGCGTGCCACCGGAAATGGTGCTGCCGGTTTTTGTCATGGTTGTTTTGTTCTTTGCCCTGCTGGTCAGTTACCCGTGGCAAGTGCTCACCCTCGGAACGCTCGCCTATCTTGCGTGCTTGCCACTCGGGTGGCTGTCCTATCGCGAGCACCAACGTAAGGACGCGGTCGCCGCTGCCGCGGCCACAAGCGCAGCCATGGCGCCTGCGAACAACGCAGATATCTCGCCAAGCCAATCGATCCGCGATCAAGACGATGACCGGCCCGCGCGTTTGAACTGACGTTATTTCTTTCCCAGCGGATGACCCGGCATGAGGTCATAGGGGTGCTTCCACCCGGGCAGCGCCTTCATACGCTCCAGCCACGCCCCGATGGCCGGGTGATCCTTTGCTATGTCGAAACCGAATTCGTCGGCGGGATAGTAGAGGTAGCCGGCCATCGAAACGTCGGCGATTGTTGGCCTGTTGCCGAGGAGGAACTGCCGGTCGGTCAGCCGCTTGTTGACTATCGCCAGGTTGCCGTCGATGCGCCCTTTAAGAAACGCAAGCACAGCGGGATCTCCAGCCGGTTTGGCAAAATTCTTGAGAAAGCGGAAAGGGCCGAGAAATCCGTTCACTTTCTGATTATCGAAGATAATCCAACGCAATGCCTCCAATTCTTCTTCCTCACCTTGAGGTTTAAATTTCCCGCTGCGGCCGGCGAGGTAGGTCAGGATCACACCTGACTGAGTCAGTTTCCTTTTGCCGTGCACGAGCACAGGCGCTTCGCCCATTTCGTTGATATCGGAACGGAATTGCGGCGTTCGCTGAACCATTTCGTTAAAGAAGTCGACCCAAATCGGCTCCCAGTCGACGCCAATGAGGTTGAGCATCAGCGCCGCACGATAGGCGTTACCCGACTGAGCGAAGCAATAAAGCTGATATTCCGACATGAGAGCTCCGAAATTGGCGAAAGCCTAGCGAGCAAGCGCTGACGGGATTCCGGCAACGGATTGGCCTTCGAATTGTTGCCCGGCAAGTTTGAATTGAGCCAGAGGTTCATTGAGTTCATTTGAGATGGTAAGGGTGCCGCCCTCCATTGCCCAGCGCCGGCTCGTATAGAAGTTTCCCGGACACCCGCCATCCGGCGCAACTTTCCCGCTGCGCGCCCCGGGCGCACCATCAAATTCCAGGCCGCAGGGAGGCGCATTCGGCATTGTCAAAAGCCAGCGCCCAGGCAAGGAGTTGTCTGTCGGCTGCGGCGCGGACGAGCCCGAAGGGACTTGTCCTCCCGCACAGCCCTGTAACGCGAGGGCAATGAGGCCCCCGATCGCGGCCCTCACGGCCATCAGCCCCCCGGATACGTCCTTTACTTCATTGTCGGGATGACAAACTCCGCGCCTTCCTTGGTGCCCGTCGGCCAGCGTGCGGTCACTGTTTTTGTCTTGGTGTAAAAACGGATCGAATCCGGGCCGTGTTGGTTGAGGTCTCCGAAACCCGAGCGCTTCCAGCCACCAAAGGTGTGGTAGGCGAGGGGGACAGGAATGGCGAAATTCACGCCGACCATGCCCACCTGAACACGATTGACGAAGTCGCGGGCAGCATCACCGTCACGTGTGAAGATCGCAACGCCGTTTCCGTATTCGTGCTCGGAAGGAAGGCGTACGGCCTCTTCGTAGTCTTTTGCCCGCACGACGGACAAGACGGGTCCGAAAATTTCCTCTTTGTAGATGCGCATGTTCGGCTTGACGTCATCGAACAGACAGCCGCCCATGAAATTTCCGTTCTCGTACCCTTGCAGCTTGAAGCCGCGGCCGTCGACGACGAGTTTCGCGCCTTCTTTGACACCAAGATCGACGTAGTCTTTCACCTTGTTCAGATGAGCCCGCGTCACTATCGGTCCATAGTCTGCCTGCGGATCGCTCGAAGGACCGATCTTCAGGCTCTCGACACGCGGGATAAGCTTCTCGACGAGTATGTCAGCCGTCTTTTTGCCGACGGGGACGGCCACCGATACAGCCATGCAGCGCTCACCTGCAGATCCGTAGCCCGCACCGACGAGCGCATCGACCGCCTGATCTATGTCGGCATCCGGCATTACGATCATGTGATTCTTGGCACCACCGAAGCACTGCACGCGTTTGCCGTTGGCGCAACCGGTCGCGTAAATGTATTCCGCAATGTTTGACGAGCCGACGAAACCGATCGCCATGACCCGCGGGTCGGTCAGGAGCGTGTCGACCGCTTCTTTGTCGCCGTTGACGACGTTGAGTATGCCTGGCGGCAATCCCGCATCCACCATGAGTTCGGCAAGGCGCATCGGCACGGAAGGATCCCGTTCCGACGGTTTGAGGATGAAGGCATTTCCGCATGCAATCGCGGGGGCAAATTTCCACATCGGAATCATTGCCGGGAAATTGAATGGAGTGATTCCGGCGACGACGCCAAGCGGCTGGCGGATCGAATACAAGTCGATGGCAGGACCAGCACCTTCGGTGAATTCGCCCTTCAGCAAATGCGGGATGCCGCATGCGAACTCCACCACCTCGACACCGCGCTGAATGTCGCCGCGCGCATCCGGAATGGTCTTGCCGTGCTCGGACGAAAGCAATTTGGCGAGTGTGTCGAATTCTTTTTGAATCAGCTCGAGAAACTTGAACATGACGCGCGCGCGGCGCTGCGGATTCGTGGCGGCCCAGCCGGGCTGCGCCCCCTGCGCATCGGCAATGGCATGCGCAACCTCGGACTGTTTGGCGAGCGCGACTTTGGCCTGGACCTCGCCTGTATTGGGGTCGAAAACGTCGCCGAAGCGACCGGAGGCTCCCTTCACGGCTTTGCCGCCTATAAAATGGCCAATCTCACGCATGGGTCGCATTCCTCCGATTTCTAGAAACGCCCCGAACAACCTGCGGCATTTCGGCCTATTTTGGGTCGATTTTTGCAGCTTTTCCGCAGTGGGTCACGCGTTGGGCTTCCCATCCGGGCTATTTTTCTTTCACCAACGGTTAGCCTTTACCGCCCTTTAACAGCGCCAGTCTAGGGTCGCCTTTGGGCGTCCGGAATGAACGGCTAGCTGTGCGCGTTGGGGTTGGGTAATGGATATCGCAACAAGTCTAGGCCTGCTGGCGGGGGTAGTCGTCCTTGCCACGCTCATTCTCATGGGCGGCGATTTGCGGATGTTCCTCGATGCCCATGCCGCCATCGTGATCTTCGGCGGCGCTTTCGCAGCTACTTTGATCCGTTTTCCGCTTTCTTCGATCTTCCATGGCTTGCCGCTTGGGGCAAAATTCGCTTTCTCCCTGCGCCGCATGAGTCAGCGCGATCTGGTCGATGAACTGGCCGGCCTTGCTGAAGTTGCGCGGAAGTCGGGACCGATTGGTCTCGAAAAGGTCGAGATCGAGGATCCTTTCCTCGCCAAAGGTGTCCGTTTCGTCGCCGACGGCTACGATGGCAACTTCATCCGCGACAACCTCGAACGCGACCGGGACAATTTTCTCACGCATCTGGACGAGGGGCAGAAAATCTATCGCGCGATCGGCGATTGCGCGCCTGCCTTCGGCATGATCGGCACCTTGATCGGCATGGTGCAGATGTTTGCCAATATGACCGACCCATCCAAGCTCGGACCGTTCATGGCGGTGGCATTGCTGGCAACCTTCTACGGGGCAGCGGTCGCCAACCTGCTGTGTCTGCCACTTGCCGACAAGCTTCACCTCAAACTGGTGGATGAGGAAATCAACCGTACGCTGATCATCGACGGGATTCTGATGATCCGTGAAGGCAAGAGCCCGACACTCGTGCGTGAGATGCTGCTTGCCTACCTGCCTGAGAAGCACAGGCACACCGAAGAAGAAGGCAATGCGGACGAGGGAGCGGAAGCGGTGCCCGCCTGACGCGGCGCCTTCGAAGTAAACATGGCAAAGCGTCGAGGAGAAGCGCACGGCGGTGGTCACGGGTGGTTCGTCACCTTCGCCGACTTGATGGGCCTGCTCGTGAGCTTCTTCGTGATGCTGGTGGCTTTCTCGACCCAGGATCAGGCTAAGCTCCAGGTTGTCGCCGGTTCAATGCGCGATGCCTTCGGCGTTCAGGATCGTGTCCGTTATTCCGGCATTATCGAAGTCCTGGGGTTACCGACGCGACCCAGGCTGAAGAACGCCGCCCATGTTGATCCCTCGGAAGCCTCGGCGACGCCTTCTCCTGATGAGCACGACCGCCAGCGGGCCTATGGGGCACGTTTCAAGGAAGATCGCAAATTTTCGCTCGCCTCCGCCTCTCTGAGACAAGCCTTGCAGGACATGCCGGAAATCTCTGAGGCTTCGAAGCACATTATGCTCGAGGAGACCAAGCAGGGCCTCAATATCGAGATTGTCGATCAGGACGGACGCTCAATGTTCCCCGATGGGGCAAAGGAGCCCTTCGAGCGCACCCGCAAGTTGATTCAAAAAATCGCCCCACAACTCAAGGCCATGCCATACCGGCTGTCAATCATTGGCCATACGGCGTCAAGCAAGGTGCCGCCAAAGCCCGGGTATGGCCCTTGGGATTTGTCAGCCGATCGCGCCAACGCGGTGCGCCAGATCCTGGATGCGGAAGGCGTGCCGTCAGGAAATATCTATATGGTGGGAGGCAAGGCCGACACCGAACCGCTCTTTCCTGACGATCCCTACATGTCACCCAACCGCCGCGTTACGATCACCTTGATGCGCGAAGAATCCCCCCTGCCAGACGATTTGACCCCCTAAGGGAACCGTCAGCCCGAGCCATTCGTCCCGTATTCCCAAGCCCGATGCAGTGATATAAGGCCCGCCTTTAACGCGGACCACGGCATGTTCCATGAGTGACGGCGCGAACCAGACCACGGCGCCTGCGCAAATACGAGATGACGCGCCGCCGGGGCTCCTAGCGCTCGCGTTGGGGAGTGTCGGTGTTGTCTACGGCGACATTGGCACCAGTCCGCTCTATGCGTTCCGCGAAGCGGCGATCGCGGCAAGCGCTGGTGATCACATCGTCAACCGAAGCATCGTGCTTGGTGTGCTCTCCCTGATTGTCTGGGCGCTCATCATAACGGTCACTCTCAAATACGTTCTCATCTTGCTTCGCGCTGACAACAATGGAGAGGGAGGCACACTGTCGCTCACTGCGCTGGCGACCCGTGCACTTGGGCGGCGAACAGCTTTCGTTTTCATTGTCGGCGTGATCGGCGCTTCCATGTTTCTCGGGGACTCGGTGATTACTCCGGCGATTTCGGTTCTCTCGGCAGTGGAGGGGCTCAAGATCGTAAGCCCCGCTTTCAGCGAATTCGTGGTGCCTCTCACGGTCATCATTCTGATTGGTTTGTTCGCAACGCAAAGCCGTGGCACCGCCAAGGTGGCGGCGATGTTCGGCCCCATTATGGTGGTTTGGTTTCTGTCCATTGCGATCGCCGGCGGGCTTCATATTCGTGACGATCCAACGGTGCTCTACGCCTTCAATCCGTACTACGGCGTTGAATTCCTTCTTCATCACGGCTCGATCGGGCTGGTCACACTCGGCGCGGTCTTCCTCGTGGTGACAGGCGGCGAGGCCCTGTACGCCGATCTCGGTCACTTTGGCCGCAAGCCCATTCAGATTGCGTGGCTCGGTCTCGTATTGCCCGCACTGCTGATCAATTATTTCGGGCAAGGCGCCAAGGTGTTGGCCGAACCGTCAGCAATCGAGAACCCGTTTTACAAACTAGTCCCTGAGACCTTCTTGTTGCCGATGGTTGTGCTGGCGACCGCGGCGACGGTGATCGCTAGTCAAGCGGTCATCACAGGAGCCTACTCGCTTGTGCATCAGGCGATCCAGCTTGGGCTGTTGCCACGGCTCACCATCTTGCACACTTCGGCATCGCACGCTGGCCAAATCTACATCCCGCGCGTCACGATGTCCCTGATGATCGGAGTGCTTCTTCTTGTTGGCCTTTTCCGTACTTCGGGCGCGCTCGCCTCCGCATATGGTATAGCGGTCGCGACAACGATGGTCGTCGACGGGATACTCGCCTTCGTTGTGATATGGAAAGGATGGCGGTGGTCTCTTTGGCAGACGCTGCTGTTGATCGCTCCATTTGTGGTGGTGGATCTGGTTTTCTTCTCCGCCAACTTCCTCAAATTGTTTGAAGGCGCCTGGGCCCCCCTTCTGTTCGGTGCAACCATGGTGCTGCTGATCATCACATGGCGTCGCGGAACCAATATTCTCATCGGTAAAACGCGACGCACCGAAGTGCCGCTGGACACACTGTTCCGCAGTCTTGAGAAGAAGCCGCCTTATGTCGTGCCGGGCACCGCCGTGTTTTTGACCAGTGATCCCGAGTTCGCGCCGACTGCGCTACTGCACAATCTCAAGCACAACAAAGTGCTGCACGAAAACAACGTGATCCTCACGATCATAACCGCCGATACTCCGCGCGTGCCGGAAGAGGAGCGAGTGCGGATCACGCCGATGTCAAAGCATTTTTCGAGGGTGTCTTTGAAATTCGGCTACATGGAGCAGCCTAACGTGCCGAAAGCGCTGGCGATCGCGCGCAAGCACGGGTGGCAATTTGACATCATGTCGACGTCATTCTTCTTGTCGCGTCGCGCGCTGAAACCCTCCGCGAAATCGGGAATGCCGTCGTGGCAGGACCACCTGTTTATTGCGCTCGCGCGTTCTGCCAGCGACGCGACTGACTTTTTTCAGATACCGACCGGACGCGTTGTGGAAGTCGGCACCCAAGTGACGGTCTAGGGCCACTTAGTAAGCCATTGATTTTTCTACATAAATCGAGGCGGCCCTTTTTGAGTTTTGCATGGCTCGCTTCACTGGATTGCGCAAATGGATGTGCTGTAGCCTTCGTCGGAACGTTATAAGCCGCGTCCCGCAACTACCTTTTGTGCCGCAATACCCTTAAGGCCGATCATGTCCCATAGCACTGCCGCCGTGCCTGGCGGCTCGGCAGCGGCCACGAATGGTGGCGACGCGTCGGCCAAAGTTGGTTTCTGGCCCCTGGCCCTCGGCAGTATCGGTGTTGTCTACGGCGATATCGGCACCAGTCCACTCTACGCACTGCGCGAAGCGGTTTTGGCGGCAACCGGCTCGGGAAATCCCGCCAGCGAAGCCGTTGTGCTCGGCATTCTGTCCCTGATCATCTGGGCATTGTTGCTTGTGGTGACGGCCAAATACGTACTGATTCTGCTTCGCGCAGATAACAATGGTGAGGGCGGTACGCTCGCACTGATGGCGCTTGCATCGCGCGCGTTGATGCGTCGCGGCGGCCTCGTATTCTTTCTCGGTATCATCAGCGGTGCGCTGTTTTACGGAGATGCCATCATTACACCGGCACTGTCGGTGCTCTCGGCGATCGAAGGCATGAAAATTGTCACGCCCACGTTCGATGCCTACGTCGTGCCTCTTACAGTCCTTGTCCTTGTCAGCCTCTTCGCCGTGCAGTCACGCGGTACAGCCAGTGTCGCCGCGTTCTTCGGGCCAATCATGCTGTTGTGGTTCGTCGCTATCGCGGGAGGAGGGATCTGGCACGTCGGACAAAATCTGAGAGTTTTACTGGCATTCAATCCCTGGTACGGCGTGAACTTCCTTCTCCATCACGGCGTCGTCGGATTTTATACGCTCGGTGCTGTCTTTCTGGTCGTGACCGGGGCTGAAGCACTCTACGCCGACCTAGGACATTTTGGTCGCGGCCCGATCCGCGCAGCCTGGCTAGTCGTCGTGCTACCGGCTCTCCTTTTTAATTATTTGGGGCAGGGGGCGCTTGTATTGGCTGACCCAAAGTCAGTTGAAAATCCCTTCTTCCTGCTTTTCCCCGATTGGGGATTGTTGCCAATGGTGCTTTTGGCGACCGTTGCCACGGTGATCGCCAGTCAGGCTGTAATAACGGGTGCCTATTCTCTGACACAACAAGCTATTCAACTCGGACTTCTTCCGCGGTTCGAGATTCGCCACACCTCCGAAGCGCTGTTCGGGCAGATCTACATGCCGCGCGTCAACACGCTGCTTCTGGTCGGCGTTCTGTTACTGGTTGCATTGTTCCGTTCATCGAGCGCGCTTGCGTCGGCCTACGGAATTGCCGTGACGGGCACCATGGTTGTCACGGCGATAATGGCAATCATAGTGGTTTGGCGCGTCTGGCAGTGGCCACTGATCGGGGCTCTCGCGTTGATGCTGCCGTTTGTCTTTATCGACTTTACGTTTCTCACGGCCAACCTGCTCAAGATCTTTGAGGGTGGATGGGTGCCGCTGGCGCTCGGCACTATTGTGATGACGGTGATGTACACGTGGCGGCGCGGCAGCCGGCTGCTGTTCGAGAAAACTCGCCGTTCTGAGACCCCACTTAAATCACTGGTGAAAAGCCTTGAAAAGAAGCCGCCCGCACGCGTGTCGGGTACGGCGGTGTTTCTTACAAGCGATCCGGTCAGCGCTCCGACTGCGTTGTTGCATAGCCTGAAGCATTACAAGGTTCTTCACGAAAAAAACGTCATCCTTACCATCGAAACCGCCGATACACCCCGTATAGACCCCGCGGAACGAGTGCGCATCGAGCCGGTAGGCAAGACATTCTCTCGAGTTGTTTTGCGCTTCGGGTTCATGGAGACGCCGAATGTGCCAAAGGCGCTGGGAATAGCGCGCAAGCTCGGTTGGCAGTTCGACATCATGTCGACGTCGTTCTTCCTCTCGCGTCGTTCGCTCAAGCCCGCTGCCGATTCGGGTATGCCTCGTTGGCAGGATCGTCTTTTTATAGGCCTTACCCGCGTGGCCAACGATGCTACCGACTACTATCAGATTCCAACCGGGCGCGTGGTCGAGGTCGGCACCCAGGTGACCATCTGAGCCAAACGGCAGGTGCGTCTCGCCGAATTTCTGGCTAAAACCAGATCCTGTTGCGTAATGGAGTACTATGAAATGTCCGATGAAAATCCGCGCGCGGATGAGGTGACCAACCTTACGCCCGAACAGGTCGCCGCCGGGCTGCGGGAAGGGCGCATCCTCCTCGTCGATGTACGAGAGCCGAATGAGACTGCGGTGGAAAGCTATCCCGAGGCGGTCATCGTGCCCCTGTCGTGCTTCGATCCCACGGCTATTCCGAATCCTGAAGGGAAGGATGTTGTATTCGCCTGTCGATCGGGGCGACGATCAGTAACTGCTTCGCTTGCAGCCCAGGACAATGGCTTTCCCTATAAGGCGCACCTCGCAGGGGGCATCATAGCTTGGAAGGCGGCAGGACTTCCGACGCGCGCCGGTTAGGTTTGGGGGAATCATGCTTCACTATCTCGGAGCCCGGTTCGCCGGATGGCGCGCGATCGTGTTCGCTGCGAGCTTTCTGGCAACACAGGCCGTTGCGCAGAACGCGCGTGTCGTAAACGTCTACAATTGGTCCGACTACATCGATCCCAAGGTAATTGAGGATTTCACTAAGGAAACCGGGATCAAGGTACAGTACGACACTTTCGATGCCAATGAGACCCTTGAAACAAAGCTGCTCGCGGGAAAGTCCGGCTACGATGTCGTCGTGCCCACCGCCTATTTCCTTGAGCGGCAGGTGAAGGCCGGCGTTTTTCAAAAATTGGACAAGAGCAAACTCAAAAACCTGGAGAACGTCTGGCCTGATATTGCCAAGCGGCTAGCCGCCTATGACCCCGGCAATCAATATGCCGTCAACTATATGTGGGGTACCACCGGCATCGGATACAACGTGAAAGCAATGCGGGAACGACTCGGTGCAAGTGAGACGATCGATAGTTGGGACATTGTCTTCAAGCCTGAAAATCTCGCGAAGTTTCGGGACTGTGGGATTCACATGCTCAATTCCGCAGACGACATCATTCCCGCCGCGCTGCATTTTCTCGGACTAAATCCGAACTCAAACGATCCAAAAGACCTCGAAAAAGCGGCCGAACTTCTGATGAAGATCCGGCCCTCGATCCGCAAATTTCATTCTTCCGAGTATCTGAACGCACTGGCGGCAGGAGAAATCTGTCTAGTGGTCGGCTGGTCGGGCGATATCAAGCAATCGCAAAAACGCGCTTTGGAGGCTAAGAACGGAGTCGAAATCAGCTACGCAATTCCAAAAGAAGGCGCGCAGATGTTTTTTGACAACCTTTCTATACCGAAGGATGCCAGCCATGCTGACGAGGCGCACGCGTTCATCGATTACCTGTTGCGGCCAGAAGTTGCGGCGAAGAACAGCAATCTGGTCGCCTATGCAAACGGAAACCTAGCCAGTCAGAAATTCATCGAGAAGGCGGTGCTCGACGACAAGAGCGTTTATCCTGACGCAGCCACGATGGATCGGCTCTATACCGTAGGCGCGCGCGATCAGAAGTCGCAGCGCTTCGTGAACAGGCTGTGGACAAAGATCAAGACAGGCCACTGAACGCGGTCGACACTACGTTCGCCAGCGCCGATGCATCCACAGCCACTGCTCCGGACACTGCCGGATCCATTGTTCGACCACGAAGGTGATGATCTGCATCGTACCGGCAATGTCTATCTTGCCGCTGGCATCGCGGGCCGGTCTGATTTCCTCTGTCAATTCGGCGCGGAATCGGTGGTTTTCCAGTCGCACAATGCGGGTACCGTGGATAGGGCAGTCGAAATGCCGCGCGAGGCGAGCGAGTAGCGGATTCGCCAGCGTTTGCCGACCGAAAAAGGTCACCGGGACGCCGCGGCTGTAATACTGATCAACCAGAATACCGACGTGAGCGCCGCGCTCGAGCGCCTGCGCAATCTTCAAGGGCGCATCAAGATCGGTCGAAATCAGCTCACCCATGTGCGCGGTACGGGTTTCCGTTAGCCATTGATCGATGCGCGCAATGTTTGGTCGACGGTAGAGCACTGCGCTGTCGAGATTGTAGGTGGTCGCGCAAATTGCGGGCAGTTCCCAGTTCGCCAAATGCGCGGCGAAAATCAGTGCCGGCCTGCCATCGTCCAACAACTTGTGAAACCGCTCGATATCTGGTTGCGCAAGGTCGATGCGACCTCGCATTGGCTGCTCCCGGTCATAGCTCCATAGCCGGTCGAGGTGCGCAAACTCGGCGCCCATGCGCCCGAGATTGTCCCAGCTTCCGCGCAGGATAACGTCGATATCCGCTTCAGATTTTTCCGGAAATGCTGCCGCCAGGTTGGCGCGGCCAATCCGGCTTTCCGGGAGGAGTGGCCCTATCCGGCGCATCATCCATCCGCCGAAATCCGCCATCTTGTCGGGATCGACCGTCCGGACAGTCTTTAGGACACCGATCGCAAGGGCGCCAACGAGTGCGTCGCTCGCGCGTTTGATGCGGCGCTGCATGCGGCGGAAAAAGCGCCTCATCGCAATACGCTCTTATCTAGACCGCGCATGATTTTCTCCGAATGCCGAGCCCACTTTTCGGGATCACGCGCTAGAAATTCACGATGACCTTGCCGAACACCTGTCGGCTTTCCAGTCGGGCGAGGCCGCGTTCGAAGTCGTCGAGCGAAACCTCGGTGTCGATGATCGGATGCATGCCCGCAGCCATCTTTGACAGGCTGTCGCGAATATTGCGCATCGATGCCCCGAAGGAACCAAGGATCTTGTATTGCTGCTGGAACAACTGCATCAGATTGATCGTCGTCGTGGGGCCGGCGGTCGAACCGCAGGTTACGAGGCGTCCGCCACGCTTGAGGCAGAGGAGGGAGCCGTTAAAGCCCTCACCGCCGACGTGTTCAAACACGACGTCCACGCCCTTTTTTGCGGTGAGTTTGCGTGTGACGCCCTCGAAGCGCTCTGTTTTGTAGTTGATGACGTGATCCGCACCGAGCGCTTTGGCCTTCTCAGCCTTAGTGTCATCTCCGATCGTGGTGATGACGGTACAGCCAAGTGCCTTCGCCATCTTGATGGCAACCGAGCCAATACCGGAACCGCCCGCATGCACCAGGATGGTCTCTCCGGGCTTTAACTTGGCGTTATCGAACAGCATGTGTTCGACAGTACCGAAAGCGATAGGCGCGCAAGCTGCGTCACGCAGCGAAACACCGGACGGCACCGGGATCACAAGTCTTGCCGGCAGGTTGATGAGGTCTCGCGCAAAACCGTCAATATGGAATCCCATAATGCCGCTGACGTTCTCGCATAGATTGTCACGACCCTCGCGGCATGCGGTACATCGCCCACAGGTCATCGCGCCATACATCACGACTTTATCGCCCGGCTTGAAACCCGCGACGCCGGCGCCGAGCGCGGCAATTTCGCCCGAGGCCTCGGCGCCGACAACTAATGGCAGCTGCCGTTTCGCAAAAGCCATGCCGCGAAACCCCCAAAGGTCGAGGTGATTGAGCGCAACGGCTTTGACCTGGATTTGTACTTCGCCTTCGCCAGGAGGCGGGGGCGGCGGCACGTCGGCAAGCTCAAGCTTGCGATCGGCGATTAATCTCAGCGCACGCATGACAAATTGGCCTGCACGGCGGTCAAGCCGGCTCGAGCCCCATGACCAGTGAAACATTCTGTCCGCCGAAGCCAAACGAATTCGAAATGGCATGGCGCAGGCTGGCGTCGCGCGCCTTGTTGGGCACGACATCGAGTGGGATCGCCGGATCAGGAACTGCGTAGTTGATCGTAGGCGGAATGCGCTGATTCCGCAGTGTAAGCAATGTAAACACGGCCTCCACCGCCCCTGCTGCGGAAAGCGTGTGTCCGATCATGGATTTGTTGGACGAAATGGGCAGTGTCTTTATGCGTTCACCGAAAACGGTCGCGCAGCCCAGATACTCCATTTTGTCATTTTCGGGAGTGCTGGTTCCGTGTGCGTTGACATAATCGATGTCATTCGGCGTAAGGCCGGCATCACTGATGGCATTCGCGATGCAACCGATGATCGGCTTTCCATCGGGACTTGAACGTGTGCGATGGAATGCATCGGTCATTTCCCCGCAGCCTTCGACCAGTCCGAGAATCTTTGCGCCGCGCGCTTTGGCTGCGTCGTAGCTTTCCAGCACCAGAGCGCCGGCACCCTCCGCCATGACGAAACCGTCGCGATTCTTTGAAAACGGTTTGGCGGCTGTATGTGGCGGGTCATTGCTGGTCGACAGCGCTGAGAGCAAAGAAAAGCGGATGACGGACTCTGGGTTAATAGATCCGTCGGTGCCGATGCAAAGTGCGGCTTCGGTTTCGCCACGGCGAATCGCTTCGACGCCGAGCTGAACCGCCGTTGCGCCCGAGGCGCAGGCCGTGGAGAGCGAAATAGGGGACCCCTGCGTGCCGAACCTTTCAGCCAGATTGTCGGCGACCGAGCCCAGCAAAAAACGGTGATGATAAGCGGGAAACCCTGCGCTCACGCGCAACATATCCGTATAGCTGACTTTGTCATTGGCACCTGACTTGGCGCCGAACTCTAGCCGCTGCGGCCATTCCATTTCGATTGGTGGAACCGCCAGGAAGAGAGGCCCCGGAAATTGATCTGACCCCCCGATACCGGATTGGGTAACGGCTTCTTCCGCAGCGAGTTCAGCGAACGATTCCGTCAGCGCGGCGTTGCTGGATTGCGGAGGCAGATAGTCGATCGTGCCGGCGATGCGAGTTTTCAGTCCATCGGTTGGAAAACGGATGATCGTCTTGATGCCCGATTCGCCGCCCGTCAGCTTGGACCAATTCTCGTCCTTACCAGCTCCGAGCGAGGTCACAACGCCAAGACCCGTTACGACAACGAGTGGCCGGCCCAGCTTGTCTCTCCCCGATGCCATTTCTCGGCCTCCCTAGCCAACTCGTTCAACCAACGCGAGGCCTTCGCCTCGCCAGTGCCCCACGCCGGTCACCAAAACCTGAGCCAAATCGCCAGTGAACGGCTTCTCCAGACCCGACGTATCGCGCGCCGGAAAGAGACTACCATGTTGGAGCGCCACCGTGGCCAGCGCGATATTCATGGGAAATTGCGGCTCCAGCCCATGTCCCAGATATGAGCCGGTGGCGCGCACGGCAAGATCGCCATGCATTTCGAGAAATTGTCTTTCCTCTGTGGTTGCGGGATGGACGCCGGTCGCGCCGGACAGGACGGCCCCATGGCCGATTTTTGTTTTCGTTGTTAGCCGGTCCCACAGACTCGAAAGGGTCTGTGTAATCGTGCCAGGCTTTCGGTCGGCTCGATCGGAGACAACGGCGCTAAGACGACCCAAAGGTTTAGCGCCACGCTTTTCGGCATGATCTCGCGCCTCCATGACGAGGAATGCGCCAAGCGAGCCCAGCGCAAAGCCGGGTCTCGAATTGCCGCGCTCCCATATCGGCGCGTATCCATTTTTGAGCGCGAGTTCAGCAAACTCATAGAGCATAAGCAGGTCGGGTCGCTCGCCATTGTACGAACCGCCGACCAACGCAATGTCGCTTTGTCCAGCGCCGATACGTGAGTGGGCAATGCGTACGGCATCGATCCCGGCAAATTCTTCCCCCATGAATGTACGCGAAGATCCTGTCACGCCATGAACAATCGAGATATTGCCAGCGAGCAGGTTCGAAAGCTGCGCCAGAAATAGGGTCGGGCGCAGATCGCTCATCAGTCTTTCGTTCAGGAAAGCAGCGGGGTTCGCAGCGCGTCCGATACCGCTGAGGATATTCGAATCTACGGTGAGGTCGCGCTCGCCACCTCCCGCGGCGACAATCATGTCCATGCGCGACAGAATGTCTGTTTTGCCTTTTGCGCCAGCCGAATCGAGTGCAAGCCCAGCCGCATACGTACCGATCCGCTGCCAATTTTCCATTTGGCGCTGATCGCCTTTCTTCGGGATTTGCCCATCGAAATTGATCGCCGCCAGGGGATGCACAACGAAGGGAGCAAACGTCGTCGTGTCGGCCGTCGGATGCGCCTCCATCAATCTTTGCCAATGGGCATCGGGGCCTTCACCGAGACAAGAAACAACACCAATCCCGGTGATCCAGACCTCCCGGGTACTCTCAGCCATTGGCAGGCACCTCGGTCGGGAAGCCGACCCGCGCGGCGGCCTCGCGCATACGCAGTTTCATTTCATCGTTTGGAAAATCGAGGATGCGAAGAGTCAGGGTTGCATCGCAGATCGACTTGCCGTCGAGCGTGATGCTTGCATCTGTGATGGCATAGCCGGATCCCTCGTGCAGGAGAGCTGCCTTGACGAACAATTTCTGGCCCGGGGTCACAAACATACGGAACTTGGCGTCCTTGACGGCGGCAAGGAAAGCCATGCGCGCGAAACCATTGCTGGCGACAATAAGCCAGCCCGAGGTCTGCGCCATGGCTTCGATCAGCAGCACTCCGGGCATGAGCGGAAAGCCGGGGAAATGGCCTTCGAAAATTGTGCTGGTGGCGGGAACCGTCGCCTCGGTGCTAATTTTGCGGTCGGCGATTTTGAGGTCGACGATGCGATCGATCAGTTGAAAGTACTCAAGACGCATGTGACCCGCGCTTTATGCCCCCTTGGCAGCGACGAGTTCGTCGATGCGCGCGCTCAGGTTTTTGAGCACGAAATATTGGTCGGTGGTTGCCTTGCCGTCGTTGACTTCCTGGGTCCACTGCTCGAGTGGGAGCTTGATCCCGAAGGCCTTGTCGATTGCGAAAGCGATGTCAAGGAAGTCCAGGCTGTCGATACCAAGATCGTTGATGGCGTGGCTTTCCGGTTTGATGGAGTCGCGCGGGATATCGCAAGTTTCAGCGATAATATTGGCGATGGTTTCGAACGTTGAAGACATATGTAACTCTCTGGTTGATTTGGAGTTCTGGCAAGCAGGCGGCCACGGCGCCTGAACGCGCGCAACAACCCCCAATCCGCACTCCCACCGGCTAGCGATTGGATGCCCGTATACCGAAGCATAGGGACAAGTTCAATGGCGGCGGCCACTTAGCGAAAAGTCCGGCCTTCGCCAGTTTTTTAAAGGCTTGGGAGCCAAAATTTCGGTACCCGAGCCTACCAGCGGTCCTTTGTAACTTCGACAGGCGTGCAACCCCGGCGTCCGGACAGCACACAGTCCTGGTTTTTGCGCATCGTCGCCATGGTATCGGCGAGCCAGACCGCCGCGCCTATCAATCCGACCACAAATACAAATACCACCACATTCACGGTCATGCGGTGGCGATAGTCGTCTTGGTCCTGACCATGCTCGTATTTCGCCAGGCCCTCAACCGGCGACGGATTCGGTGGTCGCGCACGGACTTTGCCGCGTCTGAAGTCGATGACGCGTCCTTCATTTTCCGAGGACGAGAGTTCCTTGTCAGGCATAATCAAAGTTTACCATGTCGTCGCGGATCATTCGACTGATATCGCGGGGCAGCGAGCAGAAGAGCCTGCATCACTTGAACACGCACACTCAATCGATTCTCAGGAGGAAACAATTTCGTGGTTTCTGCGTTTCCTGACGCGGGGGAGACGAAGGAGGCTGAGATGAGAATGGTCGTACTGGGTGCGGTCGTCGGGACATTGCTCTTAGGCGCTATCCCTGCGTCCGCGCAAGTTGTGGTTCATGATCGAGACGATGTTGTGGTTCATAGACACTATGACCGCGGACATCACTATGGTTGGTATAAACATCGTGCTGAGTGTCGCACGGTGCGCGTCCGTACGAAGTTGCCGAACGGCAACGTGATCATCAAGACGCGGCAAAGCTGCTAATTAGTTGTCCGCTGGCGACCACATTTTGAGGCAAGTCCCGGCGCGATGGAATTCGTGCCGGGACTCGATTTTCCCGAACTACTTCGGCTCCGCGAATGCCAGTTTTTCGTTTTCCGGAGGCGACATCCGAAACACGTTTAATGTCATCGAAATGAGTGCGTAATAACCGAGTATCCCGACCAGTTCGACAGTCGCCTTTTCCCCAAGCAAAGAGTGCGTCTTCTTGTAGGTGCGATCGCTGACGCGTCTGGTTTTGTAGAGCTCCTGGATGAATTCGTAAATTGCTCGCTCGTCTTTCTGTGCTGAATTCGGCGGACGGCCGAGTCGGAGATTTTCAATTGTCTTTGGACTGACGCCAGCTTTCTCAGCAATAGGAGCGTGCGCGAACCACTCATATTGCGCTCGCCATAGCCGAGCGGTGCACAGTATGGCGAATTCGGACAAGCGAGGCGCCAAAGACGTCTTGTATCGGCAGTAGCCGCCGAGCGCCTGCGCAAATTGTCCCAGCTCCGGCGCATGCATCCAGACCGCGAAGGGACCGCGTGGAGTAATGGACGCCCCACGCGGACCTGATCGGATCGCTTCCAGCAACGCGCGTTGCGCTTCCGTCATGCGAGATTCGTCAATCAGTGCGAGGCGTGGCGCGGGGCGCTTTACGGGCATGTGTATGTCCTGAGAATTCCGGGAGACCCGAGTGGACCAAAAGGCAAATGTATCTGAAATCAGGCTCGACCGGTTAGCTGAAGGAAGAATCCCGCCGATTATTCGACGACCGCAGTCACCTTCACCAGGCCTCGATCCATCATCCGCAGGGCCTTGGCCGCCGCAAGGGAAAGATCAAGCACTCGTCCTTTGGTGAATGGGCCGCGATCATTGACTACGACAATGACGCTGCGCTGTGATCTTGGATCGGTTACGCGCAGTCGCGTGCCAAATGGCAGGCTGCGATGAGCGGCAGTGAGTTTCGTCGGGTCGTACCGATCCCCACAGGCCGTCCGCCCCGAGTAGTTGGTGCTGTAATAAGCCGCCACTCCGGAAAATTGGCGCGGACTCTCGCCAAATGCATCGCAAAACACAGCATTTGGTACAAGAATCAGTCCGGCTATCATCAATTTGCGGAATAACATGATACGCCCTTCGTCCTACCCAAGTAATTCTTCGGAAAGACGATGAAAAAATGTCAGTACACATCGGCGAACGAATGTCACCGAGTTATAGTTCCAGCAAATGATTCAAAAATTATGAAGCCTTCCGCGCCCCGTGTTCCATTCGCAATGGGATCGGGCGATTATTTGAATTTCGGCAGGCGCTGGTTCGTGCGCCCGATACCGGCCCATGGGTCCTTTCGCAGGCGGGACATCCGTTGCACAAGATTCTGAACGGTGTATTGGTTTGCGCTCTTGAGACTATTCAACTCGGACCAATCGATCGGGACCGATACCGGCGCGCCGGGCCGCGCGCGCGTAGAGTAGGGCGCGACAGCCGTAGCCTCGCGACTATTGCGCAGGTAATCAATGAAGATGCGTTTGTTGCGTTTGGCTTTTGTGGCCGTCGCAACGTATCGGTCGGGTTCATCCGCTTCCATAGCTTCGGCGACGGTTTTGGCGAATGCTTTGGCTCGTTCCCAGGGAAAGGGTGCAATTGGGAGCACAACGTGCAGGCCTTTCCCACCAGACGTTTTCAGAAAGCTCTTTAGCTTGATGCTTTCGAGCCTCTCACGGACGTCGCGTGCGGCAGCAACGATGTCTTTCCATTCGGTTCCTGGCCCCGGATCGAGATCAAATACGAGCCGGTCAGCACTCTCGAGGTGATCGATAGTGCTGCCGCGCGCGTGAATCTCAAGTACACCTCCCTGCGCCAACGCGATCACGCCATCAATATCATCGACAGAAATAATCTTGTCGCTTTTTTCCGGTACTAGATGAAGATGCTCAACTGGGATGCCGGCACGCGCATGCTTTTGAAAAAAGCATTGTCCTGATGCGCCCTCCGGACAACGCAAAAGTGCTATCGGCCGACCGACCAGGTGTGGTCGCATCCATTTCCATATCTGCACATAAAAGTCGGCAAGATCGCGCTTGGTAATGCCGGCATCTTCCCAATAAACCCGGTCGGGATGCGTGAGATGCACGCCCGCGATGGTGACATCGTTATTTCTGACGGGAGCGCTTCGCCGCACGCCCGTCGTGCGGCTTGCGGCAGCTATGGCCTTTTCACGTATAACGTCCTTAGCCGCCTTGTCCTCTCGAATACCCTGAAACGAGGCCTGTCGAACGCGGTCGCCGTGCGTCCAGCCCCGGAAATCGACCTCGACCACCATTTTTGGCTGCACCCATACCGGTTTTCGGGCGCCTTGCTCTTCCACCGGGATCGCCTCGAAGGGAGTCTTGGTCGTTTCGATAGGCTTTAGTTTGCGATAAAGCGAGCGGGCCATTTCGTGGGTAAAACCTGTGCCCGTACGGCCCGCATACTTGAGTGTGTCGCCGTCATAAACACCCAGTACCAGCGCGCCGACAGCGCGCGCGTCGGCGGTCGAAGGTACGAGACCTGCAACGACGAATTCCTGTCGATCCGAGCATTTGGTCTTGATCCATTCATGAGAACGCCCGGAATTGTATGGACCGTTGGCCAGTTTTGAGACGATTCCTTCGAGACCCATCTCGCACGCGTGCCGGAGCAAAGTGGTGCCCGAACCGGTCAGGGACTCGCTCAGACGCAAAGGGCCTCGTTCCGGGAGGCCGTTGAGCAAATTAGCCAAAGCCTTCTTGCGGGTCGACAGCGGCAGTGACGTTGGATCAACTCCGTCGAGGTGCAGCAAATCAAACATATAGAAGACCATGCGATCGTGACGATCAGCCTTGAGATCCTGCTGCAGCAAAGAAAAGCTCGAAATGCCATTGGCGTCTTCCGCCACTAGTTCGCCGTCGAACAAAGCGCTCCTAGCTTTCAGTTTCGAAATTGCGGACGCGATGGTGGGAAACTTCTCAGTCCAGTCGAGACCTTTGCGAGTAAATAACTTTACTTTTCCTCGATCGGTTCGGGCCTGGATCCGATAGCCGTCGAATTTGATCTCATGCACCCAATTGCCGCCGTCGGGCGCCTTGTCGCCGAGCGTGGCAAGGGAAGGGGAAACGAATCTCGGCAGACTTGCTTTGTGTGCAGCATCAAGAGATTCGACGATCGCGGCTTTTGCCTTGTTGGCGGAACGAACCGTGACCTCACGTGCGCTTCCGCGCCGGATGCCTTTTGCTTTGCCGGAATGCTGCTTGCTGTTTCGGTTACTTCGCCATTCCTTCTTCGGGCCACTCGTGATTTCCTCCATAGTCCGACCGGTGACGACGGAAAGAGGCTTATCCTCCAGGATATCTTCATCACGCGCGGAACGCTCCGCGCCGTCGTGTTGCTTGATCAGCAACCAGTTGTCACGTTTTTCTCCATGCCGGCGGTGCATGCGCACGAGGTGCCACCCCCCCTGCAATTTCTCGCCGTAAAGCTTGAATGCGAGGTGACCCTTGGTCAGGCCTCTATGCGGATCATCTTCGGGCTCCCAATGGCCGCGATCCCAGATCATCACCGTCCCGCCGCCATATTCCCCTTGCGGTATCGTGCCTTCGAATTTGTTATACGCGATCGGGTGATCCTCGACCTCAACGGCCAGCCGCTTTTCGCCTGGCACGAGGCTTGGTCCTCGCGTCACAGCCCAGCTTTTCATCACTCCATCAAGTTCGAGCCGCAGATCGTAGTGGAGTCGCCGGGCGGCATGCTTTTGTATGACGAAAGCGTTGCCGCGTTTTCGGGCCATCTTGCCTTTCGGCTCGGCGGTGACACCAAATCTGCGTTTGGCCCGATACGTCTTTAGCCCCGTTCTTTTTCCGCGACGCATAGGCTGGTATCCGTTCTTATGAATCTGCCCGTATGACTTGGTGAAACATCCCATTATTGGGCCGGTTCCCGTCGCTGGCAACTTGACAAGGCAACAGCCCAAAACGATCCGGAACAATTTGGGTCAGCCTGACGTTGCTCCGGCATGCGGCTGATGGGCCGTAGTTAGAAACGCGGAGGACCGCCATGCTGGGTTGGGCCGTTACCTTTCTGATTGTCGCGCTCGTTGCAGCGTTGCTTGGCTTTGGCGGGATCGCCGGTGTCGCGGTTGAGGCCGCCAAGATCGTATTCTTTGTTGCGATCGTGCTGTTCGCCATTTCTGTGGTTGCCGGTTTGGTCCGCGGGCGTACTGTCTCGTAGTGTAGTGTCAGCGTAAACGTCAAAAGCCCCGTGCGAGGATCCTCGCACGGGGCTTTTTTTGTTGTCTAAAGGAATGGGAAAATGTGAGGTTTATTCACCGCCACTTGCAAGCACCGCTCGCGTCGTTTCGTCGGGGCCGAAATCTTCAGCACTGTTTACGTGGAGCAGTTCGGCCAGCCGTGTGCGCGCCCGATTGACGCGTGACTTGATCGTACCCACGGCGCATCCGCAAATTCCGGCCGCTTCCTCGTATGAGAATCCGGAGGCGCCAACCAGAATCAACGCCTCGCGCTGATCCGAAGGCAGTTGGGCGAGCGCTTCGCGGAATTCCCGAAATTCGACGTGACCATATTGGTCGGGCTGCGACTTGAGCGACTCGGCGTGATGCCCGTCGCTGTCCTCGACCTCGCGACGCCGTTTACGATATTCCGAGCGGAAGTGATTGCGCAGGATCGTGAACAGCCAGGCAGACATGTTGGTGCCGGGCTGGAACGAATCGATATTGGCGAGCGCACGCAACAAGGTCTCCTGCACCAGATCGTCCGCACGGTCGACATTTCCGCAAAGGGAAATGGCGAATGCGCGGAGACTTGGCACCGCAGCGAGAACGGCTTTGCGTACCGACTCGTCCATGGGCATTATTGCGGGTCCTTTTTTCCGCTGCCATCGAGGCGACTAATCAAGTCGTTGAACCGATCAGGCACACCTTGGTTCACGACGTCGTCGTACATGGCGCGCAATTGCTGGCCGAGGCGCGCTTGTACATCGCGCCCAAGCTTGGCCGGCTTCGCGTTAATCTTTTTGTTCCGGGCCGCAGTTGCTTCCATCGGATTTTGCTGTCCCACGGGCTTGCGTTCGTTCATCGTTCAACCCCAACTTCCGAGGCCCGGGCGGGCGCCGGCTGTTCCCTTGGTTCTGAGCAAACCTCTGAGTTGGCAGATGGTTCCCCCGGAACGGAACTTTTTTGCGGCGGACGCGTTGAGGCGCTACAGGTTGATTGGAAGGTAGGGGCGTGCCCCACAACGACCGCGTTGGCGATTGATTCGGGAGGGATTCTTGTCGACATCTCAAGCAGTTGCACAGCATTTGCCATATCTTCGCCGGTACGCCCGGGCTCTTTCTGGTAGCCAGGCGTCAGGCGATGCTTACGTCGCGGCGACCCTGGAGGCGCTAGTGCAGGACCCGAAGGTCTTGGACACGGCACTTTCCACGCGGATCGCTCTCTATCGGCTCTTCACGAAGATCTGGAATTCCGTCGCCCTGAACGGCAAGTCGTCGGGCGATAGCTCGAGCCAGCCCGTCGAGCGCCATTTGTCCCAGATTCCTCCGAAGCCACGTCAGGCCTTTCTCTTGGTTGCTCTTGAAGGGTTGTCCGAGGATGACGCTGCCAAGGTCCTGGATATCGATGCACCGGAATTGCGCGAACTTGTCGAGGAATCCGGTCGCGAACTGGCGGCCGAGATCGCAACCGATGTTCTAATCATCGAGGATGAAACGTTCATTGCGCTCGATCTCGAAGGACTTGTAGAGAGTCTCGGCCACCGTGTGCTGGGTGTTGCGCGTACACACGCCGAAGCCGTGGCCCTCGTAAAAGCAAAGCGGCCCGGAATCATTCTCGCCGATATTCAGCTCGCTGACGGCAGTTCCGGGCTCGATGCGGTCAACGAAATGTTGCGGTCATTTGAAGTGCCTGTCATTTTCATCACCGCTTATCCGGAACGCTTTCTGACTGGTGAGCGTCCGGAGCCGGCATTCCTGATCGCCAAACCATTCCAACCCTCGACCGTGTCAGCGGTTCTCAGCCAAGCGTTGTTTTTTGAGCGCAACGCGCGACGACGGGAGCGGCGCGCAAGCTAGATGCTCGGCGGGTCTCCTTCAGGCAGGCCAAACATCGCTGCATTGCCACAGGTAGCTCCAGTGGGCGAGATGGGATGGGGTGGTCTAAATCCTCAAATTCGTCGAGGCAATGCAACAGTTTGCGCTTTACGGCGTTGATTTCAGTTGCAACTTGTTGGATCAGAAATTGTGCGCCCTTCCGCAACAAGAGGCATCCCGAGTGGCCTCGTTCGTTGACGGGCTATCCGATGCGAGTGTTCATAGGTTAGCCCGTAGCCGAAGCCAGTGTGCGTGCTCGGTCGCGCCGGGCGCTGGCAGGTAACGAAACGAATGGTGCGCAACATGTCCGGGGCGCAAGAGACCGAACTGGCCAAACTCGAGAACGAATACCGCCAGCTTCAGGAACAAGCTAACGCACAAGCGTGGGAATTGAATCTGCTCAGAGCGCGCTTTGCGCGATATGAAACTGCGCTCCGCGGTTCGCAAGTGACGGTCTACACCCAAGACCGCGATCTTCGCTACACCTCGATCAGCAATCCGATGCTGGGCCGAACCATCGAAGACATTCTTGGCCGCACCGACGCGGAAATTCTATCGCCAGAAGCGGGTGCTGCCATGATTGCGGTGAAGCGTGCCGTGCTTGCGAGTGGTGAGGCGAAACGGGCGGAGCTTCCGCTAGAAGATACGCCCGGAATTCGTTGGCACGATTTGCACATTGAGCCGTTGCGTAACGAAACCGGTGATGTCGTGGGCTTAACGTGCGCATCGGTTGACGTGACTGAACGCAAAGAGGGCGAGGCCCATCTGCGATTGTTGCTGCGGGAGTTGACCCATCGTTCGAAGAACCTGCTGGCAGTCATTCAGGCTATGGCCCGACAGACAGGGCGCCATACCGGATCGGTCGAAACTTTTCTGACGCAGTTCGGCGCGCGGCTGCAGGCACTTGCCGCCTCGCACGACCTCCTTATTCGCGAGAGTTGGTACGGCGCTTCACTCGGCGAGCTCGTGCGCTCACAGCTCGGTATCTATCTCGATGGAATGCCGGCCCAGATTTCGATCGAAGGACCGGCCATTGCGATCAAGCCCGAGGCTGCGCAGAATTTAGGGCTCGCGCTTCACGAGCTTGCGGTCAATGCTGCAAAATTTGGCGCTTTGTCCGTGCCGAGCGGACGTGTAGCGATTACGTGGAGCCGGTTGGAAAATGTTGACGGCAATGCGGTTGAACTCGATTGGCGCGAAAAGCTCGGACCGAAAGTCAAGGCCAGACGCAGAAGGGGGTTCGGCAGCATGGTTATTGAGCGTAATCTCGCGCGGGCTCTCGATGCAGAAGTTGAACTCGAATTCGATCCGGATGGATTGCATTGTCACATTGTGATTCCGGCAAATCAAATTCTCGCCCTAAGGTAATCGCCTTCGGAACATAATCGCCCGCCGGCCGTTTTCTGTCGTGCTCACGCTACGGCAAAGCCGAAGCCTGAGACGAGTCTGGAACACTGCCGATGCGCAATTTCATATCGTCTATTCTCGCGGCTGCTACTGTTGCTCTTGTGCTGGATGCCGTCGTGCTTCCGGCCGGGTTTAGTCTTGCCGTAACTGCCAAACACTCGAGCGATTTGAGCGGTCAGACTGTCGACCGCATGGGCAAAGGCGATCGATTGCGGGTGCCATTGGCAAATCAACCAATATCGCCCCAGGCTACACCCACGATGCCGATCGGGTGTGAACCCGCATTCAGCTCACTTTCAATCGGTGCGCGCGCGAATTTCGTAGGTCGTTGCCTGTCCTGACTTTTTCGGAACTTGTGAGTTCCAACGGCGTTGATACGCCGTCAGAAATTGCGAAGGAGTTTGATATGCAAAAGCCATTGAGCGTTATTGCAGCCTTGGCAATTGCCACGACGGTGGCATTACCTGTAGCGACCATGGCGCAAGCCGAACGCGTTAAGTCCGGAACACTGACTTGCGACATTTCCGGCGGCATTGGCTTGATTATTACGTCGCACAAAGAGGTGAGCTGCATGTTCACGCCGTCCCAACCGGGACCGCGTGAGGTGTATGTTGGTGCGATCAACAAATTTGGCCTCGATATCGGCGCCACTGCCGGCGGCGAGATGGTCTGGGCCGTCTATGCGCCGACTACGCGACAGTTTGGCGCACTCGCGGGCAACTACGGCGGTGCCACCGCCGAAGCGACGGTCGGGGGTGGTCTCGGCGCCAATGTGCTGGTCGGTGGTTCTGACCGCACCATCGCCCTGCAGCCGCTTTCAGTGCAGGGGCAGACAGGCCTCAACGTTGCGGCCGGCGTTGCCGAGTTAATCTTGCGGCCGGCGCGCTAGTTCCTCGATAAGAAGTACGGCCGCCCTGAATGACGGGGCGGCCGTTTTTATGCATATCAACCGAAGGTGAATGCGTCGTGGTAGGCGCCTTGGACCTGTCCACCGGGCACCGGACCGCCCCCCGGCACGTGCACCATGTTGCCGATGACGGCGCAGGTCGCTCCATGCAAACCGTGTCTCGGAATTGCCATCGGCGTGAGTTGCTCCCAGCTGTCGGTCTTCGGATCATAGGCCTCGTTGGTACCGAAAACTTTGCCAGTTGCCTCGCCGCCAAATACGACAATCTTGCCGTTGATATAAACGCATGAGGGACCGCTGCGTGGTGTAGGCAAGGGCGCGCGGAAGGTCCATGCGTCGGTCTTCGGATCATAGACGGCATTCAGCCCGGTATTGAAATCGTACGAGTCCATGCGTCCGGCAATCGCGTGGATTTTTCCATCGACAACCGCAACGCCCATGTGATCGCGCTGACCGACAAAAGGTTGTGTACCGGTGGACCCGCGCATTCCCCCAAGGATTGTGTATTTGTCGGTCGATGGATCGTAGATCTCGTGCCACTCCACGGATCGCACATCACGGCCCCCGAGCAGATGGATCTTGCCGTCGAGAACAATTGCGGACATCGCGCCGCGCGGCCGGCTCAGGCCGGCGATCGGCGCCCATTGATCGGTCGCAGTGTCATAGACGAAGCATTTGGAATGCGGGCAGCGGTTTTGTTCGATAAATCCGCCAAAGGTGTAAACCTTTGAGCCGAGCGAAACACCGGCAACGTGATTGCAAGGAAGCGGGAAGGGTGCCTTCAACGACCAGCTGCCGCTTTTTGGATCAAACACCTGATGAAAATTCTGGTCGACGCGATGCTTTGCGTAGCCGGCGACGGAGTGAATTTTGCCCTGGCATTCGATGACGGCGTGCTCGCCTGTCGGGATCGGCATGCGCGGCTGTTCGACCCATTTGCCGGGATTGGCGGCCCTCGGCGCCACACTGGTCATATAGCGCTGCTTTTCGACGGTTTTTGGAATGTCGGTAACCGACTTATCGTTCAAACCGAGAAAGAGCGGAAGTTCTTGTTCTGCTGCCATGATAAACCTCAAGCGACATAGTCAGGGACAGCGTCCCTCAATAATTTGCGCGTCAGCTCGACGCCCTCGCGCGCGACATCGTAAGGCGAGCGAGCCCATTGTTCGGGATTGGGTGCTTCGTAGCTCAGGTAACCCGTATAGCCCTTCTCTGCCAACAGCCCCAACATCTCGCGCCATTTGACCATGCCTTTGCCCGGCGGAAGGCGATCGGTAGGCCGGCGTACGCCGGTGACCGGGTTGGGAGAGAGGTCGCTGAACTGAAAGCAAAAGATTTTGTCGGCGGGCACGTTTTCGAAGCCGCGGCCGCCCGCACCGCTGCGCGTGAAATGATAGGCGTCGATCAGGTAACCGCAATTTGGCTTGTCGGCCCCCTCGATCAGTTCGGTAAGCACTCCGAGACTGTTGAGAACGTCATGCTGCGAGTTGAATTCGATCGCGAGATTCAACCTGTACTCGGCGGCAATATCGCCGGCATCCTTGAGATATTTGATCGCATCCTTGATCGGTCCGTTCACCTGCCCGGGCGCGCTCATCAACGTATCGCATCCGAGTGCGACGGCGTTCTCGCAGGATTCCCTGAAAACCTGAAACAGCCGCTTGCTTTCGTCGCCAGTTGCAAAAAGCCACCCGTATTCCACGCCAAGCACGCCGCAGGGAATGCCGCCTTTCTTTATGAGATCGAGCACCTGCGCATTGGTCATCCCTGCGTCGAAGCACCGTTTGAAATCCGTCCGCCGCAACTCCACGGCGTCATAACCTGCCTGTTTTGCCGCATCGAGCGCGGTCGCAAGCGGCGTAGTGTCGATCGTCCACATGTGCAAAGCGAGACGTCCAAACTTTTTCGGCATTTCAGCGCGCTCCGTTACTTTCCTTCATACTGAAGAATGTAGAGACCGGCGTTGGTGTCGGTGAGGTACATCACGCCGTTGCTGTCGACAAAAACGTCGCAGGATTGGATGGCCTTCGCCGGATTTGGCCGCTGGTCGACAATTCTTTCAGGTGGCGGTGGCACGTAGTAGCCGACCTGTTTGGGCGCAAACGCGTCGCGGATGTCGTAAATCCGCAATCCGGCGTTGTGATAGGTCGCAAACAGGAGTTCTTCCGACTGCAGCGCGCCGGGCCGGTTCTCATGCAAATTGTGCGGCCCGAATTTCGCGCCTTTGGCGCAAAAATCTTCTTCGGCGGGTGTCGGCAGCGTCGCGATCGACACGGGATTTGACGGATCCCTTACATCGATCAGCCAAGTATAGGCCAGCCCGTTGGCGCAATTCGCTGACGTTGCCTCATCGGCCAAAGCAAGAAGTTTGCGCTTCGGCAGTGGCAATGGTGTATGAGCGCCGCCGCCGAACGGTGGCGCGTAGTTGCGGTGGCTGAGCAGCGTCGGATTAGGCGGATCGCTGAGATCGTGCACGGTAAAGCCGCCATCGCGCCATGCCGCAAAGCCGAGATTCCCAGCACTTATGAGATGATGCAGCGCTGTGCGCTTGCCGAACGAAGCGGGAGGGACCTCGCCGCCTGCGCGGTTCATCCCGGGCAACCACCAGCGACCGGCCAGCTTCGGCCGCGTTGGATCCGACACATCGATGATCGCCAAAGCGTGGTCGATGAAGCCGTCGAAATGGACCGAGACGTAGGCGTAACGGCCACCGATCCACCATATGCGGTGAGCGCCGAATCCGGGCAGATGCAGAAACGCGATTTCGCGGGGCGCGGTGGGATCGGACACATCGAAAACACGCAAGCCCGCCGCGAAGGGCTGCTCGGTCTGCACCGAATCGATCAGCGACTTCGCGTAGTAATCCTGCTGTGTCGCGTATTGCTGCATGGCCCAGATGTTCGGGCCATTCACGGCGAGCAGAACGTCGCCATGAATTTGCAGATGGTGCGACCGGGTGTTCTTCGGCGCGGCGATAAATGTGACGGTCTTCGGGTTCAGCGGATCGCGCACGTCCACCACCGAATAGCCGTCGCTGAACATATGACCGATGAAGGCGTGCCCCTTGTGCAGGATAACCTGCACGCCGTCGGGCCTGCCGCCCTGGTCGCTGCGCGACAGGAAACGGACGTTGGATGCGGTGGCGCCTGCGGGCGAGCTCATCACACAACTCGTAAATTTCGGGGCCCGGCCGACTCGCGCCAACCGGGCCCCAGCAGATGGTACGGCCGGTTCAGGCCGCTTTCTTTGCCGCCGACGCCGGCTTGCGCATCGTCATGAAGACGCCGCCAAGGATCAGGAGGATTCCGATCCAGGTCAAGAACGGGTAGTAGCCCACCTTGCCTTGGCTGGTTGCCGTGGCCACCAGCTGCTGACAGGTATCGTTGGTGTACAAGAGGCACACCACCGTGCTCGAGACCTGCTTGGCCGCCAGATAGAAATAGAGCCACCAGCTCACCGACAACAAAATGCACACCGCGCCACCCAAGGTGAGCCAGAACGCATTGTCCGCCTCGATGAAGCGCCGCGTCGGCGGTGCGATTTCATCAAGGCCTCTCTGTTTTGCCTCCGGGCCCAGCTGGGTGACCGATGCGGCTGCGATCAGCAGCAGGGTCGCCAGGCAAACGAACACGGTCATGAGCCCATAGGTCTGCTGGATCAGCAGGATCGACGGCATGATGAACGCCGTGGCGAGCCGGCCCACGCCAGCGGCCCAGCCGAAGCCGGACGCGCGCGCATTCGTCGGGAAGACTTCCGACGCGAAGATCTGCATGGCATTGCCGGCCACCTGGATGAAAAACACCATTACGAACCCGGCAACCATCAGCTCTATCGGCGCGCCGGCATTGGCGAACACGATCGCCATGATGGCGGCGCCGATAAACGCGCAGACCGACGTGATTTTGCGGCCCCATTTATCGAGCGCGTACATCATAAAGATGCTCGCGAACGGCACCGCGAAGTTCATCGCCAGTGTGTATTGAAGCGACTTCGTGATCGTGAAGCCCTTCTCGTTCATCATGTTCGGCAACCACGCACCGAGGCCGATCGCGACACCGAAAAACGCCGTGAAGCAGATCATCCCGGCGACGACGCGCCTGGGGAACATCCGGAACACGACGGCGAAGGGATCGCTCTTGGTGTTGCTCGCGGCATCGGTCGAGAGCGAACTCAGGGCCGGCACATTCTTGATTTCGAGCCGCTTGAGCACGTCGAGGGCTTCCTGCCCGCGGCCATGCGTTGCGAGATAGCGCGGCGATTCCGGCAGGGTGAAACGGAAAACCCACACGATCAGCGCGCCAATGCCGATGATGACCCACGCGCTCCGCCAGACGGTGTCGGGTGCGGTGGGGAAGATTGTCGTGCCCAGCAGAAGCACCACCGCCGTGCCGATCGGCCACACGCAGGCGCCGCCGATGAAGTGCACGATAGCCAGAACCCGTCCGCGAATGAGTTTGGGCGAATATTCGCCGGCATAGGCGAATGCCAGCGGCTGCTCAGCGCCGAGCCCGAGGCCGGCGATGAAGCGGCAGATGACAAGCATCGTGACATTCGGCGCGAATGCACCGAGAAGGGTGAACACGCCGAACAGCAGCAGATTGAACTGATAGATGAAGCGGCGGCCGTACCGGTCGCTGAACTGACCCTGTCCTGCGGTGCCGATGAACATGCCGAAGATGGTCGCGCTGCCGACCAGCGCGACTTCCGCGCCGCTCGCGAACTTCGACGACAGAATGTACGGCACGAGCGAGCCGAAGATCGTAAAGTCGATGACGTCGAAGAAGTATCCCGCGGCGATGAGCGCGACGACTTTACGGTGCAGCGGCGATATCTTTGCGTCGTCGAGCGCGTTGCCGACGTATGCCTCTATGGTCTGAGCCACGGCCTGTCCCTCCCTATCGCGTTTTTTGTTGGTACTCAGCAGCCCGCATCAGGATGAGCCACAATTTGAATATTGGCCAGCCCATTCCGGTCTGGCGCGGCAGACCATCCACGCATTGAATTGTCTTGGAGTTTCGGCCGGTGAAATTCGCGGGGAGTGGCTGGGGAACTAGGATTCGAACCTAAATTCTCGGAGTCAGAGTCCGATGTTCTACCGTTGAACTATTCCCCAACGGGGCTGGGACGCCTCAGCAGCCTTCCGGATGGCTCTGACATGGGCCAATTCGGCCAATTTTACAAGTGCGAACGCCTCGACGCACGATCAGGCGGAGCGTTGTGGCCGCGTCGCGACCGTGAGGATCGCAACCAAACTTAAGGCGGCAACCGTCAGGAAAACCAGGCGCGGACTTCCGTGATCCATGATGGCGCCGAAAATCAGCGGAGAAACTATGCCGCCGATGTTGAATCCGGTGGTCACGAAGCCAAACACCTTGCCGAACGACCCCGGCGGGGTGATCGCGCGTACGATCATGTCGCGCGAAGGCATGATGACACCTGAGAAAAGCCCGATCAGCGACATCACCCCGATCAACGCCACCGTGTTGAAATCGATCTCTGCGACCATGGCGGTGAAGAACCCCATGGCGGCAAGCCCGATCGTTGCGACCAGTCCGTGCCGCGTGGTGCGTCCGACAAGTACACCGCCGAGCAGGACGCCAATCGCCGACCACAACAGATTGCCGGTCAACGCTGCATTCGCAGTCGTGACCGGCGTTCCATAGAGTGCACCGAGCGCAACGACCGAATAATTGTATAGCCCCGCGCTTATCATCGCGAGCAACGCGAAGAAAACGAGATTGAGCAGGATCGGCGCCGACATCAGCAACCGCCATCCGGCCGGCGCGTTGTCGGAACCGGTGCGCGCCGGAGCGGGTTTCGATATAACGGGGGTGTTATCGCGAAACGCGATCAGGATCGCGGCAACGGCAATGCCGAGAACCGCCGCGCCGATGAAGGCACCACGCCAGCCCCACTGACTCTGCATGACGAGCAGGCTCGCCGGAGCGACAGCCGAGCCGAGCATGCCGGCAAAGGTGTGCACCGAGAAGGCCTGACCGATACGGTCGGACGGCACGTGTTGCGAGAGCAGCGCGTAGTCGGCCGGGTGATAGACCGTGTTGCCAACGCCCAAAAGCGCAAACATCGCGACCATCACCCAGAATGAATCGATCAGGCCCGCAATGATGAGAGCCGCGGCACCGGTCAGCAAACCTGCCACAAGCAGCGCACGCGCGCCGATCCGGTCGACCAGGAAACCCGCCGGCGTCTGGCCGACAGCCGACACGATGTTGAATGCCGCGAAGGCCAGCCCGATTTCTGTGTAGCTGACGCCATAGGCTTCCCGCACAAAGGGCATGAGCGGTGCCAGCAAAATAATGTAGTAGTGCGACACAAAGTGGGCCGCACTGACGACGCCGACGAGACGGGCGTGAGACGGCCGACTGGCGGTCAGGACCTCGGCCGTTTGGGTCATAAGACGGAATCTCCGCGAAGCGGCGGGACTATGCCCCGGACCACGGCGGCAATCCAATGCATTCGCAGTGGGTTGCCCATGTCGGCGCGGTAGGGCCGTTCCTGGAACCGTCCTCTAGGAACCTCGCCGCGCCTTGGCGTCCTGAATCGCCTGCCAGATGCGCGCGGGCGTCATCGGCATTTCCAGGTGTGTGATGCCGTATTCGGACAGTGCATCGATCACCGCATTCGCCACCGACGGCAAGCCGCCGGAGGTGCCTGCTTCTCCGCATCCCTTGGCGCCGAGCGGGTTGCTTTTTGTCGGAACAGGATGGCTCTGCACATGGATCATCGGCACGTCGTGCGCGCGGGGCATGGCGTAATCCATGAACGAGCCGGTCACGAACTGGCCGTCGGAGTCGTAGACCGCGTGCTCGAGCAACACCTGTCCGAGACCCTGGACGACGCCGCCCTGGATCTGTCCTTCGACCAGAAGCGGGTTGACGATCGTGCCGAGATCATTGACCGCGGAATAACTTACGACCTGGGCGGCACCGGTTTCGGGATCGACCTCGACTTCGGCAATATGACAGCCGTTCGGGAACGCAGAGGGGACCGGATCTTTCACGACGTGATCGACGTCGAGCGAGTTCGGTACGCCCTCCGGCAGCTTGAGTTCGCCGCGCAACCGCGACGCCAAGTCGAGCAGTCCGATCGAACGGTCAGTACCGGCGATAACAAAGCGCCCCGCGTCGAATTCAATGTCGCTTGCTGATGCTTCCAATACGTGTGATGCGATCTGTTTGCCACGCTCGATTATGATCGCTGCCAATTCCGTCAGCGCCGCGCCAACAAACATCACCGAGCGCGATCCGCCGCTGCCGCCGCCGAACGCCATGCGATCGCTGTCGCCTTCGACCATGCGGATGCAGTCGAAGGGTACTCCGAGCAGATCGGTCAATATTTGCGCGTAGGTCGTCGCGTGACCCATGCCGAAGTCGAGCGTGCCCGTAACGATGGTCACCGTGCCATCGGGCTCGAAATGGATCGCGCCAAGCTCCTTACCGGGAGCGGCGGTGACCTCGAGGTAACAACCGATTCCGAGCCCGCGCAGCAAGCCGCGCTTGCGGCTTTCACGCTTGCGCTTGTTGAAGCCTGTGTAGTCAGCAGCATCCAGGGCTTGCTTGAGCACGCCAAGGAAATCGCCGCAGTCGTAAGTCATGTCGGAGGCGGCTTTGAACGGCAGATCACCTTTTCGGATCATGTTGCGCTTGCGCAGATCGATGCGATCAATGCCAAGTTCGCTCGCGGCCAGGTCGAGCGTGCGCTCGACGTAATAGTTGCCCTCGGGCCGGCCGGCACCGCGATAGGCCGATACAAAATTCGTGTTGGTGAAAACGCACTTGGTCGCCACTTCAATGAGCGGCGTGCGGTAGATACTCGCAAGGTTCTTGACCTGATTGCCGGTCGGCAGCAATGGACCGAACTGTGCGAGATAGCCGCCCATGTTTCCGTAGCCGGAGAGGCGCAATGCGAGGATATGGGCGTTCTCGTCGAACGCCATTTCCATCACCATGTCCTGCGCGCGACCGTGATGATCGGATACGAAACTGCCAGAGCGTTCGTCGGTCCATTTCACCGGGCGTCCGAGAATGCGGGCGGCGTGCAGGATGCAGACATATTCCGGATAGACCGAAGCCTTCATGCCGAATGAGCCGCCGACCTGACCGGTCACAACGCGAACCTTGTCGGCGGGCGCGTTGAGAATATCCATGAGTGAAGTCTTCATGCCGTGGACGCCCTGGCTGGTTGAATAGAGCGTCCATTTGCCGTTCGCCGCATCGAATTCGCCGATCGCGGCGCGCGGCTCCATGGCATTCACCACCATGCGCTGATTGGATGTTTCCAGCCGTGTGACGTGCTTCGCCTTGGCGAAAGCTTCAGCAACCTTCGCGGCATCGCCGTAGTGATAATCGAGCGCGACGTTGTTCGGAACGGCGTCGAAGACCAGCGGCGCGCCGGCCTTCACCGCATCGGCGGGCGTGAGCACGACGGGCAGTGGTTCAACGTCGATCGCGACGGCCTCGGCGGCATCTTTTGCTTGTGCAACCGTATCCGCAACGACACAGGCAACCGGATCACCGACAAAGCGAACCTTGTCGCCGACAAGAGCAGGACGTGGTGTGTAACGGATCGGCGATCCGTCGCGGCTCTTGAGCGGCATATTGCATTTGAGCGGTCCGTAGGCGGACAGATCAGCCGCGGTGTAGACGCCGAGCACGCCGGGCATAGTCTTCGCGGAGTCGGTGTTGATCGCGCGGATGATGCCATGGGCTTCACGGCTGCGGACGATAACGGCGTAGGCCTGCCGAGGCCGATTGAAATCGTCGGCGTAGCAGCCTTCACCGCGCACCAATTTGGGGTCTTCGCTGCGCCGCACCGGCTGACCGATGCCGAACTTGGTCAATGACAACGCAGTTTCAGTTGTTCGGTCGTCCATTTGCTCAAAGAGTTCCAGTTGGTCCTAGTTCAATTAAAGCAGCGCGCATGCCCGGACAAGAATAGCATTTGGGATGGAGGGTTGCGTGACGCGGGGACGCTGGTACACTTTTCCTGATCGAGAATAAACAGCCACAACCGTGCCGCGCCGAAAAAGGTGGCCTGCGAAGCGGTAGGAAGGTTCTGACATGAGCGGCGAGGCCGGGGACATGCCGGGCCTCGACCCCGCTATTGACCGGGCGCCGTTGTCGCGCGCCAGGTGGGGTCGGCGGTCGCCTGGGCGGCCCGATGCTGGCTTCGGCAGCGACCGGGGCGGTGCGACGTATGCGGCGCTCGATCTCGGCACCAACAACTGTCGGCTTCTGGTGGCGCGGCCGTCGGGTGAGGGCTTCCGCGTCGTCGATGCGTTTTCCCGTATCGTCAGGCTTGGAGAGGGCGTCTCAACGTCCGGCCAGTTGAGTGAACCTGCAATTGCGCGGGCACTGGCAGCGCTCGCCATTTGCCGCAACAAAATGAAAAACAAGGGCGTGACCCGCGCGCGACTGATCGCGACGGAAGCGTGTCGCGCGGCGCAGAACGGTGCGCAGTTTCTCGCCCGTGTCACCGACGAATTGGGTCTTGAGCTTGAGGTGATCGACCGCGAAACGGAAGCGCGACTCGCTGCCACCGGCTGCACGCCGCTGATCGACCCCCAGGCCGACGGTGTCATCCTGTTCGATATCGGCGGCGGCTCGTCTGAGGTCGTACGGCTTGCGCGCTCGCAAAAGGGACGCGGAGGGCCACCGTTGCCGCAGATTCGCGGCTGGATTTCTTTGCCGCACGGCGTCGTCACGCTCGCCGAACGCTACGGCGGCATCACGATTACCCGGGAAACCTATGAGGCGATGGTCAGCGAAGTCGCATCTTTGATCGCGCCGTTCGTGCGCGAGCACGGCGGGGACGGGACGAGCGGAATCCACATGCTCGGAACATCCGGCACGGTGACGACGATCGCGGGAGTACACCTCAATCTGCGACGTTACGATCGCAATCGGGTTGACGGCTGCTGGATGGACGCAGACCAGATTACGTCCGTCATCGAGCGGCTGCTTGCGATGACGCACGAGGATCGGGTGGCGAGCCCTTGCATCGGCATCGAACGCGCAGACCTTGTCCTCGCCGGCTGTGCAATCCTTGAGGCAATCCGGCGCGCCTTTCCGTGTCCGCGTCTTCGCGTCGCCGACCGCGGCTTGCGCGAGGGGATGCTGGTGCAGATGATGCGCGAAGACGGAGCCTGGAGCGGCGGTAACCAGGCGGCCATGCCCTGATCCGCACGAATGGCAAATCCACGTCAGAAAAAGGTTCGCGTCCGCAAAAGTAGGACCCGTTCTGCGTCATCTCGTCAGTGGCTGCAACGTCAGCTCAACGATCCTTATGTTGCGCGTGCCAAGCGCGAAGGCATGCGCTCGCGAGCCGCCTACAAGCTGATGGAGATCGACGACAAGGCTCGATTTCTCAGGAAAGGAGCGCGAGTGGTCGATCTCGGCGCCGCGCCAGGCGGCTGGAGCCAGATCGCCGCGCAACGCGTGGGGGCACGCGAGCAGGGCCGGGTCATTGCGATTGACGTTTTGGCGATGGAGCCCGTGCCGGGGGTAGACTTCATCGCGCTTGATTTCCTCGATCGCACCGCGCCGGGCAAGCTCAAGGAAATGATCGGCGGGCCAGCCGATGTCGTGCTCTCCGACATGGCGGCCAACGCAACCGGACACGCCCGCACCGACCATCTCAAGATCATGGCCTTGGTGGAGGCGGCTGCCGAATTCGCTCGTGAGGTGCTTGCGCCTGGCGGCACGTTCCTCGCAAAAGTGCTCCAAGGCGGCACCGAGGCGGCCCTGCTTGCCTCCCTCAAGCGCGACTACAAAAACGTCAAGCACGTCAAACCGCCGGCGAGCAGGACGGATTCGGCTGAATTGTATCTATTGGCAACGGGATTTCGCGGCGCGTCTGCGGTCGCATCTTAGCCGGCGCGTTGATCCGAAGGCTCAGCCGGGGTCGGCAGCCTGTCGGCCATCTCGGCGCCGGCATCCGGTGCCAGCCGGATAAAGATCAGCGCCGAAAGAGCCGAAATCGCCGCGACCGCCAGAAACGCCGGCGGGAAATCTGCAGCCTGCAATGGTCCGCCGCCTCTGAAATGAACGGCCAACTCCACCGTCAGGGCCCCAAGGGCGACACCGGATGACACCGCCAGTTGCTGCGCGACGCTGACGAGCGCCGTCGCACGTCCGACGCGCTGGGGATCAATGTCGGCGTAGGCAATTGTGTTGATACTGGTGAATTGCAACGAACGGAAAAAGCCGCCGACAAAAAGCAGGATCAGCATCAGTGCAATTGGAGTTGTCGCAGTGAAGGCGGCGCAGATTGCAAGAAAGGCCGAGCTGATTACGGAATTGACGACCAGAATGTTTCGAAAGCCGAAGCGGTGCAGAATGAATGCAACCGCCCATTTCATTCCCATAGCGCCGAGCGCCGTTGCGAACGTAATCATGCCCGACTGAAACGGCGTCATGCCAAAGCCGATCTGCAGCATGAGCGGCAGGAGAAAAGGCAGCGCGCCGAGACCGAGGCGGAAAATGAATCCGCCGACGACGCTTGCGAAGAACGTCGGCAGGCGGAACAGCGTCAGGTCGAGTGCCGGGTTTTCGGTGTGTCGGGCGTGAGCGAGATACGCCGCGATAAAGCAGGCGCCACCGAACACGAGCGCGACGACGACGAACCAGGGAAGAAAATTAAGTCCGAGTACCGAGAGGCCGAACGCCATGCCGCCGATGCCGAGACCAGCGAGAATCATGCCGACGACGTCAAAACGCTCGTGTTGTTCGGCCCGAACATCGGGAATGTATCGCGTCGCGAGGACTATACCGAGCAACCCGATTGGAACGTTGATGAGAAAGATCCAGTGCCAGGTCGCGTACGTGGTGATAAAGCCGCCGACTGGAGGTCCCAGTACGGGGCCGATCAAAGCCGGAGTTGTCACCCAGGCCATCGCCCCGACCAGTTCGCGCTTGGTGATCGTGCGCACCACCACCATACGGCCGACCGGGGTCATCATCGCGCCGCCCATTCCTTGCACGATGCGGGCGATGACGAAGTCGGTGAGTGAACTCGAGAGCGCGCAGCCGATCGACCCGAGCACGAACACGCCAATGGCTGCGCGGAACACGGTTCGTGCGCCGAACCGGTCAGCGGTCCAGCCGCTCGCCGGGATGAATATCGCGAGAGACAACAGATACGATGTAACGGCAAGCTTGAGCGCCAGTGGATTGGTGCCGATATCGGCGGCGATCGCGGGCAGAGAGGTCGCGATGACCGTCGAATCCATGTTCTCCATGAACAGGGCGACCGCGATGATCAGCGGAACAATGCGGTCACGGAGCATCAGAGAATCCGGCAGGCGCGGGCGTTGGAATATGCGTCTTGAAGCTTAATGCAGCGGCGGAAGAAAGGCCCATCCGCGTTTACGAGTTCATAACAGCCATCTGCGATTGCGCTAGGAATCGGCGTCATCCCGTGCTATCGACCCACGCCAACCCAAAAGCGGGCCGTAGCGCAAGGCGAGGACCCCCTCGCAACGGGCTTTTTTAACCCCTTGCCGTCTGGCCTTTTGCCTTTTCGGGGCGAGACGGAGTTGGCAATGGCCGCAAAATACAACAATGCAAGTCCCCGCGAGGGGCTCACATTCGACGACGTGCTGCTCAAGCCCGGCCTGTCGGAGGTGCTGCCCGCCGATGTCGATATCCGCTCCCACATTACGCGTTCGATTGCCGTCAACATCCCGATCATCGCCTCGGCCATGGACACCGTGACCGAGGCGCAAATGGCGATCGCCATGGCACAGGCGGGAGGCATCGGCGTGCTTCACCGCAACATGGAACCCGAAGAGCAAGCCGCGCAGGTCCGTCAGGTAAAGAAATTCGAATCCGGGATGGTGGTGAATCCGTTGACGATCGAGCCCGATGCATCGCTGCAGCAGGCTCTCGCCCTGATGAAAGACAATCACATCTCCGGAATTCCGGTGGTCGAGAGCGGCGGGAACGGTCAACCAGGCAAGCTGGTCGGAATTCTCACCAACCGGGATGTCCGTTTTGCCACCGACCCGCGGCAGAAGATTTCCGATTTGATGACGAAGAAACTGATTACCGTCCGCGAAGGTGTGAGCCAGGAAGAAGCCAAGCGTCTGCTGCACCAACATCGCATCGAAAAACTTCTGGTGGTGGACGCGCAGTATCGCTGCGTTGGTCTGATAACCGTGAAGGATATTGAGAAGGCTGTGGCCAACCCGAACGCGTGCAAGGACGAGCAGGGTCGTTTGCGCGTTGCCGCCGCGACGACCGTTGGCGATAAAGGTTTTGCGCGCACTGAGGCGCTTATCGCCGCCGGCGTCGATCTCGTGGTGGTCGATACCGCGCATGGGCATTCAAAGTACGTGCTGGACGCGGTAACGCGGATCAAGCGTCAGTCGAACAAGGTTCAGGTTGTCGCCGGCAATGTTGCCACGGCGGAAGGCGCCAAGGCGCTCATCGATTGCGGCGCCGATGCCATCAAAGTGGGAATCGGACCCGGCTCGATCTGCACCACGCGCGTTGTGGCGGGTGTCGGGGTGCCGCAACTGACCGCCATCATGGATTGCGTGGAGGCCGCGAAAGCGAGCGGCACGCCGGTGATTGCCGACGGCGGGATCAAATACTCCGGCGACCTGGCGAAAGCGATTTCCGCCGGCGCCGATTGTGCAATGGTCGGTTCGCTGCTTGCGGGCACGGACGAAACTCCCGGCGAGGTGTTTCTCTACCAGGGACGTTCATACAAAACCTATCGCGGCATGGGATCGGTCGGCGCGATGTCACGCGGTTCTGCCGATCGTTACTTCCAGCAGGACATCAAGGACGCGCTCAAATTGGTGCCGGAAGGTGTCGAAGGTCAGGTGCCCTACAAGGGCGCGGCAGCAACCGTTCTGCATCAGCTCAACGGGGGGCTGCGCGCCGCCATGGGATATGTCGGAGCCAAAAACGTCAGCGAGCTCCACGAGAAGGCCGAATTCGTCCGCATCACGGGTGCAGGCCTTCGTGAGAGTCACGTGCATGACGTGACGATTACGCGTGAGAGCCCGAACTATCCGAGCCGTGTATAGTTATTCTGTCTCGGGGGAGAGGGCTGGACCATGCCTATTCAATTCGTCTTGTTGCCTCTTTTTGTCGAGGTATTGCTCACCTTCGGTGTGATGTTCGGCATGATGTATTTCCGCACCTCGACGTTGCGCAGCGGAGAGACGCGTCTTGAGGATATTTCCCTGCGTGAGCCGAACTGGCCGCAGCGTGCGACGCAATTCGGATATGCGTTCGCCAATCAATTCGAGTTGCCGGTCCTGTTTTATGTGCTGACAATCCTCGAGATCATCACCCGCCATGCCGATCTGCTGTTCGTTCTTCTCGCCTGGATTTTCGTATTGATGCGCGTTCTGCAGGCGGTGGTGCACGTGACGAACAACAATGTTCGCATGCGCGGCGCTTATTACGGCGTCGGCGCTCTCATATTGTTCATTATGTGGATCATCTACATCGTGCGCATCGTCCTCGCTCTGCCATGACCCCGGCGGCCCGTGTCGCATCCGCGATTGAAGTTATTGCCGCGATCGAAAGCGAACGCCGGCCGGCTGCCGATTTGCTGAAGTCATGGGGCCTCACGCATCGCTTTGCGGGTTCAGGCGACCGCGCCGCGATTGCGGGCCTTGTCTACGACACGCTGCGTCGCCGTGCCTCGAGCGCGTTTATCATGGGCGCGGACACGCCGCGTGCCATTGTGCTGGGCATGCTCAGGCGCGAGCGCGGACTCGACACCGAAGCGATCAGCAAGCTCGCTGACGGTTCGAAATATGCGCCGGAAGCCCTGAGCGGTGACGAGCGCGCGCGTCTTGAGGCCTCGGATATGTCGAGCGCGCCCGCGCACGTGGCCGGCGATTATCCGGAATGGCTCGATGCCCATCTGGGGCGGGTCTTCGGGGAGGCGAGGACCGAAGAGGGCGCGGCACTTGCATCGCGTGCACCGCTCGATTTGCGGACCAATATATTGAAGAGCGAGCGTGACGCTGCGGACAAAATGCTAGCCGACCTTCACCCCGAGCCCACACGTTGGTCGCCTTGGGGGCTGCGAATGCGTTTGTCGGCTGAGGCGAAAAATCCCTCCATTCACGCCGAACCCGCGTTTCTCAAAGGCCTCATCGAAGTGCAGGATGAGGGGTCGCAGGTTGCGGCGTTGCTTTCGGCCGCGCAGCCAGGTGAACAGGTGATCGATCTCTGCGCCGGCGCCGGTGGCAAGACCTTGGCGATGGCGGCGATGATGCAGAACAAGGGACAGATCTTCGCAACGGATGACGACAAAAGACGGCTTGCGCCCATCCACGAGCGGTTGAAGCGCTCGGGTGCCCGCAATGTGCAGGTCCGCACGCCGAAATCCATTGGCGATGAAATCAGCGATCTGGCCGGACGCATGGACCTTGTGCTGATCGATGCGCCTTGCACTGGCACCGGCTCCTGGCGCCGCAACCCGGATGCCAAATGGCGAATGCGGCCGGGCGCCCTGGAACAGCGTCAGAAGGAGCAAGCCGAGATCCTCGACCGTGCCGTGCCCTTGGTCAAAGCTGGCGGGCGAATCGCCTACATCACGTGCTCAGTGCTCGAGGAAGAGAATGACGCCCAGACGCGAGGCTTTCTCGCTCGCCATTCGGAATTTGCTGTGCAGCCGCCGACAGAGGTTATCAAGTCACTCGGGGAGCGTGCCTTCATGTTCGGCAAGGCGGCGCGTCTGTCGGACCTTGGTACCTTGATGACACCACGCTCGACGGATACTGACGGCTTTTACGTCTCGGTAATGCGACGGGCAGGGTGACCGGGGCCGTGTCAGGTTCAGTAACAAATCGCAAACGGAATACCTCGATTGCGCCCCAATCCGGGCCCAATTTTTCCGCGAAAATTCAGTGTCTGTGGAACTCGCGAAGCTCTTTATCTTGGGGTTTTCCATGCTAGTGGCCAGGCGCGATCCGCCGTTTCATGTGGACGCGAAGGACGCGGCGCCCCTCAATCCCCATGTGTATCCGCCGCCGCGCGCATCGAGGACGGCGCGGGTCCTCACCGCCATGCAGCTGATCGGATCGCTTCTGGCGGTTCCGGTCGGCATCGCCAGCGCTTACTCGTTCTACCGAGCCAATTTCGCTCCCGAAACGACCTGCCAGAATTTGCGTAGCGGAATCATCTCGCTGCTCGACAAGAGTGTGGACGCGAGCACTCGCCGCATGCTGGTCCGTCGCGACGTCGAGGAATTCGAGAAGGCCTGCGCCGCTGTCGACCCCGATGCTACGGCAGCTTTCAAGTCGCTGCTTGCCGCCGAGAAAACGGCTGCACCGGCTGTGGCTCCGGCCCCTGCCGCGCCGAAACTGCAACGGACTGAAAGCGCGCCGCCGAAGGAGGCCGTCCGCAAGCCAGAGCCACGGCCGCAGGTGACTGCGAAGCCGCCGACAACAAATCCAACGACCGTCAATCCAGCCCAAGTCCCGGTCCAAGTCCCTGTCCCTGTCGCGGCTGCTCCGGCTGCTTCCGAGCCGGCCAAGCGAGATCCTGGCGTCTCTGACACTCAGTGGCTCGACGCAGTCAGGCAGGCGCTTGTGACTCGCAAGCCCGAACCCCCGACGCCCGCGCCAAAGCCGTCGGATCCGCGTCCCACCGAAGTGAAGCCGCAAGCCATACCGGCGCCGCCTGTTCGTCCTGTGCCGCAAGAGACGGCATTGCCACCTTCGGCGGCTCGCCCAGCGCCGCAGGAGACTGCTTTGCCGCCGGCTCCGCTGGTCCCTCCCGCAGGCGTCCCGGCCGCGGCATCGCCGACAACGGCGCCCGCTTTGCCACCGCCGATCGCGGTGGCGCCGCCTACCGTGCGGCAGGTTGATACCGACCATCCGGTGCCGCCCGAGGCGATCCCCGATCCCGTTCCGCCGGAGAAAGTCGACGACAGCAAATCCGAGGAGCAGGGCCGCTCACGCGCCGGCAAGTGGATATCGAACATTCCTCTTCTGGGGCCCGCCATCGACAACGCGCGGCGCTGATCGCGGTCGCCGGGCGGATAACCGCCGAAAGGCTTGACCCGGAAGTCCAAAGCCCGCACAAAGCCCGCCCGAACGGCGTTTAGGCGCCCAATTCCAGATATGTTCGGGCACCACGCCGTCCATGCACGACAAGGTTTTGATCGTCGATTTCGGCTCCCAAGTTACCCAGCTCATCGCGCGCCGGGTCAGGGAGGAGAAGGTCTATTGCGAGATCGTGCCTTTCCAGAAGGCCGAAGAAGCCTTCCGCGAAATGAAGCCCAAGGCGGTGATCTTTTCCGGGGGCCCAGCCTCCGTTCTCGACAAGGACGCGCCACTCGCACCGAAGGCGATGTACGAGGCCGGCGTGCCTCTGCTCGGCATCTGTTATGGCGAGCAGGCGATGGCGCAACAACTCGGCGGCAAGGTCGAAGGTGGCCATCATCGCGAATTCGGACGCGCCGAAGTGACGGTGACCGAGGACACGCCGTTGTTCGATGGCGTCTGGCACAAAGGCGAAAAATATCCGGTCTGGATGAGCCACGGTGACCGGGTCACTGCCTTGCCAAAAGGCTTCAAGGTCCTCGGCACATCGCCCAATGCGCCGATTGCCATCATCGGCGATGACAAGCGCAAATTTTACGCCACGCAATTCCACCTCGAAGTGGTGCACACGCCGCACGGCGCGGCGCTCCTGCGCAATTTCGTGCGAAAGATCGCCGGCCTCAGCGGCGATTGGACCATGCGCGCCTTCAAGGACGAGGCGATCGAGAAAATTCGCAAGCAGGTCGGCAAAGGGCGGGTGATCTGCGGCCTGTCAGGCGGCGTCGACAGCGCTGTTGCTGCGGTGCTGATTCACGAGGCGATCGGAGATCAACTCACCTGCGTGCTCGTCGATCATGGGTTGATGCGGCTCGCCGAAGCGAAAAAAGTCGTGACGATGTTTCGCGAGAGCTACAACATTCCTCTCGTGCACGTAGATGCCTCGGAAAAATTCCTCAAGGCGCTCGAGGGCGTCGAGGACCCGGAGCAAAAACGCAAGACCATCGGCAAGCTGTTCATCGATGTGTTTGAGGCGGAGGCAAAGAAAATCGGCGGCGCGGAGTTTCTCGCACAAGGCACGCTCTATCCGGATGTGATCGAAAGCGTGTCGTTTACCGGGGGGCCCTCGGTCACCATCAAGTCGCATCACAACGTCGGCGGGCTGCCCGAGCGCATGAACATGAAGTTGGTCGAGCCGCTGCGGGAACTGTTCAAGGACGAGGTGAGGGTGCTCGGGCGTGAACTCGGATTGCCCGAGGCCTTCGTCGGGCGGCATCCCTTTCCCGGACCGGGACTGGCCATTCGCGTCCCCGGCGCAATCACGCGTGACAAGCTGGAGATCCTTCGGCTTGCCGATGAAATCTACATCGAGGAAATCCGGCGCACCGGACAGTACGATGACATCTGGCAGGCCTTCGCGGTGTTGCTACCGGTGAAGACTGTCGGGGTTATGGGCGACTTTCGCACCTATGACTATGTTGTCGGGCTGCGCGCGGTCACCTCAACCGACGGTATGACCGCCGATTTCTATCCCTTTGACATGAAATTTCTGGGCATGGTGGCGACGCGGATCATCAATGAAGTGAAGGGCGTCAACCGGGTCGTCTACGACGTGACGTCCAAGCCGCCCGGGACAATCGAGTGGGAATGATCGTGCCAGTTGACCATCTACGGAATCAAAAACTGCGACACCATGAAGAAGGCGCGCTCCTGGCTCGACAAGAACGGCATCACTTACGCGTTTCACGATTACAAGACGGCAGGTATCGATCGCGAACGCCTGGAGCGCTGGGCGAAGAAAACGGGTTGGGAAATTCTCCTCAACCGCGCCGGAACCACCTTCAAAAAGCTGCCAGACAAGGACAAAGCCGGTCTGTCAGAAGCGAAAGCCATCGCCCTGATGGTGAAGCAGCCATCGATGATCAAGCGTCCGGTGCTCGATGCAGGCGGCGGCAAGCTGCTGGTCGGCTTCGACCCCGATGCCTATAAGGCGGCGCTAACCACTCGGTGACAAGATGCGAACAGCCAAGCGCGGCCGGCATGCCGGACCCGCCTCGGCTTGATTTTGCTGCTTTTTGCGGCCACATGCAGGCGATGAACAAGCCCTTGGTCAGTTCCGATTCGATTCCGGTGACACCGCTTGCCGCGGAGGTCGATCGACGACGTACGTTTGCGATCATTTCCCACCCGGACGCCGGCAAGACCACGCTGACCGAGAAGTTGCTGCTGTTCGGTGGAGCGATCAATCTCGCCGGTCAGGTCAAAGCCAAACGCGATCGCCGCTCGACGCGCTCGGACTGGATGGCGATTGAGCGCGAGCGCGGGATTTCGGTCGTGACCTCGGTCATGACCTTCGATTACGACAATCGCGTCTTCAACCTTCTCGATACACCGGGCCACGAGGACTTTTCCGAAGACACCTATCGTACGCTGACCGCGGTCGACTCGGCCGTGATGGTGATCGACGCCGCCAAGGGTATCGAAGCGCGGACACGCAAGCTCTTCGAGGTTTGCCGCCTGCGCGACATCCCGATCGTGACGTTCATCAACAAGATGGATCGCGAGAGCCGTGATCCTTTCGAACTTCTGGACGAAATTGAAAAGACCCTTGCTCTTGATACGTCACCGATGACTTGGCCGATCGGTCGAGGGCGTGATTTTGCCGGCACCTATGATCTCGCTACCGGCGAGATGCGGCTCGTCAGCGAGGATGGAAAAACCGTCGAGCGACAGCCGCTCGATCTCGCTGCGCTGGCCGCGAAAAATTCCATGCTGGACGCCAAGGCCGTCGGCGACGAGCTGGCGCTGGTGAAGGACGCTTGCGGCACGTTTGATTTCAAATCGTTCCGCGAAGGCCATCTCACGCCTGTGTTCTTCGGCTCGGCGCTGAAGAACTTCGGCGTGAAGGATCTTCTCGACGCGCTCGCGTCATTCGCGCCTGCGCCGCGCGCGCAGGCTTCCAATACGCGCATCGTGGATGCCCACGAAAATTCCATGACGGCTTTCGTCTTCAAGATCCAGGCCAATATGGATCCGAACCATCGCGATCGCATCGCCTTTGCCCGTCTTTGTTCGGGCAAATTGCGGCGCGGGATGAAGGCGAAGCTGACGCGAACCGCGAAGCCGCTGACGCTATCCACCCCGCAATTCTTTTTTGCGCAGGATCGCGCGCTCGCCGAAGAAGCCTATGCCGGCGATGTGGTCGGCATCCCCAATCACGGCACGCTTCGCATCGGCGACACGCTGACGGAAGGCGAGGATATTGCGTTTCTCGGCGTGCCGAATTTCGCGCCGGAAATCCTTCGCCGGGTGAAATTGGGCGATCCGATGAAGGCGAAAAAGCTGAAGGAAGCGCTGCAGCAGATGGCAGAGGAGGGCGTCGTTCAGGTCTTCCGGCCGCTCGACGGTGCGCCGGCGCTGGTCGGCGTTGTCGGCCCCCTGCAGCTTGACGTGCTCAAGGTGCGTTTGTCGGAGGAATACGGCCTCGACATCAGTTTCGAGCAGCCGGAATTCCAGCTTGCGCGCTGGATTGCGGCGACTGATGACAAGGGTCTCGACGATTTTGTGCAGGCCAACTATTCGAGCTGCGCCGAGGATCTCGACAACGATAAAGTCTTCATGGCGCGCAATCAGTTCATCCTCGACTACACGCGGGAACGCGCGCCCGGAATTTCCTTCACCGATATCAAGGACGTGAAGGACAAGGTGGCCGCCTAATTCAGTGTCACATTGGCCGCCTTGATCACCGGCGCCCAGCGCTCGATCTCACCGTCCATCCGCGCGCGCAACTCATCCGGGGATGAGCCAACCGGCTCCATCAATTGGGTTGCCAGTTTCTCGCGCAGCATCGGCTGGCGGATGATTTCGGCGACGTCCTTGCTGATCCGGTCAATGATCGATCTCGGCGTGCCGGCTGGCGCGATCAAACCGTTCCAGGCATCGGCTTCCACATCGATGCCGCTTTCCTTCAGTGTTGGCACGTCCGGCAAATAGGGAGAGCGTCGCGCGGTAGAGACGGCGAGAATTTTCACCGCGCCCGTTGCGGCGTGCGGCGTAACCGCTATCGCGGGAAGACAAGCGATCTGCACATCGTTGCGGATCACCGCCGTGATGGCCTGCGGCGAACTCGGATAGGGCACGTGCACCAATTGCGCACCGGCTTTGAGAGCAATGGCCTCCATGGCGAGGTGCGACAGCGAACCATTTCCAATCGAAGCAAAGTTGTACTTGCCTGGATTTTTGCGCAGCAGAGCAACGAGATCGGCCACGGAGTTGACGCCTAGAGCCGGATTGACCGCGAGCACGCTCGGCTGGGTGACAAGTTGGGTGATTGGCTCGATGTCCTTGCGCGGATCGTAGGGCAAGCGCGAGAACAAAAGAGTATTGATGGCGAGAGGCCCGCCGATACTGACCCCAAGGGTCGAACCATCGGGTGCGGCTTTCGCGACGATATCGGTACCGAGATTGCCGCTCGCACCAGGCTTATTCTCAACGACAAACGCGCTGGCAGGGTATTTCTGTTGCAGGCCTTCGGCGACCAGACGCGCCACCACGTCCGGCGTTGACCCCGGACCGAAGGGCACCACGATCCGCACAGTCTTCGTTGGCCAGTCCTGCGCGAACGCTGCAGTGGCGAGGGCCAGCACCGCCAGAACCACTGCGATGGCGTGTTTCGCCGCGCGAAATGCCGCATCTGCGGTCATGGAAGGTGAGCTCTGCTCGAGGCGTCTTGCATTGGCTGCGGCTATCCTCTACTGCGGCGGAGCGTAAATGCGAGTTGTAGCATGGGCTTAGGTATTCTCGTTCTTGGGCTGCTGATCTTTCTCGGAACGCACGTCTTCGTGTCGTTCCGCGAGGCGCGGGCGCGCGTGATCGCACAACTCGGCCTGCCGGCCTATCGAGGATTATTTGCGCTGGTCTCGTTGGCCGGCCTCGCTTTGATCGTATGGGGCTACGGGCAATACCGCGCGCACGGCTGGATCGATGTTTGGTCGCCGCCGGCATTCATGCGGCACATCACCGTCGGCCTGATGTTGTTTTCGGTGATCTTTCTCGTCGCGGCGTTTGTCCCAAGCCACATCAAGGCGCGGCTCAAGCATCCGATGCTGGCCAGCATAAAGACCTGGGCCTTCGCGCACCTGCTGTCGAATGGCGACCTCGGCTCGATCCTGCTGTTCGGCACGTTTCTAGCCTGGGGGGTCTATGCGCGTATTTCCGCCAAGCGCCGCACCGACCTCAAGCCGATAACGCCACCGGCCGGATGGGCAAATGATGCGCTGGTTGTGGCGATCGGCGTCGTCGTCTATCTGGCGTTGGGTTATGCGTTCCATCCGGTCGTGATCGGTGTACCCGTGTTCGGGAAATAGTCATGTCACTACAAGACGAGATCCGTCGGTTAACCGCCCCAGACATCCGCGCACGCAAAGGCGGCGAGCCGATTGTCTGCCTGACCTCCTACCACGCCCATACGGCCCGGATCGTCGATGCGCATTGCGACGTGATTCTGGTCGGGGACTCGCTCGGCATGGTGATGCATGGGCTCGAGACCACCGTTCCCGTTACGCTCGACATGATGATCCTGCAGGGCCACGCCGTGATGCGCGGATCAAAGCGCGCGCTGGTCGTCGTGGATATGCCGTTCGGTTCGTACGAAAGTTCGAAAGAGCAGGCGTTCATGAATGCAGCGCGTGTTCTCAAGGAAACCGGCTGCGGCGCGATCAAGGTCGAAGGTGGAAAACGCATCGAAGAGACAATCGCCTTTCTCGCCCAGCGCGGCGTTCCGGTGATGGCTCATGTCGGACTGACGCCGCAGTCCATCAACACGATCGGTTCGTTCCGCGCACAAGGCCGCGACGAGGCTGACTGGTCGCGCATCGAGGAAGACGCGGTCGCCGTCGCGCAGGCGGGTGCATTTGCGGTCGTGATTGAAGCGGTGGCCGAGCCGTTGGCGCGCAAGCTCACCTCTGCGGTTCCAATCCCGACCATCGGAATCGGCGCGAGCGCCGCCTGCGATGGGCAGATACTGGTTCTCGAGGACATGCTCGGCCTGTCCCCGCGGGTGCCGAAATTCGTCAAACGCTACGGAACTCTTGGACCGGGCATTGAGAAGGCGGTTGCCGATTATGCTGCCGAGGTCCGCTCACGTGCCTTCCCGGGGCCAGAACACGTCTATCAAATGAAGAAGAAGGGCTAACGCCCTGAATTGTTAACGGTTACAGGCTTGCTTTGCCTTAGGCGCGCCACATCGCTAGTTTACGGCGCAATTCGGCCCGGGGGTGGGCCAAGCGGGGATTGGAGCAATCTTGGCCGATATTTTTCACGAAGTGGACGAGGAAGTCCGGCGCGAACAGCTTAAAAAGCTGTGGGACCGCTACAGCGGCTATTTGATCGCCGCAGCCGTACTGCTCGTCCTCGCGATTGCGGCGTGGCGCGGCTACGAATATTGGGTCGCCAAGAGAGCCGCTGCCGCGGGCGCCGCCTACGAGGCGGCCGTATCCCTGCTCGAGCAAAACAAATACGCCGAGGCAGAGGCCGCGTTTGCCAAAGTGGCCACCGACGCGCCGGAAGGCTACCGCGTGCTGGCACGCATGCGCGCGGCGGGTGCGCTCGCCCAGGTCAAGCCGGCCGAAGCCGTGAAAGCCTACGATGAAATCTCGGCCAACTCTTCGGTCGCTGCAATCTGGCGGGATCTTGCTGCCGTACGCGCCGGCATGCTGCTGGTGGATACGCTGTCGTTCCCGGATATGCGCAGACGGCTGGATGCCGTGACGGAACCCTCGCGCAGTTTCCGCCACAGCGCGCGCGAACTGCTGGCGCTGTCGGCGTGGCGCAATCACGATCTTGCCGCAGCCCGGCGATACCTCGATATGATCACGAGCGATTCCGAATCGCCCGCCGGCACGCGCGCCCGCGCGGAAGTGTTGTCGGCACTGGTCGTCGGCGAAGACAAGAGTTGAGGGCAACACATGCGGACAATCTATCGCGTCGTGCTGCTCACCGCTCTCGCAACATCCGCGCTCGGGCTGGCCGGCTGTTCGTCGGGTTTTGATCCAGACAAGCTCGACATATTCGGTCTCAACGAAAAGAAAAAACTTCCCGGCGAGCGCAAGGACGTGTTTCCCGGCGGCGTTCCGGGAGTGACACAAGGCATTCCGCCAGAGTACGTGCGAGGCAACCAGCCGCCGCCGGAAACCGCGCAGGCGCCGGTACCCGCGCAAGCCAAGGCCGCCGCTGCGGGCGAGGAAGAAAAAGACGCCACGACCGAGCCCGAGCAGAAACCAAAGCCCAAGCCGAAAAAGGTGGCAAAGCCCAAGCCACAATCTCAACCGACGCAGGACACTGCGCAGCCGTCAGCCTGGCCGCAACAGCAGGCGCAGCCTCCCGCACAGCAGAGCAGTCAGTGGCCGGGGGCGGCACCGGCCAACACTGCGTCACCCTGGCCTTCCTCGCCGCAACCCGGCACCTTCCAGCGCTGACCGCAGTCGGGCTTGACCCGAAGGCGAACCACGCCGCAAACACTTGATGAATTTTGATGGACTGCCGGCACGCGCCTGGCAGCGAAACCGATGAGCCTTTCAATTGTCATTGTGGGCCGACCCAATGTCGGCAAATCGACCTTGTTCAATCGACTGGTCCGTCGACGGTTGGCGTTGGTCGATGACCGGCCCGGTGTCACGCGCGACCGGCGCGAGGGGGAGGGCCGTCTCGGCGACATTGCGTTCACGGTGATAGACACAGCCGGGCTCGAACAAGCAGCGCCGGAAAGCCTTTCCGGACGCATGCGCGTGCAGACGGAAGCGGCGATCGATCAGGCCGACATCATATTTTTCATGATCGACGCACGCGCGGGTCCGACACCCGTTGATCACGCCTTCGCCGATGTTGTGCGCAAATCCGGTAAACCGATCGTACTCATCGCCAACAAAAGCGAAGCGACCGCCGGTGAAGCAGGACGTCTTGAAGCCTACTCACTTGGCCTCGGCGAGCCTATCCCTGTCTCGGCCGAGCACGACGAGGGCATGTCCGACCTCTACGACGCCTTGCATGCTTTGGTGCCGGAAGAACCTGCGCAGGAACCGGTCGAAGATGAAGCCGATTCGCAGCACCCGATCCGTGTTGCCATTGTCGGCCGCCCCAATGCCGGGAAATCGACGCTGATCAACCGGCTGATCGGGGAAGAGCGGCTGCTTACCGGACCGGAGGCCGGCATCACACGCGATTCCATTGCTGTCGAGCACGATTGGCAAGGTCACAAGTTCCGGATTTACGACACAGCCGGATTGCGCCGCCGCTCGCGCGTCGAGGAAAAGCTGGAGAAACTTTCTGTCGCGGATGCGCTCAACGCGGTTCGTTTCGCCGAAGTCGTCGTCGTGCTTCTTGACGTGGCAAACGCCTTCGAAGAGCAGGACCAGCGCATTGCCGATCTGATCGAACAGGAAGGGCGCGCTATCGTCATTGCAGTCAACAAATGGGATCTGAAAGAAAAGACCGCAGGTGCCATCGGCAAACTTCGCGAACAGGCTGCGGAAAAACTCACCCAGCTCAAGGGTGTTCCTCTGGTGGCGGTCTCCGGCCTCACCGGCGAGGGTCTCGACCGGTTGATGCAGGCGATCATCGATGCCTACGAGGTCTGGAACAAGCGTATTCCGACCAGTTCGCTTAATCGGTGGTTTGAGCACGCCGTGAATGCGAATCCGCCGCCGGCGGTGGCCGGTCGCTCGCTACGTCTCAACTACATCACGCAGCCAAAAAGCCGACCGCCAAGTTTCGTCGTGTTCTGCACGCGCGCGGATGCCGTGCCCGACGCGTACAAGCGATACCTGCTGAACTCAATGCGTGAGACCTTCGATTTGCCGGGAACGCCAATTCGTCTCGCGCTGCGCGAGAAGAACAACCCGTTCAAGGGGCGGGCAAAAAGAAAACACTGAACGCCTCAGGCCGGCGCCCGGAAATCGAGAAATTTCTTTTCGCGAAAACTATAGAGCCTGCCCGTGTCACTGCATTCGGGCAGGCACAGGGGGAGGATTGCCTTCGCGACTTCCTCCGCGGTCGGCAACGTCAGCGGATCGATGCCCGGGAACGCGCTAGCGTACATGCGCGTGCGTGTTGGGCCCGGGCTGAACAGGTTCGCACGCACCGCCGTCGTCGCGCATTCTGATGCGTAGGTGCGCGCGAGGAGTTCCAGCGCCGCTTTCGAAGCCGCATAGGGACCCCAGTAGGCTCGACCCATATGCGCAACTCCGGAGGTCAGAAAGACGGCCCGACCGGCTTGAGACCGTTGCAGAAGCGCATCCATGCAGCGGATCAACTGCCAGTTCGCGGTCACGTTGATCGCAATGAGGTTGTCCCAGTCCTTCGGTTCGACATGACTCAGCGGGGACAGCGGTCCTAGAATTCCGGCATTGCCAACCAGGACATCGAGGCGTTGGTATCGCTCGTTGAGCGCCAGTGCGAGGCGTGCAATGCCCTCGCTATCCTTGACGTCGAGTGGCACCAGCGTAGCGGAGCTGCCGGCTGCCCTGATCCTGTCATCGAGGTCTTCGAGCCCGCCGACCGTGCGCGCCACCGCAACCACGTGAGCGCCTGCATGCGCCAACTCAAGCGCTATAGCGGAGCCGATGCCGCGCGAGGCGCCGGTTACGAGCGCAACACGGTCGGAAAGTGGCTTGGGATTATCGGCCATTCAGCAGTCAGACCCGGCTGGTGCCGGCTTCCACGTCTATTTCAAGGCAGGCTTTAGAAGACGTGCGTGGCCGGAACAAGCCTGGTCACGGCCTGGGTTGAGTTCAAATGGCCTCGGCCAGCAGCGACAGCTGTCGCGGGCTTGCGTCCTGGGCGGCGAGATCGGTGAGGGGCGTCGGATAGTCGCCGGTGAAGCAGTGATCAGTGAACTGCGGCCGCGCCGGATCGCGTCCCTGGAAGCCCATGGCGCGGTAAATGCCATCGACCGACAGGAAGGCGAGGGAATCCGCGCCGATAAATTTCCGCATGCCCTCAAGGTCGTGGGTGGCGGCGAGCAATTTGTCGCGCTCGGGCGTGTCGATCCCGTAGTAGTCCGGGTGTGTGATCGGGGGCGACGCAATGCGGAAGTGCACCTCTTTGGCGCCGGCATCGCGCATCATCTGCACGATCTTGCGTGAGGTTGTGCCGCGAACGATCGAGTCATCGACGAGCACGATCCGCCTGCCTTCCACGACCGCCCGGTTGGCCGAGTGCTTGAGGCGGACGCCCTGATCGCGAATAGCTTGCGTGGGCTGAATGAAGGTACGCCCGACATAGTGATTGCGAATGATGCCGAGCTCGTAAGGAATCTTTGCTTCCTGGGCGAAACCGATGGCTGCCGGCACACCGGAGTCGGGTACAGGGACGATGACGTCCGCCTGCGCGGGTGCTTCGCGCGCGAGTTCTGCGCCCATCGTCTTGCGCACGTCGTAGACGTGACGCCCGCCGACGATGGAATCTGGCCGCGCGAAATAGATGTATTCGAAAATGCAGGGACGCGCCGGCATCGGCGGGAACGGCTTGTGCGACTGCGCGCCATCCTCGTCGAAGATGACCACTTCGCCGTTTTCAACGTCGCGCACGTATTGCGCGCCAATGATGTCGAGGGCGCATGTCTCGGAGGCCAGGATGGGGCAGCCGTCGAGCTTGCCGACCACTAGCGGCCGGATACCCAGCGGATCGCGAGCCCCGACCAGCTTCTTGTTGGTCAGGCCGACAAAGGCATAGGCGCCTTCGAGCTGGCGCAGTCCTTCGATGAAGCGATCGACAAAACGATTGCGTCTGGCGCGGGCAACGAGATGCAGGATCACTTCGGTGTCGGTTGTCGATTGCATCATCGCGCCTTCGTGCACCAGGTCGCGGCGCAATTTGATGCCGTTGGTGAGATTGCCGTTGTGGCCGATGGCGAATCCGCCGGCATTGAGCTCGGCGAAAAGCGGCTGCACGTTGCGAAGGATCGTCTCGCCGGTGGTGGAATAGCGCACATGACCTATGGCGGATGTGCCGGGCAGGCGATCAATCACCTCGCGGCGCGCGAAGGCGTCGCCGACAAGGCCGAGACGTCGCTCGGAATGGAAACGTTTGCCGTCGAACGAGACGATACCGGCCGCTTCCTGTCCGCGGTGCTGAAGGGCGTGCAGACCCAGAGCGGTTATGGCGGCCGCGTCCGGGTGACCAAAGATTCCGAATACCCCACATTCCTCGCGCAGACGGTCGCCATCAGCCTCCAGATCCGTTTGGTCCATGGTCACGAGATCCTGCGGCTTGTTCTGCATCGCTATCGTGTTCCGGTGGTCCTGGGCTGCGTCACGGGCGGCACGTCGGAACGCTGGTCGGGGCCGGCATCGGGTGTATCCTGATCTTCCAGCTTCGGTTTCTTCAGCCTCTTTAAGATGGTGCTTTCGGGGTCATCCGGCAACATCGACATCAACCATTGTCCAGTGTTTTGCAGCACAAGTTTCGACTTGGCGCTGCGGACCCACTCGGGCTGGCTGCGATCGGGTACCAGCCAGGCGAAGAACAGGAAGGCCACGACGACAATGACGAGCCCGCGGGCCAATCCGAAAAGGAAGCCAAGCGTGCGGTCCAGAGCGCCGACCCGGCTGTCCAGGACCATGTCGGAAACGCGCGCCGTGATGATCGAAACGATCAGCAACGTGGTGAGAAATACGCCGCCAGCCGAAACGGCGGCGGCCACCGAGTCGCTGTTGAAGTACTGCTTCGCCAACGGCAGCACGCGCGGATAGGAATAAAGGGTCACGAGCGCGGCTACGCCCCAGGCGCCGATCGAAAGGATCTCGCGCATGAATCCCCGGATCATGGCCAAAAGGCCAGAGACCAACATGACCAGGAGGAGAATGATGTCGAGCAGTGTGATCGGCATCGAGGGCTTACGAACTCCGCAGGTTCTGGCGGTTGCTGCCGCGCTTCATGGTCCGCAAGCATGGCGAATCCGGGCCAGCCATAGCGGCTCCGAACCGGGGCGGCAATGTCGACCCTAAGTGCTTAATTTTAAGTCCACTTCTTCGCTTGCCGCCACGCTCGTCGATGCGCTGGCCGGGTTTTTGACGCGCCGTATATAGCGGGACCGCGCGGTCCCGTCACCCTTCTTGTCCACGCGTTTTGGCCATGCGTGGTTTACCCTGAGCGGCGATGTCGGCCACAAGATTGGCAAGGTTCGTGACATCGGAAATCTTCAGGCTGGGGTCGGTCGTCTCACCGCGGGATGCTTCAGGGAGGATCGCACGGGTGAACCCGAGTTTTGCCGCTTCCTTGATGCGCGCGGCACTCTGGGCCACCGGCCGGACAGCGCCGGACAACGATACCTCGCCGAAATAAACCGCATCCGCCGGCAGCGGGGCGTTGGCGAGCGAGGAGACGAGGGCAGCGGCAGCGGCAAGATCGGCGGCAGGTTCCTGGATGCGCATGCCGCCCGCGACATTGAGATAGACGTCGTGGCCACCGAGCCGCACGCCGCAATGTGCCTCGAGCACCGCCAGCACCATCGACAATCGGCTCGGATCCCACCCGACGACCGCGCGTCTCGGTGTGCCGAGCGAGGTTGGCGCGACCAGCGCCTGGATTTCGACCAGAAGCGGCCGCGTGCCTTCCATGCCGGCAAAGACGGCAGTGCCGGGTTGGCCGAGATCACGTTCCGAGAGGAAAAGCTCGGACGGGTTGGCGATCTCGCGCAAGCCGGACCCGGTCATCTCGAAGACGCCGATTTCATCGGTCGGACCGAAGCGGTTTTTCACTGCACGCAGGATGCGGAATTGGTGCGAGCCTTCGCCTTCGAAGGACAGCACCGCATCGACCATGTGTTCGACGACACGGGGGCCCGCGATCTGTCCGTCCTTGGTGACGTGGCCGACGAGGATGATGGCCGCCCCGGTCTTTTTGGCGAACCGGATGAGTGCCTGCGCCGAACCGCGTACCTGGGTCACGGTGCCGGGCGCAGATTCAACGGTGTCGGTCCACATGGTCTGGATGGAATCGATGACGATCAGGCGAGGAGTCTTGCCTTCCGAGAGGGTTGCGATGATGTCTTCAACCGCGGTTTCAGCAGCAAGCTCAACGGCGGTGTCGCGCAAACCCAAACGCTCGGCGCGCAGGCGTACCTGCGCCACGGCTTCTTCACCTGAAATGTAAACGGCACGATGGCCGGCGCGGCCGAGGGCGGCCGCGGCCTGGATCAACAAGGTCGATTTGCCGATCCCCGGATCGCCGCCGACCAGAAGAACCGAGCCGCGCACGAAGCCGCCGCCGGTCACGCGGTCCAGTTCGGCGATCCCAGAGGGCAGACGCGGTGCGTCATGGGCGTCGCCCGCGAGCGCCTCCAGCGCGAACAGACGGCCTCTGCCCGGCTTACGGCCCGGGCCAGACGGGCGTTCCGCGCCTTCCTCGCTAAGTGTGTTCCATTCCCCGCAGGCCTCGCATTTCCCCTGCCAGCGGCTGGAGGCCGCGCCACAGTTCTGGCAGACGAAGGTCAGATTGCGTTTCGACATCGGGAATCGCCAGGGAATAGCAGTCAGGAAGGCTAAATCGCCGACGAGAACAATACAAGAACATTCTTTAAAAGGTCGCTAATTTGCAGCGGGACCAGCGGCGTCTCAGGCGGGCGTCTTGTAGACGCATTGGTAGCGGTGTCCGAGGCTCGTCAGCACCTCATAGCCGATCGTACCGGCGGCTGCCGCAAGCTCATCCACGCCGATCTCGCTGCCAAGCAGCGTGACGAAGTCACCCCGACGGACCGAATGGTCGGCCACGGCGGTGATGTCGACAGCAATGAGATCCATCGAAACGCGTCCGGCAATCGGACAGCGCGTGCCGCCAACGATGGCATCGGAACCCGGCGCGGAATCGGTCGCACTTGCCGCACGCGGATAACCGTCGGCATAGCCGACGGCGACCACAGCGATGCGCGTGGCGTGCTTGGCAGTCCAGGTCGCGTTGTAACCGACCGTCTCGCCTTTCGGCACCGTGCGAACCTGAACCACACGCGCCTGCAGATCGACCACGGGGCGCATAGGGTTGCGACGTCCCGGCGTCGGGTTGACGCCAAACAGCGCGGCTCCGGGCCGCACCATGTCGCAATGCGCGGCACTGCCGAGATATATCCCGGAGGAATTTGCAAGCGAGCCGGGAATGCCGCGATAGAGCAGGCGTACTTCGCGGAATAATTTTATCTGTTGCTCGTTGAGCGGATGGCCAGGCTGGTCGGCGCAGACGAGGTGGCTCATCAGCAACGTTATGCCGTGTTTCTCCGCACGAATGCGTGGGGCCAAGGCCGCCGCTTCATTGGCGGAGATGCCCAATCTGTTCATGCCCGTGTCGACATGCAACGCGGCCCCGCCGCGCCATTCATTCGCAGCACAGAAGGCATCCCATTCCGCGAGCTCCACCAGGCTTCCGATCACGGGGCGCGCCTGAATATCGGCAAGCGCAGCCGCCGTTCCCGGCAACAGACCGTTGAGCACATAGATTGCCGCCTCTGCGACGACCGCGCGCACGCGACGTGCCTCGGACAAATCGGCGACGAAGAACGTCTTGCATCCGGCGGCTGCGAGCACGCGGGCCACCGGTTCGATGCCGCAACCGTAGCCGTTGGCCTTGATGACGGCCGCGCATTCCGACGGCATTGCCCGCCGGCCCAGTTCCAACCAGTTGGCCGCGATCGCGCCCAGGTCGATCGTCAGGAGTCCGCCGGTTTCGGGAACATCGGAGTCCGGGCGGCGCTCGGCAGGCGCTTCCGACACATCGCGTAGCAGGGCGGTTTTAGCCTCGGCCATACGGATGGGTTTAGCCGCCCGGCGTCCGCCAGTCCATGGGACTTCGGGTCACCTAGACTTCAGTTCACCGAGAATTGGGGCCACCTACATGCGTTCCGGCAAACGAGCTTCGCGCGCGAGCGAGGAGAAGCGGGTCACCTGCTGCGTCGAACTGCAATTCGACAGTGCCTGTCGGCCCATGACGCTGTTTGCCGATGATGACTTCGGCCTTGCCATGCACTTCGTCGCGCTTCGGCCAGCCACTCCCAAAATTTTTCGCGATTGGATTCCAGCGGCTTTCGCATCATGGTGGTAGTACTCCTCGCGGATAGACGAACAAAACCACGTCGGCGTCTTGTTCGATTGAGCCGGATTCTCGCAAATCCGAGAGTTGAGGCCGTTTGTCATCGCGACTTTCCACCTGGCGCGATAACTGTGACAGCGCAAGAATTGGAAGATTAAGTTCTTTCGCCAATGCTTTGAGCTTGGTCGTGATTTCAGTGATTTCCTGGACGCGGTTTTCCTGCGAGCGCCGGGTCGAGCCTTGCAAAAGCTGCAAATAGTCGACGACCAGCAGATCGAGACCGCGCTGCCGCTTGAGCCGTCGTCGCGCGAGCCGCAAGCTGCGCAACTGACAGGCCGCCAGTCTCGTCCACATAGAGCGGAATATTCTGCAAGTTCGATGGAGTAATCCTTGATCTTTTCGAAATCGCTTTCACTGATGCCGCCGCGGCGGATCTGGCTTGACGGAATGCCGGTCTGCTCGGCGATGATGCGGGTTGCGAGCTGTTCGGCTGACATTTCCAGTGAGAAGAAGCCGACGATACCGCCGTTGACGGTACTGGTTGACCGTCCGGGCGTGGCGGGCCAGCGAACCCATGCCTTGGCGATGTTGTACGCGATATTTGTAGCAAGCGCGGTTTTGCCCATGCCTGGGCGGCCAGCAAGGATAACCAGGTCGGATTGCTGCAGACCGCCCATCATGCGGTCGAGATCGTGGAGACCAGTCGCGGTACCCGAAAGCTTTCCATCGCGCTGGAAGGCGTGCGCGGCCATGTCGATGGCCGTGGTAAGGGCCTGCGCAAAGCGCTGGAAACCCCCGTCGTACCGGCCGGTTTCGGCGAGCTCATAGAGCCTTCGTTCGGCATCTTCGATCTGATCGCGCGGAGAAAAATCGACAGGCGCGTCGAAAGCGACATTCACCATGTCCTCGCCAACCTGGATCAGCGCGCGCCGGACCGACAGATCGTAGACGGTGCGGCCATAGTCCTCGGCATTGATGATCGTCGTAGCTTCGGCGGCAAGTCGCGCGAGATACTGACTGACGGTAAGGCCGCCGATGTCCACGTCGGCATCGAGAAAAGTCTTCAGCGTGACAGGCGTTGCAAGCTTGCCAGCGCGTATAAGGTCGCGCGCGAGCTGATAGATCTGCTGGTAAATCGGCTCGAAAAAATGCGCCGGCTCCAGGAAGTCGGACACCCGGTAGAACGCCTCGTTGTTGACGAGGATCGCGCCCAATAGCGCTTGCTCCGCCTCGATATTGTGCGGGGCCGAACGGAAGGACGGGGCAGGTTCTGCGACCTGCTTGCGGGCTGTCGAATCAGCGATTGCCATGGATGGTGTTGCTACCCGGGAATTGTGGCATAGCACGCGGTTTGTAAAGGAAACGAACCGCCGGCGCGGTTATCCCGCAATTCACAAGCACGATTGAGCGGTGGGTAAGGTCGGTTTTTGCTCTGGACTGAGAGCGAAACTATTCGCCGGCAAGCCGCAATGGCGGGCGACGCTTGCTTTCGGCGGCAGCGAGGCGGCGCTCTTCGCTGATAATGTAGTCGCGCGTGAGCGGCACAACGCCCTGGCGCCTGGTGAGCTGGATCTGCATCACCATCATGTTCTGTTCGCGGAACGACATTTCAGAAGCCGCGAGATAGAACTCCCACATGCGCACGAACCGCGGCTCGTAGATGCGTTCGACATCGTCGCGGTGGGCGAGAAAACGCTCGCGCCAGGCTTTGAGCGTTTCCGCATAGTGCAGCCGAAGTATCTCGATGTCCGTGACAAGGAGTCCCGCGCGTTCGATGGCCGGCAGGACCTCGGACAGGGCAGGGATGTAGCCACCCGGGAAGATATATTTTGCGATCCAGGGATTGGTGACGTTAGGCCCTTCCGACCGCCCGATCGAATGCAGCAGCATGAGGCCGTCATCGCTCAGCAGCTCGGCGCATTTCTGAAAAAACGTATCGTAATGGCTGATACCGACGTGCTCGAACATGCCGACCGAAACGATCCGGTCGAACTTCTGGTGCACGTCACGATAGTCCTTCAACAAAAAGTGGGCGCGCTGGTTCAGTCCCTTCTCGGCGGCCCGTTCATTGGCAATGGCATGCTGCTCCTTGGACAGCGTTACGCCGGTGACATTGGCGCCGCCAAGCTCCGCAATATAGAGACCGAGACCGCCCCAGCCGCAGCCGATGTCGAGCACGCTCCGATCGCCGTCCAGCCTCAGCTTTGCGGCGATGTGCCGTTTCTTGGCGAGTTGCGCGTCGTCGAGCGAGGTGTCCGGCGCTTCGAAATAGGCGCAGCTGTATTGCCGGTCGGCATCCAGGAAGAGGGAGTAGAGACGGCCGTCGAGGTCATAGTGATGTGCAACGTTGCGACAGGCGCGCTTGCGCGGATTGAACTGGCTGAGACGGCGGCTGATGTAGCGCAGCAGCCATCGCGGCCGCGCCCATTTCGGGGCTTCTACACCTTGCCGAAGCAAGACGGCGAGGACGTCGGCAATCGTACCCTGCTCAACCACCAGGGTACCATCCATATAGGCTTCGCCGAATTTGAGCTCCGGATCGCGCAGCAGACCAAACTCGGCGCGGCGCGACATAAGGCGCACAGCTACCGGAATCCCTGTGCCATCGCCAAAGACAAAACTTCTTCCGCGCGAGGTCGTAAGCTTGAACGTCCCCCGTCGGATAAACGTACCGAACAAACCTTGAAGCAACCGATCCATCGGCCGCCTCCGCCATCAAATCAACGCCCCGCAGCAGAAAATGACTTCGAAAACACAACGCCGCGGCCGCACAAACGTTCGGACCTAGGTATTTAATCAAAGTTGCCGGCGGTCAGCAATCCTGCCTACGTAAAGCCGCTATCATCCCGACGCTGGTCACAATTGCGAAATAATACGCTATCAAGGCCGTCGATCGGGGCGACGCGTAGGCAGTCAGTAAGCAGGACATTGGATGGAGCGAAAAAGGTTGTGCCAGAGCGTCGCCTGGCTGGCGGTCGGCGTCTCGGCGGCGTGGCTGATTAACAGCGCGGCTGCGCAGGAAACCCTGGGCCGGAACAAGAGTCCGGCGCAAACTTTCGCATCCGATTGCGCCGTCTGTCACAAGTCGCCGCAAGGCCTCGCCAAGTCTGGCGGCGGGCTTTTTGGGGTGGAAAGCTTCTTGCGCGAGCATTACACGTCGAGCAAGGAGTCGGCCACAGCGCTTGCGAACTATCTGCGAGCGGCGGACAGCGGACCCGGACGCGCCAAGCGCGCCGCCAAAGGCGACCAGCCAAAACCCGGGGAACAGAAAAAGGCGGCGCCAAAGCCGGCCGAGGCCAAGGGCCCCGACGGGAAACCGAGCGGAGCGGCCGGCGACGCCAAGCCGAGCGACGGAAGGCCGGCCGATATCATGGCACCTGAGCGCCGGACGATCGAACCGAGGTCGAACTCGCCCGCGGCAGGCGAAGCTAAGCCAGCCGAGGGCGCAGGAGAGTAGTCAGAGCGACACCGACGTGCCGCTCAAGCGTCTTCCGTCTTCTTCTTTTTGCCTTTGGCAGCCCTTGCCGGTTTCTCGCCGGCGTCCGCCTTGGCTTCGTCCGCAGCTGCGGTTTCTTGCTCGGCCTTTGCCCCCGGCTCGAACAGGGCCTCCGCGGCGGCGGCTGCGGCGGCGGCATCTTCTTCGGCTTCAGTGCGTGCCACAGTCACGTCTTCGCCACGCGCAAGCCGCTCGGCCTCATCGGCGCTGCGTGCGACGGTGACTGTTATCGCCACTTCGACCTCCGGATGAAGGGCGAGCGGTACCTTGTACTGGCCGATCGTCTTGATCGGCGTATTGAGCACGATTTGCGAACGGCTGACGTCCGCGCCGTGCTCCTTGAGCAGGGCGGCGATGTCGCGCGTGGAGACCGAGCCGAACAATTGTCCTGACTCGCTCGCTTGACGCAGGACGACATACTTCTTGCCGTCGAGGTTGCCGGCAAGTTTTCCGGCTTCGCCTTTCATTTCAAGATTGCGGACTTGAAGCTCGGACTTCATCTCATCGAACCGCTTCCTGTTGTCGGCGGTTGCCCGCAGGGCCTTGCCGCGCGGGAGCAAAAAGTTGCGGGCAAAGCCGTCCTTGACGCGGACGACGTCGCCCATTTGGCCGAGCTTGCCGATACGCTCGAGCAGGATCACTTCCATTGTCGTTACTCCTCGATCTGAACTTTGGTTGGCTGTTGTTGTGAACTCATGAAGGTGTTGGTGGGTTGTTCTTGCGTGCGACGAGCGCACGCACGTCGATCACCGTGTCGATCAGGCCAAGCAGGCAAATCGCAAGGATCAGCCAACTGACCAGAAGCACTGCGAGGTAAGTTCCGGCGAGCACGAAGGGACGCCCGTTCAATCCGCGGGTGACCGCATGCAGCACGGAGAAGCCAAGCACGGCGTAGGCCATCAGCAGGCTGGCGGAGACCACGCGTGCGATAATGCCGAGGAGCCCATCGGCGAAACTCAACGCGATTGCGAGCGCGAGCGCGACTGCCAGCAAAGGTGGAAAGCGCATGGCCGAGAGATCCGGCCACGGGCGCGTCAGCCGACCGGAGAATTTCACCACGCGGCCGGCGAGCCACAGATTGAGCAGCGATGTGAGCATGGCGAGGATGGCCGCGGTGGGCGGCATGACCGCCACCATGAAATTTATGAAGCGATCGGGATCGGTGCCGCCCGGCAGATTCAGCGGTCCGTCCGGCGCACTCATCTGCGCTCGCAACATGCGGGTGAGCGCGTCGTGCAGGCCGGCGCGGAAGGTTTCGCCATCCGCACCGAAATTCGGAATGGCGACGATCACGACCATCGCGGCAAAGATCGCGGCCCAGATCACGATACGGCCGATGGGATACCATTCGAGCGGCTGCTTATGTCCGTTGCCGCCCGCGGCCACCGGTCGTGCGAGCATCACGAGATAGCCGAGCCACCAGGCCGGAATGCCGGCGTCGGCGAGAAAGCCGAAGAAGAAAACGGTGCCGAGCGCGAGGCCGAGGCTGATCGAGCCGACGCATGCGGCGATCAATGCCGCCCAGTGACTCCAGCCGAGCCCGGCAATCATGATCGGCAAGGGCGCGAGATAGAAGAGCGGGATCGAGAGCAGCGCGCCGGAAATGACCGAGGCGAACAGCAGAGCCGCCGCGGCGCCGGCACCGATACCGATGAGTGCGAAGGTCATCATTACGAGCTGTCCCGCTCCTCTCGAGCGGTTAGAGGCGGCACTACGTCCGCCCCAACCATCGGCGTCCGGGATGAGCCCGGGCGCCTCGTTATCGTCTTACTCTATCACACGCTCTATCGCATGCTCGATCACTTGCTCTATCACTTGCGGCCGGAAGGTGTGCGGCCGCATGCGTCGCGTCACTGGATCACGTAAGGCAGCAGGCCGAGGAAGCGCGAGCGCTTGATCGCCTGCGCGAGCTCGCGCTGCTTTTTCGCCGAAACGGCGGTGATGCGGCTCGGTACGATTTTGCCGCGCTCGGAGACGTAACGCTGCAGGAGCTTCACGTCCTTGTAGTCGATCTTCGGCGCGTTGCTGCCGGAGAACGGGCAGGTCTTGCGTCGGCGAAAGAAGGGACGGCGCGCGCCGCCTTGCGGTGAGAATGCCATGGTCTATTCCTCCCCGCCGGTGCTGACACCGCCGCCACCGCCGCCGCCGCCGCCGACGGCGTCGACGTCGTCGCCGCCCTCATCCCGTCGCCGCCGCTCCCCGCGGCCACCGCGGTCATCGCGGTCGCGATCGGACTTGCGCATCATCGCCGACGGTCCATCTTCGTGTGCTTCGACACGGATTGTGAGATAGCGCAGAACATCCTCGTTGAGACGTTCTTGTCGCTCGATCTCGTTAAGCGCCGCTGGCGGAGCGTCGACGTTAAGCAGCGTCATGTGCGCTTTGCGGTTCTTGCGAATGCGGTAGGTGAGGGACTTCAAGCCCCAATACTCGTTCTTTGTAACCTTGCCACCCATCTGCCCGATCACTCCGGACAGCTGGGTGGTTAATTCATCAATCTGCTGCGCACTCAGGTCCTGGCGCGCGAGGTAGACGTGTTCGTACAACGGCATAAATGCCTTTCCCTTGTTAAAGTCCCAATCCTCGATCCCGGCGCCAAGCCCCTCGAGCCCTTCGGGGAAAGGCTCGAATGCTCTGAAGGCGGAAGCACGGGACGCCGGACCAACAGTCCTACTGGCTTTAGAAGCCAGCCGTCCGTTCAGCTCCCAACCAGGATCGATGGAGCGGGCGGTTTATAGGGCGTTTTCACAAAAAGGCAAGGTAAAACAGCGTATCAGCGAGCGCCGAAGGCATGCTATGAATTCGCCAATTCCTGTCTGGTGCGTGGCCCGTGATCGCTGCTTTGTAACCGGTCAGCAAGTTTTACGGCGAGGTCCGCGCCTTCCTTAATCTGAAGCTCGGTCTTGGGATCTTGGCTGTCTGAGCGGCGCACCATTTTGAGCGCTTCCAACAGCCGGCCTAGGTTTTTCGCCAGGAACTGCTGCCGGAAGACCGGATCGTCACGAGCTTGTGCAAGTTCGTTCTCGGTAGCCAGCTCATTCATGGCCTTGACCTTTGAAAAATCTGAAAAAATCCTAGCGGAAAGAGTTTGTCGCAAGGTTACCGGCCACGCCACAACTTGACAGAACCGGCATCGAGGTGTCTTTCGGCCCGATTTCTGCGTATGCACAAAGAATTCAGTGAGCAGGATTATGGCGGTTGCTTTTGTGTTTCCGGGTCAGGGCAGTCAGGCCGTCGGAATGGGCAAGTCGCTCGCAGCAAATTTTGCTGCCGCGCGACTGGTTTTCGATGAAGTCGATGCTGCTCTCGCCAGCAAGCTCAGCACCATCATCTTCGAGGGGCCGCCCGACACGCTCACGCTCACGGAAAACGCACAGCCTGCATTGATGGCGGTGTCGCTTGCCACTTTGCGGGTGATGGAAACGGAAGCAGGACTGAATTTGAAACGCGACGCGCAATTTGTCGCCGGGCACTCGCTCGGCGAGTATTCTGCGTTGGCTGCTGCAGGTACGTTTACGGTTGCTGATGCCGCACGGTTGTTGCGCACGCGTGGACAGGCCATGCAGAAGGCAGTCCCGGTTGGCGAGGGCGCCATGGCGGCGCTGATCGGCCTGGAATTTGACGTAGCGTCGGCTGTTGCGGCGGAAGCCGCCCAAGGAGAAGTTTGCCAGGCCGCCAACGATAACGGGGCAGGCCAAGTGGTAGTCTCCGGAAGCAAGGCGGCGGTGGAGCGCGCAGTAGAGATCGCCAAAGCCAAAGGCGCTAAGCGTGCGATGCTTCTACCGGTGTCCGCCCCCTTCCATTGTTCGCTGATGCAACCCGCTGCCGATGTTATGGCTGAAGCACTTGCGAAAGTGCCAGTGAAATCGCCGGCCTTGCCCTTGGTTGCCAATGTGCTGGCGAAGGCCATCCGCACTCCCGAAGAAATCGTACGCGGACTGATCGAACAGGTTACCGGTACGGTGCGCTGGCGTGAGTCGGTTCTGTATATGGCGAATGCCGGCGTTACAAACTTCTACGAGGTCGGCGCCGGGAAGGTGCTGAGTGGATTGATCAAGCGGCTTGCCGGCAACGCCACAGTCTCGGCTGTTGGCAGTTCGGAAGATATTGCCGCGTTCAAGGCCGGGAGGGACGTATGATGTTCGATTTGACCGGCAAGACCGCGCTTGTGACCGGAGCAAGCGGAGCAATCGGCGGAGCGATCGCGCGGGCTCTCCACACTCAAGGTGCGACGGTCGCCGTCTCTGGCACGCGCAAGGAAGCGCTCGAGGCTATCGCCACCGCGCTGCGTGACCGTGTGTATGTTCTTCCATGCGATTTAGCTGATAAGGATGCCGTTGAGGCCCTGATACCCAGTGCGGAAGAAAAAATGGAGAAACTCGATATTCTTGTCGCTAACGCCGGGGTCAACCGCGATAATCTTTTCGTGCAACTCCGGGACGAGGATTGGGACCGAGTTATCGCGGTTAACCTCACCTCGACGTTCCGCCTCACGCGTGCCGCCGTGTCACGCATGATGCGCCGCCGCTGGGGTCGTGTGATCGCTATTTCGTCGGTGGTCGGATTTACCGGAAATCCGGGTCAGGGAAACTACACGGCCTCAAAGGCTGGCTTGGTCGGAATGATAAAGTCGGTGGCCGCCGAATACGCCAAACGCAATATTACCGCCAATTGCATTGCACCCGGTCTGATTGCGTCAGCCATGACCGAAAAGCTGAACGACAAACAGCGCGAGGCGATCTTTGCGCGCATCCCCGCGGCCAAGCTCGGAACCCCGGAAGATGTGGCGGCTGCTGCGGTGTTTCTGGCCTCGAATGAAGCCGCTTACGTGAACGGACAGACCATCCACGTCAATGGCGGGATGGCCATGATTTAGCGAGGAATCCTGCAAGGCGCCGCGTTGGATTTTTGCGACGGATCATGCAAAAGATGAGGTTCAAAAGCCACGTTTCCGGGCTTGCTCGCTGGGTGTTCACGCGCTAGTCAACGCATTTGAAGTATGGTAACCGAACTTTAGTCCGGTTTGGGGCGGCTGGTCGCGGAAGTCGCAAACGTATTCCGCAATTGGGGTTGTCTCATCACCGTCGAACACGACGAGGCCATACTGCGATGGTTGCGATCTGACTTCGGACCGCAGCCCAATCTAAAAAGCACGAGGTTGGAACGATGAGTGACATTGGCGAGCGGGTGAAAAAGATCGTCGTGGAGCACCTGGGGGTAGAGCCCGAAAAGGTGACCGATCAAGCGAGCTTTATCGACGACCTTGGCGCCGACAGCCTCGACACCGTTGAGCTCGTGATGGCCTTCGAAGAGGAATTCGGCTGCGAGATTCCCGATGATGCCGCCGAGACTATCCTGACCGTCGGCGATGCAGTCAAATTCCTCGAAAAGAACGCCAAAAGCTGAGCACGCGCGTCAGCGCCGTTGCTCAATCGCTTCGCTCGTCATTGCCTATTAGCCTGGGCGTAATGCAGCGGCGCAATTGATTTCGCTCGGGGCCTCTTATGAGACGTGTTGTCGTCACAGGATTGGGAATGCTTACGCCGCTCGGCTGCGGCGTTGAACCGACCTGGACGCGCTTGCTCAAGGGCGAGAGTGGCGCCAAAAAAATCGATAGCTTTGATGTCTCGGATATCGCCTGCAAGATTGCTTGCGAGATTCCTCGCGGTGACGGTTCAAACGCGACCTACAATCCAGACCAATGGATGGAGCCGAAGGAACAGCGCAAGGTCGATGAGTTCATTGTCTTCGCCATGTGTGCCGCTCGGCAAGCGCTCGACGACGCCGGCTGGCATCCGAAGACTTATGACGAGCAAACGACGACCGGCGTCCTAATTGGTTCAGGCATTGGCGGCATTGAGGGCATCGCGGAAACGGCCGTCGCTCTTCAAGAGAAGGGTCCGCGTCGAGTGTCACCATTCTTTATTCCGGGGCGCATCATCAATTTGGCCTCGGGGTTTGTGTCGATCGCCTTCGGACTAAAGGGACCGAATCACGCCGTGGTCACCGCTTGCTCAACCGGAGCACACGCCATTGGTGACGCCGGCCGACTGATAGCGCTCGGCGACGCCGACGTCATGGTGGCCGGCGGAGCGGAATCGCCGGTGAATCGAATAGCTCTGGCGGGATTTTCCGCATTGCGCGCGCTCTCAACAAATTTCAACGACGATCCGACCCGGGCTTCGCGGCCATACGACAAGGACCGTGATGGCTTCGTGATGGGCGAGGGCGCTGGAGTGGTGGTTTTGGAGGCGCTCGACCACGCAAAAGCGCGCGGCGCCAAAATCTACGCTGAACTCATCGGCTACGGCTTGTCAGGTGATGCTTATCACATTACGGCGCCGGCTCCAGATGGTGATGGCGCGCTCCGCTGTATGAATGCCGCAATTCGTCGCGCAGGTATTTCGAGTGGCGACATCGACTATATCAACGCGCACGGGACTTCAACGCCCCTTGGCGATGAGATCGAACTTGGTGCGGTGCAGAATCTGGTTGGCAATGCAGCAGGCCACATGTCGATGTCATCGACAAAATCCTGCGTTGGCCACCTGCTGGGCGCGGCCGGTGCTGTAGAGGCCATCTTTTCAGTCCTTGCCATTCGTGATCAGGTTGCGCCGCCCACGATCAATCTCGATAATCCTTCTGTCGACACGCCAATCGACCTGGTCGCCCACCAGGCACGCAAACGTGATGTAGACACCGCATTGTCGAATTCGTTCGGATTCGGGGGGACAAACGCGTCGCTGATTTTTCGCCGTTACAATGCTTAGGAGCTGTGCCCCAGCGAGCACCCCAAGCTTTCGCCATATTTTTTTCTAACGTGCACGAGCGAGGGTGTTTTTCGGCTGCCACGATAATGATGCGATAAAGAGGACATCGGTATTGATTCGGGAGCGCGCCTGCGTGAATTCGAATCGACCCTCAGAGGGCGCTTCTTCGGCCGCGAAACCACCTTTGCCGCGCAGCCCGCGGGCCGCACTCGAGCCCGAAAGAGTACCTTTGCCGAGCCGTCGTTCGCAGCGAGCGCGCCATCCGGTTGTTGTGGTCGGGAACGCGATCTTCACATTACTTATTGTCCTCTCCATCGCTACTGCCGCGGTACTATTTATCGGCAAACAACGGTTTGAAGCGCCGGGCCCCCTTGCCGAGGACAAGATGGTGAACATTCCGCGCGGTCTCGGAATTCGGGATATTGCCGACCTGTTGCAGCGCGAAGGTGTGATTGATCAGCCGTATGTCTTTATGGGCAGCGTCATTGCGCTCAAAGCGCGTGGCGAACTCAAGTATGGCGAATATCAGTTCACCAAACAGTCCAGCGTCGCCGACGTTGTAGATACGATCACCGAAGGTAAAGTCATACAACACGCCGTGACTGTGCCGGAGGGATTGACGTCCGAACAGATCGTTGCGCGTCTCCTGGAGAACGATGCCCTTGGGGGCCAGATCAAGGAAATCCCGCGGGAAGGGACGCTGCTGCCGGAGACGTACAAATTCACGCGTGGCATGACGCGTGAACAGATTATTCAGCGCATGCAACAAGCACATCGACGCGTTTTGCAGGAAGTGTGGGAACGACGGCTGCCGGATCTACCGGTCAAAAGTCCGGAACAGTTGGTTACCCTCGCGTCGATCGTAGAAAAAGAAACCGGCAGACCAGACGAGCGCACGCGCGTTGCCGCAGTCTTCGTCAACCGGTTGAAAAACCGAATGCGGCTTCAGTCGGATCCAACGATCATTTATGGGCTGACCGGCGGCAAAGGGCTCGCTCGGCCGTCCCATCTTGAAGAGCGAAATCGAGCAGTCGACGCCTTACAATACTTATGTCGTTGATGGGTTGCCGCCCGGGCCAATTGCAAATCCGGGCCGTGCTTCGCTCGAAGCGACCGCAAATCCTGCGCGCACCAAGGAGCTCTACTTCGTGGCTGACGGTGCCGGCGGCCACGTTTTTTCGGAGAACTATGCGGAGCACCAGAAGAATGTCGCGCGCTTGCGTGGCATTGAACACGGTACGATCAATGCCACACCGGCGACAGGCTCATCGGCCGGCCCCAAGCAGTAGGCTTGTGGCATTTACCTCTCACAGCTAAGGTCGCCGCGCTTTCGATCAGGCATCAGAACACGGATCCAGCCGATGGCTCTGTCGAGCATGACGGGATTTGCTCGTGGCCAGGGCGCCGCTGGTCCTTATGCGTGGAACTGGGAAATCAAATCGGTTAATGCCAAAGGCCTCGACCTGCGCTTCCGTTTGCCGCCGGGATGGGATGCCGTCGAGGTGCCGGCACGCGCGCGGGCCGTCGAAAAACTGTCGCGCGGTACCATCTACGCCAATCTCACTGTCGATCGCAAAGGTGTGCAACCAACGGCCAAGATCAACGAACCAGTGCTTGGTGCCATCCTCGCGACGCTTAAAAGCCTTTCAGGGAAAGTCGAGGCTGCTCCGGCAAGTCTCGACGGCATTTTATCACTCAGAGGGGTGATCGAAATTGCCGAGGAAGACGAACGCGAGGAAGACCACCGCGCGGCCGAGGCAGCGATCGTTACCGGGTTTGAGCAAGCACTTTCGGCAATGGTCGATATGAGACGTGCGGAAGGGTCAACTCTTGGCCAGCTCCTGACCACGCGACTTGATGAAATCGCCACGCTGACCGACCGGGCGGAGAGGGCGCCCGGACGCAAGCCGGAGGCGATCAGGTCCCGGCTGACCGAACAGGTAGCGGTTTTACTTTCGGCTTCGGAGCGATTTGATTCTGACCGCCTACACCAGGAGGCGATTCTGCTCGCAGCAAAAGCCGACATCCGCGAGGAACTCGACAGGCTTTCTTCTCACGTTACGCAGGCAAAGAAGCTTCTCGTCAATGGTGGCGCAATCGGCCGCAAACTTGATTTTCTCGCGCAGGAACTTCACCGCGAATCAAATACGCTGACCGCGAAGGCCAACGACGTGGAGTTGACCAATATCGGCCTTGAGCTCAAAAGCGTGGTCGAGCAATTCCGCGAACAGGTGCAGAATTTGGAGTGACTTCAGATGGGGCATCAGCGGCAACAGGACCTTGCTGTCGCCAGACGCGGACTCATGCTTGTGCTGTCGTCGCCTTCAGGTGCTGGCAAGACCACGCTGTCGCGTAGACTTCTGGAATACGATCCCAACGTCGAGCTTTCGATATCGGTTACCACGCGAAAGAAGCGGCCCAGCGAAATGGAAGGGCGCGACTACCATTTTATCGATCGCCGACGTTTCGACGAGCTAGTCGAAAAGGGTGAATTGCTGGAATGCGCTGAAGTTTTCGACAACTATTATGGGACTCCAAAGAAGCCGGTGATGGATGCGCTCGCCGCCGGTCGCGACATGCTGTTCGATATTGATTGGCAGGGAACGAAGCAACTCGAAAAATCAGCGCGCAATGATATGGTGAGTGTATTCGTTCTCCCGCCATCCATCCCGGAGCTTGAGCGCCGGCTGCGCGCGCGGGCACAGGACGACTATGAGACTATTCTCCGTCGTATGGCCAAAGCCGCCGACGAGATGAGTCACTGGGCGGAATATGACTATGTTGTGATTAACCGCGACCTGGAGCAGGCTTTTGCCGACGTGGCGGCTATTCTGGCGGCCGAACGGCTCAAGCGTGAACGTCAATCCGGTCTTTCCGATTTTGTGCGCGGCCTTCAGGCGAAGCTCTAAGTGGTAAGGACGACGCGCCCGACGATACGACCTGCACGCAGATCATCGAGGGCTTTTGACGCCTGATCGAGGTGCCGTTCAGTGATCGGGGGCGGGGCTACCGGTTTGGCGCGCACCAGATCGACTAGCTCGCGCGCTTCCGCCAGAGTTCCCGTTGTGGTGCCTTCAATGGTCATGGCTTTCAACGGAAACATGGCGACTGCGGTCGAGTAAGCGCCTCCAATCAGCCCTGTCACCACGACCTTTCCACCCTTAGCGAGCACACCAGTGGCAAAATGCAAAGAGCCCTCCGAGCCAGCAAAATCGCAGGCAGCGTAGATTCCCCCGCTTGCGTTCAGAAGCGCCTTGCGTGCCGTTGGATCGGACGGGTCAAATGCCGCGGATGCTCCAGCGGCGATGGCGGCCTCACGTTTTCTGACGTCAACGTCGGCAACAAACGGCGCGACGCCAAACATGACGCGCGCGAGGGCGAGGCCCATCAAGCCCACGCCGCCAAGACCTACCAGCAGGGGTGGTGCGCGCGGTATCCGGTCGGCAAGACGTTTGAGAGCCGCATACGCCGTCAGCCCCGAGCACATCAATGCGCCGGCGAAACCCGGCGACAAAGGCTCATAATCGATCAAATAGCGCTCATGCGGCACCAACACGTGAGTAGCGAATCCACCGTCTACGGTGATCCCCAGATGACGAGGAGCTGAGCAAATATTCTCGTCACCGACCTTGCATGCCGCGCATTGCCCGCAGCCAATCCAAGGATAGACTGCAACCTTGGTACCTAGCTTTGCTGCCGCATCAGGACCGATGCGGTCGACCACGCCGGCAATCTCGTGTCCCAACGTAAAGGGCAGGGTGCGGCCGGCACGAACATCAAGTTTCTTGTCGCCGCCAAGCAGGAAATAGCCATCCTGCAAATGCAGGTCTGAATGGCAAACGCCACACCTTTCAATGCGAACGAGTACCTCAGATCCCTGCGGCAGCGGTGCATTGACGATGGTTTCGCACAACGGCGCGCCATAGGCGGTCAGTGATCGGCGGTGCAGTTGCATCGGCAACGAACGTATCACACGCCCGCTTTCGCTAGCTCGACGAAAATTCGCGCAAGTACTACGAAACCTTCAACTGGAATTTCCTCAGCTCGCGCCGTCGGGTCGATGTCCGCTTCGGCGAGCAACGCGCCGGCATCGACTCCCAGTGTTTTCAAGCTTTGCCGTAGCATTTTGCGTCGCTGTCCGAAGGCGGCCTCAGTTATACGTTGCAAGGCCATAGCGTCACACGCTGGCGGTTCCGGCCGTGGGGTCAGCCGTACGATCGAAGACGTCACCTTGGGTGGCGGCACAAATGCTGACGGGGCTACATCGAACAGGATTTTTGCATCTGTGCGCCAGCCAGCCAACACCGACAGACGACCATAGCTTTTTCGTCCAGGCGCGGCGACGATGCGTTCCGCGACCTCGCGTTGAAACATCAATAGCATTGAGTTGTACCAGGGCGGCCAAGGTTCGACAGTAAGCCATCGCACGAGCAACGCGGTTGCGATGTTATACGGAAGATTTGCGACCACGCGGGCGCGTTCAGGCCCGAGGTGATCACGGGGATCTATGCTCAAGGCATCGCCTGCGACGATTTCGAGGCGCCCAGGATAATGCTCGGCAATTTCTTGAAGTGCGGCGATTGCACGTTCGTCGCGTTCGATAGCTATGATACGACGTGCGCCGAGCGCAAGCAGCGCGCGCGTAAGCCCACCCGGACCCGGTCCGATCTCCACCACCGTGATATTTTCAAGCGGTTCAGCCGCTCGCGCTATGCGCGCGGTCAGATTGAGGTCGAAGAGGAAATTTTGGCCGAGAGATTTTTTCGGCTTGAGATTATGCCGGCGGATGACCTCGCGCAGAGGCGGTAGGTCATCAATCTGAGCCATCTGGGACCACGACTATTTCGCCGGTACAAGAGCAGGCGCGGTTGCCGACAGGCGAGCAGCGAGCGAGAGCGCCGCGAGCAGACTAGAGGGGTTTGCGGTGCCCTTACCAGCAATGTCAAATGCGGTGCCGTGATCGGGCGAGGTTCGCACAAATGGTAGCCCCAGCGTCACATTGACCGCGTGATCGAAAGCCAGCGTTTTTATCGGGATCAGCGCCTGGTCGTGGTACATGCAAAGCGCAACATCATAGGTCGCACGTGCGCGCTCATGGAAAAGTGTGTCGGCCGGTAGTGGCCCAATCGCGTCGATGCCCTCAGCCCGCAATTGTTTCACCGCCGGCGCCACGATCTTCCCGTCCTCTTCGCCAAGGGCTCCTTGTTCGCCAGCGTGTGGGTTGAGACCGGCTACAACAATGCGCGGCCGAGAAATACCGAAACGCGCAGTAAGGTCGCGTACGACAACGCGCGCGGTCTCCACCACAAGTTCTGATGTCAGTTTGGTAACGACGTCCCTGAACGGCAAGTGGATGGTTACCGGCACAACCGCGAGTTCTGGCGACCAAAGCATCATTACCGGGGTGGCGGCTTTGCCGGTCGATTCTTTCGCGAGCTTGGCCAAGAATTCAGTATGGCCCGGTTCTGCAAATCCGGATCGGTAAAGCACGTTCTTGGCAACCGGATTGGTCACAATGGCGGCTGCTTGTCCCGCCAGGACGTCGGCGACTGCGCGCTGGATCGAAGCAATCGCCGCAGGTGCGCTTGAGGCGTCGGGCTTGCCGGGTGCGGCCGTGACCGGAAAATCCAATGCTGAAATTGGCAAGGCGCGGGCGAAAACGTCGCTCGCTTGTGCCGGCTTTACCACGCTTACTGCGACGTCGACCCCAAGAACGCGAGCGCGGCTCTTAATGAATTCCGGATCTGCAACGAGGTAGAAAGCCGGTAAACGAAGTTCAATCCGCCGACGCCATAGCTGAATTGTCAAATCTGGGCCTATGCCCGCCGGCTCACCCAGGGTCAAAGCGAGCGGGAGGGCAGTTAAATCGCTCATTTGTTATTCTTGTATTCAATCATCGCAGATTTGCGGATCTCATCCAGGTACTTTTTAGACTCAGATTCGAAACGTTTGACGAAGAGTTGCTCGCGCATCTCGCGCTTCTGCGGCGATTCCGTGGTGCTTTCTTTCTTGTTGCAAACCGCAAACATCTGAAGCCCTTGTGCTGTAACTTCCGGTGGCGTGAGACGACCCACCTGAATGTTGCCGAGCAGGTCCCGCAACTGCGGATTTAAATCTGCAGAATTCCTGGTAACCGGATCGCGCACCGCCACGTCGCGCAATCCACGCGCCATTGCGAGGCCTTCGGTGCACGAGACGAAACGCGATCGCAAGTTCTCCGCTTCGCTACGTTTGGCGGAAATAGCCGATTCGGCCGAACCTCGCGCCACGACAACCATCACCGGATAAAGCGTGTAGATATAACCCACACCAGGAGTTTCACCTTCATTTTTATCCTTCAGCGCCTTGGCGATGTCGCTTTCTCCGATCTGGAGAGAGGCGTTGTACTTGCCTCGAATTAGTTGTTGCCATGTCATCTCGGCACGTATACGCGCCTTCACAGTATTCGGAGAAATGCCAGCGCGCTCCAGAACCTGACTAAATTGCGCGATCGTTATGTGTTGCCGTGTGGCCATATTCTCGAAGGCGCCATTGATATCTGAATCACCAATTTCCAGGCCGTAGACCTTCGCGCGAGCAATTTTCAATCGATCATCGATCAGATCGTTAATGACCTGCTGGCGGTTCGGAGTTTTCTGGGAGATAGCATCCAGCTTCATTCGCTGTTGGACATCATACTCCGTGATCGGCGAGCCATTCGCAATGACAACAACTTGGGCATGCAAAGAAATGGGCGCACTGAAAGCCAGGGCAACGAAGGCGCCTGCCAACCATGTTCGATACCGTAACATCATCGTCCGTATTTCAATTTCCGAATAGCGCGTCGTTAGTTTGACGCCGGTCGGCCAACGCCTTGGCTCACCGCCGTGCCACCCAGTGTGCGCAGGTTCAGTTGCAGCATCACCGTATGGTTGGCCTGAACATTTCCGCTGTACGTGTAATTTGTAATGTAGTTCAGGCCAAGGATCACGCAATCGTCGACATAGCCTAACCCAAGTCTCGTCTGGTCGAATTTTCCAGCATTGATGTCGTAGCGCGCCGCGCCCAACATAACCCAATTCGCATCGAGCTTGACCTGACCAGTCCCCAAAATGCCTTGCTGGCGCTCGAAGATGCCGAGAGCTGGCTGGGCGGCGTAGTCGCCATACAGCACGCTGCCACTCCAGCGGTCGAAGTTGGCTCGGGCCTCGAGTTCAATTCGCTGCGGGGTGAAAGTGTCATTGTCAAAGCGGAACCGCGAGGTAAACATGTAAATGTTGTTCGGCTGATACGACAACCGCGCAACATAGTCGGAGTTCGTCGTGTCCAAGCCACTGTTGAGACCGGTGTTGGTCGTGCCACCGACAGCGAAGGAATTTTGGCCAAACATATTGTACGATTGGCCAAACAGCGCGTTGATAAAACCGCCTTGGTTAAACTGGGCGGTGTATTGCATGCCGTAGTTGGCACGGCCGCCGCCTTCAACGCGATCCCAGCCTGAGAACTTATCGACGCGGAACAGGTTGCTGTCGTCAAACAACAAGCTCTGCGCATCTTCGGTAGGCCAGCGTCCGATCTGCTGTTCGTTCGGCCGGACGATCACCTGCGCGATCGGTTCAACGGTCTGCGTGCCCCACGACTGCACATTGATGAATGGATAGCGATACTCAAGGCCTATCGTCGGCATGGCGCGTACCAAATTGGTGTCGCCAGGTGCGATGAAATTGGAAACGCCGGGCTCGTTGCTGATCTGCATGGCGCCGGCATCAACGCGTACCGAAGCAAATGGAGTAAATACTTGGCCGAATTGATCGGTGATACTACGGCGCCATGTAGATTCCGCAGAGAAACGACTGTAAGTGCCAGGTATGCCGCGCAGCAGGCAGCTGGCCGTTGTCTTGATCGCCGGGTTGGCTGTTTGTGTACATGTGTTGTTGAGAAGCGCGTTTTGTGTGACCGGATCGAAGTCGGCTTCGTTACGTGTCAGGCTTGTAAAGTTGATCTTGTAGCCCAGTTCACCGCCAAGAATTGGCCGATCGAAGACGTAGTTATAATCGAGCACCGGGTGAATGATCGGAATTTGCGTTTGCGTGTCGGCCTCTGAAAATCCGAGGTAATAAATAGTGCGCACATCGAAATAGCTGCGGTTGCCCTTGCCCGAGAGAAACAATTGCGAGACCGCCGCGTCGTTCAGACCAGTCGAATTCAAAACCGGTTCAGTGGCGTTGGCGTAGTATCGCGAAAGACGCGGGTTGTAATCTTGCAGGAATGTTCGGTCCGACAACAACGCCGCATCCCAGCCCCAAACCCATTGATTGTTCAGCGCAAACAGACCGGTGCTTTCCACACTGCCACGCCAATCGCGGAAGCCCGGCGTGGTCGTCCCGTCGCTGCGGATAAAGTAATCTTTGTCCAGCTGATAAATTCCGGCGGCCCTAATCGAATACGCGCCATTTATTAGCCGCTGACGAAATTCACCTTGCAGCAACGGCCCCTGCTTGGTGGTGATCATGGGCGCGAAGGTTGCGTCGTAATCCGGTGCAAGGGCCCAGTAGTAGGGCACCTCAATTGCGCCGCCGAAGACCGAACTCGATGAAAGCGTCGGCATAAGGAAGCCGGTCTTGCGTTTGACGGTCGGATCGGGCGCTGAGAAGTAGGGCATATACAGCAGCGGCTGACCGAAGAATTCGAGGCGAGCGTCCTCGAAGTAGATCATCTTCTCGCCTTGGTCGTGAATGATGCGAGCAGCCTTCACCTGCCAGAGCGGCGGCTTTTTCGGATCGTCTTTGCAGGGCGCGCAAGCAGTGTAGACGCCGTTATGGAAGACCGTGTAGTTGCCGCTAGAGCGTTCGGCGCGCGTGGCGGCCATTCGGGTTTGATCAGGGGCATCAAGACGGAGGGAGTCCACAAAACCGTCCCGGTAGTCATCCGAGAGGTCAATGACTTCGCCATACGTAACCTTCCCGTCCTGCTCAGTCAGCCGGACGTTTCCTTCAGCGTGCAGACGTTTGGTCTTCTGATCGTAGACGACCCGATCGGCCTCAAGGGTTGAGTCACCGTAATAGATCTGGACGTTGCCAACTGCGGCAACCCGATTGTTGGCGTAGTCGTAATTGATCTCTTTTGCCTGAACGAGCATCTGCTTTTGGCCAGACTTCTCGCGCTCCAGGGCAACCTTAGACTTCTTGAGCGGCGGCGGACGCTTCGGGAATTGCAATTCCTGCGCTGGCGTGGAGACAGGCGCAAGCAAGGCGCCACAGGCCAGCAGTCCGAGGACAGCGGCAGCTGCGGCGATGACACGGCGGTACAGCCGTGGTGCTGATGGACGAGTGCTAGGCAGCCCCGCCATCACCCATCCTCCTGGTACAGCAACGCAATAAACCCCGTTACGCCCCCGGCAAGCACAGGTAGCCAGGCCGCTGCCACTGGATGCATCAGCTCGGCCTTGCTCAGATCCTCAGTCACCTTCGATAGAACATAAAGCAGAAACCCCGCTGCGACGCCACTTAAAACCATCTTTTGGACACCGCCAAAGCGGAAGAACCGTAGACTTACAGCAGCCGCAAGCAGAACCATCGCTGCCAACAAGAACGGGCGCGCCAGAAGCTTTTGAAACTGCAATCTATAGCCTGCGGCGACTAAACCTGCGTGTTCTGCAATCTGGATATACTGAGGAAGCTCCCAGAAGGGAACGGTTTCCGGTGTGGCAAAGCTTTCGCGTACTTGTTCGGGGGTCAGGCTGGTCTTGAGGTAAAATTCCGATTGCTTCACCGGCAAAACGGCCAGCGCATAAACCCGAGCATCGCGCAGGACCCAGACGCCTGCCTCCAATACAGCCGCGCGGGCTTCAATGCGCTGCTTGAAGCGGCCTTCAGTGTCGAAAGTGAAGACAGACACGCCGTTGAGATTGATTCCTTGGTCCCGGCTGCTGACGGCGTTGATGATCGCCTGGCCCTCATCAGTCCGCTGACCGATCCAAAAGGTGCCGCCACTTCGACTAAGCCCTGATGCGGTGTGGCCAAACAGTTCGGCCTCAAATCGCTTCGAGCGCTCCTGGAGTATTGCCGAGACAGGATTGTAAATGGCGGTGGCCATCAATCCGAGCACGAACGCCACCAACAACGCCGGCGCGACGAATTGCCAGGCAGACAGGCCGGCCGAGCGGGCTACGACCAGTTCCAGGCGCCGCGAGAGGTTGAGGTAACACGACATCGCGCCGATCAAGATGCAGAATGGCAAAATGCGCTCGACAACCTGCGGCACGCGGTAGAATGACGTTTTTGCGACCAGCACCGCCGACACGTTCGGAATATCACCGGCGCGCCGCATCATCTCGATATAGTCGACCAGCGTGACCAGCGCGAAGATTCCCGCGAATACCAACAGCACCGCGGTGAGAAACCGCAGTCCGAAATATCGCCCCAGTGTCCCAACGAATATCGGCATGATGTCCTATGGCGCGACGAAACGCCGACTGAGGCGCTCGGTCAGCGTTGCCAGCCAGTCAGTGATGAAAGCGGGCGGCTCCAAAATCAGACCGCGGCGGATTACGTAGAGCCCGACGCCGATTGCAATGGCTGTTGCCACGTATTGCAATGACAGCATCCAGGGGATGCTTGCGCCGAATACAGTGGACACGAAACCGATGAGACGCAGTAACGCGACACCGGCAACAGCGCCGAGCATCGAAATGGTGCGACTCTGACGGGTGGTACGAGGCGCACCGAGATAGGCATAGGCGATGATGACAAAGGCAATCGGATACAGCGGCGCCATCAGGCGGTCATGCAACTCGGCGCGGAACTGGTCGGGTTGATCGAGATAGGATTGATCATTCGCGCTAGGAAACAGGAGTTGCCATAAATAGCGCTCGCGGGTCGAATATTTCACGGACTGTGCACCGGCCGCGAATTGCGAAAGGTCGAAGGCGTACCGGTCGAAGGCCACCATTGCGGGATCGCGCTGGCCCGCTTCGTGTCGCTGGACGATCCCCTTTTGGAGCACGAGGTACGTGCCGCTGCTATTGTCGAGAAGTTCACCGATTTCCGAGAGCACGGTGATCCGTTCGTTGGGATTCCGTCGGTCATCAAGGAAGATACCGGCAAGTTGCCCGTTGGGGCGCCGCTCGCGAATATGGATTGTCACACCGTTTTCGATCGCTCGGAAGCGGCCAGGCTGAACGATGGTGCTAACGACATTCGCGCGAACCTCGGTCAGCCTATCACGCAACATCCGCAGCCCCTTGGGCGCGAAATAGGCGCTTATCGCGCCGACAAGCAGCGAGACCACGAAGGCGGCCGCAAGGAAAGCGCGAAACAAAATCCAGGGCGACATCCCTGCGGCGTTCATCACGATGATTTCGGAGTCGTTGGACAGTTTGTTCAGGACATGGGCGACCGCGATCAGCAGGGCGATCGGCGCGATCACGAGTACCAGCAGCGGAATGATCAGCGCGGTAATGCCGACGAAGGCCAGAATGGTCTGGCCCTGACTCGTCATGATGTCGATGTCGCGCAGGGCCTGCGTGACCCAGATGACCGCGGTCAAGCTGACCAGCACAACCAGGAACGCACCTAAAGTGGTGCGGAAAATATATCGACTGATTGACCCCATCCGCAGTGTCGTCCCCTGATCCGGCACAAACCAGACCGCGCGTTCGGCTTCCCCACCGGACGCGGCGCTTCAGCTCAAAAACTCAGCCTCCCACCAGAATTACCTTGATCGCTCCACAAAGTGGCCGGGCAAAGGCAAACCCGTTGAACATGCACAACAAAATCTAAATGTGTGTCCTCCAGGACATAGGCAGTTCCGCATATGCAGTTCGGCTCGAGCAGCCACATTTCTGTTGTAATCACAGTTGGTTGACAGCCCGCATAACATCCCTATTGGGAAGGAGGGATGGATTTTGGTCAATTGGGCCTTTGCAGAGGCGTTTGGGGCGGGCCATATGGGCGCGAGAAGCCTCCCGCCCCGCCTAACCTGCCAAGAAAAGGACCACCTATCGATGACCGATGCCCCCAAGCTCGGCTTTAGCCCGTTCGCAACGCCTACAAAGGGTGTTCTCGTCGTGTTCTGTGACGACGGGTTGAATTTCGGCGCGGCAACCAAGAAGGCGCTTGGGTCCGCGGCCGAAGTGGTGACGCGGGCTGCGAAAGCCGAGCGCTTTACCGGCAAGAAGAATTCGACGCTCGACCTCGTGGTACCGCCGGGACTCGAGGTGTCTCGCCTGGCTGTCATAGGCTTGGGAAAAATCGCCGAGCTGAAGCCGGATGATTTTCTCAGGCTGGGAGGGCTTGCCGTCGGTAAACTCCCGAACGCCGCGAGTGAAGCGACCGTCTTCGCGGAAACGCCCGCCGGGGCGATGAGACCCGAACAGACGGCGGGTCTCGCGCAAGGTGCACGGCTGCGTGCCTATTCATTCGACCGGTACAAGACCAAACGCAAAGACGACGAGAGACCGCCAAAGACGCGCAACGTAACCATCGCCGTCGGCGATGTCGCTGCGGTCCGCAAAGCGTTCACCCCAGCCTCGGCGATTACAGACGGCGTCCTCTTGGCGCGCGATCTCGTCAACGAGCCGGCCAATGTTCTTTACCCCGAGGAGTTCGCGCGCCGGACTCTCGCTTTGAAAAAATTGCGCGTTGCTGTGGAAGTTCTCGATATCAGGGCGATGAAAAAGCTGGGAATGAACGCGCTGATTGGGGTTGGCCAAGGCTCCTCACACCAGAGTCGCGTTGTGGTGATGCGCTGGAACGGGGGTCGGGCGGGCGAGGCGCCGGTTGCTTTTATCGGCAAAGGCGTCTGCTTCGATACCGGGGGCATTTCGATCAAACCTGCCGCCAGTATGGAGGACATGAAAGGGGACATGGCGGGGGCAGCATGTGTGGTGGGCTTGATGCACGCGCTGGCTACCCGAAAGGCGCGAGTGAACGCGGTCGGTGTCGTCGGTCTGGTCGAGAACATGCCCGATGGTAACGCTCAGCGGCCCGGCGACATTGTAAAATCAATGTCCGGGCAAACAATTGAAATCATCAACACGGACGCTGAAGGGCGGCTCGTGCTCGCCGACGTAATCTGGTACGCGGCTCAGCGGTTCAAACCGAAATTCATGATTGATCTCGCGACACTAACTGGCGCCATCATCGTTGCCCTCGGGCAAGAGTACGCCGGCATGTTTTCCAACAATGATCAGCTTTCTGAACGCTTGAGCAAAGCCGGTATCGAAACCGGCGAGCTGGTTTGGCGGATGCCCCTCGCGCCCGAATACGACAAGATGATCGATTCAAAATTCGCCGATATGAAAAACACCGGCGGCAGCCGGTGGGGAGGAGCGATCACGGCGGCGCAGTTCATCAAAAGGTTCGTAGATGACAAGATGCCGTGGGTGCACCTTGATATTGCCGGAACCGGTTTTGACTCGCGTCAAACAGAAATCAATAGGAGCTGGGGCTCGGGATGGGGCGTCCGACTGCTGAATTGCCTGATCGAAGATCACTACGAGAGGTAGCGTCTCCAAGCGAAACAGATGTCAGAGATTTTTTTCTATCATCTTCAAGGTCAAAAGCTGGAGGGCGTTCTTCCCGCTCTGCTTGAGAAATCGCTTGAACGCGGATGGAAAGTAATTGTGCAAGGATCCTCCGAGGAACGCATCGAGGCCCTCGATGCGCATCTTTGGACCTACCGCGACGACGGCTTTCTGCCCCATGGTACTTGGCGTGAGCCGGAGGCCGCGCTTCAGCCGATCCTGTTTACGGTGACCGAAAGTAATCCCAACGGTGCCGCGGTTCGTTTTTTAATTGATGGTGCGCCGATGCCGTCCGAGCCGCAGCAGTACCAACGTATCGTACTTTTGTTTGACGGAGAGGATGAGGAAGCAGTGGCGACAGCGCGCTCGCAGTGGTCAGCGGCCAAAGAGAAAGGATTGGACGCCACCTACTGGCAGGCTGACGAAAGGGGGCGTTGGTCGAAGAAGGCATAAGCAAAAGAGGTCGGGATTGGCCTACTCGGCCAACGGACTACGGGCCACTGAACTACATGCTAACCCTTTAGAAAACCGAGGCTTGCCGTGCGCCATCGTGATGACGCAAAATGCGCTTTAAGGGACAAGCAGATAATCAATCGAGGCTGACTTTGCCGCGCCGCCGCGTCTATTTGAGCATTGCGTTTACCTGCGCCACCGCGGTCGCCGTCGCGGGGTGCAAGAATACAGCGCAAGTGTTCGAAGATCAGAACGATGGCGGTTGGTTTTCCAAACCTTTTATTGCCAAGCCCGATTGGGCCCGGCCAAGCACTGGCAACGTAAACTTGGGTCCCCAGGGACCAGTCGGTCCTGACGACATAGTCAGTTCTGAAGGCCAGTGTGCAGCTCCCGCCGCGGCGCTCGCGCAGTCGGCCGACGCAAATACGACCGGGGCTGGGGGTGGCGCTGGCGCGCCGTCGACAACACAAGCCGCGGCGGCACCCAACTCAGGCATGCAACGGCTCGAGCCGGCCTCCACACCATTGGTGACGGGCGGCATCGCGCTTGGCATGACAGAATGTCAGGCGGTCCAGCGCGCGGGCATGCCCAGCAATGTCGCGATCAGTACTGGCGACAAAGGGGAGCGCAAAGTCGTCCTGACTTACCTAAGTGGTCCGTGGCCGGGCATCTACACATTCAGCGGCGGCCGGCTCAATGTCGTCGAGCGGGCGCCGGAGCAGCCCAAGCCGGCAAAGCCGGCAGCTAAGAAAACGCCAAAAAAAAAGCCAGCCAATACGGCTCAGTTTGAGCACAACTCTGCGCAATAAGCGGTCTAGCCGCGGGTGCGCGAAATGCCGTCTCCGGTTTCTCGCTGATAGATGATTAGATCGAAGCTGGGTGTGCGCTCGTTCCCGTTAATGGCACTGAGCAGCGTATGCGCTTGGCCGCGGTGGTGCGTCTGGTGGTTGAAAAAATGATCGAGCGCGGGGGCCAGCACCTGCTCGATATCCTGCGGATTGACGACGGTTCGATAGCGGATCGTTTTGTTTAGATCATCGTCGGTCAAAGACGCGATGAATTGCGTGATGCGTGCATCTTCCACGCGGCGCGCTGAACGCAACTGCGCAAAGTCGTCATACAATATGGCGTCGAGGCTTGACGGCACTTCGCCTTGGCTCGTGAAGCGTCGCATCCAGATTCGGTCGCCTACCAGGAGGTGATTGAGCGTGCCGTGCAGTGATTTAAAGAAGGCGCCTCGATCCGCACGATAATCGGCGTTGTCGATCCTTGCGGTCGCGTCATATAGTCGCTCGTTGCACCATGCATTGTAGCCGGCGAACATCGTATAGCGAGTCAGCATGCTGCCCTCCTGCGTATAGGCAAAGGTTTTGGTGACCGACCTTGCCGCCTGAAACAGCCACCGGTATAAGCCGCGCGGCCTATCTTCTCTAATGAAACCCCGTAAATTGTCCGATTAGTCCTAGTGAAGGAAGATCCGATGGCGATCGAGCGCACTTTTTCGATCCTCAAACCAGATGCAACCGAGCGCAACCTAACCGGCGCCGTCAATGCGATGATTGAGAAATCTGGGCTCCGTATTGTTGCGCAAAAGCGAGTTCGCATTTCGCGCGAACAGGCGGAAAGATTTTACGCCGTGCATAGAGAGCGTCCATTTTTTCGGGAACTGGTGGATTTTATGATATCCGGGCCTGTGGTCGTTCAGGTGTTGGAAGGCGATAACGCTATCGCAAAGTATCGTGATGTCATGGGCGCAACCGATCCAGCCAAAGCGGCGGCCGGAACCATTCGGAAGACGCACGCCAGGTCAATTGGCGAAAATTCGGTCCATGGTTCCGATGCGCCAGAAACAGCTATGCGGGAAATTGCGCAATTTTTTTCCGAGAATGAGATCGTCGGCTAAGACGACACAGGTGCAGGCGAGGTGACGACCGACAAAAAAGGTCGCGAGCGCCCAAAGCGGGAAGGGGAGGAAAAATAACGTGGGTTCGATGTCTCAATCGATTGATCCGGCCGGTTGGTGGGCGCTGATCAGCTCCGGGTGGAGCGATATGGGCCACACCGAATTCTGGATCGCGCTCGCCAAGATCATGTGGATCAACATTCTGTTGTCTGGTGACAACGCGGTGGTGATCGCAATGGCCTGCCGCGGCCTGCCGCATCGACAGCGCGTTTGGGGCATGATTCTCGGTGCGGGTGTCGCCGTTGGACTTCGCATAGTATTCACCGGGGTTGTCGCGTCGTTGATGACGCTCCCGTATTTGAAAATCGTCGGTGGGCTTGCGTTGTTTTACATCGCGGCCAAATTGCTGGTGCCCGATGAGCCGGACGAGAGCGAGTCCGAGGCGGCAGAGCACCTTTGGCGCGCGGTTCGCATTGTCGCCATTGCCGACATCATCATGAGCCTCGACAATGTCATCGCAATTGCTGCGGCAGCAGGCGGCAATATGGCGCTGTTGGTAATCGGCCTTGCAATCAGCATTCCGCTGATCGTTGCGGGAGCCGCCTTGATCATGTCTCTGCTCGATCGATTTCCGATTCTGGTCTGGGCCGGCGCCGCGCTGCTCGGCTGGATTGTGGGTGAAGTGATTGCGACCGATCCTGTTGTGGTGGGCTGGCTCACTGCGAAATATGGAGCAGCAGTAGCGCATCAGGTCGAAATCGCCGCTGCAGTTGTGGGCGCCGTACTGGTGTTAGTAGTGGGCGGCGCATGGCGTCGCTCCAAGGTTCAGTCGGCGAGCAAAGCCTAGTCCGTTCCGCTATAATGGGAGCCTATGAACCAAACCGTCAGGCTCCCTGGTGCAAAGCGGATCGGCTATTCGGCCTGTCCGCATGATTGCCCGTCGACCTGCGCGCTCGAGGTCGAATTGCTCGACGAGCGCACAATCGGACGTGTGCATGGTGCCGCGGATAACGATTACACCGCGGGTGTCGTTTGCGCCAAGGTCGCACGTTATGCAGAGCGGGAGCACCATCCGCAGCGGCTCCTGCATCCGTTGCGGCGCAAGGGTGTGAAGGGGTCCGGCGAGTTCGAACAAATCTCTTGGGACGCAGCGCTTGATCTCGTCGCCGAAAAATTCACTAAAGCCGAGCAACGATACGGCGCGGAAAGTGTCTGGCCATATTACTACGCCGGCACAATGGGCCTCGTTATGCGCGATGGTATCAACCGTTTGCGCCATGTAAAAAAATACTCCGGGTTCCATTCGACGATTTGCGTCAATCCCGCCTACGCCGGCTTCGCAGCCGGGGTCGGCCGCATTGCGGGTGTCGATCCGCGGGAAATGGCCAAATCCGATTTGGTCATCATCTGGGGTACCAATGCGGTCAATACCCAAGTCAATGTGATGACCCACGCCGTGCGCGCCCGCAAAGAACGCGGCGCGAAGATCGCGGCGGTGGATATCTATATGAACGGCACCATGGAGCACGCCGACCTTCCGGTTTTGGTAAGGCCGGGAACGGATGGTGCGTTGGCGTGCGCGGTCATGCATTGTCTGTTCCGCGACGGAAAAGCTGATTGGGCCTATCTGGAAAAATACACCGACGCACCACGCGAGCTAGAAGCGCATTTGCGCACGCGAGGTCCCCAATGGGCGTCTCCGATCACGGGTGCGCCTGTCGAAACCATTGAACAATTCGCAAAGCTCATCGGCGAGAACAAACGCGCTTTTTTCCGGCTCGGCTATGGCTTCTCGCGTTCACGCAACGGCGCAGCGAATATGCACGCGGCCAGTTGTATTCCTGCGGTCACGGGTGCGTGGCAGTATGAGGGTGGGGGTGCCTTCCACATCAGCGCTGATATTTTTCAGCTCGACAAAACATTGATTGAGGGGCTCGATGTTCGCGACGCATCTGTACGCATGCTCGATCAGTCGCGCATCGGAGCAATCCTGACCGGCGAGACGGACGTATTGCAGGGCGGGGGTCCGGTTCACGCGCTTATCGTCCAAAATACCAATCCGGTTTCCGTCGCACCGGATCAGACAAAGGTTAAGCGAGGTTTCGCCCGCGACGATCTCTTCGTCTGTGTGCACGAGCAGTTCATGACGGAGACCGCTCAGATGGCGGATGTAGTGCTTCCTGCCACGACATTCCTCGAGCACGACGATATTTATCGCGGCGGCGGCCACCAATATCTTATTTTGGGACCCAAACTGGTTGAACCACCGGGCGAATGCCGCAACAATCATGAAGTTATCTGCGAACTGGCTAGGCGCGTTGGCGCCGAACATCGTGGCTTCGAGATGAGCCCGCGTCAGTTGATCGACCAGATGCTGCGAGTTTCAAAACGCGGCACCCTTGCCGAGATAGAAGCCAACCGCTGGCTCGATTGTCAGCCTCCATTCCGCCAATCGCACTATCTGGATGGCTTCCCTTGGCCAGATGGAAAATTCCGCTTCAAGCCGGACTGGCCGAACGTACCCTTTCGTAGCCCATATCGGAGCGGACCCGTCGCCGATATGCCTCCACTTCCGGATCATTGGGCAGTAATCGAGCAGCAGGATGTGGGTCATCCATTCCGGCTCGCGACGTCTCCGGCCCGAGGGTTCCTCAACTCGACCTTTAATGAAACACCGACCTCGCTGGAGCAAGAGCGGCGGCCAACGGTCATGATCCATCCCGACGACGCGCGCGTTCATGAAATTGGCGAAGGGGAACTGATTGTGCTTGGCAATAAGCGGGGTCAGATACACTTGCACGCAAAGTTTTTTGACGGGGTGCACCGCGGCGTGCTGATTGCCGAGTCAATTTGGCCAAATTCCGCTTACGCCGACGGCTGCGGCATCAACACGCTAACCGGTGCCGATCCGATTGCGCCGTACGGTGGAGCGGCTTTCCACGACAACAGAGTTTGGATACGAAAAGCGCGGGCATAGCCCGCGCCTTCATTTCTCGATCGAAAACAGCTTAGAGTTCTTTACCTATCGCGTTGTCAGCTGAATAGGGTCCGCCACCCCGAATTGCGATGGCGAAAAGCACCACACCAAGAAGCAGCACGAACTCATATCCACCTTGGCTGACCGAAAAACCTCTCGCCCAATGCACGGCAAACAACGCGATCACCATCTCGATCGCAAGCGCGGCCGCAAAGAAACGAGTGAACAACCCGATGATGAGGCAGACCCCGCCGACGGCCTCTAGAAACATCGCGGCATAGGCAAATGCCATTGATGGCTCAAGCCCGTTTTTTGCCATGACGTTGGCGGCGACCGCACCCGCGCCAAGTTTGAACTTGCCCAAGACGTGCATGATCATGATGACGCCGACAACGATACGCATCAACGTGTAGCTGATATCGCCCCACGTCACGTAAAAGTCGGCCAATCCCGGGTACAGCAGTTTCGCCTCGCCTTTTGCCGCCATGGATTCCCCCTATGTTGCTAACGCCACCGGGTGTGACGTCGTAGTCCCTGAACCAAGTTTATAACACCGCGCATGCATTTGAATTATTTTTTGTAAACTGTTGCAGCACGAAATTCTTAGGTTGGGTCGGTAGGGGCAAGGTCAGTGACGTTTGGAACAAGAACTCCGTCGATCGAGGCGCGATTGTTTTTGATCTGAACTCGACCCTCAGCCACCAGCTTGAGAGCCAAAGGGTAAATGCAATGCTCGACCTTCAGTACGCGGATTGCGAGTGCTTCTTCACTGTCATCCGGCCGTACAGTGATCGCACCTTGGGCAATGATTGGTCCGGAGTCCATTTCTGGCACGACGAAGTGCACGGTTGCGCCATGAATTTTTGTGCCCGCATCAAGGACGCGCCTGTGTGTGTCCAGGCCCTTGAAATCGGGCAGCAGGGCGGGGTGAATGTTGAGAATCCGCTGTTGCCATTTCTCTAGAAAGTTAGCCGTGAGCAACCTCATAAAACCGGCCAGGCAAACGATGTCGATCCGGTATTTTTCGAGGAGCGCCTGTATCTCGCCTTCAAAACGGTTGCGATCTCCACCGAATTCTGTGTGATCGACGATCTCAGTCGCAATTCCTGCAGCCCGCGCGACGAGAAGACCGCTAGCCTCTGGGCGGTTGGATACTACCAACGCGATTTCGGCGGGATAGTCTTTGGCCTTCGCAGCTTCTATGAGAGCCGCCATGTTGGAGCCGCGGCCGGAAATAAGCACAGCGACGCGTTTGCGGCTCATGGTCTAACCGAGATCGAGGAGGCCGTCGTAGATTACGCGCTGATCACCAATTTCTTTAGTTACCTTGCCGAGAGTTATGACCGTCTCTCCCGAGCGTTCGAAAGCTCTCGTGACCGCATCAGCATCTTTAGGCGAAATGACAACGATCATTCCGATTCCGCAGTTGAAGGTTCGCAACATTTCATTCTGTGCAATGTCGCCCGCGCGGGCGAGCCATTGAAACACAGACGGTACTGCAATCCCGGTCAAATCGATACGTGCGCCAAGTCCTTTTGGCAGAATCCGTGGAATGTTGTCTGGAAATCCGCCGCCAGTGATGTGCGCCATACCTTTGACCGCCTTGGTTTCACGGATAGCTGCGATACACGCTTTCACATAGATGCGGGTCGGTATGAGGATGGCATCGCCTAGACTTTGTCCAGACACGAAAGGTGAGGGCGCGTCCCATGGCAGCCTAGTTTTTTCAATCACCTTGCGTACGAGTGAGTAGCCATTGGAGTGTACTCCGGACGAGGCAAGTCCGATGATGACGTCTCCATCCTGGATGTCAGAGCGTGGCAAGATGGCGTCACGTTCAACCGCGCCGACCGCAAAACCTGCGAGATCATAGTCTTCGCCGTGGTAGACGCCCGGCATTTCGGCAGTTTCGCCGCCGATCAGAGCGCAGCCGGCTTCACGGCATCCGATACTGATGCCGGCGACGACCGCAGCCCCAATTTCCGGCTCGAGCTTCCCACAGGCATAGTAGTCAAGAAAAAAGAGGGGCTCCGCACCTTGGACCACCAGATCGTTGACGCTCATCGCGACCAGATCAATGCCGATTGTGTCGTGGCGGCCGGTTTCGATTGCAACCTTGAGCTTGGTTCCGACGCCGTCGGTGGCGGCCACCAAAACCGGGTCGCGATAGCCTATCCGCTTTAGGTCGAAAAGCCCGCCAAAGCCGCCAATCTCGGCGTTTGCGCCCGGGCGAGCGGTAGCGCGTACCAATGGCTTGATTAGTTCGACCATTCGGTTGCCGGCGTCGATATCAACACCGGCCTGCGCGTAAGTGAACCCGCGCGATTTTTCTGCCATAGTGGATCCTCGTCCGCGCCGGGTCGTACGTTGGAATTGCAAGTCGCGCAATGGTCTGAGCGCCGTTATACTCCATCGAGAGAATTGGCGTGTTCCCGGCGCTTGGGGCCGGACCGCGTTGTCGAGCCGGGATTCACTTGAGTATTCCAAACCTCATTACACTGGGCCGAATTCTGCTTGTGCCGATCGTGGTTTGGGCGATCGCCTCTGGCGCGATGTGGATTGCATTCGTGCTGTTCTTGGTCGCTGGCTTGAGCGATGCCGTGGACGGCTACCTTGCCAAGCGTTTCCACATGACGACCGAGCTCGGCGCCTATTTGGATCCGCTGGCCGACAAGGCCCTAATTGTATCGATCTATATCACCTTGGGAATCAATGGCCTGATCCCAGGGTGGCTGGTTATCCTGGTGGTCTCTCGCGACATCATGATTGTCGGCGCAGTGATGCTGTCTTGGCTGGTCGGCACGCCGATCAAGGTCAAACCGTTGCTGGTATCCAAGCTTAATACTGCTGCGCAGATTGTCTTTGCGTGCGTGGTGCTCGGTACGCTCGGATTTGCGTATCCTCTGCCAGAGGTCTCGATGCTGCTTATGGCTGTGGTCGCGGCTTTGACGTTGCTGTCTGTAGCCGCCTATGTGGCCGAATGGGTACGTCACATAAATTCCACGGCGGTGAACAAGTGAGCCGGGTACCCACACCCTTTTTGCGCGGGGCCGTGCTTCCGGCGCATCAACCTGGTTCAGGTTCATTTTGTGCGGGCGAATGTTGATGACATGAGTAGTCCGTTCATTCCCCGTCAGCTTGTTCTCGATCTTGATCACTCCGTGAGCTTCGCCCGTGAAGATTTTTTGAGTGGTCCGTCGAACGTTGCAGCACTCACGTTGATCGAGCGCTGGCCTGATTGGCCAGATCACATTGTTGCTCTTACTGGCCCCGAGGGAGCTGGCAAAAGTCATCTTGCTGCGATTTGGGCCGATGAGGCCGGCGCCCGCGTTTTATCCGCGAAATTTTTGTCGATAGCCGACGTCCCCGGGACACTCGCAACTGGCGCATTAGTCGTGGAAGATCTCGAAGCAGAAGATCTCGATGAACACGCACTATTTCATCTCATTAATCTCGCGCGCGAAGAGGATGCCTATGTATTGCTGACGTCTCGTTCTGCAGTGGCGAGCCTACCGGTAACAATTCGCGATCTTGCCTCGCGACTGCGTGCACTCCCAGCGGTGACGGTCAAGTCGCCGGATGACGCGCTCTTGCGCTCACTCCTGGTAAAGCTGGCAGCCGACCGTCAGTTGGTTCTTGATGAATCGGTAGTAAATTATCTTGTTAACCGTATTGACCGTTCATTTGCTGCCGCGCGCACCGCTATCCAAACCCTCGACGATGAAGCAATGCGTCGACATCGCCCGGTGACAAGGGCGCTCGCGATAGAGTTGTTCCGCACTCCTTAACGCCGGTGCGGCACACTTGACGAGTGGGCCGGCAACGAGGCGGATTGTCATCCGGGGGCCACTATTTTCGGCTAGCGTCCTACAATGTTAGGCAATTCCAATGGCTGATCGCGGGCAAGCTACTGTTCAAATAGATGAAATCGATGCGGCTACCGTCCGCGCCGGTTCTCCATCGCCAGCTCAGTCCGCGCCGCCTCCCGATATCAGGCGGAGCCCCGAACGGTTCATCAATCGCGAACTGTCTTGGCTCCATTTCAATAGACGTGTGTTGGAAGAGGCGGCCAACGAACAGCACCCACTACTTGAGCGTGTACGTTTTCTGTCGATTTCGGCAAACAATCTTGACGAATTTTTTATGGTGCGGGTTGCTGGCCTCAAGGGACAGCTTCGTGAAGGTATTCTAACGCAAAGCCCCGACGGATTGACTCCAACCGAGCAGCTGACGCGCATCGGCGAGGCGGTTTCGCAGCTCGCCACGGATCAGCAAAAGCGCTGGCTTGAGTTGCGTCCAGCGCTCGCCGCGGCGAATGTCGTGCTGGTGGAGGGGACCGATCTCAAAAAGACAGAACGCAACTGGTTGGAAGAACATTTTCTCACGCACGTTTTTCCACTGCTAACGCCACTTGCGATCGATCCGGCGCATCCATTCCCGTTCATCCCAAATTTGGCCTTCTCGATCGCCTTGCAGCTTGCGCGTGGCAAAGACGGCAAGACAATGAATGCGCTTATTCGTATGCCGCAAAAGATCGAGCGGTTCATCAAGTTGCCGAGTGGCAGCGACCACGGAATCCGCTTGATCACGCTGGAGGAAACGACAGCGCTGTTCATCAGTCGTCTTTTTCCAGGTTATACGGTCAAAGGGCAGGGCGCATTTCGTGCGATCCGCGACTCCGAAGTTGAAATCGAAGAGGAGGCCGAGGATCTGGTGCGCCTGTTTGAGACCGCGCTCAAGCAGCGGCGCCGCGGTTCGGTGATCAGGCTCGAGCTCGGTGCGTCGATGCCCGCGGAATTGTGCGGCTTCGTTCAGCGGGCACTAGCAGTCGCCGACGATGAGGTCTTCAGGGTCGACGGTGTGCTCGCGCTTAACGACCTTAGCCAACTGACTAAACTTGACCGCCCTGATCTAGAGTTTGTTCCCTACAATCCTCGGTATCCTGAGCGGATACGTGATCACGGTGGCGATTGCTTTGCAGCCATTCGCCAAAAAGATCTTATTGTCCACCATCCTTATGAATCCTTCGACGTGGTGGTGCAGTTCCTGCAGCAAGCTGCGCGCGACCCCAATGTCGTAGCAATCAAACAGACCCTCTACCGCACCTCCGCCGAGTCACCGATCGTGAAACAGCTCGTGGAGGCGGCCGAGGCGGGCAAGTCGGTGACGGCGCTGGTCGAACTGAAAGCGCGGTTTGACGAGGAGGCCAACATCCGCTGGGCGCGCGACCTCGAGCGCGCGGGTGCGCAGGTTGTTTATGGGTTTATAGAATTAAAGACCCACGCAAAATTGTCGCTAGTCGTGCGCCGCGAAGCGGGCGAATTGGCCACTTACGTTCACGCGGGCACGGGTAACTATCACCCAGTTACCGCGCGCATCTACACCGATCTGTCCTTCTTTACTGCTGACGCTGTTATTGGTCGCGATGTTGCACGCATTTTCAACTACATAACCGGCTATGCTGAGCCGGCCGAACTTGAGCGTATGGCCATTTCGCCGATAAACCTTCGCAAGCGGATTCTGGATCACATCGCGCAAGAGATCGCCTACGCCAAAGCCGGCCGGCCTGCATCGATCTGGATGAAGATGAACGCTCTGGTCGATCCTGGAATCATCGACGCGCTTTACGAAGCGTCGGCTGCGGGGGTTTCAGTTGATCTGGTCGTTCGCGGCATTTGTTGTTTGCGGCCCGGAGTTCCGGGCTTGTCTGAAAACATCCGCGTCAAATCGATCATCGGCCGGTTCCTTGAGCACGGCCGCATTTATTGTTTCGGTGCCGGCCACCCTCTGCCGCACCCGAAGTCTGCGATCTACATTTCGTCAGCGGATATGATGCCGCGGAATCTTGACCGTCGGGTTGAAGTTCTAAGCCCGATTCTCAATGCGACCGTGCATGAGCAGGTTCTCGGTCAAATTATGGTGGCGAACTTCAAGGACAATGAGCAAAGCTGGAAGCTCTTGCCGGATGGCAGTTCCACGCGCATAAAGGCCGCCCCGGGCGAAGAGCCATTCAACGCCCACAAGTATTTTATGACGAATCCGAGCCTGTCTGGCCGTGGAAAATCGTTCAAGGAATCGCCACCGCGCAGCCTTATACGCCGCCTCATCGAAGGCGCGTAAGCGCTCGCCCAAGATCATTTCTTCGGCGAAGGGGCGGCTTGACCACGGTCCGCCGATTGCCGTTATCGACATCGGATCGAACTCAATCCGTCTCGTCGTCTACGAGGGCCTGACTCGCTCGCCTACGCCCATCTTTAACGAAAAAGTGCTTGCTGGCCTTGGGCGCCAGGTGCAGTCGACTGGCCTGTTACCCGTCGATGCCATCGATACAGCGTTCGATGCGTTACGACGCTTTCGCGGCTTATGCGATATTTTGCATGTACGGCGCATTTGGGCGATTGCTACCGCGGCTTGCCGGGACGCGCGCAATGGTCGTGCGTTCATTGCCGAAGCCGAACGCATTTGCAGGACAAAGATCACGATCCTGTCGGGAAAACGCGAGGCCCACCTGACGGCACTTGGCATTGTGTCCGGAATTCACAAGCCAGATGGAATCGTCGGCGACCTCGGCGGCGGCTCACTCGAACTTGTCGATGTGCATGGTTCTCGTGTGCGAGGCGGTGTGACGCTGCCGTTTGGCGGTCTGGCACTTCAGGACATCACCGGCAAATCCCTCAAAAAGGCCGAGAAATATGTAGAAGATGCTTTCGACGATCTCGACATGTTGCACGACGGTGAAGATCGCACCTTCTATGCGGTCGGCGGTACATGGCGCGCGCTGGCCCGGCTGCACATGTGGCAGACCGGGTATCCTTTCCATGTCATGCACAATTACCGTATCTCGGCGCGCGAGGCCCAGGAATTTTCCAGGCTCGTGCACCACGTTGATACCGACACGCTTTCAAAAATCGAGGTTGTGAATGCCGCGCGCCGGCCGTTGCTCGCTTATGCAGCGCTGGTGATGGAGAATCTAGTCCGCACGATCAAGCCGAAGCAGGTGGTGATTTCCGTGCTCGGTGTGCGTGAGGGGCTTCTGTATTCGCTACTCAACGCCCGGGAGCGCGCTCGAGACCCGCTGATCTCGGCCGCCGCTGATCTCAACGTGCTCCGCTCGCGGTCGCCACGGCACGGCGAAGAACTGATCGGCTGGACCGATCTTTTTATGGAGTCGTCGGGACTTGACGAAAGTTCCGATGAGCGTCGATTGCGTCATGCCGCATGTTTACTCGCGGACATCGGCTGGCGCGCGCACCCAGACTATCGCGGCGAGCAATCCATGAACATAATCGCGCATGGTTCTTTTGTTGCGATTGATCATCCCGGACGCGCGTACCTTGCGCTGTCGGTCTATTTTCGTCACGCCGGACTGAGTGAAGAGGACTTGTCTCCGAGGCTGCGTGAACTTGCGACAACAAGAATGCTGGATCGTGCGCGCGTGCTCGGCGCAGCCATGCGCGTCGCTTACATTATTACAGCCGGACAAAGCGGTGTACTTCCAAAGACCTCGATGCGAGTCAAGCGCGGCAAGTTGATCCTCAAACTGCCCGGCGCATACAGCGAACTCGCGAGCGATCGACTGGCCGGCCGGCTGCGCCAACTGGCACAACTCATCGGCCGCGAGCCATCGATCGAAACATGAATCTAGTTCTTATCGACGGTCACCACTTTTCCATTGTCGACTGCGAGTGCGAGCCGACCTTGCTTTAGTGCAAGCGCTTTCTCGCCAAACAGGTCGCGGCGCCAGCCCTTGAGGGCGGGGACGTCGGCGGCGTCGTCGGCGGCGATCCGGTCGAGGTCGTCGACGGTGGCGATCACCTTGGCGGCCACCCCGTGCCGCTCCGCCGTCATGCGCAGCAGCACCTTGAGCAACTCGACCGTCGCCATGCCGTTGGCCGCCGGGCGGAAGCGATCGAGCCGCGGCAGCGTCTTCGGATCGCGCGCCAGCCCGCGTTTGACCGCCTCGATGATCTGCTCGCCCCAGCGCGAGCGCTCGAAGCCCTTCGGCAGCGAGCGCAGGTGACCCAGCCGCTCGATCGAGGTCGGCGCCTGCACGGCGATATCGCCGATCACGTCGTCCTTGATCACGCGCCCACGCGGAACGTCGCGCGTCTGCGCCTCGCGCTCGCGCCAGGCGGCGATCTCCATCAGTACGGCGAGCTCTTTCGGCTTGCGCACGCGGCTCTTGAGCCGCTCCCAGGCCCGCTCCGGATCGGCGCGGTAAGTCTCGGGAGAGGTGAGCACCTCCATCTCCGCCTCGACCCAATTGTTGCGACCGCGTTTCTCGAGATCGCCCGCAAGCTTCAGGTAGACGTCGCGCAAATGCGTCACATCGGATAAGGCGTAGGCGATCTGCGCATCGCTGAGCGGCCGCCGCGTCCAGTCGGTGAAGCGGTGCGACTTGTCGAGCGTGTCACCGGTGATGCGCTGGACCAACTGATCGTACGAGATCGAATCGCCATAGCCGAGCACCATCGCAGCCACCTGGGTATCGACGATCGGATGCGGGATCGTCTTGGCCATGTTCCAGACGATTTCGATGTCCTGCCGCGCGGCATGGAACACCTTGGTGACGCTTTCAGTCGCCATTAGTGCAAACAGGGGGGAGAGATCGAGCCCGGTGGCGAGCGCGTCAACGACGACGGCTTCTTCGGGTGAAGCCATCTGTGCGACGCACAGCAGCGGGTAATAGGTGGTCTCGCGCAGGAACTCGGTATCGACCGTGACGAACGGATGCTTCGCCATCCGCCCGCAAACCGCCGCGAGGTCATCCGTCGTGGTGATCAAATCCATCGTGCCGCGCACCTAACCCGATCCGACGCCGTCATGGCAACTACACACTGGCAACTCACGCTTACTTTCCTCGCACGCGCGGCATATGGATGAATTCCCAAGGGCTGGGCAGGGACCCTACCGGCACCTCGATCAGGGTCGGTTCGCGGCGGGCGAAGGATTCCCGCAAAGCCACGCGGAGCTCATCCGGACCACGGGCGCGACGTCCGGCGGCGCCGAAGCTCTCCGCGTATTTCACAAAATCGGGATTGGCAAGGTCGGAGGCAATCAGCCGATTGCCGAATTGCTCCTGCTGGATGCGACGCACATTGCCGAACGCCCCGTCGACGAACACCACCGCCACCAGCGGTATCCGGTGGCGAATGGCGGTGGCGAGTTCGTTGCCGGTATAGAGAAATCCGCCATCGCCGTTGATCGAGAGCACAGGAACGTCCGGCCGTGCGTGCTGCACGCCGAGGGCGGTGGCGTAGCCCCAGCCGAGATTGTCCTGGTAGCCGGGCGACAAGAACGTGCGCGGACTGTAAACGGGCAGGGCGAGCCGGGCGACAAATCCCATCTGGGTGACTTCGTCGACATAGATGCCGTCCTCGGGCAACTCGGCGCGGATCGCCTCGAGAAAGGCGATTTGGGGGGCGAGTTTGGCAAGCCGCTCCTGCAGCTTCGCCTGACGCTGCCGCATTTCGTCCGCACGGGATGCGCGGCGCATATTGGATTTGGCGAGGCTGTCGATCAGACGCCTGAGGATCGGTGCGGCATCACCGATCAGCGCGACCTTGGGCTTTTGAAGTCGCGCGGGCTCATCGGGATCGGCGTCGACGCGCACGATCCGCAATTTCTTGTCCACGCCCCATTGCCGCATCGGGTTGAGGAGCCGCGTCCCAACGGCCAAGATGGCGTCAGCCTCGCCCCACAATTCGCGGCCAAGCGGCAATGTCACACTGAATGGATTGCGCGAATCCAGCACCCCGCGGCCACGCCGATAGCCGAGCACCGGCGCCTGCAACATCTCGGACAGGAGGGTGACCTCGGGCGAGGCATCCTGCGCGCCACCGCCAACGACGATCAACACGCGCTTCGCCTGCCCCAGAACTTTCGCCGCAGCACGAACCTTGCTGTCATCGATCCTCGGGCCGCGCGGCGGGGAGGGCGCTGCGATGTCGGCAACGGGCCCACGCTTGCCCCAGACGTCGATCGCGCATTCGAGCGCTACCGGCCCGGGGCGGCCACGGCTCATGGATTGAATAGCCTTGGCGACTTTGGATGACGCATCCTCCGCTCCGGTAATGTGGAGGGAATGATCCACCAGGCGCGCGAGAATGCCGGCCTGGTCGCGAATCTCATGCAAGTGACCCTGACGCTTGCCGATCGCTGATGCGGGGATCTGTCCGATCATTGCCAAAACGGGAGCGTTCATCCCGTAGGCCGTGAGCAAAGCCGCGCCCGAGTTCAGAAGCCCTGGGCCCGGCACTACCGAATAGGCCTGCGGCCTGCCGGTCGCGAGCGCTGCGCCAAGCGCCATATAGCCCGCGCCTTGTTCGTGCCTGGTGTGGACGACGCGGAAAAATTCTCCGGCGCGCTGAAAAGCATCGAACAAATGGTCGTTGTGGACGCCCGGAAGCGCGTAAACGGTATCGAGCCCATGACCGATAAGAGTCGCAACCGCGGCTTCGGCCGTGGTCATTTCAGCGATTGCCGATTTTGGCTTCTTTTTGCGGGCAGGCTTTGACATGACAATTCCTACTCAATCGAACGCGCAATACCGACACCATGGGCGAGGGGCAGGGCAAGGCTGCACACCCTAATCTTTGTAAACGTCACGGAACAGCAGCATGCGGCCAAGCTGACGTTCATTGTTACGCGGAAAGCCGCAGCGTGTGGCGAACGTGTCGGCATCGCGATAGGTGCCGAACAACCGGTCCCATAGCGGCAGGTCGGCGTAATTGTAGTGATGGACATCGAGCTGATGATGGATTGAGTGCAACTCCGGCGTCTGGATGAAATACTTCACCCAATGTGGCGTCCTGATGTTCGCATGATAGAAGAGCTCGCCCGCTGCAGCGAAAAAATTGAACCAGAGCGCGCCCTCGAGCGAGCTTCCTAGCAGCGGGTACATGATGATGGCCGCCAACGCGCCGTCCGTCAGGATCTCCACCGGATGCTTGTAGAAGGCGGTCAAAGCCTCGATGCGCGCCGGAGAATGATGGACCTGGTGGAAGGCAACCCAGAACCCCGGAAGATGGCGAACGCGGTGCCACCAGTAGAAGACGAATGTGCCGACCAGCCAGCCGATAAATCCCTGCAGCACCGAATTCTCGAGGCCGGCCAGATGGAACAGTGAGACACCCGACAGCAGGTCGAGCCAAAGGTTGTTGGTAGCAAAGGTGATGGCGACCTGGGCGAGGTTGATCAGAATCGCGCGCCCATACCATCCCGGCGCATGCGGCAATTCCCGGCCGGGCGCGACGCGTTCCAGCGCCAAAAAGGCCGTTGCAACGACCATCATGGCGACCGTGGGGAGGGCGAGGTTGAACATGGGCTCAATCGGATCGGACGCGATTCTAACATGGTCTTACCCCGGACAACGGGCGGCGCCTTGCCTTGACAAAGGCGACCCCCCATGCGTTTTTCGCCGGCCTCATATTCAGACCTGACTCGGCCCCCAGAAATGCCCATGCATCGCTATCGCTCACATACCTGCGGCGCGCTTCGCGAAAGCGATATCGGCTCGACCGTGCGGCTCTCTGGCTGGTGCCATCGCATCCGCGACCATGGCGGGGTGCTTTTCATCGATCTGCGCGATCACTACGGCCTCACTCAAATTGTCGCCGACCCGGACAGCAAGGCCTTTAAGCTTGCCGAGACGCTGCGTTCGGAATGGGTGATACGGATCGACGGCAAGGTGCGCCGCCGGCCGGCCGGTACCGACAATCCGGATATGCCGACCGGCCAGGTCGAGGTCTACATCGACGAGATCGAGGTCCTTGGCCCCGCCGCCGAGTTGCCGATGCCGGTGTTCGGTGAGCAGGAGTATCCGGAGGAGATCAGGCTCAAATATCGCTTCCTCGATCTGCGCCGTGAAAATCTGCACGCGAATATCATGTTGCGCGGCAAGATCATCAATTCGATCCGCCGGCGGATGAAAAAATCCGGATTTTTCGAATTTCAGACGCCAATTCTCACAGCTTCATCGCCGGAAGGCGCGCGCGACTATCTCGTGCCCTCGCGCCTGCACCCCGGAAAATTCTACGCGCTTCCGCAGGCGCCGCAGCAATTCAAGCAGCTGATCATGGTCGCCGGTTTCGACCGCTACTTCCAGATCGCACCATGCTTCCGTGACGAGGACGCGCGCGCCGATCGCTCGCCGGGCGAGTTCTACCAGCTCGATCTGGAAATGAGCTTCGTCACCCAGCAGGACGTCTTCGACGCGGTCGAGCCGGTCATTCGCGGCGTGTTCGAGGAATTTGCCGACGGCAAGCCAGTGACGCCGAAATTTCCGCTCATTCCTTACGCCGAGGCCCTGCGCAAATACGGCACCGACAAGCCCGATTTGCGAAATCCGATCGTCATGCAGGACGTCAGCGAAGCGTTCCGCGGATCCGGGTTCAAGATCTTTGCCAACATCCTCAATTCGGACGCATCGGCGCAGGTGTGGGCCATTCCCGCTCCGAAAGGCGGCAACCGCGCGTTCTGCGATCGCATGAACTCTTGGGCGCAAGGCGAAGGCCAGCCCGGTCTCGGCTATATCTTCTGGCGCGAGGGCGAGGAGGGCGGCGCCGGCCCGCTCGCCAAGAATATCGGCCCGGAACGCACGAAAAAGATAGCCGATCAGCTCAAGCTCGGTGTCGGCGATGCCGTGTTCTTCGTAGCGGGCAAGCCGAAGGATTTCGTCAAATTCGCGGGGCCCGCGCGTGCGAAAATCGGTGAAGAGCTTGGCGTCATCGCCAAGGGCCGCTTCGAGTTCTGCTGGATCGTCGATTTTCCGATGTATGAGTGGAACGAAGAAGAGAAAAAAATCGATTTCTCGCACAACCCGTTCTCGATGCCGAACCTGCCGGTCGAGGAATTCCTCGCGCTCGATGCGAAGGACAACGACAGGCTGCTGTCGATCAAGGCGGTTCAATACGACATCGTCTGCAACGGCGTGGAATTGTCATCCGGCGCGATCCGTAATCACCGCCCGGAAGTCATGAAAAAGGCCTTCGCAATCGCGGGCTACGACGAAGATGTGCTGGAAAAGAAGTTCGGCGGCATGCTGCACGCGCTCTCGCTTGGCGCGCCGCCGCACGGCGGCATCGCGCCCGGCATCGACCGCATCGTGATGCTTCTGGCGGGCCAGGAAAATCTGCGCGAGGTGGTGCTGTTCCCGATGAATCAGCGCGCCGAGGATCTGATGATGGGCGCACCATCCGAGGTGACACCGAAGCAGCTCAAGGAGCTGTCCATTCGGCTGGACTTGCCGAAAAAGTGACGCCTCTTGGCGTGGAAATTTAATGCCTTCCTCGTCATGCCCGGCTTTATGCCGGGCATCCACGACTTTGGCTTGCGGGCAATGAAAGACGTGGATGGCCGGGACGAGCCATGACAATTGATCGACCCGATGAGGTCACTTGTCCGGCAACGGGATGAACTCGATTTCGTCTCCCGGCACTTTGTCGAAATGGCCGGCTTTCCAGTCCGCCTTGGCCTGCTCGATGCGCTCCTTGCGGGACGAAACGAAATTCCACCAGATGTGACGCGGCCCGTCCATCGGCGCGCCGCCGAGAATGACGAAATGGGTGTCGGTCACGGCGGCGATTGTCACGCTGTCGCCCGGCTTGAAGACCAGGAGGCGTCCGGCCTCGAACTTGTCACCGGAAATATCGATCACCCCGTCGATCACATAGATTGCGCGTTCCTCATGGTCGGCATCGAGCGGCAGCTTTGAGCCCGACTTCAGATGGACATCGCCGAAAATCGTTTCGTGGACGGTCGGCACCGGTGACGATGCACCATAGAGGGATCCCACGACGACCCGTACATTCTTCCCATTATCCTTCACGATCGGGAACTCGGCGGTCGCGTGATGCGCAAAACCCGCCTCCATTTCCTCCTTGGCTGCCGGGAGCCCGACCCACATCTGGAGCCCATGGATGGGCTCGTGGTCGACGCGTCGTTCGGGACGCGTGCGCTCCGAATGGACGATGCCGCGACCTGCGGTCATCCAGTTCACTTCACCGGGCCTGATCGCCATCGCCGTGCCGAGGCTGTCGCGGTGCATGATCTCGCCGTCGAACAGGTAGGTAACGGTGGCAAGGCCGATATGCGGGTGAGGGCGGACATCAAGCCCGTTGCCGGCGCGGAATTCCGCCGGACCAAAATGATCGAAGAATATGAATGGGCCAACCATGCGCGTGCGCGCCGAGGGCAGTGCGCGGCGGACGGCAAAGTCGCCGAGGTCGACGGTGCGTGGCACGATCACCTGGCTGATCGCATCGCATTGATAGGTATTGCCTGCCTCGGGGTCCTTGCCGGGAAAGAAGCTCATTGTTTTTCCTTTACATCAACACATCAGTTGCGTACCTGCAGTCCAAACAACCGCAACGCATTTCCGCTCGCGATACGGCGCGCCTGCTCGAGGGGAATCTGCGCGAGCCAGTTACGATATTCCTTGAAGATCGTGTCGTAACCGTACCAACGCTCATTGATCCAGGTGTCGGAACCTAGCAGGAAGCGGTCAGAATAACGGTCAAATAGGCTCCGCCAGTCGCTTGTCAACTTGCCGTCGCCACCTGTAATGCCGCCCCGATAGGACAGCTCGCCCCATAACGCATCTTTGTGTTCATCGAGCAATTGCGCAACGCGCGTGGGCGGTACCGAAAAACCGGTATGTGCCCAGATGATGCGGGCTTTGGGATTGTGGCGGAAAAGAATGAGCAGCGCCTCTTCGTCGCAATGTGCGTGCAGGTAGAGGTTCCGTTCCACGGAGAAATCCACGATCTTCTTGACCCAATCTAAATCCGCGGCCTTTCCGTAAATATGAAACTCGCCAATACCGACATAGCCGCCGCGCGCGTATTCGCTTTTGATCAGTTCGAAAATCGCCGAGTCATTGAACCAGGTCTGGATGTCACTGCGGACGCGATAGGGCCGGATGAATGCCACGACTTTCAACTCGGGCCACTTCGCCTGGCTGAGTTCAAGCGTGCCCTTGTTCGGGCGGCTGTTCGCTACGATGCCGATGATCCCGTTGCGGCGGAAAACCTCGCGCACCTGATCGAGCGTGTAGAAGGGCGTCGGTTCTTGATTGTAGTGCAGGTGGGCGTCGAAAATTTCGATCCGCTCCTGCCCGCGAGCAGTGAAAAGCCCCATCGCCGTGACAGCGAGCGTGGCGGCCAGAACCCGACGAATACCCATACTAGCCCTCGTTAGCCCTCTCGGATCGGCCCGTACTTTAACCCATCGCTAACCATAGTGGCTGCTCGGCCGGTTTCGCGCCAGAGTTGGGCGCGCAAGGGTTTAAGCTTAAGGCTGTCTTTACGGCGGCATGGCTCACTGCACAGGCTCCGGAAGAGCTCCCGGGGTGGTCGAGGCGGAGTGTGTTGTGCGCGTAGTCTCGCGCCGGAATATTTTTGCGGTCGTTGTCGGCGTGTTGCTGGCCGGCATCCCTTATTGCGCCTTCAACTTTTGGGTTGAGGGACTGATCGACCGTCAGGGCGAAGTGGACGTCGGTACGGCGGCCAAGCGCGCCATCGCGCTCGCCGAGACGCGCGTCAAAGACACCATCGGCACCCTCGATAATCTGGCAGGCCGCGGCGTCAATTCCTGCGATCCTGGTCAGATCGAGGCGATGCGCTACGCTGCCTTCAGCACGATCCCCGTCAAGGAAGTGTCGGTTGTTGGCCCGGACGCCGAGACACTCTGCACCGATCTCGGTTTGCCGCTCGGCGAACGTCGGATGATCTCGTCCGAGCTGTTCGTCGGTGCCACCGGCTATTGGCTCGATATCATTGCCTGGCCCAGCGGTGAACGCATGGTGCGATTGCGCCGTCAGGTCGGCACAGGCCCCAACGGCATTGCCGCGCTGGTGCCAACGACGCTGTTCCTGCCGCAGGTGTCGACGCAAGGTGGTCCGTTCAGTGCCTATGCGCGGATCATGACCCGGCAGGGAACGATTATCGGTGAGGTAGGCGAAAGATCGCGCGGGGAGGCGGGTCCGGATTTCGGGGCCGTGCGCAAATCCGATAAATTCGGCTTCGACGCCGAGATCGTGACCCCACGCGAGCGCATCGCCGCCCAGCATGCCGATCTCAAATGGTTTGGCCTGCTCGGTGCCGGGATCCTTCTGATCGCAGCGACGGGCATTGCCGTGTTGGTGCCGCGCGGAACGCCGCGCAACCCGATGGCCGACATCGAACACGCCCTCGAGGCCGGTGAATTCGTTCCCTACTATCAGCCCATCGTCGATATCCGCACCGGTCGGGTCCGCGGCGCGGAGGTTCTCGCTCGTTGGCGCAAACCGGACGGGACGCTGGTCTTGCCGGGCGCGTTCATCCCACTGATGGAATCGAGCGGCTTGATCCACACCTTGACCCAAAATCTGATGCAAAAGGTTCGCGACGAAGCGGGCCCGTCCATCGGCCGGCGGTCCGATCTGAGGATCGCGTTCAATTTCGCCGGCAAACTGTTCAGCGAACCGACGATCGTGAAGGATGTTCGCGATATCTTCGCGAACTCACCCATCAAATTTTCGCAGGTTATACTTGAGGTGACGGAACGCGACCCGATCGTGAATTTCACCAAAACACGACAGACAATCGCCGCATTGCAGGGTCTCGGCGTGCGCATTGCAATCGACGATGTCGGTACCGGCCATAGCGGGCTTTCTTACATGCTCAAGCTTGGCGTAGACATCATCAAGATCGACAAGATATTCGTGGATGCCATTGGCACCGATCGCAACTCCACAACCATTGTCGAAACCCTGGTCGACCTTGCGCGCAACATGCGCATGGATGTTGTCGCCGAAGGCGTCGAAAATTTCGAGCAGGTGATGCATCTGCGCACGCTCGGCGTGCGTCTGGCGCAAGGTTACGTCTTCGCGCCGCCGCTGCCGGGAAGCTCGTTCCTGCAGCTTGTCGAGGCCATCGATCCCTTGCAGCCGGCCACAGCGGACGCGACCGAGCGCATAAGGGCGTCGGCCTGAAGCACTGATTGTGCAGAAATGAAAAGGGGCGGCCTTGCGGCCGCCCAGTTAAAACGCCACGCGGGAGGAACCTCATAAGGGTCGGCTGTAATACCCGCCGGCCCACGTGATCGTATGTCGTGTCATGAGTTCGTCATGGACACGCTGATTCGTCAATCGAATTTTTCGGAAATGTGACAACAGCTACAACTCGGTGACGCGCGTCAGGCTGCTGTCAATTCCTTTTCGATCGCTGCAACAACGATCGGGTCGGTCGGTTCGATGGCCGAACTGAAGGCCGCCTTCAGATACCCGTCCCGGCCGATCAGATATTTATGGAAATTCCAGCGTGGTGCTTCGAGAGGACGCTCCGCGACGGCCCATTTGTAGAACGGATGCGCGTCCTTGCCTTTTACCGACACCTTCTCGGCCATCGGAAACGTGACGTGGTACTGGCCTTGTGCGGTGCTGTGGATGTCGCTCGTCCCGCCGGGCTCCTGACCGCCGAAATCATTGGATGGTACCCCCAGGATGACAAGGCCACGGTCGCGGTAGCGCGTCCAAAGCGTCTGCAGGCCGGCATATTGCGGGGTGTAGCCGCATAGCGACGCGGTGTTGACCACCAGCAGGGGATGGCCCGCATACGAGGACAACAGGATCTCGTCGCCGTCGAGCCCCTTGAAGGTGAACACATAGGCGGTAATGCGGGTCATGGACGTTGCCTGCGCGGCGCGCGAACTGAGTCCGCCTAGCGCGGCAGCTCCGAGCACCAGGACATGTCTGCGATCGATCATGCACGCAGTATAGCCTGCAGGCGTTTTTTCGCCTGCGCAAAATTGCGTGAAAGATGTAATTTCGGTGACGCTCTGTAAGCTTGGTTATGCCATCTCAAAACGAACCGATGTTTCGAACGACGTACCGCAGGCGTCGCACCGCCACAGGTGCCGAACCCGGCACCCGTCCACACACTCAGACCATTCGGGAATGTAAATTCGCTCGCCGCATTGCGCGCACTCAATCACCGGACGCGAGCGCGCAAATCTTGCGATGTCGCGAGACACTTCCATGGGGACCTCCCGATCCGACGCGGGCCCCGTTCCCACCGTCTTTTTCGACATTATTGAACGGGTCGCGTGAGTAAAGCAGTAGCGCTGACGTAACGTGTACGCGCCACTCGTGAACTTTTTGCGGCAGAAACATTGAGATCGGCGCTAAATGTTTCTCGGCGATTTCTCAAGATATTTTGCACTGCATCACAGTGTCACTGCGTCAGAGCGTCATTCCGAGTTTTCCGAGCGTCCATATCGTTGCGAGATAGAGGATGAAAGTCAGTATGCAACAGGCCGCAAGTGTTGGCCAAAATCCGATTCCGTGCCGCAGCATCGCCGGCATCAGGAGAAACATCGGCAAAGTTGGCAGCACGTACCAGAACGTCGACTGTGCGTGCGTAGCTATCCGTTCAGCGTCGCTGGTATCATTCCACAGCCAAAGAATGCCGAGGATCGAAACCAGTGGCAGCGAAACGATGAGGGCGCCGAGTGTCGGCGATCGTCGTGCAACCTCCGATACAACGGCAACGATGACGCCTGACAACGCCGCTTTTACAGCGAGATAGAGCATCGCAGCACCCATTTTGTTGCGGAACTCGCGCCTCCAGCTCGCACCGCCAGAGGATTTTCGAAGACAGCCGTCGAATAATAGCCGCCAGGCATAGGAGGCGACATGGCTGCCGCGCCGCGTCTATAGTCGGGGGCTGGGCTAGCCTTCGCATCAGAGCGCCAACGCGATCGGGGCTCACGGTGAACCAGAAGACCCTCGAGAAGCCGCGTACAAAGGCCAAACCGAAAACGCAGCGACCGCCTCTATGGAAGGTGATCCTGCTCAACGACGACTTTACGCCGCGCGAATTCGTCGTTCTGGTGCTCAAGGCAATTTTCCGGATGAACGAAAGCCATGCCTACAAGGTCATGATGACCGCACATCAGCGGGGCGCCTGCGTGATTGCGGTCTATACCCGTGACGTGGCCGAGACGAAGGCGAAAGAAGCGACAGAAATGGGTCGCGCCAAGGGTTATCCGCTCTATTTCACGACCGAAAAGGAAGAATAGGCGTTAAGACCTCGCCGGTAACCTTCCGATTTAAGACTAACGCCAGCATTCCGGCCTGCGGCTGTTTGTAGCCAACCCGCCCGGCGGTATTCTGCTCTGCAAACCGGAAACGGGGCTTGTTCATGTCTGAACGGCGAAACTCTGACAGGGCGCGTACTTTCCTTGGCGGCATAATTGCGTTCAACAAGCGCAACTCCACCATGGATTGCCGGGTGCGGGATTTTTCATCCACGGGTGCGCGAGTCCACCTCACCAACACCGCGGTTATCCCGGATCAGTTCGATCTGACGATTGCACGCAAAGAACGCTCATTCCGTGCGCGCATGGTGTGGCGCAGCGTTGATGAAGCCGGGGTCGCATTCCTGGGCGAATACAGCAATGAGATGCCCGTATCGCTGGATTTCGCCAGGCGCCTGCGACAGAGCGAATCTGAAAAAGCGGTTCTGCGGAAGCGCATCGCCCAGCTGATCGACAACGGCGCAGCCTGACACAAAAGCTTTTTATCCGTTCCGTGGGTGGCGCCGACGCCAGTCCTTCGGGCGTTCGAAGTCACCTTGCCAGATACCAGCGCGCGCCGATTGTGCTTCGCGCTCGGCGACAGGATAGCCACCATAGTCGATCGCGAAATTGACTGCGTAGCCTTCACGCACCATCACTTCGCCAAGATCCGGAACATTGCGCGCAGAGCAGACAGCGAGCGTGCGGCCGTAACGGTCGCGGCCGCGCGCCGTGCACGCAACGTCGCCTTCTGCCACCAGTTCCGCGAGACGAGCTTTCGCCGCGCGCCCACATGACCATTCACGGCTCTGCGCGTCGCGGCAGGTCTGACGCAACTCCGGCGCGTCAATGCCGACCAGACGGATGTCCTCGTTGGCGGTTCTCAGCGAGTCACCGTCGATGACGTGAACATTCAACGACAAACGGGGTGGGACGCTCTCACGCCAGAAGGCTTTCGCGCCAATCGCGGCGGCAATGAACAGGATACCGAAAAATAAAAGCAGGTCCGCCGAACGCAGACCGCGTCGAGGCGAAATGTCAGAGGGCCGCGTGCGTGGGCGATCCCAACGCAGTTGATGGATAGTGCCCATAACCGGGAGGCTAGACGCCGACCCGTTACCGAATGGTTGGCAGGACCCTCAGCTTCTTAACGACCCCGGCAAGGGGTTAATCGTTGGAGGACGGCGACCGGGCCACGGCTATTGCCGCGGGTAGAGGCGTCAAGGCTGCCGCAGGCTTAAGCGGGGTCTTCAGGGCATCCTTGGGGGCGTCTATGCCTGCCGCGGGCTCGATTGCTTGTGACTGATCGGGCAGCGCGGTCGGCGCGGGTGTCGGAAGGGCCGCAATCGTCTGTATGAAGGCCTGCCACAGCGCGGCCTGCTTCTTGTTGTTCTGCGTGTAGAAGAACAATCCGCCGAGCACCGTCACAATCACCACCAGGATGACCAACGTATTGATGGTGGCGTCGGGGTTCCCGCGCTGCCGAGTTGCCGGCGGCTTGCGAGTGGCCCGTTTCTTGGCTGTCCTTCGCTTCTTCGCCATGTCGTGGAGCTCCTTAGATGGTGTGGCCAACGCACGCCACTGCACCTCAGTCTCGCACCAACACGCCTTTTCAATACAAACCAGCCCGGGGTGGCTAAATCGCCCCGGCACAATATCGGCAAGCCCGAATCGCTGCGGAAAATCTTAGCCGATTTGCCGTCTTGATGTGTGAACGCGAAACCGGCCATTCGGCTGAGGCCCGTTGTCGGGCCCTTGGCGGTGTGGTCTGATCGGTCCCGGAATCATGTCGCAGCGTGTCCTGATAACGGCCGGCGCCGCGGGTATCGGTCGAGAGTTTGCGCGCGCCTTCACGGCGAACGGCGCGAAAGTCTTCGTCTGCGACATAGACGACAAAGCGCTCGCTGCCATTGCCAAAGAAATCCCTGGCCTGATCGTCCGCCGCTGCGATATGGCGAGCCGCGCCGAGATCGAGCGCATGGTGCCTGATGCGGTCGCGGCGTTGGGCGGCCTCGATGTGCTCATCAACAACGCCGGTATCGCCGGCCTGACCTTGCCGATCGCCGAATATCCGCCGGACGACTGGGACAAGGTCGTCGCCGTCAACCTGACTGGCATGTTCGATGTGTCACGGCTCGCAATTCCTCATCTGAAAAAATCGAAGGCAGGTTGCATCATCAACATGTCGTCGATTGCCGGGCGCTATGGATTTGCCAATCGCAGCCCTTACGCCGCGACCAAATGGGGAGTGATCGGACTGACCAAAACCCTGGCTATGGAACTCGGCGAGTGGGGGATTCGTGCAAATGCGATCGCGCCGGGCGCGGTCGAGGGCGAGCGGATTGTCCGCGTCTTTCAGGGTCGCGCACAGATCAGCGGCAGGTCGCTGGATGATGTGAAGGCGGATGCGCTGGCAGCGGCGTCGATCAAGGCCATGATCGACCCCAAAGACATCGCGCAGCTTGCGGTTTTCCTTGCCTCGGACGCCGCGAAATCAATATCGGGACAGGTGATCCCGATCGACAATGATCGGCAAAAGGCCTGATCCGGGCGTCACATCGACCGACCCCGTCCAGGTCGAATCAATTCCAAGTCGAAACAATTCCAAGTCGATTCAATTCGTCCTGTTCCAGGCAAGCACATCTTAAATTGTCGGGGCTTACGCTCTTCACATGTTGCTGCGCATTTTGGCCACGCTGGCCTTTGCGGCCAGCTTCGACATCCTGATCATGGACGGCAAATACATCAGCGCCGTCGACAAAGTCGCTGTGGCTATTTTCCAAAGCTTCTGAAGCCGGCTCCCGAATAAGAGAGCAAGTCAGGCTCAGTTCGCCACGACCACGCGACTTTCCAGCGGCGTGCGTTCATAGAGATAGATTACGTCGTCATCGACCAGGCGAATGCAGCCGGCGAGTTTGCCGGGCGGGATCGCTGCGCTCGATCCGTGAATGCGATAGTCCTTGTCGAGGTAGAGCACACGCGCGCCGAGCGCGTCGCCCGCTGGCTTTGGTTCTTCCTTACGCACGACGTGATAGAGGCCGGACAGCGTGGTGCATTCGGGACCGACACCGATGTTGTAGCGAAGAGCGGATACGTTCGGCCGCACCACGTAGAGGAACGTCTGGTTTTTATCGACGACGAGCGTTCCGACCGGCTGGTTCGTCCGGTAGTAGACGAGCTGCCGCATGCGTACGTAGTTCGATTTGTCCTCGGGCGTCTCGGCGGCAGCAACGGGCGCGCTCCGTTGGGCCGTAGCAATCGTGTGCATATCGGAACGCACAGCGGAAAGACTGCGCGGCAGGTAGGAATAAGCCACTGCGCCGCCGATGATAAGAAGCGCGGCAACGCCCGCACCGATGAGTATCCGCCAGCGCTTTCCGGTGTCCGCAAGCGGCGGTAGATCGCGATACGCAGAAGAGTCATCGGCCTTCGTATAAGCCGGACCGGGACCCGGTCGTGGTTTCGGGCGAGGGGGCGGTGGCGCAGTGGGACGTACAAAATCTCGTTCGACGCGCTGAATCGCGGCTTCGAGCGCAGCGCTCTCCGCTTTCACGTCGGTTTGTGTCAGCGTGGGATCATTGATCCGAAGCTGATCGACGAGGGTCTTGCGGGCGCGATCATAGAGTGCACGCCGTTGCTCGGGAGTGTTGGGCTTCAGCGACCCGACCGCACGGGCAATCAAAGGGTAATAGTCAGGCATTGGTTCAGACTGCGTTTATTCTTTAGTTTCAATTTAGCACCTGCGTTTTGCGGACGCACCTGCCGAGATTTAACGGATCGGCGGGGCATAGAGAATGCCGCCCTTGCTCCACAGCTGGTTGATCCCCCGCGGAATGCCGAGCGCGGAACCGGTGCCAACGGTCCGCTCATAGACCTCGCCATAGTTCCCGACGAGCCTGATCGCACGGGCCGCCCAGTCCTTCGTCAGCCCCATCCGCTCGCCGTAATTTCCCTCCGTGCCGACAAGGCGCCTGACATCCGGCTTTTCGGACCTCAGGGCCTCATCGATGTTTTTCGACGTCACGCCGAGTTCTTCGGCATTGACCATGGCGAATTGCACCCATTTGACGATATTGAACCATTGCACATCGTCCTGGCGCACAACGGGACCAAGCGGCTCCTTTGAGATGACGTCCGGCAGAATGACGTGATCGTCGGGCTTCGAGAGCAATAGCCGGATGGCAAAAAGCTGCGACACGTCTGCCGTGAGGGCGGCGCATTGCCCGGAATCATAACCTTTGACCGCGTTCTCGGCGGTGCTCGAAGCGACCAGTTCGTAGCGCATGTTGTTGGCGCCGAAATAGTCGGCGAGGTTTAGTTCGGTCGTCGTTCCGGTCTGCACACAGATTTTCGCTCCGTTGAGCTCAAGCGCGGTGTCATTTTTCAGGTCTCGGCGAACGAGAAATCCCTGGCCGTCAAAGTAGTTTGTGGCCGTGAAGAGGAGGCCAAGGTCAACCTCGCGCGACATTGTCCAGGTGGTGATGCGCGATAATACGTCGATGCTGCCGGACTGAAGCGCTTCAAACCGGCGGGTGGCGTCGAGCGGGACGAAGCTGACCTTGCTCGCATCGTTGAAAATCGCGGCCGCGACCGCGCGGCAGAGATCGACGTCAAAGCCGCTCCAGTTGCCGTTGTTGTCACGCGAGGAAAAACCGTAGAGGCCCTCACTGACCCCGCAGTTGAGCGTGCCGCGGTCTTTGACCGTCTTGAGGACCTGCGCGGTGGCCGGCAGGGCCTCAAGGACCAGGAGCGAAACAACGGCGAGCGCCAAAGCTGAAACACGAACCCGAATATTCATTCAATTCCCCCGAAGCTCAGGACAGGGCATCGTACCGGCTCACACCGCCTCATTGGAAGGGCTCGCACCAGCCCATTATCGTGTAGGCTCTCCGCCATGACATCGGAACGACATCGGTCCTGGCGACGTGCATGGCCTGTAGCGACGCAATTTTTGCTTGTTGGCGCAATTCTTCTGGTTGCGCAACTATCCCCCGTAGCCGCCCAGGATATTCGCGGGCTTGAGGTCTGCACCGCCGAAAAGCAGATGGAGCGGCGTACGGGGTGCCTTCAGTCCAACATCGACTTTCTGCAGCAGGCTCTGGCCAAGCTTGCACGCGAGACGCAGGAGAAGATCACCGCCGCCAACCGCGATCTGGCTGGCGCGCGCGCCGAGATTGCGACCCTCAAGTCGGCCGTTACGAAGCTGACTGATGAGCTGACCCAGCTGAAAGCCAAGCCCGAACCCAACAGCAAGAAGTAGCTGCCGGTCGAACCCGCTACCTGGTGCAATCCGATTTCGACAAGATTGCGCGCCACACGCGCTCGAGCTGATCGGGGTTCTTGTTCTGGTTCTTGTATTCCTCGGTCTGCTGGTGCAGCAGAATTTGAATCGGGCGGGATAGCCACCAGCTCATCGAAACTGGGCGGGAGACATTTTCAAGTTCTCCGTTCGCCTTCTGCTCAAATCGCGGCCACACGCGAACATGTGCGGTGCCGCCGCCACAATCGCGTCCCGCTAGACTGTCCATCGCCGCCTCGAGCTGACCGACAGCGAGGCGGCCGCGTGAGGTCCGCGTATTGGCGACGGCCGCAATGGGAACGGAAATGTCCGCCAGCACCGCATCGTCGGCGACATCGACTTTCGTCAAATCAGGGTCTTCGTCGGGATCGTTCGATATCACCAGCACGAACGGGGCGAGCTTCGGCTCAATGGCACGAATTGCCTGCGCCAGTTCCATAGCGCCGAGCGCGCCGTAATTCTCGAAATAACCACCGTCGACAATGCGATCGACGATCTGATGCTGACGGTTACGGATTTCACCCGCCGGAGAAATGATTGGGAAACGTGCGGAATTATGAGCGGCGGTGCTCAGGCGTATGTCATCAAGCTGACGCGGCGTGAAGAACGGCAAGTGGTTGCGCACATAGTCCCAGACCGCGAGCCGCTGAATGCGTGCAAGTGTGTTGGGCGGGTTGTCGTTGGCCAGCAAATCATGGAAGCGGGCGCTTTCCAGAAAGATGGCGCAAGTCCTGATAGGACCGCTGACGGCAGATTTGGGAATTGGTGCCGCATTGGCCTTGGTATCTGCGTCGCTCTTCATCGCGCCAGCAACCGGGCACGTGTTCCTGGGTTGGTAGTCGTTCGAGAGCACGGTGGTGAGGATCCTTCGGCCCGTCGCCGACGACACTCCATTGAGCACCAGCAGAGGAATCCAATGGCTGTCTTGCGGCCGCACCGTCATAAACGGACAGCGCAGATCGCCCGGGCATTGGTCCGGCCATTTGTCGGTATCCGTGCCTGCCAATAGCGAGAAACGTTCTTCCCACGATCTTTCGAGCGCAGTGGCGCGATCTTCCCACCAGCCGAAGCGCACGATGTCACGAAAGACGAGGCCGATCGAAACGGGAGTGAGAAAGTCGCCCGCCGTCAGTGCTTCCAGGCAATCCCGCCAGTTGCCGATTATGTCGCCATACCAAAGGCTTGGCCGATGCTCGACGCAGGGCTGCTCGCCCGATTTTGTGCGCGCCATCGCCGCGGCGGTGACCGCCGCTCCAACGGAACCACCGGATACTCCGGAGATCGCGAACAGGCGCTTGGTCACCGCGGATGGATCGAGCCGAGGGTCCTTTTCCTTCGCTGTGTCGAGAAGGTAACCGATGACGCTCGCCGTGAAGAAACCGGCACGGCTCGCACCGCCGGCGGCTGCAATGATGATCGGCCTTGGACATTTCGCCGGATCCTCTTTGCAACTGTTCGCGCTCATCCACAGATCGACGGCGCGATTAAGCGACATGTCCGCGCTGTCCGGCTGCCGGCCGAGGATCTGCGCAGCGTCAACGCGACGCACGGAATGATTGTCGCCGAACAGGAACGACAATATCGCGACTGCGAAGGCAACGCCCGCGATGACTGGCGCGCGGTAGTGTCGGCCGATGCCCGAGAGTAACGACAAAAACGGCACCCAGGCTCCAAGAAGGAGAGGGACCGCCAGGCTGCGGGGAAACCAGCGCGCAATCCAGACGGGACTGAATAAGAGGATGCCGGCGCACAGCAGAAACACCACGAACAGCATCAGCGGGCCTAGATTGTTTGAATTGAGCTGGGGCTCGATCCCGATCCGCCGCAGAAAGCGCGTCACGAACCCGCTCTTGGATTCGAGCTTACGGACGGGTTGAAGGGTACTGAGTACCCTCCGGCTGAGCATGTACCAGATGAAAATTCCCAGCGTGGCGAGGGTCACCAGCTGAAACCAACGCAACATTCTGCTGACGTAAGGAACGACGTAAGGGTCGTCGATCACCGGCAGGTTTTCGATCGAACGTTCAGCCGAGAGTAGGACCGCGACAAAAGTCAGCGCGCCGAGGAGGCGCGGGAGAAAGATTTCCCAGTTCTCGATGAAATCGCTCTTTCGTTCGGCAACGCGCGTACGAAACCGTTCATCGGTATCGAGCAGCAATCGCGCCGTGTAGTGGGTGGTCGACGCCCATATAAAAAAAACCAGCGCAAGGAAGAACACGACGTGCCAGGAATACTCGATCAGTTCAACCAGCAGATCCTGGGCCTGCGGCACGAGACAAAGCAGCGCAAAGCCGACGCCAAGCGCGCAGACCGGAACGCGAATGATCCAAAGGATGAGGGCAAAATCGACCACATCGCTCCAGGAGCGCGGGATGTAACCGCATACCACGTCCCAAAGGACGTGCGCACAATCAACTATCTCCTTCCAGGACCGCGGGATGTAGGTGTGGCGAAAAGCGTCAGCCATGTCCGCCCCCGATCCGCAGTCCACAACAACGGCGACAAATGCGTGACTCGCCGTGGGGACCAGCGGTTACGAAAAACAATCGTATTAAAAATTCAGCCGACGCGCCACGCGTCAATGTCGCGCTGCCGCCGCCGGGGTCGGCGCGCGTCGTGCAAGCGGAAGGAAAACGAGCGCGGCAAAAGTCATCACTGCGACCAGAGCCCAGGCGTCGTTGATCGCATCGACAAACGCCACTCTGTCGACCAACGATGCCAATAGCGCCTGTTTCTCCGGATCAAGAGGCGCTGTGGTCAGGGCCTCAGGCGGTATGCCGATCGCCTTCGCGGTATCGAGATCGCCGGCCGCAAGGCGATTGACAATGCTCTGGGCGTATTCCGGTGCGCGCGTGTAGATGACCGTGTCGATCAGCGCAATTCCAATGGCCCCGCCGAGATTGCGCATCAGATTGAACAGGCCGCTGGCATCGTCAATGGCGGTTCTTGCCAGATGGCCGAGAGCGAGCTGAGTGGGGGGCAGAATGCAAAACATGATGGCGCTGCCGCGGATGAGCTGGGGCCAGAACATTTCGTCGAAATCCGTGGTTTTGGTCTGAACCGTGCTCAATCCCAGTCCGATTGCGAAAAGGAGAAAGCCAAACGCAGTCAGGAGACGTTCGTCGATCCGCCGCACCAGAAAAGCTGCGACGGGTGCAACGATCAGCTGGGCAACACCTGTCACCAACATGATCTCTCCGATTTCAAGCGCGTTATGCGCCCTGACATAGGCGAGAAAAACAGGCATCAGGTAGATCGACCCAAATAGGCCCGTGCCAAGCACGAAACTTAACAGGCAGCCGATCGAGAAATTCCTGTCGCGAAAGGTCCGCAGGTTCACCAGCGGATTGGGCGATCGCAACACACGAATGACGAATAAAAGCGCGCTGATGAGGCAGAGTGCGAGGAGGCCAGCAGCGATCGGCGACGTCCAGCCGCGCTTGGGCGCTTCCTTGATTCCGATTTCAAGCGCCGCGAGTGCGACCGCGCCCAGTGCCAATGAAAAAACGTCGAAATGACGGATCTGATCGAAGGACGTGCGCTCTTTCGGTAATGACAGCGACGCAACCGAGGCGGCGATGATCCCTGGCAACACATTGATCAGGAAAAGCCAATGCCAGGAATAGGTCGAGGTAATCCAGCCTCCCACAACCGGTCCGACTGTGGGGGCGAGGACGGCGAGAACGCCGGCGATCGTTGTTGCAAGCGGCTGGAGCCGGATCGGAAAAAGTAGAAAAACCGCCGAGAATACGACCGGGATAAGCGTGCCGCCCGAAAAACCCTGCACTATGCGCCACGCGATCAGCGACGAGAAACTTCCGCTCATGGCGCAGGCGATCGACGCAAACGTAAACACCGAAACGGCAACGACGAACAGCCATCGCATCGTCAGCAGTCGCGTCAGGAACCCGGTGAGCGGGATCGCAATGATTTCCGCGATCAAATACGACGTCTGAATCCAGCTCATCTGGTCCTGAGCAATGTTCAACGCTTCCTGAATGGTTGCCAGTGATGTGGCGACGACCTGCACGTCGAGGATCGCCATGAACATGCCGATGCACAGCATGGCGAAGCCGATCCAGACCGTTGCTGTGACGGACTCTGTCGTGTTGTTTTCGGCCGCGGAGAACATTGCTGGTCCAGTCGAGGACTCTTGCGTCAGGCCGCTCGATACCAGCCCATCCTTTTCGGCACAAACCGAACGCGGGTGGACCATGCAGAAGAGAATGGGAGTACTGCGCTGTCCGATTTTGGGTCAAAGCGACAGCGGCCGAGCGGATATCCTGCGTATTCAGCCGATTTGACCGCAATATTGGCGGTAGCCTGCGATGGCGGAACGCGCTCGTGCCTCATATTTGTCACGCTAAAGCAGGATTATGATAGACCCTTCAGGGGCAGGGCCCGATGGAATTGCTGGGCGAAAGTCTTTTCATCAGTCTATTGGTCGGGCTCATCGTGGCCTGGTCATTGCACAAGATCGTCCGGCTGACTGGTTTCGGTCCAATCAGCACGGTCGTTGCGGGCATGCTCGGAGCCCTGATCGGCATTTGGTTCACGCCCGGAGCGCGCGACATCATTCCGGCAATTGTCGAGTTGCCGCTTCCTAAATTGCCGACGATCAAGATGATCAAAGTGCCGCTCGCCGAGGCGTCTCTGCCCGAAGTGCCGGAAAGCGATCTGCTGAGTTGGGCACCGGCGCCTTTCGACGTAGCCGTGCAGCCGATGGCGCAGTTGCGTCCGATGATGAAGCCGATCGTCTATCGTTCGCGCGAGGAAATCTGCGCCTCGCTGGCCGAAGCGATCCGCAGCAACGATCTGCCGCCGCATTTCTTCATTCGTCTGCTGTATCAGGAAAGTAGTTTCAGACCTTATGTGATCAGCTCGGCGGGTGCCTTGGGCATCGCGCAATTCATGCCGGAGACGGCCAACGAAAGGGGCCTCGACAATCCTTTTGATCCCGCGCAGGCGATCCCTGCATCCGCGCGTCTATTGCGCGACCTGTCGCGAAAGTTCGGCAATCTCGGTCTTGCCGCTGCCGCCTACAACGCGGGCCCGAAACGCATCCAGGACTGGCTGGCCAACAAGGGGCCGCTGCCGCAGGAGACCCAAGATTACGTGCGAAACATCACCAGCTGGCCCGCCGCGACATGGACCGCAGCGCAGCAGGCGGGCAGTCCGGCGGTGAGATTGCCGCAGCAGGCACCGTGTCAGGAACTCGCCGGGCTTCTCGCGTGGAACGGACCCGACGCAATTCCAATGCCGCCTCCCAACCCGCTTGTCCTGGAGGCGCGCCAGGTGAAACTGGCAAAATTGGCGCAACGGGCCGCGCGCGGGAAAAAGCCCCGTACAGACGGAGAAGCGACCAAGCAAGTCCAGGATGGCAAGACCGGCGACAAATCGGACGCCAAAACCGACGGCAAGACGGATGCCAAGTCTGATGCAAAGTCTGATGCAAAGTCCGACGCAAAAGCGGATGGCAAAACGAACGCGAAGTCGGACGCAAAGCCGGACACAAAGACGGCGGGCAAGACCGACGGAAAATCGAGCAAGTCCAGCTCCGTCGTCAGAAATTAGCTGCGTACATCAGGATTTGAGGCGCCCGGCTATTCCGCCGGCGTCGCCATCGTCATGTCCTTGGCGAGTGGTGGGGCCTCGTAGACGTGTCCGCCCGCGCGGATCGTGTCGTCACGGCGTTTGCGTGCCAGCGCGGCCTCGCCCCCCGTGGTTTCATGATAGAGCGACAGCCGCTCGAACTCGTCATGTTTCGGCGGCGTGATCGCGACATCTTGGTAGGTCCAGCGGTCGGGTGCGGCCAGCACTTCGTTCAATATCGCCTTGAGCCGGCGATACATCCGCACGTAACACCAGACTTTTCTGACTGATTCCCAGACGTAGCGCGGGTAGAAGATCAGAGGACTTTCCAGCGTCATGCCCGAGCGGCGATCGCGGCGAAATTTCAGCCGGAAGGCGCCGCCTTCAAGCGGCTGCACGCCTTCGATCTCGATCGTGCGAAAGAAAAAAGCGACAGTCCATAACGTCATTTCGGGCCGGCTCGCTTTACATGCCGCTGCCCGACGGAAGATCGTCCGTGCATGCTCGGGCGTGTAGTAGCTCGCCCATGCCGTGCGGTAGACGTCTTCCCATTCCTCATCGCTCATCTTCGAATGATGCGAGACGCGGTGATTGAGGTCGTATTTGTTCATGTCCAGGTCCATCCAGATGCCTTTCTGCAAAAGCACCTTGTGGTCTTCCGAACCGGGCAGGGGCGTGAGGAAGAAGAACTCAAGGATATCGAGCGGCAATTCGCGCTTGATGATCTCGATGTCGCGAAGGATCGATTCCTTGGTGTCGGAGGGAAAGCCGAGGATATAGCCAGCATAGGTGATGGCGCCATGCTCGCGCCATTTCTGGATCATTTCGCGGTATTCGGTGATCTTGTTCTGCCGTTTCTTGGCCGCGATGAGGTTGTCGGGATTGATGTTCTCAAGACCGATAAAGACGTGTCGAACGCCGGCCTGTGCAGCCTTCTCGATGAAATTCGGGATCTTGTGGCTCAGCGTGTCGACCTGGATTGTGAAAACGAGATCGGGGAATTCCGTCCTGCGCAGATAAATGAGACGATCGAAGAGCAATTCCCAGTCGCTGTTGCGCGCGAAATTGTCGTCCGTGATGATGAAGCAGCTGATTTTCTGCGCGTGATTTTCGCGAATGATTCTTTCGACATCATCCGGATTGCGGCAACGGCTCTTGCGGCCCTGCACATTGATGATGGTGCAGAACGAGCATTGGTAGGGACAGCCGCGGCCGAGATCCATACTCGAGGCTGCGCCCGTCGTGCGCTTGACGTGCTTGAGCGGAAGGAAGGGCGTCGGCTCGCCGGTGAGCGCCGGCAAGTTGTCCATGTGGTTGTAGATGGACTTGAGTTTGCCGTTCCAGCCATCCAGCAGCACGTCATCGAGCCGGCCGTCTTCGCATTCGCCGGCGAAGAATGAGATGCCCATCGCCTGCGCGGCTTTGAGATCGGCCGGCAATTCGGGAAGCATGGCGATGCAGCCGGACACGTGGAACCCGCCGGCCACGACCGGCAGACCGGCCGCGAGGAAAGGGCGCGCGAGATCGATCGCGCGCGGAAACTGGTTCGATTGCACGCCGACCAGACCGATCAAGGCGCGGCCGCCACTTTTGCGGATTGTGCGGATGATCCGGTCAGGACGTACGCGGCGATTGGTCTCGTCGAAGGTGTGCAGCTGGATATCGACGCCCCGCCCCAGAATCTCGCGCCGGCGTGCGTCCTCGGCGAGCGCATTGAGGCAGGCGAGGGTATTGGAAGGGATGGCGGAACGGATCCACTGGATGGGGTAGCCGTCGTCGTCATAGTGGGACGGCTTGATCATCACGAAGTGGAACACATTCGACGCGCTGCTGCGCATGGCACACCACATGCCGCCACCACCGTGGCGCATTGCTTCAAGTTAGCACAGCCGACATGTCTGCACAGCGACCCCGATCCGGCATTTGCTCTCAGGCCGCCTGCCTTTCGAGTGCAAACCCGTAGAGGATCTGATCGTCGTGCAACGGGCTCACGGCGCCCGCCTCGTGAGCGAACTCCGCCTTGGCGAAATCCAGAAGCTCTTCATCGATCGCGAAATGGACGACGGTGTCGGGTTGCAGAGTACCGTTCGACCATTTCGACCAACCGTCCGTGTAAGCCCTGACCTCGGCGGGCGACGCGTTCTGACCGGAATATTTGCGAGCGAGCGAGGCAAGATCGAACTGACCCGCCTTGCCGAAACCGTAACGATTGAACAGCAGGAAATACCATGCGGCGATGCCTTGCTCGGGCGTCTGATAGATCGAGGTGACGTTCCCGGCTGCGTCCCCGGGAGTTTGACCGACAAAGCCGGGCCTCGACCGCTGCCACGTGGAAATATTGAGCGCGCCGGGATTGTTGGTGCGAATGGCGCGGCTGATGTCACTATCATCAGGTGTCGCGCTGAACCAGCCATTCTTGACCAGTGTTCCAAAGCGGACCTTGCGTCTCTTGTTATAGACCGATGTTGCAAGCCCATCGGCAGAAGGCGCCTGTTCTCGCACTGTTTTGGATCGCGTTCGTTTAGCCATGTGGAGACTTCGCAGAATCCAGTTCTGGCGTTTATAGCAGCCGCGCTGTAACGACAGCGGTAGAACGCTGCTCCCGCTTCTGTTGGCTGGCAGGCTTGCCATGGCGCAGGCGCTGCGTCGATTATGGATGGCGTCAGTTGTATTTTGCTCGAGGCAGACTGTGACGCGCATTCTCGTGACCGGCGCATCGGGCTTCGTTGGCCGTGCCCTCGTCACCGAACTCGCCAATGTTGGACATTCGGTGCGCGCAGCAATGCGCCAGCCCGCGGACGTTTTCCCCCGTTCAGTCGAGGTGATTGCCGTTTCGGATCTGACGCGTCCGGTCGAATGGCGCGCGCTGCTCAGAGGCGTCGAGACGGTGGTTCATCTGGCCGGCATCGCGCATGCGGGGCCGGACATTGCCGATCAGGCCTATGATCGCGTCAACCGCCTGGCAACCGCCGAATTGGCAAATGCAGCAAAGGCGAGCGGCATTGGCCACCTCGTTTTCATGTCGTCGATCCGCGCGCAAAGCGGCCCGGCCTCCGCGAGTGTCCTGCGGGAAACCGACCTGCCGCACCCGATCGACGCCTATGGGCGCTCAAAATTGGCGGCAGAAGAGGCGGTGCGGGCGGCCGGCGTTCCGTTCACCATCCTGCGGCCGGTGCTGATTTATGGTGATGGTGTCAAAGGCAATTTCGCGCGCCTGATGGAGCTCGCGCGCAAGCCCTGGCCGCTGCCGCTTGGCCTCTGCCGCAATCGCCGCTCGCTGCTGGCGCGACGAAATCTGATCGATGTCATTCATCTCGCGCTGGCATCGCCCGCTGCCAAAGGCGAGACCTACGTCGTGGCCGATCCGTCACCGCTGACGCTGGCGGAGATTGTCGCCGCTCTGCGCGAGGGCGAAGGGCGAAGCGCGGGGTTGTTGCCAGTCCCGCCGCCGCTTATCGCGCTCGGCGCGGCCGCACTCGGACGCACGGAAGACTGGCAACGTCTCGGCGGGAAGATGATGGTCGACCCGACGAAGCTGCTGAAGGCGGGATGGAAGCCTACGCTCGATACGCGCGCGGGCCTTGCGGCTCTGGCCCGCGCCAACACATCTTCAAATACGAACTGATTTAACCGGCGCGTGCCAACCGCAATGACGATGGCCGTGGCGCCACCAGCAGTGACGATGGTGGTGATAGTAACGGTGACGATGCCGATGATAGTAGTAATGTGCCGTTGAGCGGGAATCGACCGCCTCGGCTGCTTTGCCGAGTGGGGCTTGCAGTGGGAGTTTTTGTTCCCGCGGCGTTGCGCAGGTGCATCAGTCGGCCAGCGTTGTCAGCACCGCGGCGTAATGACAAGAAGCGGCCGCAAGAACAAAGCCGTGCCAGATCGCATTCTGAAAGCGCAAGTTGCTCCACGCATGAAAAATCACGCCGATCGAATAGAGCGCGCCGCCGGCCGCGATGAGCCAGAGCGTGGCCGGTGTAAGCGCGGCAATGATCGGCCGGATCGCGAAAAGGCAACTCCACCCCATCGCGAGGTAAAGTCCGACTGCCGTCCGGTCGAACCGGCCAGGCCAGAAGATTTTGATCGTGATGCCTGCGAGCGCGGCAAACCAGATGGTTGCCAACAGGACGGCAGTGGCGGTGCCGTGCATCGGCAGCATGAACGCGGTGTAGGTCGCTGCAATCAAAAGGTAGATAGCCGAGTGATCGAAACGGCGCAGCCACCATTTGATCGGTGAGATCGGCCACAAATTGTAGGCCGCAGAAAAACCGAACATCGCGAGGAAACCGGCAATGTAGATTATGACCGCGACGACCTCGGTGACGTCGTCGTCGTGCGCGGCAACCACCACAAGCAGCGCTGCAGCCGCAATAGCCATCGTGACGCCAAGGATATGGATGACCGCGTCGGCAACGGTCTCGCCACGGTCATAGCGCCACGCGAATTCTCTCATACCTCCGACTTAGTTGTGCATTGCGGCAAGGGAAGGGCCGTGTCTAGCCGCACTTTCGGAACGAAAATCCCGGGACTAGAATTATTGGGGTAACGGGGTCACGTGAGATACGGGCCATGAAGCTTCAGTCGATTGTGCGTGTTGTGGCGATGTCGGCGCTTTGCGCGGGTTTGCTTTGCGATGCCCACAAAGCGACCGCCCAGGTCATCGATTTCGGTCAGATCAACTCGTTCGAGACGCTTGGCACGGGGACCCAGCGTGGCGGATCCCCGCCGAAGACCATCGTCGATGACGGCGAATGGCACACGGTGGTCTTTACAATTCTGGATTCCAACGCCGAAGCCAAGATCTACTGGCGTTCGCCGGATGGTCCGCAGACGATGATCATCCACGGACGAAGCGTGAAAGCTTTTCAGACTGCCGGGGAATTCAGGATCGAGGCGCTCGGGGACGCAAACCGCAGCTTCAAATACGGCTACGTTCAGTTTCGTTTGAAAAATAAGGGCGGCGTTTGAGGGGTGGCTGCTTCAGTGTGCCCGCCAACGTCACTTCTTTTTTTTAGCCACTGCCTTCTTTTTCGCCGCGGGCGGCGCGTTCTCCGCCGCCTCGCGGTCTGCTGCTTCCTTTGCCAGCCGCAACGCCTTCAGCCGCTCAGTCTTCGCGCGCTCGGCCGCCACAGAGGCCTTGTATTCCGCCGTGGCGGCAGCGCCCTCGCGTGCCTGGACCTCTTTCTTGTGGAACGCGGCTTGGGCACGTTCCATGTCTTTGGCGCTTTTGCTCACGAACACCCCGTCGTGGAGCCGCACGTGTCGCACTTCATGCAGGTGCCGTTACGCACCAGCGTGAAGTTGCCGCACTCGCCGCAGGCTTCGCCTTCGTAACCCTTGGCGCGGGCTTCGGCACGTTTTTCGGATGCCGTTGCCTTCGCATACGCGCGGGCATCCTGGGGGTCGATGCGGTGCTCGAGTTGCTCGGTCGGTGAAAGCTTTGCTTCCGGCTCGGCCTTCAGCGCCGTGGTGCCGGCGACCTCGGCACGCGCGCCACCGACGGAGGCGAGGGCCGTGATATTGCCGCCCGAAGAGGCTGTCGTTCCTCTCACGACCGAAAGGCGATCAGTGCGCGACCGTGTCAGACCCTTCGACACGTAGTTGGTTGTTGGCTTGCCTTCTTCCACGCCCTTGCCGAGCGCATCGAAGCCTCCGGCTTCGCCCGGGTCGACGTGCGCGAGATCGAAACGCTCCAGGTAGGAGACGGCAAGCTCGCGGAACACGTAATCGAGGATCGAGGTCGCGTATTTGATCGAGTCGTTGCCCTGAACCGGGCCTTGCGGCTCGAAGCGGGTGAAGGTGAAGGCGTCGACATATTCATCCAGCGGCACGCCATATTGCAGGCCGAGCGATACCGCGATGGCGAAATTGTTGATGATCGAGCGAAGCGCCGCGCCTTCCTTGTGCATGTCGATGAAGATCTCGCCCAGCCGGCCATCGTCATATTCGCCGGTGCGCAGGTAGACCTTGTGGCCGCCGACCACCGCCTTCTGGGTATACCCCTTGCGGCGATCGGGCATGCGCTCACGCTCGCGCAGCACCGTGACGCGTTCGACGATTTTCTCGACAATCTTCTCGGCAAGCCCGGTGGCGCGCGCCGCCGCCGGACGCTCGAGGAAAGCCTCGACGACATCGTCCTCATCTTCCTCGTCGGCAATCAGTTGTGCGTTGAGCGGCTGGCTGAGCTTCGAGCCGTCGCGATAGAGCGCGTTGGCTTTCAGCGCCAGCTTCCAGGAGAGCAGATAGGCCTCCTTGCAATCCTCGACCGTCGCGTCATTCGGCATATTGATGGTCTTGGAGATCGCGCCGGAAATGAACGGCTGCGCCGCCGCCATCATGCGGATGTGGCTCTCGACCGACAGATAACGCTTGCCGGTGCGGCCGCAGGGATTGGCGCAGTCGAACACCGGATAGTGCTCGGCCTTTAAGTGCGGCGCGCCTTCCACCGTCATGGCGCCGCAGACATGGATGTTCGCGGCCTCGATCTCGCGCTTGCCGAAGCCCAAGGCAGCGAGCAGATCGAAGGTGAGTGAGGCGAGGTCTTCAGCCGAAATTCCAAGCTTGTCGCGGCAGAAGTCTTCGCCCAGCGTCCACTTGTTGAAGGCGAACTTGATATCGAAGGCTGTCGGCAGTGCCTTTTCGATCTTGGCGATGGCCTCGTCGGTGAAACCCTTGGCCTTCAGCGTGGTGTGGTTGATGGCCGGCGCCTGCGCCAGCGTGCCGTGACCGACCGCGTAAGCTTCGATCTCGGCGATATCGGCTTCGCTATAGCCCAACGTGCGCAAGGCCTCGGGCACCGCGCGGTTGATGATCTTGAAGTAGCCGCCGCCGGCGAGCTTCTTGAACTTCACCAGCGCGAAGTCGGGCTCTATGCCGGTGGTGTCGCAATCCATCACCAGGCCGATGGTCCCTGTGGGAGCGATCACGGTCGATTGCGCATTCCGGTAGCCGTGCTTTTCGCCGAGCGCCAAGGCGCGGTCCCACGCGGCTTTCGCGTGCGCGATCAGCGCCTGATCAGGGCAGGAAGCATGGTCGAGCGGCACGGGTGGCGTTGCCACCTTCTCGTAGCCGGTGCGTTCGCCATAGGCCGCGCGGCGATGATTACGCATCACGCGCAGCATGTGCTCGCGGTTCTTCTTGTATCCCGGGAACGGGCCAAGCTTCTCGGCCATTTCGGCCGATGTCGCATAACTGATGCCGGTCATGATCGCTGTCAGCGCGCCGCCGATCGCGCGGCCGGCATCCGAGTCATACGGAATACCCGCGGTCATCAGCAGGCCGCCGATGTTCGCATAGCCGAGGCCGAGCGTACGGAATTCGTAGGACCGCTCGGCAATCTGCTTGGAAGGGAATTGCGCCATCAGCACCGAGACTTCCAGCACCACGGTCCAGAGCCGCACGGCGTGCTCGTAGCTCTCGACCTGGAATTGGCCAGTCTTCTTGTCGCGGAAGGTAAGCAGGTTCAACGACGCCAGATTGCAGGCGGTGTCATCGAGGAACATGTATTCCGAGCACGGATTGCTGGCGCGGATTTCGCCGGAGGCGGGGCAGGTGTGCCAGTCATTGACCGAGGTATGGTACTGCAGGCCGGGATCGGCCGAGGCCCAGGCGGCGTAGCCGATCTTCTCCCACAACGCGCGGGCATCGAGCGTCTTTGCGAGCTTGCCGTTCTTGCGATAGGTGAGGTCCCACTTGCCGTCGGCTTCGACCGCCTTGAGGAAGCCATCGGTGACGCGCACCGAATTGTTCGAATTCTGGCCGGCGACCGTGAGATAGGCCTCGCTGTCCCAGTCGGTGTCGTAGACCGGGAAGTTGATATCCTTGTAGCCCTGCCTGGCGAACTGGATCACGCGCTTGATGTAGTTGTCGGGGACCATCGCTCTGCGAGCCAGCTTGATCTCGCGCTTGAGCGCCGGATTTTTTTCGGGCGAGAAACAGTCGTCACCCGAGCCCTCGCAGTTCACGCAGGCCTTCAGGATTGCCTTGAGGTGTTTCTGATTGGTCTTCGAGCCGGTGACGAGCGCTGCCACCTTCTGCTCTTCCATCACCTTCCAGTCGATATAGGTCTCGATATCGGGATGATCGACGTCGACGATCACCATCTTGGCGGCGCGGCGCGTGGTGCCGCCCGACTTGATCGCGCCCGCGGCGCGGTCGCCGATCTTGAGGAACGACATAAGTCCCGACGAGCGACCGCCGCCGGAGAGCTTTTCACCTTCGCCACGCAGCGCGGAGAAATTGGTGCCAGTGCCGGAGCCGTACTTGAACAGACGCGCCTCGCGCACCCACAGGTCCATGATCCCGCCTTCGTTGACGAGATCATCACTGATCGACTGGATGAAGCAGGCGTGCGGCTGCGGATGCTCGTAGGCCGATTTCGATTTGGTCAGCTTGCCGGTGAAGGGGTCGACGTAATAGTGGCCCTGGCTCGGGCCGTCGATGCCGTAGGCCCAGTGCAGGCCGGTGTTGAACCATTGCGGCGAATTCGGCGCGCACATTTGCGTCGCCAGCATATAGCGCAGCTCATCAAAGAAGGCCTGAGCATCCTGTTCGGAATCGAAGTGGCCGCCTTTCCAGCCCCAGTAGGTCCAGGTGCCGGCGAGACGATCGAAGACCTGTTTCGCGGACTGCTCGCCGATGTGGCGGTCCTTCTCGGGAAGCGTCGCAAGCGCGTCCGTGTCGGCGACCGAGCGCCACAGGAACGAGGGGACGGAATTTTCTTCGACCTTCTTCAGACGGGCGGGGACGCCGGCCTTGCGGAAATATTTTTGCGCCAAAACGTCGGACGCGACCTGCGACCAGAATTCCGGAATCTCGACATTGTCGAGCTTGAAGACCACCGAGCCGTCCGGGTTGCGGATCTCGCTGGTGGTAAGCCGGAAGTCGACGCCCGCGTAGGCCGACTGTCCATCCTTGGTATAGCGCCGCTCAATTCGCATGTGTCTCTAGCCCCAAATTGCAGGACGGTTGAAAACCGCCCTTTTGCTTCTGACGGACCTGTCCCGATCCGACGTCGTTGCTCGTACTCGTTCGACCCACCACCACCTCATCTAAGCCCCGTGCTCTGATCCGGCACCGGTTCGTTCCGGGGCTGTCGCCCCGGGCACAGAAAGTCCCTATCCCAAACGCCATTGTCCTGGCGCGGGTTGAGCTCATCGACTGAAAAGCCGTTCTGAGGGTCCGGAGGGAACCTGAAACTCAACGCCACCGAACACACCAAAGCTAAGAGGACTCGCCGTACGCGTCAACTACACATAGTCGTCAAATCTGAATCAAACACTAAATCTTGTGTCCAACAGTGAAGATTGGGGACAACGGACCGGCAAGAACCCAGTCAGTATTGGCCCAGACCGGATCGGCGAAAAGCATTTTTCTTGAAAGCCGAAAGTAGGTTTTTATGCCTCCGGCCGTGACAGAAAAGTGACGCAAAAATGGGACTTCCGTGCTGACCCTGTCCGCGAAGGTGTTTGGGCACAGGCGGGGAAAGAGCGGGGAAAAATCACGGCTTTGTGTGCGCGGAGTTGCTGATTCTCGAAACCATGTCAGGGCCTTACGGCGCAGGTGTCACGCGGACGAATGATTGGGCGGGTAACCCACGCCTGTGAATTCAGGACAATGGCGGGGAGGGGTCGCCGAACAGTGGCAGTGACACTCGCCGGGAAAGCCAAGAAAAAAGGCGAGAAAAAAGGCGGACCCGCGAGGAGCCCGCCTTTTATCCCGGCACTGTCATTCGAATTCCAGCGTTCGGTGAGCCAAATCCTGTGCAACTCGCAGCCGAGGCTGGTGAATTCCTGGGCAGGATAGCCATTGGTTGCGTCCGAACGCAACAGGCCGCCCGGAGGATGTCTAGGCCGGACGAATACGTTTGCGCGCTTCCTCTGAGATGGAGGAAGGCTCGTCTGCATTGCGGCCTCCATCCTTGAGGCTGATCTGGCGCGAATGCGGCAGCGCTTCCGGGTGTTCCTTCTGCAAAAATGCGATCAGCTTTTCACGCACCTCGCAGCGCAAGTCGAAGGTCTGTGACGCGGAGCGCGCGCTCATCAGGCAACGCAACTCCATCGTACCTTCCTTGAAGTCAGTGACCTGCAGCGCGGCGGTTCGCCCATCCCACTTATCGGATTGTTTGAGGATCTCGTTGAATTTCGCGCGTATGACCTCGACCGGCGCGGCGTAGTCCACATAAAGCATGACATTGCCGATCAGGGCTGAAGTGTCGCGCGTCCAGTTCTGGAATGGCTTTTCGATGAAGTAGGTCAACGGCACGATCATCCGCCGCAGGTCCCACAACTTCACGACCACATAAGTGGATGTGATTTCCTCGACCGTGCCGTACTCGTTTTCGACCGTCACACCGTCGTAAAGGCGGATCGGTTGGGTCATTGCAAGCTGCACGCCCGCCATGAGGTTGCTCAGCACAGGCCGTGCGGCAAGGCCGGCAATGATACCGGCGATACCGGCGGACGCGAACAGGCTCAGCCCGTATTGGCGCACCGCGGGGAATGTCATCAGCGCAGCGCCGAGTGTGAGCAGCACAAGCACGACATCGAGCGAGCGCGACAGCACTTGCACCTGCGTGTTGTGCTTGCGCGCAAGCAGATTGTCGTCGCTGTCGAGACTAAATCGCCGCAGATAGAGAGTGGCCGCGATGTGCATCGCGATGATGGCGGCCCAGCCGATCAACCCGATCACCGCGACCGCCATCAGCCGTGCAAGCATTTCGGCGAATTCAGGCTTTAACGGTGCGACGGGAATGGCCACGATCATCGCCATGATCAGAAGCGCAAGCCGGCTCAGCCCGCTTGTCTGATTGAAGGTCGAATAGAGGTAAGGGTAGCGTCCGGCGAGCGCCCGACGCGCCAGCTTGCGCACCCAGCGATGCAGCGCGAGCGCGACAAGCATGGCGATCCCGAGGATCATCAACGCGACCAGCGAGTTCAGGCAGCCAGTCGAGCAGATTCTTGATCTTGGTCAGCCCGGCTCTCAATTCATCCATGGCGCTTTACTATCATCCAAAAACTGGCGGCGAAAACCGCATCGGTTTGCGGCTTTCCCCTCGCTGGACAATGCGGCGGTGAGGTGGCAAAAGGCCCCGCGTTCCAATCGTTTTCAAGCGCGGCGGCAAATGAAGAATTTCCTGCTCAAGCTGTTCACTTGGTGGAATTCGCAGACATTCGGGACCCAGTTCTGGACCTGGATGTATGGCGAGCCGGTTGGCGAGGACGAATTCGGCAATCGCTATTATCGCACCCGTGGCGGAGCGATCGACAAGACGCTCGGTTTCGAGCGTCGTTGGGTGATCTATAACGGCTACACGGAAGCCTCCACCGTGCCCCCATCGTGGCATGGCTGGCTGCACCATACGGTCGACATCCCACCCACGCAGGAAAACTACAAGCCGCGTCCCTGGCAGAAGCCGCACCGGCCGAACATGACCGGTACGCCGGGCGCGCTGCGGCCACCAGGCTCGACACTTGCCGCCGGCCGCCGGCCGAAAGCGACGGGCGATTACAAGGCCTGGAATCCGGGCAACCAGTAATTGCGCGGGACCCGCGCTCTGGCGGTAAAGGATGCATTGTGGTGGATGGGGTCGGGTGATCGCCCTTCCAACGCCGTATTCCCCGTGTTAACCGGACATCGCTACCGGCGCGGAGCAAATTCACGCCGGCCAGGCGAAAAAACCGGGATTTGATGGCGCCTCGTATCTGCTCAATTGCGATATTGGCGGTGGCCGCTCTGGCGGCACCGCCCACCATTGAGTCTGCGCTGGCCCAATCCGGCGAGAACCCAATCGCCGACTTCTTGGGATCGATCTTCGGTAATCCGCCGCCACGCCCGCCCGCCGATGTGCGCGGTCCGCCATCATCCCGGCAACAGCCGCCTCCGTATTACCCGAGCGGGCGCAGCGATGCGCCGCCGTCGCAGCCGCTGCCCTCGCCAATGAACTTGCCGCCGTCGAACCGCCCCGGGGTCGGTGGCGTGCAATCGCGGGAATTGCCGCCGCCGACCGGTGGAGTAGTGGCGCCCGCGCCGCCGCCGGGCGAGGCACCGCGAGGCGCCGGCGTTGCCCCGGGTCAGACGCCGTCCGCTCTGCCGCCAGGTCCCGACTCGCCACGCAATGCGCCGCAGCCGACGAATACTGCGCCGCAGCCGAGCGATGCGGTGGTCGTTGAGCCGCCGGCGCAACGCATCATCAATCCGACGGCAGTCTTCGCCGGTCTCGACAAGATCACCGGGCGCATCATTTCGTTCGACGTCGCGACCAACGAGACGGTGCAATTCGGCGCGCTGCAGGTAACGCCGCGTGTGTGTTACTCGCGGCCGCCGACCGAGACGCCAAATACGGATGCCTTCGTCGAAGTCGATGAGGTGACGCTGCAGGGCGAGATCAAGCGCATTTTCACCGGCTGGATGTTCGCTGCGAGCCCGGGCCTGCATGCGGTCGAACATCCGATCTATGACGTGTGGATTACCGACTGCAAAGGCGGGCAGGCCCCGACCGTCGCCGATGCACCCGAGGCGAAACCGGGCGCGCGCCAACAGCAACAGCAACAACAACAGCCGCAGCAGTCGCAACAACGGCGTCCGCCGCAATCGCCGCAGCCACCGCCTACGGCACAGCGCACGCCACCGCCGCCACCGCCTACGGCGCAACGCACGCCGCCTCCGCAGCAGCAACAGCCGCCGAGCGTCTTTCCGTTCCCGTTTCTGCGGTGATGGCCGGTTTTGTCGAACCTAGCGTTCGACACGAATAGCATTCAGCACCGCCTCGCCGCTCAACGCCCTATCGAGGGGCATGGTAGCGAAATCGGCTTCGCCGGCGAGCGCTTCCTCGAGCAGCCGGTGATAGCGTCGCTTTGGAACCTCGACAGCGCCGAATGTTCTCAGGTGATCGGTCACATATTGCGTGTCGAGCAGGCGATAGCCTCCAGCCCTCAAGCGCGCGACGAGGTGGATGAGCGCGATCTTCGAGGCATCGCGCGCGCGATGAAACATGCTCTCGCCGAAAAATGCGCGGCCAAGCGACACGCCATAGAGGCCTCCGATGAGTTCATTGCCGTCATAAACCTCGACCGTGTGGCAATGGCCGCGCTCGAACAGAGCGCGATAGATGCGCCGTATGCGTGCATTGATCCAGGTGCGGGCACGATCTTGTTTCGGTTCGGCGCAGCCTTCAATCACGGCGTCGAAATCGCGATCGACATGGATCGTCCAGCTCGTGGATCGCACCGTGCGCGCAAGCCGCACGGGAACATGAAATCCTTCGAGTGGAATGATCCCGCGCATGTCCGGCTCGATCCAATAGAGCGCAGGATCGTCGGCGCTTTCAGCCATCGGGAAGATGCCGCAGGCATACGCCTTGAGCAGCACATCCGGCGTGATTTCGATGAAAGCGTTTTCGCGGTTTGCCATGACCACTATCTCGGCAACGGAGGACGCGATCCTATGGCGTCGTCAGCGCTCGTTTCAAGAGCAAGCTCGCGCTAGCTCTCCATGCCACCGCGCGCCAGGAACTGTTCCAGCCAGTGGATGTGATAGTTGCCGTCAATGATGTCAGTTTCACGCACAAGTGCGCGAAAAAGCGGCAACGTCGTTTCGATACCGTCCACGACCACTTCGTCGAGCGCGCGTTTCAGCCGCATCAGGCATTCGGTGCGAGTCTTGCCGTGCACGATCAGCTTGCCGACGAGTAAATCGTAATAGGGCGGGATGGTGTAGCCCTGATACACGGCAGAATCGATGCGCACGCCGAGGCCGCCGGGCGGGTGGTAGTGAAGGATCTTGCCGGGCGAGGGTCGGAAGGAAATGGGGTTCTCGGCGTTGATACGGCACTCGATCGCGTGGCCGTGGAACTTCACGTCGCTTTGTTTGATGGCGAGGGGAGTGCCGGCAGCAACGCGGATTTGCTCGAAAATCAGGTCGATGTCGGTGATCATCTCCGTCACCGGATGTTCGACCTGAATGCGGGTGTTCATCTCGATGAAATAGAACTTGCCGTCTTCGTAGAGGAACTCGACGGTGCCGACGCCGAGATAACCGATATCGCGCATCGCCTTTGCAACCGTTTCGCCGATGACATCGCGCGAACTCGCGTTGAGCGCGGGAGAGGGGCCTTCCTCCCAGACCTTTTGGTGGCGGCGTTGCAGGGAGCAATCGCGCTCGCCCAGATGAATCGCATCCCCTTTGCCGTCGCCAAGGACCTGAATTTCGATATGGCGCGGTCGCTCGAGATATTTCTCGATGTAAACTGCATCGTCACCGAAGGCGGCCTTGGCTTCGGTGCGTGCCGTCGACAGGGCGAGGGAAAGCTCGCCCGCATTGCGTGCGACTTTCATCCCGCGGCCGCCACCGCCGGCCGCTGCTTTGATCAGAACCGGATAGCCGACGGCGCCGGCAATTTTCGCCGCTTCCTGGTCGGAGCCGATGCCGCCCTCTGAGCCGGGTACAATAGGAATTCCGAGTTTCTTCGCCGTGCGCTTGGCCTCGATCTTGTCGCCCATCAGGCGAATGTGTTCGGGCTTCGGACCGATGAACTGCACACCGTGTTCGGCCAGTATTTCGGCGAAGCGCGCATTCTCCGAAAGAAAGCCGTAGCCCGGATGCACGGCGTCTGCGCCGGTAATTTCGCAGGCCGACAGGATGGACGGAACGTTGAGATAGCTGTCCTTGGCCGCGGGCGGTCCGATGCATACGCTCTCATCGGCAAACCGCACATGCATGGCATCCGCATCGGCGGTGGAATGCACGGCAACCGTCGGTATGCCAAGTTCCTTGCAGGCGCGCAGCACCCGGAGTGCGATCTCACCGCGGTTGGCGATCAGAATCTTGTCGAACATTCTTTCCGCTCACCGAATGGGCCTGGCGAATGAGAAAACGTGCTTTCTCACTCGATAATCACCAACGGCTCGCCGAATTCCACTGGCTGACCGTCCTCGAACAGAACTTAAATCACGGTGCCGGCGCGCGGGGCGGGAATCTGGTTCATCGTTTTCATCGCTTCCACGATCAGCAGCGTGTCACCGGCTTTGACCTTGCTGCCGATATCGATGAAAGGCTTCGCGCCAGGTTCTGGCGCGGCATAAGCGGTCCCGACCATTGGCGAGATCACCACGCCAGGATGTTTGGAAGGATCGATTGGTTTGACGGCGGCCTCGACACCCGGTTGTGGCGCGACTTCCACGCGCACCGCGGAAGGGGCAGCGACAGTTGTCCCGCGCGCCACCCGAATGCGTTTGCCGTCTTGCTCGATTTCGATTTCGGTCAGCCCGGTCTCATCCAAAAGCGCGGTGAGTTCGTGGATCAGATCCCGATCGATGATGGACTTGGGCGACTTTGACATCATGCGTCCGCTGGCGCTTAAGCCTTTTGCCTGGCGCCAAGCAGTCCGGCGAGCCCGGTGATCGCAAGGGCATAACCGTCGACGCCGAATCCGGCGATCACAGCCTTGGCCGCTTTCGAAATATACGAATTGTGACGGAAGCTTTCGCGTGTATGGATGTTGGTGATGTGCACTTCGATCGTGGGCATCTTCACCGCGAGAAGCGCATCCATGATGGCGATCGATGTCGTGGTGTAACCGGCCGGATTGATGACAATGGCGCCGGCGTCTTTTGCGTGAGCTTCCTGGATCCAGTCGATCAGTTCGCCTTCCCGGTTCGACTGACGGAAGACAATATCAAGACCGAACCGTTTCGCGGTTTCGCCGCACAGCTTTTCCACGTCGGCAAGCGTCGCGCGTCCGTATTTTTCCGGCTCGCGGGTACCGAGCAGGTTCATGTTAGGCCCATTGAGAACGTAGATTGTGGTTTTTGCCATGAATCCCCGTCCGCGCTCGTTCGATGCGCGTGAAACCAGCGCGCTTTATAGGTGGCCCGGAGGATAAGGGGAAGCCCGGATGGTGCTCAGATTGAAGCTTTGCAGCTTCCCGGCGCCTGCGTTTCGGCTGCAGCCCAATCGATAACCTCCTTGAGCGCCGTTAACCTTCTGCGGCCGGCGGCCGTGGCTTTTCTGAAAGTCGCGATCTGGCGGTCCGCGCTGGTTCCTTGGGCTGCGATGACGCGGAGGTGTCTGATCTCGTTCATGCAGTCGAGGGCATCGGCGTCTTCGGTGATGAAATCGATTACCTGGTCGAGCCATTGCACGAGTGTGAGCGGTGAGCGCGAGAACGGTTCGACGAAGGTGGCGCCGATGCCGTAACGCTGGGCGTGCCACTTGTTCTCTTGTGTGATCGCTCGACCGACGCGGTCGAAGCCCGCATTGAGTGCCCGGTCGCGATCAAGCGCGCGAACGAGGCAGCGAAACAGCGCGGCGACTGCGATGGCATCTTCGAGGCGCGTGCAGCTATCGGCGACACGCAATTCGATGGTCGGATTGTTGAGCGAGGGTCGGATTGCCCACCAGATGTAACTCGCGTCCGGAATAATTTTTGCCCATGTGAGCGCCGCGACGAACTCGCGATAGTCATCGTTGGTGCGGAACAGCTCAGGCAGTCCCGTGCGAGGAAGTTCGTCATAGGCGGCCAGCCGATAGCCGACGAGCCCGGTGAGGTGACCCTGCCAGAATGGCGATGACGTAGTGAGCGCGAGCAGGAGCGGAAGGTAAGCCGTCAGCCGCATGATCAAGTTGATGCGCGTATCGACATCCGGCACCGCGACGTGGACATGCATCCCGCACAGCATGTTGCGGTAACCGACCATCTGCAGGTCGTCCATGATCGCACCGTACCGCGCTTTGCGCGTCACCACCTGTTCGGGCCAATAGGCGAGAGGGAAGGTGCCCATGGCGGCGAGGCCAAGCCCATACTCGGCCGCAAGCTTTCCCAGCGTGCGGCGGTAGTGCACGAGATGCGCGCGTGCTTCCTCAGTGGTGTTGCAGGGGGGCGTGGCGACCTCGATCTGGGATTGCAACATTTCTGTCATAACGTGGCCGCCCAGCTGTTTCTGGGCGCGCAACAGAAATCTCTTGTTGGCGCGGCGCACCGAATGGCGCGTCTTCGCGTCGAACAGGAAGTACTCTTCTTCCATGCCTAATGAGTACATGCGCGCAACAACCGCCCCGACGGAACTTTGTTCCGTATCGTCCGACGTAAAAGGCCGCCGCAGGCGTGCCGCGGCGGCCGACGACTTAAGAGACTACGGACCGATAATGCCCGTCAGCAGGTCGGCTTGCCGCAGCGCGAGGTATTGATCTTTTCTTTCAGCGCGTCGAGACCGACGGCACCGACGACGACATTGTCGCCGATCACATAGCTTGGCGTGCCGTTGAGACCGAGGGACTCGGCGAGCTTGAAGCTTTCCTGAAGGGTCGCCTTCACTTCGGCGCTCGCGAGATCCTTTTCGAGGCGAGCCATGTCGAGGCCGATGTCCTTGGCCACCGCAAGTGCGCGAGCCTTGTCGGCCTGCCCGCGGCCGCCGAGCAATTTCTGGTGGAATTCGAGATATTTCTTGCCGGTCTTGTCCTGCATGCGCACCGCGACCGCGACTTGGGCGGCCTCGACCGAGCCCGGTCCGAGGACCGGAAACTCCTTCAGCACGACCTTGAGCTTGGGATCGTCCTTTAGCAACGTGAGCATGTCGTCCATGGCGCGCTTGCAGTAGCCGCAGTTGTAGTCAAAGAACTCAACAAAAGTGACATTGCCGTCCGGATTTCCAAGTACGACCTGACGCGGCGAGCTGAATATGGTTTGCGCGCTTTGCTTGATCGTTGTCTTGTGCTTCTCCGCATCTGCCGCGCTCTGACGCTTGTCGAGCTCGGCCATCGCATCCTGAATGATCTCAGGGTGGGCGATCAGATAATCGCGCAAGATGCGCTCGACTTCGCCTTTCTGGCCGGCGGTCAGTTCATCGGCCTTTGAAACCTGTGGCATGGCTATCGCAAGAAACGCCGAGCAGGCGGTGGCGATAAGGTGCGATCTGAATGTCATTGAACCTTTCCTCATTATTGCATTCTGGCGTTTGCGTTCGGTTTGACGTTTACGATGTCGTCGGCACGCACCCAGGCCGGCGAACCGATGGGCAGGCGAGTTTTGGCGCGCGTGGCCAACTGGCGGGCAGTCTTGACATCGCCACGCGCGAATGCGGCTTGCGCTGATGCGAGATCGGCGTTGGCGAGGTCGCCTTTGCGACCGTAGGCCATCGCAAGCTGTGAGTAAGCTTCAGGCGCCTCGGGTTCGCGCGCGATCGCGGAGCGAAGCAGACCGACCGCTTCTTCGGCGAACTTCGGATTGTTGGTGGCGTTGAGCGCCTGCGCAAGCATGATTTCGATCAACGGATTTTCGTGCGCAAGCTGCGAAGCTTGACGCAAGGGCGCGACAGCCTCAGCCGGCCGGGCCCCTTCGAGCAACGCCTGACCTTTGAGTTCATAGAAATACGGATTGTTGGGCTGCGCCTGAATCAGGGCGTCGATCTGTACAATTGCCTGACGCAAATCTGAGTTGCGATAGGTCGCGATGGCGCGCGCATATCGCGCTGGAAGGCTGTGATCGCCGGCCGGATAGCGGCGCGCAACAGTGTCGGCGCGCTCCAGGAATCCCGCCAGCTTTGCGCGCATCATGTCGTGACGCAATTGCAACTCGGGCGGATCCTTCTTGTCCCAATACGGACTTGCCTTTGCGAGGGTCTCAAGCGCGGCGACGCGATCGGCCGGCATCGGGTGGGTCTGCATGTAAGGATCGATATAGCGCGAATTGAACAACACTTCGTTGCTGAGGCGCTTGAAAAGATCGACCATTCCTTTTGGCGACTGACCGGTGGCATTTAGGAATTTGACGCCGGCATGGTCGGCCTGATCTTCCTGCGTTCGCACGTAGGCAAGCACCGAGCGCATGATGGCCGTTTGCGGCGCCATGATTGCTGCCGCTCCGACGTCACCGGCAGCCCCCCCGGACCGCGACGCGGCGACCGCAGCGCCCACGCCGGCGAGCAACGCGATAATTCCCGCTGTTTGCGCAGTCGCCAGCTGTTCTCTCAGGCGCTGGAGGTGACCTCCGGCAAGATGTCCGGTCTCGTGCGCGAAGATGCCGATGATTTCGTTCGGCGTCTTGGCATCGAACAGTGCGCCCGCGTTGATGAAGATGTGCCGGCCGTCCATGACGAAGGCATTGAACGAACGGTCGCTGAGAACCACGACCCGCACGTTCTGTTTGGCCAATCCGGCGGCACGCAAGACCGGCTGCGCGTAGTCGCGCAAGAGTTGTTCAATCTCGGCATCCCGAATCACTGGCATGCCGCGCGTGACGCTGTCCTGGGCGCGCGCAGGCGTAAGCGCGGGCCCTCCGCCCGCGGCCGCCACCGCGATTGCTGCGAGCAACGCGATTGCCCGGGCTGCTGGCGCCATGCGCCGCGTCCTGATAGGTGTGCCTTGCAAGGACATCCCGATTTTCTGCCAGATTGGGCGTGAACCTAGTGACGCGCTTGGAAGCGGTCAACGAGGCCGCCAATCACGACTGGGTCATGAAGAGGGCCGGTTCGCAAGCAATCTGCGGAATACGGCAACAGCGGGGCAGGACGAAGGGGCGCGGCGGACCGAAAACGATGCTTGAGAAGGCAAAACAGCTCCTGAAACCGTCCAAACGTAGCGATGTGCCGCCTTTCATCGTCATGGACGTGATGGCAGCGGCGGCACAGCTCGAGGCGCAAGGGACCCACATTGTTCATATGGAGGTTGGTCAGCCTGCGGCACCGGCACCGGCGACGGCCATCAAGGCTGCCCAGGCCGCACTTGCGCATGGCCGCATCGGATATACGGAGACGCTTGGCATCCCATCGTTGCGCGCGCGCATCGCGCGTCACTATCAGGATGCATACGGCCTCGCGCTCGATCCTGCGCGCGTGGTGGTAACGACCGGATCTTCCGGCGGGTTCATCCTCGCCTTCCTGTCATTGTTTGAGCCCGGGGACCGAGTCGCGCTCGCCAATCCGGGTTATCCGCCGTACCGCCATACTCTCTCTGCGCTGGGTTGTGAGCCGGTGCTGATCGACACCTCAGCGCAGACGCGTTGGGCGCTGTCACCCAAAACCCTCATCGCCGCGCACCAGCAAACGCCACTCAAGGGCGTTATCATCGCCAGCCCCGCCAATCCCACCGGCACGATGATGGATGCCGATGCGCTCTCGCGGCTCATTTCGGTCGCAGAAGCTGAAGGCATCCGGGTCATCTCCGACGAAATCTATCACGGGCTCGACTACGCATTTGCAGCGGAGACGGCCGTGAGCATTTCCGAACGGGCGGTCGTCATTAATTCGTTCTCGAAATATTTCTGCATGACTGGTTGGAGAATTGGCTGGATGGTGGTGCCGGAAAATCTGGTGCGCACAATCGATCGCCTGCAGGGCAACCTCGCCATTTCGGTGCCGACGCTCGCACAGTTTGCGGGCGAGGCCGCGTTCGACGGAAGGGAAGAAATGGAGTGGGTCAAGCACGGTTACGAAGAAAACCGTCGTATTCTCTGCGATGGATTGCCGAAGGCGGGACTCGACAAATTTCTGCCGGTGGACGGCGCTTTTTATCTCTATGCGGACATCTCGCGATTTTCAAACGACAGTCTCGACTTCGCCAAACGCATGTTGAACGAGGCCGGCGTTGCCGCGACACCCGGGATTGATTTTGATCCGGTCAATGGCCGGCATTTTCTGCGCTTTTGTTACGCCGGCTCTGCCAACGAGATGCATGAAGCAGTGGCGCGGATCGCGAATTGGCTCAAGCGCTAAAGTCCGCGCTCGTCAAAATTCCACGTCGAGTTCGACAACCTCGTCAGGTTCGGCCTTCGCACCCTCGACCCATTCGCGCATGGGCGGCATTGCCATTACGGTCGCGCAATAGGCGGCGCAGTCGCTATCAAGTTTCACGTCGTAACTGAGAAAGCGCGTCACAACTGGCGCGAACATGGCGTCCGCCATGCAGGCCCTGTCGCCGAACAGGAAAGGGCCTTTGTCAGTCGCGAGACATTCGCGCCAGATACTCACGATGCGATTGATGTCGGCTTGCGCACCCGCCCAGACCTTGAAGCCAGGATGATGCGCTTTGAGGTTCATCGGCAGTGCGGATCGCAAATTGGAAAAGCCCGAATGCATCTCGCCGCTGATGGCGCGGCAGCATGCACGGGCAGCGAGCGTTTTCGGGAGCAAGCCCGATTTCGGCAGGATCTCGTTCAGATATTCGGCGATCGCCAGAGTGTCCCAGATTTTGATCCCGTTGTGCGTAAGGCAGGGGACCAGAAATGACGGAGAGAGCAGTAACAATTCGGCGCGCGTCGACGGATCATCGCTGGCTACGACTTCTTCCTCAAAGTCGAGTCCGGCAAGCTTGCACAGCAGCCAGCCGCGCAGGGACCAGGAGCCATAGTTCTTACTTGCTATCGTGAGGGCAGCCTTGGCCATAGAGCACAAATGCTCCTTGTTCGTTCAGGCCCGGCATTTATAGCTTAGACGAAAGTGAAGTTCTTTCAATAGTTTCCCGTCTTGCAAAATCACCGCCGGAAGCGATTGTCCCCAGTTTCCAGCGGTTTGTGGGTCTTCCGCGAAATTCGTCTCGCAGTGCAGCATAAAATGCTTTACCTTCTGCTAGCGGTCCGCCGGGGCCGCCAGGAAGTGGATGCTTTATCAGGCCTATCAGGCGCACGCCGATATTATGGGGCCAGTGCGCAAGCTCGCCGGCATTGCCGCCATGGCGGTGGGGGAACGGCTTAACGGGGCGGCGCGGCCGACCGTTCTGAGCAATCTGACCGCCGCATATGAACTTATTGCGCGGGCTGGCCTCACGCACGAACGTCCGGCCTACGGAATCGACGTCGTCACGGTGAATGGCCAGGAGGTGGCGGTGACCGAGGAAGCGGTCGACACAACGCCCTTCGGAACACTGCTGCATTTCAGAAAAGAATCCGTAGCCGCGCAACCTCGTGTCTTGCTGGTCGCTCCTCTATCAGGTCATTTCGCAACGCTGTTGCGCACGACCGTCCGAACGATGTTACCGGAGCACGACGTCTTCATCACCGATTGGCACAACGCGCGCGATGCGGCGCTTGAGCATGGCCAGTTCGGGTTTGACGAGTACATCTCCCATCTGATCCGCTTTCTCGAAACGATCGGACCCGGCGCGCATGTTGTTGCCGTATGTCAGCCCTGCGTCGCAGCGCTGGTGTCGGTGAGCGTGATGGCGCAAGCCGATAATCCGGCGCAGCCACGGTCGATGACCTTGATGGCGGGTCCGATCGACACCCGCGTTAACCCGACCAAAGTCAACATGCTCGCCAAATCGAAATCCATCGATTGGTTCGAACGAAACTTGATCGCGCGCGTGCCTCATCGATACAGCGGCGGCGGTCGCCTGGTATATCCGGGCTTCGTTCAGCTTGCCGCCTTCATGAGCATGAATATCGATCGCCACTTAAAGGCGCATCGCGAGCTGTACGAAAACCTGGCGAATGGCGAGACGGTGAAGGCGGCCCAAACCAAGGCGTTTTATGACGAATATTTCGCCGTGCTCGATCTGACCGCGGAGTTCTACCTGGAGACCGTCCGCCTCGTTTTTCAGGAACACAGTTTGCCGATGGGAGCGCTTACCTATCAGAATAGAAAAGTGGACCCACGCGCCATCAGGCGCACCACGTTGTTTACCGTCGAAGGTGAAAAGGACGACATATGTGCGGTGGGGCAGACCCTTGCCGCGCACGACCTGTGCACGTCATTGCGGCCCTATCGCAAGCGCCACCATATGCAGGCCGGCGTTGGGCATTACGGCGTATTTTCAGGCAAAAGCTGGCAGCAGCAGATCTACCCGATGGTGAAAAACATTGTCCTTCAGAGCGACTGAGTTCTTTTTGCTTATCGCCTGAATGCTCCGAGAATTGCGCGCATCCGCTCGGCGCTCATGTTCTCAGAGGGGGTCGCGTCGCGCTCATCGGCGAGCCGCGCTTCACAATCGACGACGGTGGCAGACACGATCTTGCCCGACCGATTGTCGAAGCGACGCTCTTCGCAGCGACCTTTCTTGTCGGTTTCGACCACGATGGACGCCACGCGGTGCGCTGCTTCACCGCCACTCGCGGGTGACAGGGGGGCGATCTTCGACGCGGCATTTTTGGCCTGCCGGTCGGCCGAGAAGTAAGAGCCGGTCGTCACGAAGACTGCGAGCAGCAGGATGCCGGCCAGAGCAGCCGAAGCGATCAAGGCACGGACGGCTTCCACCGTCGAAAAGCTGCCTTTGCCACGGCGTGGCTTGTTTGTCCCCGATCCCGAGCTCATGCGACGCTGTCCGCCGGTAAAATAAGATGTTCAGTTTGTTCGAAAATTTAGCCCTGACCGGTTGAGGATACGTGAAGATGCCCCGTCAAATTGGAGGCGACGGCGAGAGGCATCTTTAATTTTGACCTGGCCATCCCTACATCACGTCACGTTCCACAAAACCCCGAAAAACCAATGCTCGATTTTGCTTCGTTATCCGATGTCGGGGACATCGGCGAGGCGGTGACACCCGCCTCCGATACCGAAATCCTCGACGCCTATTCCAACGCCGTCACCACCGTGGCCGATGCCGTCGGCCCGGCCGTGGTGCGCGTGGAGATTCGTAATGACAAGGGTCGCCCTGGCGGCGTCGGATCCGGCGTGATCATCGCGCCGGACGGTCTTGTCCTCACCAATTCGCACGTGGTCGAGGGTGCCAAAGAGGTCCGTGTGCAAGACGCGGAGGGTCGCGTCATGGATGCTCGCTCCCTCGGCATCGACCCGGACACCGATCTCGCGCTTCTGCGCGTGGGGTCGGCGCGCGATCTGCCCAGCGCCGCATTGGGAGATTCCAAGAAGCTCAAGCGCGGTCAGCTCGTGGTCGCGATCGGAAACCCGCTGGGTTTCGAATCGACCGTGACCGCCGGTGTGATTTCGGCGCTCGGGCGTTCCCTTCGCTCGCGCACCGGGCGTCTCATCGAAGATGTGATTCAGACGGACGCTGCTCTCAACCCGGGCAATTCCGGCGGACCCCTGGTGTCGTCGCGGGGCGAAGTGATTGGCATCAACACGGCCGTGATCATGGGCGCGCAGGGCATCTGCTTTGCCGTTGCAAGCAACACAGCGCAATTCGTGCTCAGCGAACTCATCCAGCACGGCCGTGTACGGCGCTCGTATATCGGAGTGTCGGCACAAACGACGGCGGTGCCACGACGACATGCACGTGTGGCGGAAATTGAAAATTCGTCCGGAGCGATGATCACGGCCCTTGAGGCGAACGGGCCGGCGGCTCTGGCCGGGCTGATGAGCCTCGATACGATCGTACGCGCCGATGAGATTCCCGTGACCGGGGTGGATGATCTGATCCGGCTGCTCAACGGCGACCGGATCGGGCGACCAATTGCTATTGACGTTTTACGGCGAGGGACTCTGCGCCGGTTCGACGTGACCCCGCTCGAGCGGCCCGCAGTGCGGGCCGCCTGATCGGCGCGGTTACTGCGGTTTCGGCGCAGCCTTGGCATTCCTTCGCGCGGGTGGCTCATAGTTGCCGCCCGCCATGCACTTCTTGATGAAGGCATCGCGCTTTGCGCCCTGCAGCTGCTGGCTCTCGGCACCGACCTTGCAGGTTTCCCTTTTTTCTTCCGATGTAACGGCCGAAGCCGGCGTTGCCGCAAGTGCTACCGGAAGAAGGGCAACGGCCAAGGCCAAGGTTCGCAGCATTGTATCGGCTCCTTATTGGTGTCGAGCAGGATGAAGAATCGTACGCTTTCTGACAAGTGCGCGTGCTAGCGCAAGGCTGCCGCGATGTTGCCACCATCGACGGTCGTGATGTTGGCGGTGGTCTTTAGCTCAAGCGCCTGGTGCAGGAAAGCCTGCGCCACGTCTTCGGCCGTTACTTCGCGCTGGAGCAAATTACCACTCATATATTCCTTCTCGCTAAGTCCGCGCGCTTTGGCACGTTCCGCGATGAAGTCCTCGGTCAGAAGGCCGGAACGAACGCGATCAGCATTGACCGCATTGGAGCGTATGCCGTCGGCACCGTAATCGAGTGCGTACTGTCTCACGAGCAGCAATGTCGCCGCTTTCGGCAAGCCGTATGGCCCGAAATCCGGGCCTGGGTTCACCGCCTGCTTGGAAATATTGAACAGCAGGCAGCCGCCAATGCCTTGCTTGAGCAGGATGCTCACGCCGGTTTGTGCGACCTTTTGATGGGCGAAGAAATTAAGCTCGAAACTTTCGCGCAGCTTTGCTTCCTCGACCTCGCCGATCTTGCCCTGCCAGGCCGCGCCGGCGTTGGACACAACGATATCGACGCCGCCAAATGCGTCGATCACGCGATCGAAGGCATCTCGAACAGATGCCGTATCGGTTACATCGCACGCGATTGCGAGCGCAGTTCCGCCGACCGCCTTGGCTTGCTTCGCCGCCGCAGCGACGTCGATATCAAACAGGGCGACCTCGGCGCCGGCTTGCGCGAACGCCCGCGCTGTCGCTCCACCGATGGCCCCACCGGCTCCGGTGATGACGGCGATCTGACCGGCAAGCGGCAAGGGCTTACGCTGGCCGAGCTTGGCCAGCTCCAGTGGCCAGTACTCGATGTCGAAGGTGTCGGCTTCGCAAATCGATGCGAAGGTCCCGATGGCCTCGGCGCCCGTAATGCCTTCAACCGCTGCCTCCGCGACATCGGCGGCGACGCGCGCCTCCTTCGCGCTGGCGCCCAGTCCGAATAGCCCGAGGCCGGGAACCAGCACGACGCGGGGCAGGGGATCGTGCATCGACGCGCCCTTTGCACGGGCCTTGTGACGCGAAAAATAGGTGGCGTAATCGTTCATGAAGGCCCGCGCGGCTTGCTGCGCGGCGCTCTTGAATTCTGCGAGCTTGCCGGCTTGCGGCGCCGTCAAAACCAGAGGCCAGGGCTTGGTTCGGATGACGTGGTCAGGCGTAATCAGCCCGGCGCGGGCATACCGTTTGATATCCTTGCCGTTCACATAGTTCAGGATCACGTCGTTGCTGCGGAAATCGAGGACGAGCCGCCTGTGCGCGCCCTCACCAAACGCGTCCCGCTGTGTGCAAACGCCTCGGATGATCGGGGCGACGTCCGAAACCGATGCGGTCCGGTCAGGAAGTTTGGCGCCCGGGAATTTCGTATTGCCTTTTTTTCGCAGGCGCTCTTCTGCGAGCGTGACGAATTCGATCATTCGCTCGTAAGCCTGGCAGGCGTCATCGCCGAACGTGAATATGCCGTGCTTGTCGAGGATGAGCCCTTCGACGGCCGGATTTTTCTCGAACACTTCTGCGGCTTTTTTTGCAAGCGCGAAGCCCGGCATCACGTACGGTACAAAGCCGAGGCGATTACCGAAAGTCTCCGCGCACAGTTCATCGCTTTCAGCCTGATCGATCAGGCTGAGGATCGCGGTCGCATGTGTGTGGTCGACAAATTTGTGCGGAATAAACGCGTGCAGCAGAGTTTCCACGGACGGATTAGGCGACTGCGGATCGATAAGCGCCGCGCGCTGCACCCGAACCATCTCTTCGTCAGGCATGGCAGAGCGCGAGCGGAGCTTGCGCAGTGCCGCAAGCCGTACGGCCGGCATTCCGGCAGGCTCGATGCTGGCCATGTCCCAGCCGGACCCTTTAACGGCGAGGACATCGACATCCTCGCCAAGAAGGTCCTTGAGACGCGTCTTCACCGAAGTGTTGCCACCTCCGTGCAGGACCAACCTTGGCTCGCCGCCAAGCAAGCGGGTCGAATAGACACGCAACGCCAAGTCCTGGCCAATGCCAGTCTTCGCCCAATGATCGAGAGCCGCCTTGGCGTCGCTGTCGACCCAGGCGGATTTCATCGACGTCTACCCCTTGTCGCCTAGCAAGCGCTTGGCCCACCAACCGCGCTTGGGGGCGGCTGTCTCTTCTGTGCCGGTGCTGGAGATCACCGGGGCTGACGGCGGAACGGACGAAGGAACACGCGGAGTCTCCGACGCAAACGGCGCCGGCTCGCGTGTCGTTGAGCGTCGTCGTGGCGATTCCTGCGCGCTGAAGACAGGGGCTTGGGGCTCCGGCTGGGGTGCAGGTCGCTGCTCGGCGGGTTGCGAGAAGTCCTGCCGGCTATCGTTATCCATAGGAGTATCGAATTCGTCGGCGGCGCGGTGCAACTCGGGCTCAGTGCCGTTTTCGGCCGAACGGAACGGCGCTTCGCCATTGCGCTGCCTGTTGCGGCGGCCGCCGCGTCGGCCACGACGTCGTCGACGCCGTCCTTCGCGCGGATCACCTTCACCCGGGGCACCTTCCTGAGGGGGCTGTGATTGGCCGAAGCCGTCTTCTTCGGGAGATCCGCTGTCATGGTCTTCACGCGTAACGGTGTGTTCGGTGGCGGTGTGTTCGGGCACCGTGTCCGGCGTGAAGCTCTGTCCGTTCTGTACGTGTTCACGCGGCTCACCGCTGCGGCCGCGGCCGCCGCGACCGCGTCGACGCCGACGCCGACGGCTGCCTTCGCGTTCGCCACCTTCGCGTTCGCCGCCATCGACCGGTTGTTCGGCTTCGACGGGGATTTCGGATTCCTCGAAATGTTCGTCGACCTCAACTGTTTCCTCCGCCAATTCTTCGACGGGCGCCAACTGAGGTTGCTGGGCGGCGAGGTTGCGTGCGGCTTCCGGCGTGTGCACCTGTTCGCCGCGGTCGATCACATAAGATTGCTGACCGGTTACCGTTGGATCGGCTGACACCGTGAGTGAGATGCGGAAACGTTCCTCCAGCGCGCGCAGGTGGGCGCGCTTGTGGTTGAGCACGTAGAGCGCGACCTCGGCCCGCGTGCGCACGATGAGATTGTGCGTCGCGCCCTTGATCAACATTTCCTCGATGGCGCGCAACAACTGCAAAGCGACCGAGGAGACGGAGCGAACGTGGCCGCTGCCGCCGCAAACCGGGCATTTTTCAGTTGAACTTTCGAGAACCGATGTGCGAATCCGCTGGCGCGACATTTCCAGAAGGCCGAAATGCGAGATACGGCCGACCTGAATACGGGCGCGATCATGTTTGAGCGCCTCTTTCAACCGCCGTTCCACGGTGCGGTTATTGCGGCCCTCATCCATGTCGATGAAGTCGATGACGATGAGGCCGGCGAGATCGCGCAGACGCAACTGGCGCGCGATTTCTTCCGCCGCTTCGCAGTTTGTCTTGAGCGCCGTGTCCTCGATGTGGTGCTCACGCGTGGCGCGTCCGGAGTTGACGTCGATTGCCACGAGGGCTTCAGCCTGGTTGATCACGATATAACCGCCCGAGCGAAGCTGGACGACAGGCGAGAACATGGCATCGAGTTGGCTTTCGATGCCGTACCGCGTGAACATCGGTTGGCTGTCTTTGTAGTGCTTCACGTACTTGGCGTGGCTCGGCATTAGCATGCGCATGAAATCGCGCGCTTCCTTGAAGCCTTCCTCGCCGGACACGGTGATCTCTTCGATGTCCTTGCCATAAAGATCGCGTATCGAGCGCTTTGTGAGCGAGCCCTCCTCGTAGACGAGTTTCGGTGCTGTCGAATTGAGCGTGAGATCGCGCACGGTCTCCCAAAGCCGCAAGAGATATTCGAAGTCGCGTTTGACTTCCGTCTTGGTTCGGCTGGCGCCGGCCGTTCGCAGGATCACGCCCATGCCTTCCGGCACTTCCAGTTCCTGGGAGATTTCCTTGAGTCGAGAACGGTCTTCGGCTGATGTAATCTTTCGCGAAATGCCGCCACCGCGTGCGGTGTTGGGCATCAAGACCGAATAGCGGCCGGCGAGCGAGAGGTAAGTCGTCAATGCGGCGCCCTTAGTTCCGCGCTCTTCCTTGACGACCTGCACGAGCATCACCTGCCGGCGCTTGATGACTTCCTGAATCTTGTACTGGCGCCGAAAGCGCGGAAGTCGCTCCTGGACTTCCTCAAGCGCGTCCGCGCCTCCGACGGATTCAACCGCTTCTTCTTCAGCGTGCTCGTCGCCGTTGCCGTTGGAGAAATCGGTGGGCGTCGCTTCGCTTGTCAGCGCACCTTCGGCCGCAGCGGACGGCTGCTCGCCCTCGGCGGTCGTTTCGAACATCGCTCCCGCATCGGGCGCGACCTCTTCGGCGCGAGGGATTTCGACAGCCTCCTGAATGCGCTCTTCTGCGACAAACTCAGGTGGCGTCGCTTCGGCTTCAGGCAGTTGTATTGCGGTGTCCCGTGCTTGCTCGGAGTTCGTCTCGGCAAAACTGAAATTGCTGGGCGGATTTTCAGTGGCCTCGTGCGGGGTCTCCTCGCCGGCGAGCGGTTCACTCTGCACGAAATCCCGATCACGGCGACGCTCCGCGCCGCGATGCCGATGACGTCCGTGCCGGCGGTTTTCTGCGTCAGCTTCGGCCGCACGCTGGTCGCGCTCTTCCTGCGCGATCAGGGCCTGCCGGTCAGCGACAGGAATTTGATAGTAGTCCGGATGAATTTCCGAAAATGCCAGGAAGCCGTGGCGGTTGCCGCCGTAGTCAACGAAGGCCGCCTGCAGCGACGGCTCAACACGTGTGACCTTGGCTAGATAGATATTACCGCGCAGTTGTTTGCGGTTGGCACTCTCGAAGTCGAATTCCTCGACGCGGTTGCCGCGTAGCACGACGACCCGGGTCTCCTCCGGGTGCGTCGCGTCGATTAGCATCTTGTCGGCCATTGGAAAATCTCACTGGGCCAGCCACCCGAGCGCGCTCGCGCACCGAAGACGGCGCAAGGCGGTAAAACGGAATGCTGGCCTGATTGGTGTGGAAGGGAAGGGCCGCGTGGGCTAGCCTCATGCCTCCGCCCACCGTCGTTGCGACGGCGCGCTGGCAATCAACCTCAAAATACCTTTGCTGCATCAGTGGCAGCATGAAACTTGCGACCCGTAGCGCTGCGGTCGCGCCTCACAGGCGCGAACCGAGGTTTTTCATCGCTTACGGCTAGGTCGCGAACGGCGTTTTGACCGCGCGCTGATCCGGATGTCCTTCACAAGGGTTTCGGCTCGTTTCACTTGGCCGTCCGCCGAACCTCCTCGAGGGGGGCGGTACTGGACCGAAGTGGCCGGGGCCCGAACGCGGCACAACCGGAACTCTAACCGTCAGCGTGTTCTACATACGGCCCCGGGCCATTACTGGCAAGGGACGCTTTGCCTTTGGGCCACACCCGCGTAAGGAATTGGGCCACCTGCTCAAGTTCCGTTAACCGAAGCGGGCATTAATGAGTTAAAAAGGGGCCTAAAGGGTCCGGATTCGTGAAAGCCCGCGCCACCGCCATAGTCTGCACGTTAGCCTGTACGATGCTCGGCGCGCCGGGCATTGCCGCCGAAAACGGCGTACGGGCGGCAGCTTCAGCAGAATCGCTCTCCGTCGCCACCGATATCCGCGTCGGCGGAGACGACAAGCAGACGCGCGTTGTAGTCGATCTCAGTCGGAAGATAGACATCGCCGCCTTCATGCTTGCCGACCCTTACCGTGTCGTGGTCGACCTGCCGCAAACCACATTCAAGCTTGCCGCCAAAGCGGGCGAGCAGCCGCGCGGCCTGGTGAAGGCTTTTCGCTATGGCCTGATCATGCAAGGCGGATCCCGCATCGTACTCGATGCAAAAGGACCGGTGCGCCTTGAAAAGGCGTTTGTGCTCGACGCATCAGAAAGCCAGCCGGCACGGCTGGTGCTCGATCTCGTCACTACCGACCGCGCCAGCTTCATGCGCAACATCGCGCTGGCGAATCGTCCGGCCCAAAGTGCACCCTCTCGGCCAAGCGATGCGCCTGCGAAAGTCGAGGGCGACGCGCGCCCGCTTGTCGTCATCGATCCCGGACACGGAGGCATCGACAATGGCACGAAAGGGTCGGGCGGAGAGCTCGAAAAGGACATCGTCCTCGCCTTCGCGCTTGCCTTGCGTGAGAAGCTTGAAGCGGGTGGCAAATATCGTGTCTCCATGACTCGCTCGGAAGACGAGTTCGTTCCTCTCGGAGAGCGCGTACGTTTCGCGCGTTCACGCAGCGCGGCGCTTTTCATATCGATTCATGCCGACGCCTTGCCGAAGCGGGAAGGGCAGGCCGAAGGCGCCACCGTCTACACGCTTTCGGAAAACGCATCCGACGCCGAAGCGGCGCGTCTGGCCGAGACGGAAAATAAGGCTGACGTCATCGCTGGTGTCGACCTGACTGCCGAACCCGATGATGTCGCGAATATTCTGGTCGACCTCGCTCAGCGCGAGACCAAGACCTTTTCGGTGCAATTTGCCCGAACAGTTGTCGATGAGCTCAAGAGTGCCGCACGGCTGCATAAGCATCCGCTCAAGTCGGCAGGTTTCAAGGTGCTGCTGGCGCCCGATGTCCCCTCGGTGCTGGTCGAACTCGGTTACATGTCGACCAAGGACGACCTCAAGCAGCTGACGTCGGCAGGCTGGCGCGCCCGTACCGCCCAGGCGCTGGCGCAGGCGGTAGATGTCTACTTTACACCTCGGGTGGCAGGGGCTGGAGGACGCAACTAAATGGCTCACCGGCCTCAGTTTCAACATAAAACCCGGCAACCAGAGGGGTGGCCCGGTGGCGACGGCGGCTTGGTAGGAGTAATATGTCTGCCGGTTAGGGGGCTCCTCGCAAAAGCGGATGATGCCTGCAACCGGGTGCAAGACGGGATCATTTGACCATGAAGCTCGTGTTACGCTTCCTAGGCTTTCTCTTCGCAGCGGGTACAATTCTCTTTGTGGTCGGCGTGGCCGCGGCCGCGGGCCTGCTTTGGCACTTTTCCAAAGATCTGCCCGACTATTCCCAGCTGCAGGATTACGAGCCGCCGGTTATGACCCGCGTACACGCGGCGGACGGTTCACTGGTGGCCGAATATGCGCGCGAACGGCGCCTCTACATTCCTATCCAGGCGGTGCCCAAGCTGGTGGTCAACGCGTTCCTCGCCGCAGAGGATAAGAATTTTTACGAGCATGGCGGTCTCGATTTCACCGGCATAGCCCGCGCCGGTGTTGTCTATTTGCAAAATTATGGATCGAGCCGGCGTCCTCAGGGCGCTTCAACCATTACGCAACAAGTCGCCAAGAACTTCTTGCTGACAAACGAACTTTCGATGGCGCGCAAGGTCAAGGAGGCTCTGCTGGCCCTCAAGATCGAGCGTACTTACAGCAAGGAAAAGATCCTCGAGCTCTACTTGAACGAAATCTACTTGGGCCTTGGTGCATATGGCATTGCCGCTGCGTCGCTCGTCTATTTCGACAAGGCGGTGAATGAACTGACCGTCCCTGAGGCGGCCTACCTCGCATCGCTTCCAAAGGCACCGAACAACTATCATCCTTTCCGCCAGCGCGAGCGCGCGATCGAGCGGCGCAATTGGGTGATCGATCGCATGGCCGAATCGGGCTCCGTCAAAACCGCCGACGCCGAGAAGGCCAAACGCCTACCCTTAGGCGTTACCAGCAAGTCCACCAGCGGGCATGTTTTCGCCGCCGAATATTTTGCGGAGGAAGTGCGCCGCGATCTCTATGAGCGTTACGGCGAGAAGAAGCTGTACGAGGGCGGCCTTTCGGTCCGAACCTCGCTCGACACCAAATTGCAGGTGTTGGCGCGCAAGACCTTCACTGAAGGTCTGGTGCGTTTCGATGAAACGCAAGGTTGGCGGGGCCCTGTCAGCAAGATTGATATTGCCGGCGATTGGGGCACCAAACTTGCAGAAGTGAAGGCTTTGTCGGACGTGACACCTTGGCGCTTGGCCGTGGTGCTGGAGGTCAGCGATCAGTCTGCACGAATCGGATTGCAGCCGGGACGCGAGCCCGGTGGCTATGTGAGCAAAGAACGCGCCGTCGGCATTCTGCCGCTGGACGGCATGAAATGGGCAAAGACCGGTGGCAGGCCGGTTGCCAAAGCCAGTCAGGTCGTCAATCCCGGCGACGTAGTCTATGTCGAGCCCGCAAAAACGGACGGGCAATTCGTCCTGCATCAGATCCCGGAAGTCTCCGGCGCCATGGTGGTGGAAGACCCGTGGACCGGCCGCGTGCTTGCGATGGTCGGCGGCTTTTCTTTTGACCAGAGCCAGTTCAATCGCGCCACGCAGGCGTTGCGGCAACCGGGCTCATCCTTCAAGCCTTTCGTTTACGCCGCGGCGCTGGACAATGGTTACACGCCTTCGACGGTCGTTCTCGATGCGCCCGTGGAGATCGATCAAGGACCTGGCGCCGGTGCCTGGCGACCTGAAAACTACGAAGGCAAGTTCTACGGTCCCGCGACCCTGCGTTTCGGCCTCGAACATTCACGCAACGTGATGACCGTTCGCCTCGCGCAGGATATCGGCATGCCGCTCATCGCCGAGTATGCCAAGCGCTTCGGGGTCTACGACGATCTGCCGCCTTATCTTTCATTCGCACTCGGTGCTGGAGAGACAACGCTGATGCGTATGACGACTGCCTACGCGATGTTCGATAACGGCGGTCGGCGCATAAAGCCCACGCTGGTCGACCGCATTCAGGATCGTTACGGCCACACGGTTTACAAACACGACGAACGTGAATGCGTCAGCTGCGCCGGCAAGAAATGGGAAAATCAGCCCGAGCCGTCGCTGGTCGATCGGCGGCCGCAGGTTCTCGATCCGATGACCGCCTATCAGATTACGTCAATGATGGAAGGCGTTGTCCAACGAGGGACAGCAACCGTGGTGCGTGAGGTTGGAAAGCCCGTGGCAGGCAAGACCGGCACGACCAACGACGAAAAGGACGCGTGGTTCATCGGCTTTACGCCCGATATCGTCGTGGGAGTCTATCTGGGCTACGACAAACCACGTCACATGGGCCGCGGCGCGACGGGCGGTCATCTCGCCGCACCGGTCGTGAAGGAATTTCTCAAAGTCGCGCTTGCAGACAAGCCGGCAGCACCGTTCCGAGTGCCGCCAGGGATCAAACTCGTCCGCGTGGATCTGAAAAGTGGAACGCGCGCAGGACCGGGGACCGAGAGAGCAATTTTGGAAGCCTTCAAGCCTGGCACCGCGCCGCCTGATGGCTACTCGGTTGTCGGTGGCGGTGACGCTCCACCCGACGGACAATACCCGCCGGGAGGGGGGCGACCGTTTGGCTTTGGAGTCAGTCCCGATGCGGAGCGCGCGGTTCGCTCAGGTACAGGTGGTCTGTACTAAGCAGCACATCTGAAAAGCCCGAAACAGCAAAGCCCTGGCCTTCAAGGCCGGGGCTTCTCTTTATCTCTGTTACAATCAGGCCGCTTTGACGTTGACGTCACGTTCGGCGAGCGATGTCAGCTTTAAGTCGGCAGCCTTTTCTTCCTCCAGGGTCTCCTGAAGCACGCTGGCGCAGTCGGGCCGTCCGAGTTGCTTTGCCCACGCGATCAAGGTGCCATAGCGCGTGATTTCGTAATGTTCGACGGCCTGGGCGGCCGCGATCAAGGCTGCGTCGAGCACCTTTTTGTCGTCGACTTCGCCGGCGATTTCATCAGCTTCTTCGATGATTCCGTCGATCGCAGGACACTCGACGCCCTTTGCCTCGACGCCGTGCATCTTGAAGACCTGCTCAAGCCGTTTAACATGATTTTTGGTCTCACCGAGATGTGTTTCGAACCCTTGCTTGAGCCCCGGGTCCTTTGCTTTTTCGATCATCTCAGGCAGCGCCTGCACGATCTGCTTCTCGGCATAGTAGATGTCGCGCAGCTGATGGACGAAGAGGTCATCGAGCGTTTTGATGTCTTTGCTGAACAGGCCCATGGGTGTCCTCGTTGTTTGATTTCTTGGGGAGTTGTCCCCGTCTGAGTGTCAATTCATCTTCAGGGCCATGGTTCCTGGAAGTCTCGCGTTTCCATCGTCGCGAAGGGTTGCGGCGAGACCTCAGGGACGTTAAATGCGGAACAATTCGGACTAAGGACAAAAGCATGCGAGCGGAGACCCAGAACCTTGTCGAGGAAATCAAGCAGTCGGTGCGGCTGCTGAGGAGGCATCTTTGACGTTGATACCGCGTCGCGTCGCCTTGCCGAGCTGAATAAAGAGTCGGAAGACCCTAATCTCTGGAACGATCAGTCGCGGGCGCAACGCGTCATGCGCGAGCGCGATGCGCTCGACGATCAGCTAAAGGCCATCAGCCGCATCGAGCAGGAGCTCGAGGATCAGCTCACGTTGATCGAGCTCGGTGAGACGGAGAAAGACGAAAAAACGGTCGCCGAGGCGGAAGCGGCGCTCAAGCGCTTGAAAATCGAAGTGGCCCGCCGGGAGCTCGAAGCGCTGCTTTCGGGTGAGGCAGACGCGAATGATTCCTATCTCGAAGTCCACGCGGGCGCCGGCGGCACCGAGAGTCAGGACTGGGCCAGCATGCTCACGCGCATGTACGTGCGCTGGGCCGAGGCGCATGGCTACAAGGTGGAATGGATTGAAGAAACCGAAGGCGAGGGGGCCGGAATCAAATCTGCGACCGTCATCGTCAAAGGCCACAACGCCTATGGATGGCTGAAAAGCGAGGACGGCGTGCACCGTCTGGTGCGGATTTCTCCGTTCGACTCCAACGCTCGGCGGCACACCTCATTCGCCAGCGTGAACGTCTATCCGGTTGTCGACGACCGCATAAAAATCGACATCAAGGAAAGTGATGTACGGACCGACGTCATGCGATCGGGTGGGGCGGGAGGACAACACGTCAACAAAACCGAATCCGCGGTCCGTCTCACGCACATGCCCACCAATATCGTGGTGAAGTGCCAGAGTGATCGCTCGCAACATCGCAATCGCGCGATGGCCTGGGACATGCTTCGGGCGAAATTATTCGAGGTCGAGATCAAGAGGCGGGAAGAAAAGGCGGCGGCCGAACAGGCGGCCAAAACCGATATTGGCTGGGGCCACCAGATTCGATCCTACGTGTTGCAGCCCTATCAGATGGTGAAGGACTTGCGCACCGGCGTTTCCACATCAAACACAGCCGGTGTGCTCGACGGCGATCTCGACGAATTCATGCAAGCCGCGTTGGCACAAAAGGCATTCGGCGGCGGGCCGGAAAACGTCGAAGACGTGGAGTAGTCGGCGGCTCGCGCGCTAAATATTGCCGAGCCGCAATCCCGCGCGCAGAAATCGCTGGGGATCGACTGCTTCGTCATTAATCCGTGTTTCGTAGTGCAAATGCGGACCCGTGGAACGGCCGGTCGAGCCGATCTTGCCGATGGTCTGTCCGATCCGGACCTGGTCGCCGACTTTGACGTCTATCACCGACATGTGGCCGTAGCGGGTAGACAGCCCGTTCCCATGATCGATTTCCACCATCTTGCCATAGCCGCCTTGCCAGCTGGCGACGGTCACTCTGCCATTGGCTGTGGCGCGCACCGGGTCTCCGGTGTCGCCACGCAAGTCAATGCCCGTATGAATGGCCGGTCCTTTCACGAAAGGATCCATGCGCATGCCGAACGGTGAGCTCATGTCGACCTCGCCGATGATCGGCTTGCGTACGGGCACAGCTAAAAGTGTGCGGTTGTACCGGTCGATCTGCGCTCGTGCGACATTGATGCGATACAGTTGGCGTTCGAACGAACTGGCTCCCGACTGCGGGGGCCTGGCCGGAACGAAAGGCCCGCCGGTTGCGGTGTCGGCTGAAGCGCGGCCAAGATTCACACCCAGGTCCGACAACACGCTGTGTATTCGACGCGCTCGCGTGTCGATGCGCTCCTCCAGATCCGTCAAGGTCGCACCCTGCTTTTGCTCAACTTTGTCGAGCGAGAGCGAAATGCGAGCCAACATGCCGCTCACGCCACCCGCACTCGCGCGTTCGGCAATGCGTGTTCCGCTCGTTGGCAGTTCGCGTGATTGCAGCCGCGCTTCGCGGTCCGGTGGTGCGACGAAGATGACCGTGTCGTTGATCGGCGATGCGCGCGTCGGCTTTTCAGTCGGGGACGTCGCCGCGGGCGGACGGGTCGGTTTGATTGTGCCAGTCGTTGACAAATCGCCGGCGAGCGCCGAAGCGCGTTGCTCCAGGGTTGATTGCCGTTGAAGCAGGCTGTTGAGTTTTTTCTCGAACTGTTCCTGATCGAGCAGCTGGCGACTCATGATGCGATCGACCTGCGCGCGCAATTCGGCGATGCGATCTTCGTACGCAAACTGCATTTCGGCTTGCCGACCGATAAGCCGTGTCAGGACGTTGTCACGGAATGCAAAGTAGGTACCGGTTGCGATGGACCAGACGGCCATGACGACAAGGCCACCGACCACGATCCAGAAAGCAACTGGCCCTATCCGGATCTGATGTCCGGCATGGGTGAGCGTGTAACCGTCATGAGTACGCTGCAGATGCTTGGAAATTGCAGCGGCTGATTGAGGTCGTGGTGATGCCTGGCGAGCGGGCTGGTCAGCGGCCGGGTAGTACGAAAGGGACGAGTGCGACATCGACGCTCCGCGACGCCTCGGCCCTAATAGACCGTGGTCCAGCACGCTCGATATCAATCGGATATAGTTAAGAAACCCGTAATCCCGGTGGGATATGGCTATGAATCATAAGTGATTGCGGGGAATTAGAGTTCGCCGGCGGCTGAAAGTACCTCTTCGGCATGCCCTGGGACCCTTACTTTCGGCCAGACCCGAACGATGCGGCCGGACGCATCAATGAGGAAGGTCTTGCGGATGACGCCCATGAACCTGCGCCCATACATCGATTTCTCGCCCCAGGCGCCATAAGCTTCGAGCGTTTTTTTGGTCTCGTCGGATGCGAGTGCGATGGTGAGCTTATGTTTGGATTTGAATTTGTCCTGGGAGGCTACTGGGTCGGCAGAGACCCCGAGAATCGCGGTACCGGCCTTGGCGAACTCGGCGCGAAGCCGTGAGAACGCAAGTGCCTCCTTGGTGCAGCCGGGCGTGTCGGCCTTTGGGTAGAAATAGAGGACGAGGTTGCGTCCCTTGAACTCCTTCAGCGAGACTTTGCCGCCACCATCGCGCGGCAGGGTGAAGGCCGGGGCCTTCGCTCCCGCAACGGGCTCCTTGCTCATGTGCCTTCCTTTCGTCGTTTTCGAGCGGTCATGTCGCACATGCCATTTGCGTCAGGGGGGCGCAACGGGTTCCACAGATAGGGGTCGTCGCCCGCGGCGGATCGTCCTCCGTCAATCGGCGAAAATACGCGCACATTGCATGCAAACGGCGCGGTCTAGGGCATGACAGGCAGCCAGCAAGATCACGGACACCGCGCCCACGTGGTTGCCATGGGCCGCGCGCCCCGCCGGCGCCGCCTTATGCATGGCTTTGCTGGATGGCGTTGGAACGACCTGCGGCGCCGGACCCTCGTCCTGATTCGTTCGCGCTTCATGCTGCGGATGCTGCTGGGGTCGGCCATCTGTTTTGCGGTCGTGATGATCGCGGCACTTGGTCTGTGGTGGCGGCTGTCGAGCGGTCCGATTGAGCTCAATCTGGCAACGCCGTGGTTGAAGGCGGCAATCGAAGAAAACTTCGGCGGCAACCACAGCGTAGCTGTCGGAGGTACGCAACTCGAACGGGACGAGAAGGGGCGCACATCGCTCCGCCTGCGCGACATTGTCGTGCGCGATGCCGACGGCACCGTGGTCGCCAGCGCTCCGAAGGCCGAGGTCGGGCTTTCCGGCAGAAGTCTGCTTATGGGAAAACTGCGCGCACAGAGTCTTAACCTCGTCGGCGCCGAAATGTCGGTTCGGATCGAAACCGATGGGCGCCTCACCGTATTCGCTGGCGCCGACAAACGGCCAATTGCGACTGCCGAGCCGACAAAGCCGGCGATCGTACTGTCGAGCCCGGGCGAACAGGGTTCTCCCAATACCTCTCCGATGCGCGCGGAATTCGAAAGTGTTGCTGCACTGATGGCGAGGATAGATGCGGTCGGCGAGTCCGGCCTGGATGGTCACGACCTTCGTGAACTCGGTCTGAAGAACGGCAATCTTGTTGTCGACGATCGGCGGAACGGCAAGCAATGGAAGTTTGACGGCATCAATGTGAGTCTCACCCGGCCGCGACAGGGCGGAGTTGTTTTCCGACTCGAGTCCGACAATGAGGAACGGCCCTGGGTGATAAGTGCCGCGATGCGGCCGCTCTCTGATGGCGTGCGCGCGGTTGGCATCGAAGCACGAAAGGTTTCCACGCGAGACATCATCCTCGCGATGCGGCTCAACCCTGGTAACTTTGATATCGACATTCCTTTGTCGGCGAGCCTGCGGGCCGAAGTTTCCCGCGATGGCTCGCCGCAGGCGGTGCAGGGCCAGCTGATCGCCGATGCGGGTTCGATCGTCGATCAGACCAACGACAAGCTTAACGTGAACATCGATCACGCGGACTTCCGGTTCAACTGGGACACCCGTCGGAACAATTTGATCGTGCCATTCCAGGTTCAGTCGGGTGGAAATCAGTTCACGATGCGCGCCACGTTTGAGCCATCGCCCGATCAGAACGGCACGTGGCTGCTCAATGTGAATCGTGGTGACACCGTTATCGATCCGATCATTTTTGCGCCATCGGCAGACGAGGATGGATTGTCGATCAATCGCATCGCTGTCCGCGCGCGTATCGATCCCACGCGCAAACGTATCGACCTCGACCAAGGCGATTTCAGCCGGGTCGATACGCGTCCCGAACACAATGTCGGCGTGGCGGTGACCGGACGCTTCGACTATTCGGGAGCCGAACCGCATATCGCCTTCGGCGTCGCATGTACGCGCATGCCGGTGTCGGCCATGAAACGGATCTGGCCGATATTTGCTGCCGCCGACGTACGGGCGTGGGCGCTGGAGCACATCTCCGGTGGAATGGTCGAGCGCGCGGTGATCGCCGGCAATGCTCCCCTGGAAGTTTTCAAGCATGACGGACCGCCGACACCGGACGACGGTCTTTCGATCGACATCGAGACAAGTGGGACAACGGTTCGCCCGATCGCCACTTTGCCGGCGATCCGGGACGCTGATCTGACCGTTCGCATTGTAGGACGTAATGCAGTCGTCAACATCGGACGCGGTACGGCCGAGGTCGCGACGGGGCGCAAACTGAATGTCGCAAGCGGAGTGTTCGAGGTGGCGGATACCCATCCGAAGCCGGTATCGGCTCGTGCGGGATTCCGCATCGACGGCACCATGCCGGCCACGGCTGCGCTCCTTGCAAGCGAAGGTTTGCGCGACACCGTCGGCATTACGCTCGATCCTGCGTCGACCCGTGGAACGGTGACCGCACAGGTCGGGGTCAATATGCTGCTTGGCCGAAATGCGCCAAAGGACTCCGCGACCTATACGATCAATGCCGATCTCGTAAATTTTGCCGCAGAAAAGATGTTGCTGGGCCAGAAAGTCGAGGCCTCTCTTCTCAAGGCCAATGCGACAAAGGATGGCTTTCAGATTAAAGGCGACGTCAAGATCAACGGCACCGCAGCGACAATCGATGTCCGCAAGCAGAAAGACGATGCGGACGCCGAACTGCACATGCAGGCCACGATCGATGAGGCGGCTCGGCGCCGGCTGGGGATGGATCTCGGCACGGCAGTGACCGGCAATATTCCGGTCAAGGTCGTAGGTCATGTCGGCGATAACGCCAGCGACGAAGGCTTGAGCATCGAGGCCGATCTCACGCCGGTCAAGATCGACAATCTTCTGCCGGGTTGGGTGAAGCAGGCCGGGAGGCCTGCACGCGCCAGCTATGTTTTGATGAAAACCGGAAAGAGTGTTCGCTTTGACGATTTGAGTATCGACGGTTCGGGCGCCACCGTGCGCGGCTCGATCGAATTTGACAGCAGCAACGAAATCTCATCGGCGAATTTCCCGGTATTTGCGCTATCCGAAGGTGACAAGGCCACGTTGAGGGCCGACCGTGCCGGTGACGGGACGCTCCGCGTCGCGATGCGCGGCGATATCTACGATGGGCGGAATTTCGTCAAATCGTCGATGGCCGGGGCGTCTTCCGACAAGAACAAGGGGAAGCAGGTCGACCTCGACCTTGATGTGAAGCTTGGCACGGTGGCCGGCCATAACGGTGAGACGTTGCGGGGCCTCGATCTGAAAATGTCGCGGCGTGGAGGCCACATTCGCACCTTCGCCATGTCGAGCAAGATCGGCCGCGACACGCCGCTCAATGGGGACTTACGCGTTCGATCGCGCGACAATCACCAGGTGATCTTTTTCGAAACTGATGATGCCGGCGCAATGTTTCGCTTCACCGACATGTATCCGAGGATGTACGGCGGCCAGATGTGGGTCGCGATGGACCCGCCTACGCAGGAGCAAACGCCGCAGATCGGGACGCTCTTTATCCGGAGATTCGCCGTGCGCGGCGAGCCGGCGCTCGAAAAGGTGGTGTCCGGAGCGCCGAACGCGGCCGGCTCGGTCGGCGTGGATTTCTCGGAGATGCGCGCAGATTTCACCCGTTTCCCCGGAAAGATGTCGGTCCGCGACGGCGTCGTGCGCGGGCCGTTGGTCGGCGCCACAGTCGAAGGCAATATCGATTATTCGCGCGATGAAGTGCACCTGCGCGGCACGTTCGTGCCGTTCTACGGCCTCAACAACATGTTCGGGCAGATACCGATTGTCGGTCTGTTCCTCGGCGGGGGCAACAAAGAGGGGCTGCTCGGGATCACCTACGAAGCAGTCGGTCCCCCGAGTGCGCCGCGCATCACGGTCAACCCGGTCAGCGCGATAGCGCCCGGCCTGTTGCGCAAATTCATCCCTTCGCCCGGGACATTCGATCCCAATTTCCTTCCGCCATCGCGGTGAGGGCGACTATTTAGGCTTGAGTTGGAAGTGGCGCTTCTTGCCGATCGACAAAATATGGACGCCTTCAGGCGTGGCGTTGTTCGCCGTTAGTGTCAGTTTCTCGTCGGTGACCACCACGCCGTTCACTTTTATTCCGCCATTCTTGATTTGACGGCGCGCTTCGCTGGTCGAAGAGACGGCACCCGTCTGAACGGCGGCGATGAGAACACCTATTGGGTACTCCACGATACGTTCTGGCAATGTCTCGGCAGGTGCGCCTTCTTCGAAAGTCTTTCTTGCCGTCTCGGCGGCCTGATCGGCAGCCGCGCGGCCATGCACGAGGGCGGTCGCTTCGGTGGCAAGAACTTTCTTCGCCTCGTTGATCTCGTTGCCCTTGAGCGCGGCGAGACGGGCGATCTCATCGAGCGGCAGCACGGTGAACAGCTTGAGAAAACGGACGACGTCTCCATCCTCGGTGTTGCGCCAGTACTGCCAATAGTCGTAGGGGCTCACCAGGTCGGCATTGAGCCATACGGCGCCGGCCGCTGTCTTACCCATCTTGGCGCCCGACGAAGTCGTGATCAGCGGCGATGTCAACGCAAACAATTGCGCGTTCAACATGCGGCGGCCAAGATCGATGCCGTTGATGATGTTTCCCCACTGGTCCGAGCCGCCCATCTGCAAGACGCAATTGTAGCGTTTGCTGAGCTCGACGAAGTCGTAAGCCTGCAGGACCATGTAGTTGAATTCGAGAAACGACAATTCCTGCTGGCGATCCAGTCTCAATTTTACTGAATCGAACGAGAGCATGCGGTTGACCGAGAAATGGCGGCCAACGTCGCGCAGAAAGTCGATGTAGTTGAGCTTGTTGAGCCAATCAGCATTGTTGCCCATGATGGCGTTGCCGCCGGTGTCTTCGAACTTCAGGAATTTCGAAAAGACCGCGCGGATGCCCTTGAGATTTTCGTTGATCGCCTCATCGGTGAGAACGCGACGAGTTTCGTCCTTGCCTGACGGATCGCCGACGCGGGTCGTGCCGCCACCCATCAGTGCGATGGGGCGGTGTCCCGTCTTCTGCAGCCAGTACAGCATCATGATCGGCAGCAGCGAGCCCACATGCAGCGAGGCAGCCGTGCAATCAAAGCCGATATAGGCGGCGATTTGTCCCGCCTTGGCGCGCGCGTCCAGCGTTTCAGGCTCGGATACCTGGTGGATGAAGCCGCGCTCCGCAAGGACGTTGAGGAAGTCGGATTTATAAGCGCTCATTGCCGGGCTCCGGCCTTCTCGGTTCCGTCGGCGGGTGGTGTAACAGGTCCGGCGTCGGATTCAACAATACATGACCGCGAAAAGGAGCCTCGTATCCGGAACCCCGGGCGCGGCGCGCTCGTGTGTCATTTCTTCTTTTTCAGAAATGCCGCGCAAAAACCTGCATCGAATTCGCGGTAGTTGTTAGTAATCTCTTCGCCCTTGCGAATGGTCCGCCTTGCCACGATGTGTCCGTTCCGCCAATGCGTATTGGCGTTGTCGGAGTGGTTCATATGGTGATCGTGGTCACTGGTCAGCAGAATCTCGCCGTCGACGCGGTATCCGTAATTCCAGATGTAGTCCCGGGCCGGTTTCGGCAATTTGGCAAATTGCGTCGGTGAATAGACCCTGTCGAAGCCGTCGACGAAACGCCAGACCTTCGTGCCTTTCCGAATAGTGTGGCCCGCAAAAACCCCAAGACCGTGGATGGCACTTCTATCGAGGTAAGTCTTAACAAGGAGCATGGGTCATTTCGCGGACCGATCGCCGCGTATCGCCAATTCACCCATCAGCACAAGCGTTGCGAACGGGCGCTCCGGCCAAACTCACGCTGCCGGCTTGCGTTCTGTCTTTAGCCGCTTGTCGAGATAGGCGCTGATCGAAGTAAGCAGCGCTTCCACCTTGCCGTCAAAGAAATGATTGGCGCCTTGCACAACCTTTTGCTCGATCACGATGCCCTTTTGGGTCTTCAGCTTGTCGACGAGCGTCGTGACGTCCTTGTGCGGCACCACCGCGTCCTTGTCGCCATGAATGATCAACCCCGACGAAGGGCAGGGCGCCAGGAAGGAGAAGTCGTAGAGGTTCGCGGGCGGGCAGATCGAGATGAACCCTTCGATCTCCGGCCGGCGCATCAGCAACTGCATGCCGATCCAGGCACCGAAGGAGAAGCCGGCTATCCAGCAGCTTTTTGCCTCGGGATTGATGGTCTGCGCCCAATCGAGCGCTGAGGCCGCATCGGACAATTCACCCTGGCCATGGTCGAACGAGCCCTGGCTGCGTCCAACGCCGCGGAAGTTGAATCGCAGTGCCGAGAAGCCGCGGTGCACAAATGCGTAGTACAGCTGGTAGATGATCGGGTGGTTCATCGTCCCGCCGAACTGCGGGTGCGGGTGCAGAACAATCGCGATCGGTGCGTTTTTCTGTCGCGCAGGATGGTACCGCCCCTCGATGCGTCCGGCGGGACCGGTGAAGATAATCTCAGGCATGGCTATCGACCTCGAACCGGGCTTACCGCGCCGCAGGACGGCAGCGGGGTGTGTTGTGGCCTGGCGGCACTGGCAGAACCGGGCATCTAGTTTAGAATTATTCTAATTATACGAATTACGCTGTTCCCGACCTCAACACACGCTATAAGGACCGGGCGATTTCGGGCTTCTAACACGATCCCTAGGGCAAAAAGCAAGCTTTTTGCGGGGGTCTAGGTCGGGAAAACGGTAATTAGGTATTGGTGAAGGCCTTGGCCGAGCGCGCATATTTCGACTGGAATGCCACCGCCCCCCTCAGAGAGGAGGCGCGGGCCGCCATGAGCGCCGCCCTGGCTTTCACTGGCAATGCGTCGTCCGTTCACGCTGAGGGTCGGGCCGTCCGTCGTTTGATTGAGGAAGCGCGCGAGCAGGTCGCTCAGCTGCTTGGCGCCGATGCCAAAAACGTCACCCTCACGAGTGGCGCGACCGAAGCCAACATGCTCGCGCTCACACCCGCCTTGGAAATTGCCGGGCGCAAGGAGCCGCGCGACCGGTTGTTCGTATCCGCAATTGAGCATCCTTCCGTTCGCGCCGGCGGCCGATTTCCGCGCGAGAGCATCGAGACGCTCCCGGTCACCGGCAGCGGGGTGGTCGATCTCAATGCGCTCTCACTCGCGGTGAAGAAAGCCGCGCGGCCTTTGGTTTCGGTGATGCTTGCCAATAACGAAACCGGCGTCGTGCAGCCGATCGCTCAGATCGCGAAGATCGTGCACGCGGCGTTTGGTGTGCTGCACGTCGACGCTGTGCAGGGCGCCGGCAAAATCGATTGCGACATCGAAAGCCTCGGCGCTGACCTTGTCAGCATCTCATCGCACAAGTTGGGTGGTCCTCAGGGCGCAGGCGCGCTTGTTCGCCGTGGTGACATTCACATCGCCGAGCCTTTGATGAAGGGCGGTGGGCAGGAGCGTGGTCAGCGAGCAGGCACCGAGAACGTTGCCGCCATCGCCGGATTTGGCGCCGCAGCCGCCGCTGCAAAGGTGACCGACACAAGGCGCGTGGCAGCGATGCGTGATCGGTTGGAACAGGGCATCAGACGCATCACGCCGCATGTCGAGATTTTCGGTGCTCGCGAAACGCGCCTTCCCAACACGACTTTGTTCGCGGTTTCGGGCGTGAAGGCGGAGACCGCCATAATCGCTTTCGATCTCAACGGGATAGCCGTCTCATCTGGTTCGGCGTGCTCGTCCGGCAAAGTCCAACCCTCAGACGTCCTTGCGGCCATGGGTGTCGACACCGCGCTGGCGCGTGGAACTATCCGGGCGAGTCTCGGTGACAGCACCACGGAGGGAGATGTTGATCGCTTCGTGGGAACTTGGAATATCATTGCGGGATCACTACTTAAGGAGAGACGCGGCGTCGCCGCCTGAACAGGCGGCCACAGCGCAAACTGCACCTCATCAACCTATGGGGACCAGCGCATAGCGATAGCGCGAGCACCATAACCGACAAATCCAACCCGCGGTCCTTGCAACCGTGAGCGGAGGGAAGAATGCCGGCAGTACAAGAGACCGTCGAACAGGTCCGCCGAATTGACGTTGATCAATATAAATACGGGTTCGTCACCGATATCGAATCCGAGAAGGCCCCGAAGGGCCTGTCGGAAGATACGGTCCGGTTCATCTCGGGCAAAAAGAACGAGCCGGAGTGGATGCTGGCGTGGCGACTGGAAGCCTTCAAGCGCTGGCTGACTATGCGCGAGCCGACCTGGGCGCGCGTCGACTATCCCAAGATCGACTACCAAAACGCCTATTATTATTCGGCGCCGAAAAAGAAGGCGCTGGCTTCGCTCGACGAGGTCGATCCGGAGATCCTTAAGACCTACGCCAAGCTCGGAATTCCGCTACGCGAACAGGAGATCCTCGCCGGCGTCGTGCGCCCCGAGGGCGAGCGGCGGGTCGCGGTGGACGCAGTGTTCGATTCCGTCTCAGTCGCGACTACCTTCAAGGAAGAGCTGAAAAAAGCCGGCGTCATCTTCATGCCGATGTCGGAGGCGATCCGTGAGCATCCCGAACTGGTGAAGAAATATCTCGGCTCAGTGGTGCCGACGACGGACAATTTTTTCGCCACGCTGAATTCGGCGGTGTTCTCCGACGGTTCGTTTGTCTACGTGCCCCCAGGCGTGCGGTGCCCAATGGAGCTCTCGACCTATTTCCGGATCAACGAGGCGAACACCGGCCAGTTCGAACGCACGCTGATCATCGCCGACAAGGGTGCCTACGTCAGCTATCTCGAAGGCTGCACCGCGCCGATGCGCGACGAGAACCAACTGCACGCCGCCGTGGTCGAGTTGATCGCGCATGATGACGCCGAGATCAAATATTCAACAGTGCAGAATTGGTATCCGGGCGACGCCAATGGCAAGGGTGGCATCTTCAATTTCGTCACCAAGCGTGGCGATTGCCGTGGTGCGCGGTCCAAAATCTCCTGGACGCAGGTGGAGACCGGTTCGGCAATCACCTGGAAGTATCCAAGCTGTATCCTGCGTGGCGACAATTCGCGCGGCGAGTTCTACTCGATCGCGATCTCCAATGGTCACCAGCAAGTCGATAGTGGCACCAAGATGCTGCATCTCGGCAAAAACACCACGAGCCGCATCATTTCCAAGGGCATTGCGGCCGGCAAATCCAACAACACCTATCGTGGCCTTGTCACAGCGCACCGCAAAGCCACCGGTGCGCGTAATTTCACGAACTGCGATTCACTACTGATCGGCCACGACTGCGGCGCCCATACGGTGCCCTATATCGAGGCAAAGAATTCCTCCGCCGTATTCGAACACGAGGCAACCACGTCGAAGATTTCTGAGGACATGCTGTTTTATTGCCGCCAGCGGGGCATATCGGCGGAGGAGGCGACCGCGCTCGTTGTCAACGGCTTCGTCAAGGACGTATTGCAGCAGCTGCCGATGGAATTCGCGGTTGAGGCGCAGAAACTGATTTCAATCTCGTTGGAAGGCTCGGTGGGCTAGGCGATGGCGCGCTATTGGTTCAGGCCAAGACGGTACGGCTACGGTGCGACTCCGGTCACGTGGGAAGGCTGGGTCCTGACCATGGGGGTGGCCGGCGTCGTCTTCCTGTCGATCGTGGCGATGAATCTTCTGGCGGACAGATCGAATGTCGTTGCCTGGCTTGTGTGGGCAGCATTCATCGCGGCCGTGGCGTTCTTGATGGTTCAGATCAGCCGGCAACGAACGGATGGCGAATGGCGCTGGCGCTGGGGTCAGCGCCCCGGTGACACCGAAATACAGAGATAACGCATTTAATCATGTGAGGATGAAGACGTGTCGTTTCTTGAAGTCAAAAATCTGCATGTCGAGGTCGAGGACAAGAAAATCCTCAACGGTCTGACGTTGTCGGTCGAAAAGGGCCAGGTTGCAGCCATTATGGGCCCAAACGGCTCGGGTAAGTCGACGCTCGCCTACGTGCTGGCCGGCAAGGATAACTACAAAATCACCGAGGGTGACGTGTTGCTTGATGGCGAAAGCATCCTTGAATTGGCGCCGGATGAACGCGCTGCCAAGGGTGTGTTCCTTGCTTTCCAATATCCGGTGGAAGTGCCCGGTGTCGCCACGATGACCTTCCTGCGCACCGCGCTCAATGCACAGCGCAAGACACGCGGCGAGGTGGAATTGTCGACACCGGAATTCATGAAACTCGTGCGGGATACCGCCGGTCATCTTGGCATCAGCCAGGAAATGCTGAGGCGTGCGGTCAATGTCGGATTTTCCGGCGGCGAGAAGAAACGCAACGAGATCTTACAGATGGCGATCCTAAAACCGCAACTCGCCGTGCTCGACGAGACCGATTCCGGTCTCGACATCGATGCACTCAAGACTGTGGCCGAAGGGGTCAACCGTCTGCGCTCGCCCCAACGCTCGATGGTCGTCATCACACACTACCAGCGTCTGCTCAACTTTATCGTGCCCGACGTGGTGCACGTGATGGCCAAAGGCAAAGTCGTGAAGTCCGGCGGCAAGGACCTTGCCCTTGAGCTGGAAGCAAAGGGCTATGCGCAATTTGCCGACGAGGCGGCCTGACGCCATGAATGCCGAAGTGCGCGCAATAAAAACCCCAGCCGAGCAAGCGCTCGGCGCGGCCTTTGCGAAGGCCCGCGGCACCTTGCCGGGCAAGGGCGCAATTGCAGCGATGCGTGCGGACGCCTTCCACCAGTTTGATACGCGTGGGCTTCCGCATCGGCGTGTCGAAGAATGGAAATACACCGATCTGCGCGCGCTGATGCGCGATCTCTACCCTCTGGCGCCGCCGCCCGATCCCGGCGTGCGCGCAAAAGCAAAGAACGCTGGCAGGTTACTGGGGGGTGTTGAGTGTCGCCGCCTGGTCTTTGTCGACGGCGCTTTCGTGCCCGATATGTCCGACCTGACTTCGGAGCCCGGCATTGCCATAGACACGATGGCTAACGCACTTGGCAAAGGCGACCCGTTGGTGGCCGCCCATGTCGGCCGGGCCTTCGCGACCGACGACGTGGCAGTGGCGCTCAACACCGCCTTAATGAGTGACGGCGCCGTGATCCGTATATCCGCTGGCGCGACACTGAGGCGGCCGATCAATCTCGTCTTCGCGACGGGTAGCGACAAGCCAACGTCTGCGTTTGTCCGATCGTTGGTCGTGCTGGAGAAGGGCGCCAAGGCCACCATTATAGAGAGCCACGAGAGCGGCGATGCGCAAGTCAATGCCGCGCTTGAGCTGGTGGTGGGCGATGCGGCGCAGGTCGATTACATCAAGATTACGCAGGCTCGCGCTTTGCATGTCGGGAGCCTGCTCGCCACGGTCGGCGCGCGTGCCCATTTTAACAGTTTCGCCTTCACTAGCGATGCCCGGTTGGTGCGCAACCAGAGTTTCATCCGCTTTGCCGGAGAAGGCACAAAGGCCGCCATCAGGCGGCGTCAGCCTGCTGCGCGGCAAGGATCATGTCGACACCACGCTGCTGATCGAACACGCCGCAGGTCATTGCGAGAGTCGGGAGCAATTCAGGGCGGTGCTCGACGACGAGAGTCACGGCGTGTTCCAGGGCAAGATTGTTGTCAAACAACATGCCCAGAAGACCGACGCGAAAATGATGACACGCGCGCTACTCCTCTCCGACCAAGCTGAGGCCGACAACAAGCCGGAGCTCGAGATTTTCGCCGACGATGTGGTTTGCGGCCACGGTGCCACAGCTGGCGCGCTCGATCCTGGTCTCAAGTTCTATTTGATGTCACGCGGCATCCACGAGAAGGAAGCTGAAGCGCTGCTAGTGCAGGCTTTCATCGGCGAAACAATCGAGGAGATCGCCCACGAAGGAATACGCGGGGCGCTGATGATCGCGAGCCTCAGGTGGCTGGGCGGACGGAGTTGACCATGCATCCGGCGGTCAGCAACGGCTCGTACGACCTTACCAGGATTCGGGCGGATTTCCCCGCCCTCGCAATGCAAGTCTACGGCAAACCGCTGGTCTACCTCGACAACGCTGCATCGGCGCAGAAGCCGAGGCAGGTCCTCGACCGACTGCAGAAGGCTTACACCAAGGAATATGCCAACGTGCACCGCGGTCTGCACTATCTCGCAAATGAGGCTACCGAGGCCTACGAAGGCGCACGCGAGACGGTACGCGCATTTCTGAACGCCGGTCGCAAGGAAGAAATTATCTTTACCCGCAATGCCACCGAGGCAATCAATCTTGTCGCCTACACGTTCGGACGCGAGCGTATCAAGGCCGGTGACGAAATCGTGCTGTCCATCATGGAGCACCATTCCAATATAGTGCCATGGCACTTTCTGCGCGAACGCCAGGGGGCGGTGATCAAATGGGCGCCGATTGACGACGACGGGAATTTCCTGCTCGACGAGTTCGAGAAACTGCTCACACCGAGGACGCGGATGGTGGCAATTACGCAGATGTCGAACGCGCTCGGCACTGTCGTCCCGGTGAAAGATGTCGTCCGGCTGGCGCATGCGCGCGGCATTCCCGTTTTGATCGACGGAGCGCAGGCGGCGGTCCATATGGACGTCGATGTGCGTGACATAGACTGCGATTTCTATGTCTTTACCGGCCATAAAGTGTACGGGCCCACGGGCATCGGCGCGCTGTACGGAAAGTACGAACATCTCGCGACCATGCCGCCTTTCAATGGCGGCGGCGAAATGATTCACGAGGTGTTCGAGGATCGCGTTACCTATGGCGAGCCACCTCACAGGTTCGAAGCGGGCACTCCGGCGATCGTGCAGGCGATCGGACTTGGTGCCGCGATCGATTACGTCAATTCGGTCGGCAAGGATCGCATTCGTGCGCACGAAAGCGCACTGGTCAAGTACGCGCATGAGAAGCTTCGCCAGATCAATTCGCTGCGGATCATCGGCAATGCGGCTGACAAGGGCCCGATCGTCTCTTTCGAATTGAAGGGTGCCCATCCGCACGATGTCGCAACGATCATCGATCGCGCCGGTGTGGCGGTGAGGGCCGGCACCCACTGCGTGATGCCGCTGCTTGCGCGCTATGGCCTGACGGCTACATGCCGCGCTTCATTTGCCATGTACAATACGAATGAGGAGGTGGATACACTGGCCGCCTCGCTCGTCAAGGCGCAGGAATTTTTTGTATGACCGAAGACACGAACGCTTCACTGACGGAAAAGCCCGCTGAAAATGCCGCAGTGGTCGGCTCGCCGGCGCTGCCACAGGAAGAGCTCAACAAGCTGACTGACGACATCGTTGCGGCCCTGAAAACCGTCTACGACCCCGAGATTCCAGCCGATATCTACGAACTGGGCCTTATCTACAAAATCGATATCGGCGACGACCGGGGGATCAAAATCGATATGTCACTGACATCGCCGAATTGCCCTGCGGCGCAGGAGTTGCCGATCATGGTCGAGAATGCGGTGTCGAGTGTCCCGGGGGTCAAAGAGACCAAGGTAGCCGTCGTGTGGGACCCGCCTTGGGACCCAAGCCGTATGTCGGACGAGGCGCGACTCGTGTTGAATATGTGGTGAGTTGAATTGGGAGCGGCGAGACGCCAGATAGAGGTTCAACGAGGACGACAATGACCATGACACGACCCCGGCCTCAAGTGATGCGGCTTACCGATGCTGCCGCGACGCGCATCAAGGACGTGATGGCGCGGGCGGACAAACCGGTGACCGGCGTACGTGTTGGCGTCAAAAATGGCGGCTGCGCCGGCATGGAATACACGATGGAATACGCCGAGGCGGTCAAAACGACCGACGAAGTGGTCGAGGACAAGGGTGTGAAGATCCTGATCGATCCAAAAGCCGTGTTGTTTCTGCTTGGGACCGAAATGGACTACAAGGCCGACAAGCTGTCGGCGCAATTCATCTTCAACAATCCAAACCAGACAAGCGCATGCGGTTGCGGTGAATTGGTGCAGCTGACGCCAGCCAAAGACGCAAGTTAAGGCCGGCTAGGCAACTTCCGCGGTGCTCTCAGTCGCGACCTCGGGATCGGTCTGACAAATCACGCGGTTGCGGCCATGCCGTTTTGCGGCATAGAGGCACATATCGGCGCGTTCGATCAGAGATTGCCCGGTGTCGGCTTTTCGCAGCGTGGCAACCCCGATCGAGATCGTCATCCGACCGAGGTTTTCACCGGTCGAGCGTTTCATTAATTCCTTGGCCATAACCGCGCGGCGAATGTGCTCGGCAACCGTTACGGCCGCCCGCAAACTGGTGTTCGGCAGAATGACGGCAAATTCCTCGCCACCGTAGCGAGCCGCCGTGTCCTTGCCCTTGACGTTGTGTTTCACCGACATCGCCACAAGACGCAGAACCTGGTCACCTGTCAGGTGTCCGAAATTGTCATTAAAGGTCTTGAAGTGGTCGATGTCCGTCAGCATCAGCGACAACGCTTCGTTCCTCTCAACCGCCTCCGCTATCGACTTCTCCAAAGTGCTGTCAAAGAATTTTCGGTTGGCCAACTGCGTCAGCGGATCGGTCAGGCTTTCGGTACGTACCGCTTCAAGGTTCTCCTGCAGGTCGTTGATTTCCTGCTTGGAGGCATGGAGCCGCTCTTCAAGGCTGCGGTTCGATATCTCCATTGCTTTCGTTGTTTGTACGAGTGTTTCGACGATTGTGCGCAAACCGTCTCTGTCTTTCGATTGCACAAGTTGCTCGGTGGCGCCGGCGAGACTCTCCGTGTAGCTGGTGGCCGAACCAACGGCGGCGTCGATCATTGCCATGACCTGATCAATCTCGCCTTTGACCTGGCTGCCGACCAGATCGATGCGCTCTGTCAGCCGTGTTGGTGACAGGAAATTTTCGTACATCTGAACGAGATCGGCCTCGGAGATCGTGCCCTTGGCCTTTAGCGTCGCGTTGATCTGTTGATTCAGCGCAGGGTGGTAGCCGCTCGCATAGGCGTACCAGATTTCAAAATTGCGCGGACTGGCGGGCTGGCGCAGCGCCTTCATCTGTCCGAAAGCAATATCCGCGAACGCCATTGTGCGTTCGTAGTCGTCGACACGCCCCGCCATTGCTGACTACCCCCAGTTGCAAGCCGGTGCTTGCGGAGGACGGCGCTCCGGCGCCTCTCTTTGGGACGGTATTCGAGGGATATGAATTGGGGGTAAATTTGGAACCGGCTAGGCAATCAACGTTTGCGTAACCAGGATGCGCGCGTCAGGCCTTTACGGGGAACGGTCGAAGCAAGAAAGCCGGGAGATGGCCTCCGTCGCTCTCCTGCGCCGGCTGGTAGGAGGGCGCCTTGGGAACGGGCGCATTCTTTTTCGCCTGCCGTGCCGGACCGCGTCCGCGATTTCGTCCGCGTGGGGCCTCGGCCCGAGGTCGCTCGTCGTGCTCGCGAGGCGAGGAACTTCCGGTTGCCTCGGATGCTGCCGGTTTGTCCAACCAGGGAATGCTCTGCCCGATTAGCCGCTCGATAGCACTAACTGCTTTGCTATCAATTGGGGCGACGATGGTGATTGCCGTTCCGCTCAAGCCTGCGCGACCGGTGCGGCCAATGCGGTGGACATAGTCGTCGGCGTGGTGCGGCACGTCGAAATTGAAAATATGGCTGACCGCTGGAATATCGAGACCGCGCGCAGCGACATCGGAAGCGACCAGCACCGTGACCTCGCCCTTGCGGAACGATTCAAGCGCCGCTGTGCGAGCCGATTGGTCCATGTCGCCGTGCAGCGCCGCGGCGTTAAATTTGTGGCGCAGCAGCGAGCGGTGCAGGTTGGCAACTTCACGCTTGCGATTGCAAAAGACGATCGCGTTCTTGAAGCTCGTGGCGGAGCGGATCAGCCGCCGCAGTGTCTCACGCTTCTCATGCGGATCGCGACCAGTCGAAACCAACAACTGTGTAATGTTCGCGGCCGTGGTTGCCGGTTTCGAGACTTCAACACGCACGGGATTATGCAAAAAGGTATCGGCGATGCGCTGGATCTCGGGCGGCATGGTGGCCGTGAAGAAGAGGGTCTGTCGCGTGAACGGCACCAGTTTGCCAATGCGCTCGATATCGGGAATGAAACCCATGTCCAACATGCGGTCTGCTTCGTCGATGATGAGAAGCTCGCAGCCCGATAAAAGCAACCGCCCGCGTTCGAAGTGATCGAGCAGACGGCCGGGCGTGGCGATCAATACGTCGACGCCCCGCAGCAGCTTGGCGTCCTGATCGTCGAATGAAACGCCCCCAATGATCAGCGCCACGTTGAGCTTGTGATTTTTGCCGTATTTTTCGAAGTGCTCGGCGACCTGTGCCGCGAGTTCGCGCGTCGGCTCGAGGATCAGTGTGCGCGGCATGCGTGCGCGTGCGCGACCCTTCTCCAGCATTGTCAGCATCGGCAGCACGAAGGCTGCGGTTTTTCCGGTGCCGGTTTGGGCAATACCGAGCACATCGCGCCGCGCAAGCACGTGCGGGATGGCTTGGTCTTGAATTGGGGTGGGAGCTTTGTAGCCAGCCGTTTTGATGGCGGCGAGAACTTTGGCCGATAAGCCGAGATGTGAAAAAGGCATATAACCTCAGAAGCCGCCCAGAGCGCGCTGGACTAGCGAAAACCAGTTGCTTTGCGCGGGGGATGGCCGAATCTTCATGTCAGCCCGATTGCACGAAACATAGGGTGCAAAGGGCCAAAGTCAATGCTTTGCATGACGATAAGCCGTATTAATTATTAGCTTTTTGGCTCTGAATGCACGATTGCGGCGTCCTGACCAGGGTCGATACATGTTCTTGCTCATCGCCATTGTGCAATGGTTTCCGGTTCTCATCCCTTTGCCGTGGCCGGATCACGGCCTATAGGGAGGCGCGAATTTTCGTCGGAAACAGATGATGCGCACGCAAGTCGGAATTATTGGAGCAGGGCCCGCCGGACTTATGCTGGCGAGGCTTTTGCACCTGCAGGGTATCGAATTGATCATCATCGAAAATCGCACTCGCGACTACATCGAAAATCGCATACGCGCGGGCTTGATCGAGCATTGGGCCGCCGACTTGCTTGCCGATGTGGGTGTCGGTAGCCGCATGCAACGCGAGGGCATGCTGCATTGGGGAATCAATATCGGCATCAATGGCGATCTGCAGCGCATCGACTTCAAGAAGTTGGTGAACAAGCGCGTTACGATCTACGGGCAGCAAGAAGTAGTGAAGGATCTGGTAGAGCGTCGGATGTCCGACGGAGCGCCTCTGCTCTTCGAGGTCGACGACGTCACGGTTCACGATCTGAAAACGCAAAAGCCGAAAATCCGCTTCAAGCATGATGGGCGGCATCAGGAAATCGACTGCGATTTCGTAGCGGGGTGCGACGGCTTCCATGGTGTTTGCCGGCCAAGCATTCCGGACGGCGTGCTGAGTGTGTTCGAGCGAGACTATCCGTTTGGTTGGCTCGGCATCCTGTCGGAGAGCCCGCCGCCCGATCACGAATTGATCTATTCGTACACTGATCGCGGCTTTGCGCTTTACACCATGCGTTCTCCAAGCCTGGCGCGACTCTATTTGCAATGCGATCACGATGAGGAGATTGAAGCCTGGCCCGACAGCCGCACCTGGGATGAATTGCACAGGCGGCTTGGCGGAGCCCGCAAACTTGCCGAAGGCAAGATACTGCAAAAGGGCCTCACGCCGATGCGCAGCTTCGTCGTTGAACCAATGCAGTATGGACGGCTCTTCCTTGCCGGCGACAGCGCGCACATCGTTCCCCCGACCGGCGCAAAAGGGATGAACCTTGCATTTGCCGATGTGGTGATGTTGTCGCGAGCTTTGGACGCTTACTACAAAAACAAAAGCAATGATCGACTGGAAAATTATTCAACAACGTGCCTGCGACGCGTTTGGTATGCGCAACGGTTCTCCTGGTGGATGACGCAGAGCATGCATCGTTTTCCGAACGAGTTGGCTTTTGACCGACGGCGCCAGCTTTCTGATCTCGACTATCTCACCAGCTCGAGTGCCGCAGCGACCTCGCTGGCGGAACAATATGTCGGTCTACCCGTAGGCTAGTCCTACAACACCGAACGAAGCGGCCGGCGCAAGAGCATGATTGAGACACCGGCCGCGCTCGATATGAGCGCGAGCATCAGGAAAAAATTACCTTTATCCATGCTTGACCAGAATGTGCCGAGATAGCCGGCGAGAAATCCGCCAACGAAGCTCGTCGCGAGCCAGACCCCCATCATCATCGACAGCAGCGTCTTCGGGGCGATCTTGGTCACAAGCGAAAGACCGGTTGGAGAAAGGTAAAGTTCGCCGACGGTAATGACGACAAAGTAGAAAAACAGCCACAGCCAGCTCGCTTTGCCCTCGCCGGCGCTCCAGGCTGCAGCCACCATGACCAGATAGGCGAGGGCATTGATCAGGCAGCCCATCGCGAGTTTTGTGCTGGTGGCGGGCTCGTTTTTCCCCTGCCAGCGCCAAAGCGCAATGATGAATGGCGTAAAAGCAAAAATCATGAAGGGATTGAAGGCTTGAAACCAGGTCACCGGAATTTCGCCGCCAAAAAAACGCCGGTCGGTGAATTGGTCGGCCCAGAGCGTGATCGTGTTGCCCTGCTGTTCGTAGGTCGCCCAGAACAGACTGACCGGTGCGAATAACAGCAGAATGGCCGCAATTGACTGCCAGGCCTTCGCGTCGAGTGTCGCGTCAGATACTGCGCGCTTCTCGAAAGCGTCGCGAGGCAAGTGCGGCGTGGCGGCGAGATAAATAATCAAGCCAATCGTCATCCCAATTCCGGCGGCCATGAAGCCGTAGTGCCAGCCAAGCTCTTCACCGAGCGTGCCACAGATGAGCGGAGCGAGAAATGCGCCCAGATTGATGCCGACGTAGAAGATCGAGAAAGCGCGGTCTCTCCGCCGATCCCCTGGTGGATAAAGTGAACCGACCTGGGTGGAAATGTTTGGCTTGAAAGCGCCGTTCCCAAGAATAAGAAAACAGAGGGCCACCAGAAACAAATGTTCGAAAGCCATCATGAAATGGCCGATTGCCATCAACGTGGCGCCGGCGATTACTGTCCGACGCTGGCCAAGCACGCGGTCCGCTAGCAATCCACCCAGGATCGGCGTCAAGTAAACAAGCCCGGTATAGAATCCGTAGATCTGCGAGGCGAGGGGCTGCGGCGCCAGCGGGCCGAATACGAATTCCAATCCGTGCTTGAAGGATGCAAGGCCGAGGACTTCGGTGGAGCTTTGCGGGGTGAACAGATACTTGACCATGTAAAGCACAAGAAGCGCGCGCATTCCGTAGTAGGAAAAGCGCTCCCACATTTCAGTTGTGAACAGGTAGGCGAGCGCCCGCGGATGGCCGAAAATTTCGTCACGCGCGCCGGACTGGTAGCGGAGAAAGGCGCGTCTGGTCATGTCGGTTCCAGCGGAATTGACTGCTGGGCAAACGATATCACATCACGACAAACATGTTTTCCGGCGGCTGAACTCGGTGTACGGTTTTTGCAAGTCTCACCGTGGGGCATAAGCGGGGTTGCAATGAGGGGTCGGAATGGTTTCGTTTTTGCGGTGTTCATATTGCTCGCGATTTTGTCCGCTGGGCATTCGCATGCGCAAACCGACTACCCGAGTCGCCCGATACATTTCATCGTCGGGTTCGCCGCCGGCGGCGGAAATGATCTCTTCGCGAGACTCGTTGTACAGAAATTTCAGGAGAATACGGGATCGACTGTGGTGATCGAAAACCGCGTCGGTGCGGGTGGACGCATTGCCGCAGAATTCGCCGCGCGCCAGCCGGCTGACGGGTACACGATCCTGGTCGGCGCAACCGGGCAGATGTCAATTGCGACCGCGATTTTTCCAGATCTTAGCTATCACGCGAGCAACAGTTTTATTCCCCTGAACATGATTGCGTCGTTCCCACTGGTGCTGGTGGTGCCGGCGGAGCACCCGGCAAAGGATGTGAAGGAACTCGTGGCCTGGGCGAAATCCAATCCCGACAAGTCGAATTACGGCACGTCGTCTCCAGCTTTCACAATTGCGAGCGAGTTGCTCAAGCTCAAAAGCGGAATGCCGGCCGTAGCGATCCCCTATAAGAGCAGCAACGAGTCAAACCTCAGCGTTGTATCGGGACAAAGCCTGTTCACAATTTCGGACGGGCCGCCGGTCATCCCGTTGGTCCAGGCAGGCAAGATCCGTGCTCTCGCGGTTACGGGTTCGGAGCGCTCACCCGAGCTTCCCAACGTGCCAAGCATGGCTGAGGCAGGCTTTCCGGATGTCGATACCCAGCTTTGGAGCGGCTTTTTCGTACCGGTCGGTACGCCGGGCCCAATCGTGGGCAAGCTCACGACGGAGTTGGGAAAGGCGCTGGCCGACTCGGCGGTCCAGGAAGGTCTGCAAAAAATGGCGGTCAAACCGGGGGGCCCTACCGGGAACGAGTTCAAAAAACGGATCGAGGCTGACATCAAGTCATTCGCCGAGGTCGTGAAGGCCGCTAACCTAACTTTCAAATAGTCACCCTTTCGTCCGCGCCGCATGGCGCTCGCCGTCTTAAATCAATTGCCGCGGCGCCGACCGCTGCTATTGTACGCAATGGGTAGAGCGGGGATACCATGCGTCGGCCTGCAGCGTTTGCGTTGCTCGTTGGAGCTTTCGTCGTTCCGAGTCAGGCGGATGCTGCATCGGCCGAGGAGCTATTCCGACATTTTAATCTGTTCGGGACCTGGGCTACGGATTGCAAGACTCCGCCCACGCCCAGCAATCCATACGTCAGCATCACGACGCCAAGCGCGGGGCTGATCCTTGAGGACCACAACCTTGGTTCCGACTATGCGGTGAACCGCTACAGTGTTCTCTCGGCCGAGCAGGTATCTTCGACGAGTGTAGCGGTCAATGTGATCTTCCAGCCTGGCACCGACGCTGAAGAACGGCAAAAGCTCATTTTTGCGGTCCGCGACAAGACCCGCCGTACCATGTTCAATCAAACCGACGGCGGACCCGTGCGGGTCAAAGATGGAATTGCGGTCGCCCGGGGAAGCAAGACCCCGCTGTTACGCAAGTGCGACGCAACCGGCGTCAGCCACTGACATTTTCGCGCCGGTCTATTGCCAGCCAGGAACATTACGCATGTCGTGTAGATGATGTGCGATGCCTTTGTGGCAATCACATTCAGCAATGAACGATGAACAGAAACCGTTGGTGCGCCTCGACGGCACGCGGACCTTGCCGTGTGATGTCCATTGATTGAGCGCTGTGGCAATTGCGGCATTCCAGTGAGTATTGGCCTTCATGCGGGCCCACTCATGAAGCGCCAGCTCCAGGCGATGGTCCAGGAACTTTTCGCGCGTGTTGATCGTGCCGAAAAGTTTCCCCAAACTTCCTTCGATGCCTGCATCTTGCGCGCAATCTTGTGGGTCCATTCGTGCGGAACGTGACAATCGGGGCAATGGGCGCGGACGCCCGACCGATTGTTGTAGTGGATCGTTGTCTTAAGTTCCTCGAACACATTCGAACGCATTTCGTGGCAGGAAACGCAAAATGTTTCGGTGTTGGTGAGTTCGAGCGCAGTATTGAATGCGCCCCAAAAGACCACTCCGGCGACGAAACCGGCGAGCACCAAAAATCCCAGGCTGAATATGGAGCTGGGCCGAATCAATACGCCCCAGATATCGCGAGCAAACGATAGTACTCGGCTCCAAAAGGACGGCCTTGGCACCTCTGTCGTCGTCATCGCGGTCTCCCCGGCGCGGCTCCTTTCAGCACCGTGTCGATATCGACGAAATCGTTCTCGACCGGAATCCGCACGTTGTGTTGCGGCACGTGACACTGGGTACAGAAGTAGCGGCGGGGCGAAATCGAGGCTAGAAACTGACCGTCGCGATCAGAAAAATGCGTGATGCTGATCATCGGCGCCTGGGATTCGCGCACGCGCGTTCGCGCGTGACACGACAGGCACTTGTTGGCATGGACGTTAATGTCGTAGCCATCCGTGGAATGCGGGATGACGGGGGTTGCTCAGGATAGTTGCGGGGTTCGCGAACTGAAGAGTTCTGTTCCGGCGTTATTGCGGGCGCGGGACCTTCCTGGTCAATCGGCGTGGTTCCGCGCAAGAGCTGAGAATGTTTGCGCCATAACGACGCTGGAGAGCACTCCTATAAGGGCCGCCGCGACAAGCAAACGTAACCGATGTGCCATGTTCCGACTCCCTAAACGCGCTCAATGCGAACAGCGCATTTCTTGAAGTCAGTTTGAAGTGAGATGGGATCGGTGGCGTCGAGCGTAACTTTATTGATCAGTTGACTCTCGTCGAACCACGGCACGAATACCACGCCGCGCGGCATCCGGTCTCGTCCTCGTGTCTCAATCCGCGTTCGTATTGAGCCGCGCCGGGACTCAACCTTCACTTCGTCGCCGCGCCGCATATTGAGCTTGGCGGCATCGTCAGGATGCATAAAGCAGACGGCGTTTGGAAATGCACGGTAGAGCTCGGGAACACGTCGTGTCATCGAACCGGAATGCCAGTGCTCGAGCACACGACCGGTTACGAGCCAGTAGGGATAGGTTGTGTCGGGAGATTCAGCGGCTGGTTCGTAGGGTAGGGCAAAAATGCGCGCCTTGCCGTCGGGGAAACCGTAAAACTCGACGCCCTTGCCAGCCTTCACATAGGGGTCGAATCCCTCGCGATAGCGCCAGCGAGTTTCTTTGCCGTCGACGACGGGCCAGCGCAGTCCGCGGACTTCGTGGTAGGTGTCGAAGGGCGCTAGATCGTGTCCGTGGCCTCTTCCAAAGCCTGCGTACTCCTCAAACAATCCTTTTTGCACGTAAAAGCCGAACGCCTTTGATTCCTGATTTTCAAGATCCGGCGCCATATCCGACAAAGGAAACTTGTCGACCTCGCCGTTCCTGAATAAGACCTCGAAAAGGGTTTTGCCCTTGTAGTCCGGCTTCTTGGCGATCAGTTCAGCCGGCCAGACTTCCTCGATCTTGAAGCGCTTGGAAAATTCCATCAGCTGCCAAAGATCGGAGCGCGCTTCGCCGGGAGCGTTCACAAGCTGATGCCAGAAATGGGTGCGTCTTTCAGAGTTGCCATACGCGCCTTCTTTTTCGACCCACATGGCAGCCGGCAGGATTAAATCGGCAGCCTGTGCGGTTACAGTCGGATAGGCGTCGGATACAACGATGAAGTTCTCAGGGTTACGGTAGCCGGGATATCCTTCTTCGTTGACGTTCGCGGCCGCCTGAAGGTTGTTGTTGACCTGAACCCAATAGGCGTTGAGCTTGCCGTCTCGCAGCATGCGGTTTTGCAAAACAGCGTGATATCCGGGCTGCGGCGAGATCGTGCCCTCAGGCACTTTCCATATCTTTTCCGCCTTGTCGCGATGCTCCTTGTTGGCCACCAGCATGTCCGCCGGCAGCCGGTGCGAGAATGTGCCGACTTCGCGGGCAGTGCCGCAAGCCGATGGTTGGCCAGTGAGCGAGAACGGACTGTTGCCTGGCTCCGCAATCTTTCCGGTCAATAAGTGGATGTTGTAGACCAGATTGTTGCACCACACACCGCGCGTGTGCTGATTGAAGCCCATGGTCCAGAGGCTGACGATCTTTGTTTTGGGGTCGGCATAGAGTTCCGCGAGTTCACGAATTCGGTTGACGGGGACCCCGGATAAGCTCGCGGCTTTCTCCAGCGTGTATTCCGAAACAAACTTCGCGTACTCCTCGAATGTAATGTCAGTCGCCTCATTGGCCTTCGAACGACCGGAAGCCTTCTGCTCCAACGGGTTCTCCGGGCGCAGTCCGTACCCGATGTCGGTCTGGCCGCGCTTGAAAACCGTATGTTTGTTGATGAAGTCCTTGTTGACACGGTTCGTCGAAATGATGTGGTTCGCGATGGCATTGAGGATCGCGAGATCGGTTTGCGGCGTGAACACCATCTGAATGTCGGCGAGATCGAACGAGCGGTGTTCGAATGTCGAAAGCACCGCGACACGAACATGCGACGCGCTCGAGTCGCCGATCCGTGATCCGGCTCCAAAGGATCGGATGCATCTCCGCCATATTGGAGCCCCACAATACGAAGGCATCCGTGGCCTCGAAGTCGTCGTAACATCCCATCGGCTCGTCCATGCCGAACGTTCGCATGAAGCCCATGACCGCCGACGCCATGCAGTGGCGCGCATTCGGATCGAGATTGTTTGATCGAAAACCAGCCTTGAACAGCTTATTGGCGGCATAGCCTTCCCATATTGTCCATTGGCCGGACCCAAACATGCCGACGCGGCTCGGCCCACCTTTTGCAAGGGCACTCTTGAATTGCTGGGCCATTACGTCGAAGGCTTCGTCCCACGATACCGGGGTGAATTCGCCGTTCTTGTAGTACTTTCCGTTTTTCTTGCGCAAAAGCGGCTGCGTGAGCCGATCGTGACCGTACATGACCTTGGAAAGAAAATATCCTTTGACACAGTTCAGGCCACGATTGACCTCGGCCTTCGTGTCGCCGTGCGTCGCGACACTCTGCCATCCTTGGTCGCGACCATCACACCGCAACCGGTGCCGCAGAAGCGACAGGGTGCCTTGTTCCACTTCAATTCGGTGAATGACCGGTCGGTAAACAAATTCTGTGCAGCGGCTGGAGCGGGCAGCCCTCCAGCGGCAGCGGCCATGGCAGCGGCCTCCAGCTTGAGGAATTCGCGGCGGTCCACTCTTTTCTTCGTCGTCATCGCCGGTCTCCTGTCGCTATCGGATTCAGCAGTCGTCAGTGCCTTGGAACACTAGTGCGGCGGTCAATACGTCGGGCATTGACGATATGATGTTGAGTGTCTCGCCGATGGATCCGACATTCGGAGCCTCGACAACGACAACCAGTTTGCCTCGTGGATCGCGATTGTAGATCTGTGCGCCTGGGAGTGCTTCGATTGAGCGTGCGGCGGCATTGAGCCGCTCTGGTCGCGCCTGAACCAGGATGCTAGCGATTTCTACGGAGCGTTCGGAGCCTTCGATCGTTGTCCAGCGACCGTTGATGAACTTACGGCGGTCAACGCTGCGTGTGAACGGTTTGTCGACCACAGCGCACCTCACTTCGCAGGAGGGCCGGGCGGGCCATTGATGGCCTGGTATATCCACACGGTGAGACCCCAGGTGCCAACCGTGGCGACCGCAAGGGCCGGAATTACGAGCGCGGTGACAAGCAGGAAGGCGTAAATCTCCATCCGCCGTTTGTGCGGCGCACTGTCAGTCGAGTTTGCTCGCTCGACATGATCCGATCCCAAAAGGTTATCGACACTCAAGGTCCGCCGACTATAACGATAACACTATCTTTTAGACCCCACGCTAGATTTTCTTATTGATCTAAATCAATGGCGGCGAGGCAGTATCCCCCCTGCAATTAGCGCGTGTGGCTGCGAGGCGAATAATGACGGCCACGCGTCCCGAGAGCGTGTCGCGTTCAACCTCCCTTTTTCGCCCCTTTTTTCTCGGATGTCCGCGCCGGAGGCGATTTACGATTGGATGGTTGGTTGTGCCAGCTCAGGACATCGTATGCAGCCAATGGCTTGTCGAAACCCTTCAAAGTCAGTTCACCTAGAGCTTTTACCTTCACCGATTGGTCAACAGAGGCCAGCACGCGCGCGGGGATCACAATTTGGCCCGTCCCCGCCTCATCGCAAAGCCGCGATGCAAGATTTATGACGCTACCTATTGCTGTGTACTCCCGACGCTCCTGGAAGCCAATTTGTCCGACAGTCGCAAAGCCGGTGGCGATCCCAATTCCAAATCCAAGTTCGTGGCCCTTGCGTCGCCACTGCGTCCCCAGTTCGTTCACTCGTTCCCGCATGTCCAGCGCCAGCCGGATGGCACGCTCGGTGTGATCGACACATGGAATTGGATCGTTGAACACAATCATGATCCCGTCGCCGAGAAATCGTTCGAGTGTGCCCTCGTAACGGAAGATGAGTTCTCCCAAGTTCTCGTGGTAATCACGCAGGACCGCCATGACCTCTTCGGGTTCGGATGTCTCTGTAAAGTTGGTAAAGCCACGCAAATCGCAGAACAGAACCGTGATCTCTTGTCGATGACTGGCCAACACCGAATCGGGTAAGTCGGAGGACGCTATCATCTGCGCCACCTGCGGCGCCAAAAATCGCTTCAAACGACCGATCCGTTCGATCTGCGTTAGTTGTTCTGCCACGCGCTCCTCTAGCAGACGGTTCCAGTTGGAAAGCTGCTCGGTCTGCTCCTTCAATTTTGTTGCTTGGTGCTGAACCGTATCGTGAAGTTCCTTCACTCGGAGCAGCGATCGAACGCGGGCAGTTAATGCGGCATGTTCAAATGGCTTTGTCAGATACTCATCGCCACCTAAGTCAAGGCCGGTCACAACGTCACGAATATCGGATTTTGCAGTGACCAAGATGATTGGCACGAAGCGCAGCATTGCGTCTTGCTTTAGTTGTTTCAACACCGCGATTCCGTCGAGCTTCGGCATCATGATATCAAGCAGGACTAGATCAGGCTCGAACTCGCGCGCCTTTGTTAATGCCTCCTCGCCGTCTTCCGCCGTGATGACTTCATAGCCTTGGGCTTCCAGCCTGACACGCAGGATTTCCAGATTAGTCGGCATATCGTCGACGGCAAGAATTCGAGGGGGAGTTCGCACCGGCTCCTCTCACGATCAACGCAGCAAATCGCGCATTATTGCGAGAATTTTTCGCGGGCTAAATGGCTTGGCGATATATCCGTCGCATCCGGCAGCCAGTGTCTTTGCCTCGTCGCCGGACAGGGCATATGAGGTGACAGCGACGATAGGAATGTGCCGCAAGTCCGGATTGGCCTTAATCTGACGCGTCGCTTCGTAACCGTCTATGGTCGGCAGTTGGATATCCATGAGGATAAGGTCCGGCCGATGTTCGGCCGCCATCGCGACGCCCTTTGCGCCGTCATCCGCTTCAATTAAATCGTAGCCAGCGTGGGTGAGCAAATCTCGGAGGATGCGCCGATTGTCCTCGGTATCCTCTATGATGAGAATGCGTTTCTTCACGCCGGCCTCTGCTGTTGCACGCGTACTGGAACGACGATGTTGAAGGTGGAACCTACGCCGACGGTTGAATTCAAATCGATACGGCCGCCGTGCATACCGACCAGCTGGCGCGAAATCGATAATCCAAGTCCAGTGCCGCCTTTCTTCCGTGTACTTGTATTGTCAATCTGCTGGAACTGCTCGAATATTGTTGCTTGATCTTTAGGTGCGATCCCAGGCCCGGTATCACAAACCATAATATTGAATTCCCCATTGACTGTCTGGACGCGCACCTCGACCTCGCCGGTATCAGTGAATTTTATAGCGTTGCTCACGAGGTTCAGGAGTACCTGAGTAAGACGACGCTCGTCGCCGCGGCCCATCGGAAGGTCATTAGGTACGCTGGTCTTGACTTCGATCCCCTTGGCTTGTGCAAGCGAACCTGTTGCGGCCACGACTGATTGCACCATTGCCTCCACGGAATAGTCATCCAGCGCCAACGTGAGCTGGCCGGCCTCGATTTTCGATATGTCGAGCACATCATTGATTAAACCCAAAAGGTGCTTTCCATTGGCTTGAATGCGCTCCAAGACTTCTAATCCTTTCTGCGGAATGCTGCCGTAGAGCCCATCGGCGAGTAGTTCGGAATAGCCCAGGACGGCGTTCAACGGCGTGCGCAGCTCGTGGCTCATATTGGCGACGAATTGGGATTTGTGCTCACTCGCAATCGCGAGCTCTCGTCCCTTCTGATCGACTTCACGGAACAGCTGCGCATTCTTCATCGCGAGGACTGATTGATTGGCAAAGGTCTGCATGAGGTCGACTGTACTGGCCGGAAAATCTCCGGTTTCGCGGCGCTGCAATACCAAAGCGCCAAGAATGTCATCCTGAGCGAAGAGCGGAACGATTAGGACGGAGTTGAACCCAGCCGAAAGGACGATTTCCTTGAGCGAAAAATTCGGGGCTTTCGAAAGATCGGGAATAGAGACAGGACCTCGCTGCTTGGCGGAGAGACCCAAGGCGCTTTCGTCGAGTGTGATCCTGGTGCCCCGGACTTTATCCTGAAATGATTGATCAAGCGCATGGGCTTCAGCGAGCTCGAAAATGTCCCGTGACGCGTCATAGCTGTAGATCGCGCCAGCGTCTGCACGAGAAAATTTTACAGCTTGGGTAACGATCGTGGCCAACACCGCGTTAATGTCGAGAGATGACGCGACGGCGCGCCCGATCTCCTCAAGCGCCTTCAATTCACTATTCGATTGGGCAAGATCGCGTGTGCGGTCAGCGACTTTCTGCTCTAGCCGACTATAGGACCCTTGAAGCTGATCAGCCATCCGATTGAAATGGTCGGCCAGTTCCTCGATTTCATCTGCCGTTTTTACGTTGATACGGTGGCCGAAATCGCTCGCCTCCAATTGCCTGGCACCAACCTGTAGCGCTCGAATCGGGGTGACCAATTGGCGCGCCAGCAGCGTACCGGCAAGCACAGCAAGCATGATCGCCAGAGCGAGCAGCCATCCGGTGCGGTAAAGCAGACCATAGACTGGCTGGAGTGCCTTGCTCAAAGGCTCCTCAAAAAAAACGTACCAATTCATCCGAGGGATAGCGGCCGACCCGGTCAAGACCGCGTGTCCGTCGGGGTCTTTTCCGAGAGTCACTGGTTCGGCGGGGGGCTTAATCATGGATTTTACCTGAGGAAGGTTCGCCAAGTCTGCGCCCAAGTGATTGTGACCAATGTCGGAGTGAGCGAGCAGTCGCCCCTCCGGTCCTACGACATAAGCGTCGATGTCCGTGCCGGTCTGGCTCTGGTCTACGAAATCTGACAGGAACTTGAGATTGATTTCTGCAACGGTTGAACCTGCATTTCGACCGGAATGCGCCATTGCTATCGCAATGAATGGATCAAAACCGTCAAAATGAACCGGCGACAACCAAACTGGCTTATCTTGCGTCTCCCTGAACTTGGGATCGTCCGAGTAATCGACCCCGCTCGCAATGACGAACTGTGAGCGAGTAAGCCTCAATTGCTCCTTCCCAGCGCCATCAAGGTAAATCAGGCTATCGATTGCGGGCACCTGCTGGAGAAGCTGCGCGTAGTCAGAACGGCGTTGTTCAACTGTGGTGGAGCTGGCTCGTGTGGCCCAACTAATCTGTCGTTCGATATCCGATAAGAACTGTTCAATGCGATTGGCGGTGGTGGTCGCCTTTTCCGACTGGGCTTTAGCCAATATCTGCGTGGTTTCCCTGTACATGAACCACGTCTCGAGGGCACCATTGACCAGCAGTACAAGTACGACCAGTCCGACGAACGAGACGACGAATTTGCTGAAGATGCCTCTTCGGCGAAACAAGCCCTTATGTGGGGCACTATCCAGTTGAGATAATTTCGTTTCAATTGTCGACATCATCTAGCTCGACGTGGGGGGCCGTTTAGCGCAGCTCCGTGCATACGGCGTCGGCTAAAATCGGCCTCACGCCATCGTGCAGGGAACTGCCGGCATTGACGACGACCATGTCGCCTTCGCAGAGCCCTTCGCGGATTTCAGTAGCGGGTAGCGATTGAGTCTCGGTCGCATTCCGCTCGAGATTGCCGTCAAACATCTAGCGACAGGCACGGCCACCCCTCTTGCGGCAGTTACCGACATAACAAAAGGCCTCATCACTGATATCGACATCTTGGTCCGTGTCGCCAAGCCGTAACGCAACTATTGCAGTTCGCGCACTACGCGGAATCCGTTGGCATAATAGCGCACATCGAAATCATATCTGAAACGCGCCATTGACCGCGTATACGTAGATGCACTGTCGAATGAGCCGCCGCGTAGTACCCGCAGCCGACATTGCCCACTGGTCCGGGCCGAGCCATCTGTCGGGGCACCGACATAATTGTCGTTCCAGCAATCTTCCACCCACTCGGCCGCATTGCCCGCGGTGTCATAAAGACCGAACCGATTTGCCTGGAATGTGCCGACCGGCAAAGTCTGTTCAGATTGACCCGTATTGCATTCCCGGCAGTTGGCTTGGCGCGAGCCGGCGGCGCCACCCCACCAAAAGGGCGTGTCGGTTCCAGCGCGGGCGGCATATTCCCATTCAGCCTCAGACGGAAGCCGATAGACCTGTCCCGTCTTCCGAGATATCCAAACCGCGAACTCTTTTGCATCGAGCCAGCTGACGTTGATGACCGGACGGTCGCCACGGCCCCATCCTCGATCCTGGGGACGAGATTTGCATCCGCCATCATCCACGCATTTATCCCATTCATTGAAAGTCACTTCGCGACGACCGATCGCAAAATTCCTCGCGAAGTTCACGCGGTGTACTGGTTTTTCGTACTCCGATGAGGATCCCATTGCGAACGAGCCGGCGGGTACCACCACCATTTCAGGGCAGTCGGGACAATCACGGAAAACATCTCCCGACTTAAATCCGGACCGAGGGGATTCGCGTGGCGGCGGCGTTGAGTCGGTCGGCGAACTTCTTGAAGTTGTCGAGGTGCTTGGTGATGGCGCCGCGGGCTGGGGTGGCGGTGATGGGGCCGGTCCGGGCGTCATCACGGCTGAATTTGATGGCCTGAAGTAGAAGTCCTCGGCGAGAGATGAAGTCACCCAGGGAACTTGTTCGTTATTGGAGGCGCGAGAAACGCCAATGCGGGCGCGGTTGAAAATATCCTCGGCGGTCAAGTTCGGAGAACGGAGCTCCTTGATCAATTCGCCGACGAAAAGACTGTTCGCGCCAGAACTATCGTCTATCACCTGGCCGGGCGCAGCGGAGTATAAAGCAAGCGTGCCGACGGGCGGATTAATCGGAGCAAGCCCCGCGGCTGATGCTCTGAAGCGGCGTTCGAACGGATTTCTCCGAGCAGCATCGAGTATGATAATTTTTACTTTTGCGCCCGCGCGGTGCATGTCGGCCAGCACTGCATCCACGCTGATTCCATCGCGGCGAGCGTCGGCTTCGGTCCAAATTTGGGCGTCGACCGGAATCAGATAGTTCTGTCTCCCGACATCAAGGCCGAATCCACTGAAGTAGAGGAGTGCAACCGTGCCGTTGCTGATCTTGCCGGTAAAGGCCGCGATCGCATTTTGCATATTTTGCTTGTTGAGGTTCTCCTTGAAGTCGACTTCGAAATCAATTCGACGAAATTCATCTGCCAGTGTCCGAGCATCCCTGATCGTGGTGGGCAACGGCGTTCTTGCATCGGGGTAATTGGCATTTCCGATGACGAGCGCGACACGTCCGGCGGGCAAGGCAACCGACGTGAGCGACGAGAAAAGGACTAACAAGCATAGCCAGAACAGTAGTCCTTTGTTCATGCCGCACCTGGTTACCATGCAGTGGTCCGATGTGGTCTAAAGTTTGCTGTGATGTTGTCTTCTCAGACGAGACCTTTTCGTCATAGAAGCCAACGGCTCCTTGCATTTCAGCTTTAATCGGAGACTTCCATAGTCTCGCAAGGTTCCACCGCTTTATTTCGGACTAAGTAGTTTAGACATGTTGGTAATCTTGGACAACAGCGAGCAGGCTCTTGCCTATAGCAAGGTCGACGAAGATGCGCGCACTTCCCAGCACGATTGAATTCACCTAAATTATTTGTTCGTGAGAAGATAGATGGTTTGCGTCAAGAGAGCGGTCATCGCGAGATAAATGGCGAGGTGACGCGTGCGCGGCAAAGTCGGGGACCAGTTCAGCAAGACTGGCATTGCGGTCTTGGCCTTGCTGCTTGCCGGCGTCACATGCGGTGGGGTTGCGGTTGCCCAGGTCAAACGCACCGGTGGTCCTAGCCCATCGCCGGCCGGGGCGGAGGTCTATTTCATTGATCTCAAGGACGGCGCAACCGTCCCCGCAAATCTGAAAATCTATTTCGGGTTGCGCAACATGGGCGTTGCCCCCGCGGGATCGGATCGTGAGAACTCAGGGCATCACCATTTGCTCATCGATACCGAATTGCCGCCGCTCGACCAACCGATTCCGAACGACTTTAACCACTTGCACTTCGGCGCCGGCCAGACCGAGGCGGAGATTACGCTCAAGCCGGGCCAGCACACATTGCAGTTGCTCTTGGGAGACCAGAACCATATTCCGCACACGCCGCCGGTCATGTCGCCCCGCATTCGGGTTAGTGTCGCGCTAACCGGAGGGCCGACGGCATCGGCTCCCGGAGCCGCGGTTTATTTTACCGATCTCAAGGATGGAGCCACCGTTGACGCCAAAGTGAACATTCGTTTCGGCTTGAAAAACATGAACGTCGTGCCCGCAGGCTCGGATCGCGCGAATTCAGGCCATCACCATCTACTGATCGATACCGAACTGCCACCGCTCGATCGGCCGATACCGAACGACTTCAATCATCTCCACTTCGGCAGCGGCCAGACTGAGGCTACGGTAACGCTGAAACCTGGGGATCACACGCTGCAACTGCTTCTCGGAGACAAGGATCACATTCCGCACACGCCGCCGGTGCTTTCGCCGCGCATCAAGGTCCGTGTCGTCGACGCCTCGACCCGGACTGCTGCGCCAGCGGACGCCCGGGTTTATTTCATCGACGTGCAGAACAGATCCGTGCTTCCGCAGAAGGCGACCATTCACTTTGGTCTTGCCAACATGGGCGTGGCGCCGGCGGGCATCGAAAAGACCAACACCGGCCACCATCATCTCCTGATCGACGCCAAGCTGCCTCCGCTGGATCAACCGATCCCGAATGACTTCAACCATCTGCACTTCGGGGCGGGACAGTCCGAAGCAACAGTTGAACTTCCTTTGGGCAAGCACACGCTTCAACTGCTTCTCGGCGACGCCAACCATATACCGCACAACCCTCCAGTAATGTCCAAGCCGATCGAGGTCTCAGTGGTTTCGCAAGAACAAGAAAGCCGCGGCCGCAAAATCAAAGCCCGGCGCCACAGAGGCCAAACTCGCGACCGAACTCAATAAAGGGTGGCCGGCTATATCGAGCGCGTAGGCCGACAGTTCCATTTGCGTCGGCACCTCATGCTTTTCAGCGAAATAAAATTTTCGAAAATAAATTGATGGCGCCTACATCATCTTTTTGGCGCTGTCGCGGGGTAAAGCCGCCACGCTGGCACCACCCCTTGGCGGGATGTCAAACGTCGAGCAAATCCGCGCTTGCGAATTCCGCCTTCTCCTGGATGAACTCGAAGCGCGCCTCGGCTTTCGTCCCCATCAGCCGTTCGACGCTGCGCGCGGTCGATTTCATCTCCTTGTCGACGAGGACCACGCGCAACAGCGTGCGTTTGCCGGGGTCCATGGTGGTTTCCTTGAGTTGTGCCGCCATCATCTCGCCCAGGCCTTTGAAGCGGGACACTTCGACTTTTGCGTTGGCATGGAACTCTTTCTTGAGAAGAGCTTCCTTGTGCTTGTCATCGCGCGCGTAGAAGATCTTGCCGCCGTGCGACAACCGGTAGAGGGGCGGGACGGCCAGATAGAGCCTCCCGCCTTCGATCATTTTCGGCATTTGACGATAGAAGAAAGTAATAAGTAGCGACGCGATGTGCGCGCCATCCACGTCGGCGTCGGTCATCACGATGACCTTCTCGTAGCGAAGATCCTTCTCGTGGTAGTGGGTGCCGGTGCCGCAGCCGAGCGCCTGAATGAGGTCGGCAAGCTGCGCGTTCTGGGCCAGCTTTTCCTTGCCTGCGGATGCAACGTTCAGGATCTTGCCACGCAATGGTAAAACGGCCTGCGTGCGCCGGTCCCGCGCCTGTTTGGCCGACCCACCGGCGCTGTCCCCCTCGACGATGAAGATTTCAGAGCCTTCAGAGGCCGACGAGGTGCAATCGGCGAGTTTGCCGGGGAGACGCAGCTTCCGTACCGCGCTCTTGCGGGCGATGTCCTTTTCCTGCCGACGGCGAACGCGCTCGTCGGCGCGTTCGATGACGAAATCGAGCAGCTTGTTGGCCTGCAGCGGATTGCCGGCGAGCCAGTGGTCGAAAGGATCCTTTATCGCCTGCTCAACAATACGTTGGGCTTCGGCCGTGGCCAGACGGTCTTTCGTTTGTCCCTGGAATTCGGGTTCACGCACGAAAACCGAGAGCATGCAACCGGCGCCGGTCATGACATCGTCGCTGGTAACAGGGGCAGCGCTTTTTTCCTGCCCGACACGGGCGGCGTGGTCCTTCAGTCCGCGCAGGAGTGCCGTACGCAATCCGGATTCGTGTGTCCCGCCATCGGGTGTCGGGATTGTGTTGCAGTAAGAGTTGAGGAAACCGTCCGTATCCGCAGTCCAAGCTACGGCCCATTCGACCGCGCCGTGGCGGCCGGTCTTGCCGGCCGATCCGGTGAAGATGTCTGGATGAATAAGCGTCGCGCCCGTGAGATTGGACGCGAGATAGTCCTTCAACCCGTCGGCGAAATGGAACGTAGCCTTCTCTGGCACGTCCTCGACGCCTTTGAGCAGCGCCTTATCGCAGTGCCAGCGAATTTCGACGCCGCCATAGAGGTAAGCCTTCGACCGCGCCATCTTGAAAACGCGTTCGGGCTTGAATGCGGCCTTCGGACCAAAAATGTCGGGGTCGGGCTTGAAGCGCACGCGCGTGCCGCGCCGATTGGGCGCACGACCGGCTTTTTCCAACTTGCCTTTCGGCTTGCCGCGCTCGAAAGCCATCCGATAGAGCTGCTGCTCGCGCGCGACCTCGACTTCCATCCGCTCAGAAAGCGCATTGGCAACTGAGACGCCGACGCCGTGCAAGCCGCCGGACGTCTCGTAGACCTTTGAGTCAAACTTGCCGCCCGCGTGCAGCGTGCACATGATGACTTCCAGCGCGGACTTGCTCTTGAATTTGGGGTGAGGGTCGACCGGAATACCGCGGCCATTATCCGTCACGCTGACGAACCCGTTTGCTTCCATCTCGACTTCAATCCAGTCGGCGTGACCGGCCAGCGCCTCGTCCATGGCATTGTCGATGACTTCAGCAAACAGATGGTGCAACGCCTTTTCGTCGGTGCCGCCGATATACATGCCGGGGCGTCTGCGGACGGGCTCGAGCCCCTCGAGGACCTCGATGTGCTTGGCGGTATAACCGGATTCCGCGCTCGAGCCGCGCGCAGAAGGCTTCGCGCGGCTGGCCCGCGCCGATGCCTTCGGTGCCTTGCGGGCGGACGATTTCCCGCTCCGGGGCATATCGAAAAGGTCTGCCTGTTTTGTGGTTTTTTTCTTGGTCGCTGTCTTGGCCATAGAAGCCTTTAGATAGGGTCACGGCGAATCGGTTGCCAGCCACTATATGCCATGGCTGCACAGCCTTGACGGCACAACCTGCGCTGTACCGCTTAAGGGAAGGTTTAAACGCGCGCTTTTTACGGCGCCAGTCAGCCAAAAGCCCTGTGGAAAGGGCGCCCGGCAACCAAAAGGAACTTCGGCCGTTATCTTGCCCATGGAGGCAAATGTCACCAAGGCGAAGCTACGGCGCGTCGAGAAACCGGGGATAGCTGGCGACGCGCGGAGAGCGGGCTTTCCACTAGCCGTCAGTGATCCGCAACCGATGACCGAGGTGGCGCGATTTTGGCGCACCGCGGCCCAATCGGCCACGATCGGGATGTTCATCATTCTTCTTGTGGTCGCGCTTAGCCTGGCGCGACCGGTTCTGCTTCCCGTGGCATCGGCCTTTGTGGTGGCCATGATGCTTGGGCCGCTGTCTGCCCGGGCCGAGCGGTACAAGATTCCCTCCCTGATATCGGCGATCGTGCTTTGGCTTCTTGTCATCGCGGTCTGTTATGCCGTCATCGTCCTTTTGGGAGCCCCGGCGGTTGATTGGATCGGCAAAGCGCCAGAGATCGGCCGGATCGTTCAGGAAAAATTGCATGTGCTCGATCGGCCACTGGCTGCGTTGCAGGAACTGCGCGATGCGCTACTGCCGTCCGACAAAAAGGGCGGCCTCGGCGTCGACATCATGAGTTTTGTGCAGCCTGCACTTCTTGTGGTGACGCCGGCGATCGGCCAGACGTTCATATTTTTCGGCACACTGTTTTTCATGTTGCTCGGCCGCTCACACCTTCGTCGCGTAGTGGTTGCGTTTTTCGACGAGCGGGAAGCGCGGTTGCGCACGCTGAAGATCATGAACGACATCGAGCATAACCTGACCGGTTATCTGAGCGTCGTGGCGATCATCAACGTCGCGATCGGTATATGCGGGGGCGTGGCCGCATGGGTGGCAGGTTTGCCGGATCCCATGGCCTGGGCCGTGCTCGGTTTCATCCTCAATTTCGTTCCCTATATCGGAGCCCTGATTGTCGAAGTGGCGATGTTCATGGTCGGGCTGGTCACTTTTCCGACGCTCACCCAGGCACTGTTTGCGCCTGTGCTGTTCCTAGCGCTTGCGACATTGGAGGGGCATTTCATCACGCCGAGCATCATCGGCCACCGACTGACACTGAACCCTCTCACCGTGTTCTTGTCGCTGGTGTTCTGGACCTGGCTTTGGGGGCCGGTCGGCGCTTTTCTGGCGGTGCCGCTGTTGATTATGGCGTTGGTCGTGCTCGGCCATCTCTTTCGCGAGGATGAGCCCGAGCTGCCGACCTAGTGTACTGGCGCGTTCGGCTCCGCCGGGTTACACAACAGTGACAGCGCTCGGCCCAGCCCTCCGATGGACCTTCAAGCGATTGCCCAGCAAGTCGTCGAGTTCGTCCACAACAACGGAGGGTGGGCGGTCCCCATCGTTTTTGGTCTCGCGTTTGGAGAGTCGCTCGCTTTCATCTCGTTGCTGATCCCGGCTTGGGGCGCCCTGGTCGCAATCGGTGCGCTGATTGGCCACAGCGGGATCAGCTTCTGGCCGATCTGGGTGTCTGCATCGCTTGGTGCGGCTTTCGGCGACTGGGTATCGTATTGGGTCGGCCTCAAACTTGAGTACACGGTCGCGCATATGTGGCCGCTATCGCGCCATCCCGACCTTATCCCGCGCGGCGAAGCCTTCATGAAGAAGTGGGGCGTCGTCGGAATTTTCATCGGCCGGTTTTTTGGTCCGTTGCGTGCTTCCGTGCCTCTAATCGCCGGCATCTTCGAAATGCCTTTTTGGCAATTCCAGATTGCCAATTTCATTTCCGCATTCATCTGGGCGGCGACGTTGCTGACGATCGGCGACGTCATATCGAAGATGATCGTGTGGCTCTGGTGACAAAAATCCGCCGGACTTTCGCCCGGCGGATTGTTCGCGAACATCAAAACCTATTTCAGCGCGGCGACGCCCGCCGTTGAAACGACATCGTCCTGAGAGCCTGAACCGCCGCTGACGCCGATCGCGCCGATCACCTTGCCACCGACCACCAGCGGGTTTCCGCCGCGCGATGCGATGACATCGTCAAGCGTTGTCAGATAAGCGAAGAAGTCGCCTTTGCCGAGCAGACGCTCAAACACCAGGGTCGGGCGCCGATACCGGGCCGCGGTCCGGGCTTTGTGCTGAGAAATAGAGACCGAAGCAAACTGGCAGTTGTCCTGCTTTTCGAAATAGACGAGGTCGCCGGACGGCCCGACGATTGCCACGCAGAGTCCATTCCAATTTCGCTTCTGCGCTTCCGCGATTGCTCCGGCGGCCGCCTTTTTTGCGGTCTCGATGTTGATCGTCTCGCCGTAGGGCGGCGGAGTCATCGCATCCGGAATGGCTTCGTTCGGATTGTTCGGATCGGCAGCGACTTGCGCGAAGGCGGCCGAGCTCATCATAAGCGCGGCGCCAAGAACGCCCGCCATCACACTCAAACGACGCATTGGACTTCCTCCCAAAGTGATTGATTTACCGGTTGACCCGGTTGGGCTCTTGTCCCGCATGAGGTATCGCAGGACTATCCCGGGCGGCAGCTTATCCAACTGCCTGGCATTCGCCTATATGCCGCATTAAGCCGCTCCAATCCGGAATAGGGCCCGACATCCGGTGTTAATAGGCGCCCAACCGAAACGATTTGAAAAGCCCTCGCGTCCGGTGGCCTTCTTTTGTTTGCTGATTGCCGATCGGTCGACCCGACAGTTGACGGGGTGGCGGGCGGGCCCTATATGCCGCGCTCATGAAAACGCTCGTTGCAGCAATTTATCTCCGCCGCCGCCGTGCCACCTCGGCACGGGCGTAGCGTTTGCATCGCCGTGCCGCCCGGATTTGAGGCTGCGGCAAAGCTCCCCAAAAGAATCCCCGCCGTTGGCCATCTTCCGGTAGTTCTTTAAAACTTCTGGATAAGGATCGACTATGGCTACAAAAGCGAAGATCGGAGTGCTGGGTGCTTCAGGTTACACCGGGGGTGAACTCGTCCGCATCCTTTTGCGTCATCCGCGCGCCGAGATCGTTTTGCTCACCGCGGAGCGCAGCGCCGGCAAGGCGATGCGGGATGTGTTCTCGCATTTTTCGCCGGTCACGCTGCCGCAACTCGTGGCGATTGACGGTCTCGACTGGGCCAACCTGGCTCTAGACGTTGCGTTCTGTGCGTTGCCGCACGCGACCACGCAGAAGGTGATCAAGGAGCTTCTGGCAAAATCACCTGCGACCAAGGTTGTCGATCTCTCTGCCGACTTCCGTCTGGCGGACACGGCGGCTTACGCGAAGTGGTACGGCCACGAACATCACGCGCCCGATCTGCAGAAGGAGGCGGTCTACGGCCTTACTGAGATTCACCGACGGGAGATCCGCAAGGCGCGGCTCGTAGCCAACCCCGGTTGCTACACAACCTGCGCGCAATTGCCGTTGATCCCGCTGCTCAAGAGCAAAGCGATCGAACTCGATGAGATCGTTATCGACGCCAAGTCCGGAATGACTGGAGCAGGGCGGGCAGCGAAGGAAGCCATGCTGTTTTCCGAAGTGTCGGAAGGCTTTCACGCCTATGGTGTCGGCCATCATCGGCACATGGCGGAGATTGATCAGGAGCTTTCGCTCGCGGCGGAACGGGAGGTGGTCGTTTCTTTCACGCCCCATTTGGTGCCAATGAACAGGGGGATTCTGTCGACCATTTATTTGAGGGGTCGTCGCGGACGGACGCCTGAAGATCTTCATGCAATACTTTTAAAGTTCTACATGAAAGAACCTTTTGTGCATGTCTTGCCATTTGGCGAGACTCCGCAAACTCGACATGTACGCGGCTCCAACATGACGTTCATCGGCGTAGCGAAAGATCGCATTCCGGGGCGAGCGATTGTGATCGCAGCGCTCGACAATCTGGTGAAGGGAGCCTCGGGTCAGGCAATTCAGAACATGAACCTGGTCATGGGCTGGCCCGAGACCATGGGGCTGGAGCAGGTGGCCCTGTTCCCCTGATTTGACTGATACAATAGGGCGAATTCGCCGGAGGCCTTGTCGGGATGTTCGAGGTCCAGAACCAGCCGCCGCCGCTCGAGCCCTATAACCTGTTTGACAGCGACGCTGTCCTTAATGACGCCGTGCAACGCGAAGGTGCGGGTTGGGCAAAAGGCGAGTTGACGGCTTTGGGCGCGACGCTCGGCAAGCCTGAGACCATTCGTCTCGGCTTCGATGCCAATAAATTCACTCCGCAATTGCGCACGCTCGATCGCTACGGTCACCGTCTCGACGAGGTCGAATTCCATCCGGCCTGGCACGAACTTCTCAAGATCGCACTCGCGGCCGGTCTGCATTCCAGTCCCTGGGCCGATCCGAAGCCCGGAGCTCACGTCGCGCGCGGGGCAGGCTCTTATATGCTCGGGCAGGTCGAAAGTGGCGTCTATTGCCCGATCGCGATGACATACGGCTCCGTCCCGACATTGCGTCATGCTCCGGCCATTGCATCCGAATGGTTGCCGCAAATTTTTTCACGCGACTACGATCGCAACTTTCGTCCCGTAAAACAAAAGACTTCGGCGCTCCTTGGCATGGGTATGACAGAGAACCAGGGCGGCTCAGACCTGCGCACCAATACCACCCGAGCAGAACCTGCCGCCGAAGGTAGTTTTCGCCTGCATGGTCACAAGTGGTTTATGTCGGCACCGATGTGTGACGCTTTTCTGGTGCTTGCACAGTCGCCGAAAGGCTTGAGCTGTTTCTTGATGCCGCGTTGGACGCCCGACGGTGAGCGCAACGCCATCGAGATCCTGCGTTTGAAAGACAAGCTCGGCAATCGGTCGAATGCATCAAGCGAGGTGGAATTCCACGGTGCTTATGCGCAGCTCGTCGGGGAAGAGGGGCGTGGCATCCCCACCATTATCGAGATGGGCAACTATACCCGGCTTGATTGCTGCATCGGTTCGTCGGGCCTGATGCGACAGGCGGTCGCGCAAGCGGTTCATCACGCCAAATATCGCACGGCGTTTCAGAAGAAGCTCGTTGACCAGCCGCTCATGACGAATGTGTTGGCCGATCTTGCCCTGGAATCAGAGGCCGCGACTGTACTCACGATGCGGCTCGCGCGTGCTTACGACGAGGAAAATGAGGCGTCGCAGGTTATCCGGCGCGTGGTCACCCCCGCAGCGAAATTCTGGATCTGCAAGCGCGCGCCTTTTGTGACCTACGAGGCAATGGAGGTGCTCGGCGGCTCTGGCTACATCGAGGAAAGCATCATGCCGCGCCTCTATCGCGAGGCGCCGGTCAATTCGATCTGGGAGGGCTCTGGAAACATCATGTGCCTCGACGTGCTGCGTGCCATCGAGCGCACGCCGAACTCGGTCGACGTGCTGCGTCATGAACTGGGCGACGGCAAGAACGCTCGGCTCAAGGATGCGACGAACCGGCTAGAGAAACGGCTCGCCGCGCCCGACCGCAATGACGAGTCGCAAGCGCGGGCGCTTGTGCGCGATCTGGTCGTGTCGCTTCAGGCGGCGCTATTGACGAGACACGCGCCAGCGGCCGTGTCCGATGCCTTTTGCGCCTCGCGCCTGAGTGGCGAAGATGGCGCGGCCTTCGGGATGCTGCCGCGCGGGGTCGACTTTCGCGCGATCGCCGACCGCGCGACCCCTAGAAACTAGAGCTTCCCAAACACTGCGAAGACCAGCGCAACCTGCGCCAGAAACCCGACCGTGAATGCCAGCGTGCGCAGGATTGGCACGCCCATCGTGTAAACGACGGCGTGTGCGAGACGTGCCCAGAAATAGACCGCGCAGGCGATGATGGTATTTTGGCTGGAGTAGCCCTGGGCGTCGAGAATGAGCACCAGAGGTGCAAAAATGATCAAGTTTTCAACTGCATTGGTATGAGCGAAATAGAGCCGCTGCGCCCATTCCGATTGCGATTTGTCCTTGCGCGAGGGGTTGGCCATGGCGCCCATCAGGCCGCGGATCATGACGCGGTCGAGGATGTAGGGCACCCACATAAGCCCGGTCAGGATGATTGTCAGCGTCAGCCACAGCAGTTCCTTGGTCATTGCTGTTCCCCGATCTTGATGCTTTCGGCGGGAAGCATAGTGGATGCTGTGGCCGCTGTCCTGCCCGCTGACGTCAGGTCCAGCTTTTTACTTTCACGTAGGAGCCGGGCGCGTCTTCCGTCGGCTTGAGCTTGCCGCCGCCGACCTTGCGCGCAGCAATCGTTTTCTTGGCGTCATGCGACTTCAGCCATTTCAACCAATCCGGCCACCATGAGCCTGGATGTTCGGTCGCTTTCTTGAGCCAGTCATCGACATTTGAACCGGTTGGCTTTCCACCGGTCCAGTATTGATATTTCGGCTTGCCGGGCGGGTTGACGACACCCGCGATATGGCCGGAACCGGCGAGCACATATTTGACCGGTCCACCGAAGAATTGCGATCCGAACAATACCGATTTCGCCGGCGCAATGTGATCTTCGCGGGTCGCGAGATTGTAGACCGGCACCTTTACGTTTTTCAGGTCGATCTTGATACCACCGATTTCCATCTCGCCTTTTGAAAGCTTGTTGTCGAGATAGCAATTCCGCAAATAGAACGAATGATTTCCTGCCGGCATGCGCGTGGCGTCGGAATTCCAGTAAAGAATATCGAATGGCATCGGCTTCTTGCCGCGCATGTAGTTGTTGACGATGTACGGCCAGATCAGATCGTTGGATCGAAGCATGTTGAACGTGTTGGCCATCCGCGAAGCCTCGAGGTAGCCCTGTTCCTTCATGTGCGCTTCGAGTTGCTTGATGCGTTCCTCGTCGACGAACACCATCAGGTCGCCGGCATAGGTAAAATCAACCTGCGCCGCGAAAAACGTCGCGGACTTCACGCGATTCTGTTTTTTGGCGGCGAGATAGGCGAGGGTGATCGAAAGCAACGTGCCGCCGACACAGTACCCGATGGTATGAACCTGCTTTTCTCCGGTCGCCGTCGCGACCGCATCGAGGGCCGCGATGACGCCATCGCGCATGTATTCTTCGAAGCTTTTTTTCGCGAGCTTTGCATCCGGATTGACCCAGGACAGGACAAAAACCGTGATGCCCTGGCTGACGCACCATTTAATGAAAGATTTTTCCGGCGTTAGATCGAGGATGTAAAACTTGTTGATCCACGGCGGCACGATCAGGAGGGGAGTTTTCAGAACCTGCTTCGTCGTCGCTTCATACTGGATCAGTTGCAGCAACTCGTTTTGAAAGACGACCTTGCCTGGCGTGACCGCGAGGTTGCGGCCGACATCGAACATGGAAGGGTCAGACTGGCGGATTTTCAGTGTGCCTTGCCCGGCCGTGATGTCCTCCGAAAGCATATGCATGCCGCGAACGAGATTTTCGCCGTTCGAGGCGAGCGTCTCGCGCAGCAATTCGGGATTGGTGAAAACAAAGTTGGAAGGCGAAACCGCATTTGCGATTTGCTTGACGTAGAACTCCGCCTTCTTGCGAGTCGTCTCATCAACTCCGGCGGCATCTTTGACAAGACGTTCGGCCCATTGCGTACCGAGCAAATACGCCTGCTTCAAAAAATCGAAGAATTGATTTTGCGACCACTCCGGATCGGCAAAACGCTTGTCTCTCGGGTCCGGGGCGACCACGGGTTCTGCCTGCTCGCCAGCCATGCGCCTGACTGCGCTGGCCCATAGCTCGAGATAGGCACGACCCAGGCTGGTCTGGAGCTCAAGTGCGCGGCGAGGATCCGACATCCAGTATTCCGCGACGCGGCCGACCGACTTGACCACATCGGTGATGTCTTCGGCGGTATCCCCTTTAACCTTTCCTTCTTCGCGCGGCTTGAGATACGCGGCGAGCGCCTTACCACCCTCTTCGATCAGGCGCGCAATGTTGTGCGATAAGGCCTCGACATCGACATTGCCGACCTTGGCGGTTTCGTTGGTTGGCTTGTCCATACTCGTGCCCCTACTGACAGAAGTGGCCCGGACCGCGTCCTCCCGCAAGCAACGTTTCAGCGCATGGTTTCGTTTAGCTTGCCTTGGTGAGACCCTAACCTTGCTGTGGCCATATTAGCCGGATATGAGGATCATGCTATAATTCATTAAGTCTACATGGAATTCTGGTCCGGCCTGGCAGGCCTTGGAGAGCATGGCGCGCGGGGTAGCGAAGGTTTTATGGGTCGCTGGCTTGGCCCTCGTCGCTGGACTGGCGGGGTGTTCGGCCGGGCCCATGATTGACAAGCTGCCCGGCGATATGGGGCTGCCCGCAGGCGCGCCCGCACGCCCGGCAACGCCACTCGAGTATCCGGCGGTGCATGACATGCCGCCCGCCCGCGCGAACGGTACCCATGACCGAGGACGAGCAGGTCAAGCTCGAAAAGGAGTTGGCCAATGCTCGCGATCGCCAGGAAGGGCGTACACAATCGCCCAAGAAGCCTGCTCCGAAGACAAAAAAACCGCCAAATGAGAGCGGGCAAACCGCTGGCGCCAAACCGAACCCGTGATAAAAGCCAGCCGGGGTAACTGCGGGCTGGGTAGGGCAGCCGACCTTTAAGGTTTCAGCCGATGGATGAGTTTTACCGCATTCTCCGCCTGCCGCCGTATGTGTTCGAAGAGGTGAACAAGGCAAAGGCGCGAGCCCGCAATGCTGGGGCCGACATTATTGATCTCGGCATGGGCAATCCCGATTTGCCTGCGCCTGCGCACGTGATCGAAAAGCTCAAGGACACTTTGGGCAAGCCGCGCACCGATCGCTATTCGGCCTCACGCGGTATTCCCGGCCTTCGGAAGGCGCAGGCGGCGTACTACGATCGCCGCTTCGGGGTGAAGCTCAACCCCGATACGCAAATCGTTACCACGCTTGGTTCAAAGGAAGGCTTTGCCAACGTTGCGCAAGCCATCACCGCACCCGGCGACGTCATTCTGGTCCCGAACCCGAGCTACCCCATCCATGCCTTCGGCTTTCTGATGGCGGGCGGCGCCATTCGTTCCGTTCCGTCGGAACCGACGCCGAATTTCTTTCACACGCTTGAACGTGCGGTCGTGCATTCCATTCCCAAGCCGACCGCCGTGGTCGTGTGCTATCCGGCCAATCCGACCGCGTATGTCGCGACGCTCGACTTCTACAAGGATCTGATCGCTTTCGCCAAAAAGCACGAGATCCTTGTATTGTCCGATCTCGCTTACGCAGAAGTTTACTTTGACGACAGTCCGCCGCCGTCGCTGCTGCAGGTTCCAGGAGCGAATGACGTGGCGGTTGAATTCACCTCCATGTCGAAAACGTTTTCGATGCCGGGCTGGCGCATCGGCTTCGCCGTCGGAAACGAACGCATCATCGCGGCGCTCGGTCGGGTGAAATCGTATCTGGACTATGGCGCCTTTACGCCCGTGCAGGTGGCGGCGACCGCTGCGCTTAACGGTCCCGACGACTGCATCAAGGAGATGCGTGCGACGTACAGACGACGGCGAGACGTGTTGGTCGAAAGCTTCGCCCGCGCGGGATGGCACGTGCCGACGCCGCGGGCATCGATGTTTGCCTGGGCACCGATACCCGAGCCGTTCAAAGCGCTCGGCAGCGTGGATTTTTCCAAACTGCTGGTGGAGAAGGCCGACATTGCGGTCTCGCCGGGCATCGGCTTCGGTGAATACGGCGAAAGCTTCGTGCGCATCGCGTTGGTGGAGAATGAGCAGCGCATCCGCCAGGCCGCGCGCAATGTCCGCCGTTTTCTCGAACACGCGCCGGAGCAGTTGCATAACGTCGTTCCGCTCGCCACACGTCGCTGAAACGGGCAGGCAAGTTGCATGGCGCAAGCCCGAGCGCATGATCCCGAAAAATGGCAACCGTTTTCGGATAAAATCATGCGCACCCAATCACTGAAAGTCGGCGTCGCCGGATTGGGCACGGTTGGTGCCGCGCTGGTCTCCCAGATTGCGCATCAACGCGACGCGCTAAGCGCGCGTTGCGGTCGGGCCATCGAAGTGGTCGCAGTGAGCGCGCGCTCACGTGCCAAGGATCGCGGCATCGATCTGAGGAAGATGAAATGGTTTTCCGACCCGCTCGCTCTCGCGCGCGAGCCAGGCGTCGATGTGTTCGTGGAGTTGATTGGCGGCGCCGGTGATCCGGCCAAAGGAGCAGTCGAAGCGGCGCTTGCGTCCGGAAAATCTGTTGTAACTGCCAACAAGGCCTTGCTCGCCCGGCATGGCGTCAAGCTCGCCGCCATTGCGGAGAGCAAGCACGTTGCGCTGAATTTCGAAGCTTCGGTCGGTGGCGCCATCCCCATCATCAAAACGCTGCGGGAAGGAATGGCGGGCAATTCCTTCGAGCGCATCTATGGAATCCTGAACGGCACCTGCAATTACATCCTCACAAGGATGGAGCAGGATAAAATGACGTTCGAGGCATGCCTGAAGGAAGCGCAACGGTTGGGTTATGCCGAGGCCGATCCCAGTTTTGATATCGAAGGGCACGACACCGCACAGAAGCTGGCTATTCTTGCGAGCCTTGCGTTCGGTATTAGGGTCGATCAAAGCGCAATCTATGTGGAAGGCATTTCCTCGATCACTCCGGCCGATCTTTCGGCGGCCGATGAACTTGGGTACCGCGTAAAACTATTGGGCGTGGCCGTCAAAACGCCGAAAGGCATTGAGCAGCGCGTCCACCCCACAATGGTGCGCAAGGATTCCGCGATCGCTCAGGTCATGGGTGTGACCAACGCCGTTACGGTCGACGCCGTTGACATCAATCCGCTTACTTTGGTCGGGCCCGGGGCAGGCGGGGCCGCAACTGCTTCGGCGGTACTGTCCGATATCGGCGACATCGCGCGGGGCGTGCGAACGGCGCCATTTGGACGGCCTACGGCCCGGCTCACGGATGTCCGGAAGGCGCCAATGCAGCGCCATGAGGGTGGCTATTACATAAGGCTGGTGGCGCGGGACAAGCCAGGCACGGCAGCGACCATTGCCAAACGCCTTGCCGAACAGGAAATTTCACTTGAATCCATTGTCCAGCGCCATGACCCGGCGCACCTGGGCCGTGACACCAAGGCGGGTTCCGTCCCCGTTATTCTCATTACTTATGCAACGAGCGAGGATGCGGTGCGGAAGGCCCTTGCGGCGGTAGGGCGCGATAGGGTGATCTCAGGGCGACCACAGGTCATTCGGATCGAAAAAAACTGAGGGGCCCAGACAACGAGGCCTGCGTCTCTGAGGGGAGCGTCAAATGCCGAGCATTACCGTCCAGCCGGAGTTTTTGCTGGAGCGTATCCTTAGTCTCGAAATCGTACGTGTCACCGAACGGGCGGCGGTGTCGTCGGCGCGCTTGCGTGGTCACGGCAAGGACAAAGCCTCCGATCAGGCCGCGGTCGATGCCATGCGTCGCGAACTCAACAAATTGCCGATCGACGGCACCGTCGTGATCGGCGAGGGCGAAATAGATGAGGCGCCGATGCTTTTTATCGGCGAGAAGGTCGGCACGAAAAACGGGCCGAAGGTTGACATTGCGGTCGACCCTCTCGAGGGGACAACGTTGTGCGCAAAGAATATGCCGGGAGCGATCGCTACGATCGCGATGGCGGAGGCAGGGACGTTGTTGCATGCGCCCGATTGCTACATGCAGAAGATTGCTATCGGCCCCGGCTATCCGAAAGGAACTATCGATCTCGACGCGCCCGCCGACGAAAACATTGTGCGCCTGGCGAAAGCCAAAGGCGTCAGGCCTTCCGAGATCACCGCAATTCTGCTCGACCGCCCACGCCATGCAGACATCGTTGCGGCGGTACGCAAGACCGGGGCCGCGGTCAGCCTGATCAGTGATGGCGACGTGGCCGGCGTGATCCATTGCGCCGAACCGAAAACCGGGATCGATATCTATCTGGGCATTGGCGGAGCGCCGGAAGGTGTACTCGCGGCTGCGGCCTTGCGCTGCATCGGCGGCCAGATGCAGACGAGGCTGATCATTGACACCGAACAACTGCGCGAACGCACCGTGAAGATGGGTATCAAGGATCCGAGACGGAAATACGAAATCGAGGACATGGTAAGAGGCGATTGTCTTTTCGCGGCCACCGGCGTTACCAATGGCGCCATGTTGAGCGGTGTTAAATTCGGCAAGGATGTTATCGAGACGGAAACGGTCGTGATGCGTTCCGTCACAGGAACGGTGCGACGGGTAATGGCCGAGCATCGGCAATTCGAGAAGTTTCATCTTGACTGAGCCTGCCGGCGACCTCGCCGAGGCCTATGTCATTCAGTAATGCGTCCCCGTCAAACGCGTAATTCGGCTCCCAGCGATCTGGCGGCCGAAGACGATGGTAATTCTGCTATGGCCGTTCCCGCCCTTTCGTTGAAGAATTTCGACCGCAATTTTCTCGGTGTCGAACGGTCTTTGACTGGCCGGGCGTGGCGAGAACGGCTCGATGAACGCGGGTCGGCGCGGGCGCTGGCGATTGCGCAACGATACGGCATCGACGAATTGCTGGCCCGCGTGCTGGCCGGCCGCAATGTCGATGTCGATCAGGTCGAAAGTTTCCTCGACCCCACCCTCAAGCGTCTGATGCCGGATCCATATACGGTGACTGATATGGAGGCGGCGGCAACGCGAATAGCTGACGCCATTACAAAAGGCGAGTCCGTTGCCATTTTCGGCGACTACGATGTCGACGGCGCCGCTGCATCTGCGCTGCTGTCCCGCTACCTGCGCCACTGCGGGCTGGACCCGATCGTCCATATTCCCGATCGCATCTTTGAAGGCTACGGCCCGAACGTCGATGCAATCCGGTCTTTCGCCGAACGGGGCGTGAGGCTGCTGATCACCGTCGATTGTGGCGTCACGAGCCTTGAGCCGCTTGCGGAGGCCAAAAGGCGCGGTGTCGAAACAGTGGTGATTGATCATCACCAAGGCGATGAAAAACTGCCCGAGGCTATCGCCGTGGTCGACCCGAACCGTGCCGACGACCTTTCGGGCCTTGGCCACCTTGCTGCGGTCGGACTGGTATTCCTGACTTTGGTTGCTTTGTCGCGAGAGTTGCGTCGGCGTAACTTCTGGTCCGGCCTGCGACCCGAGCCCGACCTTCTGTCGCTCTTGCATCTTGTGGCGCTTGGCACGGTTGCGGACGTCGTCCCGCTGCACGGTCTTAACCGCGCATTTGTTGCCAAAGGTCTGATCGCACTGCGGCGGCGCGAGCATCCGGGACCCACCGCTTTGATGGATGTCGCGCGTCTGAATGGTCCGCCCGAGCCCTGGCATCTCGGATTTCTTTTGGGTCCGCGCATCAACGCCGGCGGCCGGATTGGGCGAGCCGATCTCGGGGTGCGCCTTCTCCTCGAAGAAGATCCTGGCGAGGCTGCACGGATTGCGGCCGAGCTCGATCGTCTCAATCGCGAACGGCAACAAATAGAGCAGGCAACAGTCGCTCAAGCCGAGGCCGAAGCGCTCGCTGCCCTTGGGCTGGAAGAGAAAGGCGCCGTGATCGTCACCGCTGCGGAAGGCTGGCATCCCGGAGTGGTCGGGCTGGTGGCCGCGCGCCTGAAGGAAAGGTTCGGTCGTCCGGCATTTGCGATCGCGCTGGAACCGGGTGGCACCGGCACGGGTTCGGGTCGCTCAATTGCCGGCGTTGATCTTGGCCGCGCCGTTCGGCGTGCGGTGCAGGAAGGGTTGTTGGTCAAAGGCGGGGGCCACGCAATGGCTGCCGGGGTGACGTTGAAAAAGGATTTACTCGGCAACTTCCGCGCATTCATGGAAGAAACGTTGGCGGGTGCGGTGGAATCGGCGCGGCGTGACAGCGCGCTATTGTTCGATGGAGCTGTTTCCGCGGGTGCGTTCAATTTTTCACTTGCCGATCTATTGGCACGTGCGGGACCATTCGGCGCAGGCAATCCGGAACCATTGCTGGCGCTTCCCGCGCACACGCTGGCCTATGCCGATCCGGTTGGCGACGGCCACATTCGGGCTCGCCTTCGTTCCGGTGATGGAAAATTTGTCAACGCCATCGCCTTTCGCGCAGTGGGGCAGCCGCTCGGCAAGGCCCTCCTGGAAAACCGCGGCCAGGCCCTCCATGCCGCGGGTCACATCGCGGTTGACCGCTGGCAGGGCGAAGAACGCGTTCAATTGCGTCTGTTGGACGTGGCCGCGGTTTGAGCGGCGCTGAACGGCGCCAGCAGCAAACGATGATAACCTTGTCGATAGTGCGATTCGTGCGTCTGGTTCGTGTGGGGGGTGCTTGCGCGTCATCGAAACCTACTCTTGGGGGCATGCATGCCACTGGGTTTTCATCCGACAGCGGTTGAGCGGGGAGAGGCCGGCGCGTACACCAACCGGCAGGAGCAAATTGTTACCGTGATCGCCGCCTCGACGGCAGTCCTGATCGTGGCGGCAATTGCTGTGTTGATGGGCTTGGCGTAACGCTACAGCACGGTTTCATCGCATTTGTCGCTTTAGCGACGCGCGCGGGCGCGCGACCCGCTTGAGTGCCGTTGACGGCTCTGCCAGCATAGCGGCTGTCGGGAGACAGGCGATGCCGCAAAACATCACGACCGGATACAAGGCGCTCTGCGAGGACGCCGAGCGCGAGATCGAAACCTTGTCGGCAGACGAGGCGGTCAAACTCTCGGGCCGTGACGATACGGTGCTTGTCGACATCCGCGACATCAGAGAATTGGAACGCGACGGCAGGGTGCCCGGCGCTTTCCATTGTCCCCGGGGAATGTTGGAGTTCTGGATTGATCCGCAAAGCCCCTACCACAAGCCGGTTTTTGGTCAGGACAAGAAATTCGTGTTTTTCTGTGCCGGCGGTCTGCGCTCAGCGCTTGCGACCCAGACCGCGCAACGCATGGGACTTAAACCCGTTGCGCACATTCGCGGCGGCTTTGGTGCCTGGAAAAAGACGGGCGGGCCTGTCGAGTGATTGAGCGGCCCACGGTGTAGGGCCCATTTCCGAACCTGCTCGCAATCATCAGAACTATTGGCTTGTCGCCCATGCCTGCCTGCGGCAGTTTCGCGCCATGAATTTCGTGGAGTGCTGCGCATGACGCTAAAGCTGATCATCGGCAATAAGAACTATTCGTCCTGGTCCATGCGTCCGTGGATCGCCATGAAGGTGGCGAATATTCCATTCGAAGAGACTGTGATTTCCCTTAATGCTCCCAACTTCAAGGACGTCGTTGGCCCGGTGTCCGGGACCGGCAAGGTGCCGGCACTGATCGATGGCGATGTGCGTGTGTGGGAATCGCTGGCGATCCTCGAATATTTGGCGGAGAAATTCCCAAATGCCCGGCTATGGCCGTCGGATAGTGCGGCGCGGGCGCTAGCACGTGCTGCATCCAGCGAGATGCATGCGGGATTCCTGCCGCTGCGTCAACTCATGCCGATGAACATGTCGCGGCCCGTGATTAAGCGCGATCTCACGGCCGAGGTGGTGGCCAATGTCAAGCGCATTGAAACCATGTGGTCCGAATGCCGGGGGCGTTACGGCCAGAAGGATGGGCCATTTTTGTTTGGAGCGTTCGGAGCGGCCGATGCCATGTACGCGCCGGTTGTTGCGCGTCTGCATACTTACGGTGTCGATGTGAGTGCAGCGACCAAATCCTACATCGACGCTGTTATGGCTCTTCCGGCCTGGCGCGAATGGTACGCCGCGGCGCTTAAAGAAACTTGGGTGCTTGCCGAGGACGAGGTCGATTGGCCGACGGTGCATCGTGTCTAGATCTTGAGCCGAGCCACCAGTTCTTCGATGAATGGTCGCTGTCCTGGCAAAATTTTCCTGCGGGCGGTCGCCAGGCTGAAATAGGCGATACGATCAATCTCGGGAAAACTCCGCTGCTTTCCCGAGCGCGGGGGCCACTCCATTTCGAATTCATTGCTTGAAAAGGTTGCCAGATCGAAATTCGCCTCGACCACAAAGGCGTGCACGACTTTTCCGCTCTTCTGCTTGAGCGGCGTGAGCACGTCGAATGGTCCTTTCGCAAGAAGTCCGGTTTCCTCGTTGAATTCACGTTTGGCGCAGGCAAGCAGATCATCGGATTCGACATTGCCCTTGGGAATTGACCAGGCTCCATCATCCTTGTTCTGCCAGTACGGACCACCTGGATGGGCAAGAAGAATCTCGAACCGCGGCTTCCGGCGGTAGGCGAGGATGCCCGCACTAATTTCAGATCGACGGGGCACTCTTGGTCACCACGGCCGTTCCAGCGAATTGGTCACGTGTTCGCGGTCGGGCGAGGTGAAGCACACTCCAACACACAGATAGGGCAATTCCGGGTGCGGATTGTGCCCGCGGTGGAACTTGGCAATTGGCTCCGAATAGCATTCGCCGGCTTTGGCCGTCACCAGAACGCCTTCCTGGAAGTGGGCCTCGAAAAGACCCTGCAGGGCGACGAAAAACGCCGCGCCATTATGACAATGCCAATTCGTGTAGCCTCCTGGCACAATTTCCGCATTGTAGATCTGCACCTTAACCTGCGGATCACGCGGCAGCGAACTGTAGAGCGCGTCGAACAACAGGTTGCGGTGAAAACCATGACCAGTTGGCACCATGCCATCCAGCTTAAGCTTGAGATCCTTGTAGTGGTCGAGCCGCGCTTCCATTGCCATGCTCCGCGTTCGGAAAGAGGCAAGACTAATATCGCGTGGCGGCGAGTTGAAGCATAAAGCCCGGCCAGCGGGCCGGGCGTGACAAAAGCTTGCATGTGAGCCCATACCGAAATTCGGTACGGGCTCACGCTGTTGAGGATTACCAAGCCTAAGGACTACTGCCGTGAGCCTGTCGTGCCCTTGTTCGGGTTCGGCGAGCAATTGAGGTTTTGCGGCTTCGCATCTTTTTCACATGCGGCCAGGCTCGCATACTTGCAGTTTAGTCCCCCGCCCGCGGATACATCGATGCAGAAGGGGGAATTGCCGATCGTCTGCGACTTTTGCATGGTGGTTCCCGATGAGGGTGAGCCCATCGTGCCTTGCGCCTGAGCGAATGATACGCCAGCGACAAGTGCAGCAATGGCGGTAAAGGTGGCCAACGTCTTCATCGTTTGTCTCCTGATTGGGGCTGATGCCGGCTTGCGGCATTCGGACAACGAGGGCAGGGAAACGGTGTTCCCGGAACCCGGACCAATTGTGAAAAATGTTTCAAAAATGTCGGCGGCCGGGAGTTCCCCGGCCGCCGGTACAAGATTGCCGCGATTGAGAGATTACGCCTCGATTACAGCGACAATCTCGTGCGTACGTGGATTGATGATCACGATCTGCTCACCGACAAGGATGTAGTCGTAACCACGCCATTCCGGATAGATCACGATGACCTGCTGCGGTAGCGGGTACAGATGCACGCTCGTGGGAATTCGCGTCCCCACGTTGACCGACACGTTCAGATTTACCCGCTCAACCTTCTGCTCCCTGATAACCGAGGTGATCTTGGTGTGCTGTTCGGTCGTCAGCTTGGCCGAGCCAGCCGCGCCTTGTCCGGTCGTCGCGCGGTTTTGCTCCGAACTCGATTTCGTGGACGGAGAAGCCGCGGGACTGTTGTCCGTATTCGACTTGTTTGCGAGTTCCGGCGGAGAACCGCCTGGGGCGCGCTGGCCCATGTCAGACTTCGGTTCCGACTTCGGCGCCTGACCGGTTGTCTCTTTTGCCTTCCCAGACTTGTCGTCTGGGGTGGCCTGTCCGGTGGTCTGCGGCGCCTTGTGGTCACCGTTCTTCATTGTCGGGGCGACCTTTTCCGCCGGCGCGCTTTGCTGCGCTCCGGGCGCGCGTTCAGGCGTGTCCTTGCCCATTCCTTGCGCCGATGCGGCGCCGACGCCAAACAACAACGCGGCGGCTACGGTCGACAGCAACTTGGCTTTCTTCACTGATGCCTCCTCTGGATGTCCCTCGAATTCCCGATCTGGTCGAGACCTCATCACAGAACGTCCGGCGTCACGGGTCGGTTCCGTTAGTTACGAAATCGCAATGAAAGTAGCGCCATTGCGTTCCGGGTTCCATCGAGGCACCTTTCAATCCAGCCGGGAGGTGTCTTTTGGCGATTCTTTTGTCATCCATTGATAAGAATGGCGTCGAATTTCGCGCCAACAGCGAGCGCATGCAGGCATTGGTTGCCGAGTTGCAGGCGCGCCGCGGTGAAGCGGCTCTGGGCGGTTCCGAGAAAGCCCGAGAACGGCACGTCGGTCGTGGCAAATTGTTGCCCCGCGATCGGGTTATGAACTTGATCGACCCCGGATCGCCTTTCCTCGAATTATCGCCTCTCGCTGCCAGTGGCATGTATGAGGATGCCATTCACGGTGCAGGTCTGGTCACGGGGGTTGGCCGTATCGAAGGCCGCGAATGCGTGGTGGTTTGCAATGATTCCACCATCAAGGGCGGGACCTACTATCCAATGACTGTGAAGAAGCATTTGCGTGCGCAGGAAGTCGCGCGCGAGAATCGCTTGCCCTGTATCTATCTGGTCGACAGTGGCGGGGCCAATTTGCCCCACCAGACCGAAGTATTTCCCGATCGGGAACATTTCGGGCGCATTTTCTACAATCAGGCAACACTCTCAGCACTTGGCATTCCGCAGATCGCTGTGGTGATGGGCTCGTGCACGGCGGGCGGCGCTTACGTGCCGGCCATGTCTGACGAAACGATCATCGTCAAAAACCAGGGAACGATCTTTCTCGGCGGACCTCCTTTGGTGAAGGCGGCGACCGGAGAGGTGGTAAGCGCGGAGGATTTGGGTGGCGCGGATGTGCACGCTCGCAAGTCGGGCGTTGCGGACCACTTTGCGCAAGACGATCACCATGCCCTGAGCATCGCACGTCGTATCGTCGCAAATCTCAACACAAGGAAGCATGTCGACATTGCGTTGATGAAGTCGCGTGACCCCGCTCATGATGCGACAGAGCTGAACGGAATTGTTCCGGTGGATCTGAAGAAACAATACGATGTACGTGAAGTCATCTCGCGTATCGTCGATGCGTCAGAGTTCGACGAGTTCAAGGCGCTTTATGGCACAACACTCGTTACGGGCTTTGCTCATCTGCACGGGATGCCAATCGGCATTATTGGAAACAACGGAATTCTTTTTTCCGAGAGCGCGCTGAAAGCCGCACACTTCATCGAGCTTTGCTGCCAGCGGCGCATTCCTTTGTTGTTCTTGCAAAATATCGTCGGCTTCATGGTCGGTCGTGACTATGAAGCGGGCGGGATTGCCAAAGACGGCGCAAAGATGGTGACCGCGGTGGCATGCGCCCAAGTCCCGAAGATCACCGTCATCATTGGCGGTTCTTATGGCGCGGGCAATTATGGGATGTGCGGGCGTGCATATGGACCACGGTTTCTTTTCACCTGGCCCAATGCCCGCATTTCGGTGATGGGAGGCGAACAGGCGGCGAGCGTGCTCGCAACCGTCAGGCGAGACAATATCGAGGCTGCCGGCGGGAAATGGTCACAAGCCGAGGAGGACGAGTTCAAACAGCCGTTGCGCGACCAAATTGAAACAGAAGGTAATCCTTACTTTGCCACGGCGCGTCTTTGGGACGACGGCATCATTGCGCCAGCGGAAACGCGTCGCGTATTGGCGCTCGCGCTTTCCGCGACACTGAACGCGCCGGTCCCCGATACGAAATTCGGAGTGTTTCGGATGTAGCGGTGCGAGCGTCAACGCCGCAGCATTCCAATCACGGTGTCCCAGTTCACGAATGGCTGCTTCGGGCCGGCTCGCACAACGCCAGTGTCATGCAGATAGGCGCTCCCAAGCACCAAAACTGCGCCGACGAAGACTCCCAGGATGAATTTCATCGCGCACCCTCCCGGAATGTTGGCATATACGACAATTTCAATGGCTTGTATCGATCGATGGCGGTCTTGTTAGTCATATTAGAAAAATTCCAAAGTTGTTTTCCCCGTCTTGCGTCTGATGCGGTGCGGTGTCAGAAATTTTCAGGCACTCAGTGAGGAGGTTATCGATGATCCGCCGCACAATCGGTATTGCATTTGCAGCGTCGCTCCTCCCGCTGGCAGTAGGAGCGCAGGCGCCGGCTCCGCCTGCGGCAAAAGAGACACCAACGGAAGCGAAAGAAACGCCAAGAACTTACGTGCCCGGGCTTGAGCAGTTCATGAACGTGATCCTCATTGAACACAACAAACTTTGGTTCGCCGCACGCGAGCGCAACTGGCCGCTCGCCGCCTATGAACTGGGAGAGATTAAGGAGATTATGGGCGACGTTCAGGAGCTCGTTCCGACTTTCAAAAGTCTGCCGCTGGCGGAAATGCTTGATGCGGTCATAACGAAGGAGATTGTCGCTCTGGAAAAGGCCATCGAAGCCAAGGATTTAAGGGCATTCACGGCCGGCTATGACAAGCTCACTGCCGCTTGCAATGCTTGCCATCAGGGCACCGATAACGGATTCATTGTCATCAAGCGTCCAACTCAGCCTGCTTTTACCAATCAGGATTATCGACCGCGCAATTGAGGTGGCGTCGTAGCCTGCCACATCAGCGCATGTTAAATGCTGGCGTCATGACCCACCCTGACGACCTCAATCAGCTCGCACCCACTGGCAAACTTCGCGGCGGCGTCGTTGCGGCTCCGGCGGCATCCGCTTTCTTCGCGATCAGGGACGGTAAGGGCGAAGTCAGAGGCGTTACTGTCGATCTGATCCGCAGCTTTGCCGCAGCTTTGAAATTGCCTCTGGCAATACAGATCTTCGATAATTCCGGGCAAGTCACCGACGCAGTGGCGAACGGGGACTGTGACGTTGCGTTCATGCCGCAAGATGCGGAACGCGCAAAGCGGGTCGATTTTGGGCCGGCCTATTATTTCATTGAAAGCACATACCTGGTGCCGGCAGGTTCGACGATCAACAGCATCGATGAAGTCAATCGCCCGGGACGTCGGATTGTCGCTATCTCCAATACAACGACGGCCCGAAGCGCGCGGCGGACCGCGCCGCACGCCAACGTCAAAGAAGTGCCTAGCGTCGATCAGATGACGGAAATGGCGAGGCAGGGGCAGGGCGATGCCTTCGCTTTGTCGCACGACTCTTTCACGGGCCTTCTTCCAAAGCTTCCTGGCGCCAGGGTGCTGCCGGGGAATTTTCAGCAGACCGGGATCGCAGTCGCGGTTCCAAAAGGACGGTCGGCCGCTCTGAAGATTGTGAGCGAACTGCTCGAAGTTGCGAAAACGTCGGGTTTGGTGCGACGCGCGCTCGATGCGGCAGGTTTTCCCGACGCTACAGTTGCACCCTAGCCCGGCACCACTTTCAAAACTCTAGAACGACATTGCCAATGCTGCCGCGCTCGACGGCTTCGTGCGCTGCCGTGATCTGCGCAAGTGAAAATGTTGGGCGCGCTACGCGGTTGATGAGCGTGCCGTTTTTGAGAGCATCATTTATGCCTGCGATTGCGCGCTCGCGTTCATTTGCGTCCAATTCGTAGACCAGGAAAAATTGCAAGCGGATCGAGTTGACCAAACAGAACGCTGCCGGCAGCACGGCTTCAGGACCGGTTCCGTAGACGACAACCGTGCCCTTTGGTCGCAAGACGGCCGGGATGAGTTTGGCATTGGCCGTAAGGTCAAGCTCGATAACAGCGTCAACTCCGCGCTTGCCGGTGATTTCCATGACGCGGTCGCCGACACTTTCATTTTTGTAATCGACGACTTGATCGGCGCCTGCCTCCCGGGCGACGTCGGCCTTGTCCGATGAGGACACCGTTGCAATCACCTTTGCCTTTTTGGCTTTCGCAAATTGAATGACGTACTGGCTGACTGCGCCAGCGCCGCCCGACACCAGTAACGTTGTGTCTGCCGATGCATTGGCGAGGGTCACGGCGTGTATGGCCGTCATTGCAGGAATCCCAAGACAGGCACCGGCTTCAAAGGCGACACCGGACGGCAGAGGCACCGCGTGCGAGGATGGCAACACGATGAACTCGGCGGCCGTGCCAAAGGCACGCTTCCACTGACCGTTCCAAACCCACACCCTCTCACCGATGCGAGACTTCGGCACGCCAGTACCGACTTCGTCGATCAAGCCGGCGCCATCGCTATGCGGGACGACGCGCGGGAACGCAATTTTTCTCGCGGTCCCTAATCGGGATTTGACGTCAGACGGGTTGACGCCGGAGGTGGCAAGCTTGACGCGGACTTCACCGGGTCCCGCGTGAGGCGTTTCGATTTCGCCGACCTGTAAGACCTCGCGCGCAGTGCCGTTGCGCTCATAGTACGCCGCTTGCATGGGCAATCCCCCCTTGACGGGGGGACGTATAGCACGCCGGCCTGTGCAATATGGATGATGAACCCCACATGCCTGTCAGGCGTTAGTCCGGAACAATGGGGTGGAGGGCAAAGTCAAGAGGTTCGCGATGCACTACCGTGTTTACAGTGGCCCCAAGGGTTCGCCCGATTTGTCGCCGTTTGAAAAATCGCAGTCGTTGTTCAAGGAGTTCACGGTTCTTGATGACGCTCTGTCGTGGGCGCGCCATCTGGAAGGAACGGGTCGCATCCCGCTGTTGATCGAGGGCGATGACGGCACGCGTATGGACCGCCGTGCCATCATCGATGCGTTGCGGGTAGGGATGCGTGAGCAACTGGGCGAATAGTCAGCCCGGCAATGGCTCAGGTCTTGGAGGCGAGCCGGCTCCACTCGGCACGGGCCCGCGCCGTGAGATGGTCCCATTTGTTGCTGACGACATCCCAATTCACCATCGGACGTTGCGCGCTGGTCGCGCTGTCGGAATTCGTCACCGTGTGGCGCGAGTCATAAAGATAAGCGCCACCAATCGTGATTATGACGCCAAGGATGATGCCGATAAGGACACGCATGATGCAAACTCCTGGTTCCCGACCTCAAACGCCGCTGGCGACGGTGAGTTCCCTCTCTATTGAGAGGCACCCGCAGGCTATTGTGACGGCCAAGGGAGCGTATTTTGAGGCACGCGACGTTAACCTTGTACCGCCCCATGTTCCGTTATAACTCACTTGAAACTATTAAGCTTCTACGCCAAAAAACTTTGCCCGCAAACAAAATTAGCTGCTATATTGAAGTTATGAGCAAACATTCAGCCAAAACCGCCGGGCGGTCGGCCAAAACGACGAGCCGGACCGAAAAAAAGAGCGCGAAGAGCGTTCGGGTGACGGCTAAAAAGACATCGGCTCGTCTGCCGGTCGGCAAGGCCACGCGCCCAGCACGAACGGCCACGCCGGCTATTGCCTCGGCAAAAGCCACGAAAATGATCCGTACATCTAGCCCGCCGGTCCAGCCAATAGCTATGCACGAGCTGCCGGTGCGTTTGCATAAATACCAGGTTGGCGAGACTGTCTACTACACGTCGCCGACTTTCGGGCGCGCTGCGGCCACCGGAAGCTATATCGTGGTCAAGCTCCTGCCGTCCGAGGGTGACGACTATCAGTACCGGATCAAGAGTTCCGGTGAGGCGTTCGAACGCGTGGCCAAAGAGAGCCAGCTCGACCGCGTTTGACCATCCGCTGCGGGACCTCCTGTCGCTATTTTGCCGTGGCCGTTCCATATGATGCCCGGGACGGTGCAGTTTGCTGCGCGAGAGGAGGCCGGGCATGCCGATTTACATCACGCAAGGGCGTTACACCCGCGAAGCCATAAAGGGGATGATCGTAAAACCGGAGGACCGAGCCGATGCCGTTGCACGGGTCTTGTCGAAAATCGGTGGGCGACTATTGGGTTACTACCTCACATTTGGCGAATACGATTTTCTGGCCATTGCCGAAGCTCCCAACGACGTTCAGATGGCCGCTGTGCTATTGGCCGCAGGAAGTGGTGGGGGTGTGACGGGCTTGAAAACGACCGTTGCGCTGACGTCGGTTGAGGCCAAAGGAGCGTTTGCCGCGGCAAGCGATCTTGCGCCAGGGTTTAAATCGGCTGGCGGGACATGACGAGAAAAAAATACGACGTAATCAACGAATAAACTTTTGAGGGGAGGATTTATGCGCGCCTTTTTGCGTCTGGCTGCAGTGGTGTTTGCGATCTTGCAGGTTTGGCCGGCTGCGGCACAGAACTATCCGAGCCGACCCGTTAAATTCATCGTTCCCTTCGGAGCGGGTGGGCCGGCCGACGTATTCGCTCGCGTGCTTGCTCAGCACCTTTCGGAGGAAACCAAGCAGTCATTCATTGTCGAGGATCGGCCTGGTGCAGGTTCGATTATCGGCACCGATGCAGTCGCGAAGTCCGCGCCCGACGGTTACACGCTGCTGGTGATGTCAAACACGCACACGACCAATGAGTTTTTGCTCCCCAACAAGCCGTTCCAGTTGATGCGTGATTTTGTCCCGGTGGCAACAATTAACTACTCGGACCTGCTTATGGTCGTTCATCCGTCCGTTCCGGCAAAAACCGTGAAGGAGTTCATAGAACTGGCGAAGAAGGATCCGGGCAAACTCAATTACGCCTCGTCCGGTCCAGGCACGCCCTATCACATGGCAGGTGAGCTCTTCAAAGCGATGAGCCAAACCGACATCGTGCACGTCCCGCACAAGGCCTCCGGCGATGCGCGCAACAGCGTGGTTTCCGGGACTGTGCAGATGATGTTCGATGCTGTCACGACCATGACGGAACTTGCCAAGGCCGGGCAGGTGCGTGCACTCGGAACGACGGGTCTTACACGCTCGCAGTTGACCCCGGACCTTCCGACGATTGCCGAAACGGTACCCGGCTATGAAGCGACGATCTGGCTTGGTGTAATGGCGCCGAAGGGCACGCCTAAAGAGATCGTCAGTTTCCTGAACACCAATATCAACAAGGTCATTAACAGGCCTGATGTGAAGGAAGCGTGGCTCAAGCAGGGAGCGATACCACTCATCAAGACCCCCGATGAATTCGAAACCTTCCTCGTAAAGGACATCGAAAAATGGGCGAATGTGGTAAAAGTCTCGGGAGCGAAGATTCAATAGCTGGAACCCATGTCGATCGCCGATAGCGCGTCTGCGAACGGGCTGCTTTCAACGCCGCTGGTGCTCCCGGCTCCCTTAGCCGGTGCGTTGGCGGCATTGGTGTTGGTGATCGTGCTGATGTTGGTGCGCCGGTCGGACAGCGCCATCGTTTCGCGCCTGCTGATTCTGGTCTCAGGCATCGCGGTCTGCATTTTGGTAACAACCGCCATCCTCGACCGACTGGAGATGAACGACCGGACGGCCGAACAGCGAGCGCTTCTGCAACGCGATGCGCAGCTCAGCGTTAGCGCTATAACCTCTGGTTCGCTCGCCTGCCTTGATGGTGTCGCCGGTGAGCAGGTCGAGAATGCCTGCGAACAAGCGGTGTTTGCTGACGCCCAGAGTACGGCCAAGGCAGTAGCCTACGTCAGCGCGCGGCTGTCGTTGCTCGCCGACGTTGCTGTGACCGCACGCGGCGATCGTGATTTCCTGACCGCGTTTGCCACCCGGCGTCGCGCCATTGAACTCGATCGCTATGGGATCGCCGCTCATGTCCTCTCTGTGCGCGACGGATGCACCGCGGAGCGCTGTACAGCTCTGGCCATGTTTGAGGACACCGGAGCGCTCAAGGCAAATCTGAAGGTGCGCGCCTTCGACACCTATGTCACCCGGTATGCATCCGCCTGGAACAAACATGAGCCTGCGGCTGACAAAGAGCCACAGACCTCCTCTATGACGCCAGCGCCGGTCGCCAACGCTGCCGAGCCTTCAGTGGCCCATCCACTCGACCCGAAATACGATTTCCCATCGTCTGCCTCGATTCCGGCGGTCAGCATCATGAATGCTGAGCCTCCGCCGCCGAAAGAACAGACGGGCACAGCCACCGCCCACCCGGCGGGAGAAAAGCCCGCCGCAAGTGCTCCCGTGCCGCCAAAACGTCCACAGGCGCAGGCGGCGACGCCGCCGGCACGCTAATATCGGGCGGACTGACCCTAGGCCCGAATGTTCAAATCCGTCCTGATTGCCAACCGCGGTGAGATCGCCTGCCGCGTTGCTCGAACCGCCAAGCGGTTAGGGCTACGCACCATCGCAGTCTATTCAGAGGCTGACGCTCACGCTTTGCATGTGCGGCTGTGCGACGAGGCGCATGCCATAGGCCCTTCGCCCGCCGCGCAAAGCTATCTCTCGATCGACAAGTTGCTCGCGGTGGCAAAATCGGCACGCGCGGAGTGCGTTCATCCGGGTTACGGCTTCCTGGCCGAGAACGCGGATTTTGCGCAGGCCTGTTTGGACGCTGGTGTGGTCTTCGTCGGCCCGCCCGCCGAAGCCATTCGAGCTATGGGTCTGAAGGATCGCGCCAAGACATTGATGGAGAAGGCCGGCGTACCCGTGGTCCCCGGATACCACGGTGAGCGGCAAGACCCGAAATTCCTCAGACAGAAAGCCTACGAGCTGGGTTATCCGGTCCTGATAAAGCCGGTGGCCGGCGGTGGCGGCAAGGGCATGCGGCGCGTCGACCGCCACGCCGATTTCGACGCGGCATTGGAAGGGGCACAACGAGAAGCGAAAGCCTCCTTCGGCGATAACCGTGTGCTGATCGAAAAATACGTATCGAGTTCCCGGCACATTGAGCTGCAAATCTTTGCGGATCGACAGGGCAACGCCATTCATCTCAATGAACGCGATTGTTCGCTGCAGCGGCGACATCAGAAGGTGATCGAGGAGGCTCCGGCCCCCGGCATGAGCGCTGAACTGCGTGCTGCCATGGGCAGAGCGGCCATCGCCGCCGCCAGGGCTACCGGCTATGTCGGTGCGGGCACGGTTGAATTCATCGTCGACGGGGCGAAGGGCCTCAGAACGGATGGATTCTGGTTCATGGAGATGAATACACGTCTTCAGGTCGAGCATCCGGTGACAGAGGCAATTACCGGGCTCGATTTGGTCGAATGGCAGTTTCGCATTGCTGCGGGCGAGAAATTGCCGTTGGCCCAGCAACAGGTGAGGCTCGATGGCCACGCGATCGAGGCGCGGCTCTATGCGGAAGATCCGGAACGGGAGTTCTTGCCTTCAACCGGACGCGTGATTGCCCTGCAGTTTCCGAAAAATGACAGCTTGCGTATCGATAGCGGTATTGAAACTGGCAGCGAAGTGTCGCCGTTTTACGACCCGATGATCGCCAAGCTGATTGTCCACACCAAAATGCGCGACGAAGCGCTTGACCGCCTGGCCAGCGCCCTCGAGCAGACTGTTCTGGTCGGTCCGCGCAGCAATGCAGGCTTTTTGGCGGCGCTTTGTCGGGCTCCAGGATTTCGCCAAGGCCAATTCGATACCAGCTTCATTGAGCGGAATCTCGTGGATCTTGGTGCCGCTCCCCGGGGACCCGACAAGGCCGCCGCCGCGCTTGGCGCGGAAACATTGCTGGCCTATGAGCAGGATCGCCTGGCGGCGCTGTCACAAAGCGATCCGGATGAACCGACGTCACCCTGGGATGAAAGCGATGGCTTTCAATTGTCTGGCAGACGGCGTCTCGCATTGCCGGTTTTGGTCGATGATCAGACGGCGGTAGCCGAGGTAACCTACGACCCCCAGGGTCTTAAGGTTTCCGTTGAGGGCAGTGCGCCGGCGAAAGATGCCGTTGTCGTAGCCGATGGGGACGTCATCTATGTCTTGCGCAACGGACGCCAGACCAAAGTCGCTTTGCGTGATCTCGCTCTGAATGAGGCTGGGGATCACGACACAAGCGGGGTTGTGCGGGCACCCATGCATGGCAAGGTGCTCCATATTTTGGTTGAGCCTGGCACTCAGGTCGTCAAGGGGCAGCGTCTCGCCATCATTGAGGCCATGAAGATGGAACACACCCTTGTGGCGCCGACCGACGGCACCGTTGCCGATATTTCGGCTGCCGCCGATGCACAGGTGGCGGAGGGAGCAATGCTCATGCGCGTCGTACCGACGGAAGAATCGCGCGAATAAACCGGAAGCTCGTAATGTCGCTACATCTCATCAAACTTTGCGTCGGTTGTGATTCGGTCTCCGACCTGGAGGACTGGATCAAACAGAAATTGAAGGAGAAGAAGCGGCGCGGCCAGAAGGCCGAACATATCCATACGACGCGGATGGTGCCGAAACGTGCTGCGGAGCTGACAAACGGTGGGTCACTCTTCTGGGTGATCCGCGGACAGGTCGCCTGCCGTGAACGCATCCTAGATATCCGCCCATTTGTCGATAAGGACGGCATCGGCCGTTGTCGGGTCGTGCTTGATGGTAAGGTCATACTGGTTGAGCCTCGTCCACGCTCCGCCTTTCAGGGGTGGCGATATCTCGATGTAAAGGAAGCACCACGCGATCTGTCACGCGCCGCGCCGGGTGCTGCGCGGATGCCAGAAACCATGCGGCGGGAATTGCGGGAGCTGGGACTGCTCTAGACCGCAACGTTGTCGATCAGCCGAGTTTTACCGATCCGGGCGGCAGCGAGCAGCCTGATGGGGCCATCCTTGGGCGAAGTGATGGGAGCAAGCGTAATCGCGTGGCGGGCTTCGAGATAATCAAGGGCAAATCCGGCAAGATCGAACTCGATCCGACCAACATTCAAGACGCGATCAATCTTTTCGCCACTTTTGATGCGGCCGGCACAGCCTTTTAGGACGCGATAAAGCATTGGCGCCACGGCGCGCTCGGTCGCCGAGAGATACACATTGCGGGAAGAAAGCGCCAAGCCGTCCGGCTCGCGGACGGTCGGCACCCCGATCACCTTCACCGGAAGATCGAGGTCTTTGGCCATTTGGGTGACGACGCGCAGCTGCTGGTAGTCTTTTTGGCCAAAAAGGGCGAAATCGGGCGAAACCTGGGTAAACAGTTTTGCCACGACAGTCGCGACACCCCCGAAAAAGTGCGGGCGGAATTCATCCTCAAGGCCGGCCTTGGCGGCGCCTTCCGGTGCCAGGCGGGTGGCGAAGCCATCCGGGTACATGATTTCGACCGAGGGCGCCCAGACAAGATCGACTTTGGCGTCCTGCAAGATCTTGAGATCGGTCGCAAAGCTGCGTGGATAGCTCGCAAAGTCTTCATTCGGCGCGAATTGACTCGGGTTGACGAAGATCGAGACCACGACGCGTTTCGACCGCCGTTGGGCGTCCCGCACCAGAGCCATGTGACCACGATGCAAGGCACCCATCGTAGGCACCAATGCTACGCGGTCGCTCGGTCTCCGGTGGAGTTCCAAGGCGCGACGCAGGGAGGAGATCGTTCGTACGACTTTCAGACGGTTTGCCATAATTGTGGCCCTGTCGGGAATTGTTGCAAAACCGAATGACGGCCTGCAAGACTGGAGGCGGGTGAATCTGGTGAAGCAAATTCGTCGTGCGTCGAGTTTAACTTGACTAACGCAACCTAATATTTTGAGAATTGGTGGCCAGAGGGGCGGCATGCTGATTCAATCGATCGAGGAAATAGCTCACTCAGCACACGTCGTTGTGCTCGGTAACGAGAAGGGTGGATCCGGAAAGTCCACCACCGCGCTGCATATTGCAGTCGCACTTCTCAAAGCCGGGCAGCGCGTTGCCACGATCGATCTTGATTCGCGCCAACAAAGTTTTACGCATTACATCGACAATCGTCGGGCGTGGGCCGAGCGCGCGCGAATCTCCCTCGAATTGCCGACGCACTACTGCGTCACGCGCGCCGAAGGCAACTCACTTGAACTGAACGAGTCGCAGGAGTTCACGAGTTTTTCGGCAGCGATCAGCGCAATCGAGCACAGTCACGACGTCGTTGTGATCGATACGCCCGGCGCCGACACATATTTGATGCGACTTGCTCATTCGATGGCCGACACGCTTGTGACTCCGCTCAACGACAGTTTCCTCGATTTCGACGTGTTGGCCACTCTCGATCCGACCGATTTCAGCGTAACGGGTGAAAGTCACTACGCTGAGATGGTCCGTGAGGCCCGACGCCAGCGTCGACTGGTCGACGGACAGCTCACGGATTGGATCGTCGTTCGCAATCGTCTGTCGACCCTGACGTCGCGCAACAAAAAGCTGGTGGGCGACGGCATCAATGAATTGGCGAAGCGCATGGGATTCCGCAGCGTGGAAGGTTTTGCCGAGCGTGTGGTCTATCGCGAATTTTTCCCGCGCGGGCTCACGGCACTCGATGACCTCGACGAAGAAACGCTCGGCACGCGTCCCAACCTCTCGCATGTGACAGCCCGCGAGGAAGTGGTTACGTTGCTCAACGCTCTTCAGCTTCCGCTGTCCGAGAACGGCAAACGGCGCGCCGCAGCACGCGCGGAATGGTACTCGGTCATGGACCAGCCATTGCAGGTCCACGACATTCTCGCCTAGAGCTCTATAAGCTTAAATCTGCGGGCCAATGTCGCCATCTCACGGGGCGACAGAGGCCCGCGCGAGTTCCATTTTTTCAGTGTAGAATTTCGGTATGCGAAAGGACTCCCGACAAAGTCCGGCGCCGGTTTCGTCCAAACCGGAAATCGAGACCTTTATCGAAAAGGTGCGCGGGCTCGGTCCTGCGACCGCGACGGGCCATCGCGGTCGGTTGATTTTCGCGCTCGACGCTACAATGAGCCGTCAGCCGACCTGGGATTCAGCCTGCGCTTTGCAGGCAGATATGTTCCGGGAGGCGGCGAGCATAGGCGGGCTCGACATTCAACTTGTTTATTTTCGCGGCTTGAGCGAATGCCGGGCGTCCGGCTGGGTTGCGCAAAGTGACAAGCTTGCAAACTTGATGTCTCGCATCGATTGCCGTGGCGGCCAGACCCAAATCGGCAAAGTTCTGAGCCATGCGCGTCACGAACACGCGCGGCGGAAGGTGCAAGCGCTGGTTTTCGTTGGCGATGCCATGGAAGAGCCGATCGACGCGTTGTGCCAGGCAGCCGGCGAATTGGGGTTGCTCGGCGTTCCGGTTTTCATGTTTCAGGAAGGTGTAGATGCAGTGGCCGAGAATGCATATCGCGAGATCGCACGCCTTTCGCGTGGAGCCTACTGCCGATTTGATGCCGGCTCGGCCCATCAGCTCGGCGAACTGCTGCGTGCGGTTGCAGCCTACGCCGCCGGCGGTATCAAGGCGCTTGCCGATCTGTCGAAAAAGCGCTCGTTCGGCGCGCAAAAATTATTGTCGCAGTTGAAATAGTCATGCCGACGCTCATTTTTGGCGTGGTCGTCCTTGTCCTCGTTTTATGGGCGCTCAACATCATTTCCAAAGTCGATCCCAAGATTGCCGCGCGCGTGATGAAGCTCGGCGGCGGATTGCTGGCGCTTGGGCTTGCGGTTTTTCTCGGACTGCGCGGCGAACTCGGCATAGCCATCCCGCTCGGTGCAATGGGGCTCGGATTGCTGGGCTGGCTGCCTTTCGGACCGGCCGGCTTCACGGCACGCACGCAGAAGGCCGAAGGGCAGACGTCGCGCGTGCGGTCCGCCTTTTTTGAAATGGAGCTCGACCACGACAGCGGCGCAATGCGGGGACGCATTCTGGCCGGCCGCTATCAGGGCGCAGATCTCGGAAGCCTCGACGTGGAAAGGCTTGTCGCAATGCTCGCCGAAGTGGATGAGGAGAGCCGGGCGCTACTTATGGCTTATCTTGACCGCCGGGATCCCGGATGGAGTGAGAACGCGCAGGCGGATGCGGCAGAGCGGCCGCGCGCGTCGGGTACCGGCAAAATGTCGGAACAAGAGGCCTATCAGATCCTTGGCCTGCAGTCCGGCGCGACCGCCGACGATATCAGCCGCGCGCATCGCACGCTGATGAAGAAACTGCATCCCGACCAAGGGGGGTCGACGTATCTCGCGGCCCGTATCAACGAAGCCAAGGAAATTCTTCTCCGCCGCCATCGCTGAGGTACTCCACAAACACGACCATCAGCGGCTCCTGCGTATTGGCGCATCCCATTGTTGTTTTTGTTTCTCAATTTTTCAGTAGCATGCACGGAATGTCACTGCGCTTAAGGTGCTTGCAGGCGGCTTCCGCCTGATTTTTCTCGAGGCCGGCAAAACGGGCCCGGTACAGCACCTTGTCTCCCTTTTCCGTGCGTTCAGTGAAGGGGTCAGCCTTGCCAAGAAGCGCCTTGGCTTTGCTTCGCGCATTCTCGAGCCGTTGCCTGGCTTCCGTTTCGTCAGGCAAGGCGCCGACCTGAATGAGCCAGCCGGCCCGTTGTTTGGTGACGGGCTCGGCAGGCGCAGCGGGCGGCGGTGTGTCATTGCCAAGGGCCGCGACTTTTGCCGGCGGTGGCGCCACTGGCGGCGCGACCGCTGGCAGGGCGGGCGGCGGCACAGCAGCGGCAACGGATTGCGTTGCAGGTGCTGTTTCGTTGCGGATCGTTGTTATCGAAGGCTGTGCGGGAGATGCCCATGCGGCCGCGGCAAGAGGCGAAGCGGGCGCGGCCACAGGTGCTGCTGGTGCGGGAGCCAATGGAGGTTCGCTTCTGACCGTGGAAATGGTCGTGACACTTGCCGGATTTGAGACGACCGGCGGGGGTACAAGTTGGCGATTGTCAGATGGGAGAGGCGTCAGCGAAGCGGTATACATCGTCGCCGGGTGGACGATCACAGTTTTGACCGACATCGGTCTTATCGGGTCCGTTGACCCCGGCGCCGGCCCTTCCGGCACCGACGGCGCCACCGAGGCTACGCGGACGCGCGCGGATCCCGTGCGCTCTTCATCCTTGGCATCTTTGTTTTCCTTGCGCAGCTGCGCGGTCTCCACACCCTCAAGAACCGGCGGGGCGGTACGTTTATTCGAGGCTATGTTGATGTTGTTTTCGATAAGGCTGCGCACGCGCGCGTCGCGGGCGTCGGCGGAGCGGCCGCCAAACACAACCGCAACGAGGTGGCGATTGGCGCGTCGGATTGACGTGACGATGTTGAATCCGGAATCGCGGATATAGCCCGTTTTGATGCCGTCGACGCCGTCGACGACCCCGAGCAGATGATTGTGGTTCCGGATTGATTTGCCGCGATAGTCGAAGGTGCGCGTCGCGAAGTACTGATAGTAATTTGGAAATCGGTCCTGAATCGCTCGGCCCAGCAAGGCTTGATCTCGCGCTGTGGTGATCTGCTCCTCGTCGGGAAGGCCGGACGCATTCCGATAGGTCGTTTGTGACATGCCAAGCGCACGCGCCTTTGCCGTCATCAGTTTGGCGAAGTTCGGTTCATCACCGCCAAGTGCCTCCGCCACAATGACGGCGACGTCATTGGCGGATTTCGTGACGATGGCCCTGATGGCTGTTTCAACGCGGATCGTTTCGCCCGGCTTCAATCCCAACTTGGACGGCGCCTGAACCGCAGCATGGGCGGACGCCGGCAACTCGGTTTGCAACTTGACCTTGCCCTGTTCCAACCGCTCAAACAGGAGGTAAAGGGTCATTATCTTGGTAAGAGATGCCGGATGCCGCGGAGCGTCGGCATTGGTCGCCTGCATGACCTCGCCGGAATTGATGTCCACGACGATCGAAGAATAGGATGGCTGATAGCTTTCGGCGGGCTGCGCTTTGTGACGGCGACGCGCGTCGGCGTTGTCGCAGAAGGCGGCCATCGCGATCGCCGCGCTCAGGCTCAGGGCACCCCAACGCAGGCTGCGACTGCCAAAAGTCTCCCCACGCAGCATGCGCACTTCTCCCCACTCTTATTACGCTGACGTCCCTGGGCCGTCCCTAGGCTGCCATCGTGGCCATTTTGTAGCGCGGCAGCTTTGGCATAATTTACGACGTTAGGAGAACGCGGTTTACAAATTGTTAAGTCAATCCCCTGAGTTTGCACAAGTTTTTGCAGTGCAATATTTTCCTTGACTTTATTGTGCAGTGCAGTATAACCCCTTTCCAGTCCCGGCGCAAACCGGGCCCAATGTTTAGCAGAGGCGCCGCGGTGGCGGGCCGGGAAAGGACGACATGGTCAAGAATTTTGAAGACCTCCAGCAGGTCAGCAAAGACAACGTCGATGTCACGCTGAAAGCCATGGGAGCGATCTCGAAGAGCACCCAGGCGATTGCGGTCGAAGTTGCGGATTACTCGAAGAAGGCTTTCGAGGACGGCACGGCGGCTCTCGAGAAGCTGTTCGGCGTCAAGTCACTCGACAAGGCGATCGAGGTACAGACCGAATACGCCAAAACTGCCTATGAGGGGTTTGTGGCGAAGGCCTCCAAGATCGGCGAACTCTACGCCGACCTCGCCAAGGAGACCTACAAGCCGTTCGAAACGCTTCTGGCGAAGGCGAAGTAAGTCGCGTCGCGTAAGCGTTGTCAGCGTATAGTTGCTTAAGCGTTCTGGAATGCAAAGCCCGGCTCATGTGAGCCGGGCTTTTTGTTTGCCAGCAGTTGTGCGGCGACTATTGAGCGACGCGCAGCTTGGTCAGATTGGTACCGATCGTGTTGAAGGTCGCGGTCATCTGGTCCGCCGACGTCAACAGGTAGAACTTGTCGGTGCTGCTTGCACAATTCTGCAGCAGGGTCGATGTCGGGTCGCCACCGGTGTTCACCTGGATCGTATACAAGTCGACGCTGGCCTGCTTGATGTTGGCGCAGGTTATCGCCTCGCGATCATCGATATCGGTTTGCGTGCTGCTCCAGCGGTTTTGCGTGTTCAAGCCGTCCGTCAGCAGAATTATCACGTCGGTGTACTGGTACAGCGGATCTTTCGGCACAACGGGGAATGGGCCGCCGCCGACGAGCGACAACCAGCCGATCTGCAGGCCGATAGCCTGGTTGGTGTTACCCGCAGGCGACATGTTGTTGACCAGCGTATTCATCCCGGTCCAGTCGTAGCTGAGCGCCTTCACGCCCTGCGGGCAGGAGCCGTACTGCTCGGCCGCATAGAGCGAGGAGTAGCGCGGCGTGACCGGATCCGGCGGGTCGGCAGTGGTGTCGAAGTTGTAGGTAGTGTCGGGACCGCTCAGGCCATCCAGAGTGCTCGGTGCCAATGGATAGCCGCGGTCCACGACGCAGCCGTTCCACGTATTGTGTGCGGCGGGCGTCCAGGTACCAGGCGTCCAGATGTACGCCGTGAAAGTGGCGGGTGTCCAAACTCCAGCCGTCCAGGTGCCAGGAGTTGGGGTCCAGACACCGGCCTGCCAAGTGCCGCCATGGCTTTGGCATGTGCTTTGGGGGCTCCAGGTACCTACAGAACACTTGTGCGCGCTCTGACAACTACTCTGCGAAGTCTTGCCCGAAATAGAGCACGTTCCGGCATTTTGGCACGTGCTCTGGGTCGTGTAGCTCGTAAGGCTGCAAGTTCCGGCAGAAGTGCACGAGCTTTGCGTCGTGTTGCCCGAGATAGTGCACGTGCCGCGCGCGTTGCAGGTGCTCTGCGATGTGGCGCTGCCGACGCTGCAGGTACCGTTTGTGGTGCAGGTGCTCTGCCGCGTGAAGCTGTTATTGCTGCAGGTGCCGCCGCGGGTGAAGCAGTTGTTTCGGTTGTTGTTATACGTGGTGTTGCTGCAGACGCCGTTGAGAGCTTCCCACGAGGTGTTGTCGGTTTGGCTCGGGTCCTGAGCGAGGCTGCCCCAGTAGATCCAATCCGAATTCCAGTTCGCGCCGCCAAGGTTCACGTCCTTCACGAACGGAATGATCGAGACGTAGACGTCGCCTGCAATATTCACGGCGCCCTGGAGCTGGGTAAGTAGACCCTGGGTCGCGGTCTTCAAAGCCGCCATCTTGCCGTCGTCGGCCATCGATCCCGTATTGTCGAGCACGAGCGCTACGCGCAGACGCCTCGTACCCCATTTGGCGGTGGAGGACGCAAGAATGGTGAAGTTGTCGTAGCCGAGGAGCTTGGTGAAGTCGGCTGGCATCGCTGCCGTGGCGTTGATCACGATCTTGGAGCCGCCTTCCGTTGTATAGGCGACGTTGATCGTGATGTCCTTGGCTTCCGGCCGCACGAACAGCGACGTGAAATACTTGAACGCGTTCGCCTTCAATTGATCGTCGGTGTCGGTGGCCGCTTCTTTCGACAGCATCAGCGCGGTTAAATCGAGCGCCGTCTGCATGGCCGCCTTGACCGAGTTGGCGCGGCTGTAGTCAACCGCCGCTCCGACGAAGCCGAGGATCGGCAGGGTGGCGATGGCAAAAGTAATGGCAACGTTGCCGCCGCGAGCGGCGCAAAATGCGGACACTGTCCGGCAAAGCTTTTTCAGGGCGAACATCATGGCTACGCACCGAGAACTGGTTGAACCCGGCTGCCTTCATAAAGTCCGGTACTAAAGGGGGGGTATATAAGTGTGGGCCGAATTCGTTGGTCGCGGTAAGGCTTTTAGGCCTGCATTTGGGTTTGTGCGAATTCGCTCAACGACTTCGATGGTAAACGCCGATTGTGCCTGATCGAGCAAATGCCGAATATTCTTCTGAGCCGTCGTTAACACACGGTTGGTTCGAACCCCGGAAACATGCCCGGCGGAATCAAAACCGCGGCGCAGGCCCGGTTGTCCCGGATCCTGCGCCGCGGCAGGGGAGTGGCTACATCGCGAGGCGCAGCTTGGAGAGCGAGGTGCCGATCTGGCCGAAAGTCGTGACGATCTGGCCTGCGGTCGTCAGCAGGAAGAACTTGCTTCCGTCGCTTGCGCAGCTCTGCAACATCGTGGAAGTCGCATCGCCGCCGGTGTTCACCTGCACCGTGTACAGGGTGATGTTTGCGGCCTTTATGTTGTTGCAGGTCTTCTGTTGGCGCGTATCGATCGAGGACTGGCTTGTATACCAACGATCCTCGGTGTTCAGACCGTCGGTCAGCAGAATAATGACGGTCTGATACTTGTAGTCCGGATCGACCGCCGGCACCGTGAACGGCGAGGCCGTCAAGGTCTGCCATCCGACCTGCAGGCCGATCGCTTGGTTGGTATTGCCGACCGGCGTCATCGCGTCGATTTTCGCGTTCAGCTTGGTCCAGTCATTGGACAGGCCCATCAATGATGCCGAGCAGGATGAATATTGCTCGGTCGGATACAAAGTAGCGCCGGCGACGGGTGCATCGTTTCTGGTGTCATAGTTCTGATCGCGGTCGGTCACGCAGCCGTTCCACGTGCTGTGCGCGGCTGGCGTCCAGATCTTGTTGTGCGAAAGGCAGGTGCTTTGCTTGTGGTAGCTGTTGTTGCTGCAAGTGCCGTTGACAGCATCCCACAGGTCCCAGCGCAGCCAGTTCGCAGCAAAGTTATCGGCGCCGAAATTCACGTCCTTGCTGAAGGGGACGATTGAGACATAGACGTCTTCAGGATGGATGGCAGCGCTCTGGAGTTGCGAGAGCAGATTGTGGGACGCGGTCTTCAACGCATCCATCTTTTCGTCGCTTGCCATAGACCCGGTGTTGTCGAGCACCAGCGCAACACGAAGGCGCGTATTGCCCCAGGTCGAGACCGACATCGCATTGATGTTGACCTCACTGATGCCGATGACACCGAGGAAATTTGTGTGGACGACTGCGGTGCCGTTCAGGGTCAGTTTCGACCCGCCAGCCGTGGTGAAAACGGGTGTGACAGCGGCGTCAGTGACTTCGGGCCGATTGAAGAGGGCGCCGAAGGTTTTTGTGGCTTCCGTCTGGCGTTCGGCGTCCGTTTTGGTCGCCGCATCTTTGGACATCATCAGTGCCGTGGAATCCAGGGCAACCTGGAAGGCTGTGCGGGCGGCGTTCACCCGCGAGTAGTCGACGGCCATGCCGACTGCTCCCATGACGGGCACAGCGACGACCGCCATCAGTGGGGCTACACCGCCCCGGGCGTTCTTGAGGAAACGGGTCAACATGCGGCTCACCCAACGGTTGTTGAAACGACCTACCTGTAAAGTTCCTCCATATGGGGGTACCCCCCTTGAAAAAGCGTGAGAAGGACGGGGCGAATTTGGGGGAAAGTCGCGTCAATTTGCCCGCAAACGGGTTGCGTTCGTTTAAGCAATAATTATCTGCGTTTTCTCGCGAGAAATCGGGAAGGATTTGGTTCTTGTCCCGGAACGGGGCAGCGTCAAGCGAATTGCTGACTTGGAAAGACTGTACTCGGGTCAGTATTATGGTGCTTGGCCACGCACCGGCGGGGCCACGGTGCAACCTCCAGGAACGTAGTTTGCCGCGGCCCAACCATGACGCTCTTAGCCCGCAAGACCCGTCAGAATCTGACCGCCTCGAGGTGGGCCGATGTGTCGCGGATGGCTGATGACGACCGCAAGCGCCGGAATGATCAAGGCGGGCCTGCGACAGGGGTCATTACAAAGACCAAACCGCAGACCAAGCGGCCAAACGTATACCGTGTGCTTATCCTCAACGATGACTACACGCCCATGGAATTCGTTGTGCATGTCCTGGAGCGGTTCTTCGGCAAGGATCACGAAGCCGCCACAAGAATTATGTTGCATGTGCATCACCACGGAATAGGCGAATGCGGGATCTATACTTACGAGGTAGCGGAAACGAAAGTCACGCAGGTGATGGACTTTGCGCGAAAACATCAGCATCCTTTGCAATGCGTGATGGAAAAAAAGTGAGTCGGGGGAGTAAACGCGAGATGAACTGGAAAGTTTGAATGCCAACATTCTCCCGAAGTCTCGAACAATCGCTTCACCGCGCACTAGCAATTGCCAACGAACGGCATCACGAGTACGCAACGCTTGAACATCTCCTGCTGGCGCTGATCGACGATCAGGACGCTTCGGCGGTGATGCGGGCGTGTAATGTCGATCTGGACAAGCTCCGACGCAGCCTGACGGCTTATCTTAAATCCGAGCTGGAAAATCTGATCACCGATGGTGCTGAGGATTCCAAGCCGACCGCTGGCTTCCAGCGCGTGATTCAGCGCGCAGTCATTCACGTCCAATCCTCAGGACGCGAGGAAGTCACCGGTGCAAATGTGTTGGTGGCGATCTTTGCCGAGCGCGAAAGTCATGCCGCTTATTTCCTGCAAGAGCAGGACATGACGCGTTACGACGCGGTGAACTACATCAGCCATGGTATCGCCAAGCGACCCGGCCTGTCTGAAATCGCGCCCCGTGCGAGGCGTCGAGGAGGAAGCCGACACCAAGGGTGGTGACGAACCGAAGAAAAAGGGCGATGCACTCGAGGCCTATTGCGTCAATCTGAACAAGAAGGCGAAGGACGGCAAAATCGACCCGCTCATCGGACGCGATTCCGAAATCAATCGCACCATTCAGGTGCTTTGCCGCAGGCAGAAGAACAATCCGCTGTTCGTCGGCGAGGCTGGTGTCGGAAAAACCGCGATCGCCGAAGGCCTCGCGCGTCGGATCATTCATGGGGAAGTCCCGGACGTGCTCAAGGGCGCAACAGTATTCGCGCTCGACATGGGCACGCTGCTCGCCGGCACGCGATATCGCGGCGACTTCGAGGAACGTCTCAAGCAGGTCATCAAGGAAATCGAGGCGTATCCCGGCGCAATCATGTTCATCGATGAGATTCACACGGTGATCGGCGCGGGCGCTACCTCCGGCGGAGCGATGGATGCGTCCAATCTGCTCAAGCCGGCCCTTGCATCGGGCACGATCCGCTGCATCGGTTCGACCACGTACAAGGAATATCGGCAGTACTTTGAGAAAGATCGTGCGCTGGTGCGCCGCTTCCAGAAGATCGACGTGAACGAACCCTCGGTCACGGATGCGATCGAAATTCTGAAAGGGCTTAAGCCGTATTTCGAGGAATATCACAAGCTCAAATACACGAACGAGGCCATCAAAGCCGCGGTGGAATTGTCGTCGCGCTATATCCATGACCGCAAGCTGCCGGACAAGGCGATCGACGTGATCGATGAATCCGGTGCGGCACAAATGCTCCTGCCCGAAAGCCGTCGCAAGAAGACGATCGGCCTCAAGGAAATCGAGACGACAATCTCGACAATGGCACGGATCCCGCCGAAGACGGTGTCGAAGGACGATGCCGAGGTGCTCCGGCATCTCGAGCAGACCCTGAAGACCGTCGTTTACGGCCAGGACAAGGCGATCGAGGCGCTTTCGGCATCGATCAAGCTCGCGCGCGCCGGCCTGCGCGAACCCGAGAAGCCGATTGGATGCTATCTCTTCTCGGGTCCCACCGGCGTCGGAAAGACTGAAGTCGCAAAACAGCTTGCCGCGTCACTCGGTGTCGAGCTCATCCGCTTCGACATGTCGGAATACATGGAACGGCACACCGTTTCGCGCTTGATCGGCGCGCCTCCAGGCTATGTCGGTTTCGACCAGGGCGGCCTGCTCACCGATGGCGTCGATCAGCATCCGCACTGCGTGCTGCTGCTCGATGAAATCGAGAAGGCACACCCGGATCTTTTCAACGTGCTGCTGCAGGTCATGGACCATGGCAAGCTCACCGACCACAACGGCAAGCAGGTCGATTTCCGCAACGTCATATTGATCATGACGACAAACGCGGGTGCGTCGGATCTCGCCAGGCAGGCCTATGGCTTCACCCGCACCAAGCGGGAAGGGGACGATCAGGAAGCCATCAGCAAGATGTTTGCGCCGGAATTCCGCAACCGGCTCGATGCCACGATCACCTTCGCGCATCTCTCGCAGGAGATCATCGCCAAAGTGGTGGAGAAATTCGTGCTCCAGCTCGAGGCGCAGCTTGGCGACCGCAATGTCACCATCGAGCTCTCGGAAGAGGCCAGCCGCTGGCTGATCGCGAACGGTTATGATGAACTCATGGGTGCTCGGCCCATGGCTCGTGTGATCCAGGAGCACATCAAGAAACCCTTGGCGGACGAAGTGTTGTTCGGCCATCTCAAGGGCGGCGGCCATGTGCGCGTAGTCGTCGACAAAGACGAGCAGGGGCGCGACAAGCTCGGCTTCCAGTTCCTCGATGGGCCGGTTACGCCGAAGCCGGAAAAGCTTCCGGCGGTGCGGCCGAAGCCGAAGCGACGCCCTTCGCCGCGGCCTAAGGCAAAACGCGGGTCGGTGCCGAAGGTGCCGTTGGCGAAAGTCTAGATTTCAATCGAATAAAAGGAAGGCCGGGCTGGCGCCCGGCCTTCTTGTTTTGCAGACAGCGTATGTGATCGCCGACGGTTGCGGATGTGCCGGTGCCATGAGACAGGTGATCCGCCATGTCCGGGCCCCGCACTTTTCCATCCACAACGACCGCATTTTTCGGCGGGATAAGATCTTCGACGACATCGGTATTCTTCCCGGTAATTGGCGGCACATATATCGGCATTGGCGCGCTGGCTCATGATTTTGGCTTTTCATCATGGTGGCTTGCACTGTCGTCCATATTGGTATGGGCGGCGCCCGCCCAGGTGATTTTGATTTCTGCGCTCGGCGCAGGTTCCGCACTGTTCGAAGCGGCGCTTGCTGTCAGCCTGAGTGCCATCCGGTTGCTGCCAATGGTCATCGCGTTGCTGCCGCTCATTCGTCGACCTGACACGCGCCTGCGTGATCTGCTGTTGCCCACGCATTTCACGTCCGTGAGCATGTGGGTTGAGTCATTGCGCTTGTTACCCGCGCAGCCGCGCGAATATCGCATCGCCTTCTGTAACGGGTTGTCGGTCGGCTTCATGACAGCCGCTACGAGCTGCGGGTTCGTTGGCTACTATCTCGCCGCCGGATTGCCGCCGCTCCTTGCCGGTGCTCTCCTGTTCCTCACGCCAATGTCGTTTCTGATGTCAACCGCGCGTAACGCGCAGATGCTCGTGGACCGGTTGGCGCTTATGTTCGGCCTCCTGCTTGGGCCGGCTCTTTCGCTCCTCGATGTCGGTCTGGACATCATGTGGACGGGTGTCGTCGGCGGCACGGCTGCTTATGCCGTTCACCGTTTGCGGGAGGCGGCCGAATGACCACCGGCGAACTGTCACCTTATCTGGTGCTTATCCTGGTTGGGTTCCTGCCGAACGAAATCTGGCGTGCGCTTGGATTGGTGCTGGGACGCGGGCTCAATGAAGATTCGGAAATCGTTGTCTGGTCGCGCGCGGTGGCAACAGCAATTCTTGCAGCGGTCATCGCCAAGCTGATCCTCTTTCCAAGCGGTACACTCGACAACATTCCGCTCGCCATACGCATAGCCGCGGCGGCATGCGGTTTCCTTGCTTTCGTCTGCATCAAACGGTCGGTGTTTGCCGGCGTTCTCGTCGGCGAGGCAATGCTTTTGCTCGGTGGGTTCGTGTTCGGACGCTAGTTCACGCTGTTTCGATGGCTGCGGCGAGCTTCTTCGCATGCTCGGCCAGCACGTCGGGCTTTTCCTTTTCGCTTGCCGGCGGTTTCATCGTGGCACCGGCCTTGCGAGGAATGACATGAACGTGCAAATGAAAAACGACCTGGCCGCCGGCGCCCTCGTTGAACTGCTGGATGGTGATGCCGTCGGCGGAGAAAGCCTTCATCGCTGCCTTCGCCACCCTTTGCGCGGTGGTGACTACATGTGCAAGGTCGTCGGCGCCGATGTCGAGAATATTGCGGGCAGGGGCCTTTGGAAGCACCAGCGTGTGTCCGGGCGAACGGGGCATGATATCGAGGAAGGCGAGAACCTTGTCGTTCTCATAGACTTTGTAGCAGGGCAGATCGCCACGCAGGATCTTGGCAAAGATGTTGTTTGGATCGTAGCTCGGCATCGGCTCCCCCGATCGGTTTCAACCCGCATGTGACCTGACTGAAGATCGCAGCTGGCCACGCCTAGTCCTGTTCGACCAAATCCTTGCGGAATGGCGCCCCCGCCGCAAGCTCCCTGGCTGCTGCCTGGACGTAAGCGCGTTCGCGCGCCAAGTAGTCGGCGACCGCCTGACGCAAGCCCGGATTGGCAATGAAATGCGCGGAATAAGTCATGTGAGGTAGGTATCCGCGGGCAAGTTTATGCTCGCCTTGGGCGCCAGCCTCGACCCCCTTCAGTCCCTTCGCGATGGCATAGTCGATGGCTTGGTAATAGCAGAGCTCGAAGTGCAAAAACGGGTGGTGCTCAGTGGCACCCCAGTTACGGCCAAACAGGGTATCCGCGCCGATGAAATTGATGGCGCCCGCGATCCAGCGGCCGGCCCGCCGCGCCATCACAAGCAGAATGCGGTCGCTCATTTTCTGACCGACTACGGAAAAGAAATCGCGCGTCAGGTAAGGCCGTCCCCATTTGCGTGAGCCGGTTTCCATATAGAACGAGAAGAAGGCGTCCCACACCGCTTCGGTTAGTTCGGAGCCGGTCAACCAAGAGACTTCAATTCCAGCGCTCAACGCTTCCTTGCGCTCGCGCTTGATGGTCTTGCGTTTGCGTGACGCGAGACGGTTCAGGAAATCGTCGAAACTTGTGTAGTTCGCATTTTGCCAATGAAACTGCTGGTCCGTGCGCTGCAAAAAACCCCGTTTGCCGAGCAAGCGCCATTCCTGCTCGGTCAGAAACGTGACATGCGCCGAAGACAGTTCGCTCGCCCTGGTTATTTCCATGAGCGCGTCGGCGAGGGCTCCTCGGACGGGGTCGGCCAGCGGGCCGGCGGCAGCAAACAGGCGGGGCCCGGTCACCGGTGTAAATGGAACCGCGATTTGCAGTTTTGGATAGTAGTCGCCGCCGGCACGCTCAAAGGCCTCGGCCCAGCCATGGTCGAAAACATATTCGCCACGGGAGTGGCCCTTCACGTAGCAGGGCGCTGCACCCAGAAGCCCCCCGTTCGTGTCCTCAGCAAGGAGGTGCCGCGGCTGCCATCCGGTTCTCGCGCCGACCGAGCCGGACTCCTCGAGCGAAGACAAAAACTCGTGCGAGGTAAAAGGGTTATTTCCTTGCCCTCGTGTAGATAATTCAGTGGACGAGTTATCCACACCTGTGGATTCAACTTCATGTACTGCTTTAACTGGGAGTCCGGACGCATAGCCCGCGCAATTGTTCCATGCCCCGGCACGAACCTCGGCGAGTGACTGGGCAATTCGGATGCGAACTTCGAGGTTGGTCATCGGGCAGGACGTCCTTCCTCGATTTTACCCCCGAATTCGTCGGAAATTCACCCCAGACTTTAGCGGATTCGCGGGGGCGGACAGACGACAATATCGAAACCTGTCGGGATTCCATCCCAATTGTAGCCCATTTGGGGGTGGCAACCGGGTGGGATGGGATGGCATCCAAGCTCGGTGCACGCGACTTGGCTCGGCTCGCGCTGGCGTTTGGCGGCTGTTTTCTTTCTGGTAGCGGCTGACAGCGTGGCGGTGTCAGCAGCAACAGCCGTCTGAACGATGAACTGTTCGTCTAGGTCGAGACCGAGAGCAATCGTCGCCGCCGTTAAAACCACTTTCCAATTCATCGGCTCCTCCGGTCTCTTTCGCGCAGGAAAACAACCTGAGTTGAGCCCCGGTTCCCGACAGCAACCTTACGGCCTCCACCCTTCAAATATGATCTGGTCGGCCCAGCGCGAGGCGCGCTTTCGATCATCTTCGCTCCGCACAGTCCAGGTCAGTAAGGGCAGTCCAAATATTCCACGGGCAACTAGCGGCGCCAGCGCCGGCAAATCTCTGACGGAATATGCAATGAACTGCGGACGCGAGCGCGGCGCATGCAGCAGCCACGCCATATTCTGTCTCCGCAGGTGAGGCAGTTTGTTCCATTCAGGATCGGAATAGTTCCGTTCGCCAACGATCCCGCGTCTTAAAGTAGGTGCTGCATGCCGTGCGGCCTCGATCAAATCCGGATCAAAGGACATCACCGCGACCGGTCCCGCATAACCTCTGAGCACTTCAATCGTGCGCTCAACCAGGCGCGGACTGCCGTCAAAATGGCTTTTCAGCTCTAGCAACAGCGTGACGCGCCCTCCCACGAGATCGCATAATTCGCGCAACGTGAGGATGCGTCCACCTCCGGCCTTATAGCGTACAGCCTGGATCTGAGCCGCGCTCATCTCGGCGAGAGCGCCGCTACCCTCGGTAAGTCGGCCGAGCGCATCGTCGTGATGCACCATGGCCTCGCCGTCGGCGCTGATTTGGAGATCCGTCTCGATACCATATCCGGCTGCCACCGCCGCAGAGAAAGCCGCCGCCGTGTTCTCGATCACGGCGGCCGAGGCATCGTGAAGACCACGGTGTGCGATCGGGTGTGCAAGCCAGTCTGTGCCGCCCATGTCAGGTGCTGGCGACTTCAAAAATACCTTCGACTTCGACCGCGGCGTCCCCGGGAAGGGCGGAGACTCCGACAGTTGTACGCGCGTGCCGGCCTTTGTCGCCGAAAACCTCGACCATAAGGTCGGAGGCGCCGTTCATTACTTTGGGGCCGTCAACGAAGCCGGTGGCTGAGTTGATGAATCCCCCCAATCGTACGACCCGGGCGACCTTGTCGAGATCCCCCAAGGCTGCCTTCAATTGTGCCAAAAGGTTGATTGCACAGGCACGTGCCGCTTTCTGTCCATCCTCGATTGAGACGGCACCGCCGAGCTGGCCTTTAGCGACGAGTTTGCCGTCCCCGCCAAAGCAGATCTGGCCGGATACCACGAGCATGTTGGCGCTACGCACGAATGGTACGTAGTTGGCAACGGGGCTCGCGGGCGTCGGCAGGGTAACACCGATACTCGCGAGCTTCTTTTCAATCGTTCCGGTCATTCTGAACCTCCACCACGTCTATCATGGGTACGATTCTGGGCCGATGGCGCGCCGCCGCGCAAGTCATGCCATGCGCGCGGTTGCCGGAATCTCCGGCGGCCTCTATCCTGCCTAGATCCTGCAGCCTTCTGGGCCCGCATACAGCCGCCGGATCGCGAGTGAGGCCGCAAATCATGAATGCCCCTTTGAACGCCAGGCTCCTTTCTTTCGTCATTCTGACGATGACCGTCACTGCCGCGACCACCGATCGTCCGGCGGCGGCACCGCCCGCTGATAGCGTATTACTTACACCGCACCGGGCGATTTACGATCTCACGTTGTACAAGTCGCACAGCAGTCGCGGGATCGAGGCGATCCGTGGGCGCATTCTTTATGATTTTTCCGGCAACGCCTGCGATGGCTTTGAGCTGAAGTTTCGCCAGGTGTCCGAGATAGATTCCGGAGAAGGCAAGGCTGCTCTTAGCGATCTTCGCTCGACCACTTGGGAAGATGGTGACGCCAAGAAATTTCGGTTCAGCTCGGAAAACCTGTTCAACGAACGCCGCACGGACGTTGTCGATGGCCAGGCCGAGCGCAATGCGAAAACGGTGGCCGTCAGTCTGAGCAAGCCCACACAGAAGAATTTCAACGTCCCGAGCGGGGCCGTGTTTCCTACGGAACACATGCGGCGAATAATTGCCGCTGCGCGTGCCGGCAAGTCCCTGCTTGAGCTTCCGGTCTATGATGGCTCGGAAACCGGCGAGAAGCTCTACAATACATTGACCGTAATCGGTCGCCCGATTCCGCCGGGCGATAAGGCACCGGACGATGCAAGCGCAAAAGTGCCTGCCATGGCCAATCTCATGCGCTGGCCAGTTACAATCAGTTATTTTGATAAACTGGATGAGAAGGCGGAGCAGGGAGGCGAGCAAACGCCCGTCTATTCGATTGGCTTTGAACTTTACGAAAATGGCGTCTCGCGTGCGCTTATCCTCGACTACACCGATTTTACGATCAAAGGTGAGATGACGTCGTTGGATTTGAAAGACGGGAAGCCGTGTCCTTGACCGCCTAGTCGTCTTCCAGACTTAGACCTTTCACCACGGCGTTTCGCCCGAATTTCGACCTGAGCCGGTCGACCGCGTGCTCGGCGTCCGCCGCACGGCGATCCAGGAGATCCGCCAGATCGTCGCCATCCGCATCTTCGAGGTTGCTGACGCCAATCCCGATCAGGCGAAAACGGGTCGAGCCGACTTCGTGCGTGAGCAGGTCGCGGCCTGCGGCAAAAATGCGCGAGGCGAGTTGGGTCGGAGCACCGAGGGCGCGCGCCCTTGTGCGGATCTTGAAGTCGGCGCTTTTGAGTTTCAGCGTCACGGTCGAGCCGGCGAGGGCATTGGCCTTGAGTTTGCTTGAGACGCGTTCGGTCAGTTCCCACAAATATTGCTCGAGCGGCCGAAACTCCCCGATGTCGCGTTCGAAGGTAGTTTCAGCCGAAACGCTTTTCGTGTCGCGTTCAGGATCGACGGTGCGCTGGTCTGTCCCGCGGGCGAGGCGCCACAACCGCGCGCCTTCCTCGCCATACCGTCGCATCAAATCGCGCTCATCAGCACGTTGCAGGTCGGCGATCGTGCGGAAGCCGTCAGCCGCGAGCTTCGCCGCGCTCACCGCACCGACACCGTAGATGAAGCCAACCGGTTTCTCCGCGAGGAACGCTGGGGCCTCAGCCTGCCCCAGAACGGCGAAGCCGCGGGGTTTGTCGAGATCAGAGGCAACCTTTGCGAGGAATTTGTTGGCGGACAGGCCTATGGATACCGTGATGCCGAGTTCGCGCTCGACGTTGGCGGCAAACCGCGCCAGCACCTTTGCAGGGCACATGCCGTGCAATCGCTCGGTACCGGTCAGATCGAGGAATGCCTCGTCGATCGACAGCGGTTCGACCAGTGGCGTGAGGTCGAACATGGCCTTGCGGACCTCACGCCCGACTTGAACGTATTTCGCCATGTTTGGCTTGACCACCACGGCATCGGGACAGCGTCGCTTGGCTTCGAACATCGGCATTGCCGAACGAATGCCGTAAGTGCGGGCCACATAGCATGCGGCGGCGACCACACCACGCTTACCGCCGCCGACGACGACAGGCTTGTCGGCAAGCGTCGGGTCATCACGCTTTTCGATGGTGGCGTAGAATGCGTCGCAATCGACGTGTGCAATGCTGAGCGAGGCTGCCTCAGGATGGCGTACCAGTCGCGGCGACCGACAGGCGGGACAGCGCGTCGCGTGATCGTCGGTGTCGGCGAGGCAATCCCGACAGAAAATCATGGCACCTCGCGCTCCCACGTGTCGCCGCCGAGAACCGCGCGACCTCTTTCAATGTCGGAGGGGTCGATACCCGCTTCACCGGCAAAGGCGCCGATCAGCTGCTCGTCGGAGGCCATATAGTCGAGTACGCCAATCAAAAAGCCTGGTTCACGTGCAGAAGTGCGAATCTCGGCAGGCCCGATGCCGGTGACGGCCAGAAACCGGCCAAGCCTTTCGCTGTCCCCTGCGATGAAGGCGAGGGCCTGAATCGCCAGCCCTTCGGCCTGTTCCCGCGTGAGATTGGCGCGGCGCTTCATTCGTCAGGTCTTTCTGTCACGTTTCGGGCCATGCAAACAGATACATCGGCCATCGGGGGTGGGCACGTCCCGACGCCGTTTTCCCACGGTTTTTGACCGCGAGCGCGTATCTGGCGCAACAATTCAAGCTTGCGATGGGGACTTTTGGGGGGCATTGGCCCTTGGTCCAATTCGACTGGCGGTCGCATTGAGTCAAAAGTCTGTCCGGAGATCTATGGAACAGGGAGATCGGGATGTTCTTTGACGGCGGGTATACCTATTCGAACTTTTTGATGAACGTGATCGCCATCTTTGCATTTGTCGTCTGGTTCTGGCTGCTTGTTGTGATCTTCGGTGATCTGGTCAGGCGTCACGACATCTCCGGCTGGGGCAAGGCGCTATGGGTGATCGGACTTGTCCTGTTTTCCTATCTCGGCGTCCTCGCCTATTTGATTACTCAGGGAAGGGGGATGGCAGAGCGTAACGTCCAGCAAGCGCAGCAGGCGCGCGATGAGCTGCGCCGCGTTGTCGGTTTCAGCGCGGCAGATGAAATCACCAAGCTGGACCAGCTACGGAAGTCAGGATCAATTTCCGACGACGAGTTCAAGCGCCTTCGCGCCAAACTCGTTTAATTCATGGTATTGACCGAACGATGCGTGTCTTGAAACGCGCGATGAAATTGAGTTCGGCGACGCTGGCGCTCTCGGCAATGCTTGCCTGGATGCCGCTGGAAGCGAGTGCGGCGACTGGTTCGGTCCGTATTACGATCACCCGAGCTCAATTCGTTGTCGGCGGCGGCAGCGGCACCTTGCGCCTATTGGGCGAGCGCTATCCGCTGCGTGTAGGCGGTGTGAGCGCCGGACCCTTTGGCGCGGCGCGCGTGGATTTGGTTGGCCGTGCCTACAACATGCGTACCGCGGCAAATATCCATGGAATTTACTCGGCGATCACCGAGACCGGACGACCGGGAACGTTCCGGCTGCGGAATTGGCAAGGAGTCGTCTTGGAATTGCGTGGCCGTCAGGGCGTCAAGCCATCAGTTGAGCTGAACGGATTGCAGATATCCCTGCGATAGCCTCGGAGGTTCGTCGGCCGATCCCGTAAGCCGGCGGTTCGGCCGACGTTAAGTCTGTCGCACGCGAATAAGGCGCTGGCCTATCACCAGCAACGATTGACCAAGATCCAGCGCGGACCCCACGGGCCCGGGACAAGACGGCGAACGACACAACCTCCGCCGTAAAATCCAGGCGCCACGACATAGCGCGGTCCGCCCCAACCCCAACCCGCGCGACGCCATCCCCAACCAGGACCCCAGCCGGGCCCCCATGCCGCGCGCCAACCTGGGCCCCATCCGCCACCCCAACCTGGACCCCATCCGCCACCCCATCCGCCGCCCCAACCCCATCCACCGCGCCAACCTCCGTGCCAGGCAGAAGCCGGGGTAGGTGCCAGACTGACGGCGCTGAGCGAAGCTACGGCAACGGTCACAAGCAAGAGTTTGCGCAACATGATGGTCTCCTCGGTCAGGTTGCTCCGGCTTCGAGCGGCAGAGCAACGGAGGACATGTAGATCGCGCAATCATATTGCCGGCGGGACATCTGTTGCATTGGACTGAGGTCCAATATCTCGCCGTCAAAGGCCAATCTTAATATGAACGCACAGTCGCAAGCGCTCGTTCGTTGGTCACACCGTTGGCGCCGCCAGCGCCTTAACGGATGTATCGCACTGCAGGTAAATGTCGGGAGATTTGCATGACGCTATCGCAGATTGGTTTTGCGTCGTTGCTGGCACTCCTGGTCGTCATTGCGACGGAATCCGTGGGACTCGCTGCGGCCCCTCAATGCAACGCGGAACTCAGAAAGTGCAATAGCCACTGCAATCTCGTTTATGAAAGCAAGCGGTCAAACCGTGTCTGCCGCGACCGGTGCAAAGACAAATTCTACGTCTGCAAGGCTCGCCCCGCCTGAACTGATGGTCAGGCTGCCTTTCTTTCGCCCGCCGAGAGAAGCAACGCAATCCACTCGGTTGATTTGTGCTGCTCACAGATCGTCAAAATGGCGATCATGATTGGCAGGCCGATAAATGCGCCTGCAATGCCCCAGAGGAAGCTCCAAAAAAACACCGCAAGCAGGACGATGAACGGAGACATGGACAAGGCGGCGCCCGCAATCCGCGGCTCGAGATAACTCCCGATGACGAACTGGATGAAGTTCAGGCACACAAACACGGCAAAGCAGACCTGCCAGGATCCGGTTTGGACGAGCACGAAGAGCGTTGGAAATACTGTCGCAATGAGCGGACCGAGAAACGGAATGTAATTCAAGACAAAGGCGATCACGCCCCACGCGGTCGCGAGCTCGATGCCGGCGACCAAAGCAAAACTCCACACCACGACACCCGTCAGCAGGCTCATCGTGGTGCGCACCACCATGTATTTCTGAAATTTCTCAGCAATCTCTGCGGTGCCCACGAGAAGCGATCGACGGAGTGAGGCGCTGTTCAGGTGTTCGACGTTCCTTCGCGCAAGATCGACTTCCAGTAGCCCGAGCACAATAAAAGCAAAGGCAATGACTACGAAGGATACAAGGCCGTAGCTCCTGCCGCCGACCTCCCGGATCGCGCCAATGATCCATCCTGGATTGTAGCTGTCCGCCACAAGATTGGTGACCGAGACCCCGTGACTATCAAGCCATTCGGTGGCCTGTGCGTAGAGCGTCTGAATGCGGTCGGTATTGTTGATGACCCATTGGAAAACCAGTCCGAATCCCCAGACCACCAGAAAAATCAGAATTGCAAGGATGGCGAGGGTCACAACGATCGTGACGACAAGTGCAAGCAATTTCGGAATTCGCTTCTGAAGTGCACTTTGCAGCGGCCACGCAATGGCCACTGTAAACAGCGCGAACGTCACTGGAGCCATGATCGCCTGGGAATAGTAAAGCGCGGCGAGAGTAACTATCGACGCGATCAGCAGCAGCGAGATTCGTACGACGCCGTCGTGCTTCATGGGCGGGAACTCAGAAAGCGAAGATGGCGATAGAGACAAATCGCATCGATTGTTCCGCTCAAGACCATGATCAGGGATCGCTGATCCTGCCGCTTGCATAAGGAAATTCAACGGAAGGGGTCGTCGTCCGGTACAAGAGCCAAAGACTGAAGGCAAGGACGGCAACTTCGACGAACATTGTGAGGAGGAGGGCCATAAGCCCGGCGATGTCGGCTGCGGATACCCAGCTCGCCGGACCGCCGCTCGTCGTCTGAACAACCGGAATTCCTGCCTGGGGTGCGCGAAGAAAGTAAATCAGCAGCTGTCCGACTTCGAAAAACATGACGATCATCGAGAACAGAATCCCGACCGTACTCGCCTTGATGCCTGTCCACACCGTTCCCTGAACCGTGGCTTCGTCGGGGCGGCGCCCCGGGTCAGCGATACGCGCGGCGAGCCGCGTGTAGCGGTATGACCAGAGCGTGGTGAACACGAGCACCAAAAGGCCGGCAAGCGATAGGTATTGGATCAACGGGAAGCCCGCGCGCGTTCCCGCTGCAGGGTTTCGCCCAAAGAAGAGGGCGTAAATCGTGAGCGCCAGCGGAATGACCCCCACTGCGGCCTGCATCCAGAAACCAAGCCATCCAAGACGCGAAAATGACGCAGAAAGGCTGTCATTTGGCGACGGTCGGAAGGCTTTTTGCAGTGTGCCAAACACGTCAGAGTTTCCTCAACGGAGTGTTGCCCGCTATGTTATCGAATGGCGTCGACCAAGTGTCGTTGGCCTTTGGGGCAATCTTACCCCGCCGCGAATCGCGGTTAGGTTGTTGGCCCACGATTGGGCCAGGAGGTTGGAGTTGACCGAGCCGGATCGAGAACGAACGCGCAGTCCTTCGCGTCATTGGCTGACCTACGCCGCGGTCACGCTATTTCTGCTTGCTGCCGTTGTTGTAACGGGTGCATTGGCATCCCATTCGCGCGATGCGTGGTGGCAGAAATATCTGAACCTGATCGTAAAGTCGTAAAGCAACCGCATAAACTCGTGCAGAATCTGGTTCAAGACGCAGGCGCACTGAGGCCAAACCGCAGCATCGTGTCCAAGTGTTTTGGCTGGTTGGCCAAAGCAATCTGGACCCTGTGCCAGGTTCTGCTGATCGCGTGGTGCGCGCTGGCAATTTACTATTCGAATCTCCCTTGGCCCGGACTGCGTCTTGGCATGGCGGTTTGCTTTGCCGCTGTCGCAATCTGGGTTCTCTGGATTTCACGCGTGCGACGCAAATCGCTGATTTTCCTCGCCCTGTGCCTCGGTGTGATCGCGTGGTGGATTTCCATTGCCCCCTCGCATGATCGACCGTGGCGGCCGGAAGTTGCGGTCATGCCGCGGGCCATCGTCGACGGGGACCGCGTGCGCATTACAGGCGTCCGCAACTTCGATTATCGCAGCGTGAGCGATTTCACAGTGCGCTATGAGGACCGTGAGGTGCAGTTGTCCCACCTGACGGGTCTTGATTTCTACGTGTCCTACTGGAGCGAAGGGATGGTCGGACACACGTTCGTGAGTTTCATTTTCGACAATGCTCCTCCGCTGAGCATCTCCATCGAGACTCGACCGGAAGTGGGTGAGGGCTTCAATCCGATTGCTTCTCTCTTCAAGCAGTTCGAGCTGATTTACGTGGTAGGCGAAGAACGCGATCTTGTGCGCGTGCGCACCAACTATCGGAAGGAGACGGTCTATCTCTATCGCCTGAACTCACCTCCGGCCGACATTCGGCGGCTGCTCGTGGTCTACCTGGAGCGCATCAACGAGCTCGCGGATCGACCTGAGTTCTACCATCTGCTGAGCAACAGTTGCACGATCAACATCATCCGTTACGCGAACGCCGCTGGGCGGACCGGACGCTTCGACATTCGTCACCTGCTCAACGGTCTGATCGACAGCTATCTCTACCATTCGGGCCGGGTCGACACGACGCTTCCATTCGAAGAATTGCGAAGACGCTCGCAGATCAATGCGGTGGCGCAGGCGGCCGACAACGCACCAGATTTTTCGGAACGCATTCGAGCCGGGCTACCGAATCCCCGACGCTGATGCGGATAGAGTGCGACCAGTGCGGACTTTCACCGTCGCCTTTGCTATCGTCCTCAAATGATGCCCAGCAGACCGATTAGCAATCGCGTATTCATCTTCGTGAGCGTGATGGTTGCGTCAATGCTCTGCCTGTTGCTTCTACCGCCGATAGCCCAGAGCCAGAACTATCACGAATTCGCCGACCAGCGCACGATCCTCGGCATCCCGCACTTTTGGAATGTCGTATCCAATCTGCCGTTCGTCGCGGTGGGTGCGGCGGGGTTATGGCAATGCCGTCGAGACCCGGCGATCGCGGTGCTTTTCCTTGGAATCCTGATGACCGGTTTCGGTTCGGGCTACTATCACCTTGATCCGAATGACCGCACGCTGTTCTGGGACAGACTGCCGATGGCGATCGGCTTCATGGCCATACTTGCAATCGCGATCGAAGACAGACTGGACGCCAAAGCGGGAGCGGTCCTTCTGTGGCCGTTGATCGCGATCGGCGTCATCAGTCTCTTGCTGTGGCGATGGACCGGCGATCTGCGGCTATATGGCTGGGTACAGTTCTTTCCATGCTTCGCAGTGCCCGTGCTGTTTCTTCTCTACACCCCGAAATTCAGCGGCACATCCTATTGGCTCATTGCCGCAGCATTGTATGCGCTCGCAAAATTGTTCGAGTTCTACGATGGAGCGATCTATTCTTTCGGTTCGATTTTAAGCGGACATACTTTGAAGCACATCGCCGCGGCCGCCGCGTGTTTCGCGATCCTGCGATATTTTCAGACAAGGCGGCCGATCCGGGCTGAAGCTTTGTCCCGTGAAACGATGGTGAAAAGCACATAGGCCTTGGGTCCAATAGACGGCAGGAAATCCCCAAGACTAGGTTTCTCGCTAGTCCGAGGTATTTCTGCAGGTTTGGCGGCCTCACGGTCTCCAATTACGGCTGGCAACGTAACAGGGATATGGCGAGATGCTGCGCAGCGCGTTTACGCGGGTGGCCTGCTATCTTGCGTTTTGGATCGTCATTGCGGGGACCGGGACCGTTGACCTGATTGTCGGTGCGCTCGCCGCGATAATCGCGACTTGGGTGAGCTTGCATTTGCTGCCTCCGGCGTCCCGTCGGGTTAGCTTTACGGCGCTGTGCACGTTTGTGCCGGGCTTTCTGTATCAGTCGATTGTCGCCGGCGTCGATGTCGCGTTACGAGCGCTTAATCCGCGACTACCACTGCAGCCCGGCTTTGTGATCTATCCGATGCACATCCCGCCCAGCGCGGCGCAAAGCGCGTTTTGCACGGTCACAAGCCTGCTTCCGGGAACCTTGCCGTCCGGGAACGATGAGAAAGGAAATCTCATCGTTCATTGTCTCGACGAATCGCAGCCGGTTGTCGAGCAGTTGCAGAGCGAGGAGGCGTTGTTGATGAAGATAATGGGATACGATCGTGACGATCAATAACTTTCTGCTCGCGGCGGCTGCCTTTGTGCTGCTGATGGTGGCGATTGGCCTGGCACGAATCCTTTATGGACCCGCAGATGTCGATCGTATTTTGTCGGTTCAACTGATCGGATCTGGTGGGGTTGCAGTGCTGCTCCTGTTGTCGGTCGGCGTGAAACTCCCGCCGATCATGGATGTCGCTCTGATGCTGGGCCTGCTCGCCACCTTCGTGTCGGTTGCTTTTCTGCGCGATGCGGCGGATTCGTCGAGCGACTCGACAAGTACGACTGAAGACCGATGAGGCTCGCGCTCGACATTATTACCGTTGTGCTGGTATCGGCCGGCGGATTCTTTTTCATGGCGGGAACGATCGGGCTGCTCCGCTTTCCGGATACGCTCACGCGCCTTCATGCCCTGACGAAGGTCGACAATCTAGGCCTCGGCCTGATCGTCTTCGGCCTTTTGCCGCAAGTCGCGAGTCGGCTCGACGCATTCAAGCTGATCGCCATCTGGCTGCTTGTTCAAATGTCAGGCGCAATCGTTTCGCAACTTATCGCGCAAGCGACGCGGCGCTCAGGACGCCAGACATGACCCTAGTTTTCGCTTGTGAAGTCGTGCTTGCAGGGCTGCTTTTAGCGATCGCGACCTGGACGATCGTCGCTCGAACCGCGTTTACGGCGATCGTTGTATTCATGGTCTACGGAATGTTGCTTGCGATCGCCTGGGTGGCTCTTTCCGCAGTCGATGTGGCGTTAACCGAGGCCGCAATCGGTGGCGGCGTGACCAGCATTGTGCTGCTGGGCGCTGCATCGCGGCTGCGGGGATCGAAGGGCGCAGTCCCGAGTGTCAGTTTTCCGTTCAAAATAATGGCGGGCGTGCTCTGTGCGGTCGTAGCGGCTGGTTTGGCTGCGGTCGTTTTTTCCTTGCCGGATATTGCGCCGACTCTCGCGCCGGTGGCTAAAGAGAATCTGGCGGAGAGCGGTCTTGGTAATCCGGTGGCGGCCGTTCTTTTCGTTTTTCGCGCGCTCGATACATTGCTGGAGAAAGTTGTCCTGCTGCTGGCTCTGGTCGGCGTTTGGTCGCTGGCCTCGGATAGCGCGTGGGGAGGGGTGCCGGCACTACGCGTTTACGCAAGCCCTAGCCGAATTCTCGTGTTCCTGGATCAGATCCTACCGCCGATCGGAATCATGATCGGCATCTACATGTTCTGGGCGGGCGCGACCCAGCCGGGCGGGGCTTTCCAGGGCGGTACAATTCTCGCCGCCATGTGGCTCCTGACAATGATGGCACGGTTGCAAGATGTACCTTCGATCAACGCACGATGGCTACGGCTGCTGCTGGTTGTCGGACCGATGGCCTTTCTCGTGGTGGGTCTTGCAGGCTTCTTTTTTGCCAACTCGTTCCTTGCCTATCCGCCCGGCATCTCCAAGCCGTTGATCATCGTCGTTGAGGCGACACTGACGCTGTCAATCGGTGTCACGCTTGCCTTGTTGGTGGCAGGTCCGCCGGAAAGGCTGCCTCAACAATGAATTCAGCCGCGCTTTTTGGCTATTGTGGATCTTTGCTGGTGGGGCTCGGGTTATACGGCCTCATCACACGTCCCGAGGTCCTGAGAAAAATTCTCGCCTTCAACGTTCTTGGATCCGGTGTGTTTCTGCTGTTCGGCGTTTTTGCCCGCAGAGGCGCGGCGGCCGGTCTTGGCGCCGATCCTGTTCCGCAAGCGCTGGTGATAACCGGCATTGTCGTTGCGTTTTCGGCAACGGCTCTGGCTGTCGCGCTGCTGGTTCGGCTGAACAAGGAAACAGGTGAGGTCATCATCACCTCTGACGATCCTCAAGGGTCCGGCAAGCAAGGGGCCCTTCGATGATGCCGGATGCGACGACGTTTATCGATGCCACAACAGCAGAAGGATATCTGCTGGTCTTGGCCATCGTCTTGCCAGTTGTGGGCATCCTGCTGTCGCTGGCGCTCGGTGGAAAATATATCGAGCGCATAACGCTGGCTCTTTTGCTCGTAGGGCTCTGCGTGGCGATCGCAATTTTTGCTGCGGTGCTGCGAAGCGAACAGTTGCTTGTCTACATCGTCGGCAATTGGCAACCGCCCCTCGGCATTGCGCTGCGCGCGGACGGCATTTCGGCGGCAATGGTATTGACGATTTCCGTGATCGTGTTCGCCATCGGGCTTTTTGCGCGCGGCGAGTTCGGTCAGCAAAACGGGAAGATCGTCACGCGGTCGTCTTACGCATTCTGGACCTTGCTGTTGGGTATCTGGAGCGGACTGAACGCTGTGGCTCTGGGCGATGACCTGTTTAATCTTTATGTCGCGCTGGAATTGCTGACCTTTGCAGCCGTGCCCCTCGTATGCGTGAAAGGTTACGAGGAAACGATCAAAGCCGCTTTGCGCTATATGCTTTTCGCGCTGATCGGATCGGTACTTTATTTGCTTGGCACTGCGCTGATTTACGGCACTTACGGCACGCTCGACATTGCACTGCTCGCCGATCGGGTCCGGCCCGAGCCCGCGGCATGGACAGCGGCGGCGCTCATGACAGTCGGGCTGTTGGCGAAGACGGCACTTTTTCCGTTGCATCTGTGGTTGCCGCCGGCGCATGCCGGCGCACCCGCGCCGGGCAGCGCCGTGCTGTCGGCATTGGTGGTGAAGGGATCATTCATCCTGATCGTCCGGATTTGGTTCGATGCCATGCCCGGCCTTCTGACGTTTACGGCCGCCCAATTGCTCGCGACATTAGGATCGGGGGCAATTCTGTTCGGAAGCGTACTCGCGCTGCGTCAAGCGCGACTGAAATTGCTCGTTGCTTATTCGACCATCGCGCAAATCGGCTACCTTTTCTTCATATTTCCGCTCGCCGCCGGCGGCTCGGGAAACGAACTGGGTGCGAGTATCGCGTGGACAGGCGGGTGGCTTCAGTTGTTCTCGCACGCTTTTGCGAAGACGGCGATGTTCATGGCGGCCGGTCTTATGGCGGAAGCACTCGGACACGACCGGATCGCTGAACTTGCCGGCATCGCACGCGCGCTTCCGATTACCGTTATTGCTTTCGGCCTGGCAGGCTTGTCGCTGATGGGAGTGCCGCCGAGCGGAGGCTTTGTGGCGAAGTGGATGCTCCTGTCGGCGACAGTGATCGAAGGCCAGTGGTGGTGGACCGCGGTCATGCTTGTCGGTGGCCTGCTTGCGGGCGGATACGTGTTCATGGTGCTTGGCAAGACGCTCGAGAAAAATGCAGCGCTGACGCTGCGCGCGCCAATAGCGCGGCATCGCGAGATTCTCGTGCTGGCAGTCGCGCTCTGCGCGGTCTTTCTCGGCCTCGTGCCGATGCAGCCTTCTGATTTCCTGGCGATTGGCCGACCGGAGATGCAAATGACGGCTCTGCAATGATGCGTGCGCGACCATGGTGGGGGTGGACATGAATGAGGGGACGTTGCTGGTCATAGCGCTGGCGACGCCGCTCGCACTGCTGGCGGCTTGCCTGTGGAAATGGGCGAGACAGCGCATGCCGTCGCTGCTCGTCCTCGCACCACTGCCAGCGTTTGCCGCAGCGTGGCTGGTGGCTGACGGCACGACCGTTGTTCTCCCGCCGTCGCTACTCGGGCTCACGTTCGCACTCGATACGCCCGGTGCCATGTTGCTCGCTGCCGGCGCGCTGCTGTGGGCAACCGCAGGCGCCTATGCCGGGATTTATTTGCGTGACAAGCCGAATGGTGGGCGCTTTGCCGTCTGGTGGCTAATGACGCTCGTCGGCAACATCGGCACTTTCCTTGTCGCCGACCTGGCCGGCTTCTACCTGTTTTTCACCGTGGCAAGCCTCGCCGCCTATGGTCTCGTTGCTTTTGATGAAACTGCGGAAGCAAAGCGCGCGGCCGGTTTGTACGTCGGTCTAGCCGTTCTCGGCGAGGCGTTCCTGCTGATGGCCCTGGTGCTGCTTGCGCAAAGCGTTCCGACCGGCAGTTCGCTGATCACCGATGCGGTGGCCTCTTTGGCGCAATCGCCGTGGCGCGGTTATGCGATGGCCTTTCTTATCCTGGCATTCGGACTGAAGATCGGGCTCTTCCCGTTCCATGTCTGGATGCCACTGACATATTCAGCGGCGCCGATTGCCGCGGCTGCGGTACTCAGTGGCGCGGCCGTAAAGGTGGGGGTGATCGGGCTCATTCGCTTCTTGCCGTTCGAAACCGCGATGCCCGGTTGGGGAGAAGCTTTGGCAATCGTCGGCGTGTTTTCGGCTTACTACGGTGTCCTTGTCGGCATTACGCAATCGAATCCGAAGACGATCCTGGCTTATTCCAGCGTCAGCCAGATGGGGCTGCTCGCGGCAATCCTCGGAATGGGGCTTTCTGCCGGCGATCAAAGCACGCCGTTGGTGGCGACGTTCTCCGCGGTTTTTCACGTCTTGGTCAAAGGCGGACTGTTTCTCGCCCTCGGCGTGGTCATGCCGATGCGGCGCGGGATCTGGCTCGTGCTGGTGCCTGCAGCGGTGCTTGCGCTTGGCCTTGGCGGGCTTCCTCTCACTGGCGGCGCGCTGGCGAAGTCGCTGGCAAAGCCGGTGCTTGGAGATGGCGCAATCGGCGTCCTCATTTCACTGGCGGCCATCGGAAGCACGCTTTTGATGCTGCATTTCTTACGCCGCATGTGGGAACAGACCAACGAGGTCGACACGCTGGGAGCGCGCGGGGCATGGCTCGTGACCGCCATCGCGGCGGTCGTTCTGCCGTGGATCCTGTACCCGGACGTTACGGACGCGCCGCTGCAAGATGCATTGGCTCTGAAAGAGATCTGGAGCGCATTGTGGCCTGTCGCGCTCGGCGCACTTCTCAGTCTTACCCTTTGGCGTTGGGGTGATCTGTTGCCACGCATACCCGTCGGGGATCTGCTTGAAACAGATGCGGGAGTCTTGCGCGTTATGCGTAGGGTGGGGGCCGCGATGGAACAGATCGACAGATACCTGCGGCAATGGCAGGTGGCCTGTTGTCTTCTTGCCGGGCTGGCGATCGCTGTTTACGCGAGTTCGCTTATCGGTCGCTAGCTTTAGAACGATCCGAGCGTCGAACCTAAGAATATCACGGCCACCAGAGCCAAAATCGGCCCCACGATATTCGCCATGACTATGTCGAAGTAGCTCTTGCTGTGCGTTGATCCGCAAACGGCGAGCAGCGTCACAACCGCGCCATTGTGAGGCAGGCTGTCGAGCGTACCCGAACCTATCACAGCGATGCGATGCATCAGCGCCGGATCTATTCCGGTTTCTGTGGCAAGACGCAAATATGTCTCGCCAAGTGCATCAAGCGCGATAGTCAATCCGCCGGACGCCGAACCGGTCAAGGCGGCGAGAATATTCGTGGCAATCGCGAGCGAAACGAGTGGTCCTCCGGCGATCGACAGGACCCAGTCCCGCACCAGTGCGAAGGCGGGGAGTGCGGCAACCACCGCGCCAAATCCGACGAGACTGGCGACGGCAAAAATGGGTAGCACCGCTGCGTTCGCGCCGGCGTCCATACTGGCCCGTAGGTCGGGGAGACGTCGCCAATTGATGATGATGAGCGTGGCGCTGGCGGCGGCGAGCGCAACTGCTACCGACCATACACCCGCAACCGCCGCAAGCGAGGTGCTGCCCCAGCGCTCCTGAGCCAGGAATGAAAAATCAAGCCGCGGCAATATGAAAATTGACAACAGCAGATTGAATCCCACGACAACCAACAGTGGAAAAATGGCCATGACGATCGATGGTGCCACCTCGGCGTGTTTCCCATGCGAAATCTCGGCGGGGTCGAACTCATGGGCGGTCGTGGCGCGTTCGCGGATGAACTGATCGTCCGCGACATCCTTGGTTACGACATCGGCCGCGTCGCCGAAGCCCTCGCCGGCCGTTCGTGCCGAGGCCTCAGCGCGACCGAGCCACCAGAGCCCGAACAGCAGCATGATGATCGAAGCAATGATTCCCAAACCGGGTGCCGCAAAGGGCGTGGTGCCAAAGAATGGCATCGGAATCGTGTTCTGGATCGCCGGCGTTCCCGGCATTGCCGACATGGTGAAAGTCGATGTTCCGAGAGCGATCGCTGCCGGCATCAGCCGTTGCGGTATGTTGGCAGCCTGAAACAGGGCCCGCGCCATCGGCGCCAGAACGAAAAAGGCAACGAAGAGACTTACTCCGCCGTAGGTGACGAGGGCACCGGCCAGCACGACCGCCAGGATCGCGCGCCGGTGCCCAAGTTTCTCGCCCATGAAACTGGCGATGGTCCGGACCGATCCGCTATCGTCCATGAGCTTTCCAAACAGCGCGCCGAGCAGGAAAATCGGGAAGAATTGCGCGATGAACTGCGCGGCGCTGCCCATGAAAGTCTGCGTCCAGTGGGCGAGCAGGGGCTCTCGCGCGGTGGCGGCTGCCACCAGTGCAACAGCCGGGGCGAGCAGAAGGACGCTCCAGCCTCGAAACGAAAGCCAGATGAGAAGCCCAAGGGCGGCGAGTATTCCAAGCAGACCCATGGTCAAATCTGCTCCAACAGGACGTCCAGATCGATAGAGGAGCGTTTGCCGATATTCTTCCCATTGGCCTCCAGAAAGGCCTCCGCGGAACGCCGACCTTCATCGCGCAACATGCTTAGAAAATCCCACTCGGCATTTAATTTGGAAGACGCCCCGAGCGTGGCAAGGAGTGGACTAGCAATAAGGTGAATGCGCATGTGAGCCCACTGGGCTCCTTCACTGCTTCCGGGATCCGCGACTTTCCGCAACAGCGCAATCATTCGCAGCTCTTTAAGTAGTGCGGAGTTGAATGAGACCTCGTTCAATCGATCAAGAATGTCGCGTGCAGAACGGGGGGTCCCTGGACGTTCAACGGGATTAACCGCGACTAGAAGTGTGTCTTGCGATTTGCACTCGCGAACCAGCGGGGTAATTGTCGGATTGCCGGTATACCCGCCATCCCAATAGGCCTCGCCTTCTATTTCGATCGCCTGGAACACCGTCGGCAAGCAAGCAGAAGCGAGGAGTACATCAGGCGTAATCTCTGCGTTGCGGAACACACGGCCTCGGCCCGTCCGAACGTTGGTGGCGGTTACAAACAATCGGATTGGAGCCCGCGCGACCTGACTAAAGTCGACACATTCGGCGAGAATGTCGCGCAGGGGGTTGGCGCCTTGCTGGCCAAAATCGTAGGGCGAGAAAACGCGGCTGGCCAAATCGAAGGCCAGGTAGAACGGCGAGGTATCCAACGTCCAACGGCCCAGCATGACGTCCAGCGGACTGCGTCGTATGGGACTAAATCGAGCCGAGTGCGAAACACGTTTCCAGAAGGCGTCAAGCGCGGCCCTGGCTCCTTCCGGCCCGCCCGCGGCATAGCCGGCGACAAGCACGACGCCGTTCATCGCTCCCGCGGACGTGCCCGATATGCCGTCGATGCGCAGCCATGGCTCTTCCAGAAGGCGGTCCAGCACGCCCCAGGTGAAGGCGCCATGCGAGCCGCCTCCCTGCAATGCAAGATCGACAAGCACCGGCTCGCGATCAGTTCTCGGTTGTTTCGCCATGGACCCTCGTATTCACACGCACGATCGGACTGACCGGCATTGCGTCATTTCGCCGTCGCGAGTTTCGCGTTCGGTTGACCTTCCTTGCCGCGGAACCAGGCCACGTAGAGCGTCGGCAGAAAGACCAGCGTGAGGATTGTGCCAACAAGAAGTCCGCCCATGATGGCGAAGGCCATCGGACCCCAGAATACCGTTGGTGCGATCGGGATCATCCCGAGGACCGTCGAGATTGCCGTCAGCATGATCGGGCGAAACCGCGTGCTACTGGCATCGACCGCTGCTTGCCACACGTCCTTACCCTGACGTCTTTCGGATTCAATCTGATCGATGAGGATCACTGCATTCTTCGTGATCATCCCGAGCAGCGCCAGAATACCGAGGATCGCAACGAATCCGAGCGGTTTGCCGGACAACAACAATGCTCCGACGACACCGATCAACCCCAATGGCCCGACGCTGAGGACAATGAACAGACGGGAGAAGCTTCTCAGCTGCACCATCAGAACGGTGAACATGATCAGCAGCATTGCCGGTACCACGGCAACCACCGAGGCTTGCGCCTTCGCGCTATCCTCGACGACGCCGCCCAAGGCAATCCGGTAAGGTCGCTGCAAGGTCTTGTTCAACTCTGCGATGGACGGCCCCAGCGCTTCGACGACTGTTGCGGGAAGCACGCCAGGTCTGACGTCTGCCTGTACCGTCAGCGTCGGGACGCGGTCACGACGCCAGATCAGAGGCTGTTCCTGGTCGTAGGTGAAAGATGCAAATTGGCTGAGCGGCACGGTGCGCCCGTTCGCAAGCGGAACCTGGATCGACCGCAAAGTGTCGAGTGACACGCGCTCCTCGTCGGTCGCACGGGCAATGACGTCGACGAGATAAATGTCGTCGCGCACCTGCGTGATGGGGCTGCCGGTAATGACCGTGTTGAGCACGCTTGCGAGCGCCTGCGAGCTTAGTCCCAACAGCCGCGCTTCGTTCTGGTCGATCTGGATGCGCACCTGTCGGGCAGGCTCGAACCAGTCATAGTTGACGTGCACGACTTGCGGATTTTTTGCCATTACCTGGGCCAGCTTCAGGGCGGTGTCGCGCACCTGCGTGATCTCCGGACCGCTGACGCGATATTGGATCGGCCAACCGACCGGCGGGCCGAGTTCAAGCGTGGAGACGCGGCTGACGAGGTTGGGGAATTCGTTGGCCAGAACCTTTTCGAGCTTCACGCGTAGGCGCTCGCGCGCGCCCACATCTTTGGCAACGACCACGGCCTGGCTGAAGAAGTTGTTCGGGAGCTGGACGTTCAACGGCAGATAAAAGCGTATCGCGCCGCGCCCGACATTGGTGCTCCAGCGTGCGACGTCGGGGTCGTCCTTTAGTACGTCATCCAGCCGGCGCGCCACGGATTCGCTGGCGAAAATCGAGGCGTTTTGCGGCAGCGTCAAATCGACGAGAAGTTCGGGCCGGTCGGACGCCGGGAAGAATTGATTGGGAATGAGGCGTATCGCGAATAGGGACGCGACAAACATCGCGAGCGTCACCGCAATTGTCAGCCATTTTGCCCGCAGGGCCCAGGTGAGGAAGGCCCGGTAGGTCCGGAATACCCAACCCGGCTCGGAGGACGCTGCCGCCTTTGGGGGAGCAAGAATCGCTACTCCGAGCAATGGCGCGAATAGAACGGCGACGAACCAGGACACGATCAGCGCGATGGCGACGACAGCGAACAGCGAGAAGGTGTATTCGCCCGCACCGCTGGCGGCAAAGCCGACGGGAACGAAGCCTGCGATGGTCACCAAGGTGCCGGCGAGCATGGCAAAGGCATAGGTGCGGAAGGCGAATGTCGCGGCCTGAACCTTGTCATCACCCTGCGCAAGCCTCGTCAGCATCGCGTCCGTAGTGGTCATGGCATCGTCGACCATCAAAGCGAGCGCGATGATGAGGGCGCCAAGCGAAATACGCTGCATGTCGATATTCGACATCTGCATGATTGCAAAGACGACGACGAGCGTGAGCGGGATGGCGGAGGCGATCACCAGACCGGGACGGAAACCGAGGCTGATGAAACTGGCCACGAGAATGATTCCGACGGCCTGCCACAACGAGGTCATGAACTCGGAAATGGCGCTGTTGACGGTCGCCGCCTGGTCGGCGACGAGCTTCGGTTCTACGCCCATCGGCAGGTCCGCGGTGGCCTCGGCAATGGCGGTTTTGATGTTTTTGCCCAGAGCCAGAATGTCACCGCCGTCCCGCATGGCGATCGCAAGCCCGATGGCGGGCTGGCCGTTGACGCGAAACAGCGGCTGCGGCGGATCGGCAAACCCGCGCCTGACACGTGCAATGTCGCTCAAGCGCAACATGCGGCCGCCGACGGCGAAGTTGACGTTCGCCACATCTTCTTCTGAGCGGAAGGCGCCCGATACGCGCAGCGAGAGTGTCTCGTTGCCCGTCTGTATCGTGCCGGCGGGCTGCACCACGTTTTGCGCCTGCAATGCGGCGATCAGAGCCGAGCGGTCAATTCCGAGACTCGCCAGCTCTTGCATCGAGAATTCGACGAAGATCTTTTCGTCCTGTGCGCCCAGAATCTCGATCTTGGATACGTCGCGCACGTGCAGCAGCTTCGACCGCACATCTTCTACGTAGTCGCGAAGCTCGCGGTGGGTAAATCCGTCGGCGGTGAAGCCATAGATGATTCCGAATGTGTCGCCGAATTCATCGTTGAAGCCCGGTCCGACAACGCCCGCGGGGAGGGTGTGGCGCATGTCGCCGATGCTTTTGCGGACGTGATACCAGATGTCGGGAATCGCCCTCGCACCCGTGCTGTCCTTGAGATTGACGAAGATCGTGGTGACGCCGGCGCGCGTGAAGCTGCGCAGGAAATCGAGGTGCGGCGTCTCCTGTAGCGTGCGTTCGAGCCGCTCGGTGACCTGCTTGAGCATGTCGTCGACACTGGCGCCGGGCCATGCGGCCTGCACCACCATCGTCTTGATGACGAACGAGGGGTCTTCGTTGCGGCCGAGCTTAACGAAGGCAAAAAGACCGGCGACCACCGCCATGATCATCAGATAGACCGTGAGTGACCGGTTATTGAGTGCCCACTCAGAAAGATTGAAGCCCATACTACGGCTCCAGCCCTAGCAAGCGGACTTTCTGGCCCGGGTGCAGGGCTTGTACGCCCGCGGTGACGATGACGTCGCCCGTCGTCAGGCCGCCTGAGACGGCAACGCGTGCAGGGTCGTAGCGCAGCACGTCGACATTGCGGATCGAAACCGTTCGGTTTGCCGGGTCGACGATCCAGACGGCCGGCTGGCTGTTGGCTTTGGTTAATGCCGTTGCGGGTATTTCGATGACCGGTACGGAATCGCCCTCCATGCGTCCCGTCACTGTCGCGCCAAGTCGCATGGCAGGTGGAGGATCGCTCAAGCCGACCTTGACCGCGAAAGTCCGCGTAACGGGGTCGGCCTGCGGCGCGATTTCACGCACGCGACCGATTGCGCTCACCTTGGGATCGTCCGTGAGATTTACGGTGATGCGAGGTTCGCTTGGCGCTGTCCGGATGACTTGCGCTGGGACGTCGAAGACGGCGTCTCGCCCGTCTCGCCGGGCAACGCGCAGGATCATCTGGCCCGCTTGCACCACTTCACCCGCACTGGGGCCTACCGCAGTGATCACACCAGGCGCGTCCGCCTTCAGCTCGGTAAAGCTCACGAGGTCGTATGCGGTTTTCATCTGCGCTTCGGCTGCATCGACCTGAGACTCCGCTGTCTGCAAAGCCTGCTTGGCCTGGTCGTGATTGGCGCGGGTGGTCCATCCTTGCTTGAGCAAGGTGTCCTGTCGCTCGAAATGATTGCGCGCTTGAGTCAGTTGACCTTGTGAAGCGACCAGATTGGCTTGGGCCGCGCGCAATGCATTGCGTTCGTTCTGCAACTCCAGACGCGCGACGACCTGTCCGGCCTCGATCCGGTCTCCGAGCTTGCGATCGTTTTCGAGTACCCGACCTGAAATTCGGAAGGCAAGCGTCACTTCGTCCTCAGCTTCGATTCGACCGGTCAGCGTGACCGTGGCTCCCGCTGCGCGCTGCTCGATCGTTACGGTGCGCACCGGACGCGGTTGTGGCGCCGCGGTTTCTGCTTCCGGTGAACAACCGGAAAGCATCACGAGCGCCACGAACATTACCAATGAAGGCGCGGTGGCGTGCATCACGCGATTTGTTGCGCTTGCATGGTGAATGCACGTAGCCATGGTCAAAATCATCCTTTGGTTGATCAATCAGCAACGGCAATACCGTCCCGCAACCGGACCTGCGGGGGCCCGGATCGATATGCCCTTGGAGACCTTAGTCACTCCCGCACTGCACACCTATTGGACCTCAGTCCCATCGTGCGCGCTACCGATCACAGCTGTGCTCAATTGCCTGCAAACATTGCAACTTTTCGTCGATATAGAAATCGAACGAAAAAACTCACATTGCCCTTGGGTCCAATGGGACCCAGCAACCGATCCATGTATCGATCTGTGGCTGGAATGAAATCTGCCGATTCTTAAGGCATGGGTCCCCCACAGAGCGAGTTGCCGATGAACAAGCAAGTTTCTGCGCAGGGTGCGGCCGATCGCCCCTACGTTTCCACGGGCCATTTGCCGGCTCCTGACCTCGTTGAAACTCTGGTGGCCGAGGCTCATTCCAAGTTCAAATCCACATCTGACGGCGAGAATTCGCAGGTCTATCCTGCGTTGGCGAGCGTGCCCGCCGACTTGTTCGGGATCTGCGTGGTCGAAACAAACGGGCTCGTGCATGCCGCCGGCGATACCGACCACGAATTCTCGATCATGAGTGTGTCGAAGCCGTTCCTGTTTGCATTGATTTGCCAATTGCTCGGCGCCGAGGAAGCGCGCAAAAAACTTGGCGCAAATGCCACCGGCTTTGCGTTCAATTCCGTCGCCGGCATCGAACGCACTTCTGACGGTCGTACGAATCCGATGGTGAATGCCGGCGCGATCGCAACCACGAGTCTGGTGCCGGGCGCGACGCATGAGGCCAAGTGGAAGTTTATTCACGAGGGCCTGTCCAAGTTCGCAGGCCGCAAGATTCCGATGAATGAAGAGGTGCTTCAATCCGCGCTGGAGACAAATTTCCGCAACAGGAGCATCGCTCAGTTTTTGCTCAGCGTTGGCCGGATCTACTGCGACCCGATGGAAGCTGTCGATCTTTATACGCGCCAATGCTCGCTGAATGTCAGCGCAAAGGACCTTGCGGTGATGGGCGCGACACTCGCCGATGGTGGCGTGAATCCGATGACCAAGGAGCGCGTGGTCGATCCGATCGTCTGCCATTACGCGCTGGCAGTCATGACGACGGCGGGCTTGTACGAAACGTCAGGAGATTGGCTCTACGACATCGGTCTGCCGGGCAAGAGCGGCATCGGTGGCGGCATCGTCACCGTATCACCGGGCAAAGGTGGACTCGGAACCTTCGCGCCGCCGCTCGACGAAGCCGGCAATAGCGTAAAGGGACAACTCGTCGCGAAATTCCTGTCGCAGCGACTTGGAATGGATTTGTTCGTCTCACAGCCTGAGGAATGACAAGTAAGTCGAGCAAGAGCGGGCACCGCGGGCATAGAGCGCAGGAATCTAACGGGAGGGAAATCATGACTACGGCATCGGAAACAATGGGGCGAGTTGAGGCACAACAATCCTGGGTACCGATGATTGCCATCGCGCTCGGCCAGGCGATCATGTCTTTCAACGTTGCCTCATTGCCGGTTGCGTTGGGCGGCATGGTTGAGAGTTTCAAAGTGCCGCCAACGACGATCGCCACGGGAATCGTGTCATATTCGATGCTCGTTGCCGGCTTCGTCATGCTGGGCGCCAAACTCACCCAACGTTTCGGCGCCTTGCACGTTTTCCGGATAGCAGTCGTCGTCTTCGGCGGCGCCCAGACGCTGATGACCTTCAGTCCCAACGCGACCATGATGATCACTGCGCAAGCGCTCAGCGGTGCGGCTGGTGCTGTGATCGTGCCTTCCCTTGTTGCGCTGATCGCTGAAAACTATAAGGGCACACAGCAGGCAACCGCCCTTGGCGCGCTCGGTTCGGCGCGAGCGGGTGCAGGTGTGCTGGCCTTCTTGATTGGTGGCGTTCTGGGCACCTTCATCGGCTGGCGCCCGGCATTCGGCATCCTGATCGGGGTCTCGGCGCTTGTTCTTTTGCTTAGTTTCCGTCTTAAGCCCGATCACGGACGCCCGGAGGTGAAGATCGACATGATTGGTGTCGTTCTCGCCGCCGCGGCTATCCTCCTCATCAGCTTCGGATTTAACAATCTCAACCGATGGGGATTGGGACTCGTCACAGCAAACGCGCCGTTCAATCTCCTGGGACTCTCACCGGCGCCGATCTTTATCTTGGTGGGAATTGTCCTTGGTCAGGGTTTCCTGATGTGGACACGCAAACGCCAGGCTGATGGAAAAACGCCGCTGCTGGATTTGCAGGTGATTAACTCCCCGCAGGAGCGGGCAGCGGTCTATGCCATGTTTGCGGTTGTGGCTTTGGAAGCGATGCTCAACTTCTCGGTTCCTCTCTACATTCAGATAGTGCAGGGCCGCTCGCCGCTGGCAACGGCTATCGCCATGATGCCATTCAACCTGACTGTGTTCGTAACCGCGATGCTGATCGTTAGGTTCTATAAAAAGCTTACGCCCCAGCAAATCGGCCGATATGGCTTTGTTCTCTGCACAGTGGCACTCCTCTGGCTCGCCTTTGTGGTGCGCAACGATTGGAGTGCCGGTCCGGTTCTTGTCGGCCTCGTCCTGTTTGGCATCGGGCAAGGATCTCTCGTGACGTTGCTGTTCAACGTTCTGGTAACGTCGTCTCCTAAGGAAGTCGCGGGTGACGTCGGCTCGCTGCGTGGGACGACGAATAACCTTGCCGCCGCGGTCGGGACCGCGGTTGCAGGTGCTCTGCTGGTGGGCCTTCTCAGCGCGATTATGCTCGGCAATATTGCTGCGAGCCCAAAATTGACGCCCGAGCTGCAGGCGCAGGTTGATCTCGACAGCATCAACTTCATTAGCAACGACCGTCTGCAAACAGTACTGGCCGGCACGACCGCTAGTCCGGCACAGGTTGCGGAAGCGGTACGCGTGAATACCGAGTCGCGCTTGCGCGCTCTGAAGATTGGGCTGCTTATAATGGCAGGCTTGGCTTTCGTAGCGATCCTTCCGGCCGGACGCTTGCCCAACTACCTTCCCGGTGAAATTCCCGAGGATCAAGCACCGCGCCGGGCGAGCGGGCAAAAGCGCAAGTAGACCGCGCCGGCGTGGCGGCTCACGCCACGGAAATGGCGGGCTCGCCAGGACTCCGGCGGATCCGCCTAATACGCAGGGCGTCTGGCGCCAGCTGGAATTACCAGCAGCGGACGCGGCCCCAGCCGTCACGCCAACAGCGACGGCTATGCGGGCGTCCCCACCGGTCACGCGCGGCCTGTGCATACCCGGGCACCATTGCAACAATGAAACCGGCGACCGCTATCCCGAAAATTGTCCGTAGCTTGCCCGTCGCCCGAGGTTGGACTGAGCCACTGAGTGCCAGAACTCTATGACATCAAAATGGTTGCGGGATGTGATTATGAACCCACCGCTTGAGCGGCGCGGCAAACCCCGTTGAGAATCAACAAAATTTGCCGTTACGTAAGAAATCGCCACTAACGTGCCGCCTGTGCCGGACGCGGCATTCGCGACCGCAGCACGGGCGTTGAAGAGGGCGGGAAGGAAATGCCGAAGACCGTCCTGATCGTGGAAGACAATGAGCTGAATATGAAGCTCTTCCACGATCTGCTCGAGGCGCACGGCTATCAGACTGTCGGGACGCGCAACGGCATCGAAGCGCTGGACTTGGCGCGCAAACACCGGCCCGACCTCATTTTGATGGATATCCAGCTGCCGGAAGTCTCGGGCCTCGAAGTGACCAAGTGGCTAAAGGACGATCCAGACCTTAAGGCAATCCCGGTGGTCGCCATTACGGCATTTGCCATGAAAGGCGACGAGGAGCGCATCCGCGAGGGCGGCTGCGAGGCCTATCTGTCGAAACCGATCTCAGTCGGGAAGTTTATCGAAACAATTCGCCACTTCCTCGGCTCGAACTGACCGCCACCCCAGAATTTTTCCGAGCTATTCCAGCGCGTTATTAACGCATTTGGCCGGAAGCTGTGTGTGGTCTAGCCTTACCGAGGAAGTCTTGAGTCGCCGCGAGCATTCGTCGGTGCAACTCAGACATGCGCAATACCCTACGGTGTCAGGTCCGCCGCATCTCCTGGGTCCGTGGGGTTCGGCCGGTCCGGGAGTGGTGCGAGTGGCCTCCTCGTGTCGCCGCTTCCGGCCGGCCACCAGTTTTCGGGGTCGTGCGCGCTAGGGCCGAACGATCGTCCAGCCTTTTTCACCGAGCTCGATCAGCGTGACCACACCGGCTTTGACGCGCTCGGCATTTTCGACGAGCGCCGGCTCCTTGCCTGCTTTGCGCGTCATCGCCTCCAGAGTGTTCTCGCACGCCATGAAAGAGACATTGGGCATGCTTTCCTTGAAGGACTTGAGCCGCGGCTTCACCGGTGACGTATCGGCGAGCAGCATGTTGAGTCCGGCATTGAAGGCGACGATCTGGATGTCGATTTCTTCGCCTCTGTCGGAATAGTACTTCGACACGTTCGCGGCGACGTTGAGCACCGCGTTCATCTTGTCCGGATCATTGTCGCTGATCTGGAGCGCAAGCTTGTGCTTTTCGCCAGCACCCGCTTGCGCGAACGCGAGCGGCACAAGCAGCAGGGCGACGAAAAGTGTGCGAAGCATCTCAGATGCCTCCACGACCTACTTGATCTTGGATTCCGAGTATTCGACGTGCTTCCGCGCGATCGGGTCGTACTTCTTCTTTTTCATTTTGTCGGTCTGTGTGCGCGAGTTCTTGCGCGTCACGTAGTAGTGGCCGGTCCCGGCGCTGGAGACCAGTTTGATCTTGAGACTGATGGCTTTAGCCATGGATTTTCCTCTAGAACACTTAAAGTGTGATCACGGTGGCGTCTTGGCGCGGAAACTAGCGCCGAAGCGGCAAATGTCAAGAAATGCCCGGATTTGCAGCGTTTAAAGCAGTTCCCTGAAGAACTGCTTTTCAATCATGAAGTAAAAGGGCACCGGCAGGTCGTGCCCCATGCCGGCCTCCACGCGGGCGAGAAGCTCTTCCAGCACAATTCCGGTAATTGTCGGCATGTCGAGATGGGCGGCCTCCTCAATCGGCACCCAGGTCAGTTCGACGAGTTCGGAATCCGGTCCCACCACGCCTTCGATCGTGTGCGCTATTGCCGAAGCGTCGGCAGTCAAAAAGCGCGTATCGAAACGGCGCGGGCGGCGTGGCGGTGTTATGGCGCGCGCTATGAAGTGAATTTGGCCGAGGTCGGGATGGACGTTTGCCTTGGCAAACTCGGTCCAGATCTCTCCCGGCGTTTGCGGCGGCCGGTCACGCTTGACGCCAAGCAGCAGCCCGGTCTCCTCGGCGGTCTCACGCACCGCGGCCAGAGCGAAGGCGCGCGCAAAATCGGCGCCTGGTTCGGAGACGCGTTCCAGCAGCTTTTTCTGAGCGTCAGGATGCAATTCGCTTATGGCGGGCATCAAGCGGTCGAGCGCTTCGATACGGCCGCCGGGGAAGACGAACTTGCCCGGCATGAATTTGTGGCTGGCATGGCGCCGGCCGAGCAGGACCTTCGGCCTCGCACCGGAGCGGTCGATCAGCATCAGCGTTGCGGCGTCGCGAGGCTCGCTGTCGGGAAACGACATGTCGCGCTCCGACTTCGTCATGCGCTCAGCCCACACCTTTCCCAGGTCTTTTGTCATCGTCTCTTCCGCTGTCCACCGCGCGCTCGATAGTTGTGCTGTCGCTCCTCGCGCCGGGGGGCGGGTCGCCCGCGACGGCCCTCGGACAGGATCTCGAAGCGCAGCGCCCCGGCAACCGGTGCAGCTTCGACCAGCTTGACGGTCACTGGATCGCCAAGGCGGTACGTTTCGCCCGAGCGAGAACCGACCATTGCGTGGCCTTTCTCGTCATAGCGGAAATATTCATCGCCAATGGTTCGCGCCGGCACAAAGCCATCGGCACCCGTGTCGCGCAGCTTCACGAACAGCCCCGCGCGGGTGACGCCCGAAATGCGTCCGTCGAAGCTCGCGCCGACACGATCGGCGAGGAAATGCGCGACCAGACGATCGGCCGTCTCGCGCTCCGCCAGCATGGCGCGGCGCTCGGTGGCCGAAATCTGTGCGCTGATTTCGGCGAGTGTCTTCTGATCCGCGCTGTCCGGAAGACCGTCGTTACCGAGCTTCAGCGCACGTACGAGCCCGCGATGCACAATCAGGTCGGCGTAGCGGCGGATCGGCGAGGTAAAATGGGCGTAGCGGCGCAGATTCAATCCGAAGTGCCCGTAGTTTTCAGCGGAATATTCGGCCTGCGCCTGTGTGCGCAAGACGATTTCGTTGACCAGTTGCTCGGCATCGCGACCCTTCACGCGAGCGAGAACGCGGTTGAACAATTCCGGTTTCAGAATGCCACCCTTTTGAAAGGGAATATCGAGCGTGGCCAAGAATTCACGCAGGGCCTGGACCTTTTCCATCCCCGGCTCGTCATGCACGCGATAGATCAGCGGGATACGCGCGCGCTCCAGCGTTTCGGCGGCGGCGACGTTCGCCAGGATCATGAATTCCTCGATCAGCCGATGCGCTTCAAGCCGCTCGGGCGTGATCACGCGGTCGACGGTGCCATCGCCTTTCAGGAGGATCTTGCGCTCGGGAAGGTCGAGGTCGAGCGGCTGGCGCTCAGCGCGCGCTCGCGCCAGCGTTTCGTAAGCTGCATAGAGCGGGGCCAGCACCGGATTAACCAGCATCTCGGTGTTTTCGTCGGGCCTTCCGCCGATCGCCGATTGCGCCTGTTGGTACGACAGCTTTGCGGCCGAACGCATCAGGATGCGGTGGAATGTGTGCGAGCGTTTGCGTCCATCGGCGCCGATGACCATCCGCACGGCAAGGGCAGGGCGATCCTCGCGGGCCCGCAGCGAGCACAGGTCGTTCGAAATGCGCTCTGGCAGCATCGGCACGACGCGGTCGGGGAAATAAACGGAGTTGCCGCGTGCAAGCGCTTCGCGGTCAAGCGCGGAACCCGGGTTTACGTAGGAAGCGACATCGGCGATGGCGACGTTGAGGATGAAACCGCCCGGATTGTTCGCCGCGGTATCAGGCTCGGCATGCACCGCATCGTCGTGATCTTTGGCGTCCGGCGGATCGATGGTGACAAAGGGCACCTGCCGCCAGTCTTCGCGACCATGAAGAGTCGCAGGCTTCGCAGCCTCCGCCTCCTGTTCCGTTTCGCGCCGGAATACTGAAGGTATGCTGTGCGCATAAATGGCGATCAGGCTCACCGCGCGCTCGCTTTTGAGCGAACCGAGCCGTTCGACCACGCGCGCGGTCGGCAGGCCCAGACGCGGTGCGCGCGAGGTTTCGACCGCGATCAGGTCGCCATCCTCCGCATCCGCGGTTGCCCCGGAGGGAATAGCCAGTTCCTTCCCGAGCATCTTCTTGTCGACCGGTTCCAGGCGCCCGCCGCCGTGTTGGATCTTGCGGAAAATTCCCAGCACGCGGTGCTTCGGGTGATCGATGATTTTGATGATGCGGCCGCGGTGACGAATTCCATCCTCTTCCTCGGCTTCGTCGATGCGCAGCAGGACGCGATCTCCGAGGCCCGCGGCTTCGCCGGGCCGCGCCTTGCGCGGAACGTGGATGCGGATTTTCGGCGCGGTCCCGTGGGCTTCCTCGTCCCATTCGTCCGGGGTGGCGATGAGATCGCCCTCGCTGTCGCGCGCGGTGACGTCCGCGAGCACGGTCGAGGGTAGCGCGCCTGCATGGTGTAATTTTCTGCGCCGTTTCTCGATCGATCCTTCGTCGGAAAGCTCGCGCAACAGGCGCTTGAGATCGGCGCGCAGCGCGTTCTTCAGGCCGAAGGCACGGGCGATTTCACGCGTGCCGACTTTGCCGGGCTTGTTTCCGATGAAGGCGAGAATGTCGGCCTTGGAGGGGAGTAAAGGTGTCTTTTTGGATTGCTTGTTCAAAATAAAAGTCCTGCGCCAAAACGGCGCGATTGTTCATGAATGTAATGGCCGTAGTTCGGCTTCGCCAGCTATTCAGCGGCTGTGACTTTGGCCGGTTTTTTCGCCGGCTTTTTGCGCGGCTTGGCCGCTTTCTCAGCGCTGTCCGCAGGTTCTGCAGCTTTTTTCTTGCGGCCTTTCGGGGCTTCCGAGGGTTCGCCCGCCTTCTTGCGGCCGGCGGCGCGGCGCGGCTGTGTGCTGAGCTGCTCGGCGCGGGCGTCGAGCAGAACGACAGCCTCAGTCAACGTTATTGTCTCGGGCGTCTTGTCGCCGGTGATTGTGGCGTTGATGCCATTGTGGCTGACGTATGGACCGTAGCGACCGTTCTTGACGACAACCGGGCCGCCTTTGTCGGGGTGTTCGCCCAGAACCTTGCCGGGATCGGCGCCGAAGCGACGGCCCTTCTTCGGGTTGGCCTTCTTTTCCGCGATCAGGGTCACGGCCCGGTTGAGTCCGATGGTGAGGACATCGTCGCCGTCTTCCAGGTTCGCGTACGTCTTGCCGTGCTTTACATAAGGACCAAAGCGTCCAACGCCGGCAAGGATCGGCTCACGGTCTTCAGGCGACAGGCCGATTTCCCGTGGCAATGACAGCAGGCCGAGCGCCTTTTCGAGGTCGATGTCGTCCGGCGCAACGCCCTTGGGAACGCTTGCGCGCTTGGGCTTTTCGACTTCGGGTTTCTTTTCGCCCTTCTTTACTTTTGGCGGCTTGATCTGTTCGCCGAGCTGCAGATAAGGGCCGTAGCGGCCACCGCGCAACGTTACTTCCAGTCCCGTCTGCGGATCTTCGCCGAGCACCTTCTTGCCCTGGACGCCATCCGCGCTCGGCGTGATCTGCCGCGTAAAATTGCACTCGGGATAATTCGAGCAACCGATGAAGGCGCCGAAGCGTCCCGTCTTCAGGGAAAGCTGGCCGTTGCCGCATTGCGGGCATTCGCGACGCGGATGACCATCGGCGCGTTCAGGGAAAATGTGTGGCTCAAGCAAATCGTTGAGCGCGTCGAGCACGACGCGATTGCGCACTTCCTTGATGTCGTTGACGGCACCGACGAACTGTTCCCAGAACTCGGCGAGGACCGCACGCCACTCGATCTGGCCTGCCGAGATTTCGTCGAGCTTTTCTTCAAGGCCGGCGGTGAAATCGTATTCGACGTAGCGCGTGAAGAAGCTTTCGAGGAACGCGACAACGACGCGGCCTTTGTCTTCCGGAATGAGACGTTTCTTGTCGATGCGCACATAACCGCGATCCTGCAGGACCTGCAGGATGGAGGCGTAGGTCGAGGGGCGGCCGATGCCGAGTTCTTCCATCCGCTTGACCAGCGCCGCTTCCGAAAAGCGCGGCGGCGGCTCGGTGAAATGCTGGGAAGACTCGATCGCCTGCTTGCTCAGCGTTTCGCCCCCGGACATTGCGGGCAGGCGACGCGATTCATCGTCATCAGGCGTTTCGTCCTGGCCTTCCTGATAAAGAGTGAGGAAGCCGTCAAACTTCACCACTTGGCCGGACGCGCGCAGTTCGATGTTGCGTGAACCGGCCTTGGCCACGATGTCGACCGTGGTGCGCTCAAGTTCAGCCAACTCCATCTGGCTCGCGATCGCGCGGTTCCAGATCAATTCATAGAGCCGGGCCTGGTCGCGATCGACGTATTTGGCGACTTCGGCAGGCGTGCGGCTCGCGCTGGTGGGCCGCACCGCTTCGTGTGCTTCCTGCGCGTTCTTTGATCGGTTGTGGTACTCGCGCGGGGAGGCTGGGACGTATTCCTTGCCGTAATTGCGGTTGAGCATCGCGCGAATGTCGGCAATCGCTTCCGGCGCGAGGTCGATGCCATCGGTCCGCATATAGGTGATTAGGCCGGTCGTTTCGCCGTCGATCTCGACGCCCTCGTAAAGCCGCTGCGCCAATCGCATAGTTACGGCCGGCGCGAATCCGAGCTTGCGGCTTGCCTCCTGCTGCATGGTCGAGGTGGTGAACGGCGGCGGAGGATTGCGACGGGCAGGCTTTGCCTCGACCGACGTCACCGTGAATACCGCGTTCTCGAGATCGCGGGTGAACGATTCCGCTTCGGCACCCGAGCCGATGTCGAGGCGCTGAATCTTCTGGCCGTCGGCACCAACCAGGCGCGCTTCGAAGACCTCGTTGCGTGGCGTCGCCAGCTTGGCAACGATCGACCAATATTCCTTGGCGACAAATTTCTCGATTTCGAGTTCGCGGTCGCACACAAGGCGCAGTGCGACGGATTGCACGCGCCCGGCGGAGCGAGCGCCGGGCAGCTTGCGCCAGAGCACCGGCGAAAGGGTAAAGCCGACAAGGTAATCCAGCGCCCGGCGGGCGAGGTAGGCGTCCACCAGAGCGCTGTCGATCTGGCGTGGATGTTTCATCGCCTCGCTCACCGCTTGCTTGGTGATGGCGTTGAACACCACGCGCTCGATTTTCTGATCCTTGAGCGCCTTGTTTTCCTTGAGCACCTCGAGCACGTGCCAGGAAATCGCTTCGCCTTCCCGATCCGGGTCGGTGGCGAGGATGAGCTTGTCGGCACCCTTCAGGGCGCGGGCGATGTCATTCATCCGCTTCTGCGATTGCGGATCGACCTCCCAGAGCATGCGGAAATCGTTGTCAGGGTCGACCGAGCCGTCCTTCGGGGGAAGGTCCCGGATATGGCCAAAAGAGGCCAAGACCTCGTAGCCGGAGCCGAGGTATTTATTGATCGTCTTCGCCTTTGACGGCAACTCGACTACGACAATATTCATGGAAATCCAGTGAGTTATCCGCCTGTACTATTGCGATCCAAGGCGGAATCGGCCTTGTAACTGGCCCGGAACATGGGGAAGGTACCCCATACTGTCAAATAACCCCTTTAAGAAGCCGTGTCAGACCAGTGAAATAGGGCGCGAAAGAGACCGCAACCAATGATTGTATACAGGAACTGGCTCGACTTCCAGTGATGCACGATCCGGTCAGGGCCCTTTCACTCCGAGCCGCTCCAGGAAAAGAGGTGTCGGAGCGCCGTCCGGTAGCATGCCGAGCTTCTTCTGCTCGGCGCGAATATTGTCGCGCAAATCGAAATCGATGTGGCCGTCGAATTCATTCACCTTGTAGCCGAGGGCCGACAGTTTTTTCTGCAGCGCGACGCGTGCGTCGCGCGACAGTTGCCGGTCGTCTTTGGGCCAGGCCGCCTTGATCAGTCCGCCACCGTGGATGCGGTCGGCCAGATGGCCGACTGCAATCGCGTAGGCATCGGAGTTGTTGTACTCCTTCAGGACATCGAAATTTTCCGTGACGATAAAGCCCGGGCCATCGGCGCCGCTTGGGAAAAACAGAATTCCCTGCCCGGAGGTCGGAAACGGCTTTCCATCCGCACGGCGTAGGCCAAGCGCTTCCCATTCCGTGAAGGTCGCGCGGCTGCGCATATAGTCGAAGCCCTTCGGCACCGTCACTTCGAAGCCCCAGGGCAGCGCGGCATTCCACTTCCATTTGCGCAGATAGTTGGCCGTCGAAGCGAGTACGTCGGGCACGTTGGCCCAGATATCGGCGCGTCCATCGCCCGAGAAATCGATGGCATAGTCGACGAAGTTCGTCGGCATGAATTGGGTCTGCCCCATGGCGCCAGCCCAAGAGCTCACCATCTTCTCGCGCGGAAGACGGCTGTTCTGCATGATTTGCATCGCCACGAGCAGTTCGTTGCGGAAATAGGGGTCGCGATATTTGATGTAGGCGAGTGTGGCGAGCGAGCGGAAAACATCCCAGCGATCTTTCTCGGTGCCAAAATCGGATTCCATGCCCCACAAGGCGAGCAGCACCCAACGTTCGACCTGAAATTCCTTTTCGACGGCATCGAATGTCTTGGCCCATTCGCGCGCCTTGAGTTGGGCATCCGCGATGCGGCGATTTGAGACGATCGCGTTCACGTAGTCGCCGACCGGTTTTCCATATTCGGGCTGGCGCTTGGTCGCGGCAATGACCCGCTGGTCGGGCGTGACGCCTTTCATGGCGGTATCGAAAGTGGCGCGTGTGATGCCTTTGGCCTGCGCGTCCTTCCATAGCTCGGTCGTGAACGCAGCGAAGGATTGATCTTGCGCGCGCGACGGCGCGACCTGAACCAGAAGCAGAACCGCGAGAGCTGCAAGGTATCGGCAGACCATGGATGAGAATCCGGTGGAGGCACCCGTATCGCACGTTAACGGAGCGAGACCAACCCCGCGCCGTGGCGTTCGAGACGGCCGGCAATTTCGAGCTCCAACAACACGCTGCGTACGGTTGTGGTGGACGTATTTGAATATCGCACCAGATCGTCCATCGATACCGGCGCTGGCCCCAGCAGCGCCATCAGGCGCGTTCGCTCGCCATCAGGAGGGATATCAGACAACTCGAGTTGCGGCTGTGGCGGTTCCTCCGCCGATGCGACACTGATGCTTCGGCCGAGGATGGGTTCGGTCATTGCTATGACGTCCGCCGCGTCAGTCACCGGCGTAGCGCCTTGCTTGAGAAGCCCGTTGGTCCCTTCGCTTCGCGGATCGAGCGGCGAGCCGGGCACCGCGAAGACTTCGCGGCCTTGTTCGCCAGCGAACCGCGCTGTGATAAGGGAGCCGGAGCGGCGCGCCGCCTCGACGACCACAACGCCAAGCGAGAGGCCGGAGATCAGGCGATTGCGGCGCGGAAAATCGTGAGCACGCGGCTCGCGCGTAAACGGCATCTCCGATATTGCGGCGCCATTCACCAGAATTTTGTCCAACAGTTCGACGTGTTCGGCCGGATAGATGCGGCTGTGCCCGCCGGCGAGCACGGCAATGGTTCCTGTCGAAAGGCTTGCGCGGTGAGCCGCAGCGTCGATCCCGCGTGCCAGACCCGACACAGTGGCAAAGCCTGCCTCGCCGAGATCATGTGCGATGCGTTCCGCGAATTTCACGCCGGCTGCCGAAGCGTTCCGCGAGCCGACGATGGCGATCAATGGCTGCTTCAACACCTCGAGCTTACCGCGCAGAGCGACGACCGGTGGGGGATCGTCGATCATTTGCAGGCGTGATGGATAGTCGGACTCGCCGAGCATGAAATATTCGACGCCGATTGTGCGCGCCGATTTCAGTTCGCGTTCGGCTTCCTCGCGGGAGCAGATATATGGCGGGCGTGGTGAGCCGCCGCGGCGCGCCAACCCGGGAAGAGCGGTGAGGGCGGGGCGAACGCCACCATAATAAGTGACCAGGTCCCGGAAGGTGCGGGGGCCGATATTTTCACTCCGAATGAGCCGGAGCCAATCGAGCCGCTCCTCGTCATTTAAATGTGCCGGTTCACCCAAGGTATTGCCGCCCTCGCGAACAGTGCGGGCAGGACTACAACCGATTATGACAGAATACAACCGTAAGTTTAGTCGGAAGTGGCGGCCTTTACACCGATTTTGCCTTCGGTGCCGTTGAGGAGCCGGGCAATGTTCTCGCGGTGCTTGAACCACAGCGCCGCGGTCAGAAAAAGAAAGAGGGCCGCGGCATCGGGCCGACCAAAAGCCCAGAGGCCAAGGGGCGTGAGGGCGCTCGCTATCAATGCGGCAAGTGATGAATATCGGGATGCTGCGGCAATCGAAAGCCAGATCACGCAAAATGCCAATGCCGCCGGCCAGTAGAGACCGATGAGCACACCGATGTAGGTCGCGACGCCTTTGCCGCCTTTGAACCCGAGCCACACCGGGAAGAGGTGACCGACAAAAGCGCCGAGACCCGCCGCAAGCGCTGCGTCCAGGCCAAAGTGCTTCGCTATAAGCACGGCAACGGTGCCCTTGAACATGTCGCAGAAGAGCGTAACGGCCGCGAGCCATTTGCGGCCGGTGCGCAGCACATTGGTGGCCCCGATATTGCCGGAGCCGATCGTGCGGATGTCGGGGGCGCCGGCAGCGCGCGTCAGCAAAAGCCCGAATGGAATGGATCCGAGCAGATAGCCGAACGCGAAGGCGAGAACGTAGCTCATACGTATTCGTAGACAGTCCGGCCGGAGACGATTGTGCGCACGACACGTCCCGTCAAACGGGCTTCGTCGAAAGGCGTGTTCTTGCATTTCGACTTCAGGTCGTTCGGATCGAGGACCCAGGGTAATTCAGTGTCGACGACGATGACGTCGGCGGGCGCGCCGCTTTTCAACGTGCCACCGGGAAGGCCAAGCAATTCCGCAGGACGGGTCGACATTGCACGCAGCAACGTCATCAGGTCGATCTCTCCGCCATGGACCAGGCGCAGGCCGGCGGTGAGCATGGTTTCTAGGCCGATCGCACCGGGCGCGGCTTCGGCGAACGGCAGACGTTTGGTCTCGACGTCCTGCGGATTGTGATCCGACATCACCACATCGACGAGCCCGGTGTTGATCGCTTCGACAAGCACCTTGCGATCGTCCTCGGCGCGCAACGGCGGCGCAAGCTTCAGGAAGGTGCGATAAGGCCCGATATCGTTTTCGTTGAGCGTGACGTGATTGATCGAAGCCGACGCGGTGACATTCAGGCCGGCATCCTTGGCGCGCCGCAGGACCTCAAGCGTATCGGCGCAAGTCACTGAAGCCGCGTGATAACGTCCGCCGGCGAGCGCGACCAGTCTTATGTCGCGTTCAAGCATCACCGTTTCCGCGGCTTTCGGAATACCCAGCAAACCGAGACGCGCGGCAAACTCACCTTCGTTCATCACGCCGTCGCCAACCAGATTTGGATCCTCGGTGTGATGAACAATCATCGCGTCGAAATCGCCCGCGTATGTCAGCGCGCGGCGCATGACCTGCGCGTTGGTGACGCTCTTTGCGCCATCGGTGAAGGCAACCGCGCCTGCCGCTTTCAGCAGGCCGATCTCGGTCATCTCCTTGCCCTCGAGCCTTTTGGTGATCGCTGCCATCGGGTGCACATGCACAATGGCGTTGTCGCGCGCTCGGCGAAGGACGAAATCGACGGTTGCGGGATTATCGATTGCGGGCGACGTGTCGGGCTGGCAAATGACGGTGGTCACTCCGCCGGCCGCGGCCGCCTGGCTCGCGGACGCGAGGGTTTCGCGACTGGCCTCGCCGGGTTCACCGACGAAGGCGCGCATGTCGATCAGCCCGGGCGCCACAAGTTTTCCCCGGCAGTCGATCACATCAGTGCCTTCGGGCACGCCCGCAGCGCCGATCCCTTTTTTGGCCTCACGAATAGTGCCTTCTGCGATCAGCAAATCGCCGACGATGTCGAGGTCGCGCGATGGATCGACGATCCGGGCATTGGCGAGCAGGATCGGGCGGCGGTCTGACAACATCACGTCACGCGTTCGGTAAATTTCGTGATAGCGCTTCAAGCACCGCCATGCGCACGGCGACGCCCATCTCGACCTGTTCGCGGATCAACGATTGCGCACCATCGGCAACGATGGAGTCGATCTCGACGCCGCGGTTCATCGGTCCAGGATGCATGACGAGTGCGCCTGGCTTTGCGTAGGCGAGCTTCTTCTCATCAAGTCCGTAGTAGTGAAAATACTCCGACACGGAAGGCACAAAGGAGCCGTTCATGCGCTCGCGCTGAAGGCGCAGCATCATGACGATATCCGCATCGGCGAGGCCTTCGCGCATGTCGCGCGCCACCTCGACGCCGAAGCGTTCGATGCCGGGCGGCAGGAGCGTTGAGGGGGCGACGACGCGTACGCGTGCGCCCATCGCATTGAGCAGGATGATATTCGAGCGCGCCACGCGCGAGTGAAGGATATCGCCGCAGATCGCAACCAGAAGTCCCTCAATGTGGCCCTTGTTCCGGCGGATCGTGAGCGCATCGAGCAAGGCTTGCGTCGGGTGCTCATGAGAGCCGTCGCCGGCATTGATCACCGAACAGTCGACCTTGCGGGCCAGCAATTCGACTGCCCCCGACGCGTGGTGGCGGACGACGATAATGTCGGGATGCATGGCATTGAGCGTGATTGCCGTATCGATCAGGGTCTCGCCCTTGCGCATCGAGGACGAGCTGGTCGACATGTTCATGACGTCGGCGCCAAGGCGCTTGCCCGCCAGTTCAAACGAGGCCTGGGTGCGGGTCGATACCTCGAAAAAGAGATTGATCTGGGTACGGCCGCGCAGCGAGGCGCGCTTCTTTTCGACCTGGCGGTTAAGCTCGACGAATTCTTCGGAGAGGTCGAGGAGGCCGGAAATATCTTGGTGTGAAAGCCCTTCAATCCCCAACAAGTGCCTTCTGCTGAGGACAAACGAGGGTTTCGGCGCAATGGTCATTAAAGCAAGACCTATATGCGCAACCGGTTCCCCCGGCAAGGGCGTTTGCCCGTGATTCCACAAGGCGCTGCTTCGGATCGTTAATGGAGTCCTTGCCGTCGTGACGGCGAAATGGGGCGGCAAAAGTCACATTTGGTGATGCTGGTGTGGCCGGGTTCCCGAATGTTGGCGACCAAATAATCGTGAATGATTTTGCAGGCGATCGTGATTGCCAGATCGCTTTTCCCAGGAACCACGCTGCGCGCTCATGGGTTGGCCCCGGATTGCTCGAAAACGGGCACGGAAAGGAAACCACATGAACACGATAGTCAGATACGCCACCGCGGCAGCACTGACGGGTGCGCTCGCGCTTGCGGCGGCAACCCCGAGCGAGGCTCGCAACGGCCGTAACGCTGCGGCGATCGGATTCGGCGTCGGCGCGGTAGCGGGCGCGGCGATCGCCGGTTCGGCTTATAGCAACGGCTACTACGGCGAGCCGGGTTACGCCTATGGCTACGCGCCCGGTTACGCATATGACTCATACGCGTACGAGCCGGCACCTGCTTACGGCTACGGCTACACCTATGCGCCCGCTTACAACAGCCGTTATGGCTACGACAACTACTGGCAGGACCCGCACAGGACCAACAACTTCTCGATCAGCTCGCAGCGCTAGCTGGTGCAGATTGCGAAGGGAAGCCGCTCTCCGGAGCGGCTTCTTTTTGTTTGCTAGAGTCGCGCCAGCCTGTCGAGCGCGCCTTGCAGGATGAAAGCGGCGGCGTGTTGATCGATCACGGCGGCGCGTTTCTTTCGGCTGACGTCAGCGGCAATCAGATCGCGCTCAACGGCGACGGTTGACAGCCGTTCATCCCAGAGGGCGATCGGCAATTCGGTGAGCTTGGCCAGGTTGCGTGCGAATGCACGGGTCGACTGCGCCCGGGGGCCTTCGCTGCCATCCATGTTGATCGGAAGGCCGAGCACAAACCCAACCGCGTTCCGTTCTGCCGCAAGGACGAGCACGTGTTTTGCGTCAACCGAGAAGGTCTTGCGTGCGACCGTTTCAACACCGGTCGCAAGTTTCCGGTCAGGATCACTCGCAGCCACGCCGATCGTCTTTGTACCGAGATCGAGACCGATAAGGGCCCCGCGGGGTGGCAGATGCGCGGCTGCGTCGGCAAGGAGAAGAACGACTGACATGTGTCACGGCACCGTGCCCGAAGGAAGCTGCTCGGCATAATCCGCGATCTTGCCTGCGGTGGTGAACCACACGCGTTCGCCGGCGCGCTGTTTGATATGACGCATGGCCCGGGCCAGATGCTTGAACCTGTGTGGCCAGCCGACGATATATGCGTGCAATGCAATGCCCATCACCAGCGGACGCTTCGTGCATTCCTCGTGCATGACCTCGAACGCATCAACGATCATGTCGGCAAACTCCGGACCTTCGCGCTTGCGCGCAACGATCTGCGGGATGTCATTGAGCTCCTGCGGATAAGGGACGGACAGAATGCGGCCGTGTCGGGTCTTCATCCAGACCGGCTGATCGTCGTGGCACCAATCGAGCAAGTAGCGATATCCGGCCTCCTGCAGAAGATCCGGAGTGAGAGGAGATTGCGAAATCCAGGGTCCGAGCCAGCCGCGCGGCCGGTTGCCCGAATGCCTTTCGATCGCGGCGGTGGTTTCCTCGATGAGCAGGCGCTCCTCGTATTCGGATAGCTCGCCCTGACGCTCCGAGTTGGTGCGGCCGTGGCCGACCAGTTCGGCATCGGCGAACGCCGCTACCGTCTCTGGGGCATGCCGGTACATCTCTGAATTGATGAGGAGAGAGACGGGGAGTTGCAGTTCGGCAAACAGTTCCGCCAGCCGGAAAACGCCGACACGATTGCCGTAGTCTCGCCAGGCGTAGTTGAGAACATCGGGCTGTGGTCCGCCGGGCACTAGCTCGGCGCCCAGGCCTTTGCCGAACGAAAACCATTCGAGATTGAGACCGACATAGATCGCCAGGCGCTTGCCGTCAGGCCAGTCGTAGACCGTTCGGGCGGGAATGGGAGAGTAGGGGTATCGATTATGGTTGGGCGAGGACATGCAGAAAATGGTAGCCGGTTCGCGCGAAGCCTCCAAATTCATTGGAGGCCATCCACATTCCTTTCAGCCTTCGCCAAAACCCTCATAGGCGGTCAATCCATTGCGAATTCTTTACCGCGCCCGGACGGGATAGATTGAGCGGACCGGGAGCACTGATCATGACTGCATGGCCGGACCGAAGGCTGCTCGACCTGTTCAGGATCGAGCATCCGATCTTGCAAGCGCCGATGGCGAGCGCGATGGACGCCGAGCTGGCGATCGCTGTGGCAAAGGCCGGTGGCCTTGGCTCGCTGCCGGCAGGCATGCTCAACGCCGAAAAGCTGCGTGCGCAGGTCGAGCAATTCCGATCGGCGACGGCAAACAAGCCGGTCAATCTGAACTTTTTTTCACACAAAGTGCCTGTGCCCAATAATGCCCGCGAGCATGCCTGGCGCGAAAAACTTAAACCTTACTACGCCGAATTCGGCATCGATCCTTCGGCGCCGGTTCCCATAACAAACCGGACTCCGTTCAACTCCGAAATGTGTGCTGTCGTCGAAGAGCTGAAACCCGAGGTGGTCAGCTTCCACTATGGCTTGCCCGATGACGGCCTGGTCAAACGCGTTAAAGCGTCGGGCTGCAAGGTGATCTCTTCCGCGACAACGGTTACCGAGGCTCAGCATTTGGAGAGGGGCGGCTGTGATGCAGTGATCGCGCAAGGGATCGAAGCCGGCGGTCATCGCGGGATGTTCCTTGGCAATGACATTGCAACGCAGGTTGGTCTGTTTGCCCTGCTGCCGCAGGTCGTCGATGCCGTGAGGATTCCGGTGATCGCAACGGGCGGCATCGCCGACGCTCGCGGACTCGTGGCAGCATTGATGTTGGGCGCGGCGGGCGTACAGATCGGCACGGCCTTTCTGTTTTGCCCGGAGGCCAAGATATTGCCGCCCCACCACGCGGCCTTGCGGAACGCGCGTGACGACAGCACGGTGCTCACCAACGTCCTGAGCGGCCGGCCCGCCCGTGGTTTGATCAATCGGGTCATTCGGGAGCTCGGACCAATCAGTAATGTCGCCCCGGAGTTTCCGCTGGCAAGCGGTGCGCTGGCGCCGCTGCATGCGAAGGCCCAAGAGCAGGGATCAGGCGATTTTTCGCCCATGCTGGCGGGACAGGCAGCAGCCTTGGGGCGTGAACTACCGGCGGCCGCCCTGTTTGAAGTCTTCGTCGCGGAAGCCCAGGACCTGATGCGCGGGACAAGGTCATAAGCCGGGTTGTCGTGCGGAAAGCCGCTCTGCTATAGGCTGGCGGAAGCCGGTAGCGAAGTATCTTCTGGAAATTCCATGGCAGTCGACGCAGAAACCGTCCGCCGTATTGCGCACCTCGCGCGCATCGCCGTCGCGGAGGACGAAATCGCCCATCTCGGAGGCGAACTCAACGCCATGCTCGCGTTTGTCGAGCAGCTTTCGGAGGTCAACGTCGAGGGAGTGGAGCCAATGACCTCGGTCACTCCGATGACGATGAAGAAACGGGTCGATGCGGTAACTGATGGCGGCATTGCCGACGATATCGTCAGAAATGCACCGATGAGCGAAGATAATTATTTCGTTGTGCCCAAGGTGGTGGAATGAACGCAAAGCATCGTTCCACGCGAACGGTTTAGACAATGTGTATCGCCTGCGAGCTTGGATACCTGTCGATGATCGACGCTCTCGAAGCGGAGCGCCGGGCGTTGATGGAAAAGGATGGTCTTTCCAGAGAAACCGGATTCCTTTGCGAAGCTCTGGCCGAGCCGACCAAGCGCGAGCCGGATGACGCTCAGCAGCGTGCGGATGAGCCCCACCGTGAGTGAATTGACTTCGCTCAGTCTGGCCGAGGCGCGCGACGGGCTGAAGAAGAAATCTTTCTCCGCTGCCGAACTGACTGCAGCGCATCAGGCGGTGATCGAGAAGGCGCGCGCGCTCAATGCGTTTGTACTGGAAACACCGGAACGCGCCGGCGAAATGGCCAAAGCCTCCGACGCGCGCATTGCGCAGGGCAAGGCCGGACCGCTCGAGGGAATTCCGCTTGCCGTCAAGGACATGTTCTGCACGACGGGCGTGCGTTCGACAGCCTGTTCGCACATCCTCGACAATTTCGTGCCGACCTATGAATCGACCGTGACATCGCAGCTCTGGCGAGACGGAGCGGTGCTTCTTGGCAAGACCAATTGCGATGAATTCGCGATGGGATCCTCCAACGAGACCTCGTATTTCGGAGCCGTGCATTCGCCGTGGCGGCGAAAGGGGTCGAACACGCCCCTTACGCCTGGCGGTTCGTCCGGAGGATCGGCCGCCGCCGTTGCGGCGCGGCTGTGCCTTGGTGCGACCGGCACGGACACCGGCGGTTCGATCCGCCAGCCGGCCGCATTTACTGGAACTGTCGGCATGAAGCCGACCTATGGCCGGTGCTCTCGCTGGGGCATTGTCGCCTTCGCGTCGTCTCTCGATCAGGCAGGACCGTTCGCGCGCACTGTGCGTGATGCGGCAATTCTGATGCGCTCGATGGCGGGACCCGACCCGAAAGATACGACCTGCGCCGATCTGCCGGTCCCAGATTACGAAGCCGCGGTCGGCAAATCGGTGAAAGGTCTGCGCATCGGCATTCCCAAAGAGTATCGCCTCGACGGCATGCCGGCCGAGATCGAGAAGATCTGGGAGCAGGGGCGTAACTGGCTGAAAGCTGCAGGCGCCGAACTGGTCGATGTCTCCTTGCCGCACACGAAATATGCCTTGCCGGCCTATTACATCGTTGCGCCTGCAGAAGCCTCGTCCAATCTCGCGCGCTATGACGGCGTTCGCTACGGACTTCGTGAGCCCGCTCGTGAGATCATTGACATGTATGAGAAGACCCGCAGCGACGGCTTTGGCGCCGAAGTGCGCCGGCGGGTGATGATCGGCACCTATGTGCTCTCGGCCGGCTACTATGACGCATATTATCTGCGCGCGCAGAAAGTGCGTACGTTGATCAAGAAAGACTTCGAGGACTGCTTCAAGGCCGGCGTGCATGCCATGCTGACGCCGGCGACGCCGTCAGCTGCATTCGGCCTCGGCGAGAAGGGCGGCGTCGATCCTGTCGAGATGTATTTGAATGACGTGTTCACGGTGACCGTAAACATGGCCGGATTGCCAGGGATCGCAGTTCCCGCGGGTCTCGATGTGCAGGAACTGCCGCTGGGATTGCAGTTGATCGGACGGCCGTTCGACGAGGAGACGCTGTTCTCGCTGGCAAGCGTCCTCGAACAGGCTGCCGGCCGGTTCAGTCCGCAAGCGTGGTGGTGACGCTATTTGTCTGTCGTGGCAACCGGAGGAAGATCCTGGTCTCCCTCGACTGTTTTCTTGCCGCCCAATTCGCCGCCGCTGAGAATGAAGATCGCGGCGATCACGGCGACGACGCCGCCGATAAGGATGCCAAACGTTCCGTTGCTTTCTTTGTTCATAACGTTTCCAACGTCTGCTCACCAACCCGGTTCCGACTGAATGATCCGCGAATTCGGCAAAAATCGTTGCAGAAATCGGGCCATTTCGTGAAATGAAGTTTGCGCATCCAGCAATGCAGATGTGCGAAAATGTCCGGCCGCATGCGTACCGATACACCGCGCTGACGGCTTGCGGTCGAGGGGTACGAACCGCTACGACATGTTGTGACCACCGGCGATTGCCGAAAAATTAGTCAGCCTGCGATGACAGTTCAGCCAAGTTCCAAAAAACTTCTGAAAGGTTCGACCGGCGATTGGGAAGTCGTCATCGGCATGGAAGTGCATGCGCAGGTGACGTCCCAGGCGAAACTTTTTTCCGGCGCATCCACCGCGTTCGGCGGCGCGCCGAACAGTCACGTTTCGCTGGTCGATGCGGCGATGCCCGGCATGCTTCCCGTGATCAACGAAGAATGCGTGCGCCAGGCGATCCGCACCGGGCTGGGGTTGAAAGCGCAGATCAATCTCAAGTCGGTTTTCGACCGGAAGAACTATTTCTATCCCGACCTGCCGCCGGGCTATCAGATCAGCCAGTACAAATCGCCAGTAGTCGGCGAGGGCGCGGTGACGCTCGATCTCGAGAACGGAGAAAGCGCCACCATCGGCATCGAGCGGGTGCATCTCGAACAGGACGCCGGCAAGAGTCTTCACGATCGTCACCCGACATATTCCTACGTCGATCTCAACCGATCGGGCGTGGCGTTGATGGAGATCGTTTCGAAGCCCGATCTGCGGTCGGCGGAAGAAGCCAAGGCCTATATTACGAAAGTGCGTTCGATCTTGCGTTATCTCGGCACCTGCGACGGCGACATGGAGAAAGGAAGCCTTCGGGCCGACGTCAACGTCTCGGTCCGACGTCCGGGTGATCCGCTCGGCACGCGCTGCGAGATCAAAAATATGAATTCAATAAGTTTTATTGGCGATGCCATCGGGCATGAAGCCCGACGGCAGATCGAGATTCTTGAAGACGGTGGATCAATTGAGCAGGAAACTCGCCTTTACGATCCAAACCGAAGAGAAACGCGCTCGATGCGTTCGAAGGAGGAAGCACACGATTACCGCTATTTCCCTGATCCCGATCTTTTGCCGCTTGAATTCGATCAGGCCTATGTCGACGCGCTGAAGAAAAATCTCCCGGAGCTGCCGGATGAGAAAAAAGGGCGTTTCATGCGCGATTATTCGCTGTCGCCTTATGACGCGGGCGTGCTCGTTGCCGAACGCGAAACGGCAGAGTATTTCGAAACCGTAGCCAAAGGCAGAGACGGCAAGGCTGCGGCAAACTGGGTGATCAACGAATTGTTCGGACGTTTGAATAAGGAAAACCTCGACATTGTGAATTCGCCGGTATCCGCAGTCCAAGTCGGCTCGATCATTGATCTCACCAAGGACGGCACGATCTCCGGCAAGATTGCCAAGGATCTGTTCGAGATCGTCTGGAACGAACGAGGTGGCGACCCGCGGGTCATCGTCGAGCAGCGAGCTATGAAACAGGTCACCGATACCGGCGCGATCGAGAAGGTTGTCGATGAAATCATCGCCAAGAATCCGGACAAGGTTGCCGATGCCAGGTCCAATCCGAAAGCGATCGGATGGTTTGTGGGTCAGGTGATGAAATCATCCGGCGGCAAGGCGAGCCCGCAGGCGGTTAACGACATTCTCAAACGCAAACTCGGACTCTGACGCGCAAGAAATTGCTTGCAGCGCACAAAACTTTTCCGAATTGGTTCGGCGAGCGTGCGCGTACAAAAAATTTGGCACGCGGGGATGATGTCACGTGTGCGTCGAAGCGATGCACCGGTCGCCTGACAGGAAGCGAATCACCCGAATCACCCGACCCCGATTCGCTCGTTTTTGATCAATTCCGGCTGTCTGAAAGGCTTGTGCACCGTTATCTGTGCAAAATTTTTCATCACGTCGGTGTGCCGATTGTAAATAGTGTTAACTTGAATTGTCGTGCGCAATGCGCGCGAAAATCATCGCCGACAGCACGTCGTGTAAGGTTGCTGTCGCTGCAAAAATCCTTATTTCATCGTATCTTTTTAAACTTCTGCAAAGTGCGCAAAAGTTTTCGACGACAATTGATCTCGCGCGTCGACAATTCGATTTTGATCGTGCAATCGCGCTGCGTTGTGTCGCACGGTGTCCGAGTATCCGTTTCCGTAAGCGATACCGCTGTTTTTTTGTCCGTGCTGTAGTAAACCGGATGCAGCGCGTGTCGATTCCCGACGCGTGCTGATGCGACACCCGCCATGTTCCATGGCTAGGAGGGCAGCAATGGCTAAACGTAGGAAGAAGGCAGCGGCGAAAGCAGCGAAGAAGACGAAGCGCCGGAAGCGGAAGCTTTAGTCTGACGCGGCTTCCCGATCTTCGGCCTTACGTGTCGGAGATTGCGTCATACGGGCCGGCGTGCGTCGTGGTGTGATCGGCGCAATGCGGTTACCCGGGGCGCCCCGGTTCGGATGACCCTGAGGGCGTCGGCGAGATTTCAGTCTCGCCGATGCCCTCAGTCTTTTTATGTGCGCGCTTCTACATGCGCGCTGAAGCAAGAGCCGAACGTCAGTTGGCAGCGGACTTGAGACGCTTGTTGCACGCGCTCCAGAACTTTGGCCAGGTCGTCCCTTTCTCGATCTTGTTGCCGGCCTTCGCTTCCTTCCATTCCGCGCCGCACTTCTTCTGCCGCTCGCGTGTCGCGAGCTGAGCGGCGTTTGGTTCCTTCTTCATCTTCGCATTCTTGTCCGCGCTCGCCGGCTGTTGCGCGGCGGCGCTTGAGACAAATTGCGAGATTGGCGCTGCGATCAATCCAACCGCCAGCACGGAGGCGAATACGACTTTATGCATGAGTGCATTTCCCTTTATTTCCAGAGGTGCGGGGCGCTGTCGGCCGGCGATCGGCCGAAGTCCGCAACCTGAAAGTGACGATAACCCGCATAGGTTGTGTCGCTCCATCGTGCGATCGCATGAGAGGCCCGCGCGCCTGCCCGTTGCGGATTGCGCTCGTGCGGCCTAGGTCTCTCGGGTTGTTCGTAAAATCTATTGAGAACGGAGTTTTGACATGGCGCGCGGGAAGAGCAGACGGCCAGCCGCAAAGGCGAAGAAGACCAAAACGAAATCGAAGAAAGCGGGCAAATCCGGAAAGCCTATCGAGCTCTACTATTGGCCGACGCCGAACGGCTTCAAGATTTCAATCATGCTGGAGGAGTGCGGGCTGCCGTATGTCTTGAAGCCCGTGAACATTTCAAAGGGTGAGCAATTCAATCCGGATTTCCTGAAAATTTCACCGAACAACCGCATGCCAGCGATCATCGACCCACAGGGACCTGGCGGGCGGCCCATCTCGATCTTCGAATCCGGCGCAATCCTGCAATATCTCGGACGAAAGACCGGGAAGTTCTATCCATCAGATGAGCGCGCGCGGGTTGAAGTCGATCAGTGGCTATTCTGGCAAATGGGCGGCGTCGGGCCGATGGCCGGTCAGGTGCACCATTTCAAAAACTACGCCGTGGAGACACTGACCTACGCGATCAATCGCTACATCAACGAAGTGAACCGGCTTTACGGCGTGATGAACATCCGCCTCCAGAATCGTCCGTTCATTGCGGGCAAATACTCGATCGCGGACATGGCGCTCGTCGGATGGGTCAATGGCTGGGAACGTCAGGGACAGGACATCAACGAATTCCCGAACCTCAAGCGCTGGCTCGAAACGATGAAAGCGCGGCCCGCCGTCAAGCGTGGCATGGCGCTGGGACTCGAATTGCGCCAGGGCATCGACATGAAGGATCCGAAAGTCCAGGCGGTGCTGTTCAATCAGCGTGCGCGGACCGGATAGCGGCGAGATTGCCGGGTGGTTAGTTGCCACTGAACGATTTCGGTTAGCGATCCCTCAACGCCGGGACAAACGCGCCATTTGGCGTGGAAACACAGCATTTGCGCTGCAAAAGCGCGTGCTGTTCACGTTCAATTCATCGCATCACTTAAACTGCCATTCAAATTTTATCCCGAAGATCACCGTCGTTCGAACGAGTGTGTTCGGACAACAGGTGGCGATCCGCCGGGCCTTTGAGGCACGTCGGCGGAGACAAAAAGGGGATTACAATGACGAGCTTGGAAATGGCGTCGGGGGGCGCCGAGCCAGCGAACGCCGAAGATTGTTTCGGCCTTGGCATGGTCTTTTCCGCGGGGGCGGGCGTCGCGATCGATCTTGTGCAGGCGCACAAGTGGTTCAACATCGCCGCGATGCGCGGTCACAAGGATGCCGCGCAGATGCGTCGTGAGATCGCGGAGCAGATGAGCGACTCCGAGATCGGTTGCGCGCAACGCGCCGCGCGCGATTGGCTCAAGGCGCATCCGGAAGCGCCGGCGCCGGTCGCCCGTATCCGCGTCGCGGCCTGATCGGCGACGTCAGTCTGTCGCGACGCGCGACAGTGCGTCGCGCACGGTGGCGATCACGCCGGGCCAATCGCCAGGCGTTGCCTGCCGGAAGAGCCGCATCCGCGGATACCAGGGGCTGTGGTCGCCCGTGAGCGTCCATCGCCAATCGGGTGAGAACGGCAGCATCACCCAGGCCTCGCGTCCCATTGCGCCTGCAAGGTGAATGACGGACGTGTCGACCGCGATCGTCAGATCAGCGAGCGCGAGAACGGCCGCGGTGTCGGCCATGTCATCCAGTTTGTCGCCGATGTGCGTGATGGATTTGCTCCGCGCGAGGATCGCGAGGTCGTCGCCACGCAGGTCTCGCTGGACGCTCATGAACGAAACGCCATCGAGTGCGAGCAGGGGTTCCAGCAATGTGAGCGCGATCGACCGGTTGCGGTCGTTCGGATGACGGGCATGGCCGGCCCAGGCCAATGCAACGCGCTTGCCCGGAAGCGCCTCAATGATCGGTTGCCATTTCGCGAGGCGCCCTTCATCGGCGCGCAGATAGGGAATGTCGGCCGCGATCGTTGCGGGTTCGGTCTTGAATGCCAGCGGCAGGCTGCCGAGCGGGCAGTAGACATCGTAGGCGGGGAGCGTCTCGCCGCGCGCATGGCACGATGCAACGCCATCGACGGCGGCAAGCAGTGCCTTCAGTTCCGGCTGCACTTCAAGCACAACCTTCGCGCCGGAGCGCGCCAGCAGCGGGGCATAGCGGACGAACTGGATGCTGTCGCCGAGCCCCTGTTCGGCTGCCAGCAAAATTGTGCGCTGACCAATGGGAAATTCGCCGAGCCACGGCCGCCCGCGATAGCCGCGGCGCGCATCGGTCATGCCGGTGCGCTTCCACCGCCATTCATATTCGGCAAAGCCGCGCGACAATTGCCCGAGCGTGAGGAGCGAGAGCGCGAGATTTGAGTGCGCATCGGCGAAATTCTTGTCGATGGCGATGGCCTTTTCGAAACTTGCGACCGCATCGGCGTGCCGGTTGAGCGCCTGCAGCGCGCGGCCGCGATTGGTCCAGGCGCCCGTATGCCGGGGCGCGGCCGCGACCGCCGCATCGAACGCCGCGAGTGCCGGCTCAGGCCGTTCGAGTTCGAGCAGCGCTGTGCCACGGTTGTACAGCGCCTCGACATGATGCGGGGCTCGCGCAACGAGCGCATCGAAATCGGTAAGTGCATCGGCGTGACGACCTAGCCGCGCGCGCGCCGTGCCGCGATTAAGGAGAGCATCGCCGTGCGCGGGATTGCGCGCGAGAACCGCGTCATAACAGGCAATCGCTTCATCGGGGCGATCGAGCGCGTTCAGCGCATTTCCGCGATAGAGCAGCGCCTCAGAGTCGCCCGGCCGCAGCGCCAGCGCCTTGTCGAGATGCGCGAGCGCTTCGGCGTCGCGTTTGAGCGCGTGCAGCACATTGGCGAAATTGACCAGCGCGTCGGGCGCGTTCGGATTGATCTTCAGCGCCGCCGCCATCAGGCGATGCGCCTCACCCATCTGGCCGCTCTGCGCCTTGATCAGGCCGAGCAGGTGCAGCGCGTCGAAATTGTTCGGCGCGGCCTTGAGCGCACGTGCGTAGAGTTTTTCGGCTTCGCGCAGGCGTCCCTGCTGATGCAGGCTCAGCGCCTCTTGCAAAGTTTGCGCAATATTGAAGGGCCTTGACTGCACGGCGGCGCAATTGCGCACGGCCGCCGCAGGCAGTCAATCCGGCGGACGCCCTTCAGTAATAGGCCGGACGCTTGCGCGAGCGGCTCGACGATGGGCGCGGATTGTAGAACTGGTTGCGGCGCAAAAGCCACCGATGCCACTCACTGTCGCCATGCACTGGTTCCAGGTGGTGAAGCCGCAATTCGACGCGCCGCCGAAGCGGCCGCCATAGTTGGCGCACCACGGATAGGGATCGTAGGGCAGGGCGCTCGCGGGCGCCTGCGCCAGAACAGTCGACGATAAGGCGAGCGTCGCGAGGATGATCGTTCGAATACGCATCGCATGCCTCCTTTCATGGGTCGTGCAACGACAACACAACTGACGGGATATTAGTTCACCCGGCGCATTTGGATGCGCTGCGTGCGTGTCAAATGCGCGTGAACCGCCTAATGGCTGCGCTGGCGCTGGCGTGCGGCGCCCGGTCGCGGATTGTAGAACTGGTTGTGATCGCAAATCCGCCGATGCCGCTCACGGTCGCCCGGCACTGCTCGAGAGTGAGAAATCCGCAGTTCGAGGAGCCACTCGCGTCGCCGCCATAGTTGGCGCACCACGGATAGGGATCGTATGGCAGGTCGTACGCGCGCACCGTCCCTGGGATAAGCAAGGTCGCAAGCAAGGTCGAAAGAACAATCGCGCCGAGAACGGTGAACCGCATTGCAAATCTCCGTCTGCGTTTGATGTGCGAAGAGAACACCGCTCGTGCGGTTTTAGTTCGCGCCGCGGGCTTCAGTTCTTCTGCACCCAGAACTGGTACATGCCGGAGAAAGTATCATGATACTTCGCCTCAACCTCTTGCCAGCGATCAAGATCGGCCAGCGACCAGCCGGCCGCGGCGAACTGCGTGCGATGGCGCAGAAGTAGCGGCAGATCAAATTCGAAACCGATGAATCGCAATCCGTGCTCGCGGATGAAATCCCTGATGACTGGAATCGTCACGCGCAACTCGTGCACGTGAAAGAGCAGATCGCGGCATTCGCTCGTCGTGAAGAAATCAGTGAAGCGCGTGACGCTCGCGAGTGGCGTTGCGAGAATTTCCTGCCGGCAGCGACGGATGTCGTCGGGCGTCGAACCGAATTTGCGTTCGGCGATGAACGCGCGCGCGGCCGCGACGTCGGCGCGACCGGCATCGCTGTAGAATGCAAGATGCATGAGACCGCCGGATCGCAACAGCGACAAAAGAATGCGCCAGCCGGCGAGCGGATCCGCCATGTGATGCAGCACGCCGCTCGCATCGATCACATCGAAGCTCCGTTCGATCGATCCGAGCTTGAGAATATCGGCCTGCGCGTAGTCGATGCGCGCGGCGAGTTCGGCGGGTGTCTTGCGCTTCGCGTAACACAGGCTGCTCAAACTCAGGTCGATCGCAAGGGCCTGCGCGCCCATGTGTTTCTGCACGGATCCGATCGCGACCTGGCCGGTGCCGCAACCGGCAATGAGCATGTCGAGTGCGCTCGTCTTGCCGAGCGGTGTGAACGCGGCTGTCGGAAACTGGTCACGCAGATATTGATCGATCGGAATCGGCGCGACTTGTCCGGCCGCGTGCACCCAGCGCGGATAGGGGTTTTCTTCGTATTGCTGGCGCACGCGCTTTGAGACGTCGTCTTCGATCGCGGTCAGACGTGGAATTGAATCGCGCAGCTTCTGTTCCTGCGCGGGCTCGCGCACCTGTTGGGTCAGCACCGCCTCGATTTGCGGATTCCATTTCCGTTCGAGCAGCGCGGAAGCGGACGGCAAAGTGTGCAGCGGCACATACATCGCGAGCGCTGCGATCTGCATCGCGCTCGGAGAACTGCCCGCGAGCGCACGCTTGAGTTCGTCGATCTTTGTCTCTTCTTCGGGGGTCGTTGCGAAAACATATTCGTTGATGAAGCATTGTCGTGCGAGCGTGCACGCAAAACCGAGAATGGTTTCCGCGACCGGCTTGCCGGCCGTTGCATCGTTCGCAAGTGAAGCGCGCAGCGCGGTGAGCAGGCGCTCGAACGCAACGTCGCGCACCGGCGTCGATTGCAGAAAAATCAGCAGCAACGGATTGTCGGCGATCGCAGCAAGTCCCGACTCCCCGAAAAGCCCTGTCTCGCTTGATCTTTTCGGCCATGCCGCCATCTGGCGCCGCAACGCTTCGTCGAGCTGCGGCAGAAGCGACGTGAGCGTTTCGCGAATTCCCGAATACTGCTGAAAGAGTTGCGGCATCAGCGCGAGCGCGCGCGCGTAGGAAGCGGAAGCGTCTTTCGTCTTGCCCTGCGCGTGAAGAACGCGCGCGAGATTGTTGTGCGCCTCGGCGTGATCGGCGTTGAGCGCGACGACGCGCTTGTAAGCGCGCGCAGCCTCGTCAAGTTTGCCCGCGCTTTCGAGCGCCAGCGAATCAAGAAACAATTTGTTGATTTGACTGCCTGCGCCATCTGCTGCGCGCACCGCGCCCGGCGGGCCATGCTTGAGCGTGGCGCGGCGTTCTTTGCGGTTCATCGGCCTTCGTTCCTTTGATGGCGAGCTTTAAAACGTCGGCCGGCGTACCAAAATTCGAAAATCCGCTGTTTGACCGTGCAAGGGGGATTCTATACTGCCTTCTCGCATACGGAGACGTGGCCGAGTGGCTGAAGGCGGCGGTTTGCTAAACCGTTATACGCTCTAAAGGCGTATCCAGGGTTCGAATCCCTGCGTCTCCGCCAGATGTTCCGCTTCCGAATCACTGCATCCCACCGTCTGCCCGGAAATTAATCCGTGGGGCGTCCACAGGGGCTGGACCAGGGTGGGCATATCCTTCGATCGGGCGGCTCGTAGCTCCACTTGGCGGAGGTGTGGAGACCAAATTCCTCTCCAGGTTGAGCCACAGAATTGCTCGTAATTGATTGAAAATAAAGCGGTATTTGTCCCGCTTTGGGAGAGGCAAAAAGCCAGTTTTGAGCCGTTCACGACTGCGTGTTTTTTACGCAACACTCGTCTGAAAAGCGCCGTCAGGACCTGTGGGAAGGGTGCTTCTTCATTGCTTAGAGGGGTCCTTTCGCTAATGTGACTGAAGCGACGGAGGGGGGCATCCCCCTGTTGCGCTGTCCGGGCTGCAAGTTGCACCAAAGTGGTGCGAAAGGTTTCTCGGGCCAGCGGGGAGCAAGGGGAAGTTCCAACGGGTGCTGTCGCACTGGGCGGACACGGAACCCTCTCAAAGAAAACTTTTTTTGGAGGTTCAAGATGAAGATGGTGAAAAGTCTTCTCCTCGGCTCGGCAGCGGGGCTCGTTGCAGTAGCTGGGGCGCAGGCAGCCGATCTTCCCGTCAAGGCCAAGCCGGTCCAGTACGTGAAGATTTGCAGCCTGTACGGAGTGGGGTTCTATTACATCCCCGGCACAGACATGTGCATCAAGGTCGGCGGTTGGGTCCGCGCTGAAGCAGCCTGGCACACGAACGGTTCGTCGGTCGGCACGTTCATTGGCGATCAGAACAACCGCCAGCACCAACAATATGTGGTGGCGTATCCGCGGCTATATCACGGCCGATGCCCGCAACCAGACCGAATACGGCACGGTGCGCGGCTACATCGCGATTGGTCTGAGCACCAATACGACCGGCGGCGACAACGCGGCGAACCAGTTCGACGCAAACCGCGCCTTCATCCAGTGGGCAGGCTTCACCTTCGGTCGCGCACAGTCGTTCTTCGACTTCTTCTCGCAGGCGGCGCTCGGATATCTCGGCTTCACGCCGAACTCCGACACCGGCGACGGCGGCAAGGAAGTCATGGCGTATACTGCGCAGTTCGGTAACGGTTTCTCGGCCAGCATCTCGGCCGAAGCACGCCGCAACACGCAGATTGCCAATATCGCCGTAGGCCAGACAGCAACTGGCGCCGGCGTAGCGCCTCCTTGCGGCGTCATCAGCGGCGGCAGCTTCTCCACGACCGGCAGCACCGTCGCGGGCTTCGGCTGCTACGGCGGCTGGCAGGTTCCGGATATCGTCGGCAACCTGCGTGTCGACCAGGCTTGGGGTTCCGCACAGATCGGCGGCGCCCTGCACGAGGTCAATGCGTCCTACTATGGCGCTGGAACGGCTACTAGCGCTGGTGCTCTTACCCCTGGCGTCGAAGGCAACGGTCGTCCCAGCGATAAGTGGGGCTACGCCCTTATGGCAGGCCTCCGGCTGAATGCTCCGATGATCGGTGTAGGCGACTACATCGCGATGCAGGTCATCTACACGCAAGGCGCGCTCCGGTACCTGTACCAGAACCCGGGCACCGGCAATATGTACCTGCAGAACAACCAGAACACCATGTTCGGTGTCATGTCGGACGGTGTCTACGGCGGAACTGTAGGCACTGGCACAGCCACCGAGCATCAACCTGACGACGGCTTGGGGCGTAAACGCCGGGTACGAGCACTTCTGGAGCCCGCAGTGGAGAACGTCTCTCTACGGCGGCTACGCAGAGACAAGCTACGGCTCCCAAGCCAATGCCCTCCTGTGCACGTCCTATGGTACCGCTCAAGGCACTGGACAGGGTACGCTGGCGGTGGCAACCCCGGGCTGCAGCATGAACTGGAACCAGTGGTGGATCGGTTCCCGGACTCAATGGAACGTGACGAAGGACTTCTATATGGGTCTCGACGTCGCCTACACCAAGTTCGAGAGCGCCTCGTTGGCAGGTGGTATAAGCGGCGGTACTGGCGGCACGAACCCGAATACCTTGTTGTTCCCGGCGGGCACCAACACCTTCCCGCGCTTCATCAGCAACGAGGACAACTGGCAGGTTCGGTTCCGCGTGCATCGCGACTTCTATCCCTGATCGCGTGATCATGGATGTTTGAACAAAGCCCCCGGCGGGAAACCGCCGGGGGTTTTTGTCATCCGTACATTTCAAATGGGCACTGATCGCACTGGTGACAGGCGGAAGGTCGAAAGGAGCGGCCGAGGTGCGTTTGCGGCCAAAATTCGTCTAGCGCGGGCCGTGCTCGGCTGGAGCCAGACCGAACTCGGGCTGCGCGTTGGCCTGACCCAAAGGGCAATTCACAAGTTGGAGCAGGGCGAAACGGAGCCGCGGCGCAAAACCGCGGACGCTCTCGAAGAGATTTGGCGGACACAAAAAATCGAATTCAGTGACCGGAGGGATGGCGGCCTTCAAGTGAACATTCACCCGCAATTGCTCCGGACCCGGCAGCGCGAAATCACGACATAAATAGAGGGAATGTTGGCAAAAGCCTTGGCATTCACTCAAACCAGTATTCGTTATTCCCCCGGCGGGCAACTGCCGGGGTTTTTTGTTCTCCCAACCGCCGATGCCGATTGATCAATATCTGCGTGACGTCCCCGGGATGGCAATAGTTACCACCCGCCAGGTCACTGACGGCCAGTCAGCCGACAAACGGCTTCAGTCTCTCGAAATAGAGGCGCGCAAAGTAATCGGCGTTTCCGTGCGTGTCGTCCGTATAAGTGTCCCAGAATGCCTGATCGAAAAATCTTTGACGTGATGCCTCGTCCTTGAACTCATCATCGAGATCAATGTAGTCGACCTTCAACTTGCCTGCGAAAACCCGGAGCTGGCGGTTGAAATTTAATGTCACCTTCTCGCGTTGTTCGAGAGGCTTAAAGATCGTGCGTTCATCGGCCAGCGAATTCTTGTAAAAATCGTTGTCGCCGATGATCTGCGGCTTGGCGCCCACCAATATCACATTCCTGTTGTAAGGCAGAATTTCGCGCTCAACATAGGTCCGCAGGTGGGAGACTGAATCGGTGATGGTTTCGTCGATTGTTCGTCCCGAAGTCTCTGCGGCTTTCCACGCCGCGCGCCGGCAATCGATTTCGCCAAAATTGATGATGACGCGATCAGCTGCCGCTATCTGCTGACGCAATTCGCGAGTGCTTTTTTGTGCTCCGGAGACCGATTCAGCGTTGGCGAGCCCAAAGGCAGTAGCGCCGGCGAATTCGTGGCACTCCAGGTGGACACTTCGATTGAAGAACCGGGGTTGGTTGATCTGCATATAGCGGAAATAGCGAACGTGCGAACATCCAATCACCATCCAAAGCTTCGGAGCTTTCTGCCCGGCCTGTTTCGACAGCTCTCTCAGAAAACTGAAGAAATTCGATGCGGCGGGGGCCATGTCATAGGCGAGTTCGGCGTATCTGCGCGCAATTTCGATCTCTCCCATTTTCTGATGCGTCCTCGCCAGCATGAAAGCGATGTTGGGATTGACCACATTACTTTCAGGGAGTGTAGCCTGCTGAAAATACTGAAGGGCGAGACGATGCTCATGTTGTTCGAAACACGCGATGCCGGCGAGAAAACAGAGTTCGCTGTGGCGGTGGGCTTCGCCGAAGTTCAGCTTGAAGACTTCATGCGCAGCCTTGTACCGACCAGCCCGCAGCTCAGCATTCATCGCCGCACCGATTTGGGCCTTTTCGAGTTTCTGCGGAGCTTTGATGGTGACCTGGGTAACAGGCGCCACGACGAAAAGGCTTTCACCAAGCTCCTGAACATCCATTTTCTGCCTAAACCCACAGGTTTCACGAACCCGCTGGAGCATGTCGGAGCATCGTCTCAGGGAGACCTCGAATTTGGATTTCAGCTTCGGATCGCGCGGCGCGCCTTGCAGGGCAGGCAACGTCATCGACGAAGGTCGGGGCAGGTTTTCCAGCAGAAGGTCGGCGATCCGATCCGTCGCACTGTTGCTGGCATAGTTCCAGACATAATGCTCGGGCGGAGGGGCGTGCGGCTGAGGCGATGGCGCGGGTTTGCCGTCAAGAACAGCCTCAGCGGCTGTTACCATCGCCAACGGGTCCGAAAATGTTGGATTGACCTTATTGGAGAGTAGCGAGGAGGCAACCCAGCTGGTTCGTGGAACGAGGCTGAACGCCACTTTCCCCGCCACCTGCGCTTCAAACCCCGTGGTGCACGACGTGTGCAGCAGTAAACGGGAAGCCATCGTCCAGGGAAGGTGCGCGCCCTCACGGATAACCTTCACGTTTGGATATTCATCAAATAATCCGTCCCATCGTTTCAGCTCTTCGCCCGGATGTGGCCGGACAATAATGTGCTGCTTCGGCCGACGGCGTGCCAGTTCGCGGATTGCCGTGTGCATGGCGGTACGGTTTGCGTCCTCGAAGTCAAGATAGTCCTGCCACGTCTGCATTGACGAGGGATCGTCGGGTCTGATGAATCCGGCTTGTTTTTGAATTTGCGTTACCTGGTCGACGCTTTGCCAAATGCTGTTGAAGATCGGAGAAATTCGTGTTCACCAGGACGAAATCGCCATGGTGCGCGACGATTTCATCGATCTCTCTCTGGAAGAGAGGGCGCAGAGCCGGCTTGAGCAGATCGATCCGTCCGTTGCCGGTGATTTCGATTCGGTTCCTTCCGTTTGAAAGACGCTTGAGTATTTCATGATCGAATTGGCCATCCGCCAGGATCAGATCCGGCCACTGAAAAATGCCTTCAATACACAGTGCTTTAACGGCTTTCACTTCGGTTTGCGCGAGCATCTCCTCATCCAATATGACGACCCGATGACCGCTTTGGCGTGCGTGCGCCATGGCCGCTTGATGGATTTTGTTGAAGCTCTTGAACAGGATGACGCCTGGCGGCAAACGCGAGATATTTTCGTACAGTAGCCATTGTTGTCCGAGCACGACCGCATAGCCGCGTTCAGTCAGCGTGGCTGCGAGCAATACCTTGCTGTCGAATTCGCGCGATTGAAACTCGATTGGCAGGTAGATGATCGGGGACTGCGTCACGTTTGTCAGCTGCGGGTTTGGCGGCGTTATGTTTATTTGTAATCTACCATCCCCTTTGCGCTTTCCGCAGGTCTTCCAGATGTCCGACATCTGCCCAAGGGTCATCGAAGTTGAACACCCCCACCGGTTTTTTGGCCGCCAACAATTTTTTGAACAAGTCCGTGATCGGGAAATCCTTTAGCTTCGGCACAAGGTCCAGGACGGCCGGATCCAAAACATAGATTCCGCGATTCACAAGAATATCGAGAGTCGGTTTCTCGGCCAGTGACGCAAGCCGGTCGCCTTCCGTTTGCACGGTGCCGAATGGAACCTGAAACTGATAGGGGCCCACGCCAATTGTCGCGAGATAACGGTGCTGCGCATGTGCCTCAAACAATTCAGTCACATTGACACGAGAAATCATATCCCCATTAAGCACAAGGATTGGGTGGTCTGGCCGTTGAGGCAGCAGGGATAGTGACCCCCCTGTGCCCAGTGGTTCAGACTCGCGCAGATAGTCGATGCGGCAACCAAAGCTGCGCCCGTCGCCGAAGTGCTTTTCGATCACTTCCGCCATGAAGTTCACGGAGATGTAAATCGTTTGAATGCCGTGACCAACGAGATGCAGAACGATCCGCTCCAGCATCGGCCGGCCCGCAACTTCAAGCATGGGCTTCGGGATGCTTTCGGTGACAGGGCGCAGGCGCGTTCCCTGGCCTCCCGCCATTATTACCGCGACGTTCGGCTTGGGGGTCGCGCCGATCAGGTCTCGCAAGAAATGAATGGCGACAAGCTTGCGGTCATGATCGAGTACGGGCACGTGCTGAAAAGAACGGGCCTTCATGACATCAAGGATCGAAGCTCGATCGGCGTCGGGTGCGACTGTAAAAAATTCGCGTGTCATCACCGTCGCAGCAGGTACCTCGAGCGTGCGCCCGGCCAGTAATCCACGCCGAATGTCGCCGTCGGAAATCAGGCCGATAATTCGGCCGGATTTGTCACGGACCAGGACCATCTCTCGACCGTTTGAGTCGATCGTCCGCATGGCGTCGCGAATGGAGGCGTTGTCTGCGACGACAAGTCCGGAAAACTGGCCGTAATCGGCGCTCATCCCTTGATACCCTCAATAATCCAGTGCGAGACGCGGCGGCTTTTATCGCCGATGCTGTACGAGCTCATGCCTATAGTCAGGTTGTTGAAACCTGAGTACAGATCCCGAATCTGCTCTTCAGACGAAAAACGAACCGTGCCCGTGTTTGCGAAGGGACCATCCGCCAGGTCGTGATAGGTGGCGTCGGCAATTTTTGTACCTGAGGTTGCACCCCAACAGTCGGGGGTTGCGCTCATCGAGAATATCTTGCCTCCGGATTTCAAGCGATCAAAAACCCCGCCAAGAATGCGACGAGTACTGTCGGGGTCGTTGCACATCAGGCAAGCAATGTCGATCACGCAGTCGAAATATTGAACAGGATAGGGGAGATCGCTGATGTCGCCACTGATCACGGAGGCGTCCAGATTTTCATCGCGCAAGCGTTCCGAAAGCCGATTGATAATCACTGCCGAGCCATCGATGCCGTCGACGGAAAATCCTTCGCGCGCAAGAAACCAGGTCGATGCGCCGAATCCGCAGCCAAGATCGAGAAACCGTATCGCTTTTCGGTCGGGCACGCGAAAGTAGTTCCAGGCGACAAATCGGATCAGCTCTTCTTTTGGATACTTGCCCCACGAACGGCTGCGATAAATATCATCCCAGAGACTGTTCCACGTCGGGGCGATGGCTGGGTCCGCCATTGTGTCGTGAGCATCCTGATTGAGGTGATGAGTAAAGTTACTGGCCAGCCTGTCCCAAGTAAAGCCAATCCGGTAAACCGCCAAACCCTTAGTCAGTCAAGGCTGGACCACGTAATCGGCTCATCGTCCTCGAGGTCACAAACCAGACGCTTTCCGAGGACTTTTTCGATGTCGTCGGGGGCAATGCCCGCAGCCGGCCGCTTGATTGCAATCATGTCCCGGGTCAGTCTCTCGCCCTTGTGCAGCGGTCTCCTGGCCACAAGGCTGCGGCGGATCAGCGGCAGGTTCTCAATTTCCGAAGGCGCCGCACGCTTGATGCCGTCGCCGAGACTCGCATACGCGAGTTTAATGCCGGTCACAAACTGCTTGAGCTCGTTCGGCTCAATCGAGGCGCGATGATCCGGCCCAGGCAGGTCCCGATCCAGGGTAAAATGCTTTTCTATAACTGCAGCGCCGAGCGATGTGGCCACAATCGCAGCCTCGATGCCGGCGGTATGATCGGAAAATCCAACAGGAAGCCGAAACTCCTTCCTCAATGTTTGTATCGCGTTCAAGTTCAACTCGCTGGGCAGGGCAGGATAGCTTGATACACAATGCAGGAGAACAAGTTCAGGGCAGCCAGATTTGGCCAGAACGCTTACCGCTTCCGCCACTTCGGCGAGCGTCGAACCCCCTGTCGACAGGATGACTCCAAGTTTGCGACGTCCGATTTCCTCAAGGAAAGGGAGATTCGTAATCTCGCCCGACGCGACTTTGACAGCGGCAATTTTCAGGTCATCGACCAAAAACCGCAGGCTGTCGGAATCGAACACCGAGCAAAAAAATCCGATCTTGCGTTCGCTGGAATATCGCTTGAGATCCGCTATGGCGGAATGTGAAAGCTCAAGTGTCTTGCACAGATCAAGCTGGTTGGTCGCAACGGAGGCCGTGACTTCTTGGTAGGGCGCCAATTGCGCAAAGCGGCTGATTTCGTTTTCGCTCTTGAAGACCTGAAGCTTGACGACGTTGACGCCGGCTTCGGCGGCGACATCAACCAGGCCACGAGCCAACGCCGGATCACCGTTATGATTGACGCCGATCTCGCCGATGACCACGGGTGGCGCGCCATCGGCAAAAGCGAATTTTCGTGAGCTAAAATCCATGGGCGTCTATCGTCGGTACATGGGAACAAAATCCGATTGGGATTCCGCACCTGCGGTCGTCACCTCGTAAGCGCGTTTTCGTTCGCAAAGGCGGTCGTATACTGCTTTATCTCGAATGCAGAAATAGGTGTAGAGCGGTGCGCAGAGATTGGAAAACCCGGCTTTAAAACGCAACAACGTGTCACCGGCATCGCTGGTTACGCCACCGCCGAGATGGTAGCGACCATAACCGGCCCTTTGGGCCCACACCGCGGTTTCATACATTATCAGATTATTTGCTCTCAATTCGGGGAATTGCGCCAGTGTGCCGGCAAAATGATAGTAGGCGACGCCAAAATCGTGCATCAACAGATAGGCGCACTCGACCATAGGACCCACTGAGGCGAAAAAGATCGACACCCGATCCGGTCCGAGATGTTTGCAGCAGTTCGAAAAATATGTATCGGGGACGAACCAGCGCGCTGCGGCATTCCGCCGGACCATGGTCTGCCTGTAGATCTCGTTAAATATCCCAAGGTTGGCAGCACTCGGCTCGACCTTCCTGATTTGGATATTTGCACGACTTGCCTTGCCGATGCTGCTGCGATTTCCGCGATTGACGCCGGCAAGTATGCTTCCGTCGCCCTTGCTCAGATCGATGAATACAACATCCTTTTCATGTCGCAGCGTAAATGTCTCGCCGATAAGTCGGCGCTGATGATCCTCCATGAAGGGGTGAAGGCTGGCAAATTCACTGGCCAAATTCTCTGCGTCGCACCAGGCGGCGAAGGCCTCAGCGAATCGTTGATATAGTGTGTATCCCACCGCGGGATCATCGGCGCTGCTCAATGGACCGCCATAACCGTAAGGATTGGCAATATCCCAATAGGCTGCAGCGTCCGCTGCATGAGCAAGAAACGGTAGTCGGCCCAACGGCCGCCGGACCAGCGGCTGAATGATGTATTGATCACCGTGCGAGTAGACCGCGAGCAGGGGCTCAAAGCCATAACTGTCACGATAGATTCGCCCGTATTCCGGCAGAAAGTGGATGTCACGACGCTGCACCGGCAAATTGTTGACCAGCGCAGTCCAGCGTTGAGAGTCCTCACCTTCCGCCGACAGAACCTCAAATCCCATGAGTCGCCGCCGTTAGCCAGGTGTCGCTTGTCGACTGCTGCCATTTAGCAAGTAGAGGCTTGCCTAACTTCAGGCGTAACAAGACATCGACGGTTCGTTCTGCGGCGTGGCCATCGCCGTATGGGCTCCTGGACGCTGAAACCTTTCGGCCAAAATCCCGATTGCTGAGGACAAAGCGAACCGCACTCGCAATCGCATCGGCCTGGCATGGGACATCAATGACATTCGAGGCCCTCAGCCTGTCATGTTGGCGCGAACCAATATTGATCACGGGGACTTTCAAGGCCGGAGCCTCGATGATGCCGCTGCTGGAATTTCCGACCATAGCTGCGGCGTGACGAAGCAGACTCAAATAACGGCGCGATCCGAGGTTGGGCACGATGCGCAGGAATGATTGTCCCCTCCATGATTCCAAAGCGTCGCGCATCGCGCGGCCGCCAGCATCGTTGTTCGGATAAGTGACAACGGCCGGCATATCCAGCGTAGCAAGTACATCCAGCATCGTATTCATCTGGTTCGCGGCCTGATCCAACTCATCGATGACGGGATGAAGCGTCGCAAGCAAAAAGGGTCTGCCTGCCTCCAGGTCCAACTCAGCGGCCAACGTCTCGATTGGCACAAAATCAATCGTCCGGAGTAAATCGAGTGCTGGCTCGCCGACTTCGACGATTCGACCAGGCGATTCACCTAAACTGATGAGCCGGAGCGTACTTGCTTCACAACTCGTCAGGTGAAAATGTGAAAGTTTCGAGATCGCATTTCGAACAGAATCGTCAATCGAGCCGGTGAAATCGCCGCCCGACATGTGAACCAGGGGCATATTCATATGCCCTGCAGCAATGGCGGCGGCTAGCATTTCGCCACGATCTCCTTGCAATAAAACGACGTCCGACTTGATCTCATCAAGAACGGGGGCAATGCCAAGAATCCCGCGCCCTATCGCGCTCGCCATGGATTTTCCTGAATCGCCTTCATCGTGGGGCAATTTCACTTCATGAAGGGATCCGAGCTTGTCATTCCGGACCTGCGCGAGGCTCGATGCAAATTCAGGCGCATGATGCATTCCGGTGATGACAAGATGAAGGTTAAGGGCAGGATTGGCGGCGATTGCCCGGTAAACGGGCTCCATGAGGCCGTAGTCGGCGCGGCTTCCGGTGATGGATACGATCCGCTTCATCGGACAGGCGCTACCACGCGGTAAGCCCACCGTCGACAATCAGGTTCTGGCCATTGACGTATCGCGACGCGTCGCTGGCCAGAAATATTAGTCCACCAACAAGATCATCGGGTTCGGCCATCCGGCCCAAAGGAACGCGCTCTGAGTATCGCCGGTCGAATTCTTCGTTCTGGCCGCTGGAGACGCCACCGGGCGTCAGCGTATTCACGCGGACGCCATGAGGCCCCCAGTAGGTGGCCAAATATCGCGTCAGCCCGATGATGCCGGCCTTGGAGGCGCTGTAAACGGGCGGCGTATTGATCGGCCGCCCAAGATATTCCGACCCTTCATAAATGCGTTGATCTGGGCCGACTACACCGTAGATCGACGCAGTCTGGATGATCGAACCGCGGCCACGCTTCGCCATTCGGGTGCCGATGTCCCGCGCGACGAGGAAGGCGCCATCGAGATTAACCGACATGATCGCGCGCCAGGTGTCGAGGTCAAAGTTTTCGACCGAGGCGAAATAGCGTTCTGGATCGCGCCGTACGGCCTGGGCGTTGTTGTGCAGCACATCAATCGGACCCAATCGGTTCTCGATCGTGTCCGCCATCGCCCTGACTGCGCTCGGATCTGCAATGTCGGCGGCAATGCCCATGCATTTCGTGCCGAAGCTATCCTGGAGATCCCGTGCGAACGCGCGTGTCCCTGTCTCGTCAAGATCGACCACAGCGACTGAAGCGCCGTGGTCCGCCAAGCCAGCAGAAAACCGCCGACCGAGAATCCCAACTGCTCCAGTCACCACCGCGACACGGCCCGTTAAGTCAAATAGCTGTCGATACTGACCGCGTTTCAATATCGTTCTCAGGTTTGCGCCCGTTGGGTCAAAAGCATTCGCACGATCTCGAAATCAAGCTCGCTATCGATATCGACCGAACGCTCGGCAGGCATTTCGAAAAGAAGTGTATCATCATAGAACACCGCCGGATTGCGCCAAAATATGTCGCGCTTCCACACATAGATCGAAGCATTCATGTCATAGCACTCCGGCGCATCTTGGCGACGGACGATGGGTTGATCCCGATCCTTGGACAGATGAACCATGCCGCGTTCGTCCAACTCAACAATATTGAAGTAGGGAGAGCGTCGTGACGGCGTTCCAGTAATGACGCTTGAGACGCCGCGGTGTTCGAGCAAGCGGACTGCGCCAACGATGTCCTCAGGTAAGCGGAGCGGAGAGGTCGCATCGAGATCGACAAACACGGCAAACTGCCTTCCCAGCCGGCGCTCAGCGGTTTCAAGACAATGGCGGATGGCTGGTACTTTTGGCGCAGTGTCGCTGGCAAGCTCATCCGGGCGGCGCACCAGGATGTCGGCTCCGAACGCCCTCGCCGCGGACAGAATTTTTTCCGAGTCGCTACTCACGGCGATGCTTGAGAATAGTCTTGATTGCCTAGCCTGTTCGATCGTGTACGCAATGAGGGGCTTGCCCAAAATGTCACGCACGTTCTTATCGGGCACGCCCTTGGAGCCGCCGCGTGCGCAGATCGTGCACAGCATTGTCATGCAGAAATCCAGCAGCCTTGGCTTGCGGCTTGCTCACTCGCGGCAATCAACTGCATCACTCGGTGGCCCTGCGCAAAACTGCACAAGCGCGCCGTGTCGCCGCCCAGAATCGCGCGATGCTGTGCGCGATAAGTATGATCGGCTTCGATGTCAAAGGTTTGCGTTCGGCCATCGCACTCCAAGGTCCCGCGAATGAGGTCAGCACTGTAGGTATGGTCCTCGGTGTTGACAATCACTTGGCGTCGTCCGGGGCGATCCAGATAGTTGATCTGGACAGAGACCGACGAACAGCCGTCGAGCTCCAGCAACAACGACCAGTAATCATCACTGCGAATGTCCAGTGGACCTATACGGCCGCCGGCGCCGGCGACCCGCCGCCAGGAGCCACCGAGCCACAGCAGGTAGTCCAGTTCGTGGCTCAGGTCGCGCAGCACACCGCCGCCGCGTGCTCGGTCCGCCGAGTAGGACACACGATAATCCGTGCCAGGCCGCCAGTCCGGCAGCCACTGCCCGCAGTAAGCCTGCATCGCAAGCAATCGCTGACCGGAAATGGCATCCGCCAAAGCGATCATCACTGGGTGAAATCGAAGATTATAGCCAACCGCCGCAAGCGCGAACGGGGCGCTGAGTGCTGCTGCCGGCAGATCTCCGAGCGGCTTTTCGGTCAGCAGCTTTCCGGCGTAGCCGTTCGCCAGCAGTTCGCTAACTGCTGATCCGTGGGCCGAAGTTTCGTTGGCAATCACGATGTAGTCGACTGCTTTCGCCGACAAAGCTTCGGAGATCGTCGCAAAACGCGGACTAAAATCAACCTGGCGCCGGCTGACTACAGCGGTCTCGCAACCCAGCTCGTGCAGCACCCGGACATGCCGCCGGCCAATCGACCCGTAGCCGACAACGATCGCAGCGGTCATGTTTTGGAGCCTATTGCGAATTTACGTTCGTAGCTTTCGTCTCAGCGCCGCCCGACAAAAAACTCGAGATGATATGCTTCACATACTGTTTCGATATATGTCTCGGCAGCCCATCGTCGCCAAAAGCATTTCCTGCATGCGAACCGACCCAGCGGACGATCTCGAAGGACGGGAAATAGGTTGTCTTGCTGTCGCCGCAAGTGAGAAGTGCTTCATGAATGGCCGCCCGCAAGACTGATTTTGAAAGACAATCGGCAACAATCGCTGACGAAAATTCGAACGTGCTACCCAGCGGCACTGGCGACAATGTCAGGACGATTTGGATCGTGGGGTTAATCTCGCGAATGCTCTTGATGACATCCAACAACGCTTCTGTTGCCTCTTTTACGGTTGCCGTTCGCTGGAGGTACATACTTATGTTCCGCAAATCCGGCGCGAATACAAATTGTCCGTCGTGTTTGGCAAACCAACTCGGGGCGACTCCGATCGTTAGAACGTAGATGTTGGCCTTTTCCATCTCCTCGCGAACAGGATCTTTCGTCGCCGACTTCAGCTTCGCGAGGTAGGTTTTATTGGCGAGCGGACTGTTCATTGCCTCGACCACGGCGTTGTAGAAGCACGGATAACCGGACAGCTTCAGTTCGGCATAGAGATTTTCGGCGAAGCAGGAGCCCTGCAGGAAAAAGCGAGAATTCTTGTCAAAAGAAAGTTTCGATTTTTCGTCCAGGATGAAGTCCGCGATCACCTTGGGAAGATCGAGGAATTCCTCGTTCATGCGCGGGTAGTTGTTCTTTCGCCGCGGGACGACATTGTAACCGACATTCGGATCTCGGGAGCTAGCCGGCATTGTCCCTCCCCAGTACCGCGCTCGACGGCAGGTTAATCAGACGCCGCGCAATCGACTCTGGAAACGGCCAAATCACCGCGCGGACAGTCTCGGAACATCGCCAGCCGTTGCATTGGCGTCCATGCCGGTCGCGTCAGCAAGCCAGCGGCGTGTGTTGCTTTTAATACTGCATCGCGGTCTGCTCCGCTATCGTCCTTGAGCAAGATGGCGTTGAGCCAATAGTTGCTGGCCGTTCCTCCTGGCTCGACGATCGAGATCACGCCGCTCAGTTTGGCAAAGGCGTCGATATAGCGGCGAGCGAGTTGCCGTTTCGCCGCGACGAATCCCGGAAGCTGCTCCAGCTGCGCGAGGCCGAGCGCGGCATTGAGATTGGGCATGCGATAGTTCCAGCCGACCGCGTCATGGACAAAGTCCCACGGATGGGGCACTTTTGCTGTTGTGGTGAGATGTTTCGCGCGGCGCGCAAGGTCAGCATCATTGGTGACGACTGCGCCACCGCCGCCGGTCGTGACAATCTTGTTGCCATTGAAGCTCAGAACGCCGACACGGCCCAGACCGCCACATGGACGACCGTGGTAGGTGCTGCCTAGCGATTCCGTTGCGTCCTCTACCACCGACAACCCGAAAGAATCGCAAACGCCGCTCAAGGCATCCATGTCGACCGGGTGGCCAAAGACGTGGACCGGGACGATGGCCCGGATCTGACGGCCGGTCTGCCGATTGATGCAGACTCCGTTCTGATATTGGGCAATGTGATCGAGATGAGCTCTCAGCTTTTGCGCATCGAGCCCGAGATGTTTGCCTTCACAATCCACAAAATGCGGAACGGCCCCGCAATAGGTCACTGCGTTGGCTGTTGCGACAAAGGTCAGCGCAGGCACGATGACCTCATCGTTGGCGCGCACCCCGACCAGCGTCAGCGCAGCATGCAGCGCCGCGGTACCATTCACCACCGCGATCGCAGCCTTGGTACGGCAGAGATCGGCCAAACGTGTCTCGAATTCATCAACGAAGTTGCCAGCCGATGACACCCAGCCGGTGTCAATGCACCGGTCGACAAATTCCTTTTCGCGTCCTGCAAGCCACGGTTCATGCAACGGTACAGGCCGTTTTTGTGTGACGATTACCCCTTCGATGCAGGCCACGATCGCTTCGACATCGACGCGCATGGTCATGCTCAAACGTTGTATTGGTCAGATTTGTACCGGCCGAGATTGGCGGGATCGCGGAACCATGCAACCGTCTGTTCGAGACCGCGAATGAATCCATCCCGTCCGGAATATTCCGGCTTCCAATCAAGGACTAGCTCGGCCTGACGAATATTCGAACAAAGCCGTTCGACCTCGCTGGCCTGAGGACGCTCCCGTGCTGCAGACTGGGTAACCTTCACGTCGGTCTTCATGACCTGGGCAACCAGACGAACGGTATCGCCGATCGAAATTTCGAAACCGGATCCGGTGTTGATGACTTTTCCGATGGCCCCTTCGGCAGCAGCAGCAAGCAGGAATCCCCGGACTGTATCTGCTACAAAAGAGAAATCGCGCGTTGGATGCAGTGAGCCAAGTTCCACTTCCCGCGTGCCTTTTGCAATCTGAGAAATAATGGTCGGAATAACTGCGCGCGCGGACTGCCGCGGTCCGTATGTGTTGAATGGTCGCAACACAACCACCGGAGTGCTGAATGACCGATGAAACGAAAGCGCGAGTTGGTCGGCACCGATCTTTGATGCAGCATAGGGCGATTGGGCCTGAAGGGGATGATCTTCGTCGATTGGTACATAACGTGCCGAACCGTAAACTTCGCTGGTCGAGGTGCAAACCAAGCGCGACACATTGCAATCACGCGAGGCCTGCAAAATGTTGAGCGTTCCCGAAATGTTAGTGTCAATAAACGTGGCTGCAGACAGGTACGAGTAGGGGATAGAGATCAGTGCAGCCAGGTGCAGCACAATCTCGCATTCACGTACCGCACCACGAACGAAATGCAAATCGCGGATATCGCCCGCGACTACCTGGAACTGGCCGCGCACATCTGGAGCTGCGTCGTCCAGCCACCCCCAAGAATTGAGCGAATTGTAAAAGACAAGTGCGCGGACCGACGCACCATTGCGGACCAGTGCCTCCACCAAATGGGAGCCGATGAAGCCGTCGGCACCGGTCACCAATATTTTCTTTCCAAAAAGGCGCTGCATTGTTATTCAAAACAAAGGACAAAGGATTGCGGGCACTCTAGCAGAGCAAACCGTGACGTTCAGTGCCAGCCAGAGTTGCAAACGGACGGAAAATTGCAATCAATATGATTTGGGTCTCTCTTGAGACAGTAAACTGGCGTGCCCTAGGGGATTCGGGGCCGGGATGCCCCGTTAGGTGATTGTGGCAGTGTGTTATGGGGCTGAGCTATACCGTTTAACGATGGCCAAACACCGCTTGCCGATTTCTTCCCGTGGTGCGGTGGCCAAGTTCGCCCCACACTTCCATAAAGCTGCAGCGTTTACTTGTTGGGGCCGTTCGCACAGTCCAATAGGGCGTCCAACCGCGAGCGCAAAAACGCCACCGCGCACTCGAAGTGCAGGCTGCAAGACGCTGAGAATTGAAACGCACTACCAGCGAGCGGGTGAAGCATCGTTGCGCTCGGAGCGAGCGAATGCTAGAGGCCGCGTTAAAACACAAGAACATCGAGACCGCACAGAGCGGTGTGCCATCGACGAATGGAGCGCCCGCTGGCTTGACAATCGACGACGTGGATAACGATCTTGGTGTTTTATTCGCGACTAAAACTACAGGGCGAATGCTTAGGACTTAGAAACGAAAATGAAAAAAAAGGCTGCATCAAGCGACGATCTTAGCAACGCAATAGCATCTTTTCGGGCAGGAAAGTTGAGTGATGCTGAGCGATGTTTCAAAGAGGTGTTGCGGCATGAACCAAAAAATGTAGCGGCGCTGAATTTATTGAGCGTGCTTTTAACGCATCAAAAAAGATACATCGAGGCTGAGTCTTATATAAAGGCGGCGCTTGAAGTCAATTCGAGCTCAGACGTGACTTTTTATAATTATGGACTGATTCTAAAAGCGTTAAATAGACCGAATGAAGCGCTTGAGCGTTTCAGTCAAGCTCTATCGATCAATGCGACCATTGCAGAAACGTGGAATAATCGTGGCACAGTTTTGAACGATCTCAGGCGTCATGACGACGCTGTTGTTGATTTCGACAAAGCTATTGGACTTCAACCGATTTACTCGGAAGCGCTCTACAACAAGGGGAAATCTCTAACGGCACTCAAGCGTTACGACGAAGCCTTTGCTACTTACGATAAGGCTCTGTCACTGAAACCTGATCTTGCTGAGGCTTGGCTTGGTCGCGGCAATGTCTTCTGCGAACTCAAGCGCTACGATGAAGCCTTTGCTGCCTATGACAGGGCGCTGGCGCTCAAGCCTGATTTAGAGAACGCTTGGCTTGGTCGCGGCAATGTCCTCTACGATCTCAAGCGCTACGATGAAGCCTTTGCTGCCTATGACAGCGCGCTGGTGCTCAAGCCTGATTTAGAGGACGCTTGGATTGGCCGCGGCAATGTCTTCTACGATCTCAAGCGCTACGATGAAGCCTTTGCTGCCTATGACAGGGCGCTGACGCTCAAGCCTGATTTAGAGAACGCTTGGCTTGGTCGCGGCAATGTCTTCTGCGAACTCAAGCGCTACGATGAGGCCTTTGCTACTTATGATAAGGCTCTGTCACTGAAACCTGATCTTGCTGAGGCTTGGCTTGGTCGCGGCAATGTTTTCTGCGAACTCAAGCGCTATGACGAAGCCCTTGCTGCCTATGACAGGGCGCTGGCGCTCAAGCCTGATTTAGCGAACGCCTGGCTTGGTCGCGGGAATGTCTTCTGCGAACTCAAGCGCTACGATGAAGCCTTTGCTGCCTATGACAGGGCGCTGGCGCTCAAGCCCGATTTAGCGAACGCCTGGCTTGGTCGCGGCAATGTCTTCTGCGACCTCAAGCGCTACGACGAAGCCTTTGCTGCCTATGACAGGGCGCTGGCGCTCAAGCCTGATTTAGAGAACGCTTGGCTTGGTCGCGGCAATGTCTGCTGCGAACTCACGCGCTACGACGAAGCCTTTTCTGCCTATGACAGGGCGCTGGCGCTCAAGCCTGATTTAGCGAACGCCTGGCTTGGCCGCGGCAATGTCTTCTGCGATCTCAAGCGCTACGACGAAGCCCTTGCTGCCTATGACAGGGCGCTGGCGCTCAAGCCTGATTTAGAGAACGCTTGGATTGGCCGCGGCAATGTCTTCTACGAACTCAAGCGCTACGACGAAGCCCTTGCTGCCTATGACAGGGCGCTGGCGCTCAAGCCTGATTTAGAGAACGCTTGGATTGGCCGCGGCAATGTCTTCTACGAACTCAAGCGCTACGACGAAGCCCTTGCTGCCTATGACAAGGCGCTGGCGCTCAAGCCCGATTTAGCGAACGCCTGGCTTGGTCGCGGCAATGTCTTGTGCGAACTTAAGCGCTACGACGAAGCCCTTGCTGCCTATGACAGGGCGCTGGCGCTCAAGCCCTATTTAGCTGAAGCCTGGATTGGCCGCGGCAATGTGTTCAATGAACTTACTCGCTATGACGACGCCTGTGCGGCGTATGATCGAGCAATAGGCCTCGCACCGGACAGAGCCGACGCCTATTGGAGTAAGTCCCTGATAAAATTGTGTCGCGGGGAGTTTGAAGAAGGATGGGATTTGTATGAGTGGCGATCGCAGAACAAGGAGAATATTGTAACTTTAGCGGACCTAAAGTCCTTGCGGATGTCTGCAAGGCAAGATCGGGATGGGCTTGCCGGCAAGAAAGTTGCCATTTTATCGGAACAAGGGGTCGGCGATGAGATCATGTTTGCCAGCATGCTTCCTGATCTGCTTACCGATGCAAAAACAATCTATTATGAAGTTGACCCGCGATTGACGCGTTTATTCGCGGAGACATTTCCGGACGTAACCTTTGTCCCAAGGGGTGAAAACCGCAACTATTTGCGCGAGCAGGCTTTTGATGTGGTGCTTCAGGCCGGAAGCCTCGGATACGCCTACCGCCGCGGCGCCAGGCTATTTCCGCGGGTGTCATATTTACGCGCCAATCCGATTCGGATCGATAAATGGAAAGCCGTCCTGGCGAAGGAAGCGGGACAGCGGCTAAAAATAGGAATTTCCTGGCGGGGTGGCACCGACAAAACAAGGCGAAATGACCGGTCTCTCGACCTTGAGCAATTAGCTCCCTTAATCCAAAACGCTGATCGTTATTTTGTCAGTCTTCAATACGGCAATGTGAGCGACGAGCTGGCAAGATTTAACAATACCGGCGCGGGCAAAGCGGTTCACTGCTTGCTTGATGACTTCAATAACTTCGACGACTTCGCCGCCTTAATCATGGCCCTTGATGTCGTCATTTCAGTTCAAAATACCACAGTCCATATGTGTGGAGCATTAGGCAAGACCTGCTGGGGCATGATCCCGTGGCGGCCGGAGTGGCGATACGGAACCGATGACCATGAGATGATCTGGTACTCATCTCTTGCCCTCTACCGTCAGAAGATGGCCGGCCACTGGGCGGACGTGATAAGTCAGATCAATTCGGACCTTACGAATGGAATCTGAGAAATATTACGACAGCGGTTTGTTGCATTTCTGGGAAGACGGACCAAAGGGGCACTTGTCCTGAGCCGCCCTGCGGGAATCCTTGAAAGAATTTAAAGATGCAAGTGCCGGGCAGGTCCGAGAATGCCTGCTAGTGACATCTATTTCGTGCACGGTTATTAAAACTGAGTTCGAAGTGCTACTCCAATCGTGCCTTATCGTTGATAGGTTCGCGCCAAAATGGCGAAATAGTTGATAAGAAGTGGCCGAAAGTTGCGTGCATGTCAAAATCTATTGATCAACAACTGCAGTCAGCGTTTTCCTTACACAGGGCAGGAAACCTAGATAAAGCTGCCGATATCTACCGCCAGATTGTTGATGCCGATCCCAATAATTTTTATGCACTTCAGTACCTTGGAATTATAGAAGCAAGCCTTGGACATTTTGAGCTAGCCAAATCTCTTATGGCGCGCTCACTGATGATAAATCCTCCAAACATTCAATTCATCGAAAACTACGCAACAGTATTAGTTCAAACGGGAGATTTCGAATCTGCTCTACAAGCATGCGTGAGGGGGCTTCAGTTCGACCAAACCAACATTTCGCTTTTATATGTAAGCGCAATTTCGAATTACAAACTGCGCCAATTGCAAGAGTCACTTATACAATTTGATAAAGTTCTCTCGCTTGCGCCAAATCATATCGCGGCAATTAATGAAAGAGGTTCAGTACTTGCCGAAATGAAGAAATACGATCTGGCGCTTGCGAGTGTCGAAAAAGCGCTAAAGTTACAACCACTGTATGCCGAAGCTTGGCTTAATCAGGGTAATGTACTTGGCGAACTGAAACGATATGACCATGCTTTGGCAGCGTACGACAAAGTGGTGGGGCTAAAACCTAACCTTCCTGCGGCTTGGCTCGGTCGCGGCAACGTTGCCCGTTTGCTCAACCGCTATGATGAAGCTTCTGCCTCTTACGACAAGGCGTTGGCCCTTGCTCCTGATTTGGCTGGTGCTTGGCTCGGCCGGGGCAATTTGTTTCACGGACTTAAGCGTTACGATGAAGCCTCCGCGTCTTATGACAAGGCACTAGCCCTTGAGCCTCGCTTGGCTAGCGCTTGGCTTGGTCGCGGCAATGTCTTCTGCGAACTCAAGCGCTACGATGAGGCCTTTTCTGCCTATGACAGGGCGCTGGTGCTCAAGCCTGATTTAGAGGACGCCTGGCTTGGTCGCGGCAATGTCTTCTACGAACTCAAGCGCTACGACGAAGCCTTTGCTGCCTATGACAGGGCGCTGGCGCTCAAGCCTGATTTAGAGGACGCCTGGCTTGGCCGCGGCAATGTGTTCAATGAACTCAAGCGCTACGACGAAGCCCTTGCTGCCTATGACAGGGCGCTGGCGCTCAAGCCTGATTTAGAGAACGCCTGGATTGGCCGCGGCAATGTCTTCTACGAACTCAAGCGCTACGACGAAGCCTTTGCTGCCTATGACAGGGCGCTGGCGCTCAAGCCCGACTTAGCGAACGCCTGGCTTGGCCGCGGCAATGTCTTCTACGAACTCAAGCGCTACGACGAAGCCTTTGCTGCCTATGACAGGGCGCTGGCGCTCAAGCCCGATTTAGCTGAAGCCTGGGTTGGCCGCGGCAATGTGTTCAATGAACTCACTCGCTATGACGACGCCTGTGCGGCGTATGATCGAGCGATAGGCGTCGCACCGGACAGAGCCGAGGCCTATTGGAATAAGTCCCTGATAAAATTGTGTCGCGGGGAGTTTGAAGAAGGATGGGATTTGTATGAGTGGCGATCGCAGAACAAGGAGAATATTGTAACTTTAGCGGACCTCAAGTCCTTGCGGATGTCTGCAAGGCAAGATCGGGATGGGCTTGCCGGCAAGAAAGTTGCCATTTTATCGGAACAAGGGGTCGGCGATGAGATCATGTTTGCCAGCATGCTTCCTGATCTGCTTACCGATGCAAAAACAATCTATTATGAAGTTGACCCGCGATTGACGCGTTTATTCGCGGAGACATTTCCGGACGTAACCTTTGTCCCAAGGGGTGAAAACCGCAACTATTTGCGCGAGCAGGCTTTTGATGTGGTGCTTCAGGCCGGAAGCCTCGGATACGCCTACCGCCGCGGCGCCAGGCTATTTCCGCGGGTGTCATATTTACGCGCCAATCCGATTCGGATCGATAAATGGAAAGCCGTCCTGGCGAAGGAAGCGGGACAGCGGCTAAAAATAGGAATTTCCTGGCGGGGTGGCACCGACAAAACAAGGCGAAATGACCGGTCTCTCGACCTTGAGCAATTAGCTCCCTTAATCCAAAACGCTGATCGTTATTTTGTCAGTCTTCAATACGGCAATGTGAGCGACGAGCTGGCAAGATTCAACAATACCGGCGCGGGCAAAGCGGTTCACTGCTTGCTTGATGACTTCAATAACTTCGACGACTTCGCCGCCTTAATCATGGCCCTTGATGTCGTCATTTCAGTTCAAAATACCACAGTCCATATGTGTGGAGCATTAGGCAAGACCTGCTGGGGCATGATCCCGTGGCGGCCGGAGTGGCGATACGGAACCGATGACCATGAGATGATCTGGTACTCATCTCTTGCCCTCTACCGTCAGAAGATGGCCGGCCACTGGGCGGACGTGATAAGTCAGATCAATTCGGACCTGGCAAGAGTTTTAGGGAGCCAAATGAAATGACCGAACCAATTGATATTTATATCGGCTATGACGCCAAGGAAATCGTTGCCTATCACGCCCTTTGTCAGAGCATAATAGACAAGAGTTCAGTGCCCGTTCGCTTTACACCGATCTGCTTGCGCAACATTGCGGGGATTTTCAACAGGGAACGATCCGCAATTCAATCCACTGAATTCTCATTTTCCCGTTTTTTGGTTCCATATTTGTCGAAATATCAAGGCTGGTCACTGTTTTTGGATTGCGACATGTTGGCCAGACACGATTTTGCCGAATTGTTCAGTCTTCGCAACGAAGCGTACTCGGTAATGGTCTGCAAGCACGACTATGTACCAAAAAACTCGGTAAAATTTTTGGGTCACGTTCAGACACGATACGAAAAAAAGAATTGGTCCAGCGTCATGCTTTTTAATAACGCCCGATGCAAGAAATTGACGGCAAACTACGTCAATACAGCCACCGGGCTTGAACTTCATCAATTCAAATGGCTCGACGATGAAAATGAAATCGGTGCCCTTCCGCTGGAATGGAATTGGCTGGTGGGCGAGTACCCGTTCCATGACGCGGCAAAATTGGTTCATTTTACTCGCGGCGGACCTTATTTCGACAGCTATAAAGATTGTGATTTCGCAAGTGAGTGGTTTTCGCGGGTCAAGCAAATGACCAGTGTCAGTCAATCGTGATCGGATAACTGGTATCAATAACTGTTCTGACACCGCTTGGCATGCGTTCGTTGCAATCGTGCGCTTAAGGCTTTATACAAAGCCATCCTATGCTGACCCTCCTTAGTGGTTTTCCGCCATGCCCGCGCGAATCTACAAACCCTCCAAGACTGCAATGCAGTCAGGCGCTGCCAACACCAAGGATTGGGTGCTCGACTTTGAGCCGGAGGTGCCCCGTCAGGTCGAGCCGCTGATGGGTTGGACCTCGTCCGGGGACATGCGCCAGCAGTTGCGCCTGCGGTTCGACAGCAAGGAGGAGGCCGTCATCTACTGCGAGCGCCGGTGCATCCCCTATCAGCTGACCGAAAGTGTGCCGCTGAAAAGGCGGATCATGTCTTACGCGGATAATTTTTCCTTCAAGCGCCGCGACGCCTGGACCCATTAATCCCCGGGTAAGGTGCGGTTTGCGGAAAGCCGTTCAGTTCCGCTGCAGGCGATCAATGAGGCCCGCCCAATCGCCTTCCTACCCGAACGGACCCATTATGAATTTTCAATAGAACATAGACGCGCGCCAAAGCAATCGCATAAAACGTCGGCGCGCGGTTGGCTAAGTTTAGGCCGATGTCTTGGTTGGCGCACTATCCAGGTTGCGGCCTTGAGTTGCCGCGCGCTGTCGGAGCAGCGAGATAAATCGTTCTTCCGGCATGGGCTGGCCAAGGAGAAAGCCCTGGCCGTAGTCGCAACCCATGCTGACCATTGCCAATGCATCGGCGGCCTTCTCGATACCGACCGCGACTACATAGCGGCCGAAGTTATGGGCCAGGTCGATCACAGACTTGCATAAAGGCGCATTGACTTTGTCCGTTCCGCAATCCGCAACGAATGATCGATCAAGTTTGAGCTCTTCGAACGGTAGTTCATCCACTTTGGCAAGAGACGAAAAGGTGCGCCCAAAATTATCGATCGCAAGACGTACGTTCTGCGCCTCAAGTTTTTTGCTCAGTTCGATGGCGAGCGCGAGGTCGCCGACAATCTGTTCTTCGGGAACGTCGATGATCAGTCCCGGCCATTTTTGATCGGCCGGATGATGAGCCTGCACGATGTCCGGCACCGAGATTTTCAGCAGCGCGGGCATGGGAATATTGACGGAAAGGCGAAGATTGACCCCAAGTTTGGAAAAGTGCGCGCTCGTCTTCAGGGCGCTTTCCAGCGCGAGCTCGGCGAGCTTGACGTTGGCCGCTTCGGATGCGTTGGCTGTGAATGCCCCCGCGAGAACAAGGCCGTGCTGAGGATGACGCACGCGGGCGTAAGCCTCCGCGCCCGCCAGTTGCTTCTTGCGCAGTGCGATCTTCGGCTGATACCAGAACTCGATCCATTTGTTCTTGATGGCATCGTCCAGCTCCAGTCGCGCGGCAACGGCTGGCGGCATGCCGAGTTTGAGTTCCTGGATGATCTTGACGATGGTGTCCGTCTCAAAAGGCTTCTTGAGCACCGGCATCATTTGCAGTTTGTGTTGGGTGCCGATGGCCTTAACGTGTTCAAGGACAGCCGCGCCGCGAGCGCTCATGAGCTGCACTGCGCCGCGATATCGGAGCTTGCCAAGCGCAACAACCGATTCAATCGCGTCGGCGGATTCGAGCGAAATATTGTGGAAAATGAGTGCAGGTGGTCTGCTTTCGACAGCCTTCCGCATTGCCGCGCCATCCGGAAATTCGACTGTATCGACGCCGGAGCCGTGCAGGACAAGCGATAGAAAGTGCCTGATGCTGGATTCTTCATCCACCACATAGCAAAGGGGTGCGCCGTCCGGCGCAAGCGGAGGCGATTCGACAGCCTGGGGGCCGCCGGTTGCGGTCGACGATGGAGCAGGCGTCTCGGTCATGCCGTTCTGGCGTGTTCAAACCGAGGGAAATGAAAGTCCCCCGGGTCTATTCGTGTGGCAAACTTGTTAAATATGTGTTTACCGACCGGCCTCGGCGGCGGGTTGAGTCTCGATAGACGGCGAAATTCGTCGGTCGGCACACTTTGTGGTGCGCCACATACGTGAGATTGAGGCTCCACCCCACAATGATACGATGTCGGGATAAACTGAGGTCGTCGGGCAGAGTTTCAGCATAATGGTCAAAGTACTTCTGGTGACCGGTTCGAACGGGCTGATCGGATCGGAAGTAGTAACCTATTTCGCCGACCGCGACTGGCGCGTTCATGGTGTCGACAACAACATGCGCGCGAGCTTCTTCGGACCGGCCGGGGATACACGCTGGAACCAGCAGCGTCTCGCGAGCCGCTATCCCAATTTTGTTCACCACGAACTTGACCTGCGCGACCGTCGCGGGATCGATGACTTGGTCAGGTCGATCAACCCGCGAGCGATCGCGCATTGCGCGGCTCAACCGAGCCATGATCTTGCAGCGCTTCGGCCTTTCGATGATTTCGAGGTCAACGCGACAGGAACGCTCAACATGCTGGAGGCTGCACGCCAGCATTGTCCTGAGACACCGTTTGTGCACATGAGCACAAACAAAGTCTATGGCGACGCACCCAATGGGATCGCATTGCGCGAAACCGAGACGCGATGGGACTATGGCGACCCTGATTTTGCGGATGGAATTGCCGAGAATTTCTCAATTGATCAATCCATGCATTCTGTTTTCGGCGCGTCCAAAGTCGCTGCCGACGTCATGGTACAGGAATACGGACGCTATTTCGGAATGCCGACCTGCTGCTTGCGCGGAGGGTGTCTGACCGGCCCCAATCACAGCGGTGTCGAACTCCACGGGTTTTTAAGTTTCCTTGTGAAATGCAACGTAGAAGGGCGCGTGTACAGAATATTCGGCTACAAGGGAAAACAGGTGCGCGATAACATCCACAGTCTGGACGTCGCACGCTTCATCGACGAATTCATCGCAGCTCCGCGTGTGGCCGAGGTCTACAATCTTGGCGGGGGACGACAGAATTCGATCTCTATCCTTGAAGCCTTCAGGGTGGTCTCGGATATCTCCGGAAAGTCGATGAAGTATGAGTATGTCGATCAGCCGCGGGCCGGTGATCACATGTGCTACATCTCAAACCTTTCAAAAATGAAGCGGCACTATCCAAAGTGGTCGATCAGCATGGACCTGAAGTCGACCCTGACGGAAATACACAACGCGTGGGCCGAGAAACTCGCCGATGCAAACCCGTGAGTGCGGTGTCGTGACGACGCTGGCCTGTGCTACACAAGAATCGTTTCTGACCATGAGAACGCAGTTTGCCCTTGGCGTGTGCGAGCGCCATCGAGCGCAGTCTCATTTCAGCGCGGGCTGACTGCTCCAGTTCCTTGATGAGTGCTGCCTGGTCTGGTGGCTGCTTTGGATCCATCCCCATCACCGTCAGGTTGCGCACCTCGCGACGCACGCCATCGAGCTTGGTTTGCAACTCGGCTAGCGTCGGCTTGCCCGCATGTTTGCGGTTGTTCCGTTTCATAACGGATGTTGTTCGAGCGGCGCCGGATTGATTGCGGGATGGGTTTTCTCCCAAAGATCTCGCGCGATCTCCAGGGCATTTACCCGCTGGCCTTCCCACCACGCGCGTTCATCGCCGGCCTGGTGCAATTGCCGATGATGGCCGCGGCACAAAGGCACGGTGAACTCATCGCTCACCTTGAGGCCAATGGCTCTGGGTTGGGCAAACCGCAGGTGATGCGGATCGGAGGGTTGCCGGCCGCAGATGACGCAAGGCTGTGAGGCAACGAATTTCAGGTGTGCCTTGTCGCGCAGCCGTTTGGGTTCGGCAATCGCGAGCTGGCTCTTGTCGATCCTGGTCGGAGCGAGTTCAGCTGCGGCGGGGGCCAGAGGAGGGGTTGCCGTAGTGCGTTCTTTGGCTCTTGCCTGATCCTGCCGGAGCAGGTCTGCCATGGAGCTATGGTGGCGCCGACCGTAGTAGTGCGACGGCCGCGGGATTGGCGTCGTATCGTCTGGATGTGAGCCGATAACGCGGCTGGGTTGGCGGACTTTCAACCGCCGTAGACTTGAATGTTGGCGAGCTTGCCAAGGCGGCATTTTTATCCTTGCGATAGAGCTCAAGTCCGAACGGTCTGCCGAAGGTCGAAAGCGCCCGCTTGGTGGCGTCGGTTTCGGCAGCCTTGAGGGCAGTGTCGTGCGCCTCGCCGGGGGAGGTGCCGCGACCTTCGCCCGATCCATGCCCCTCCCGAACAATCGTCGATCCATCGGCCTGAACGGTGATGCGCACTTTGGCGATATAGACCGCAAGGAATGCGCCGCGGTTCTCGCGCGTCAGCACACACCGCGAATCCATGGTCTCGCGGCTCCAGGCATCGAAGCCAAAGATCCGGTTGGCTTCCGAGATCGCATACCAGCCTTCAATGTATGAAAGTTCGCGTCCATTCGCCTCGCGCGTCCGAATGCTTCGGCTGCTGAGGCCACGCCGCAACGCCTGCGTCTGTTTTGCGGTGAAGCCCATCACTTTGTCCTCACGCTCAAAACCGGTTCTGGATTGGAAAGGGTGACACCCTCAATTTCGGTGCCGCCTTTGAGGTCGCTCAGCAGCCCTTGTCGGTTCAGGCGCGGATCTCTTGGCTCCCAATAGATGCTCGGCACGGCGGCTTCATCGAGCACGAGGAGGGCCGGCATGCCGGGGCGGATCGAGACCGTGAAATCGGGGGCGGTGATCTTTTTCAGATCGAGTTCGACCATCACATCCTTGGCGATCTGCCGGCGTTTGGCGGCACAATCCTGCAGGCGCTCGAGCCGGTCCTGCATCTCGGCGATGCGGCCCTTGAGCCCGGTTGCCAGGGCTTCGTCGGCCAGTGCCGCGCGGATGATGGCGGCGATGATCTCGTGCAGATCGGTGAGGCCCTCGACCGTGTCGGCGAGGGTCTGCTCATCGATGCTGGGGTCTTCCGCCCGGATCCGGTCGCGGATCGAGCGGTAGGTGATGGTGGCAAAGTTCGAGGTTCATTGCAGAACTCCAGTACACGAATGTGGTCCATTTAAAAACTTCATAAGCATATGATATTATATGGTTTGAATGTCAATAGAATTTCTATGGAATTGTGAGAATCAATCAACCTTGGCAATTAATGTCGCTCGATGATAACCCCAGAGCAATGCAGGGCGGCGCGCGGTCTACTTGCCTGGAGCCAGCAGGAACTGGCGCAGCGGGCGCGCGTGGGCGTCGTAACCATTCACCAGCTTGAGGCCGAGGCCAGTCAGACGCGTCGAGCCACCCTTGAGGTCATAAGACGCGCTTCGAAGCCGCCGGCGTCGAATTCATCGACGAAAACGGAGGGGGCTCTGGCGTGCGACTACGAAAGCGCCGGCGCGTGAAGAAGCCGAAGTAGTCTGCGGGGAGGGCGGTGCAACCTCTCAAAATGATGATTGACCCCTGCAGCGGCTCGCGCTCACGAATAGTAAAACGAGTTCAATTTGCCAACAGTCCTTTTGCGATCCATCAGCTTATTTCCGCAAGGAATTTGCGCGATTGCCGCAACAAGTCGGAGATACGCCGACGTTCGGCAATTTTCTCGCAGGTGAAACGGCCGTGCTTGAGCGCATTCTTGTTTCCTCGTGGTGCGCCGGACCCCGGCGCACCACCATGCATGCGACAACGCTTCTTTCCACCGACCGCGGGCGATCTGCAGGATCCACCTGAGCGGGTCCGCGCACCGCAACGCACACTGGAAAGCATGGGTACGACGTTGCGCTTGTGACGCGCTTGTCATGCACGCCGCCTGCGTTTTGTCGTGCCTGGAGCTGGCTCTTGGTCCTGCTCAATACGCGGGACGGTCGCAGCTGACTGATCGTCCGGATCAAGAATTGGCATCGCTGTGCCGGACTGATCGGTTAGAATGAGTGGTGGTTTCACGACGTCTTTTGTGCCGCCGCCTCCTGTGTTTTGGGTAATAGTTCCGACGATCGCCTGACCACCGCCTCCCACGGAAACATTGTTTACCGTGAGCTTTGGCTCGGGGCCTGAGCGGTATCGCTGCAGCGCATCCATTTGAAGTGCAAACGTGCGCGCAAACTTATTGACAATATTTGCAAAGCGCTCGATTTGCTCGAGATGTTTCGAGCTCGCAAGGAAACACGATTGACTGATTGTTGCGTCATGCACAATCAACATTTGAACGAGCAGCAACATCCCCATTCGGTCGCCTGGTCGGACTTCTTTCAAAACTGAACGCAGGAATAGAAACCCCGAGCCATGGGGATCTTTGGTGAGCGATAACGTTCCAAGTTGAGTGAGAATTCCGTAAGAGAAGTCTTCGTCATATCCGCTGAGATCTTTTTTGAGCATCTCGATCGCGTCGACGGAGGAGGGAAGCTTCGCCCGAACGTCAGCCTTTTCTTCCTCATTCAGAAGTTTTTCCGCATAGGAAAAACGAAGTTCATCACGCTCAGAGATTTTTTTCATTGTTTTCGGTTCCTTTTTTTCTGTAGACGCCCTTTGTTGTTGTGAAACGTCTTTTAAAGTTGCCACTGAGGCACTCTACACAGTGGATGTTAGATTTTGGTTACAACGGCCACGCCCTTGCTGTAGAGCGTTGACAACAATGGCGATTTTTAAAAATACAATTGTATGGGCGCGATACTGATTTGCTTCAAAGCGACACTGCGTGGGCTATAATCGCGGCCTCTTTTAAAATTGTTCCCGCGCTTCTACTTTGTATGGGGTTGTTTTTCAGTTTTTAAATTGGCGACAGCCTACCAATTTCATCAAAAGAGACGCGGTGCCACCAGAGCAAGGGTCGGAGCTTTTGTCGTGTTGCGGCCTTGTCAACCCAAGACCACGATGTCGTCACGCGCCAAGCCATCCAGATGGCGTCTATGCATCGTGGTGTAGGCCTTTTCGATATGCCTGGTGAAGGACGCAGTATCAAACAACGGTGTCGAATGGCGATTCTCAGCGAGCCTTCGTTTAAGAGCTTTCAGCTGTTCCGGATGTGTCGCAAGATCGATAGCCAAACGTTCATAGTCTTGCGCAGTGGTCGTTATGAGGTCCGGCATTTGGATCGCGGTCAAGAGACTTGTAGCTACGCGGCCTGCGAACGTCTCTCCAATAAGGGTCAGAACAGGCAAGCCTGTCCACAAAGCCTCGCTTGCAGTCGTATGGGCATTGTAGGGCAGGGTGTCGAGAAACAGATCGGCAAGTTGATGCCTTGCCAGATGATCGGCGGGAGGCATACGCCCGGCGAAAACCAGCCGCTGCGGGTCTACGCCCCTTGCGGCCGCCTCCCGGCGGAGATTACTTTCGGCCGTCGAATTGGTCTCGAGAAGCCAAAGCACACTTTCTTCCACTTCGCTCAAAATGCGCATCCATGATGCAAAAACGTCTGGTGCAATCTTGTAGTGATTGTTGAAGGAGCAAAAGACGAAGCCGGTTTTCGGCAGTCCGGCGTCGGCACGTGAAAATCCTTTGTCGGAAATGCTGCGCTTGTGATCGCGCGGAAGGAAACTGTTGGGCAGGTAGACAATATTTTCCGAATAGAACTTGCGTTGATGGTCCGGAATGATCATCCGGTCGCCGATAAGGTAGTCGACATAGTCGACCCCCATGGTCCCGGAGTAGCCGAAATAGTTCACCTGGATCGGCGCGGAGCGTCGCGCAAAAACGCCTGTGCGTAGAATCGGTCGTATAGCCCATCAGATCGACCAGAATATCGATCTTCAGTTCTTTCACGAGGTTGGCGATCTGCTCGTCGTTGTGGCTTGGGCGTCAATAAAGCGCTCGAACGATGCCTGAAGACGCCGCCGTATGTCCGAATCGTCGTCGGGTCCGCATGAAAGGGCGGTTATCTCAAAGAGCGATTTGTCGTGGCACTCGATAACGCCAGCCATGGACATGGCTACAGGGTGCTGACGAAAGTCGGCGGACAGGTAAGCGACACGCAGACGCTCATGATCGTAGCGTTGGCCTTGCCAGAGCGGACTTGTGGCCGAGGGGAAGTGCACGGCGGCCCACAGTTTGGCGCATTGCAATTGATCTTCAGGCGATGAAGAAACGGCAAGGAATTGGAAGGGTCCCGTGTTTGGTTTTCCGCCTCTGATCGCTGAAATCAGATGGGCACTTTCGTCTTCGAAATTGCTCCAGTCGCAAAGCTGCGCCTTCGCGTGCAAGCGGAGGCCTTCCACTCCGGTCAGGTCCGGCTTTTGCGCCAGAGCATTGTCGTATGCGGCGACCGCCTCTTCGTATCGTTTAAGACCGAAGAGAACATTGCCGCGACCGAGCCAGGCAGCGGCAAGGTCTGGTTTCCGTTCCAATGCAGTATCATAGGCAGATGACGCGCCGTCATACCGTTTCAATTCAAACAACACGTTTCCGGCACCGAGCCATGCGTCAGCCAGATCAGGTTCGAGCGTCAGCGCTTCGTTATGGGCGGCAAGTGCATCCTCGTATCGCTTGAGCCGGAATAACACATTGCCGCGGCCTACCCAGGCAGCTGCCAGATCCCGCTCCAATGCCAGCGCCTTATCATAGGCGTCGGATGCCTGGTGATCTTGGTTTGCTTCGAAAAATACGTTGCCGCGACCGAGCAAGGCTGCGGCAAGCCCCGGGTCAATTGCCAGCGCGCTGTCGTAAGCGATCAGAGCCTCATCATGGCGGCTGAGTTCGAAGAAAGCATTGCCGCGACCGAGCCACGCGCCGGCAAGTCGCGGTTCAAGCGCTAGAGCTTTGTCATAAGAACCAAAAGCATCATCGTAACGTTTAAGCCCGAGCAGGAGATTGGCTCGGCTGAGCCAAGTCTCGGCCAGCTGAGGCTTCAATGCGAGTGCTTTGTCTAAAGATGAAAAGGCTTCGTCGAATTGCTTGAGTTCGCCGTAAGCATTGCCCCGGCCAAGCCAGGCTTCGGCAAGGTCCGGCTTCAATGCCACCGCCCTTTCGTAGGCCGCCACCGCCTCCTGGTGACGCTTGAGCTTGGACAATGACTTGCCTTTGTTGCAGTAGGCGTCCGGGGAGCTCGCGTCGAGCAGGATACTTCTGTCGAAGTCCCGAATCGCCTCGCTGTATTTTTTGACATCATTCAGAACAGTACCGCGATTGTTCCACGTTGCGGCGATAGTCGAGTTGATGGCCAAGGCCTGGCTGAAACGTTCCAGCGCTTCGTTCGGTCTGTTCAGTGCTTTCAGCACGATGCCGTAATTGTAGAGCGTGGCATCCGAATTTGGATTTAGCTGTAGTGCTGTTTTGAAATATGGCTCGGCTTCTTCGTACTTCTTTACGTGGGTGAGCACGATCCCGAGCAGATTGAGTGCCGCGAGGTGTCGAGGATCGTGGCGCAGTACATCCTTGAAGTTGTTTTCTGCATCACCAAGATTGCCGGCGCGAAACGATGCCATCGCCCGGCCAAAAGATTCGTCGATGGAAGGTGCCATGATTGTACGCTGACGGACTGATTTTGGAGCCTTATAGCAACACCCGCACAGCCCGTACTACCTTGAACAGACTTGCCTAGCCACTTTAGGGACCTTGATAGTCGCGGCGGCCGTGTTGCAAGCTGGAAAACGGGGAGTGGGCTATGGCCTTGGTAGCTTGCCCGCAATGCGGTGAACAGGTGAGCAGTGACGCCCCGATTTGTCCGCAATGCGGGGGTCGCGGGCCTGCCGCGGAGACATTGCTGACAAAATCGGACTCGACCACCCGTTGGTTTGTGTACAGCACTCTGGGCATTGTTGCGCTGGTCGCACTCGCGCTGTTTGCGCACTCGTTCGTCCCGCCGAAAGATGCTTCGACGCCGCCGAAGAATGAGCTGTGTGAGTCGGATTGGACGAAATGTGCCGACAATGCGGAGATCGTGCGCAGCTACAAAGGGTGGCTGGATGTTCAGGTCGCCTGCAGGATCGCGGCGATCGAGACTGCGAAATACGGCACTCCGACATGGCCTTTTGTGCCGTTTCAAGGCTTCAGCGAAGGCAAGACGTACGTCGAGTCAGGGCTGGTCGTGGCGATCGAGCCGGAGGCGAAATTTCCCAACGCGACTGGAGCGATGGTCCGTTCGCGCGTGGCCTGCACGTACGATATTCGGACGAAGCGCGTTGTTAACGTGGCTGTTTCCGAAAACTAGATTCAACAACACGAAACATTCGTCGGCGATCAGCGCGTGTCCCTGCCGCGCTCACTCCACCGGCGCACTGATATCAGGTGAAATAGGTCGGGAGCAGGTGATTACCTCCGCTTGTGCGGATCTTTGTTTGCACGAAATGCGTGAAATGAAAGCCGCCTTGAACGTTGGTGTGCCGCCGCGTACCCTTGCGCGGGGAGTTCGTTCCTGTGAGTTCAATGCAGTCAAAAGCGTCAGCGGCTCCAGCCGGCGAACGGTATGTCGTGCTCGATAGCTGGCGCGGGATCTGCGCGATTCTCGTTGCGCTGTTTCACTTTCCGCTGCAATGGCATTTCCATGGCGCGTCCTTTGTGCGCGGCTCCTGGCTGTTCGTTGATTTCTTTTTCGTGCTGAGTGGGTTCGTCATTGCGCACGCCTATGCCGGAAAATTATCTACGCGGCAGGATCTGATTGCCTTCGTGATTCGCCGGTTCGGCCGGCTGTGGCCGCTGCATTTCGCACTTCTAATGTTTGTCGTGGGGGCAGCACTCATTAAATACATGGCCCGCGGCATGGGGGCCGATATCGAAATCACTAGTAATCCGAACAACACGCCTTACTCGCTCCTCACGAACATCCTGTTCCTGCATTCCTTCGGTCTTCACGACACCGTAACGTGGAATACGCCGAGCTGGAGCATCAGCGCCGAATTTCTGACCAATCTGATGTTCGCAATAGCTTTTTTACTGGCGTCGTGGGGCCGGATCCCTGTCGCCCTCGCGCTTGCTGCGGTCGGCGCGGTCGACCTGCTGGTATTTTCTGAGAAAGATATCGACACCTCGGCCCAATTCGGTCTGTTTCGCTGCATGTACAGCTTCTTTATCGGCTACGTCATCTATCGCATTGCCGTCGCCAAAGGGACGCCGTCGTTGCGCGGACAAAGAATGGCTTCCGTATTTGAGTTTGCCTGCGTTGTCGCCATCGCGCTGTTCGTGGCGCTGGCGCCCGGCTCGCGATGGCAAATGCTTGCGCCATTTGTATTTGCGGTTGCGATCTGGGTCTTTGCCGCGGAGCAGGGCATCGTATCTCGTCTGCTGAAGACCCCCGCGATCGCCATCGTCGGTCTCTTGTCGTATTCGATCTATATGACCCACCAGATTATCATCGCGATGGTCAACAATGGCGTTCAGATTGGCGCCAAGCTGGTCAGCAAGAACGCCGCTGGCAATTGGGAAGCTGACTTTTTCGCCAACCCCTGGTGGATGGACGGAGTGGTCGTGGTTTTCATTGCCGCCATGATCGGTGCTGCTTGGTGCACCTATAACTGGATAGAAGTACCCTGGCGACGTCGCTTCAACAGGATCGCGAGCAGAATATCGCCGAAGCGCGAAATCGTGCCGCTGGGAGTATCACTCGACACGCTGCGCACCGAGCTGGACAGCCCGCCGCTATTTGGGGAATTGGAACATGAATCGGCGAAGCGAGAAGTAAAGGCGTCTCCCGTCGCAAATTAGCTCCCGCGCCTTCGTCCTGCCAGTCTGACATCGCAGCGTACAGGGGGTGTACGCCATGACACCGTTGCTGGACACGAATGAATTCGGCGGCCATGCGCCCGGCGCTCTCGACAGGAGTGTGATCGCACTGACCTCGAGGATGCCACACAACTGGCTTGGCTTGCGCCTGGCGATCCTGCTGCGCCGGATATCGACGATGCGACTCGAACATCCGGCAGGCGCGCTCGACGTCGAACGGTGGGGGATGCGCCTGCGGCTGCACCCGCTCGATAACGGTTGCGAGAAAAACCTTCTGTTCACCCCACAAATGTACGAGACGACCGAACTTGCAGCCCTGTCACAGGAAATAAGTGTGGCGAGGGGACAGGGACACACGTTCGTCTTCGTGGATATAGGCGCAAATGTCGGCCTGTTTTCAATGTTCGTCGCCGCTGCGGCCGACCTGAATGCGAAAATCATCGCTATCGAACCAGAGGCAGGAAACTTCGAGCGTCTGGTTTTCAATATTCAATCGAATCCCGGCGTGCCGATACACGCGATCCGCACTGCGTTGAGCGATGAAGCGGGAGAGCTTGTTGTCGAGCGCCTGGGGAAAGACCGTGGCGGCACGCGTGCTCGACCGGCGGGTACAGCAACAGAGTGGGGTGTTCAGCGCGTTCAGGCGCAGACTTTGCTTCACTTGCTGCAAAACGAACGTGTCGACAAGGTCGACGCTATTAAAATCGATGTCGAGGGGTCCGAGGATCGCATCCTCGTACCGTTCTTTCGTGACGCGCCGCGGGGCCTTTGGCCAATGGTGATTGTCATAGAAGATGCCGGCGACGCTTGGTCGACTGACCTGTTTTCAGTTCTGATGACAACTGGTTACGCGATTGCGGCGCGCAGCAAACAGAATGTGATCTTCCGCCTAAAAAGTACGCATCAATAGCCGCGGAACTTGGTCGCGACTAGCGCGTTTCCATGGAAATCAGGCAGACATATCCGCTGCGGTGGACCCGATGCTGCGTCATCATCAAAATACGTCTTTAGGATCACACCCAGGGCATACCGCCAGCGGTGTTTCCAGCGATACGGGACACCCTGCACGCATTCTGATCATCGAGGATGAACTGCTTATAGCCCTGATGATCGAGGAAATGGTGCGGGAGATCGGTTATCGCGTCTCAGCTGTGGCCCATACGATGGCCATGGCGAGCCGGGAGTTCGGTAAGCGCAACTATGATGCCGTTCTTCTCGACCTTAATATCGGCGGAAGGTACCACGCCGTTACCGTCGATCATTTGCTCGGTTGGGGTGTGCCGTTCGCCTTCGTGACCGGCTACGACTATCTCGTCGAGCCGCACCATGAAAAGGTGCCGGTATTGCAAAAGCCGTTCTCGACCGGCCAGCTTCGTGCGCTATTGGAAGAGCTGCTTCACCCGATCGGCTCGATTGGCCAAATCGCTCAGGCAGGCTAGCCGCAGCAGTCGCGCTGCGTGAGCCCGCTACTTGCGGCCGCGTGCTTTGCTTTCTTCTTGTTGCCGCCTGCGTTCGTAGTTGGGATCGCTCAGCACGGTTTGCCACGCGTCGTCCAGGGCCGCCATTTTTTCGGCGCGGATACTGGCCCGCGCTCTCCATATGACCCAGCCGATGGCGCCAATCAGCACCAGGATGATGATGAGCTCCATCGTGCGCCCCTCCTGACCCGCAGGTCTGACCAATCGATAATATCAGCGGTCGTAAAGTTTGCAGTTCCGAACATGATGGCTGGATAACATGCCGCAGGTGTTTGATGGCAAACGGAAAGTTCGCGGGGGTCGCGCATGCAGGCATAAGAACGAGGGCTTTTCATCCAAGGATAACTGGTGGGCACCTTTGAGTTTCCGGGTCGTGGTCTTGTGTCGCAATCGGTAACCCCTCGGGCGGCCCTTCCGGCCGTCCCGAGCGCATTGGCAAAACAGCGGGAAGCTTGTGCCGGCTCGCCTCGCATTTGTCTCTTTTGTCCACCGCGTCCCGACGATTTTATGTCCCGTTTAGGAAATCGACGAGCTTTTACGCGCTCGTTTAGATAGCAGGCGCGTGCGAACGGCGGTAAAGCCGGCGCGACAATGATTTCCAGAATCACATTTTCATGAACGGTCTCATCGCGTTCGCATTGAAACAGCGCGTCGTTATGGTCGTCCTTTTCGCGGCCACGCTCATCGGCGGCCTGTCTGCATTTTTGCGGTTGAATATCGAGGCCTATCCAGACCCGACGCCACCGATGGTGGACGTCATCACACAAAGCGCTGGTCTTTCCGCGGAAGAAATCGAGCGCTACATCACGATTCCGATAGAGACGCAAACGGCCGGGCTGCAAAACCTCAGGACGATCCGGACGATTTCGCTCTACGGCCTGTCCGATGTGAAGCTGCAGTTCAATTTCGACTTCACTTACGAGCAGGCGCTTCAGCAGGTCCTTAACCGTCTTTCGCAACTGCCCGCGTTGCTGAACGGCGCACAACCGCAAATATCGCCAGTCAGTCCGATAGGGGAAATCTACCGCTATCACCTTCTGGGTCCGCCCGGCTACAGCGTGACCGATCTCAAGACATTGCAGGACTGGATTCTGCAGCGGCGGTTTCGCGCGGTACCGGGCGTGATCGACGTCACCGGTTGGGGCGGCAAGACGCGACAATACGAGGTCGAGATTGATCTGAACAAGCTGATTGCCTCCAAGCTCACGCTGCCCCAAGTGATTCAGACGCTAAGCAGCAGCAATATCAACGTGGGCGGCAACACGATCGATATCGGCTCGCAGTCGGCGGTGGTGCGCGGCGTCGGACTAATTCGCAGTGAGGACGACCTCAAGAACACGATGTTGGCGCAGAACGGCGGCTTTCCCGTTCTGGTCAGTGACATCGCCAGCGTGAAAGTCGGGTCAAAGCCGCGGCTCGGTATCGCGGGCATGAACGGTGACGACGATATCGTTCAAGGCGTCGTTTTGATGCGCCGTGGAGAACAAAGCACCCCGACTATCGAGCGCGTCGAGCGAGAGGTTGAAAACATCAATAATTCAAGCGTGCTTCCGCCGGGCGTACGGATCAAACGCATCTACGACCGGAAGGATCTTATCGATACGACGACGAGAACCGTGCTTCACAACATGTTGCTCGGGATCGCGTTGATCTTTGCGGTGCAGTGGCTCTTTCTCGGTGATCTCCGCAGCGCCTTGATCGTGGGCGCGACCGTGCCTTTTGCCTTGTCCTTTGCCATCGGAATTATGGTGCTACTGGGAGAGTCCGCGAATCTATTGTCCGTGGGAGCCATCGATTTCGGTCTGGTTGTGGATGCGACGGTTATCATGGTCGAGAGCATGTTCCGACGGCTCGCGACTCGCGACGAACTCGCCTTCCAGGCAACGATGCCCTACCAGGCCCACGGGAGCGACCTGCGCGGCAAGATGCTTGCGCTGTTTCACGGGGCAATCGAAGTGAATCGCCCCATCCTGTTTGCCGCCGCGATCATCATCGCCGGATTTATCCCGCTTTTCACCTTAAGCGGCGTTGAGGGTCACATTTTCGGGCCGATGGCGAAGACATACGCCTACGCAATCGGCGGGGGCCTGATCGCGACCTTTACGATAACGCCGGCGCTGGCCGCGATCTTGATGCCTGAGCACGTCGGCGAAGCTGAAACACGGCTCATGCAGGTCATCAGCAGGCTCTATAGTCCTGTCCTGCAATTTGCGCTGCGCAGAAAATCCTGGGTGCTGGCCGGTGCCACCCTTTTGCTCTGCGTTGCTGTCGTCACCGTCCGCCTGCTCGGCCTTGAGTTTCTGCCGAAGCTCGAGGAGGGAAATCTCTGGATCAGGGCGACGCTGCCATCAACCATCTCGCTGGAAGAGGGGAACAGCTACGTCAATCAAATGCGCGCAATCATCGGCAGTTTCCCTGAAGTGGAAAGCGTGGTCTCGCAGCATGGTCGTCCGGATGATGGAACAGACGCCACCGGTTTCTTCAATGCGGAGTTTTTCGCGCCACTAAAGCCCGCATCGGCCTGGCCCAAGGGCATGAGCAAGGAACAACTGACCAACGAAATGTTGGCCAAACTTCAGGACGAATTCCTCGGAGTCGAGTTCAATTTCTCACAGTACCTCCAGGACAACGTTTCGGAAGCCGTCTCGGGCGTGAAAGGTGAGAACTCGATCAAACTGTTTGGAGACGACCTTGAAGCGCTAACGAAAACCGCAAACCAGATCAAAAACGTGCTGGCGGGCGTACGTGGGATCACCGATCTTGCAGTTTTTACTTCGCTTGGTCAGCCCACCGTGCAGATTGATATCGATCGTGCCCGAGCCGGCCGATACGGACTTACACCCGGTGATATCAATTCAACCGTCCGTAGTGCCATTGGAGGGGACTCCGCCGGCGAACTCTATGTGCCCAACAGCGACCAGCATTTTCCGATCATCGTGAGACTTGCCCCACGCTATCGTCAGAGTCCGGAGGCTATTCGGGATATCCCGGTTGCCGTTTCGGGCGAAAAAGGGCCCGTGGAAATTCCGTTGAGCGAGGTTGCGACAGTAGATGTCGTTTCCGGTGCGGCCTACATCTATCGCGAGCAGCAACAGCGCTATTTGCCCATCAAATTCAGCGTGCGTGACCGGGACCTGGGCAGCGCGATCGCGGAGGCGCAGCGAAAAATCGCGCAGCAAGTTGCGCTGCCGGCTGGTTCCCATCTGGAGTGGGTGGGCGAATTCGGCAACCTTCAGGAGGCAATCGGCAGGCTCAGAATTGTCGTTCCGATAACGCTCGGGCTGATTGCGTTGCTGTTGTGGATCAATTTTGGATCCCTGATCGATACGCTGCTCACCATGAGCGTCATTCCGATGGCGGTCATTGGAGGTCTCTTCGGTCTGTACATCACCGGTGTGCCGTTCAGTGTATCTGCGGCGATCGGGTTCATCGCGCTCTTCGGCATATCTGTCATGAATGGAATAGTCGTTCTCTCTCAATACAATCTTCTCGTCCGTGGGGGGATGGATCGAATACAGGCGATATTGCAAACGGGCGCGCTCAAGATACGTCCCGTTCTTATGACCTGCGTCATCGCCGGGGTAGGCCTTTTGCCAGCTGCGATATCAACGGGTATCGGTTCGCAAGTTCAGAAGCCACTGGCCATCGTGGTGGTGAGCGGAATGACATTGGCACCGTTTCTGATACTTGTCGTACTGCCGGTACTGATAGCGCTCTTCCCGAGTCGTGCCTCGCGTATCCGACATAGCCAAACGCAGGAAAGATTAGCCGGCTAGCAACTGGCGACTTTGTTCCGGCGGTCAGGCGATATGTCGAATTGCGCGACGCCAACGCCGCCACAAGGAGCTACAGCAGCCGACGAAGTAAACGATCACATGCGCTCGCTAATGACCCTTAGCGGGCATCGTGCTCGTGACTATGTTCGTCCCACGCGCGTTAGCCGACGTAAGTCCAGGCAAATACTAGCAGCACAATGGTTGCAACACCGATGAGCACTAGCTGGCCCGCACCAAAATCGGAACGCTGATTGGTCGGTTGAGCCATGTGGGGCATCCCCACCCGGAAAACGAAATCGTATCATTTCAATATGACGCTGCTGTATCACGTTTTTGGCATTGCCGGGCGGGGCTGTCTCAGAAAGAGACAACGCAGCGTAAGCGCAAAAAACTGAAGTACGAGGCCACCTTGCCGCCGGCCTTCGCAAGCGCACCCACGATACTGACTCAGCCGATCAGCTTCATATGTAGCGCCATTTCCGTGAACATCTGGACGGTGGCGCGCACATATCGACCATCGCAATAGGTTGAATCCAGCCAAGTCGCTGCGCCGAACAGAGCACAAAACCAGGAAAATCCCCGCATGGCATGAGGATCACGCAAAGGACTTAACGATCGGTTGACCCACTAAACCGGGGATTGTCGGGTGCGATCACGACCAACCATTTATGCGTAAATATCGGCAAACAGGTGTGCGGGATCGATCAGCGCTGCTTCACTGTGCGGCCTGCAGATGTTGCGGCAGGTGCGGTCGCCTGTTTCGATCCTTGGCCGGCACGGGTCGCCACGACCGGAGGGGTGCGCGGCTGGCGCCCCTTACAGAACGAGCCGACCGCATCAGTCACGGCAGCGCTGATCAAAGCTTGGTGCTCGGGCGAGCCCATCCGCAATTCCTCGTCACGATTGATGATAGAGCCAGCTTCAAGCAAAACCGCAGGCATGTCGGTGTCCCGGAGCACGAGCAGTTGGTCATAGCGGTAGACGCCCACTTGTGCGTCGACCAGCAGCCGTTGGCGATTGCCCATGATCCGCTGCGTGTAGTGCGGCGTGTAATGCAATCCGCGGTCTTTCAACTGTTGGCCGAGCATTCTGGCAAACAACAAACTGCCGGGGAGGTCGCTGTTGTCATAGGAGATGAAAATGGAATGGCCACTGAAGCGATCGCTGTAGCCGCGACGCACCCCCTCGAACTCCCAGGTTTCCAGAAACTTGTCCGGCACGGAGTCGTGATGGATCGACAGAAAGAGATCGGCGCGCATGGCATTGGCGCGTTTGATGCGTTCGCCCAATGCTGGCCATGATCGACCTTCGGAGATCAGCAGCACGCTGCGCTTAAATCCGGCGGCGAGCAGGTCCTGGTTGATGCGCTTAGCAAGATTCAGATTGAATGCAAATTCCGTGAGACCGCGTGCGCTTGTCGCGCCGAATGCTTTCTCCGTGTGTCCAACATCAATGACGGCCCGGAACATCGCACGGGCGCAGGTTTCAGCAGGACGTGGTTCCGCCCGCGCTGAATGTGCACTGCTGAGTGCAAACGTAGCCGCACCGAGTAGCCCCAAGAAGCGCAGGCGCATGATCGCAAATCCCCCGATGATTCCCGTGCGACTCACGTCAAGAATATGCCCGTTCAATGACAGACGGAACCGTCGCCAAACATCGAACTTTTCAAAGGAGAAGGGCACTATTGCGCTGCAATTATGGGGAATATGTCTCATATACCCTGAATTTTACGCCGCGCTGAGTGCAGTTGGTGGATACCTCAAAGGCCGCGTGTGTCGTCCAATCACACGCGGCCTTCGCCATTCACGGAGTGTCTGAGTTCAAAAACTTACTTCAATTGAGTCGAGATGCTGTCGAACTTGCCGTTCAAGGTTGTGCCGATCGCATTCACTGTTGCAATGATCACGACCGAAATGCCGGCAGCGATCAGACCGTATTCAATGGCAGTGGCTCCGGACTCGTCTTTCAGAAATGCAGCGATCTTGGACATGTGATCGATTCCCTGTTTGGTTGACGCTGCAGTGGAACTACCGGTCAGAAGTTGGAACGGCTTAAAGCCGGGTCATTGCAATTGAAACATTAATGAAAGTGCTTTTTTAATAACGACGATTTTTCCTTATAAAATCAGGGCATCGCGGCGTCCGATCAGGATGTGGGCCGCGAACGGACTGGCATGATCGGCCTCTACTCAAAATGCTTCGGTGCCAGCCCCAGTGCCGACCGACCGATGTGGCAACTAAGCCACATGTCGCAATAATTCGAACGGCCGGTCTTGCGTCCGCAATTCGGTCCACGGAAGGTCACAATTCGCCGTAGGAATGGTGGCCCCGACCTCGGGGACATTAAGGGGACGGAGAGATCGGGGCCGCGCTCGGGTAGGGGACACCAGAGCGGCCCCGATTTTTACACAGACCCGACGTCATCTGAATAAAATCTTGTTCAACATTTTGCGACATCGCGTCGCTGACCCACCGCACGGTTTTTGAGCAGATTCTATCGCGCCACTTTGTCACATGACAGTGAATAGCCCACCTCCGCCACGAAGCTCGTCGCCGCGTAATCGTGTTGAGCACGCAATTGAGACGGCAATATTCAACAGTCGCTGGCTGTTGGCGCCCTTTTATTTCGGACTCGTCATCAGCCTGCTTGTGCTCCTGCTGAAGTTTCTGCGCATCCTCTACGACTTTGTCATTAACGCCTTGGGGGCCAGCGAGTCCGATATAATTCTGGGCGTATTGTCGCTTATCGACGTCACGCTCACCGCCAATTTGGTGGTGATCGTGGTGTTCTCAGGGTACGAAAACTTTGTGTCCCGCATCGATCCATCCGGTCATCCTGATTGGCCCGAGTGGATGACGCACATAGATTTCTCCGGGCTAAAGCAGAAAGTCCTGGCCTCAATTGTTGCCATTTCGGCGGTCCAGGTGCTCAAGGCCTTTATGAATCTTGATGCCACCCTGAATACCGAACGGCTTGCCTGGCTCGTTGGGATTCATGTGGTGTTTGTTATCTCGGCTTTGCTGCTCGCTTGGTCGGATCGGATCAGCGACCATCGCAGCTGATTTTGAATCCGCAAATCGAACGAGTTGAGCCGAGCGGCGTGCCTTTGTTTTGGCTTTTCCGCTCGGCCGGAGCAGCCCGCGCCCGGCTCCTCCCTGGACAACGCGCCTAGCGTCATAGGCCGCTCCTAACCTGCCCATGAGCTTGGCGGGGGCGTGTAGTCGACCTCGCGTTACGGCGACCTTTCGTCGAAATTAATGTTCTGTAACGACGAGAATGCCTTCGCATCCTGGGACGCGTGTTCGACCCGATTTTCGAAGCAAATACGAAGCGGCTGTCGAGACGAGTCTCGGGACGCGTCTCTCGGCTTCAATGACGATTTTGGCAGCCGTCAAACAAGTCGCAGCCGATCCCGGCTTCGCGCATACGCTGGATCAGGTCGACAGCAGTACGCCAGCGGTCAAAGTCCCGCTGGTGGTCGGTTTGCGAATTCTCGTCCGGCTTCGCCGGATCGCTAGCGAAATTGGATGGCATTAATTGAGCTTCCGGAATCGTCATTTGCGAACGGTGATTTTAGCTTGCTTAAAGTGCTGGCCTCTCGCGCAGTGCAAGCTCGCGGTCGCGATCAGTGCTGCAAATGAGTTCATGGCTACCCCCGTGACTGACCCACCAAGGGACCACGGCTACCGGGCGTACGCTGTGACGCCTGTCACATAAGTGACGGCCCTTATGGCGTTTGTAGCATAAAACTAGCAGTTGAGTATGACAAATTTGCAATCGCTGAGCCCCTCAGGTTGGGGGAGGCCCAATGGCCGACTATCTGGATCCAGCCATGCACTCGCCGATGATGAATGCTACTCGGGTGTGTTTCATTCACGCTGAAGTCATTGTTTCCCTTTAGGCCAATTGATTGCGGGATTTTGGCGCTCACAGACTACCTAGCCCCAAGCTGCAGTTCGTGTGTCAGAGAGGACCAATGTCATGCCGAGCAAGCCCACCGAGGCGACCCCCCGCACTTTTGACACGGCATTGGCTACCGGACTCTCAGAAGAAAGCCGTAAAGCGGTGAAACTCGCGTTTGATGCGATGTCGACTTGGCGTACGCAGATCGCCAACAATGAGAAAAACATTGAAGCGGTGGTCGACAAGATTGCTGCTGGCGCGAAAGCACTGGGATGGCCGGAGGAAATCGTCGATGCCACGCGTGCGCAAATGGAAGCGATGAACCAGATGCAGATTCAAGTGATGGATCAGGTGATGGATGCCTGGGAGGCGCAAATCAAATCGCCGAACCCGTCATCGGCGATGCTATCGAAGCTGAGGTCCATGCCTACCTTTGGCCAGGTCGCCAGCTGGCCCGGTATGAGCACGTCTCAGACAAACCCATTCGGGCTTTACATGCAGGTCGCGCAACAGTGGCAAAAGGCATGGACGCACGCGCTGGCCCCTTGGATCAAACACTGAAGGATTCGGAAACTTCATTTCTGACAACAATCGTCAGGTGGACTACGACATTGCCATCGGGGCGCCGCTCCCGGCCGCACTCCCGCTCTTTGCGAGCGGAATGGGTGTGCTCGGCTTCATTGGCTGGCGCAGGAAACGCAAAGCACTCGCAGCAGCCTAAGTCTCTTTCTTCGTGGCTGGAGAAGGCCGTCGGGTAGGGCGGCTTTTTCTATTTGCTGTAACCCCGTTTGATTGACACCGTCGATGCGGCCATCCACGCTATCTCACCGGGTGCGTTGGCTCGACAAGCGCAGGAAAAGTAACCGCCTTGCATGGGTTTAATTGGCGACCGGGCATCGGTGACCCAACCATTGGCGGATGGGTTACGGTCATTCTGTACTTTTTAGCTGTGATTAGCTGCTGGATAACAGCACGCAATTCGACTCTGTCCGATCGAAAAATCTGGTACGCGATCACAGTTTTGTTTTTAGGATTGGGGATCAACAAGCAACTTGATCTTCAAAGCGCTTTGACAGAAATGGGGCGGATTGTTGCGATCGAGGAGGGGTGGTACGCGCGGCGAGAAACCGTCCAGCTCTATTTCATTATTGTTGTAGCGCTCGTCTGTAGTTGGGCGGTCATAGCGATGGTTGTCGCTGCGCGCAGCGCCCCTTTTTCAACTTGGCTGGCGTTGCTTGGAACGACGATGGTCATCGGATTTGTTTTAATTCGTGCGGCTTCCTTCCATCATATCGATCGTTTTATTGGGGGCACGGTGCTCGGCTTTCGGTGGAATTGGATTTTGGAAATGGGTGGCATAAGCGTAGTGATTGCCGCCAGCCTCTGGCGCAGGAACCGGAAAACCGCCAACTGTTGATCATCTAATTGTGACTATGGGCCGAGAGGGTGGCCGGCGTTCGCTAGCGTTGACCTAACGATCTACGTTCTCGTGCGGGGCTTTGATGGCTGCTTCCGGAGGCAGTTCAGAGTTCTGCCTGGGAGCAATGACAGGCTCCTCATCGATTTCGTTTGGCGTAAAACGATCCTCAGACCTTCGATTCCAAACCCGTCGATTGCGAAGTTTTTTACGACGGCGGCGCGAGATTATTTCGCGAAGCCCGTACCCAAGGGCAAGGCCAACCCCAAAAATCAAGATCCATGACAACATCTACGGGACAATACCCCGTGGTTGGGTTCTCCATTTAAAAGCTCCGCAGTAACGTTAATCCCGCCGGATCAAGTTCCCGCTGTAGCAGTCAAGTGAGCGAAGTGCGTGGATGTCTTCGAGCGCCGGCCTTCTCGCGTGGTGGCTCAGGAAGCGCAACAAAACTCAAACGTGATGCAATCTGCCAACCGGAATTGATTCGAGCGGGTCGATCGCGGCAGGGCCACACGCTAGCCCCGCGCGATTGTCACCGCGCGGGGCTTTTTGTTGGACGCACGCTTCTATTGTGCCCTTACGACGCGTTGCCGCTGTGGTGGTGTTTGTGGCTGGAGTGCGACCGTTCAGGGGATGGCGCAGTTGCGGTTGGCGACGGCAGCGTACCGGGACCGCCGCCCGCCATCGGCAAAGTCTCAGGATGCGATGGTATTGTCGCAGCAGGTCCTTCGCCTGGGGACGGGAGCGCGCCGGGGCCTCCGCCGGCCATCGGCGTGGGCTCAACTCTTTGTGCAGCGGCAACGTTGATAGAGGCGGCAAGGACTACAATCGCGAACACACCTATTGATGGTTTACGCATGTAATGACTCCTGTTGATTGAAAGTCGCGCGCGAAAGGGGACCTTTCTTGTTTCGCTACGAACGAAAAGAACAACGCGCCTTCGCGAGAAACCCTGCTGTGTTTGTGATGCAGGTCAGCCAGTCATAAACGCAGACCCGACCAATGAGTGCATGGAATCGATTGTATTTTCCGAGGTTTCGGGTGGCGATCTTCGCCTGAGGTACGAATGTGTTTCGCCGTTAACGCTGCGGGAGCGCGAGCTCGCACTGGTCGTCATCGTCGTCATACATGGCGCATATGGCGCGGTGGTCGCAGCGTGAGCGCCACTAAGGCGATGTCCGCTATTGGCACTTAGCGGACATCAGCTTGTGCGCTGCACATGTCTGCTGTTGACCCAAAGCGGACATCGCACGGTTAGATCGCCATTCGCCGGTGGTCTCGCTTGTGTTTTCCAAGACCGGTCGCCTTTGATGCAGATCAATCAACGGTCGAAGTTATCGTCCACAATGCATTATGGTGAAAAGTATCCTGGTAATTTGTACCGCAGTGCTTCTCTCCGCGACGGTCGCGATGGCGCAACAGGGAGCCTCTGCCGTAGTGGCAGACGATCCGATGGCAGCAGTGCGCAAGTACGTTGATGCCTTCAACCAAGGTGATGCGGCGGGAATGGCGACGACTTTCGCTGTCCCGGGGTCGATCCTTGACGGGATGGCCCCGCACGTCTGGCAGGGGCCAACAGCGACGCAGGATTGGTACAGAGATGTGTTGGTTGAGGGTAAGCAACATGGTGCTTCGGATTATTTCATCACTCTGAGCGAGCCGCTGCACAACAACGTCACCGGCGACAACGCGTATGTCGTTGTTCCCGCAACCATGACCTTCAAAGTGCGCGGCCAGCAGGTGACGCAATCCGGCGCAGTATTCACAGTGGCGCTTCGCAAGTTGGCCGATGGGTGGCGGATAGCGGCCTGGGCCTGGGCGAAAGGCACCCCCCGATAACTAGACGAGACGTCGTTACCGCGCCTTAAGGCGTGTCTCGGGGACCTGCCAAAAGGCGTGGCGCCGCGCGGACGGGTCAAGGCGCCATGATTTCTTTGTGGCTACGGCTCGCGGGAAGGGGTTGGCGTCCAGGGTAGCGCGCGGTGTGGTCTTATGACCCAAAGCTAACGTCGGACGATTTGTTCTGCGGTGTCACTCCCCCAGTTCTGAAGGGTAAATTCCCTTGAGCATCGGACTGATCGCTCTTCTCGACGATATCGCGGCGATCGCAAAGGCGGCAGCAGCCTCCCTTGACGATGTAGTTACCCAGGCCGCCAAAGCGGGGGTCAAGGCGGCGGGTGTCGTCATCGACGACACAGCAGTTACTCCGCGCTACGTTCTCGGATTCGCGGCCGAGCGCGAACTGCCGATTGTGGGCAAGATCGCGGCGGGATCACTTCGCAACAAACTTCTGCTCCTGCTTCCCGCAACTTTGGCCCTAAGCTATTTCATCCCTTGGATGATCACGCCGCTTCTGATGTTCGGCGGTGCATACCTCTGTTACGAGGGAGCGGAAAAAGTTCTCGAAGCCATCATGCCACATCAGGCACATGCGCATGAAGCCCAGCTGGGCACGGTAGCGTTGAAGCCGCAAACGCTCGAGGATGAGAAAGTCGCAAGCGCCATCAAGACCGACTTCATCCTTTCGGCAGAGATCATGGCGATCACACTGGCGTCTGTTCCCGATGGGGGTATCTTTATGCAGGCGCTCGTGTTGGCGCTTGTCGGAATTGGGATCACTGTCGTGGTCTATGGCGCGGTAGCTCTGATTGTGAAAGCCGATGATGTTGGTGTGGCTCTTGCGAAGAACGACCGTAGGTCGGCTATGGGGGGCATAAGTCGTGCATTCGGACGGGCTCTTGTTCTCGGTATGCCCGGCTTCCTGATATTTCTCCGCGCGGCCGGCACGGCCGCCATGATCTGGGTTGGTGGCGGCATTATTGTGCACGGTCTGGAGGCGTACGGCCTGCATTTCTTTGGCCAAGCCATCAACTCCGCTGCCGAAGCAGTCGCTCGCGCGCTACCGTCCGCCGCCGGAGCGGTGAAATGGATAGTTGCCGCCGTCCTATCGGGGGTCGTTGGACTGTCAATCGGCGCTGCGTCGATCCCAGTGATCGGATTTGCCATCGCACCCGCATGGAAACTGTTGAAGGAAATTTTGGGCGGGCGCCAACGATGAGCTTACGATTGCCGACTGCCGATGTCCGCTATTGGCACTTAGCGGATATCACAACCCGTGCGACGAATGTGCGCTTTCGGGGGTAGAGCGGACAACGGGTCAGCGGCACATGGTGCCTGCGGCGCAACCACTTGTTGGAGATTTTGCCAACGCTACGGGCACGAAAAAACCTTAAGGCGGGTCACGGATAAGGAACGCGAACTGCGCGCGGTTTTCCCTCGTTGGCGCTGTCCAGCAGCACCAGAACCCGCACGCCGCTGGTGTCGCGATCGAGCGGTAGCAGCGCTTCGGGCTTCCACTGCTTGCCTTTTTCGCTGATGAAATCGGGCAGATCCACCAGAAGTTTTGCGCTGCTGCTTGCGCCGTCCCACCTATAGACCGAGTAGGTTCCGCCGACGTCTTGCATGGGTCAGGCAAGGATCAGGATGCCCTTGTCGAAGGCCGCAAGGTCGCGCACGCCGCGCCCAGGCCCGAGCGGCAGCAGATGCAGTGTCGCTTCCGCCGGCTTCCCGTCGAAGAAATGGCCGAGCGCGGCCGACAGGATCACGGCGCGCTTGTTTTCGATGACCGGCCCACGAAAGCCTGCGAACAGCCGCTGGCCGCCGACCGCGGCACCCTCCACCGTCACGCCGCCGTCTTCCAGTGTCTTGCCTTTGGACGGCGCGAACAAAGCTTCGGCCGCAATCAACTTGGCAAGCGCGCTCGACGGCGGTACGGCGGGCTCGCGCGCGATCTCGCCGGTCGCCGGATTGAATTTGAGCCGGATCAGCTTGCTGGAGGCGGCGAGCCCGGCGGCAACCCGCGCGGCTTCCTTGGCCTGATCGGTCGCGTGCTTGTCGTGGCGGGGTCGCCCGTGCGAGCCGATCACGTAGAAAAAATTATCGGCAAAGGCGACGGCCTCGCCGTCCAGCTCGACGGGGTTGCCGTCAAACCGATCGTCGATCAGTGGGATCAGCCGGCCGGCCGTGATCTCGCCTTCGCTCAAGGTCACGACTTGCGCCGATTGCTGCTCGTCGTCGATAAGCAGACATGTACGCGGGAATCCATTGTCGGTCGTGCAGGCGATGCCGCTGAGGTCTTCAGCCACCTTGTCCTTTTTTCCGATCAGATCGCCGTTGACCTTCCACTCGCCATTGTCCTTGGCGACGACAGGAGGGGGTGCGGCCAATAATGTGGTTAGCGCCAGCAACGCGGACTTGAACAAGGTTATGACCGGTTTCATCGAGCAGTCTCCGGGGAGATGTGTGTCGGCCAACGGATGCGGGTGCCGACGGCAGCAATGCTGATCACAATTATCCTGATCACGCGCTGCTTAACGCAACGAAGGACCAACTGAAAGCGATCCCAACTTCCAATACAGCAAATAGTAGCGCAACCTTAAGCGTAGTCGTCAAATACAACAGGCAGCCTCTATCGCGGCCTATTTCACTTTTAGGCGGCCCGAAGCGCGATGTCCGCTATTGGCACTTAGCGGACATCGCCTGGTGCACTGCGAATGTCCGCTTTGGGGGTGAAGCGTACAAGTACGAGCGCCGTGGCACCGGCTGCATGTCGGCGCTGTGATGTTGTGGTTTATGCCGTGACCGGCTTCGGCGAGGCAATTCAACGTAATTCCGGCAACTTAAATACCTGAGCCGCCGTAGTGGCTGCCCTCGGAATCAGTCGCTGCGGGAACCTCTGGCCTGCCAATTCGTTTGTGCGTTATCCGAGTCTCCAACTCGGTGAGTTCCCATCGGAGGACATGATGGACACCGTGCTTTTTACCGACAACGGCATTTTGGTGTTCGCCATGACTACTGGCGCCATTGCGATCATGCTTATGCTTGCGGTGTTGGGACTTGCGACAACGCATCGGACACGCTCTGACATCGAGCACCGGTGGCTGCCGGCTGGATTCAGCGCCGACCAGATAAACCGCCAACTTGGGAACGTGTCCGGTGATGGTGAACTTAATGAATGGAATTTACTGCTAAACCAATTTCACGCTCTAGTGCGTAAGGGCTCTGACAGCAGCGAAGATATTTTTGATGCTCAGTTTAGCCACCGCTTTAGCAGAGTGATAGACAAAGCGGTGCGGCCCAACTGGCGACGGTGGGACGACAGCAGTGAACAAAAGCGGCAGGCGCATTTTTCGGCGGGCGTGGGCTAAAAAACTAAGGAAGTAAAGCGACCATGTCCCGCAAAGATGAATTACTCAAGCTCGCGCAGCTGTTCCATTCGCAGGCCCTTAGAGTGGAAACACCTAACGCAAAACGGACTCTGCATAGAATGGGCCAATGCTACCAAAACGAAGCTGCCCATGCGCCGGATCGCCGCACCGAACGACAACCGAAGCTTAGGCAGTTCAATCGCTACCCCGAGCAGGCTGCATAGGCGTGGTCGCATCGCGTCATTCATAGACGCATTAAGCCCTATCTTCTTTGTACCAACCTTGGCGTTTAAGTTCCTGGTATTCCCTGAGCCTGTCCTCGTATGTTGGGACCCTGTTGGAAGGTTGTGGCGACTTCATGCGATGAGTTGCTTTATCAGACCGTTTTTCGGTTCTGCCATGGCCGTACTTGACGCGACTATCAAAGCTACAGCGGCAGCAATAATGCAGAGCAGTTTCTTCATTTTGCCTCGCGGGGCAGACGCGCACAGCCAACCGTGTACGCATTCATTCGTTCAATGTTTGTGCGGCTAGGGCGTCACTACCAGCGTGCACAGAAAGTGAAAAGCCTATAATTTACTTTCGCGGCCAGTGTGATGCTACCGCGCTTTGGAAGCCGACTTGCCCGATATTGCTATCGGCGACCGCAAGGTTTGCTCCATGCAGTCATCCGCTTGCGTCGGTCCGTAGTGAATCATTGGGCCCCATATTGCGTACATGGCAGATACGTTTCCGCCGAAATACGAATTGACGACTAAACCCTGCACGGTCCACTCGGGTCGCCACCGCTGGGTCATTACCGGAAACGGTAAGCCGGTACAGACATCATTGAGGTCTTTCGAGACGCCGGCAATGGCCCATGCGGATGGGGATGTCACGCTCGAAAAACTCATAAGGTCGTCGATGATTGGCCAACGCGCACGGCGTTTTCGCCGCGCGCAAAAACACTAAGTCTCGGATTTTCGAAGGGAAGAGAACGAGATCGATGTCGCCGTCACCAAACACTTGATAGGCAACGTGCACGTTGCCGCTTTTGGCGTATCGGGTGGTCGGCAACATGGAGGTTCCCTGTTCGTTACATTACCCGCACAGCACGGCTCAATCCATGCTGCTTGGTCCCTCCTGAAGACACCATGTGGAATGTAATCGTGTCCCCTATTGGCACTTAGCGGACATCGGTGAGTGCACCGCACATGTCTGCTTTGACCAAAGCGGTCATTCGGGGCACCCGAGGTCAAACCTTACCCACCCCTTCAAGTGGGCAAATTGAGCCGGTACGATGGCCTTGTTTTAAGCCTCGAGGACAAACATGCGGCGGCGCGAGTTCATCACGCTACTCGGCGGTGCAGTAGCGTGGCCGTTCGTAGTATGCGCACAACAAAAATCAGCCAGCATCGGTTACTTGGGCGCTGGTGCCCCCGATACGAGCACGCATCTTATAGAAGCACTTAAGCAAGGCTTGCGCGAAAACGGATTGGTCGAGGGTAAAGACTATGTGCTCGAACCGCGCTGGGCCGAGGGGCGCTACGAGCGCTTTCCTGCATTTGCCCGCGAGCCGACTGACCACGGTGCTCGCGTAATCATAGTCGCTACGATTGCGGCAGCCCGTGCGGCGCAGCGCGCCACTTCGGCTGTTCCGATAGTCATGGCGAGCTTGAATGATCCGGTGGCTAACGGGCTCGTTACAAGCCTTGCTCGGCCCGGCGGCAATACGACCGGAATGGCAACATTGAACGAAGACGTAACACTCAAGCTGCTAGATCTTCTGCATGGCTTTCTTCCGAAGGCGACCACCATTTCGGTTTTGTTCAATCCGAACAATCCGTCGAACAAAGTATTTCTGGATAGCGTGCGAGTTCAGTGCTTGCCTCTTGGCATTGTCGTAAAAGATTTCGCGATGAGCTCACCGGACGAACTGAACACCGTTTTCGGTGCGATCGTGGCGCAACGACCCGATGCGTTACTGGTCATACCTGATGCCGCTATTCTGGACCTGGGAGTGCGGCTCGCGGCTCTCGCCGGGCAGCATCGGATTCCACTCGTGTCGACCGATGCTGACCTTACCCGCGCCGGTGGTCTGATCAGTTATGGCATTTCGCGGCGTGAGAATTACCGTCGCACAGCTTATTTTGTGAAGAAGGTTCTTGATGGAGTGAAGCCCGCTGACCTACCTGTCGAGCAGCCGACGAGAATTCTGCTGTCGGTCAATCTCAAGACCGCCAAGGCGCTCGGCCTGACGGTGCCGCCGAGCTTGCTCGTGGCCGCCGACGAGGTGATCGAATGAAAGGCGGAATGTCCGCTAATGTCACAAAGCAGACATTGCGGTCGCAAGGTGCTAGCCTTTGGGGACGCGCAAGCGCTACCTACGTTGCACCGGGCGGGCCGAACGGCTTCCCCCCTCAAGATCAGGGTCCAATTTCCGCCAACGGTTCTGCGAGCCTTGACCCAACCGGCTTCGTCGGCGGTGCGCAAATTGGCTACAATTGGCAATTCGCGCCAACGTGGGTTCTCGGCGTCGAAGCCGATTTTCAAGCTTTCAATTTAAGCGGTTCAGTCGATCGCACAATTCTAGAAGCAACAAGCGAGTTAACCCCTCAAGTCACGCACACGAAAGTAAGTGCCGACTGGCTTTTCACCTTACGTGGACGGCTGGGGTACGCATTTGACCGCTTATTTGTTTACGGCACGGGCGGCCTCGCTGTCGCAAAAGTCAATTTCCAGCAGACGAACGCGTTCCCTGGTCGCTTCCCGGGCGATCCCGCTCTCTTTCAGGCGGATTCTTTCTCCGCGTCCGACACCAAGACTGGATGGACGGCCGGAGGGGGAGTTGAATATGCATTCTTGAACAATTGGTCGGTCAAAGCCGAATATCTTCATGTCGACTTGGGCAGCATCAGCGGAATATCGACGACGCCTGGTCTCGTTGCTCCATTTCTTCCAATTCAGTACAGCCACACTACTGATTTCAAGGCCGACATCGTTCGCGCCGGGATCAACTATCGGTTCAACTAACAAGCCACCGCGCCTTGAATGCCGGCAGGTCAAGTGCACTGCTTGTTATCGGATCTTGCACGGTAGACAATCAACTCGGGCGCGGCATGCGCCTAGGGAGATTGAGCCATGAAAGATCCACAGGTGGGCTGGATCGCAGCCATCATCATCGGCGGAATTGCAGGCTGGTTGGCCGAGCAGTTCATGAAGAGTTAAATGGGACTCCTGATGAATATCGTTCTCGGTATCATCGGGGCCGCGATTGGCAGCGCTATTTTGACCTTCTTTGGGGTCAACCTAGGGGGATGGATCGGCTACCTGATTGCCGGGTTCATCGGCGCAGTCTTGCTGATCTGGATCGTGCGGACGGTAAGAGGCAGGGCTTAATATTTTTTGTCATGACGCGCCCAAGCCCGAAAGTGGCGCGTGGTGGCAAGTGGCGGCTTGGCATTCCAGTGCCAGGCCGCTGCGCTATTGGAGCCCCGTTCGTTTGATAATCAATACTGACATTCTGGCTATATGCCGGCCTCGCCTTTGCGGGGCCTTTTTTATTGGAAATCGGATGCCTAAAGGTCGGCAACTCTTTCGCCGCAATGACTTTGGTGGCGACCCCAGCAGAAGTCGCCATATCGTGCGCCGTCCGGGACTTAGACTGTCAAAGCGTTCCAGAAGCGCTCGCCGCGCGACAAAGGTTTTCTGCCGCACTGTTAAGGACAGAGAATTCATTCTTATGGTTCAACTAGGGAGCATGCTATGCGCAATGCCCTTATTCTTTCCCTCGCCACTGTCACGCTGATGACCGTGACGACGCTATCCACGCCGGCGGGCGCCGCTCATAGCCTCGGCGGAACTTGGTCCAAAACTAGCATCAAACAACACTGTGATGCCGCCGGTGGTACCTTCAACGACAACGGCAAAGGCCAAGGCTATGGTTGCAGCACCGTGGGTGGGACGGTTTCATGCAAAAAAAATGGCAAGTGCCAAGGCACCGACCCGGCGCGCCTCACTGGGGGAACTAAAGGCAAGCCGGTTACCACAGTCGGCGGCGGCCCCCCAACTGCCACTACCGGCACAGGTGCTGCCACCCCCGTTTCTGTTAGCGGGAGCAAACAAACTGGCGGCAACAAGAAGCACTAAAAGCGCGAAGATGAAAATGGCTGATCGAGGTTAGCAAAGACCGCCGCAAGGCGGTCTTTGTTTTCGAGCCTCTATTTTGCGAATGTCCGCTATTGGCACTTAGCAGACATCGGCTTGTGCGCTGCAAATGTCTGCTTTTGACCCAGAGCGGAGACCTCAATATCTGCATCGGTAGTTCGCGGACCTACCTTCTGCCCCATATTGTGCCCTTGGAATCAACGTGCGGCCCGAGCATCGGGTCTAACCCGACGGTCAAGCACCAGGGCTAGAACACTCCCAACAATGTCGACGAGTGCATCTGGCGCCGAAGGACGTTCGTCCGGGTCGAATGCGAGTCCGATGACGGCATTCTGGCCTTCGGCTGTCTTCACAGGCCAAAAGTCAAAGCGCGAGGCCAGGTCCGGGTAGATGCCGCCGCGTACGACAGTTCCAGTCGCCAAGGACGATCGCGCCGCCTCTAGTTCGGCCTTCTGGGGTTCTACGTCGCCGACTCTTTCGAGGGAAACCACCGTGCCCTCCGTAACAAGCATCACGACAACAGGAACTTGGAAGAGCGCTGCAAGAGCTTGGGAAGTGATTGAGACGATCGCCTTCGTATTGTCGGCGGCGACGAGGTCACGGCTGTAACCTTGCAGCACAGTCACCTGCCTTCTTAAGAGTGCTGCCTCGGCCGCCCTCCGGTGGGAGGTGAAGGCAACGCCACTCACGATGAGTCCGACGACAAACAGCAGTCCGATTGCCCAAACGTTTGCCGGGTCGTCGACGGCGAGTGAGTAGCGAGGCTCAGTAAGGAAGAAATTGAACGCTAGAGCACCAAGTATCGCCGAACAGAGTGACGGACCCAAGCCGAGGCTAACGCCCGCGATGATCACTGGCACTACAAATACGAGGGATAGGTTGGGGATCGTCAGTTTGCTGTCGAGACCGACGGCCACAGCCGTTGCGACGGCGGTCATTGCAAATGAAGCAAGGTAGCGCACCACCACCGGTGCTGTCGGGCCTAAAATGGGATCGGCATCGGGCATCGGTGTGATGACCTGCCGCGGCTTCGATTCAACACCGGCCACCGGTTCAACTCCTGGCTAGTAAAAGACGACAACTCGCTGGCTGAAGAGCAAACCAACCAAGCGGAGGTTGCGGCTCCGATAAGCTAAGCGATTATACACCACGGCTTCATTGGCGCGTGAGCCGCATGAGCGATGAAACGACCTTGTCCGAGCCGTCAATCCGCACAGGTGGTTCGCTCTGCATGTTAGCAACACACAAACTGGCGTGCTTCTCACGCCACTTCGGGCCTGGGCCGCGCATGTAGTGCCGCCCCGGATTGTAGATCCAGACTTTCCGAAGCTCCGCTATCTCTGAGCGGAGAAATGAAACCACTCGGAAGCACATTAACCGCAGCGGTGAACGGTTCGTGTTGGCTTGTCGCATGACACAAACGAATCCCTTTATCCGATAAACGCCCTTCAACGGCGTAGAGCCGTCATAAAGCCCGGGCGCGTGTCCCTAGCCGGCGACCCTTTGGCGCAGTGTGCGAAAGGCCGACAAGAGAGCCGATCAGCAGAAACAGCATGATCAGCTTCAAGTTTTGGAGCACAAAGGCAGTCATCGAAGTCACTCTGGTCAAGAGCCTCTCCACGCGCCGTGTGTGCGCGCCCATAAAGCAGACGAAAAGTGCACTTTGTCATGCCGGTGTTTAGGCAGCTTTTTTCCGGGATGGCTCCCCAGTTACGGCAATTGGTGTGCGATTGATATTCAGTTCAAACACGCCGGGAATCATGACCACAGCTTGCGGGCGACTTCCGTTTTCCAACATCGCGAAGCGAAGCGCCTGTGTACGGTCGATGAACAGTCCACCACAAAGGCCTTGATCGTCTTGCACGACCCAATTGCCGCGGCTGTCTCTGCCGATCTGGAATTGCAGCGGCCGCGAGCACGGCACTATCGAAGGATATTTATCTTTTTTCATGACGGGCTCCTTGAGCAGCGGAAAGCTCTCGCTACCAACCTGGCAGGAAGACAGCTACCCGCAGTGCGATGAGGGCAGCGGAAATAGCCGCAAAAAGTCCTAATCCAGCAGCGCTCTCCGAGCGCGGTTATAGCGTTCAATCCCTTGCACTCTGGGCCGCAGCGGCTCGACTTTGACATTCCATGGTTGCGCGAACGTGCGGCCCCGCGCGAGTTCCGGAAAAGCCAGAGGACGATTGATCTCCGGCATGTTCGCCTCGAAGCGACGTTGCTTTTGTCGGTTGCTCATCGAAGTACCGGAAGGTCGTCGTCATTCTTCGACGCGTGCTTGTAACGGTTGAGATAAAGCTCGGCTTCGATCATCGCCTTTTGCACGCGTGCTTCCGCGATGGCGTCGAAGATGCTTACGCACCAACGTCCGACAGCTGCGAACATGTTGCGCAAGCGGCTGGCGATCGTCGGTACGCCAACGGTCTGCGGCCGACCTGTCTGGCGTGCACGGCCGGATGCTTTTGACTCAATGGAAATCCGATATGTGACGAGCGACATGGTTCGATCCTCTCGCAAACGGCACGTCGTGGCTTGCCGCGCCTGAGGCTGTAACGCCTCGTGCGCGCAAATGTGTGCACCGCCGCATAGGAATTCGATTGGGAAATTGACGCTTGGCTATAAAGACGTTGTAAAGATCCGGGGCTAGGGCGCCTTTCAAGGCACATCTTTATTTCTTCTTGATATTCCGCAACCGCGATTCACATCGCTTCTTTATACCGCGGCCTCTAACTAGAAAGTCGCTCCAGAGCATCATGCTTTGAAAGGAGCTGTTCATGCTTGATTTCATTTTGTTAGCCCTCGGCCTCGGCTTGTTCGTGTTGTCGATCGGCTACGCCTACGCCTGCGATCGACTCTGAGGAGACATCCATGATTTTCGACTATTCGCTCGCCGCGCTCGTGACTGCGGGGCTGATGATCTACCTCGTCTACGCTTTGCTTAAGCCAGAGCGGTTGTAGAAGGTGCACGACCATGACCTTCATCGGTTGGATGCAAATCGTCCTCTATTGCGCGATCATCGTAGCCATCACGCCGGTGCTTGGCGGCTACATGACGCGCGTGTTCAACGGCGAGCGGACTTTTCTGACGCCAATCCTGCGGCCTGTCGAACTAGCGCTCTACGGGGCGGCGGGCGTCGACGAGAAAAGCGAACAGGGCTGGCTCGCCTACACAGTCGGCATGTTGCTGTTTCATATTGGCGGATTTCTTATCCTCTATGGATTGATGCGTTTCCAGGCGCTTTTGCCCTTCAATCCGGCCGAGCAATCGGCTGTTGCGCCTGATCTGTCGTTCAATACCGCCGTCAGCTTCATCACCAATACGAACTGGCAGAACTACGGCGGCGAAAGCACGCTGTCTTACCTCGTTCAGATGCTGGGTCTGACGCATCAGAACTTCCTATCGGCGGCGACCGGTATTGTGCTTGCAGTTGCACTCATCCGTGGTTTTGCTCGGCACTCTGTCCGGACCATAGGCAGTTTCTGGGTCGATATCACCCGGTGCACGCTCTACGTACTGCTGCCGATTTGCATACCGTATGCATTGTTTCTGGTGTGGCAGGGTATGCCGCAGACCCTCGGTGCCTATGTTGATGTGACCACGCTCGAAGGGGCCAAGCAGACCATCGCGGTCGGTCCTGTCGCCTCTCAGGTTGCTATCAAGATGCTCGGCACCAATGGTGGCGGCTTCTTCAATGCCAATGCCGCGCATCCCTTTGAGAATCCGACGGGGCTGTCGAACTTCCTGCAGATCATCTCCATTTTTGCCATTGGTGCCGCGCTCACCAATGTTTTCGGCCGCATGGTCGGTGACCAGCGCCAGGGCTGGGCGATTCTCGCTGTGATGGGCGTTCTGTTCATCGCCGGCGTCACACTTGCCTATTGGGCAGAGGCGCACGGCAACGACATCCTCAATGCAATGGGCCTCAGCGGAGGCAACATGGAAGGCAAGGAAGTCCGCTTCGGTATTGTCGCCTCGGCACTGTTTGCAGTGATCACAACTGCCGCTTCCTGCGGCGCCGTCAACGCCATGCATGACTCGTTCACCGCGCTGGGCGGCATGGTGCCACTGATCAACATACAGCTTGGTGAGATCATTGTTGGCGGCGTTGGCGCCGGCATGTACGGGATGTTGCTGTTCGTCATCATCGCGATCTTCGTGGCCGGATTGATGGTCGGCCGCACGCCGGAATATGTCGGCAAGAAAATCGAGGCCAAGGAAGTAAAGATGGCCATGCTGGCGATTCTGGTGCTGCCGCTGATGTATCTCGGCTGGACGGCCGTGGCCACCGTGAATCCGCAGGCGGTTTCGCAGGTCGCCAATAACGGCCCGCACGGCTTCTCGGAAATTCTCTATCTGTACACGTCGAGCACCGGAAATAACGGATCCGCATTCGCGGGCATCACGGCCAATACTCTGTTCTTCAACATCACAGGCGCTGTCGCGATGTTTGTCGGACGCTTCTGGATGATCATCCCGGCAATGGCAATCGCAGGCTCGCTTGCAGCTAAGAAATCGGTCCCTGCGTCGCTCGGCACCTTCCCGACGACCGGCCCGCTGTTTGTGGGCCTGGTCGTTGGCGTGATCATGATTGTTGGCGGCCTCACCTTCTTCCCCGCGCTTGCACTTGGACCGCTCGTTGAGCAGTTCGCGATGACCGCCGGCACCGTTTTCTGAACCGGATTCCCTGGAGTTACGACTATGGAAACTTCCAAAATACGCAAACGGATGCCGGTCGCGACGATGCTCGACCCACAGATCGTGGTTCCGGCAATCGGTCAGGCTTTCGTTAAGCTCAATCCGGCCACGCTGATCAAGAATCCGGTGATGTTCGTGCTCGAGATTGTCACCGCGCTGACGACGGTCATTTTGATTCGCGACCTTCTGACTGGCGGCGGCAAAATTGGCTTCGAGTTCCAGATCGTAATCTGGCTGTGGTTCACCGTGCTATTCGCCAATTTCGCAGAGGCCGTCGCGGAAGGGCGAGGCAAGGCGCAGGCCGATACGCTGCGCAAAGCCCGCACGGAAACACGCGCCAAGCGCATTCAGTCGCCGAGTTCCTACAAGAAATTCGAGACCGTTTCTGCGGACAAACTCAGGGCTGGAGACCTGGTTGTATGTGAAGCGGGCGATGTAATACCCGGCGACGGCGACGTGATCGAAGGCATAGCGTCGGTCAACGAGGCTGCCATCACCGGGGAGTCCGCGCCCGTTATCCGCAAATCCGGTGGTGACCGTTCGGCAGTCACGGGCGGGACCACGGTTATTTCCGACCGGATTATCATTCGGATTACATCTTCCCCCGGTTCGTCGTTTCTTGATCGCATGATCAAGCTCGTCGAGGGCGCCGAGCGCCAGAAGACGCCGAATGAAATCGCACTCGATATTCTTTTGGTTGGTTTGACAATCATTTTCGTGTTCGCCACGGCCACAATTCCAAGCTACGTGACCTACGCCGGTGGCGTCATCTCCGTGATCATATTGGTGGCGTTGTTCGTCACACTGATCCCGACCACCATCGGCGCCTTGCTGTCGGCCATCGGTATCGCCGGCATGGATCGTCTCGTGCGATTCAACGTCCTCGCAATGTCTGGCCGTGCCGTCGAAGCGGCCGGCGACGTTGATACGTTGCTGCTCGACAAGACCGGAACGGTCACGTTCGGCAACCGTCAGGCGACCGAACTTATTGTGGTGCCTGGCGCGACTGAGCGGGAGGCTGCCGAGGCAGCTTTGCTGGCGAGTGATGCTGACGAGACCGCTGAAGGACGCTCCATCATCACGATGGTGCAGGAGAAGTACAATGTACGCCGCGAGCCGGCCTCCGCAGACGCGAGGTTCATTGAGTTCTCTGCGACCACACGGCTGTCTGGCGTCGACATCGGCAAACGCAAACTGCGTAAGGGTGCGGTAAACTCAGTGCTTAAGTTCGCACGCGAGCAGGGTGGGCAGAATATTGCGGAACCGCCGGCGTTCCGTGCCGCGGTCGATAAGATCGCGCGTTCTGGTGGCACCCCCCTTGGCCTGGTCGAGGGCGACCGCATTCTCGGGGTAATTCACCTCAAGGACGTGGTGAAGCCGGATGTCCGGGATCGCTTCGCCGCGTTGCGGCGGATGGGGATCAAGACTGTCATGATCACCGGCGACAACCCGGTAACGGCAGCGGCGATTGCCTCCGAAGCGGGCGTCGACGATTTCATCGCCCAGGCAACACCCGAGGACAAGTTGCGCTATATCCGCGACGAGCAATCACAAGGACGCCTGATTGCCATGTGCGGTGACGGCACGAATGATGCACCCGCGCTAGCCCAGGCTGATGTCGGCGTCTGCATGCAGACTGGCACTCAGGCCGCGCGTGAAGCCGGCAACATGGTCGATCTTGATTCCGACCCGACCAAGCTGATCGAAGTGGTCGAGATCGGCAAACAGCTGCTGATGACGCGCGGTGCGCTCACGACGTTTTCGATCGCCAACGACGTAGCAAAATACTTCGCGATCATCCCCGCGATGTTCGTGGCGTTCTATCCACAGCTGCAGGTGCTCAACATCATGCAGCTGGCCACTCCGCAGAGCGCGATTCTGTCGGCGATCATCTTCAATGCGCTCATCATCATTGCGCTCATTCCGCTGGCACTGAAGGGAGTCAAGTACCGACCGATCGGTGCGGCCGCGCTATTGCGACGTAACCTGTGGATCTACGGCGTAGGCGGGGTCATCATTCCGTTCGTCGGGATCAAGGCCATCGACCTCGTGGTCACCGCCTTGCATCTCGCCTGAGGAGATTCAATCATGTTGAAGGAAATCCGTCCCGCCATCGTCCTTGTCGTCGCGCTGACGCTGATCACGGGACTTCTCTATCCGTTGGCCATGACAGGGATTGCCGGCGTAATCTTCCCGTATCAGGCCCAGGGCAGCCTGATCGAAAAAGACGGCAAGGTCATTGGTTCGGCGCTGATCGGGCAGGTATTCGCCGACGACAAATATTTTCACGGCCGTCCCTCCGCGACCAATGCGCCGGATCCGAAAGACTCAACCAAGACCGTCGACGCGCCGTACAACGCCAGCAATTCGATGGGGTCAAATCTTGGTCCAACCAACAAGGCATTGATCGATCGCGTCAAGGGCGACGTCGATACGCTCAAGAAGGAGAACTCGTCGGCGCCTGTTCCGATCGATATGGTGACGACATCCGGCAGCGGCCTCGATCCGCATATCTCGCCGGAGGCGGCTTATTTCCAGGTGCCGCGTGTCGCCAAGGCACGTGGTCTGCCGGAAGCGCGGGTGCGTGAACTGGTTGAAAGCAGGATCGAAGGGCGCACCTTCGGCCTGTTGGGCGAGCCGCGTGTGAATGTGCTCAAGCTTAATCTCGCACTTGACGAGTTGAAGTCGTAGATTTGCTCCCCCGAGGGGCCGAATGCCCGGAGAAGTGGCACACCAACGAGCTTCGCCTGATGCACTGCTCGCCCTGGCCAAGAAAGAGGGTCGGGGGCATCTCAAGATTTTCCTCGGCGCCGCGCCCGGCGTCGGCAAAACCTACGCCATGCTCGCGTCGGCCCGCGGCGAAAAAACGGGCGGTCGTGACGTAGTCGTCGGCCTGGTCGAAACGCACGGCCGGCACGAGACGCAGCAGCTGCTCGAAGGCTTCGAAGTGGTTCCCCGCAAGCCGATCGTTTACCGCAACCAGATCATGCATGAGTTCGACCTGGACGCTGCGCTTGAGCGACGGCCAGGCCTGCTGCTTGTCGACGAATATGCCCACACCAATGTGCCGAGCAGCCGCCATCCCAAGCGCTGGCAGGATATCGACGAACTGCTTGCAGCAAGCATCGACGTCTGGACGACACTTAACATTCAGCACCTCGAAAGCCTAAACGACGTCGTGCAGAAGATCACCAAGGTGCGTGTACGTGAAACCGTACCCGATACCGTATTCGATAAGGCTGACGAGGTTATACTGGTCGATTTTCCGCCCGACGAACTGCTCAAACGCCTCGCCGAGGGCAAGGTCTACGTGCAGGACACCGCCGCGCGAGCGGTCGAGCATTTCTTCAAGCCACAAAACCTGACGGCACTGCGCGAACTTGCCTTGCGGCGGGCGGCCGAGCGGATCGATGCCGATCTGATCGAGCGCATGCAGGCGCAGGCGATTGAAGGCCCCTGGGCTGCCGGCGAGCGCATTCTTGCTTGTATTGGACCTGACCCGATATCGCCCACCGTGGTGCGCGCAGCCAAGCGGCTTGCTGACTTGATGGATGCGCCATGGATAGCTGTGACGGTCGAACGCCCAGGGCCGAACTTATGTGGACGAGGCTCGGCAGCGCCTCGACGAAGCGATGAAACTGGCGACAGAGCCTGGGCGCCGAAACGCAGACGCTGACAGGAACAGATCTGCCGGCGGAATTGCTGCGCTTTGCAAAGTTCGAGAACGTTACTCAGATCGTGGTCGGACGGTCGACCGGCAGTTTCTTCAGCGAATTGCTCCGGCGGTCTCTACCGCACGAATTGGTGCGCCGGACACAGGACATCGCCATCCATCTTGTCGCGAGGGAAAGCGAGCCCCCCGCAAGGAGGTTGCGTTTCCGTTGGCCAAAAGATCTTGCGCGCGTGCCTCTGCACTTCCTATACGCGACGATCGCTGTCGCGGCCGCGCTCGCGGTTGGCGAAGTGTTAACCAAGCTTACGCCGATCCCGAACCTGTCGATGGTGTTTCTGCTGGCGGTGCTGGTAACCGCCATGAGTTTTGGCGTCTGGCCGGCGATCTATGCCTCGCTTCTTTCGTTCCTCGTCTACAACTTCTTCTTCATTCCGCCAATCTACACTTTCACTATTGCCGAGCCTTATGAATTGCTGGCGCTGGTGATTTTCCTGGTCGTTGCCGTGGTCAGTTCGGCAATGGCGGGGCGGGTACGCGAGCAGGCGAGAATTGCCGCCAACCGCATGCGCGCCATGCGGCGGCTGTACGAATTCACACGCCGACTATCGGGCCTTGCGACCCTTGATGGGGTTGCCGAAGGAGCGGCAAGCGAGATTCACGCGAGTCTCGGACGCCCGGTCGTCGTGCTGCTGGCGCAGGACGATGATGTGACTCTCACCGCCGCATGGCCGCCGGAGGATACGCTTGACCCGGCTGCGATGACCGCGGCGCGCTGGGCTTACAGCCATGTCGAGCCGGCAGGCGCCGACACCGGCACATTGCCAATCATCCCATGGTACTTCGTGCCGCTGCGCATCGGCACAAAGACGCTCGGTGTCGTGGGTGTTGCGAAGGAAAAAGATGCTCCGCCGATCGATTCGGAGGCGCGCGCCTTGCTCGACACGCTCGTCGAGCAGACTGCCGCGGCCTTGGAGCGCGCTTCGCTCGCTCGTGAAATGGTGAGCGCGAAAACGGCCACCGAAACCGAGCGCGTGCGAAACACATTGCTGGCGTCGGTCTCGCACGATTTCCGGACCCCCTTGTCGTCGATCCTCGGGTCGGCCACCAGCCTGATTGACTATGGTGACAAACTCGACCAGGCGGCAAAAAAGGACCTGCTCGGTCAGATCAAAAAGGAGGCCGAAGACCTCGACGAAATGGTGCGAAATCTTCTGGCGATCACTCGAATCGACGCCGGCGCGCTGGAATTGCGACGCGACTGGATTGACCTTCGGGAAGTGGCCGAACGCGTGGTCAGTGCCGCGCGGCGGCATGGCGCACAGCCAGCGCATCGAGATCGACTTGCCGGCCGATCTTCCGTTGGTGCGGGCCGATGCCACCTTGGCCGAGCAGGCCATTGGAAATGTGGTCGCAAATGCGGTCGTGCACACGCCGCCCGAAACACGTGTCGTGCTAGACGCTGACGTCGCGCCGGATGGCATCGCGCTGCGTGTTACGGACGACGGGCCTGGCATCCCGGCCGACGGCTTACCGATTATCTTCCAGAAATTCGTCAAGGGCACCGAGCCTGAAGGATCCAGCGCGGACGGCAGTCAGGGCACGGGCCTCGGCCTCGCGATCGCAAAAGGCATCATGGAAGCGCATGGCGGCGCGATCAAAGCGGAAAGTCCGACCAATGGCCGGGGCGCACGCTTCATCATGACCTTCCCACGTGAAAGTGCGCCCGCATGACCGCCAAATTTCGCGTACTGGTCATCGACGATGAGGCGGCGATCCTGCGCTTTCTCAAGCCCGTACTGGAAGCCAACAACTACGACTTGGAAAGCGCCGGAACGGTTGCCGAAGGTCTCAAATGCATTGCTGCCGAGACACAGGACATTGTGCTGCTCGATCTCGGGCTGCCGGATGGCGACGGCAAGGATGTAATAAGGCGGGCCCGGGAATGGTCCGACCTACCAATTATCGTACTGTCGGCGCGTGAACGGGAGACCGAAAAGATCGAGGCGCTCGATCTCGGCGCCGACGACTATGTCAACAAGCCCTTCAATGCCGGCGAGTTGCTGGCGAGGATGCGGACAGCGTTGCGGCACCGGATGCAGCGAAAAGCAGAAATCCCGTTCCTGCAGGTCGGAACGCTCGAGGTGGATGCAGTTCGCCACCGCGCTACCCGCGCAGATGCCGAGCTCAAGCTGACGCCAAAGGAATTTGAACTTTTGTCATTCCTGGCCAAGCATGCCGGACGCGTGTTGACTCATAAGCAGATTCTCACTGCAGTGTGGGGACCGGCGCATATCAACGACACACACTATCTGCGCGTCTATATCGGCCAGCTGCGGCAGAAGGTTGAAGACCATCCCGACGACCCGCAGATCATCCTGACAGAGCCGGGGATTGGGTATCGAATTGCGGAAAACTGAAATTTCCTGAAGGTGCGGCTACGAAGCCACGGCCGGTCGTGGCAGTTCGGGCGGCGGGCCTCTTTCAAGGAAGGCCTCGCCGCGTCGCATTTTTGGAAGCACAATGTCCGCTTTTGGCACAAAGCGGACATGCGCCATTGCACCGCACATGTCCGCTTTCGGGGGTAAAGCGGACATGCCGAAAATAAAGTAATAAGGTGAAAGCGTGAGGCTCGCTATTTCCACTCACCGAAGCAGCACTGAAGCAAGAACTTGCGGCGCTACAGTCCGCGCGTTGCTGTGTTCATCTCGTGAGTAGCGCAGAGACATCAGCAGCGAGGAACATCTAGGCCGAGGAAGTGTTGATCCTCATGCCATTAGATACTGAAACTTATCAGGCCAATGCGAAAAAATGCGAGGATCGCGCCGATGAAATGCCTCCAGCACTTCGTCGTGAACTTTTAACAGTAGCGCGACAATGGCGAAAACTTGCCTCCATTGCTGAGAAGCGTGGTCTAGAAAAAGAACGAAGCGAAGGACCGCAATGAAAACGATCGCCCCCATTATTACGGCCGCCGTGCTTGCACTTGCATTGATCCCCGCTAGCGCGGCGTCCAAGCACAAACGTCATACGAAGGCTGCCACTGATCGTCCACAGCAACAGATTGCTTGCACCGTCGTCGGCTGCATGCCGGTTCCTCGCGGCTGCCATCCCGAAATCGGCTATACGCCGTGGGGAACACCAACCGGTTTTGATGTCGCGGCATGTCCGAACTACACACTTTATGGCTTCCGCCGTTAACCGATGACCACTGTCTCAATTCCACCTCGCGCGCCCACTCTTTGGTTTGGAAGTGCGCTTTGGTTTTTGATCGTCGCGAAATCGGTGACGTTGGTGCTTTTGATAGCTGGACAGACGAGCAGCTAGTTGAGGAGGCGGTGAAGCGAGCGCGGGCCTTGGGGCCTTGCCGTCCGCGATTGGTCGAGGACGACAACAAGAAGCCGCGTTAGGCCGAGGCAGCAAGGCGATGAGGCTCACCACGCGCCGCAATAGGTGCTGGCCGGCCCGTCTTCGGTGGCGGGCATAAACTGCGATCCCCCCGACCGAACGGCATGGGTGCGGGCCTATCCCTTGCGAAGCAGAGGACGCTGGATCGAGGCCCCTATCGTTCACGGCCCTAATGGCAGAGGCGTCGCCACGGTGCTGCCGTTGACAACTGTCCGTATTCTAGAACGGACAGTGAGCGGCAAGGAGGCTTGCAACATATGGCAAAAACGCGCCTCAAACTGATCCCCCCGGCAACAGTAAAACGGACAGTTGCACCGCCGCGGCGGCGTCCGAACGCTGAATTAAGGCCGCGTGAGGCATCTGACCGAGCGTGAAGTCGAGAAGCTGATCGAGGCCGCCAAGGGCAACCGCCACGGCGGCAGAGACAGCGCCATGATCCTGGTCTGCTTCCGGCACGGCCTGCTTGCATCAGAGGTGGTCGAATTGCAGTGGAGCGACGTGGAGTTTGAAACCGGCACTCTGCACCTGCGCAGGGCCAAGGGCGGGCAAACCAGCACCCATCCGCTACTGGGCGATGAAATGCGAGCATTGCGAGCGCTGAAACGCGATGCCAAGTCGCCCTTCATCTTCGTGAGCGAGCGCGGGGCGCCCTTCACCGTGTCCGGACTGCAGAAGATGGTCGAGCGGGTCGGGATCGAGACCAAGATGTCCTTCAAGGTGCATCCACACATGCTGCGCCATGCCACGGGCTACGCGCTGGCGAACAAGGGCACCGACACCCGCACGCTGCAAGCGTACCTCGGCCATCGCTCGATCCAGAGCACGGTCAGATACACCGAACTAGCGCCAGGCCGCTTCAAGAACCTGTGGCGATGACACTTAAAGAGCGGCTGATTAGGCCTGCACCGACCGATGTAAGTCGTACTATATAAGAAGTGAAGCCATTGGCTCTTAATCAGCGGGTCCAAGGTTCGAGTCCTTGTGCGCCCACCAAATTCATCTAACAAAATCAAAAACTTAATTTGATCGCGCCTTTTGATGCGCGTTTTGATTTTCGCCGTGGCAACGCCTGTGGCAACGAGTGAAAAATTTCGTTTGATGATTTTCTCGCCTACAGGTCGCTGTCATGCGCTCGCCGGTGTCATGACGCTTCGAGCGCGCCAAAACGCAGCCAAGGGCACTCCAGGCGCCCCGCAGGCGTATCGCATTTGCTGCCGATCTAGCGCATGATCGCGCACCCACACGGGGGTTCGCGATGGCGACATGTCCTATTTGCAAAGCGGAGGCGGAGGAAATTGAGCCGGGTACTTTCGTCGACGGCGTGTGGTTCCGATGTCTGAAGCATCGCGAATTTGGCGTATCGGATACGGCATTGAAAACTCGAAAGGACGCGGAGTCGGAGCAATGGGAACGCGCGCTGAAAAAAGCGACTGAGCGAGCGGGTGAAGGAAATCGACCGAAAATTCTCAACTTAGATTTCTAAAAAAGAGCGAGGCCATTGTGCCTCGTCCTGTTGCGAACGTGTGGACGGCAAAACATCGCTGCTGAATATTTCGTTATTAATATGCAAAAATTGCGCTCTCGAAGCACTGTCACGTGCTCGCCAATCTCAGTGAGCGCCTAAACGAGTTTGCGAGGCAGGCTATACGTGACCGAAACGTATAATCGTGATGTCCGCTTTACCCCCAATAGCGGACATGTGCAGTGCAACTATGGATGTCCGCTAAGGGCCAATAGCGGACATCGCGCCTACTCGATCACCACATCGGCAGTGGCGAGCAGCGACTGCGGAATGGCGAGGCCGAGTGTCTTCGCGGTCTTGAGGTTGATTACCAGCTCGAACTTGGTCGGTTGTTGCACGGGTGGGGCCGCAGTTCACCCCATGCGTGCGCAATAAAAAAGAGCCTCAGCGCAGGCAGCTAACACTGCGGCGCATCATTGTGGTGGCAATTCCCCGGCAGCCTGGCCGAAATCTCGCTCTCGTGGCCGGGCCGGCTCCCTACCGGTGGTCGCGCCAGTAGCACCGGTCGGTCCGGTTGCGGTGACGCGTTTTTTCTTGGGTGGCGCCTGAGCCGTCGCCGGACCCGCCGCGGGCCCGACCTTTCGCAGAACTTTAGGCGCCAACCGGGCCTTCGGCGCGGCATCGAGTTTAGGCTCTGGTGTCACGTCGGGCGCAGGTGCCGGTGTAGCGGCAACGGCATCGAGTAGCTCTGGGACGTCGGCGAGTCTGGTGTCACGTCGGGCGCAGGTGCCGGTGTAGCGGCAACGGCATCGAGTTTAGGCTCTGGTGTCACGTCGGGCGCAGGTGCCGGTGTAGCGGCAACGGCATCGAGTTTAGGCTCTGGTGTCACGTCGGGCGCAGGTGCCGGTGTAGCGGCAACGGCATCGAGTTTGGGCTCTGGTGTCACGTCGGGCGCAGGTGCCGGTGTAGCGGCAACGGCATCGAGTTTAGGCTCTGGTGTCACGTCGGGCGCAGGTGCCGGTGTAGCGGCAACGGCACCAAGGCGCACAGCCGAAGTCGAAAACGCCTGATCGGCCGAACTCTTGAATACTACCGAGCGCAACTGCGCCTATGATCGCGACGGCGATTGCCCCAATGCATGCAAAGACGAAGGCTCTCATGACCAGCTCTCTTTGTGTTTGCGCAATGGCCGATCAGGATATCCCGTAAGGGGCTTTATAGCCACTGTCCAATCGCCGACGGTCCAGCAACTACAAGATTGATGGCGAGCAGCTGTTTTATCCAAACGCCGAAGATCCGAACGCGTGAGTTGACTGTCAGACCCGCCGTCTATGTCCGCTTTGGGTCATAAGCGGACATTGGCAGTGCAATCACGATGTCTGCTTTACCCCCGAAAGCGGACATCACAAGGTGTAAATGGAATGTCCGCTTAGTGCCAATAGCGGACCTTCCGCTAAAGCAGTGGTGGGGCTAGTCCGTGGACTAGTGTTGGTGCGGCCCCAACAACCTCTTTGTTCAATTAATAACACCCCCCCGTGTACTCGAGGGACCCCGGTGATTGCCAACAGCTTTGGTTTTTATCGAACGAATTTGTGTAATAGCCACGCTGAGAAGGCATAGGCGCCATAGCGCGGTGAGAACGATAGGCGCCATTATATGCCGGTCCCGACCCATAAGCGTTATTATAGTGGCGGTAGTTTTGAGCATCGCTAGTTCCTACGCTTCCAATGAGCGCACCAACCATCAATACCAATGCTGCGATATTTTTAAAAATCATACTCATGATTGGGTCCTTTTCTTTGGCTCGCTCCTCTCCGTCAAACCAAAGCAAAGTCCGACTTTCTACTTGTTGAAGCAACTCAACAATAGTTGCTCGCAAATTGATAACTTTAGTCCTATATCGCCTCCGTGGTATTGCGTAACTCAGCTGGGGATGTCCGCTTTGGGCCAATAGCGGACATCGGGCGCTATTCAATCACCTCGTCGGCGGCGTTGAGGAGCCCTTCCGGAGCCGTCAGGGCGAGTGCCTTAGCGGTCTTGAGATTGATTACGAACTCGAACTTGGTTGGCTGCTGCACTGGCAGATCGGCAGGCTTTTCACCTTTGAGGATGCGATCGACATAGGTTGCGGCCCGCCGAAATAGATTGACGCTGCTGACGCCATAAGACATGAGACCGCCGGCAGCGGTAAAGTAGCGATAACCGTAGATCGTCGGCACGCGGTGGCTCGCGGCAAGCGCGATGATCTGCTCTCGATAAACATCGGTAAAGGCGTCCGGCACAACAATTAGGCCGCCGCCTGCATCTTGACCGAGTGCGCTCATGATGCCCTCGATTTCGGTTTGGTCGTAAATGAGCGCGCCAGTGGGCTTCACCCCAAACGATGGAGCCGCAGTCTCGAGCGCGCGCAGGAAACCCGGCCCATAAGGAGCAGTGGTAGGGTTGAACATCAGCGAGACGCGAACTAGGCGTGGCGCGATCGCCTTGAGCAGGTCAAGCCATTTTCCGCTCATCGAGTACTCGAGGCTCGCGAAGCCGGTCACGTTGCCGCCCGGATGCGCGAGGCTCGTGACAATACCTTGGCTGAGCGGATCGGCGACCCGGACGAATACGATTGGTGTGCTTTGTGTCTCTTGCTGCATGGCAGCCACCGCGAGCGAGCCACTCGCGAGGACGACTTCCGCTGGCAACCGCACCATTTCAGCAGCATAGGTCTGCATTTGGGCAGCATCGCCGCTTGCATAGCGATATTCGATTCGAATTGTTCTGTCGGTCATCCATCCAAGCTTCTGAAGTTCTTCCCTGAACGCCTCCAGATCACGCTGTGCGTCCGGATCGTCTTTGGCGACACGCAAGAGGACCGCAATTCGCCGCACCGCGGTCGCTGTCTGCTGTGCACGCGTAGAGACCGGCCAGAAGGCCACCGCTCCTCCGAGAAGAGTGATGAAATCGCGCCGCCTCATTGTTATGCCCCGAGGCTCAGGACTGAGCATCGTAGCAATTCAAACGAGGCTCGTTAAGGGATGACCCGATGTCCGCTTTGGGTCATAAGCAGACATTTGCAGTGCAAAACGTCATGTCCGCTCTACCCCGAAAGCGGACATGTGCGGTGCAACTCGTCCGCTTTGTGCCAATAGCGGACTCATGCAGTGCAGCAAAAGGCTTCTGTTATTCGATCACCTTGTCGGCGCGCGCGAGCAACGCGGGTGGTACTGTCAGGCCGAGCGCTTTCGCGGTTTTCAGATTGATCGCCAATTCGTATTTGTTTGGTGCCTGCACCGGCAAATCAGCCGGTTTTTCTCCCTTGAGAATGCGATCAACGTAACCGGCCGCCTGCCGATACTCATCGACGAGATCCGGCCCATAGGACATCAGGCCGCCGATGGTAACATAGTGAAAAGCGGGATAGACAACGGGCAGCCGGTGTTTCGCCGCAAGGGCGACAATGCGCATGCGATGAACCGCCGCCCCTGAGCTTTGCGCAATCAGCAAGGCACTGGCGGGGCGCGCGAAGTTCTCAATCGCACGTTCGAGCTGGTCGGCATCGCGAAAATTGATCGGAACCAGCTCGACGCGAAGCGACTGCGCCACTGCCTGGATCGCAGCCAGCTGACCGACCCCGGCAGCCGTTATAGGATCACGAATGACAGCGACGCGCGTCACACCCGGTGAAATTTCCTTGAGCAGTTCCAGCCATTTCCCGCCGATTGAATAGTCGTAGGCGGTAAATCCCGTGGCATTGCCTCCCGGCCGCGACAAACTCTCGACAAAGCCGGCGCCCACTGGATCGGCGGTGGTCGCGAATACGACCGGTATTGTGTGGGTCGCCTGCAGCAACGGTCCCATCGATGAGCTGCCGGGAGCGAGAATGACGTCGGGCGCGAGCGCCACAATTTCCGTAGCAAATTTGCGCCTGCGATCGGAATCGGCACCGGACCAGCGTATGTCGACGTGGATGGTCTGGCCATCGACCCACCCCAGTTGGCCGAGCCTCTCCGTGAATGCCGCCAGACGGGTCTGATACTCTGGATCATCAGCCGTACCCGGCATCAGCACGCCGACACGTCGTACGCGCTCACCCTGTTGTGCGTGCACCGAGAGCGGCCACGCAGCCGTTGATCCAGCAACAGCAATCACTTTGATGAAATCTCTCCGGCGCACGCAACCATCCCCTGTGAGGCTAAGGACGACGCCAGTATTCGAAGCTTATCAGATCAGGGCGGCGATGTCCGCTTTGGGTCATAAGCAGACATTTGCAGTGCACTGGTCCATGTCCGCTTTGTGCCAATAGCGGACAGGCAGGCGCCGCGTGCTTCGCTTCAGGGCGTAGGCGCGTAACGGGTGAAGACGTAGTCGCGATCTTTGGCAGGCTGGTGACAGGCGAAGCAAGTTTTGTGCAGGTCCTCGTTGCCTGGTTTGCCATTCTTGAAGTCGGCAAATCCCCAGCCGCCAGTCTCCGCGTACTTCTTTGAGTCCTTGACCATGAACTGAACATTCTCGGCGGACTGGGCAACGGACGATTGGAGGCCGACGCCGGGAAAGCCTATGTCTAAGACCTTGTTGTTTTCTTCCGACGAGGCTTCATTCCAATGCAGCGCGGCAATGACTGTGCCGTCCGGGAACGGGAGCTTACCCTCCCGAAAGGCCTTTATTGCAATGTCGTTGCCCAACTGGGCTCGCACCTGTTTCAATTTGCCTCCTGCTCCCGCCAAGTGGTTGACGGAGACCAAGCGCCAGTCACGGTATCCGTCCGGAATTGTGATGCCATAGATCGGAGAGGCATTACTCTCAGTCTGCGGCCGACCCTCCTTGGCGTTCTGTGCCGTGGATTTCGTGACGTACAGAGTGCAAACGGCGATAGTGGCGCAAACCCCTAAAGCCCCAAAAACCTGCCCAGTGGCCCGAAGTGTCATAATCTCCTCCTCTTCGGTGAGTGACTAACCCGGTCAGATTAGTTCGCGTGATTTTGGCGAGACAATTTTCGGTACAGGGAAATCAATTTCGAGTTGGACCGCTAAGTGCCAAAAAGCGGACGTCTCCAAAGCTTATTCGATCACCCCGTCGGCTCGGGCCAAGCACCGGGAGGCCGAGTGCCCTCGGGGTCTTATTGCGCGTTCATCCAGCTGTCTGATCCCGTCACCTTGACGGACACATCCGAATAGAAAACTCGCACCGGCTTGCCGTCCGCCGTGCCCCGGTGATCTGTTGAGATAAGGAGAGGCCCAGCCATTTTGTAATCAGCCCACGTCGCGATCAAAACATTGGGCCTTTGTTGTATGCCTGGACCGCCCCCGCGGTAGACAAATTCCTCAACCCGATGGTCGGCGCCGACGTAGAGTTCCCACGTGTCCCCGGGCGCATAGCCACCCTCCGAGGGATATTTCACCACTACCCGCTGCGCGGAACCGTTCCCCAGCGGCAGTTTTTGCGTGCCCTCATCGGTGACTGTGGCGCTGCCGTCCCAGGAAACATGCAGCAGGAAGAGCAGCACATAATTATCGTTGCTGAAAGCCGGATCGATTTCATTCTTCACGAAGTCGGATTGGCTGCTGAGCTGCGAGCGCAGGTACGTCACCTTCACCGGCGCGCCGTCTTTATCTTTGCCTTCGTAGGCAATCAGGTCCGTCTTGGGTTCCCATTCCCAGCTGCGAACAAGATTCAGCCCGGGGAGTTCGAGGTGAAAGGTGTAGCGGATTTTCTCGACTTGGCCAAAGGACTCAAGTCCATAGGTCTTGAACATCTGTTGGAAAATCGGCGGGCGCTCCTGCGCCTGCGCCACGTGCAGCGCTAAACCACTTCCGACGATCAGCACCAGTACCGCCATGACTCGCGTGGTCTTCATGTGGAGCCCTTTATGCAAGGAGTCGGCACGCACAACACGCGCGCCGAAGTCTTCGAATCGAACTTTTTCACGAGAGCAGTATTTGACTGTCTACCGCTTAGATCAAGTTGAGCCTACGTCCAACTTTGCCGCGCAACGAACGATATGTCAGGCAGGCTGCCTCAATGGGTCACAGCGTTGAGATGTCCGCTTTGGGTCAAAAGCAGACATGTGCAGCGCAAAAGGTCATGTCCGCTTTACCCCCGAAAGCGACGCGAAAGCGGATTTCCGCACAAGGTCATGTCTGCTTTACCCCCGAAAAGCGGACATGTGCGGTGCAACTAGAGATGTCCGCTTTGTGCCAATAGCGGACATGCCCATCTATTCGATCATCTCGTCCGCACGCGCCTGCAGTGCCGGAGGCACGCTCAGGCCGAGCGCCTTGGCGGTCTTGAGGTTGACGTACAGCTCAACCTTTGTTGCCCGCTGTACCGGCAGCTCGGCGGGCTTGTCGCCCCTGAGAATCCGGCCGGTATAGATGCCAGTTAGACGGTATGCGTCTGTAATGTCCGATCCGTAGCTCAACAAACCTCCGGCTGCAGCGAACTCGCGGTGCTCGGAAGCAGCGGGCACGGCGTGGCGAGCTGTCAGCGCGGCGAGCTGTTTTTCATGGCTGACGAAAAACGCACCGCCGCCGACAACAAGGCCGCCTGCCCCCAATTGGATTAGCTTTGCAAAGACTCCTGTGAAGTCATTTTCGTTGCTGGCATTCAAGACATGGAGCTGTAGTCCGAAAGTTTTGGCGGCCGCTGACACCTCACTCACTGTAGTTTTCGCGTTAGTGGGATCAGTCGGGTCGATGAGGAGCGCCATGACGCGCGCCGTGGGAAGTAGCTCGTGCAGCAACTCCAGCCGCTTCGGCGCGACTTCTATGTTCCATTGGATCACGCCCGTAACGTTGCCGCCCGGCCGGCTGAGGCTCGCAACAAGGCCAAGCTCGACCGGGTCGGAGCCCAGTTCAAAGATGATCGGGATGGTCGTGGTCGCTGCCTTTGCCGCAAGCGCCGCCGGAGTGCTGGTCGCAGCAATCACCGCCACCTGACGATGTACCAGATCGGCCGCCATCGCCGGCAACCGATCGTTTTGGCCCTCCGCCCAGCGGTATTCGACCGCAACATTGCGGCCATCAACGTAACCGCTCTCGCCCAGACCTTTGAGAAAGGCTGCCAATTGCCGCGTGTAGTTCTGGGCAGACGCAGCATTGATAAACCCGACGACCGGTATCGGCGCCTGCGCGCGCGCTGCGATCGGCCACGCGGCTGCTGAAGCAGCAATCACTTTGATGAACTCGCGCCGTCTCATCGCCTCCTCCGAGGCTCTGGACTAGGCATCGTACTGGCTCAAACTAGCACACTTTAGGAGGTCGCGTGCAGGCCATTGACCGGCCGGCCGATGTCCGCTTTGGGTCAAAAGCAGACATGTGCAACGCACAAGCCGATGTCCGCTAAGTGCCAATAGCGGACAGCGCCAGCCTTATTCGATCACCTCGTCGGCGCGGGCGAGCAGCGTCGGAGAGACCGTGAGGCCGAGAGCCTTAGCGGTCTTTAAGTTGATCACCAGCACGTTCTTAGTGGGCGCCTGCACTGCGAGGTCAGCAGGTTTCTCGCCTTTAAGAATGCGATCAACATAGCTGGCCGCTTGCCGGAATTGGTCGACGGAATCATTCCCATAAGACATTAACCCGCCGCTGAGGGCGAAGAAGCGTTCATAAAAGATCGCGGGCACCTTGTGGCGGGCAGCGAGGGCGACGATCAGTTCACGATGAATGGCAGCAAATGGGCTTCCTGTCACGATGATGCCGCCGTTGCCTGAGTCCGCGAGCGTAACAATCGCGCGCTCGATTTCGGCGGCATCGCGCAGGTTGACTGGTCTTAACTCAACGCCGAACGACGGCGCCACGGACTGAATTGCACCGTATTGTGCGGGACCGACGGCGAGGACAGGATCGCGAATGACCGCTACACGCTTCACGCCCGGCGCGATATCTTTAAGCAGCTCCAACCATTTCGCGCCGATGCCATACTCAAAATTGATGAAGCCGGTGGCGTTGCCGCCTGGCCGCGCCAGACTCTCGACGAAGCCGGCACCGACCGGATCGGGAACGTTCGCGAACACGATCGGAACGGTCCGCGTCACTTGCAGCAACGGCCCCACGGTTGAACTGCCGGAAGCCAGGATGACATCCGGCCTGAGCGCAACTCGTTCAGCTGCATATTTTGAGATGTTTTCAACATTACCCGCGCTTCGGCGCGAATGTCGATCCGTATATTGCGGCCGTCAGTCCAACCCAACTGTTGCAGCCCTTGAAAAAACGCCACCTCACGGGCCTGATTCAACGGATCCTCCGCGGTGATCGGCATGAGCATGCCGATGCGTTTTATCCCTCCGGCTTGCTGTGCACGCGCAGTGAGCGGCCATGCAGCCGCACCGCCGAGAATTGTAATGAACTGGCGTCGTTGCATGTGGCCCCTGAGAGCGAGCCGTGAGCGAGGCTTAAACCTAGCACTTTGCGGCCAAGCGCTAGTGAGAAATGGCACACTACCGACATCAGAATTTGGTCAGGGCCGATGTCCGCTTTGGGTCATTAGCGGACATATGCAGCGCAAAAGGTCATGTCCGCTCTACCCCCGAAAGCGGACTTCGCTTCTGGGACGACTTCTGAGGGACGACTAAGCAGACCGGTGTTCCACTGACTGAACGTGGCCGCAGTCTTCGCACCGGAAAATGTCTCTACCATCCAGGGAACCAACTTCTTCTCAACGGATTGTGCCGGATAGCGGATACTCCTTTGGGCGGGGAGGCCCCCATGACAGTACGAACCGACCACCACTCTGACTTTGAACCGGGTCAACTAGCGCTGTATGGCGCGGCGACTATTATTCTTTTGGTCTACGCGTGCACCCTCGTCCTCTAACGTGCGGCGCTGAGTAGGTCTTTGCGGAATGTCCGCTTTCGGTCAAAAGCGGACATGTGCAACGCACAAGCCGATGTCCGCTAAGTGCCAAAAGCGGACATTCCGGCATTCACTCGATCACCTCATCGGCGCGTTCGAGCAATGGCCGCGGCACGGAGATACCAAATGCCTTCGCGGTCTTGAGATTGATCACCATCTGGTACTTGGTTGGCGCCTGCACCGGCAGATCGCCCGGCTTCTCGCCTCTGAGGATGCGGTCAACGTAACCGGCTGTGCTCCGAAGCTCGTCGTCGAAATTTGGCCCGTACGAGATCAATCCGCCGGCTGTAGCGAAGAAGCGAAAGGGATAGACCGAAGGCAGTTTGTGCCGCCCGATAAGCGTGATCATCAGATCACGATGAAGCGTGGACAACGGGCCCGCCGTCACGACGAGGCCGCCATTCGGCAAGCCTGCGAAGGCCGTGACGGCCCGCTCCATCTCGGCCCGGTCGCGTATATCGATCGCGGTTACTTCCAGGCCGAGCGACGGTGCGACAGCCTGGATGACGGCGAACTGCCCAGTCCCGGACGCGATGCTGGGATCACGAATGACCGCGACGCGTCTCATGTCTGGCGCGATCTGCTTGAGCAAATCAAGCCATTTGCCGCTCAAGCTGTATTCGAACAGCATGAAGCCTGTAACATTGCCGCCCGGCCGCGCGAGGTTGCTAACATAGCCAGAGCCAAGCGGGTCGACGACGATCGTAAAGACAATCGGCGCGGTGCGGGTAGCCTGCACCAGGTAGGCCGTGGGTGGGCTGCCAAAAGCAACGAGGACGTCCGGCCCCGACGCAAGCAGTTCCGTCGCATATTTGCGTAACGCTTCGGCATTCCCTCCGGCCGCGCGCATATCGATCCGGATGTTGCGGCCGTCGGACCAGCCCAGTCGCGGCAGCTCCTGCAGCAACGGATCGATGCGGATTTTGTTCTCCGCCTCGTCCAGGGCTGTGAGTATGCCGATGCGTCTTACCCGTTGGTCTTGCGCGTGTGCCGCGAGCGGCCAAGCCGCCGCGGCGCCACCAAGCAGCGTGATGAACTCGCGCCGTTGCATGTGTTCCCCCGTGAGGACCACGGCCTATCAATGCCCTAAGCCTAGCACTTTGCGACCGGACGACGAGTGAGAACTGGCACGCAACCGCGAGCGAGGCCGATGTCCGCTTTGGGTCAAAAGCAGACATGTGCGGTGCACCAACCCATGTCCGCTTTACCCCCGAAAGCGGACATAATTGCAATCGGTCGGGGGCTACAGGCGAATGCCTTCGCACAGAAATTTTTGCGGACTGTGAACCTTCTCACAGGTCTTTGCCGATGCCAGCGCGATGATCCGGTTTCGGGAGGCCGATGCAGGAGGCTCTCATGCGTAGAGGACTAAGGTTTCTCGCTGTTAGTGTTCCGATTCTGGTCAGTTTCGCTGTCAGTGTTGTACTGGCTGCACCGGGCAAGATGACCGCCAATATCAAAACGACGACGAGCCAGACCCATGACCTGGCGCCGACACAATCAGACATTGTGCGCCTATTTCGGTGAAGCAGAGACTCGGAGCCAACCATGCAACTTGGCACCCGTTTCGCTCTCGCGCTGCTGCTGACAACGATCCAATTTTCAGCCACTTCCGCCGAGGATGCTCCTAAGGCGAAAGTTTTCGAAGAGCTTATTCCGTTTTCGTCAGATGAAGGTCTTGCGCGTCTGGCGCGTTCAACGGCTAAAGTTGATTTTCCCGTGCTCGCCAACCAATTCGAGGCACAGTCCAACCCCGCGTTCTGTGGCCCTACATCGGCAGCGATTGTCCTTAATGCCGTGTACGGCCGTAATCCCAACCTTCCCCGCGATTGGAGCCGCCTGCATGAAGGGGACCTAAAGTACGCTCCGCCCAACATCGATCCGAGCATCCCACGCTTCACTCAAGACAACGTCATAACGAAGGGTCAGAAAACCCGTGCGCAGGTACTTGGAGAGCCATTAACGCTCAACGGAAAACAGGTCACTGACTTTGGCTATCAGGTCCGTCAGCTTGATGAAATGCTGCGAGCGAATGGGGTAACCACCAAGCTCACCATAGTTGACGAGAATAAACTCGACGACAACGTTCGGACTGAATTGGTTGAGAACCTCCAACGTCGAGGCGATTACGTAATTATCGTATTCCTACGTGAAGCTGTGGGCGAGCGAGGCGGCCCGCATATTTCTCCACTTGGGGCGTACGATGCCAAATCCAACTCGTTTCTTGTCCTAGACGTCAATCCCGCTAGTGCGGATTGGGTTTGGATGCCAACCAAAACACTTATCAAAGGTATGCGCACGTTCGATAAGATTGAAAACCGCGGGTACATCATTGTTACGACGCAATGAGACTCGTCGAATGTCCGCTTTATTTTGCACTCTCAACAACGCTTTCTGCGCTGCGGACTGAATAGATCCCAATTTCGCCCGCCCAACTATCGTAGACAGGACGGGTCTTGTCGCGGAACGCTTTCACTTCCGCCGGCGAGAGGTTGGCCACTTCCATTTGATACATCTGCTCAAGGGTATGGATGGCAACCATTTCATCTTGCAGTCCTTCCCGCGCTTCCTTCTTCTGCTCAGCCATGATCCCGGCACGAACCTCTTGTAGGATTTGTCGGTCTTCAGGGCTGAGGCTCATCCAAGTCTTGGTACTGACCGCAAGGATGGTCGGATCGATGGCGTAGTGCCAGACGGTGACATACTTTTGCACAGCCCAGAGTCTGTAAGGAATGATGAGTGCGATTGGGTTCTCTTGCCCGTCCACTTTCTCCAGCCGAAATGCTTCTAGGGCTTCGTTGAAGTTTATGGTGACCGGGTTCGCCCCGAGCGCCCGGAAAATCTCAACAAAGGTCGGTACGGGGGCCACGCGGAAATTCAACCCACGGAAATCCTCTGGCCGGCGTATTACACGCTTCGAATTGGTCAGCTCCCTGTAACCGTTTTCCCAAGCGATGGGAATGACCCCTTTCTGCTCGATCAGCTTGAAGAGCCGCTTGCCGGGATCGCCGGCCTCCACCGCGTCGAGAGCAGAGTAGCTTGGAAACATGAATGGCAGGGCGAATAGGTTCAACTCCTTCACCTGCGGAGACCAGTTGATTGTCGATCCTATCGCAAAGT
>CAVVUW010000013.1:0-26994 GCA_963751535.1 uncultured Alphaproteobacteria bacterium
AGATCTCCGAACCGCGAATCATGGGATACTTGCGCAATAACAGCATGTTTGCCTTCGGTAAGACTGACCGGGCCAAGACATCAGCCACGATGCGCGAAATTCTCGATTCGATGTGGCTGTTCAATGATATATTTGATAGGGCGCTGGCCAAGTTCAACGAGATCAAGGCTCAGCAAGGCTAAGCGTCGGGGCAACAACTGATCAGGGGGGGCAATGTCACTCGTATCGCGAAGGACATTCACCAAAGGGCTGCTGGCCAGCACCTTGGTGCCGGGAAATCCCGCGTTCGGACAACCGAACGATGCGGGAAGTGTTGCGGTTATCGACACGCCGCATAATGCGGCAAAGTATGCGTCGAAGCTGGCAGCGCAGAATGTGAAAGTTGTCGTGCGGTTTTTCGCGCGCAAGCCACAGCCGGGGCTGCGCGAGAAAATCATGGCGTCCGACGGCAACATGATCGACGGCGTGCGTGAGCCGACCATTCTGATAAGGAACGGCCTGTCGATCTTGTCCCTCTACCAGTATCGCAACAACCTTCCCGAGAAATTCATGAAGGGATTGGAAGATACCGGTTCAGCAAAGGCTGAAATCGCCGCCGATGCAAAAGCCGCATTGGAGCAGGCGAAGCTGGTCGGGCAACCGGAAGGGTCCGCGGTCTATTTCGGCGTCGACTTCAATCTGACCAAATGCAAATGCGATGGCGCCGGGCAAGTCGTTCGGAACAGTAATGGCGATACGGTGCCAAACAGCAGCATGGTGGACTCCGTTCTCGAATACTTCCGCTTCATGAATCAGACGGTCGGCACGCGCTATGCGATCGGCGTTTACGGGAACGGGCTGGTCAACCGCATCCTCCGCGAGGAAAAGCTCGTCTCGTACAACTGGATCTCCGCATCGCGGTCACACGAAAAGACCGTCGATTTCTATAACGGCGGACAATGGCATCTGTTTCAGAACCAGGTTGATCGCCGCTGGTTCGGGCCACAAGGCCGATGCGCCGAGGGGCTCGACGTCGACACCAATCTGCAGAACCCGAGGGTATCGAGCATCGGCGCGTGGGGAGCGGGTGAGGTCGACAAAGACCGAAACCAGAGGATTTTCGACCAACGCCGCTTCGCGATTAGGGCAACATCGGTCGTTCAGGAAAGCAGTGCAGGGGGCTGCAAGTCCGACAGCCGTGTGCCGAAAAACGCCAACGTCAGAGTTCTCGCGCAATCCGGCGAGTGGTCCAGCGTGGACGTGGACGAAGACGGTAATCCAGACGGCCGGATCAAGCTTTCCGATTTGACGGCCAGCCTCGCGACAATGCCTCCCTGGGGTCCGTCTGCATAAGACAGAGACGAATGCCGTCGAGCGGTTCAGCGCGGCGACGCTAGCCGCGCCACTATCGGGGGACGTATGCAGGGTTGCGGGTGCAGAAACCACGATTGCCGCTGATCACTGTGCGACGACAGGCCTCGAACGAGTTAAAGATACAATTTTTCCGAATGCGGCTAGCCCCGGTATTAGCCTGAGCACACCAGCCTTGTAATGCCCGCGCGAACGATGTGTCCAACCGCAAGAATGGAATTCTGCATAACGCGCTCGCTTGCGCCCTGATAACTTCCAGAGTCCGATACTCGACCTTGGCGGCATTGGTGAAATCTTCGACCTGGATGTTGTTCGCCGCTGCGCGTTGAACATACGACAGCGCATCCCGGATTAACTTGCTCGCGGACGACGCAGAATTGAAGGGTCGAACTCTCCGCAGCGGCGAATACGATCATTGCCGTCAATTGATGAGAGGAGGGCCGCTTGAATTTCGTTGTAGTCTTGGTCGTTCGATCGGGCATGCTTAGCCAACTTCGCGAGTTGACTCATCGACAATTCGGGCACTCTGGCAGACAGCCTCCCATACCCGGATGCATTGCCGGTATTGATCAGCAATTTCTGGGCAGTCTGTGTCGGCACTGGGACCGAAATCCAGCTGACGGGGACGTTGACCGCAAACGTAAAGTGATGGTTCGGCGGAAGTGCCGGCCAATACATGCGAACAATCAATTAAATGAACTTCCAGATTGACGACATTTGCAAGTTCCGTGCTCTGAAATATGAAAACCCAATCTCAGGCCGACATCGTCACGTGAAAAATTCGAGCGCTGCCGTCTGAGCCAAATTGGAGGTTAATGTTAGTGAGGGGGCGCCCGCGCGTGAGCCCAAGTGGATAGCGTTGGGCCCGTCTTTCGGATCAAACGAGCCCTAACGCAACTCGAATGGCATCGATATACGTGTAGAAAGTCAGCTTGCTCAAATCAGCGACGTCATTGCTGCTTTGCGCCGTTCCGATCGTTATCTTCCAGGCTTGAGAAACGAAATTGGAAGCGCCAGCTCACGTTCACTTCGGGTGAGTAGCGGACATTCTGGGCTGCGGAAAGATGTCCGCGCAGCCATCGAGAGCGGGCGTTGGGAGGCGGGGCTCAGGCTGCCGTCGCGAGCTGTCCTTGATCACGCGCAACCTTGAGGGCTTTCGTCCACCAAGTTAGCTGATCCAACATGTCCTTGGCACCTGCCTGCAGATACCCGATGTCCTTGAGCTCTTTGCCGTCCTTCCACACAGCCATGAAGTCGGCACCCTGGATGTAGACGCCAGTGCGGATGGTCGCCAGTTGCAACTCCGCGGCAACAAGGCGTAATTGCTCGATGGCCCGCGCGGCGCCCACCGAACCATAGCCGACAAAGCCGGCCGCCTTTTTATTCCATTCCGGGTAGGCGTAATCGAGAGCGTTCTTCAGGACAGCCGGGATGCCGTGGTTGTATTCGGCGGTGACGAAGATGTAGCCGTCGAATCCAGCAACCTTTTTCTGCCAGCGCTGTGCCACAGCGTTTTGTGAAGGCGTCCAGGCGTTCGACGCTACCTCGTCGAAGAACGGCATGGGGAAATCGCGCAAGTCGACGATTTCAATCTCCATATCATCACGCGCACCAGCAATGTCACGGAGCCACTCTGCCGGCTTGTGGCCGAAGCGGGCAGCGCGCGTGGTGCTCATGATGATGGCGATCTTGAGTTTGCTCATGGGAGCCTCTATTTGGTTGGTTACCAACAGTTACCAGGCCTAAATAAATGACCAAGCAGCGCGCACAAGAAGGCACACTGGTGATACCGAGTAACCTGCATGAGCCTGAGGACTGTCGCGCGGCGAGCGAGGTGCTTGCCCGCGTTGGTGACAAGTGGACGGTGCTTGTCGTCTGGACCTTGGGAGGTGGGCGCAAGCGTTTCAACGAGCTGCGCAAGGCCTTGGGCTCGATTTCACAGCGTATGCTGACGCTCACCCTGCGCGGGCTCGAGCGCGATGGCCTCGTGACCCGCACCGTGTTCCCGACCATTCCACCACGGGTAGATTATGAGTTGACCAGACTTGGCCGGTCATTGCTCGTTCCTGTCAGCGAACTGGGGTATGTGGGCGCGCAAAAATCGATCGGCTATCCAGAATTCCCGCCGTCGGTATGATTCCGACAATCAGACCAGCGATTGATTCTGGCGCTTATCGACGTGAAATGTCCGCTAAGGCCAGAAAAGAGAGATGTCTTATTCGATTACCTCGTCGGCGAGCGCTAGCACTTGCGGCGGAAATTCGATGCCGAGCGCCTTTGCGGTTCGAAGGTTGACGACCAAGTCAAACTTCGCTGACTGCACCACGGGCAAGTCTGCCGGTTTCTCTCCCTTAAGAATTCGCGCGGTGTAGGCGCCGATCTGACGGTACGCGGCGGCAAGGTCTTCGCCATAGCTGACGAGGCCGCCCGCAGTCGCGTAAGGGCGTCGATCGTAAACTGCCGGAATTCTATCGCGCGCAGCCAGTGCGATAATCTGTTCACGGCGGCTGAAGAGATAGCCGTCAATACTGACGATTAGCGCCCCGGCCCGCCGACGGTTGACCTCTGCAAGAGCAGCGTCGATCTGTTCGGGATCGCTGGCTTTGACGACAACAAGCTCCTGCTTGAGCGCCTGTGCGATTGCTTCAATCTCTTGCAAGTATCGCGGCCCTTCGGGAGCAAGCGGATTCATGAGATAGGCGAGGGGCGCGTCTTTTGACATTAGCTGGCGCGCAACTGCGACCCGCTTCGCGGCCAGCTCCGTTGTCAGCAAGCTAACTCCGGTCGAGTTGCCCGCTGGCTTGTTCAAACTTGCAACAAATCCCAACTTGACCGGGTCGTCCTGACTAAGAAAGACATGTGGAATTGTCGATGTTGCGGCCTTCGCGGCGAGCCCAGAGCCCACCCCGGTGGAAATTATGGCCGCGACATGCCGCCGCACGAGATCGTTGGCAAGCTTTGGAAGTTCGTCGAACCGACCAGCCGCAAACGCGTAGGCGAACTCAAAGTTCTGACCTTCGACAAATCCGAAATCCTTGAGGCCCAGGCGGGTTGCAGCCAGAAGGTCGGTAAAACCGCCACGCTCGCCGGCACCGATGACACCGATCACCGATACCGCTTGCTGCGCGCGCGACAACATCGGCCATGCCGTTGCTGCACCACATACAAGACCGATAAATTGACGTCGCCTCATGTGCCGCCCTCACGCTGAGTAACTGGCCAGTCTCCACTTCAATCTAGCATGTAGGAGGCAGCCTGTGTCCGCTTTGGGTCGTCGGCGGGCATTCGCACCGCAACAGGCGATGTCCGTTAAAAATCTGTCGTGTTATCCACATCGCCCTGCAGTCGGGCGCTGCCGAATCGGATAATCGGATTGAACGTCGGGCTTGCTGGCCGCTTGAGATGGCCGAACCGGCAGGGAGCGTCGATGTCCTCTTCGGTAACACGCCGTCGTCAACCAAGCCGCGCGCCGCGCCCATCGCAAGGGTCGGGCTTTCGCAGGCCAATTATCTGGTCCGTGCTGATCGTCACGACCGTGTGGTCGATCGCAGCGGCCGCTTATTTTGGGTTGCGCAAAGACGACACCCAGCTGATGGCTGGAATGCAAGCGAGCTATGAGAGGCGAATTGCTGACTTGCGCGCAGAGCTCGACCGCACCACGAACCAGCAGCTGCTCGAGCAGAAGCGGATCCAAGACCAGCTCGACGCGCTCCTGCAAAAGCAAGCGACGCTGGAACAACACACGCCGACGATCCCGGACGATCAACTGGCGACCGGGTCGATTAGCGCAAAAGAACCAGATGCGAGCAGCCTTGCGAGCGCACCGCCCGTTGCGGAACCTCCTCGCGCCCCGAGCGTCACGAAACCGGCGAGTGTTCGTCACCGTCACGGCATGCGCGCGCATCGTCGGCCGGCAGCGAAGCCGCAGCAACATGCTGGAGAGCAAGCAGCGCCAGCTGCTGCCCAAGTGGATCTCAGCCACCGCAGCTATGCGCCTGAGTAACCACCCGTTTGCGACGTGAGATTGTAGTAGCGCGGCAAAGCGCAGAAAGCCGCTATTTGTTGGAGTCTGTTTGGTCGGGGCGGCGGGATTTGAACCCACGACCCCTTGTCCCCCAGACAAGTGCGCTAACCGGGCTGCGCCACGCCCCGACCGGAACGGCGCGGACTATAGGGACGCCCTTCTCGGGACGCAACCTTCGCCTCCGGTTCATCGGAGACGCACGTTTCTCGCCACAGCTTTGCAAAGATTTCTCAATATAGCTCACCAATAGTAAGTTGACTGGCGTGCGTCGGGGAGCTTCGCAAAGTTGAAGAAGACGATTATCCGCAGCGGGCTGGAGACGCTTTACTTCAGCGGCATGCACCATTGGATGCGTCCGCTGGTCGGCGGCGTTGGTGCAATCCTGACGCTGCATCATGTGCGGCCCCAACGCTCATCGGCGTTTCAGCCGAACCGGCACCTGGAAGTCACGCCCGAATTTCTCGAACGGCTTCTGCGACGTCTTGCGCGCGCACGCATCGATGTCATTTCCCTCGATGAGATGCATCGACGTTTCATCGAGGATGATTTCAAACGACGGTTTGTCTGCCTGACATTTGAAGATGGCTACAAGGATTTCCTGCGCTGGGCTTATCCATTGCTGCGAAAATACGAATTGCCGTTCGCGATGTATGTCGCGACCGGCTTTCCGGATCGCCTTGGCGAATTGTGGTGGATCGCGCTGGAAACGGTGATCGCACAGAACACTCGGGTCGGCATGGTGGTCAACGGCAAGGACCAGTATTTCGAAAGCGCTACAATCGGCGAGAAAAGGGAGCTCTACGAGGCGGTATACCGCTATCTGCTCAGTATGAAGACGGATGAGGCGATACGGCGCGCAGTGCGCGATTTGTGTGCGACCTATAGCCTCGACCTCGCGGATTTATGCCGCGAGATGTGCATGGACTGGTCGGAGCTTGCCGAGCTTGCGGCCAATCCGCTCTGCACGATCGGTGCGCACACCGTCAATCACATGATCCTCAAGAAAGTGCCGAGCGAGAAAACCGTACGCGCCGAAATGGAAATGAGCCGGGCGGTCATTGAGGCCGCGCTGGGACAGCGGCCGGAGCATTTGGCCTATCCCATGGGCGACCCGGCCTCTACGGGTCCGCGCGAATTTCGGATTGCGGCGGAGCTTGGCTTCAAGACGGCTGTGACAACGCGGCCTGGCGTTCTCTTCAAGGCGCATCTCGACCATCTGACCGCGCTGCCGAGAATTCCCGTGAGTGGAGAATACCAGCAGCAGCGTTACCTCAAGGTCCTGATGTCGGGGGCAGGGACGGCCTTCGCGAACCGGTTCCGGCGCGTCAACGCGGCCTAGGTTCCCGGGTTATCCGGCCGCGCCATCCAGCTGATGAGAGGCATCGCCGGCAGCACCCAGCCAAGGCCAGCCACAATATAATAGAGCGTTGCCACAAACCCGTTGATGTTGGTCAACACCGATTGCGCAAGAGCCATTGCAAGCAAGGCCCATACAGACACGAGAACGAGCAGGGCGATCGTGCCGACGAATTTACGCGCGCGAATAGACATGGTTGCCCGTCGTCGCCCTCAATTGCGAATGCAGGCCCATAACTATATGGTCCGCGCCAATCCCTGCAAGCAGACACTTATGCACGAGCCGGCCAAAGCGTCCGAAATCCAACTGCGCGCAGTGCGGCTGTGGCTGCTTGCGGCGGCTGCGATGATCTTTCTCACCTTGGTTGTCGGCGGCGCAACACGATTGACCGAATCCGGTCTGTCGATTGTGGAGTGGAAGCCGATCACCGGCGTACTGCCTCCGCTTTCCGAAGACGAATGGCGTACCGAATTCGGCAAATACCAGACCATTCCGCAATATCGGGAGCTCAACCGTGGTATGAGCCTCGCGGCCTTCAAGGCGATCTACTGGTGGGAGTGGTCACATCGGCTGCTGGCAAGACTGACAGGCGCGGTTTTCCTCCTGCCGTTTCTCGTGTTCCTGGCGCGCGGCACAATTCCACCAAGGTTACGCGTCCGGTTGTGGAGCATTTTTGCCGCCGGCGCGGCGCTCGGTGCGGTCGGTTGGTGGATGGTGTCCTCAGGTCTCACGCAGGGCGTGAGTGTCTCGCAATATCGCCTCGCGTTTCATCTTACGCTTGCCACCGCGATCTATGGGGCGATCGTCTGGACCGCGCAGCAACTGGTGCCGTGGGCGTCAATCGGGGTGCCGGCGCGCCTGCGTTTTGCCGCATCGGCGATCGCGTTTCTGCTGCTGTTTCAGATCTACCTTGGCGCGTTGGTCGCCGGACTCGATGCGGGTCTCGTCTACAACACGTGGCCGACGATCGATGGGTCCTTAATACCGTCGTCGGAACGGCTGTGGTTCATCGAGCCAGCGTGGCGCAATCTTTTCGAAAATACACTCACCGTGCAGTTCCAGCACCGCATGGTCGCCTATGTCATCTGGCTGCTGACGATACTGCACGCCTACGATGCCTGGCGCGGGAAGCGCGCATTTGCCGGCGCTTCACTCCTTGTCGGCGCTGTGACGCTGCAGGCTGGCCTTGGCATTGTCACGCTTTTGCAGCAGGCGCCTCTTCCTCTGGCGCTCGCGCATCAGATACTGGCGATCATCGCCTTCACGATCGCGGTGGTGCATGCTGAAGGCCTGTCGCACCGATTGACGTTTCTGTTGCCGCGATCGAGCCCGGCGGAGCAAGGCGCATGATCAAAAGCGATACTGTTGACGGCATTGCCGTGCTGACACTGACCCATGGCAAAGCCAATGCACTCGACATCGAGATTTGCGACGCGCTGGCCGCGCGCTTTAAGGACCTGCGCAAGTCTGACGAAAAGGCCGTCGTTCTCACCGGCCAAGGGAAGATTTTCAGCGCCGGCGTCGATCTTAAGCGATTGGCCGGTGGGGGCGCTGACTATATTCGCGAATTCTTGCCCGCGCTTCATCGCCTCTATGAGGCGGTGTTTTTCTATCCAAAGCCTGTGGTGGCCGCCATCAATGGCCATGCCATCGCGGGCGGCTGCGTGCTGGCATGTTGTGCGGATCGCCGGATCATGGCGCGGGAAGCAGGCCGCATCGGCGTGACGGAAATTCTCGTCGGCGTGCCATTCCCTGCATTGGCTTTTGAAATCGTCCGCTCCGCCGTTCCGCCCAGGTATTTGCCGGAGTTCGCACTATCAGGCGCGACCTATGCGACGGATGAAGCCTTGAAGCGCGGTTGGGTCGATGAATTGGCCGAGCCGGCAGATCTCATGGACGATGCAATGGCGGTCGCGCGGGAGCTGGCTTTGCTATCGCCGGCGGCCTTCGCGCAAACGAAAACGCAAATTCGTCAGCCGGCGATCGAGCGCCTGCAAAAAAGCGGCAAAACGACCGACGACGCGGTCACCGAAATCTGGGCCGCGCCGGCGACGCTTGCCTATATTCGTGACTATGTGACCCGAACGCTCGGCAAGGGGTAAACGTCTTACTTTGCCTTCAGACCGTGCTCGAGGTCGGCGATGATGTCGTCCGGATCCTCGAGGCCTATCGACAGGCGCACAACGTCCGGTCCCGCGCCGGCTTGTACCTTTTGCGCGTCGGACAACTGACGATGCGTCGTCGATGCGGGATGAATAATCAAAGAGCGCGTATCGCCGATGTTCGCAAGATGCGAGAAAAGTTTGACATTGGACACGAGCTTCACGCCTGCGTCGTAGCCGCCTTTGAGCCCGAAGGTGAAGACTGCTCCCGCGCCCTTCGGCGAATATTTTTTGGCAAGCTTGTGATACTTGTCGCCGGGCAGCCCCGGATAACTGACCCACGCGACCTCGGAACGCTTGGACAGCCATTCGGCAACGACCAGCGCGTTGTCGCAATGGCGCTGCATGCGCAGTGGCAGGGTTTCGATGCCGGTGATCACCAGGAAGGCGTTGAAGGGCGATAGCGCAGGACCCAGGTCGCGCAGCCCGAGCACGCGGCAGGCGATCGCAAAGGCGAAGTTGCCGAAGGTCTCGTGCAGGATAATACCCTGATATTCAGGTCGCGGTTCCGAAAGCATCGGATATTTCTTGTCGCGTGACCAATTGAAGGTGCCACCATCGACAATCAGCCCACCGATCGAATTGCCGTGGCCGCCGAGAAACTTGGTGAGCGAATGCACGATGATGTCGGCGCCGTAGTCGATCGGTTTGCACAAATAGGGCGTCGCCAGCGTGTTATCGACGATCAGCGGCACGCCCGCCTTCCGCGCGATTTTTGCGATGGCCTCGATATCGGTGATGACACCACCCGGGTTGGCGATCGATTCGATAAAGATGCATTTGGTTTTTGGTGTAACGGCTTTCTCGAACGAGGCGAGGTCATCGGGGTCGGCCCAAACAACGTTCCAGCCGAAATTCTTGAACGAGTGATTGAACTGGTTGATCGAGCCGCCATAAAGTTTTTTCGATGCGATGAGCTCGTCGCCGGGCGTCATCAACGCATGCATCACGATCACCTGCGCCGCATGCCCGGAGGCGACGGCAAGGCCTGCGGTGCCGCCCTCCAGCGCCGCCACACGCTCTTCGAGCACAGCGCATGTCGGATTGCCGATGCGCGTATAGATGTTGCCGAAGGTCTGCAGACCGAACAGTGCGGCGGCATGATCGACGTCGTCGAATACGAACGACGTTGTCTGGTAGATCGGCGTCACGCGGGCGCCGGTGGTCGGATCGGGTTTGGCGCCGGCGTGGATCGACAGTGTCGCAAAGCCCGGAGTGCGTTCGGCGTCTGGCATATGTCACCCGAATGTCAAAAGCGGGCATTTGATGCCCGCGCCTAAGTTGTGGCGATTAGAGAGGGCTGATAGCGGCGCCGTCAAGGCGCACCGGTTGCTCTAATTGTCGCCCTTTTTATTCGTTTCACCGAGACTCATGCGCTGGACTCCAGTGCCCAGGTTTTGGGCGCGTTTTGAGGAAAGAGTTCGCGAATTCACGCCCAGCCATGAAATCTCGGATGACAGGCGGCCATATTCGATCTTCGGACAGCGGTTCATGACAACTTTCAGCCCCGCCGCCTCGGCGAGCCGGGCGGCCTCGTCGTTTCGTACCGTGAGTTGCATCCAGATGACCTGGGGCTTTGGTTTCAGTGTCAGAGCCTCCTCGACGACCGGCAAGACGTGTTCGGAGGTGCGAAAAATGTCGACCATGTCGATCGGCTCGGGGATGTCGGACAGCCTCCCGTAGACCTTTTGGTTGAGGATCGACTTGCCTGTCTGCCCCGGATTGACCGGGATCATGTGGTAACCGCGCTCAAGGAGATATTTGAACGCGAAATAGCTCGGCCTGTTCTCTTTCGGTGAAATACCGACCATGGCAATGGTCTTCACCGTGTTGAGAATGCCGCGGATGAAATTGTCGGGATAGGTGTCGTGGTTCATTCAGACGACGAAGCCGGTTGTTTGGCGAGTGCCGCGCGCAGACCTGCGTTTTCCGACTCCAGTTCAGCAATCTTGTCCCGCACCGCCGCAAAGGCCTCCTCGATCTCGTCTTCGGTAAAGCGTGTCACGATATGGGCGGAGCAGTTCACGTCCCAGGCTTCAATCGTGAACAGGATAACGCGCTCGGGGCGCGCCTTATAGCCTTCGTCGAAAAGGCGCTCAATGAGGGCAGGATCGTTTTCGACCACGCGGGCCCGGCCCCAGATCTTGATGCGCTGACGTCGCGCGGGGTCGAGCAAGAACAGGAAGGCCCGGTCGTTCTCGGAGAGATTGGCGAGCGTTATGTACTGCCGGTTGCCGCGGTAGTCGGCGAAGCCGAGTGTTTTATCGTCGATCACCTTGATGAAGCCCTTCGGCCCGCCGCGGTGCTGCAGATACGGCGCGCCGTCGGCGGTTGCGGTGGCAAGGAAAGCGGTATCCTGTTCGGCGATAAACTTTGCGAGCTCTGCCGTCACGCGATCGGGGAAGCCCTCAGCTATGCGCCGTTCGTATGCCTTCGACGATCCGCGTTCGGCTTGTGCCTGCTGCGCAGCCGGCGTGAAGACTCGCGTTGCGTTGTTCATCGGACTTTCGTCGATCAGCCTGTTCGTAATCTTCGTCTCCGGAACAAAGATAGCGTCTTGCTGTTGCTCACGGTAGGGCCGCGTTTGATTTGGGCAGGATTGCGGTCGCAGTCGACATAAGAAGGTCACGCTGCTTTGCTGCGATCCACAGAGCTGAGGGGCGCCGCCTAGGTTGTGCACAAACAGGAGGCGTTCTATGTGTGACTACAGTCTGCACGAAGTAGCGTCCCGACCGGCGAAGGTCGGTGACAAACTGGTCTCGACACAATTCCCCAATGCCATCACGCGCGGCTTCGCAGATACGAGTCAGCCGCGCGTTGCCGTATGTCTCCTTCCCGGGACCGAGGTTGCATTCGAAAAGGAAGTTGAATGCGACGCCTCGTTCCGTTTCTTGCCCACCCGGAAATCGCCTCACAAGGTTGCCCGCTTTCGGCAGGTCAATATGAACCGTCCGGCGGCGCATCACGATGCGCTGGAGTTCCCGGATGGAAAGATCGTGCTGGTGACCGATCTTTGTGAAGGGCAGCACGCGACCGTGCTGCAATTGCCGAGCACCGGGCGGCCTGCGGCGGAGCCAGGCGAAATCGAAGTTCGGGAAAACGCATCGTTTATCGCCTGAAACGGCAGCATAGACTGCGACCAAAAGAACAAGAGAGCCATCGGGACGCCGATGGCTCTCTTATGACCACCAATATTGACCGGTTTAGCGGTCTTCCCATTTAGGTTCGCGCTTGTCGATGAAGGCTTTCAAACCTTCCTCCGCATCGCGTGCCATCAGATTTTCAACCATCACTTCCGACACATATTCGTAAGCGCGAGCGAGGCTCATTTCCGCCTGTCTGTAAAAGCCCTCTTTGCCTATTTTGACGGTGTGGCTCGATTTGCTGGCGATCTTGCGGGCGAAGGCCAACGCTTCCTCCCGTTCTTTTCCGGATGGAACAACGCGATTGACGAGGCCCATACGATAAGCGTCGTCGGCGGAAGCGGAATCCCCGGTCAGGAGCATCTCCATCGCATGCTTGCGCGAAACGTTGCGCGACAGGGCAACCATCGGAGTTGAACAGAACAGGCCAATGTCGACGCCAGGCGTTGCAAATCTCGCATCGACGGAGGCGACGGCCAGGTCGCAGCTCGCCACAAGCTGACATCCTGCCGCGGTCGCCATGCCTTGCACGGCCGCGATGGCGGGCTGCGGCAGGTTCACGACCTGCTGCATCACCGCACTGCACATCGTCATGATGTAGCGAAAGTAAGCGCGCCCCCCATCCGCATCGCGGCGACGGCTCGTGAGTTCCTTGAGATCGTGACCAGCACAGAAAGCCGGACCATTTGCTGCAAGCACGATGGTCCGAACGCTTCTGTCTGCCGCAATGTCAGTCAGCGCAGCAGACAGCGCGGTCAACATTTCCTCGGTGAGGCTGTTACGCGTTTGCGGGCGATTGAGAACGAGGATGGCAACATCCTTGTCACGCTCGCGCAAAAGCGCGAGGTCCCCTGTCGTCACGTTGGCTTTTGGAACATTCATAGGCACTTCCAAGCTTTCGGATCGAACCTTAATCCCAAGCCAAGCCCATGCAAGGCTAGCAAAAGAGCACCGCGCCCTTTACGGCAAGGCTTGACCTGCCGGGTTGACGTCGCAGCGGTGCCGTCTAAGACCAAGGCGCCGGATCGACCGGCAGGGAGGCGCCGTATGCCGGCTCCGGCGATGAATGCCGACGAAATCGGACAACTGCTGCGCGATGAATTTCCTCAGTTCTTCCATCCGGGCCGCGGGCTTTCCATCGAGCGCGTGGACTATGGAAATATTCGCGTAAAGCGGCACTTTCAGGAGGACTCCATCCGGCCGGGGGGCACCATTTCGGGTCCGACCATGATGGAGCTTGCCGATTTCGCGATGTATGTCGCAGTTTTTTCCGTGGCCGGCCCCATCCCGATGGCGGTCACGACCAATCTCAACATTAATTTCCTGCGCAAGCCGGGACGAGGCGATCTGATCGCCGAATGCAAATTACTGAAGGTGGGAAAGCGGTTGGTCGTTGGTGAAGTTGCCATTTTCTCGGACGGCGAGGGCGACCCGGTGGCCCACGTTACGTCGACCTATTCCATCCCGTCGATTTAGCTGCGGGTAACTAATTACCATAAATACAAGTATTTGATTTATAACAACTATTATTCAAACGAGAGCGTTGACCGGAGCGAACTGCGTCGGCTACATAACGGGCGATTTCGCGGCTGGGACACGCTCGATTTCTCAGGGAAAGATCATGAACACTTACTCGGCCAAGGCTGCCGACATTGAAAAGAAATGGGTGACCATCGACGCCACCGGGCTCGTGGTCGGCCGCCTTGCATCCATCGTGGCGCTGCGCCTGCGTGGAAAGCACAAGCCATCATATACGCCGCATGTCGATGACGGGGACAATGTCATCGTCATCAATGCCGCCAAGGCCGTTCTGACTGGGCGCAAGCGTGAGAAGAAGGTCTATCACCACCACACCGGCTTCATCGGCGGCATCAAAGAGCGCACGGCGAAAGCGATCTTGGAGGGGCGTTTCCCCGAGCGCATCGTCGAGAAGGCGGTTGAACGCATGCTGCCGCGTGGGCCGCTGGGCCGTGTTCAGTTTGGAAACTTGCGCGTCTATCCGGGTGCGGAACATCCGCACGAGGCGCAGAAGCCAGAAAAGCTCGATGTTGCAGCGATGAATCGCAAGAACGTGAGGAGTGTCTGACCGTGGCCGAGACAATGCAATCGCTTGAAGGTTTGGCGACCCTCAAACCGGCCGCTCCGGAAGCGCCGAAATACGAGAAGAAGGTCGACCCTCAGGGCCGCGCTTATGCGACCGGTAAGCGCAAAAACGCTGTGGCGCGCGTCTGGATAAAGCCCGGCTCGGGAAAGATCCTCGTCAACACTAAAGCGGTGGAAGTGTTCTTCGCGCGGCCTGTGCTGCGCATGCTGATTCAGCAGCCGCTGATCGCGGCCAATCGCGGCGGGCAATACGACGTCACCTGCACGGTCTCTGGCGGCGGCCTGTCGGGCCAGGCCGGAGCGGTGCGCCACGGTTTGGCAAAGGCCCTGACGTATTTCGAGCCTGAGTTGCGCGGAGCGCTCAAGCGGGGCGGGTTCCTGACCCGCGACTCGCGTGTTGTCGAACGCAAAAAGTACGGCCGGGCAAAGGCACGGCGCTCATTCCAGTTCTCGAAGCGCTAGTCGTACCCATTCTACACATTGTAAAAGGTGCGCCGTTTGGCGCGCCTTTTTTGTTTGCGCCGTTGCGATTACTTCAAATTTTATCGAATTCGCTAACCGTGAAACTGCCTGCGCTTGGCGGCTGCGGCGCGGGCGATCCTCAATATTGATTTCGCCAGTTGATTACAATTCGAGGAAGTCTTTCGTCGAAGCCTGCTGAATTGCGCAACGGATTCCTACAGCCATAGCGCTATGTTGCGGCATACGGTCCGGTGCGATGCGCGCGCCGGCCGGCGAGCAAGAGTGGGCTTTATGGTCCTGGCGGTTAACGTGCAAACGTCGAACCTGGATTTGCCGACGCTGTCGTTGGTGGCCGTCTGCATTGCCGGCTTGCTTGGCGTTTTTCTCATCATCGACTGGATGCAGCAACGCAATGTCCGTGCGCTGGCCTGGTGGGGCTCCGCCTATCTGATCGGCGCTTCTGGAATGGCGCTGGCGAGTATGCCGACACCGTTAATCGAATTGCCGCCGGTCGTGCCAGGTGCGTTGATTTTTCTCGCCTGCGGAATGGTCTGGAACGGCGTGCGATTGTTTCAAGGCCGGCGCGTTCTGCCCGCGGCGACGTTCATCGGCGCAGTCCTCTGGTTGGGTATCGGTCAAATTCCGGGCGTGCTGGAAAATGGAAATGGACAGATCGTCGGCGCCCTGATCGTACCGGTCTACACGTTTTTCATCGCGTTCGAGCTCTGGCGTGAGCGGCGCAGGACGCGATATTCGCGCGCTGCAGCCATTGTCGTGCCGTGCCTGCACGCGGGGATCTTTCTCGTGCCGCTGGCCATGCATGCCTTCCTGCCGGCCGGTCACAATGCTGCGTGGCTCACGGTATTTACGCTTGAAGCGATCATCTACGCGGTAGGCACTGCCTTCATCGTGATGCTGATGGTCAAGGACCATCATGTGCATGTTTACCGTACCGCTGCATGCACCGATCACCTGACCGGCTTGTTCAACCGTCGCGCCTTCTTCGAAAACGCGCTCGCGCTGTGCGCCCTGCAAGCCAAGCATAACGAGCCGGTGGCGATGCTGATGTTCGATCTCGATCACTTCAAGTCGATCAACGATAGCTTTGGCCATACCACCGGCGACGAGATCCTGCGTCTGTTCGGCCAGGTGGTGCGGGCAAGTACGCGCGCCGACGACATCATCGGCCGTTTCGGCGGCGAGGAATTTGTCGCGATCGTCCCGGGTGGCCTCGAGAGCGCAACCAAGATCGCCGAACGCGTGCGCTCAAGCTTTGAGGCGGCCGGTGCGACTGTCGCGTCGCACGCGATCGGTGCCACGGTCAGTATCGGGGCAGCCGTTTCGCACGAGCCGGTTACGGCAATCGATGGTCTCATCGCGCGGGCCGACGCAGCTCTCTACCGCGCCAAGCACGCCGGTCGGAACACGGTCCACATCGCCGACGAGGATATCGCCAACGACCGCACACGCATGATCGCCGCAGTGCGGCGTGCGCGTCAGGTGTCGACGGAGGGCCTCCTTCCATTGTCGCAGCGCAATACCGCTGCCTGAAGAAGTTGGCCGCCTGGCGGCCTGCTGGCCGCGATCGCAACCTCTCATTTACCGTGTGGGCGTTACCATGCGCTCATGTGGCGTTCTCAAATTCATCCCGATCCCCTCTCGCTTGAGGTCTGTGCCGAGCGGGCAGGTGCAGCTTTGGCCTGCGAGTACGCGAATTCGGCCGAATTTGACGCGGCCCTGATCGCCGCCCGCCGTGCCGCCGGCGTTTACGGGCCCAAACGGCACCGCAGGCAGATGCTGGTCACCGCGGCGGGTATCGCCGCTGGCCTTGTCGTCGTTGCCTTGCTGATCGTCTGATCATTCCTTGGCCAGAAAAAAGGGCGCCCTTGTGGGGGCGCCCTAAGTTGCATCGCAAAGCTTAACGTGCGCGATGGCTTGGAGGAATTGCTTACGACGAGTAGTACATCTCGAATTCGATCGGATGCGGGGTGTGCTCGAAGCGGATCACTTCCTGCATCTTCAGGTCTATGTAGGAGTCGATGAAATCGTCATCGAAGACTCCGCCGGCCTTCAGGAACTCACGGTCCTTGTCCAATTCGCCAAGGGCCTGGCGCAGGGAGCCGCACACCGTCGGGATCTTCTTCAGTTCCGCCGGCGGCAGGTCGTAGAGGTCCTTATCGATCGCGGAGCCCGGATCAAGCTTGTTCTTGACCCCGTCGAGACCGGCCATGAGCATCGCCGCAAATGCGAGATACGGATTGGCAAGCGGGTCCGGAAAGCGCACTTCGACGCGCTTGGCCTTGGGATTGGTCGTGTAGGGGATGCGGCACGAGGCCGAACGGTTGCGTGCAGAGTATGCGAGCAACACCGGCGCTTCGAAGCCCGGCACCAACCGCTTGTATGAGTTGGTGGTCGGATTCGTAAAGGCGTTGATGGCCTTCGCGTGCTTGATGATACCGGCGATGTAGGACAGGCAGATTTCCGACAGGTCGGAGTACTTATTGCCCGCGAATACCGGCTTGCCGCTCTTCCAGATTGATTGGTGGCAGTGCATGCCCGAGCCGTTATCGCCGTAGACCGGCTTCGGCATGAACGTGGCGGTCTTGCCGTAGATCTGCGCGACCTGCTGGATGCAGTACTTGTAGATCATCATCTGGTCGGCCATCTGCACGAGCGGCGAGAACTTCATGCCGAGCTCGTGCTGGGCGGAGGCCACTTCGTGATGGTGTTTCTCGACCTTGACGCCCATCTTGGCCATCGCCGCGAGCATTTCGCTGCGCATGTCCTGCGCCGAATCCTGCGGCGGCACGGGGAAGTAACCTTTCTTGATCCCGATACGGTGGCCAAGATTGCCGCCTTCGTATTCGGTCGACGAGTTGGTCGGCAGCTCGATCGAGTTCGAGCCGGAAACCCGTGTTGTAGGGTTCGGCAGCGTATTTGACGTCGTCGAACACGAAGAATTCGGCTTCCGGACCGAAGAAGATGGTGTCGCCGACGCCCGACGCCTTGACCATGCCTTCGGCCTTCTTGGCGATGCCGCGCGGGTCGCGGTTGTACGGCTCGCCGGTTGTCGGCTCGAGCACGTCGCAGACGAGCGATAGCGTCGTCTCTGCAAAGAACGGATCGATACAGGCGGTTGCCGGGTCCGGCATCAAATTCATGTCCAACTCGTTGATCGCCTTCCAACCGGAGATCGATGAGCCGTCGAACATCTGGCCCTCGGCAAAGGTGTCTTCTTCGATCATCGTGACGTCGAAGGTGACGTGCTGCCACTTGCCGCGTGGGTCGGTAAATCGGAAATCGACGTATTTCACGTCGTTGTCCTTAATCAACTTCATGACTTCTTTAGCTGTCGTCATGGGACTGCATTCCCCCTTGTTTTCATGAAATTACCCGCGTGACCTTTTGCCCGCGGGTCAGATTGCATCAATTCCGGATTCCCCGGTCCTGATCCGAATGGCTTCTTCGATGTTGGAAACGAAAATTTTCCCGTCACCAATCCGGCCAGTTTGAGCCGCGCGCCGGATCGCATCGATCGCTTTTTCAACCATGTCGTCGCCGAGAACGATTTCGATTTTTACTTTGGGGAGAAAATCGACCACGTATTCGGCGCCGCGGTATAGCTCGGTGTGTCCTTTCTGTCGCCCGAAGCCCTTGGCCTCGGTTACGGTTATCCCCTGTAGGCCTACCTCCTGCAGCGCTTCCTTCACCTCGTCGAGCTTGAAGGGTTTGATGATGGCTTCGATTTTTTTCATTGAGTGTCCTTGCCCCCAGCTCTCCGGGACTGATCGGTCGAGCCGCGCTAGCGGTTTGCAGGACCCATGCCAAGCCGAGGCCGCACAAAAATCCCATTGAAAACAAAGGCTTAATGGACAGGTACAGGTTGGTCGGGACCTTGCCTAATGTTCGGCGCCTACAACTTAAGCAGACTGGTTAGATTTTAACCAGACGCCAACTTCAAGTGCCGCGCGTCGATGGCTTCGAATTGTTTGGAGCAGGAGCGGCCGTTAGGTTCCGTGGCGATGCTCGAATTGCTTACGACTGCCGAAATGTCCGAAGCGGACGGCCTGACGATCGCCGCCGGCACTCCCGGCATGACGCTCATGGAAAACGCCGGGCGGGCCGTGGCGGAAGCGATCGCCCGGATGCAGCTGCCGCGCATCGTCGTCGTGGCCGGCCCCGGCAACAACGGTGGTGACGGATTTGTCGCCGCCCGCCACCTCGTCGAGCGCGGCCACAGGGTGCGTCTCTGCTTCGTCGGCGATCGCGCGAAACTGAAGGGTGACGCGGCGCAGGCGGCAGGTCGCTGGAGCGGGCCGGTCGAAGAAGGCTCGCCGGCGTCTCTGTCGAACTGCGATGCGGTCGTCGACGCATTGTTTGGTGCGGGTCTCGACCGGGAGGTTGGCGGACTGCCACGGGCAATGATCGAAGCGATGAATGCTGCGGGCGTGCCGATTGTTGCCGTCGATCTGCCGAGCGGGGTCAATGGAACGACCGGTGCGATCATGGGCAGCGCCGTAACCGCTTCGCTCACGGTGACGTTCTTCCGGCGCAAGACCGGTCATCTGCTGCTTCCCGGACGCTTGCAGTGCCGGACGGTCGAAGTTGCGGACATTGGAATTCCGGAAAGCGTGCTCGACAGGATCAAACCGCAGACCTTTGCCAACGCGCCGGCGTTTTGGAGCGAGGCTTTCCCCCGGCCTGACTCGCGGGGGCATAAATATTCGCGTGGCCATGCGGTGGTTGTTTCGGGAGGGGCATCGACCACAGGCGCCGCGCGCCTGGCTGCACGGGGCGCGCTGCGAGCCGGCGCGGGTCTGGTGACCATTGCCAGCCCGCGAGAAGCTCTTGCCATCAACGCCGCCGAAAGCCTGGCCGTAATGGTTCGGCCGGTCGATGGCCCGGCCGAACTGGGCGAGTTCTTGGGAGACAGGCGCCGAAACGCGGTCGTTCTCGGTCCCGGTGGCGGGGTTGGGCCAGGAATGCGCGAGAAGGCACTGACTGCGCTCGCCAGCAACGCTGCCGTGGTGCTGGATGCTGATGCGCTCACGAGCTTTGCCGAGCATTCGAACGCCTTGGCCGATGCCATCCGGAAGCGCCGAGAGAATGTTGTTTTGACACCTCACGAAGGCGAATTTTTACGCCTTTTCAAAAAGATATCCGAAGATCATAAATCTAATTCGAAACTTGAGAAAGCGCGCCTAGCCGCCGAATTCTGCGGGGCTGTCGTCGTCTATAAAGGCGCCGATACGGTCGTGGCCGCACCTGACCACAGGGCCACGATTGCTGAAAACGGCCCGCCTAGCCTGGCGACCGCAGGCTCGGGGGACGTCCTCGCGGGCATCATTGGCGGTCTGATGGCGCAGGGTATGCCGGCGTTCGAGGCGGCCTGTGCGGGCGTCTGGCTGCATGGGGATGCGGCAACCGAATTCGGTCCTGGGCTGATCGCCGAGGATCTGCCCGACATGCTCCCGCGGGTATATCGGCGCCTGCTGGCGGGGCTCGGAGGCGGCACTGCGCACCAGACGCCGAAGGCTTAACTACAGCGGCGCCAGTGAGATAAGCGGCGGTTAAGTCTTGCCTTGGCGGGTACCGTCGCGTTAAGCCGTGCCGGGATTGCGGCGCGAACCGTCCGTAATTTTGACCTCTGCGGGCGTGGCGGAATTGGTAGACGCAGCAGGTTTAGGTCCTGCCGCCGCAAGGTGTGGGGGTTCGAGTCCCTCCGCCCGCACCACAAAGAGGCCAATGAGACTAGGGTAAAGTGCGGGTCCGCCCGTATTCCGACACAAGCGGCGCGTTCGGTTCATGGTGAGCCGCTGCGACGTGAGTGCAAGCAGAGAAAAAAGTGTGTCCGATGCAAGTAACTGAAACACTCTCCGAAGGCCTGAAGCGCGAATACAAGGTCGTCGTTCCCGCCGCCGAACTGGATGCCAAGGTCAACGCTCGCCTTGACGAGTTGAAGGACCGGGTCCGCATCAACGGATTCCGTCCCGGCAAGGTGCCGGTCACGCACCTCAAGCGCATGTATGGCCGATCGGCGATGGCCGAAGTGATCGAGGCGACCGTTCGTGACACGAACAGCCAGATTGTCAGCGAGCACGGCTACAAGCTCGCCGCCGACCCGAAGGTCACGCTCCCGACAGAGGAAGGCGCAATTGAAGAGCTGGTCGCCGGCAAGACCGATCTGAACTACACGATGGCACTTGAAATCGTGCCGCCGATCGCGCTCGGCGATTTCAAAACCATCAAACTGACTAAACTGACCGCGGATGTCACCGATACCGAAGTCGACCAGGCGCTCGAACGCATCGTCCAGCAGAACAGGCCCTACACGATGCGCGCAGCGGGCGAGCAGGCGGCGAAGGACGATCGCGTGATGATCTCCTTTGCGGGCACGATCGACGGCACGCCGTTCGAAGGCGGTTCGGGCGACGACGCAGCTGTGCTGATCGGATCGAATACGTTTATTCCGGGTTTCGAGGATCAGCTCATCGGGGTCACCGGCGGGGAAACTCGCACGCTGAAGGTGACTTTTCCCAAGCACTACATGAAGCAGGAACTCGCCGGCAAAGACGCGGAGTTCGTGGTCACGGCCAAGTCCGTCGAAACGCCGGGCACGGTCGTTGCGGACGACACGTTTGCGCAATCGCTTGGTCTCGAATCGCTCGCAAAGCTCCGCGATGCGGTGAAAGACAACATCGCACGCGAGCATACGGGCATGTCGCGCCAGAAGCTTAAGCGCGGCTTGCTCGATGAGCTCGACAAGATGCACAAATTCGAACCTCCGCCGACGCTCGTCGAGGAAGAGTTCGACCGTGTCTGGAAGTCGGTGCTGTCCGAGCTCGAAACCGAGCACAAGACCTTCGCCGACGAAAACACAACCGAGGAGAAGGCCAAGGCGGAATACCGCACGATCGCGGAACGCCGGGTGAGACTCGGTCTGGTGCTTGCCGAAATCGGCGAGAAGAACAATATAACCGTGACCGAGGAAGAGCTGAGCCGCGCCGTGATGGAGCGTGCGCGCCAGTTTGCCGGTCAGGAGCAGCGCGTCTGGGACTATTACCGCCAGAATCCACAGGCGGTTGCCGCCCTGCGTGCGCCGATCTTCGAGGAAAAGGTGGTTGATTTCCTGCTCGAGCTTGCCGGGGTAACCGAAAGCAAGGTCTCACGGGACGAGCTCTACAAGGACGATGATTCGGCCAGCTGAGGTGCGGGGGCATTGCGCAACCGCCCTCGCGAAAATAGATCACCGGACGCACCGGCGCGGCTAGTCTTACCGGTACGATTCGCGTCAAGGAGACGAAATGAGAGATCCCCACGATACCTACATGAACTATCTGGTGCCCATGGTGGTGGAGCAAACCAATCGTGGCGAGCGGGCCTATGATATTTACTCGCGGCTCCTGAAGGAGAGAATCATCTTCATCACAGGCGCGATTGAGGACGGCGTAGCCACCCTGGTTGTGGCGCAACTGCTGTTTCTCGAGGCCGAGAATCCGAAGAAAGAAATTTCAATGTACATCAACTCGCCGGGCGGGGTGGTGACTTCCGGCATGGCGATCTATGACACCATGCAGTTCATTCGCCCGCCGGTGTCGACGCTTTGCGTGGGGCAGGCAGCCTCGATGGGGTCGCTGCTCTTGGCGGCTGGCGCCAAAGATCAACGTTTTGCGCTGCCGAATGCCCGTATCATGGTGCATCAGCCGTCGGGCGGGTTCCAAGGCCAGGCCACCGACATCATGCTGCACGCGCAGGAGATTTTGAACCTGAAGAAGCGCCTGAACGAGATCTACGTGAAGCACACCGGCCAGTCGCTGAAGAAGATCGAAGACGCTCTTGAGCGCGACTATTTTCTCACTGCCGAAGCCGCCAGGGACTTCGGCCTGGTCGACAAGGTCATCGATAAGCGCCCCGAGGAGACGGGTCCCAAGCCCGCCTGAACGGTCCTACAGGCGGTTCCAACCGTCCTTGAATTTGACTCGAAGCGGGCGCTTTCGCGGCTGTGAGTGCGGCATTATCGTTAATAGAATCTTGATTATCACGTCGTTAGCATGCTTCGCTTAAGGTGCTGGGGGGAGTAAACGGAGTGCAGGCCCTCCGACGTAAGGCCCGCCGTGGTGGAAGTCCGGTGCGAAACTTGCTTGGTTGCCTGGAAGCGTACGGAAGCGTGACGGAGAATTGAATGAGCAAAGTCGGCGGCAGCGATTCCAAGAACACTCTCTACTGCTCGTTCTGCGGCAAGAGCCAGCACGAAGTGCGCAAGCTCATTGCCGGGCCGACCGTTTTCATCTGCGACGAATGCGTTGAACTCTGCATGGACATCATCCGCGAGGAGAACAAATCCTCGTTGGTGAAATCGCGCGACGGAATTCCGACGCCGAAGGAAATCCGCAAGGTTCTCGACGATTACGTCATCGGCCAGGATCACGCGAAGAAGGTTCTGTCCGTCGCGGTTCACAACCACTACAAACGCCTCAACCATCAGGCCAAGCACAACGACGTCGAACTTGCGAAGTCGAACATCCTGCTGATCGGTCCGACCGGTTCGGGCAAGACGCTGCTGGCGCAGACGCTCGCGCGTATTCTCGATGTGCCGTTCACGATGGCGGATGCGACGACTTTGACCGAAGCCGGCTATGTCGGCGAGGATGTCGAAAACATCATTCTGAAGTTACTGCAGTCAGCCGACTACAACGTCGAGCGCGCGCAACGTGGCATCGTTTACATCGACGAAATCGACAAGATTTCGCGTAAATCCGATAACCCCTCGATCACCCGCGACGTTTCGGGCGAGGGCGTGCAGCAGGCGCTCCTGAAGATCATGGAAGGCACGATCGCATCTGTGCCTCCGCAGGGCGGCCGCAAGCATCCGCAGCAGGAATTCCTGCAGGTCGACACGACGAACATTCTGTTCGTGTGCGGCGGTGCTTTCGCGGGGCTGGAGAAGATCATTTCCGCGCGCGGCCGGTCCACATCGATCGGATTCGGCGCCAAGGTCGTGGCTCCGGAAGATCGCAAGCAAGGCGAAATCTTCCGCGAGGTCGAGCCGGAGGATCTGCTGAAGTACGGATTGATCCCGGAATTCGTCGGCCGTCTGCCGGTCGTCGCCACGCTTGAGGATCTCGATGAGGCGTCGCTGAAGAAGATCCTGGTCGAGCCGAAGAACGCCCTGGTCAAGCAATACCAGCGGCTATTCGAGATGGAGTTGATCGATCTGACGCTCGCCGAGGAAGCGCTGGGCGCCATCGCCCGCAAGGCGATCGACCGCAAGACCGGCGCGCGGGGCCTGCGCTCCATCATGGAAGGCATCCTGCTCGACACCATGTTCGATTTGCCGAGCTTGGAAGGGGTCGAGGAGGTCGTGATCTCCAAGGAGGTCGTCGAAGGGACGGCCCGGCCGCTCTACATCTATGCGGATCGCAGCGACAGGACGGCCGAGACGGGCAGCGCGAGCGCCTGATCCCAGTACCCGCGGGCGTAAATTTTCCCGGAAAAGGCTGCTGGTTCCCCCCAATTGTGGGGTTGTTACCTGCGTGGGACTCGCTTTAACTGGAAAAAAGTAGGCCTTCTTGCGCAGGGTTTACCCTCGCCATACGTATAGTGTCCGAAGAGAAGTGGCGTACGAAACGTCGTATCTGACTACCGACTGGGCGAGCGTTCTTCGAGTTTTCTTAAGACACGCTGGGCATATCGCCTTGCGTCTCCTCGGTCCTCCTACCGGCACTGCCGCGCGATGCCGCATCAGCGGGTCAATCGGCAGGGGCACAACAAAAGGAAAATGCCAATGACGAACAAACCACGACCCCAGCTGCAACCCGGCGAAACCCGGGCCTATCCGGTTTTGCCGCTGCGCGACATCGTGGTGTTTCCGCACATGATCGTTCCGCTCTTCGTCGGCCGTGAAAAGTCGATCAAGGCGCTGGAAGAGGTGATGCGGTCTGACACCTTCATACTGCTTGCGACGCAAAAGAATGCTTCAGACGACGATCCGGCAACCGACGCGATCTTCGAAGTCGGGACCTTGGCGAGCGTACTGCAACTGCTGAAGCTGCCCGACGGTACCGTAAAGGTGCTGGTCGAAGGCGCTACGCGCGCGAAGGTTCTCAAATATACGGATCGGGTCGACTACTACGAAGCCGACGCTACCGCGATTGCAGACGACACGGGAGACCGCGTCGAGGCGGAAGCCATGGCGCGTTCGGTCGTCAATGAATTCGAAAACTATGTGAAGCTCAACAAGAAAGTGTCGCCCGAAGTGGTCGGGGTGATCCAGCAGATCGAGGATTACGCCAAGCTCGCCGACACGGTCGCTTCGCATCTCGCCGTCAAGATTTCCGACAAGCAGGAGATCCTGGAGACGCCGTCCGTCACTCAGCGCCTTGAAAAGGTGCTCGGCCTGATGGAAAGCGAAATTTCCGTCCTGCAGGTGGAAAAGCGCATCCGCACCCGCGTGAAGCGGCAAATGGAGAAGACTCAGCGCGAGTACTACCTCAACGAACAGATGAAGGCGATCCAGAAGGAGCTCGGCGACGAGGAAGGTCGCGACGAACTCCAGGAGCTGGAAGACAAGATCAAGAAGACCAAGCTTTCGAAGGAAGCTCGGGAGAAGGCCACGCACGAACTCAAGAAGCTGCGTCAGATGTCGCCGATGTCTGCCGAGGCAACGGTCGTGCGCAACTATCTCGACTGGCTGGTTTCGATTCCGTGGAACAAGAAGAGCAAGGTCAAAAAGGACCTGAATCTGGCCGAGCAGATTCTCGACGCCGATCACTATGGTCTGGAGAAGGTCAAGGAACGGATCGTCGAGTATCTCGCGGTCCAGCAGCGGGCCAACAAGTTGACCGGACCGATCCTCTGTCTCGTCGGGCCTCCCGGCGTGGGCAAAACCTCGCTCGGCAAGTCGATCGCCAAAGCGACCGGCCGCGAATTCGTGCGCGTGTCGCTGGGCGGCGTCCGTGACGAGGCGGAGATCCGCGGTCACCGGCGCACCTATATCGGTTCGATGCCTGGAAAGGTCATCCAGTCGATGCGCAAGGCCAAGACCTCAAACCCGCTCTTCCTGCTGGACGAGGTCGACAAGATGGGCGCCGATTTCCGTGGCGACCCGTCGTCGGCTTTGCTCGAGGTGCTGGACCCTGAGCAGAACCACACGTTCAACGATCACTATCTCGAGGTCGACTACGATCTCTCCAACGTGATGTTCATCACGACGGCGAACACGCTCAACATTCCGCCGCCCTTGATGGACCGCATGGAGATCATTCGTATCGCCGGCTACACCGAGGACGAGAAGGTCGAGATCGCGCGCAAGCACCTGATACCGCATGCGATCGCGAAACACGGCCTCAAGCCCGAGGAATGGTCGATCGACAACGAGGCTTTGCTGACCATGATCCGCCGTTACACGCGGGAAGCTGGCGTGCGCAATCTCGAGCGCGAGCTCTCCACGTTGATCCGCAAGGCGGTGAAGGAGCTGATGACTTCGAAGAAGAAGTCGATCGCGGTCACCGCCACGAGCCTTGGCGACTACCTGGGTGTGCCCAAGTATCGCTACGGCGAGATTGAGGCGGAGGACTTGGTTGGCGTCGTGACCGGACTTGCATGGACCGACGTGGGCGGCGAATTGCTGACCATTGAAGGCGCCATGATGCCGGGCAAGGGCAGAATGACCGTCACGGGCAATCTGCGCGACGTCATGAAGGAATCGATCTCTGCGGCGGCGTCTTACGTGCGCTCGCGGGCGGTTGCTTTCGGCATCGAGCCTCCGTGGTTCGACAAGCGCGACATCCACGTGCACGTGCCGGAAGGCGCGACGCCGAAGGATGGGCCTTCGGCCGGCGTGGCCATGGTCACGGCGATCGTTTCGGTGATGACCGGCATCCCGGTGCGCCGCGACGTCGCAATGACTGGTGAAATCACGCTGCGCGGCCGTGTGCTGCCGATCGGTGGCCTCAAGGAGAAGCTGCTGGCTGCGGCGCGGGGCGGCATGAAGACCGTGCTGATCCCGGAGGAGAACGCCAAGGATCTGGTGGAAATCTCCGACACGATCAAAAAGGGCCTGGAGATCGTTCCGGTGACCCGCATGGACGAAGTGCTTCAGCGCGCCCTTGTGCGCAAGCCCGAGCCGATCGAGTGGGACGAGGCGAGTGCGAAGCTGGCGGCCGAGGCGGCCGCGGCTGAGCCGGCGGCCGACGAGGACGGCTCCGGACTAACCGCGCACTGACGCACCAAACATGTTAGAAAACGGCGCCGAAAGGCGCCGTTTTCGCATGGGCTTGCGGAATAACGCATTGCTTGCACCGCGGCCTCAGATAGCGATAAACGAGCGGTGAGGGCGGTTAGCTCAGTTGGTAGAGCGCCTGCTTTACACGCAGGATGTCGGCGGTTCGAGTC
>CAVVUW010000014.1:0-338963 GCA_963751535.1 uncultured Alphaproteobacteria bacterium
CGCAGGGCATCGATGTTGGCGTCGGCGTCGAGATCGTCCAGCGCGTGCAAATAAATCGCGGCAGCAATCGTCTCACCGGCGGCAAACTGGGAAAAACCCACCTCGCTGCCGAGCGCCAGCGTCGCCAGGCCCGAGCCGCTTTCGCGCAAGGCCCATTCGAAGAGCGGATCGTGGCTGCCACTGACGATGGGTGCTGGGTCAGGCCGCGTCGTGCCCGCAGGTCGTGAGATGCTGGAGGCGAGCCAGTGATCGAGTTCGGCCTTCGGAAACAACCAGCGTCCGGTGACCTTCGTGCAGGGCACCGTCCCCTCCGCCACCATTTCGTAGATCTTGCGCTCCTTGAGCCGGAGATATGCGGCAGCCTCGGCCGTGGTGAAAAGCTGCATGATTTCAACCTGCACCGATATGCACCCATTTTAAGATGCCCAAAAGCGCAAAAATAACAAGGGCGTGCGCAAAGAGGTCGCGCCCGCAGGCCGTACAGGTTCTGGTTAACGAAATCTCTCTCGGCTGCCCGCTGACTGGGCAATCAATTTAGGGGTTTAGCCAATTTTGCCGATTATTTGAGTGCAATTCACAGGAGTAGTGAGACAGTGGCAGAACGCCGTAAATCGGGACGCTCGCGCGTGCTGAAGAGCGCAAAACTCGTTTTCGGCCGGTCCGCGATCATTGATTGTGTCGTCCGCAATCTGACCAATAAAGGCGCACGCCTCCAGATCGCAAATACGGTCGACCTGCCGCGCGACTTCGAGATGACCCTCGACGGCGGCTACTCGATCCGGCCGTGCCGACTGGTCTGGCGGACGGTGGCTGAGACGGGCGTGGAATTCGTCTAGGCGGCTCTCTCAGGATGTTTGATCAAGTCGCGCGGCGCGCAACAGCTTGCGCCGGCGACGCCAAGCGACCAGGCCGCCACCGCCGAAGACCGTCGCATTCAGCGGCAGAGCTGCGGGTGTCGGGGTAAAGCGGACATGGCTTCCGCAGCGCAAAATGTCCGCTAATGACCCAAAGCGGACATCCACGCCAATCGCACCAGCCGGACACCGCATTACAGTATCTTGGTCGCTCGGCAACCCGGTCGATTTTTATCGAACTGCGTTCGAATTACTTTGTGCCGGTGGTCCCGGTGCCAGTAGTGCCGCTGCCAGTGGTGTCTTTGCCGCCTCCGCGCCGCTCGTCACGCCGTTCGTGGCGTCCTGTGCGGCGCTCGTCACGCCGTTCGTGGCGTCCTGTGCGCCGCTCATGACGCCGCTCCATCCCGCTCGTCTGGGCCTCGGCATCTGACACCGTTAGAACGCTGGCTGGTACTGCAAAGCCCAATGCGGCTGTTAGTCCCAGAAGGGAAAACGCCGTTCGACGCGAAATCAGTTCTGATTTGATTTTCTCAGTCATCTTCAAATCTCCCATATCGTCACTTCTGGGTTTCTAAGCCAAATGTCTTGGCTGGCGTTGATGTGGGTCAAAACGGCGACAGCGTCGACAACGTCATGCGATCATTTTCATGGTCGGTATCATGATGCTGATCGCAATATAGAGGCCGCCAGGTCGCGCTACACGATAGGTGTTTGAAATGGTACGATAGTCTTGAGTTCAGCTCGGTAGGAGTAAAACTATGGCGAAGTACGAGTTGTCCAGTGCGCGCAAGGACGATCTGGAAAATACCGAACGCGACATATTCGCCCCAAAGAGCCGGATTCCAGAAGACGCCGAGTTGGTGGCAGCGTGTGAAAGTGAGATCCGTAGGTTTAATCAGCGTGACGTGCCTCTCATTCATCAAACAGACGATGAGGCACGGCAAACCAGCGGGCCGGCCGCCGACAAGCTGAGGGCCCTCATCGGTTCAGCTTCAAATGACGCAATCGACTGCATCGACCGCCTCATTCTCGACTTGCAGGACGTTTGCACTAATCTTCGCCACAAAGGCGAACGCCTAGAACGCGAAGTAAACAGCTATGTTCACTTGTGCGATACGGCCAAGCTGGCTGCGCGAGCGATTGTTGAGAGCCTGGTGAAATCGAAAACGGCACCAGGCGAGTTTGACCGTTCGGCTGCAGAATAAAAAAATTCATTGGCGCAATGTGTGCGACTGCCTGAGCCGAGGCCGTGACTGTTCGCCTAGGGCCCGAAAATGATCAGGTTATGCGACGCCTGCAAAGCGCAGATAACGAAGGGCCCGGATGACCCCGGACATCCGGGGCTAAAATTCGTTTTTAAAGGGCCGGGTCGAGAAAAACAGTACCTTTGCATAAATTGTGGCGAGACGATCTTTCATAACCCGGACATAACTCCCGCTTGGCGTGCCGACTTGTAGCGAAATACGCCCGTCGCCTAGCGCAAAAAGCCCAGATGCCGGAGGCACCGGTTAATGTCCGCTTTCGGGGAATTTCATGGGCGCTCCAATTTGGCTGTCTGGATTACGCCCGATCTGTTTTACGGCCAATGTCCGCTTATGGCACTTAGCGGACATCGGCTTGTGCGCTGCAAATGTGCCAAATTACAGCTCGGGATTTTGAATGCGCTGGTCAACAATTGGTCGCGCCCTTTTGGGATTGTTGGGTGTCGCGCTGATCGGTTACGTGCTCAGTCGCGGTGTATACGTCGGCTCCGCGACCATGCTGAACACCGCTAGCGGTCTCTTGGTTTACGAAAAACGATGCCTCTACCTCTATCTGAATGGTGTCCACGAGGTTCCCATAAATGCCAGCCTGGCCGAAGAAGATGCCCAGCGCACATTCTGCCCGCCGCTCGGGAAATGAAGCGAGTTGGCGCGCACTGAGGCGGCGGTGACGGGCTTCATGGTCCAAACCTTGTCGCAAACAATGTCTGCTTTTGGGGGGTAAAGCAGACACCGCTCCCGCATCGCAAAATGTCTGCTTATGGCACTTATGACCCAAAGGAGACATTTCACTTCTGGCTAAGTGATCTTGATCTAAATCAAGTCTGTCCATTTCCGGCCACTTAATTTGCGGAACCTCTGTCTGAGCCTGTGAGGGCGCGAATGACGGATTCGATCAATCCGGGCACGCGGAGCAAATGGTCGTGGCTTCCGCCTGTCCGGTGGCTCGGCGGTTATCAGGCGGCGTGGCTGCCCGGTGATGTGGTGGCGGGCGTGACCTTGGCCGCCTACGCGATCCCGGTTTCGCTCGCCTATGCGTCGCTTGCCGGCCTGCCGCCGCAGGTCGGCATTTACGGCTATCTGCTCGGCGGGCTCGGCTATGCGCTCCTCGGCTCGTCTCGGCAGCTCGCCGTCGGGCCCACATCTGCGATCTCTCTGATGGTCGCCGCCAGCGTGGCCCCGATGGCGGAAGGCGATGCGGAGCGTTATGTGCAGATTGCTAGCCTTGCGGCCTTCACGGTGGCCGGGCTTTGCTTGCTCGCATGGCTGTTCCGGCTCAGTGTGCTCGTCACGCTGATCAGTGACAGCATCCTGGTCGGCTTCAAGATCGGCGCGGGGCTCACCATTGCCATGACCCAATTGCCGAGCCTGTTCGGGATCGCTGGTGGCGGTCATAATTTTTTTGAACGGGTCTACCTTCTCGTTGGGCAACTCGGTCACATTCAGCTTGTGGTGCTTGCGATGGGCGCTGTCGCAATCGCAATGCTACTGATGGGCGAGCGCTGGCTTCCCGGACGGCCGGTGGCGCTCGCGGTCGTGGCATTATCGATCTTCCTGGCGACCGTGCTCGGACTACCCGCGATCGGCGTGCCTGTCACCGGCAACATTCCGGAGGGGCTGCCCACGCTGGCAGGTCCGGCGCTGCGGCTGCGCGACGTCGAAGGAATCGTACCGCTAGCGGCCGGCTGCCTGCTGCTCGCCTATATCGAGGGCGTGTCCGCGGCTCGCACCTTCGCGGCCAAGCATGGTTACGACCTCGATCCGCGCCAGGAGTTCCTCGGCATCGGCGCCGCCAACCTGGGCGCGGCCCTGGGGCATGGCTACCCTGTCGCCGGAGGTCTGTCGCAGTCGGCTGTCAATGACAAAGCCGGGGCGCATACCCCGCTAGCGCTCTTGGCCGCCTCCACCACACTCGCTTTGTGCCTACTGTTCCTGACCGGCCTTTTGGAAAACCTGCCCAAGGCCGTACTGGCCGCCGTGGTGCTCACTGCGATCCTCGGCTTGTTCGACTTTCGCGGGCTCCTCTACATGTGGCGCGTGAGCCGGATGGACTTCTACGCCGCCACGATCGCGATCATGGGCGTACTGCTTCTCGGAATCTTGCAGGGCATTCTGCTCGCGGCGCTCATTTCGATCCTCTTGCTGCTGGCGCGGGCATCGCGGCCCCACGTCGCTCTACTGGGGCGCATCCCCGGAACCAACAGCTATTCGGATCTCGCCCGTCATCCAGAGAACGAGCCGCTGGGGAGCGTGATCGCCTGCCGCCCCGAAGCCTCACTGCTCTATGTCAATGCTGGGTCTGTTCTCGAAACAGTGATGGCCAGTGTACTCAAGAATTGATCGAAGATCCGTGCAGTGGTTTGCGATCTCTCCGCATCGCCCTACCTAGATCTCGCGGGTGCCCGCATTTTGCATGCACTTCACGATGAGCTCGCGGCGCAGGGTATTGCGCTGCAGATTGTGGGAGCGCGTGGCCGCGTGCGGGATCTGCTGCGGGCCGATGGTCTCGCCGAGAAGGTCGGCGGACTAGAGCGCGCCGTATCCCTCGACGACGCAATTAGCGCCGCCCGCAAGCGCGTCGCCGAGACATAGGCTTGTGTTTTGCCGTTATGGGACTGGGCTTTTGCGGTATCAACTCAAGTTTAAACACCGAGATCGCGCGGAAAATTTTCCGGCATGACGTTGAGCCATTGCGCAACAGCTTTTTGAGTGGTCAAAACAGTACAATCAATCTCGCCGTTCGTAGTCCTCACAGGCAAAGTGCGTTCAACACGAATTTCTTCATCGGGATCAAACCATTTCCACGGCGACCCCGCTAGTGTTCAAAGCACTCCGCAAATAGCCTTTTTAATTTTGATTGCTACTTAAAACGACTGGACTGGCTCGGTCTCGTCTTTTCCAGCCAAAGTTTTGTTAATTTGTTCCACGGCAGTCCGCTTGTGGTGAGCGCGGGTAAAATTTTGTCAGATAATGACAAGACGGAGGGGATTGGATCACTATCGTCGCGCAAGCTGCCGAGTCATTCCCAGATACTCGGCTGTGCGCAGGAGGGACTGCTGTGAGAGCCAACGCAGCGGTCCCTTTTCAAATCGCCCCTGGTAGGAAGCCCACAGGCACCGTGATGTCCGCTCTTACCCTAATAGCGGACAAACGCGGGCGGGGTTGGAATGTCGGCTAAGTGCCAATAGCGGACATTGGCCACATATCCCCTCGGAACTGGTTATTCGTTAATTCACGGTCCAGCGGGCGTGCAATTGTTTCTGCTTAAGTTTCGATGTCGGCTGAGGCGAGGCGCGAAAATGATCATGAGACCACGCCGAATGCCCATACAGGCCGCTGATCCTCTCCTCGACAAACTCTTCGACTTTTCGACGTGCCACCGGCGGAAGCTTCGGCGAAGAAAGAATGCGTTTGATGATATTGGCTGAAGGACCGACCCTCTTGTCTCCGTTTAACACTGCCCACGCCGTGCTTCGGCATACCCCCATGGCTGGAAATCGTCCATTCCTAAACTGCCATGTTGACTAGCGCGACGAGCCCATATCCTAAGAAAAATATCCAAATAATAGTGAGACCCAGGCCGAGACCAACCATCGCTTGAGGCCAAGTTCAATTCCAAATTCGATGAGCAAACGGCACAGGTGCCGAATACCGATCCGCCGCAGGAACGATGGTGATTTTACCCATCGTCATTTCCCTAACTCGCCCCCACCACGTTTGCTCTTGCGAACGGCGTCAAAGGACGGCGTTGTCTTCGTCTGCGCTTTCTACCGGCAGCAACGGACCTTTCGGCCAAGTACTGTTGAACTACCGCACGAACGGGTGGCGGTAGCTCCAGATTTGCAAGCATGCGGTCGGTTGTCTTGCCCGATAATCGGTCGAGTTTGTGTTTCGTTTTTATTATGGTCCATGCGGTACTTCGTTTGAGGCCGAGCGCCTTCGCCTGGCTATCCAAAGAGATATACCCCGCTGCAACTATGGCATCTGCGATATGCTGGATTTTTACTGCGTACTTAAGTTGTGCTTCGCGCCGTCTCGAAATTTCACCATGGCAATGCTTGTCGTTCATCATGTCACTCACGCAAACTGATACGAAGCGGGCGGACGAACTCTGACTGCAAAAAACTTGTTCTACATAGGGGACGAAGGGCCTATCTCGGGTATCGCGGCACCGAAAACTGGTCGCACTGCTTCAAATCGCCGTGAGTATTTGATGCCAGCGATGTCCGCTTTGGGCCGTAGCGGACATTTTGCGCTGCGGAAGCGATGTCCGCTTTACCCCGGAAGCGGGCATTCGAGCCCGGCGAGGGCTAAGCAAACATTAGAGGTGTCGGTGCTTCAGAGCGTCGATGCCAGTGAGCATTCCAAGAACAGCTGCAAGACTGTCAGGGATGGCGACCTTCTCCACGGCGAGCACCGGTGCACGAAAAGTGCCCGGCGCAAGTCGGCCATAACAGGAGACCTTGAAGCCCCCCTGCGGCTCAACCGTGATTGTCACCGAATGAACCTTTTTGGGATTGTCATGAACAAGGGTGAAGCCCACATGCGTGTCATCGATGGCGAAATCTCTTGCGCCCAAACTGGCCAGGAATTGCTCGCCGCCAAGGTGATCAATGATCAGGGCAGCGCCCGATGTGGGACTCATCGCCGTATCTCAGATGACGCTTTATGATCATTTGAATTCGTTTTTATCAGCGGCTGCAAGCCCGACCACGTCCGCTTTGGGTCATTAGCGGACATTCCACGAGGTTTGGCCTATGTCCGCTTTACCCCCGAAAGCAGACATGTGCGGTGCAACAGCTCATGTCCGCTAAGTGCCAATAGCGGACATGCCCCGTTTTATTCGAGCAATTTGTCGGCGCGCAGAACTAGACCGGCCGGAACCTCGTGCCCAATCGCCTTCGCGGCCTTGAGATTGATCACCAACTCAAAGGTCGTCGGCTGCTCAATCGGCAATTCAGCAGGCCTGGCGCCGCGCAGAACCTTGACGGTCATTTGCGCGCGCTGGCGAAAGACCTGAGTGAAGCGCGGACCATAGCCCAGCAGACCACCCTCTTCAGCAGTGTCCGGCCATTGATAGATTGCTGGTAATCGCAATTCTGCCGCGCCTTCGATGATGACATGACGATTGAGATGCAACATCGGCGAGGCCAGCACGTTGACGGCCCGGGCGCCTCGGGCGCTCGCGTCGTTTAGCGCCGGCACAAGTTCCTCGGGCTTGGCGGCACGAACTACCAACAATTCGGTTCCGCGCGCTTGCGCTGTATCTGTCAAAGCCTGTAGGTGTCGCAATGTTGCAACGTTGGGATCGGCGAGCGCCGCTATGCGGCGCGCGCTGGGCGCCGCCTCGATCAAGATATCCTGCCGCTTGCCGTCAAGATCGGGGGACATCAGGCTTATTCCGGTGATGTTGGCGCCGGGCCTGCCTAGCGAGGCCGCAAGTCCAGCTGCCACCATATCCTCGGTCATGATGATGAGCGGTATGCTTCGGGTCGCCTTCTGGAGGGCGCGCCCACCGAGATCGCCTGCACCGACAATCGCATCGGGTGCGGCCTTCACCATTGCCGACACCAGCTCGGTGATCTGCTCGTTACGGAACTGAAGGCCGCCTGGGAGGATCGCGAGGTTTCGTCCTTCGACGAAGCCGTGAAGGCGTAACTCGTCAAGGAAGGCGACCATCGCCGGCTCGTCACGGGCAACGGGAAGCAGGACACCAAGACGATAGGTTCGGCCTGGCTCCTGCGCGCGTGCCACAAGCGGCCACGTCGTCGCCGCACCGCCAATAAGCGTGATGAACTCTCGCCGTTTCATGTGCCCCCTGAGAAGGCTTAAAGCCTAGCACTTTGCGCCGGGCGGCGAGTGAGAAATGGCACACAACCGAGTGCCTATTCCTCAGTGGAGCTGATGTCCGCTTTGGGTCAAAGCAGACATGTACAGTGCAATACCCAATGTCCGCTTTACCCCAAAAGCGGACCGCTACGATGTTGACCACTGTGCCGGGGCGGAGGCGGCGACAATTCTACGGCATAGTCTAGGTTGAGCGGCTATGTCGCCCTTGGTTCGTTAGCGCCAGAGAATGATTAGATGAAAATCGACGGGGGTTGTCACTGCGGATACATCACCTACGAGGCTGAAATCGATGCGGACAAGACCTTGATCTGCCATCGCACTGACTGCCAGACGCTATCGGGCTCGGCGTTCCGCGTGGTCACGTACACGCGCGAAGATGCTTTCAAGTTACTTTCCGGCAAATTGAAAATGTACGTCAAGACCAGCGAGCGGCGCACAAGCTGATGTCCGCTAAGTGCCAATAGCGGACAAGTCACTTTCCTGCGGCTTTGATCCGCCCAGTTCTTTTCGCGTGCTCCAGCGCTTCGTGATCCTGCTCGGTTTGCCGCGCGTAGCTCGTCGCAAACTTGGCGAACGCGTCATCAAGGGCGTCGCTCTTGCCGCAATAGCCTGCAATCATCGCCGCGTCGCCTGCCTTGGCGTGCGCCAGCGCCAATGCCCAGCCGCAAAGGCGGCAGTAATCTGGAAGCGTCTCAATATTGTCGATCGCATAGCCGCCCTTCATGTCCGCAAGCTGGCGGACATAGAACTGCCTTCCTTCGACCTCGCCCCAACCGAGGAAGATATCGGGCGAACCCTGGGTGAGACGCTGGCCGAAGACCACCCTGTGTCCCTGGTGCTCGAATGGCAGCTTGAGGTCAACATACGGAGCCAAAACGGATGGGTTGGCTTCCTTGATCTGAAGGAAGAGCGGATCGTCGTCGTTGATACCCTGAAGCAGAACCATCCAGCACGAGGTGCCGACACTCCCGACGCCCACCACTTTGCGGGCCACGTCGATGATGTGGTAGCGCGACAGCAAAACCTTACGGTCGTAGCTCAGCGAATCGATGTACGCGCGCAAAAGACGATCGAGGGCGACTTTGACCGGGGTACCACTCTCGGTGTGAGTTTCGCGCACGATCAACGGACGGTCTTCGACGAAGCGGTACCGTCCTTTCACGCGCTCGGTTAATTTGTCGAGCGTGGTGATATGCCCCCTGGCGCGCGCCCGTTTCATGATTTTTTTGGCAATTCGTCGCGATTTGGGCGTCAGACTGTCAAGTATGACGCGTTCGTCAATGCGGTCATACCAGACTTTCAAGTATCCCATCTCGGCGTAGCGACGAATGTGCTTTCTGTAGGAGCGAACGCATTGACGCGCGACGTCTTCGGACTGCGTCTCGTTAGCGCCTAGGAATTTTGCCGCGACGGTGGCGCTGGCTGCCAGCCGCTTAAGATCCCACTCCCAAGGGCCGACGTAAACTTCGTCAAAATCGCTGATCGAGAATACTAAACTGCGTTCGGCCGTGCCGTAGACACCGAAATTGCTGACGTGCATGTCCCCGCATGCCCCGGCTCTAATGCCGGATACGGGCAAGGGCGATAGATCGCTCGCCATGACCGCAGCCGAGCCACGCAGGAAGGCAAATGGACTGGCGAGCATACGGTTATAACGAACCGGTACGAGTTTTTGCACACGCGTAGCGTTTTGCCGTTCCAGAATTTCAATCGGATCAGGACGGTTTGGGCCCGCATAATAGTTCGCGTGCGATTTACGCGGTACCCGCTCGCGTAACGCCTTGCCGGCAGCCATTCGTTCGGTGATGGAAGGGCGCCTGATTGTGAGGCTTTCAAGCAAAGCTAGGTCTTCTTTCGCCCCGAGCATCCGGAAAAAAGCGGGGTCGACACTAGACTGCAATTGAACCGTGCTCATGCTGCTTTCCACTGGGTTACGGCGGTCCCCGTCAGCGTCTAGGTGCGAATGAAAGGTGTGAGCTTACGCAATGCCTCCTTGGGGTCAAATGCGGCCCTCAAGGGCAGTGCCCCGCCGGCTTCAGGTGCTTAATTGCATCGTGCTTACACTGGGGGTGGCCATGTCCGCTTTGGGTCAAAAGCAGACATGTGCAGCGCACAAGCCGATGTCCGCTTTGTGCCAAAAGCGGACGCGGCGGCGTAGGATCGGCGTGAAAGCTATCGTTTGTTCGCCTTCCGCCACGCGCCAGGCCAAAATCCATCTTTGTTCGCTTTGGTCCAATAGCGGACAAACCGCGTTAGCGCCTCGTCTGGTCGAGCCGGAACACCATCTGGGTCGGCCGCACGAACCGCAGCGCCACCAGAAGCACCGACATCACCATGACCATGTAGATGACGGCCATCGCGTCGATCGAATAGACCGGCCGGACACCGCCGGCGAACACGTTGTAGTAGAGCGCGACAACGAGCGTTTGTGAGCCGCCGCCGGCGAGCAGGAAGGCGAGCTCGAAATTGGAGATGGTATTCACAAGCACCAGAAGCCCAGCGGTAAGAATGCCGGGCACCATCAGAGGCAGCAGCACGCGGCGGAATATCTGCAGCCGGTTCGCGCCGAGCATCGACGCGCTCCATTCGAGATTGAGACTGATCTGCTCGAAGAAGGGCAATAGGATGAAGACCGCGAGCGGCACCATAGGCACCAGGACGGCAAGGATGACACCCAATACCGTTCCACCGACTCCGAATTTGTATAGCGTTGTTGCTAGCGGAATGCCGTAAGTCATCTGCGGAATGAGCAGTGGCAAGAAATACAGCAGCAGCAGAATCGGTTTGGCGCGGAAGTTACGCCGCGCCAAAATGTAGGCGGCAGGGAATCCGATCGCGAGCGCGATGAACACGACCGCCAGCGCGATAAACAGCGTGATGAACAGCACCTGCCCTAACTCGAAATTCGTCCAGGCATAGGTGAACCAGTCGGTTGTGAAGGCCGGCGGAAGTGGCTTGCCGAACCAGCGCTTGGCGAACGCGCTCACCACGACGTGGCTGACGATGCCGGCAAGGTTGAGAATGAACCCCAACAGGAGGATGTAGATGACGAGCTTCCAGGAGCGGCCACGCATTGGTTGTCCCTACCGCTTGCCGACGCCCATGGTCGTCGCAATCGTCATGCGACGACGGACCAGTAAGATGATAATGAGCGCTGCTAACTGGCACAGGCCCATGATGACAGCGACAGCGGACGCATAGGACATGTCGTAAAGCTCAAACGCCTGCTGATATGCAGCAATCGAGATCGTCCGCGTCGAGCCGGCCGGCTGCCCCACCATCACGGCGGACGGAAATACCGCGAAGCTCATGACGAAAACGAGCGCAAAGGCGATCGCAAGCCCCGGTGCGATCAAAGGCAACATGACGCGCCGGAATATCGTCCAGGGCCCTGCCCCCAGCATTCGTGCAGAGTTCTCAAGGCTCGGATCAATGCCCGAGATGTAACCAAGCAGCATAAGGAAGCAGAACGGGAAGTTCTGCATGAACAGCGAAAGAATTACGCCGATGAAATTATGCGTGAGCTCGAGCGGCTCCTTGATAATGTCGGCACCGAGCAACATCTGGTTGAGCCAGCCATTCGTGCCGTAAAAGCCGAGAATGCCTTCGGACAGGAAAATGACGCCGAGCGAAATCGGCAGAACGAGGATAGCGGTGATCGTGCGCTCCATCCAGATGCCGCGCCGCATGCCGTAGGCAAAAAAAAGCGCAAGCAGGACAACGACGACACTGTTCGGAAGCGCAAGCGCGAATGTCGTCTTGATCGTGGTGTATTGGTACGGATCGGTGAAGAACGAGACGTAGTTCTTGATGCTCCAGGCCTCGCCTTTGAGCGGCTGCAAGCTGGCGTAGACCCCGTAGAGAAACGGATAGACGAACATCACGATGACGTAGAGCAGCGAGGGCAAAAGGCAGACGATCGCGAGAAGATCGAGTTCACTGCGGCTGTCGGTGCGGGCCAAAGCCATGACGCTTATTCCCGCGGCAGAACAACAAGTTTGTCGGGCGGCAGAGTCACATCGACGGTATCGCCCAGCGCGAGCTTTTCCGTTGTGCGGACCCAAACTCGCGTCTGGCCCTCCGCCATAAGGGCGGCCTCAAGCTCGCGGCCGAGATATTCGACAAGCTCGACTTTGCCGCGCAGTACGTTTTGGCCGTCCGGCGCGGCGCCGACACGAATATCGTCAGGCCTAATAGCCATGACAGCGTTGCCGGAGCTAGCGAACCCATTGGCGCGGGCGCGCAACCGCCGGCCCTTGGCGACGCCCTCTATGTAGCCGCCGGCGCCTTCGCCAAGCTCAACATCAAAGAAATTGCGAAACCCCATGAAGTCGGCGACGAACACATTGGCCGGACGGTCGTGGATCTCTTGTGGCGTTCCGACCTGCATCAAGAGGCCATCGCGCAGAACGACGATGCGGTCGGACAGGGACAACGCTTCGGCCTGATCGTGCGTGACGTATATTGAAGTCAGGCCCAGTCGCGTATGCAACTGCTTGATCTCGGCGCGCATCTCGACGCGCAATTTGGCATCGAGGTTCGACAAGGGCTCATCGAAGAGCATCAGACGCGGATGTAAAACGAGCGCTCGTGCGATCGCCACACGCTGTTGCTGACCACCAGATAATTGCCCGGGATAGCGCTCTTCGTAGCCGGACAGCCGTACCAGGCCAAGCATCGTCCCGACCCGCTCCTTGATCTCTGCAGCAGGCTTACGCTGCAGCGACAGGCCGAATGCGACATTGTCGAAGACAGTTAAATGCGGAAACAACGCATAGTTCTGGAAAACCATGCCGAAGCCGCGCTTTTCCGGCAGCAGACCGTCGATGCGTTGATCGTCGAGCCAGATTTCGCCTTCGGTCGGCAGCACGAGGCCGGCAATGATGCCAAGCGCGGTGGACTTGCCGCATCCACTCGGCCCGAGGAACGTCACAAACTCTCCGCCGCGGATCTCCAGTGCCAGGTGATCGAGCACGGTCTTGCCGCCGTACCGCTTAGTGATACCCACCCGCAGCTTGTTGATGGAATCGGCCATGTCCCCCGCCGCCTGTCCAACGTGACGAGAGCCCGCCCGAAGCGGGCCCTCGCACGATGTGTGTGGCGCACTGTTACTTCTTGACCTGATCGGCGCCGATTTCGCGGTCCCAGCGGTCCATCGCGTAGCTCAGCGCGGCGACGCCGAGCGGCGACGATACTTTCCACTTGGTGCCGACCTGATCGTATTCGGGGCGCCAGAATTCCTTGACGTCGTCCTGGATGTTCTTCGGCGCTGACGCGATCGTTGCCGATTTCACGACAGGGCCGATGAAGGCGGTCCAGGTCAGCACCTGCTGCTCCGGCTTCCACATGAACTTCATGAGATCGAGGATGACATCGACCTGCTCCTTCGGCACACCGGTCGGGATGGCCCAATAGTGGCCGTCGACCACGAAGGTCGTGTTCTCGAGGATCGCAATCTTAGAATCAGGCGGGATCACGCTCTGAGCGCGCGGCTTCATGTCCCATTCCATGATGCCCGCGATCATCCAGCGCTGGCCCTGCGCGAATTCCTTGAGCGTGATGGCTGTGCCGGTTGGATAATATTCGACCGACTTGCCGAGCTCCTTCAGGAAGTCCCAGCCCTTTTCCCACCCCTTTTCGGGATCCATCGGCTTGGAGTCGTTGAGGATGAACGACATGCCCTGGAGGATCGAACGGCCCGGCCCACTATTCGCCGGGCGCGCGTACATGAACTTGCCGGGGTTGGCCTTCGCCCAAGCGAGCAGATCGGCCGCAGTCTTCGGCGGGTTGGGCACTTTCGACGGGTTGTAGATGAACACCGGACCGCCGGCATTTCCAACCGATGGGATCAGGTAGCCGCCGCCTTCGTCGTAGAGAGCCTTGCCGGCGTCGGTGAGGATGTCGCGCGGGAATTCGGTCTTGTAGTTCGGAATCTGGATGATCTGCTTGTTGGCGGCGAGCAGCGAACCGCCGTCCTGTCCAGTCAGAACGAGGTTGATGTCGAGGCGTCCCGCATCCTGTTGCGCCTTGATCTTGGCTGGCAGTTCAGGTGCCGGCGCGCGTTGAATCTTGATGTCCTTGACCTTGTCGGGATTGGCCTTGGCGTAATTGCGTATGATCACCTCGGTAGAAGCAAGATCGCCGCCCGTGTCTATAATCGAGAGCGTGATCGGCTCGGCGCGCGTTGTGCCGGACGAGAGCACCGAGACACCCACAGCCATCACCGTGGCCGCAAGCAGACGCACTGACAGATTGCGTGAAATCTGCATTCTTCCCTCCCATGGGAATTACCGCGCTTGGCGCATTTGTCATTTATTTGTAAAGGCAGCATCACGGGAGCGACGCTGGCTGTCAAGCGACGACGGCCAACGCGTGCGGCATCAACTGAAGAAGAAATTTCACACGTTGCGACGAGGAGAGCCGAATGACGATAGGCGTCGGAATCATCGGTTTGGGCATGGCAACCAAACCGCACATGACATCCCTGCGTGAGCTCGAGGCTGCGGGCCGCGCAAAGATCGTCGGCGGTTTCGCGCCTTCGCCCGAACGGCGTCGCGCCTTTGCTGAGCAATGGAAAGTTCCGGTGTTCGACACGCAGGACGAGCTGCTCACGCGGCCTGATCTCGATCTAATCCTAATTCTCACAACACCCGGCACGCATCTTCCGGTCGCCGAAGCTGTCGCCAAGGCCGGCAAACATATCATCGTTGAGAAGCCGGTCGAAGTGACAGTGAGCCGCGGCGAAGCATTGGCGAAAGCCATCGAGGCTGCCGGTGTGCGTTGCTCAGTCTGCCTGCAACACAGGTTTCGTCCGGCGTCGCTTCGGTTAAAGTCCATTCTCGACGCCGGCGAGCTTGGACCGATCATCTCGGCGAGCGCCTCTATTCGCTGGTGGCGCGACGACGCTTATTTCAAGTCTGCGGGACGCGGGACCAAGGCCCGCGACGGCGGTGGCGTGTTGCTCACGCAAGCGATTCACACGCTTGACCTGCTGGTCCACCTCGTCGGGCCGCACCGAGATGTCGCCGGCTTTGCCATGACGTCGCCGCTGCGCACGATCGACACCGAGGACATCGCCGCCGCCGCGATCCGTTTTAAGAACGGTGCGATGGGCGCAATCGATGCGACGACCGTCGCACGGCCCGGTTACCCGGAGCGGATCGAACTCGCTGGAACCAAAGGCTCCGCAGTGCTGGAGACGTTCCAGCTCACTATCAACCGCGCGAACGGCGCGACGGAGATAGTCGGCTCCGCACAGTCCGGTGGCGGCGGCGCAGATCCGATGGCCTTCGATCACGGCCCGCATAAAGCGGTGATTAGCGAAATGCTCAACGCCATCGAGCAAAAGCGTGAGCCATCGAACACCGTGCGTTCAGGCCTGCACGTCCAGCGGCTGATCGAGGACATCTTATCCGACGCCGCCAAACGCGTCTAAAGCCAGCCAATGATGCCGTTTCGCAGCCGGGTTCGGAATGACCGCTAAGCGCCAATAGCAGATAAACTCGGGTGCGCTGAAGGGTGGTCGTATATCCGCCGTACTTGGCGGACCAATACAAATCATTGCAATAACTTCAACACACCGGAATCACGTAATGACGCCAATAGTGTATGGGCATCCATTTGCCTCATTCGTTTGGAAGCCGTTGATTGCGCTCTATGAGCGCGACGTGAAGTTCACATTCCGGATAGTGGACCCCAATCATCCGGAGAACCAAGCGCGTATCGCCGAACTATCTCCAACGGGACAGTTTCCCGCGTTGATCGATGGGGACATGGAGATCGTGCAAAGCAATGCCATCATCGAATATCTCGACCTATCCCATGGAGAAGCTGCTCCGATGGTGCCGAACAATCGTCGTGAGGCGATTGAGGCACGCATGATTGCTGACGTTTTCGATGATTATGTCCAGACGCCAATGCAACGGATCGTTGGCGATGCCCTGCGCGCGCAAGGCGAGAAGGATCCTCGCGGCGTCGCGGACGCGCATGCGACACTGGATCGCTGCTATACGTGGCTGGACCGGCGTATGAAAGAGCGGGAATGGGCGGCATGCGGCCGCTTTACGATCGCCGATTGTGCAGCTGCTCCCGCTCTATTCTATTCCGATTGGGTGCACCCAATCCCGAACAGCCATTCGGCGCTCAAAGCTTATCGGGTACGCCTTCTCTCGCGCCCGTCTGTCACCCGTGTCGTTGACGAGGCACGTCCATACCGGAGCTTTTTCCCGTTGGGAGCTCCCGATAGAGACTAAATACTGCGCGCCTGCCGAGCCTCGCATTTTGGGTTGGCGCAAATTCAGCGCCACATGCAACTTATACCTCGAGCGCGCTCCGAGCGAGTTACCGCCACCTGCGCGCCCCGGCCCCAGCACAAATTCATATTGCCTGTTTTCCGGCCGAACACCTTAATCGGGGTGTGCAACGGAACCGGAGCCCCGGAGAGCACGTAGGTGTCGGGGCCGGAGCCCATAACAGTGCCGCACACCGGCACCCAGTACACGCAACCTGTGAGCTCAACGTAGCCCGCCAGCTTCCGCTTGGCGGCCTCGGCTTGCGTAGTCATGCCCATCGCCGCGCAGACCACCGCTGTAATCGTAATTATTCGAGCGATTGTCATGATGTCCTCCGTGGTTGAACTTCGGATATCGTTTGCTTCGCTGCCCGCGCAGTGCCAATAGCGGACATCGCACCTATTAGTCGATCACCTCGTCCGCGCGCCCAATTAGCGTGTTGGGGACGTTGAGGCCGAGCGCCTTTGCGGTCTTGAGGTTGATTGCCAGTTCGAACTTAGTCGGTTGCAGAAATGGCAAATCGGCTGGTTTCGCGCCCTTGAGAATGCGACCGACATAAACACCCGACTGGTAGTATTGATCGAGCGTGCTCGCGCCGTAGCTCATCAAGCCGCCAGCCGTTGCGAATTCGCGCCGCCCATAGATTGCAGGTACGGCGTGGCGCGCAGCGAGTGCGACAAGGACCGCGCGTCGATTTGTGAACAGCGCGTCGTCTGACACGACAAGCGCGCTGGCGCGGTTTTCGGCCAGCGTTGCAAAAGCAGTTTCGAACTCACTTTCGGCGCTTGCATCCAGCAGCACGACGTCCTGTCCGATCTTGCGAGCGGCGGCGTTCAACTCACGTCTGGCCTGCGTGGCGGTGAGATTGTTCGGATTGACCAGAAGCGCAATTAAGGGAGTTGGTGAAATCAGCTCGCGCAGAATCTCCAGCCGTTTGGGCCAGAGCGCCGCCGTGATCACCGTTACGCCGGTCAAATTTCCGCCCGGCCGGTTGAGGCTGGCAACGAGGCCGGCAGCAACTGGATCGCTGCCGGTGGCGAAGACTACCGGCACGGTTGCGGCGGCCACCCTCAAAGCGCCGGCCGCCACGTCGGAGGCACCTGCAAAGATCACCGACACTTTGCGCTCGATCAGTTCGGCCGCCAATTCCGGTAGCCGATCGAGCTGGCCGTCTGCCCAGCGGAACTCAATCGCGACGTTCTGGCCGTTGACGTAGCCCGCTTCGGTCAGCGCCTGGCGGAACACCGCCACCAAGTCCGAATCCGAAGCAAGCGACCGTCCACTCAAGAAACCGACCACCGGCACGGCCTGCTGCTGCGCGCGCGCGGCGAGCGGCCACACGGCTGCAGTACCAACTAAAGCACCAAGAAAATCCCGCCGCCTCATACCCACTGCCCCCGGTCCCTGACAGGTCGTGTAGAGTTTCACACGAGTGTCCTTGAAGGGGCAAATGTCCGCTTTGGGTCAAAAGCAGCCATGTGCAACGCACAAGCCGATGTCCGCTAAGTGCCAATAGCGGACATTCCATCGCCTCGTCGGCTCGATCGTTTCAACGGATGTAACCGTCGCCCAGCTTTGAGCGAAATACTCAGAAGGCCGCCATCCGGCCCGGGTCACCTCTTCGCAAGATCATGAACGCGATATCTCAACAGAACGTGATACCGCTTTACGCAGGCGTGATGCTCCTTCAGGCCTCGTTTCGCTGCCGTCCACCCACCGTCGATGTTATCGTGACAGCTTCGAGTAGAAGGCAAGCCGAGCACCGCGTGGATCACGTTCAAGCACATGATATCGACGCGGACCTGCGCCGGTCGGTCTGGATGACGGCGGCGCAAGCCGGCGACGGCCTCGCCTACGATGCGTTACTGCGCGACTGCGTACCAATCATCAAGAGCGTCGCGCGGCGGCGCGGTGTGTCGGCCGACCGCATCGACGACGTGGTACAAGACGTGCTGTTGACCGTTCACCGTGCGCGGCAAACCTATGACCCCAACCGGTCGTTCACAGCGTGGTTGTGTGTCATCAGCGACAGGCGGGCGATCGATCTCCTCCGCCGTGCCCGCAGGCAGGACGTGCGCGAGGTGCACGCACCAGTCGCGTTCGAAAACCATGCCGATCAAGCAGCCGACCCAGCGCAAGGGTTCGTTCGCGCCGATGCCGCCAGGACTGTCGCCCGCGCGCTCGCGAGTTTGCCGACGCGCCAACGCGAAGCGGTTCAGCACCTCGTGCTAGAGGAGCGGTCGCTCGCCGACGCGGCAGCACTTACACGGCGCACGGCGGGCTCGCTCAAGGTCAATCTGCATCGCGCGTTAAGGGCGCTTCGCAATAGGATGGAGTCCTGGGAATAACGCCATGAATACGTCCTCGAACACCGGCTCCGCGAATGAGCGCCTGATAAGCGACCTCGCCACCAATCTGGCTCCGGTGCGACGGCTCCGGCCACCGAGCGTGCGGGCGCTCGTCTGGCTTGCGGTCGTCGTGGCCACTGCCACTGTACTTGCCCTGATCGCCGACCTCTCAGCACTTGGGTACCAACTCGGCGCCTCACCGGACATGTGGCTCTCCGTGATCGGGTCGACATTGACTGCGATCCTTTCTGCTGTCGCCGCCTTTCAGCTCAGCCTGCCGGATGCGCGACGCACATGGGCACTGCTGCCGGTGCCGGCTGTGCTACTGTGGATCGTCGCGAGCGGCGTCGGCTGTCTGCGCACGTGGTTCGTGCCTGGAACTCATGCGGCCGACCTGAGCGAAACGCGCGATTGCCTCATCTTCATCGTCGGATTGTCGGTGCCGCTGTCGGCGTTATTGATCATAATGTTGCGGCGCGCCTGCCCACTGCAGCCGGAACTGACGGCGTTGATTGCCGGGCTCGCTTCGGCCGCGGCAGCTGCCACCTTGCTCAACTTCTTTCATCCATTCGACGCCGCAGCGACCGACCTTGCGGTGCACGTATTCGCGGTAGCCATAGTAATTGGGGCAAATCGGGCTTTGAGCGGCCGCCTGCTCGCGACAAATTTTTCACGCAGGGACGTAACGCGCGCGATAGTTCGCTCGAACTAGAAGCGATGGGATGAACATCACCATCGTCAAAACGTCCTCAGGAGGATCCAGCAATGACCCGTCCACGTATCATTATCTCCCTGTTCGCGGGACTCATGTCGCTTTCGCTCGCCGGCGCGCCGGCCGCTTTCGCCCAGACCAAGGACAACATGGGCAAGACCAATTCTATGAGCAAAGACACCATGTCCAAGGACAGCATGTCGAAGGATTCGATGAAAAAGGACACGATGACCAAGGACAGCATGTCCAAGGACTCAATGAAGAAAGATGACGGCATGTCCAAGGACAATATGAAAAAGTAGGCTCTTCAACTGCGGTCGGGCTCGTGCACCCGCGGTCCCGACCGCGCCGAATCATTGACCTCCGCTGTTATCCCAAAAGTGGACATTAGCTGACGCGACCGAATCTCCGCTCTGAACCAACAACGGACATTCCGCTCGTTTGAAGGCGTGCGATGAATTGTGTGGGCACTGACCGTATGCATATAGAAGTGAAGCACGACCCTTCCGCAGATGAAGTTGCTGCCATCGAACGCCGTGTATACGACCACAACTGCCAGGCAACTGGCTTTAGTGATGGCAAGGATTTGGGATACGTTGCTCGGGATAAGGATGATAATATTATCGGGGCAGCATTTGGCTACTCTTGGGGCGGAATATCAGAGCTGAAACAACTGTGGGTCGCCGAACCAAGCCGCGGGCGTGGGTTGGGCAGCGCATTGCTGGACAAGTTTATTAACGAGGCGCGTAAGCGAGGCGTACGCCGGATTTGGTCGACGAGCTACGACTTTCAAGCACCTGCTCTGTATGAGCGCGCGGGCTTTACGCGCGTGTTTGATCTAAAAGATTGGCCGATCGGACATACCAATAGCGTCTTCTGCCTAAACGTAGACGCGGAATAAGGCGCGCGGTGCAGTGCTAGCTTGACGTCTTGGGCCGCAATGCGACGGCGATAGTTCATTGCGAAGCTGATGTCCGCTTTGGGTCAAACGCAGACATGTGCAACGCACAAGCCGATGTCCGCTCAGTGCCAATAGCGGGCATGGCAACTATTCGACTAGTTTGTCGGCGCGAAGCACTAGAGCCGCCGGAATGGTGTGGTTCATAGCCTTCGCGGTTTTGAGATTGATCGACAAGCTGAACGTACTCGGCTGTTCGATCGGCAAATCAGCAGGCTTGTCGCCGCGCAGAACCCTTGCCGCCATTCTGGCACGTTGACGGAAGACTTCAATAAAGCTCGGACCATATCCCAGCAAACCACCTTCTTCCGCGGTCTCGGGCCATTGATAGATTGCGGGCAAACGCAGTTCATCAGCGCGTTTAATGATGATGCGTCGATTGGAATGTAGCATCGGCGAAGACAGGACGTTGAGCGCGGTAGCGCCTTGTGTGCTCGCATCATTAATGGCCGGTTCTATCTCGTTCGCGTTCGCTGCACGAACGATCAACAGCTCCTTTCCATGACTTGATTGCGCGGAGGTTTCCAAAGCTCGGAGGTGCTCCAATGTTGCGACATTGGAATCCGCAAGCACTGCGATGCGGCGTGCACTTGGTACCGCTTCGATGAGGATGTCCTGTCGCTTGCCGTCCAGATCGGGCGACATCAGGCTGATACCCGTAATATTGCGGCCGGGCTTAGCCAACGAGGCCGCAAAACCAGCAGCAACCATGTCCTCCGTCATGGCAACGAGCGGTATGGACTTCGTCGCCTCCTGGAACTTCTGTGTAATGAAATCCCCGGCACTCACAATTACGTCAGGTGCAGCCCTGACTATTGCTGGCACCACTGTGGCGGCCTGTTCATTTCTGATGAGAAAGCCATCAGGGATAATCTCGAGGTTCTTGCCTTCAACAAAGCCGTGGACGCGCAATTCATCAAAGAAGGCTAGTGTCGGCGGCTCGTCTCGCCCGGCAGTAACGACTACGGCGAGGCGATAGACGCGTCCAGGTTCTTGGGCCCGCGCACCGAGCGGCCACGCCAGGGCCGTTCCACCCACAAGATTGATGAAGTCGCGCCGTCGCATTGTCCCCCCCGCCGTTCTCGGGGAGATCGTACCAACCTACGCCAGTGGTCAGGAAGGGGTCGGGCGTTAAGTCTGCGGATGTCCGCTTTGGGTCAAAAGCAGACATGTGCAGCGCGCGGAAGCCGATGTCCGCTAAGTGCCAAAAGCAGACATTGGGTGTTGCCGAAATTGTATCCTATCGTACCACTTGCGCGGCTAGGTTTTGCCCGCGTACACACATTGCCAATAGGATCCCCTTGAGAGACTTAAGTCGTGAAGAGAGCCCTCAGCGTCAGGTTTACCCGCGGCCTCTTTGCACTGGTCTAGATTTTTAAATTTTCCAATAATCTGAGAACTGATGCCGACCGGGATAACCGCGCCGGTAGCCGGCGAGAGGATCACGATTGTTATGATGAGCGCGTACATCGCAATATCTCCATGTTGGACGAGTAAAATAGAGGGAATAAATTTTCTTCAAATTGACCTGTATCAAGGGCGGCGCGCGACGGTTTGCAGTCGGGCCTGCTCCAAGGTGTCCGCTTTGGGCCAAAAGCGGACATTGCCCTGGGCCAAGCGAGCCCTTTTTTAGCCACGGTTTCTATGCTTCTCTGAGCACGATGGGGATCATCCATAGTTTTGGTCAGCACGCAGTTTTTTAGATGCACCGTTCACGGCTTCTCCATCGCAATCTCCCGACGCACATTTTGACTCGCTTTTTTGCCGTCTGTGCGGTCGGAGTGTTTTTTATCGAAAGCTTCGTCGTATCGCTCAGCGCGGCTGCGGGAACTCTCGATGATGTTCGGTCAAGAAATAAGTTGATCTGCGGCGTCAGCGAAGGACTCCCAGGTTTCTCGGAAAAGGACGGATCGGGTGTCTGGCGAGGCTTCGACGTTGATTTTTGCAAGGCCGTCGCCGCTGCCGTGCTTGGTGACACTACAAAGGTCGAATACGTTCCACTGACGGCGGATGTTCGCTTCAATGCACTGACGGATCGCCGCATCGACCTTTTGTCTCGCAATAGCACTTGGACCATGTCACGCGATCTCGAACTCGGCCTTGAATTCGTTGGAATTAGCTATTTTGACGGACAAGGATTTCTTGTTCCAACTTTGCTCGGAGCCACCAGCGCCCTTCAACTCGATGGAGCTAAAATCTGCGTCGGTAGCGGCACCACATCGGAAAAAAACGCCGCAGATTTTTTTCAAAGCAAAAAACTCAAAGTTTCTTTTCTGCGATTTACGGAAGGGTCAGACGTTCGCGCGGCATATGCGTCGGAGAAGTGCGATGTGTTCACCGCCGATCGTTCTGCATTGGCTGCAGCGCGATCGCTGCTGCCAGTGCCCCAAAATCACGTTATTCTGCGTGACGTAATTTCCAAGGAACCGCTAGGGCCTGTAGTGCGCAAAGATGATGCGAAATGGATAGGTTTGGTTCGCTGGACGCTCTTTGCTTTGATCAATGCCGAGGAACTCGGGTTGAACTCAAAATCGATTGCGGCCGGACAAGGACAGCGGGCGATCGAGCTTGGTGCGCCAGCAACAAGGTCACTCGGATTGGCAGATGATTGGCTCGTCAAAGTGATTGTCGGTGTCGGCAACTACGCCGAGATATTCGAACGCAATCTGGGAGAGGACACACCCTTGGCTCTAGGCCGTGGAGCGAATGCGCTGTGGACACAAGGAGGGTTGCTGTATGCACCGCCAATGCAGTGACCGGATTCGAAAAGATGTTCACGAAACCGCTACGATATAACAGCGCAACTTTACCAAGAGCGATCCGACGCATTTTCGCGTCAAGTGTTGTGCTTTGTATCGCGCTGGCATTGCAGTTTTCTGATGCCCAGGCTCAGATTGTCAGTTCTCCTCGCGACCTCGCTGTGATCCGAATTAATCTCCTCGACCTGCTGGCAAACGAGCCGAATCTGCCGCTTCCAATACGCCAGCGTCGCGAGGCACTGGAGGCCTACTATCAGACTTTCGGAGGCGAATTGCTCTGGCTGGCGAGCAGCCGTGCGAACGCGCTTATTTCGCGACTGAAAAATGCCGAGGTTGATGGCCTCGACCCAAACGACTATCCAAGTAAGCAGCTCGCAACTCTCAGCGCGACCGGGCCGTCGGCTGACAAACGCGGCCTTGCCATTATCGAACTCTATTTTTCCTCGGCATTCCTTGAATATGCCTCGGATCTCAAAGTCGGTCGCTTCCTTCCGAGCAAAATCGATCCCAATTTCTTCATCGAAAGTCGTACCATCGACCAACAGGCCGCACTTAAAGATCTCGCGCAGACCGATAGCATCGATCGCTTTTTCGATGCGTGGCAACCGCCGGGCCAGCGCTATGCTGCACTTCGCACTGTGCTCGCAAAGTATAGGGCACTTGCCGCCAAAGGTGGCTGGAGCACGGTCCCGCTGGGAGAGTCTATTCGGCCTGGCATGAGCGACCCGCGTGTACCCGCCATTCGCGCGCGACTTTCGATAACCGACGGCCCCAGCAGCGAAGTCGGTGCAGCTGAGGCGCAGCTCTACGGCAATGCGTTGGTCGAAGTGCTCAAGCGCTTTCAAGCCCGTCAGGGCCTCGAAGCAGACGGAGTCATCGGATCCACGACGATCGTAGCCATGAACGTACCGGTACAGGAACGCATCAAGAGCATCATTCTGGCTATGGAGCGTTTGCGATGGATGCCGGAGAACCTAGGGCAACAATATCTGATCGTGAACATAGCTGGCTTCGAACTGCGTCGCGTAAACGCAAACAAAGTCGAAGAACGCATGGCTGTCGTTGTCGGTAAACCCTATCACCGGACGCCTGTGTTCAGTGATCGCATCCGATTTCTTGAATTCAACCCCTATTGGAACGTGCCACCGGACATTGCCGTCAACGAGGAATTGCCGGTGCTCCGAAGGAACCCGGCGGGCCTGTCCGCGCAAGGCTTTGAAGTGGTCCGGGGCAATCAGGTGACAGACCCCAGTTCAGTTGACTGGTCCAGCGTTGGACCGGGGCGTTTTCCCTATCAGTTGCGGCAACGGCCGGGGCCCAATAACGCGCTCGGTCGTGTAAAGTTCATGTTCCCAAATTCACATAATGTCTATTTGCACGACAGTCCCGCGCACAATCTATTTGAGCGCAACGTACGCGCCTTCAGTCACGGCTGTATTCGCTTGTCCAGACCTCTCGACCTTGCCGAACAGGTTCTTCGCGTGGGCGGCGTACAAGGATGGACCAAGGAACGCATCAATGATGTTGTTGCCTCGACGAAAACTACCGTGGTCAACTTGCGTGAGCCTTTGCCCGTCCACATCACTTACCTGACCGCATGGGCTGATGACGGCGTTGCAAATTTTCGTCAGGATATTTACGGACACGACGCCAAGTTACTTGCTGCCTTAGAAGGCAAATCCATCGCGTGGTGAGAAAGACGCGAGTGGCCAAAAGCGGACATCTGCAAAGAACGGAAAGACCGCCGCGAGGTGGTCTCTCCGAAAATTCACGAGTGCTTTAACACGCTCAAGCTTGCACGGTCCGCGGTGATGACACTGCCGTTGTCGCGGTCCGCGGCATCAACACAGCAAGTATGATCGCAACGAGAATGAGCGCAGGCACATCTCCAACTAAATGGCCACGCTCGGCTGTATCCATGAGAGCTTGAACGCCCATGATGGCCCCATGGACCACACTTGACCACACGGTAAACCAGATGAGGCTTTTATGAGCGTCGGGATTTTTTGAAGCGAGCAGCAAAAACACACCCAAGGTCGCGTACACTCCAATGATCATCATCAGATAGTGTTGTGAGTGTGGGTGTCCCTGTGCCCATACCCAGCCCGAGGGCCAGAGGATGCCCAACGTATATATGCCAAATATAAACGTTAGACCGATGACCACGAGAGCAATACGGAGAAATAGTAGGCGATTTGTATCAGACATCTCTGCATCTCCTGTGCATTAGTCGTCCACTCGAATTTGATGCCAGAACGCACCCTGAAAGACTTTGACAGGAGCTTGATTTGCTCTTGAGATGCGCGTGATTATTCCCTGACATCTGTCCGCTTTAGGCCCGAAAGCAGACATGTGCGGTGCAAGAACCAATGTCTGCTATGTGCCAGAAGCGGACACAGCCGCGCACCTCGAATCGTCGAAAGGTGGGAACGCTTACCTGGGGCATTTGCGTTGCAAATGACCCTTCGCTCAGCCTAGGCCGTCAGTCGTCGTGGGTCGCATAATCGAGCGGTTGGCACACCCTCGTTGTTAATCTCGATCTGGAAGGTTTCGGATAGGCCCGCCCTTCCAGACGACGTTAGTTGGAGCGCACGGCTGCCCGACACGCATTTAAGCCAGCCTAGCTCCAATAGACGATCCAGAATCCGAGCTCCGACGAGTCCCTTGAGGTGATAACGACGCTCGCTCCAGTCGAGACAAGGCTGGCAGAAAATCCGCCGCGTCCGCAACCTCAGATCAACGCCGAACGCGGAAAGGAAACGCTCGCCCGAAGCCGTGACCTCACCGCCTTCATCGGTGAGTACAATGTGCCCCATGGCAACAAGTGCATCGGTAACGGCGACTCCTAGCTGGCCAGCCAGGTGATCGTAGCAACTTCGGGCAAAACGGAGTGCATCGTCGCTTGGTGACCGCGGCTGACGGCGGGGTGGCACCTCTATGGCGGCGACAACCTTGATGCTCTCCAGCATTGTCGCGACCAGCGGGGACGCGATCCGATAATAGCTGAAGCGGCCATAGCGCGTGACGGTCAAAAGCCGTGCGGCAACCAGCTTGCTCAGGTGGTCGCTCGCCGTCGAGCGAGAAACATTGGCGCAGTAAGCAAGCTCAGTGGCCGTCAGCGACTGGCCGCCCATGAGAGCGTTAAGCATCGTGGCTCGCGCAGTGTCCCCCACGAGAGCGGCCACTTCCACCAAATTTGCCGCCGCGACCATCCTTAACCCTATCTCTGATACCGGAAGCATATCAATCGAAACCAGTTCGGTATGGACCGAACTGTTCGCGCGAGACAATTGCGAACCTCGCAGCAAGAATGCGCGTTAGCCCTAGCAGAGACGCTCACGGTTGGCATGGAGGATGAGATGGTCGCCTATTGGGTCGCGCGCTCGAAGGTCAACGACCCCGAGCAATACAAGAAGTACGCCGATCTGGCGCCGGCCATCATCGGGAAATTCGGCGGCACGTTCCTGGCGCGTGGCGGCAAGTTCAAGATCCTTGAGGGCCCGGAGAAATTCCACCGCTTCGTCGTCATCGAGTTCCCGAGCTTCGAGAAGGCGGTCTCCTGCCACGAATCGCCCGAGTACCTTGAGGTCGCCGCGCACCGCAAGAAGGACGGCGCGAGCGAATTAGAGGTCGTCATCGTCGAAAGTATCTGAGACCCACTGCCCTGCAGCCCATGAAAAGGCTTGCAACGATGTTTAACAACAAGAGGTTGGCGTCCGCATTGGTTAAAAGCAGACATGTGCAGCGCACACGACGATGTCCGCTAAGTGCCAATAGCGGACATAACCAAAAGTCAGCGCGATGTCCGCTCTACTAGTAGTGGCCGCTACTTGACCTTTTCCCAAACAATAATGCCCACGCCTTCACGACCATCGATTGGACTTTTATTGGGCGCCGTTCTTATCGTTAAGGTGTCTCCCTCTATCTTATAGAACCTGACCTGATCGGTTCCGGTTCGAGCGCCGTTCCACGAAATGTCAACGTGGTGGATCACCTTGCCACCATCTATCGTGTAAGTTCCGGCGTAAGCGATCATTGATTTATGTAGTTTGACCCGTTCTTCATCGGTCGGGGCTTCTTCGTACGGCTTAATGCGATCACCAGCTACGAGAATTGCATACATGCGGCCGTCACTTGAATAGCCTAGGAAGCCATGCGGATTTTCACCAAGCTGGTTGTAGCGCTCGCCCGTCCCCGCTATCTCGCGAAAAAATGATTTCAATCTCCACGAGCCGACAACCGGATTGTCGTCTGCTAACCCGCCCGTCGGTACCAACAAGAGCGCCAACGCCGTAACGAGGGCGAGTCCTTTCACAGAGTGCCAATCGATTCTCATCGAGCCACCTATGCCCGTAACGTCCGGACAAGAACACTCGCCGCTGCGGTGGCTCGTCCTCAGCCTCGGGGACATCATAACGGTGAAATCGAATGGCTGGGAGTGGTGGGCGGTGTCCGCTTTGGGTCATTAGCGGACAACATGGCGTGCCATGTTGTTCCTCGCTGAATGACCATTCATGGAACGGCTGACCTTGTTTTTGAGTTGATCAGTCGTTCGAGCGGCCTCGATAGAATCGTCATAGAAAAAGGGAGGACACATAATGTTGCGCACAGTATTTGCGATCGGAATTGCAGGTCTAGTTTTTGCGGGCGGGTCCGGAACGACCCAAGCCACACCGATCCTGCCGCTTCCTACGGCTGCCACCGCCAACCTCGACAATCTGACGGACGCGCAGTGGGGGCGACGCTGCTGGCGTGACGGCTGGGGGCGCGTGCACTGTCGTGGTGGGGGTTGGGGTCGTAACTGCTGGCGTGACCGCTGGGGCAATAGGCACTGCCGGTGGTGATTGCAACCTCGTGACTTAGCGGTCGCTGAGTGCCGTCATCGGGCCAATGTCCGCTTTGGTCAAAAGCAGACATGTGCAGCGCACACGACCATGTCCGCTAGGTGCCAATAGCGGACATCGCACGCTATTCGATTAATTCGTCGGCGCGCTGCTGGAGATGCAAAGGCACGTCGAGGCCGAGCGCCTTGGCGGTCGTGAGGTTGATTACAAGCTCGAATTTAGTCGGTTGCTGTACGGGCGACTCCGCAGGCTTCGCCCCACTAAGGATTTTTTGCAAATAAACAGCAGTCGCTCGGGACAAGTCGGGCAAGTTTACCCCGTAGGAGGAAAGACCTCCGAGCTCTACTCCCTCTCTTGCCGCGTACATTGCTGGCAGCCGGTTGTTTGCCGCGAGAGCTACGATGCGTTGGTATTGGCCAAATAAAATCGGACTAGGGAACACAATGAAACCCTCGGCTCGCTCCTTGGTCATCGCGGAGAATGCGCCCGGGAGATCGTCAGCACCAGAAGCCGGCACGAAATGAAGTTTTGTTCCTAAGGATTGGGCCGCGCTCTCGATCTCCTTCACCATGCCAGCCATCGTGCGCTCGCCATATGCACGGGGGTGCCAGAGGACAGCCACGCGAGAAAGTCCCGGAACAATCTCTCTGAGCAGTTGTAGGCGCTTGGAGACCAACTCCGGGCCGAGAAAGGTGGTGCCGGTTACATTCCCGCCTGGCCGCGAAAGACTGGCGACAAGCTCATCCTCGACGGGATCGGCCATAGCAATTGCGACAATGGGGATTGTGCTGGTCGCTTGCTTGGCTGCGCGGACGGCCGGAGTACTAAACGCGACAATGACGTCAACCTGGCGTTCGACCAATTCAGTCGCCAGACTGCGCAGCCTATCCGCATTCCCTCCTGCGAATTTCCACTCAATGGCGATATTCTGTCCTTCTGTATAACCAAGCTCGCGCAACGCCGGAACGAATGCATTGATAGTTGTAAGACTTGCATCAGACTTGTCGGAACCGCCAGGTGACAGGACACCTATCCGAGGCAGCTTCGTTGTCTGCTGGGCGCGCCCGCTGATCGGCCAGGCCGCCGCGCCACCGATCAATGTGATGAACTCACGCCGTCTCATTGCCTCCCCCGAGGCTCAAACACGCGATGGTAGCAATCGGTTGTGATACTCGGAAGGGGTACGTGGGTCAAAAGCGAACATGTGCATGCACCCACCCATGTCCGCTAAGTGCCATAAGCAGACATTGCGCCAATCACTCGTCAATCACGTCCGTTGCCGCCACCAGCAAGGTATTGGGGAACGTAAGCCCCAGTGCCTTTGCTGTTTTTTTATTTAAATGGAATTCTATCTTTGTAGGTTCCTCGACAGGAATATCAGCGGGGTTGGCACCCTTCAGAATCTTATCTATGAAAACGGCCGCGCGACGACACATCGCAGGCTGGTCAGCTCCATAGGACATTAGCGCACCGGCTTCCAAGGTCTCTCTGGACCAAACGGATAGCGGCAACCGGCGCGCGATTGCCAAGTTCGCAATTAATTCCTTCTGCTGGTAGGTGAGTCCTTCGGAATTAACAGTGATCGCCTGCATGCCAGCCTTCACCATTGCGTCAAATGCTGGCTCCAGTTCATCTCGCGATCGAGCTGAGAACGTATGATTGGACAAACCAAGTTTTGTCGCCATGGCATCGGTTACCTTAGTGTACAAGGGCGCGACTTGCGTATCTGGATTAACGAGTAATGCAACACGAGCTAACCCTGGAATCGTCTCCTTCAGAAACTCCAAGCGTTTCCCAATCAGATCAGCGGCGAAATGCGTTAGGCCCGTCGCATTTCCGCCCGGTCGCGCAAAACTACTTACGAATTTGGAGCCAATTGGATCCGGCACGAAAATAAAAACGATTGGGATCGTTGTCGTAGCGTCCTTCGCGTAAAATGCAGTTTGAGAACCTACACTGACCAAGACGTCTACGTTCATTGACACAAGTTCGGCTGCCATATTGCGAAATCGGTCTGGCATTTCATTTGGAAAGCGATGTTCTAAGATTATATTTTGTCCGGCTATGTATCCGAGATCGCGTAATCCCTCGATAAATCCCTGAAATAGCGCCCTTCTTCCTCAGCGCTACCTGCATGCCAAAGCACGCCAATTCGAGGGATTTTTCCAGCTGCTTTCTGCGCGCGCGCCGAGAGCGGCCACGCCGCCGCCGCGCCGCCGAGAAGCGTGATGAACTCGCGCCGCTGCATGTGCCCCCTGAGAACCAAGCTTTTCCGGAATGTCAAAAACCTAGCACTTTGCGACTGGGCCGCGTGAGGCGAAATGGCGCACAACCGAACGTCTATTTCTCAGGAGGCCTGATGTCCGTTTTGGGTCATAAGCGGACATCTGTTGATCATGCGATGTCCGCTCTACGCCCCGAAAGCTGACATGGCAGACTTCTGCGGAAGGTTTATCGTCGTCTATGCGACCGCGCCTAACCGCGTAGTAGTCTCGCTTCCAACCGGAGGTGACCCATTCTAAGACCTTCCAACTCTCATTGGCGCCGCAAAAGCTCTGGCAGGCCATCAACCTTGGACGTTTTTTCAAAAAAAAAAAAAAAAAAAAAAAAAAAAAAAAAAAAAAAAAAAAAAAAAAAAAAAAAAAAAAAAAAAAAAAAAAAAAAAAAAAAAAAAAAAAAAAAAAAAAAAAAAAAAAAAAAAAAAAAAAAAAAAAAAAAAAAAAAAAAAAAAAAAAAAAAAAAAAAAAAAAAAAAAAAAAAAAAAAAAAAAAAAAAAAAAAAAAAAAAAAAAAAAAAAAAAAAAAAAAAAAAAAAAAAAAAAAAAAAAAAAAAAAAAAAAAAAAAAAAAAAAAAAAAAAAAAAAAAAAAAAAAAAAAAAAAAAAAAAAAAAAAAAAAAAAAAAAAAAAAAAAAAAAAAAAAAAAAAAAAAAAAAAAAAAAAAAAAAAAAAAAAAAAAAAAAAAAAAAAAAAAAAAAAAAAAAAAAAAAAAAAAAAAAAAAAAAAAAAAAAAAAAAAAAAAAAAAAAAAAAAAAAAAAAAAAAAAAAAAAAAATCCATCGCACGCTATTCGATTAATTCGTCGGCGCGCTGCTGGAGATGCAAAGGCACGTCGAGGCCGAGCGCCTTGGCGGTCGTGAGGTTGATTACAAGCTCGAATTTAGTCGGTTGCTGTACGGGCAACTCAGCAGGCTTCGCCCCACTAAGGATTTTTTGCAAATAAACAGCAGTCGCTCGGGACAAGTCGGGCAAGTTTACCCCGTAGGAGGAAAGACCTCCGAGCTCCACTCCCTCTCTTGCCGCATACATTGCTGGCAGCCGGTTGTTTGCCGCGAGAGCTACGATGCGTTGGTATTGGCCAAATAAAATCGGACTAGGGAACACAATGAAACCCTCGGCTCGCTCCTTGGTCATCGCAGAGAATGCGCCCGGGAGATCGTCAGCACCAGAAGCCGGCACGAAATGAAGTTTTGTTCCTAAGGATTGGGCCGCGCTCTCGATCTCCTTCACCATGCCAGCCATCGTGCGCTCGCCATATGCACGGGGGTGCCAGAGGACAGCCACGCGAGAAAGTCCCGGAACAATCTCTCTGAGCAGTTGTAGGCGCTTGGAGACCAACTCCGGGCCGAGAAAGGTGGTGCCGGTTACATTCCCGCCTGGCCGCGAAAGACTGGCGACAAGCTCATCCTCGACGGGATCGGCCATAGCAATTGCGACAATGGGGATTGTGCTGGTCGCTTGCTTGGCTGCGCGGACGGCCGGAGTACTAAACGCGACAATGACGTCAACCTGGCGTTCGACCAATTCAGTCGCCAGACTGCGCAGCCTATCCGCATTCCCTCCTGCGAATTTCCACTCAATGGCGATATTCTGTCCTTCTGTATAACCAAGCTCGCGCAACGCCGGAACGAATGCTTTGATAGTTGTAAGACTTGCATCAGACTTGTCGGAACCGCCAGGTGACAGGACACCTATCCGAGGCAGCTTCGTTGTCTGCTGGGCGCGCCCGCTGATCGGCCAGGCCGCCGCGCCACCGATCAATGTGATGAACTCACGCCGTCTCATTGCCTCCCCCGAGGCTCAAACACGCGATGGTAGCAATCGGTTGTGATACTCGGAAGGGGTACGTGGGTCAAAAGCGAACATGTGCATGCACCCACCCATGTCCGCTAAGTGCCATAAGCAGACATTGCGCCAATCACTCGTCAATCACGTCCGTTGCCGCCACCAGCAAGGTATTGGGGAACGTAAGCCCCAGTGCCTTTGCTGTTTTTTTATTTAAATGGAATTCTATCTTTGTAGGTTCCTCGACAGGAATATCAGCGGGGTTGGCACCCTTCAGAATCTTATCTATGAAAACGGCCGCGCGACGACACATCGCAGGCTGGTCAGCTCCATAGGACATTAGCGCACCGGCTTCCAAGGTCTCTCTGGACCAAACGGATAGCGGCAACCGGCGCGCGATTGCCAAGTTCGCAATTAATTCCTTCTGCTGGTAGGCGAGTCCTTCGGAATTAACAGTGACCGCCTGCATGCCAGCCTTCACCATTGCGTCAAATGCTGGCTCCAGTTCATCTCGCGATCGAGCTGAGAACGTATGATTGGACAAACCAAGTTTTGTCGCCATGGCATCGGTTACCTTAGTATACAAGGGCGCGACTTGCGTATCTGGATTAACGAGTAATGCAACACGAGCTAACCCTGGAATCGTCTCCTTCAGAAACTCCAAGCGTTTCCCAATCAGATCAGCGGCGAAATGCGTTAGGCCCGTCGCATTTCCGCCCGGTCGCGCAAAACTACTTACGAATTTGGAGCCAATTGGATCCGGCACGAAAATAAAAACGATTGGGATCGTTGTCGTAGCGTCCTTCGCGTAAAATGCAGTTTGAGAACCTACACTGACCAAGACGTCTACGTTCATTGACACAAGTTCGGCTGCCATATTCCGAAATCGGTCTGGCATTTCATTTGGAAAGCGATGTTCTAAGATTATATTTTGTCCGGCTATGTATCCGAGATCGCGTAATCCCTCGATAAATCCCTTGAAATAGCGCCCTTCTTCCTCAGCGCTACCTGCATGCCAAAGCACGCCAATTCGAGGCATTTTTCCAGCTGCTTTCTGCGCGGACGCCGAGAGCGGCCAAGCCGCCGCCGCGCCGCCGAGAAGCGTGACGAACTCGCGCCGCTGCATGTGCCCCCCTGAGAACCAAGCTTTTCCGGATGTCAAAAACCTAGCACTTTGCGACCCGGCCGCGTGAGGCGAAATGGCGCACAACCGAACGTCTATTTCTCAGGAGGCCTGATGTCCGTTTTGGGTCATTAGCGGACATTCTGGTTGATCATCGCGATGTCCGCTCTACCCCCCGAAAGCGGACATCCGGGCAGACTGTCTGCGGAAGGTTTATCGTCGTGCTATGCGACCGCGCCTAACCGCCGTAGTAGTCTCGCTTCCAACCGGAGGTGACCCATGTCTAAGACCTTCCAACTCTCATTGGCGCCGCAAAAGCTCTGGCAGGCCATCAACCCTTGGACGTTTTTTCAGCAAGGGGCGCAATTCGGCTTCATCAACGTCGACCTGGGTCAAACGCCACATCCTGAAGTGGAGCAGACAATCTTGGATGACGTCGGGAGCTATGGGAGGCAACTTGGCCGGATAGGCGACGCTCTCGAAGTACTGTTCAACCACGTCAAACTCGACGGCCTCAGCCAGACCGAAATGGATGCTCTGACGGTACTAAAAGGGCAACTCGCCTCCGTAAGGCAGGTCAAGCAACGCGCGCTGAAAGATGCCAGCGCCTCCGACTGAACTCTGGGACCCGGGCGCGCGGTGAACCCTGGCAAATAAAACTGGTGCGCGGTGGTTGCTGGTTGATCCGAATAACAAGAGTTATCGGTGACAATCACTTCGATCGCTGCCCATCGGCGGTCGGCAAGGCCGCGGCAACCTAGTGCCCTGAAAAACGCGATTGCGTTAATTCGTGCGTGGTTTCTTCGGACGCCGTTTTAACATTTTTCTGATTTGACTGGGCGTTTTGCCGCGCACCTCATAACCGCGGCGTTCAAGCTCCGCCAACGCTGCATGCTTTAGTTTTGCCAACTCTTCGAGTTTGTTTTTGCGCTCGCCAGTGTGATCTCTAGTCAACGCGAAATTCCCCTCCAAGCCATTTGCCCAAGGGTAAATTAGTACAGCCACTTTTTGCGATTAAGGACCATTCAGGCGAAACTAGTTGGATCTTCATGGCTTGTTGCAAGATAGCCACTGCACGTTTCCGGACCGAAATGTCCGCTTTGGGTCATGAGCGGACATGTGCAGTGCACAAGCCGATGTCCGCTAAGTGCCATAGCGGACATGGTGGGCCCGCCGAACGCTTTCAGTTAAAACCCTCGATGTAGGCGCGCGCCACGGCGGTATCGCCAGCCGCGGCGGCAGAGATGCCGATCGCGTGGATTTCGTGAGGCACTCCGCAGTTCGGGTGTTTCCGCATGTCCATCATCATTGAGGCGACCGCCTCGCGTATCAGGCCGACCCTGAGAAGCGCGAGCGCGCGCTCCTTGCTCTGCTCAACGTACTGTTCTCGTGTCACCGTCGATAACGTCAAGGACACGAGCAAGTGCGCGTTCTCGCTTGCCATTGGCCGTCCCCCTGGCCGTGGCCCGAACAATTAATTTTGATGAATTTCGTTTGAGGGGGGTGTGAGCTATTTCACACTTGGTGGCGGCTTTCGTGCGGCATTCGCGGAACAGAACCGCCACTCCACGAAGCGATGTCCGCCGCTTTGTCATAAGCGGACATTTACGTCGTTTGCGGGCGATGTCCGCTTTACCCCCAAAAGCGGACACAGATCGGCGGCTCGCTTACGCTTGGCGGTGCTATAATGCGCTGCATGAAAGTCGAAGAGATCGCCGAAGCAGTCGTCAAGTTACCGCCGGATCAACTCGCCCGCTTCCGTCGCTGGTTCACCGCATTCGAGGCGGGCCGCGGCGATCACGCCAAGGAACTCGACTCCACCGCGACCAAACTTGGCCGCCTCGCTGGTCGAGCGTTTGCTGAATTGAAAAAGCGCGGGACGGAATCGTGAGTGAGATAAAGCGTCGCGTAAGTATCCGCTGACTTGCAGGTGAGTTTCAGATGGGCATTTGCAATCTGCTGAGCCATCGAAACGCGCAAGGACGGAAAATCGACTAATTCCTGCAACGCAGCGGAATTTCGTGTCTCTACGGCCGAGGCGATACGGTACAGGCTGTAGAATGGCCAAATGGTGTAACCCGCCAGGAGAATGATCAACGCGAAAATGATAGCCAAGGTCGAACGCATTAGGGAACCGACTGCTGAAATTGCGAGTTACGCTGGCCAGGAGCTTTACCGGATGCGAGCGTCACTCCTTATACTACATACTACTTGCCGTGCTGGCATGTTCATCCGCACAGGCAGCGCCTTACGACCCCTATCCGTGGTGCGCAGCGTATAGCGGCAGTTGGAGTGGCACATCCAATTGCGGTTTCAAGACTCTGCAACAGTGTATGGCCACAGTCAGCGGCATAGGCGGCTCCTGCGAGCCAAACCAATTTTACAATCCGGGCCGCGCGGGAAAGCGCGCCAAGGCGGCGAGGCCTCCCTATTACGGGTCGTACTACGCCCCCGGCTATGGTGGCTTTTCCAGCCCATCCTATTTGTTCAACGATTAAGGGCGGCAGCCCAAAATATTCAATGTCCGCTTTACCTCCGAAAGCAGACATTGAAAGGCTCAGTCGAGATGTCCGCTAAGGGCCAGAAGCGGACATGTGCGGTGCAACTAACGATGTCCGCTACGGGCCAGAAGGCGGACGTCGCGAACATCATTCGAGGACCTCGTCGGCTCGAGCAGGGATTTGTACCGCGTACAAAAAGTTTTCCGAGCGTTGCCCAATACCCCGCCGCTTCAAATCAGCGATGGTCGTCGGTGGAACGGTAGGATTATAGGTCAACGGGTGAGGCACGTTCATGTGGCGGGGAGGACGGTCGGGGGCTGCCTCCCCCTAGTGGCCTTTTGAATCGCCGCATGGTGGGCGTCAAAGTTCCTCAACAACTTTAATCGACCGATGACTCGACTCTCCTGCAGTGCTCGCCCACCATTTGGACGCCTACCGAAGGATTGCGGCTGGTGGCCAGCTGTGGTCCCAGGGCGGCGCACCCGCCCCGAGTTTGAACCGAAGGCATCAGACGACGGGGAGCCAACGGGTACCGCTATTGACGGGTCATGAAACGCTAGTGGCGGCCCGATGCTGTCATAAACGGCGGGAAAACCGTTTGATGGTGCGCAGACGTGATCCGTAAGGCTCACGCCAGCGTGGCGCGAGAGTTCGAAGAACTTTCGGGTCTGTCGTTAAGGTCAAGAGCAATATCGCCGCGCGCCTCCGGGCTCGCGGCAATATCAAGGTCCTGATCTGACAGGGAGGCGAGGATCGTTCACGCGATCCTCGCTTCTTTGTTGTTATAGGCCAGATTCGCTAAGATGGCGCAAGCCCATGGCCACTGCTCGCATATTTCCCGCTTTAGCGCGGTGGGATAATATTGCGTAGCCTGCGACACGAGCCTGCAGATCCATTCGAAATGAAAGCAGAACAACTATTCCGAAATGTCCCGGCAAGCATTGATGAACTTCAGCTGGCCCTCGCCGGCTTGCCGAATGACATGAAAGTTAAAGCCGACCCCGAAACGGGCGTTCTCGAAAACACCGTTGATGCGCTTCGGGCGCGTACAACATGGCCGCCGGGTTTGGTGATAACGACGCCACGTAAGCTCCATCTGAAATCAGTGGTCAAGATAAGTAAGGCAACCTAAAAAGCCCGAAGACCCTGAGCGCCCAACGCGCGGCTTTGGATAAAGAAAGTGGAATTGGACGACTGATGTCCGCTTTACCCCCGAAAGCGGTATTCGACTGGTAGCGCTCCTCCTGCGGCCAAAGCCAGGTTGCCCGTCGGTTGTGCAATCTTGTCCACTGTTGCCTTGCGGCCATAGGAGCGATGGCGAGCGAATCCTATTGTCGATCTATGCTTGACCGACTTTCCGACGAGGATGTTAGCCGCCAAATCCTCGGAGTTTTTATGCGTCATCGGATTCCTGCGACTGGCACGCTGCAACGAAATTATTTTTTTGAAGTGCGCGACAGTGATTTCCAACGCGGGATCAACAAGGCGGTTGCCAACAATTGGATCACTATCGATTTGCGAAACCGCTACCGCTATCAACTCACGACAACGGGATATGCCGTCGGACGGATGATTAATCCGGTCCTCGAAGCGTAGAACGGGGCGATGTCCGCTTTGCGCCCGACAGCCGGTTCATCGCTTCCGTCTGATCTGGGCAGCGAAAGATTGCGCGACTATCTTTCCGTTCCGCACAACAAATGTGTCTGTAGCGAGCTCGTACGAATTGTCCGCTGTTTCGGCCGTCCAGATAATATAGCCGTGATCGCCGTCAATCGATCGATGCTGCATCGTGAACGAGGAGCCCGGCTTTGCAAACTCAAAAACAAGCGTCGCAAAGAGGGGCTTGATCGCGGCTGGACCCCTTAGCGGGCCAGCCGGCGTAAACAAAACCGCATCCGACGAATAGTCGGCGAGTATGCCGTCGAGGTCGTACTTGGCAAAGGAATTCAGGTGGCGATCCAGAACATCACTTGTTGACAACGGTGTCATCGTTTTCTCCTGTTCAGTGGCGGCCAGGCCGATGCCACACTAGCTATTTAGCCTTCGATAAATAGGGAATAGTTCCCGCCAAATCGGTGTCGTCGATCAACTGAAAGCGGCTTTCACTGCCGTCCTTACGCGCCGTGGCAAACGGTGCGTATTTAGGATCGGCGAGGAAACTTGTGACGGCTTGCGCCGACGGAAACTGAATCAACGCAATGAGGTTTGTATCTAGAGGGTTGCCCTCCAGCGTCTTTACGTTTCCGCTGCGTGACAGGTATTTGCCACCGTGTTTATGCACAAGCTCGTGCACCGACGCGGCATAAGCTGGTATCCACTTGTTGTCCGTAATCTTGATGTCGGCAATCATGTAAACGGTCATTGCTTTTCTCCTTTGCTTGTCCGGTGGAACTGGTTATCCGCACCTTGCATTCCTGTCGCCCCGGTTGGCATGCGGCCGATCAAGCAGCCTGACGCCACTGACTTCTCATGCGTTTTGGCATTATCGTCTGCCTTGCCAACCGGCCATTGCGCACCGCATGTTCGATCTCGGCCCGACGCAGACCGATGTCGGCTAGAGTTCGTTCATCAAATTGCTGGAGCGTTCGGGTAGCACTCCGTAAATACAGCTCGTGAGCGATGCGGCGTACGAGTTTCCCAAAATGCCGCATACAATGTTCGAGCGAGGTCGCGAGATAGATTGCGGCACTTCGCAGATAATGAGCCATGAGCGCGGCGCGAGCCTGGTGTGCCCAACGTATAAGGTGGAAGGACGAAATCATTTCCGTCGGATTAGTTGGCTCGGACATTGATCGAAATCCTCTAGGTCGCGTGAGTTCGTAGACATCTCTGTTAGTTCACACCGAATGCCAGATGACCGCCTAAAAGACTTTGCCGAACGCTTGATTTGCCCTTGAGATAAACTTGATTTTTCGTGTGACGCCCGCGGCGTATTACACCTAGGTATAGCTTTCGCCATCCCGTCCGATACGAAGGTCGCGTGCCTTCGGGAAGGCTCCCGGGCGTCAGCGGTTTCGGTCACCACGAGACATTGCGATTTTTGTCCGAGGCCTTAACGGCGCGATGGCATGGTCGAGCGCGTGACCCGGCTTAACGCGGCGACCGGATCAGGATGAAAATCAACGGCCCGCAACGGATGGACGCCGTTACGGGCCGATATTTCCTCAAGCAGATCAACCGGGCTGAGGGGCGCGACCTGCGTCTTGACGTTAGCAAGCTATGTAGGATTTCTTCAGTTGGACCATGGTCCACATGTTTTTGACATGCGCGAAACTGCCCGCCGAAATTTTTATTAAGCCGCCATGGCGTGCTTCCGCTTTCTGCGCCACCACGCGACCCCTCGGGAGCTTGTCCGCCAAACGATCCATTTGATTTTCGGCCCAACGATATTCGATCGTCGCGTTCTCGCCTTCGACAAAGCCGGTTTCCTTCAGGCCCTGACGAAGGCCGCGCAGACGGTTCGCAACCCCCTCAAGCGATCGGGGATCGAGAAATCCGATCCACAGGAATCGCTGACTGTTGCGCGCTTGCGGACAGCGGCCACGTGACAGCCGCGCCGCCGATAAGGGTGATGAACTCGCGCCGCTTCATTGCCGCCCCGGAGCTCAAGACAGAGCATCGTAGCTGCCCAGACTGGTATGGCTAGGTCCATCGCCCAATGTCCGGGGTCAAAAGCGGACATGTGCAGTGCACTGGGCGATGTCCGCTTAGTGCCAAAAGCGGCCAGTCAAGCCTAGTGCTTCATTTCAAGGATGGGTTTGTCCTTATCCACGATCATTACTCCGAGCAGCCTGAGGGGCGTGGCACTGATTACCTTGCCGCCGTGCCAATGTTCGCGTTCGACGTATTGAGCGTCGCCAGCTTTCATAACGTGGTCAGGTCTCCCTTCGACCTGTGCGGCCCATTCACCGGAAAGGACCAGATGGAATTCATCCCCATGATGAAAGTGAAGAGGAACCATGTTGCCGGAGGGCACTTCATAGATGTTTGCAATGACCTGCTTGTTGGAAACGCCAGTCAAATCTACTTTGACCAGTGGTGTCACCTTGTTTCCGGCAAAGCCGGGCTGATCTTGCGCTGAAAGCCTTGGACTGTTTGCCGACGCAACGGCTAGAACGATCGCAGCACAGACAACTAGAACAATATTGCGTCGTCTCATGATCATTCCCCGAGACCACCACGCCGACCACTTTAAATTAACATCGGAAGATGATCCGAGGCCATCTCCGCTCTACTGCCGAAGTAGACATTCGGTAGTGCAAATGGGATGTCCGCTTTGCGCCAATTGCGGGCATGGTTTGCAAAAATCGACTTGAGGCTCGGCCAAGCCACCACGCAGACCCCATGATAATCTCTCCGGCGTCCATAGGACTGGATCATGCGCGGATGATTCCCGACTACGAAATATCTCTAGCCATGCCGGACGATATCCCCGGCATGACTGCGCTCCAGGAAGTCAATCTGCCCGACAAGGGCGGCAGTCTTTCGGTGCGTCTGACCGTGGATTGGTTCGAAGATGCGATACTTGAAAAGTCTGTCGTCGTGTGTCGCTACAATGGCAAAGTTGTCGGCTATGTGATGGGGACCTCATTGGCAGCGAATGCAGACATAGCGATCATTCAGGCTATGTTGTCGGCTTTCCCCCCGCCGCCCGATTGTTACCTTTATGGTCCGGTTTGCGTGGCCGAAAGCGAGCGCGGCAGGGGCCTCGCCCGCGCGATGTTTGAAGAATTGCGAGCGCGCCTTCCTGGACGCCCTGCCATGCTTTTCGTGCGGGCCGACAACGCCGCCTCGCTCCGAGCGCACCAGAAAATGGGGATGCGCGACCTCGGCACATTTATGAATGACGGCGTTCCTTATGCCGCCTTAACGTATACCGGCTAATCGCTCATGTCCGCTTTGGGTCAAAAGCAGACATGTGCGACGCAAAAACCCATGTCCGCTAAGGGCCAAAAGCGGACATCCGACGGTGATTGCAAACGATCAGCCTCGACCAGCCGCGCAATTCCAACGCGGTCGCGCCACACTCAGGCAGCGATAGATTCACTCGTAATCGCTCGAAGGAGGATCGCCGAGATTCCCCGGCTTTGTTGTCTGGCTTGGGCAGTCAGAAATTGCGCAGCGTCTATCGCGTCATCCAGATCACTGCACCTATAGCTATCAACGCCGACTCGAAGATCTCGGTCATAAAGTTCAACCCAAAGCCCCAATTCTTCTGGGGAATTGACGCATGGCAGTTCGAGCAAGCGAACCTCGAAGGCCCCAATCCTCGCAATCACGGAGTAGCGTGAGCCGTCGTCTTGCTTGGGTGTGAGAAAGAGGCTCGCGTAAGATTCTGTAACACGCGCAGCAATCATTTTGACCATCCGCGTTGAGGGCCGCTTTTGCACCGACAAAAGCCCGGCCACAGGTCGATTGCTAATAGCGAAAGCCCGCACGGTCTTGCGATAGCTTGCCAAGTTTTGCTTTTTATCGCCGGCGATACAAAAGAGAAAAGGCCTATACGAAGGTATCGACCAAGCCACGTATCTCCGCTGGTGATAAAAATCCAGCGGTTGTCCTTAAATCCACACGGTAACAGTGCCGCGCATCTCGATGTTTGCTTTGGGTCAAAAGCGGACATTCGCGCTGCAACAAGTCATGTGCGCTTTGCCCGCAATACTGGAAGAGGCATCTGGACGCGGTCACGAAACTTTCTTGAACATGACCCAGACGACGAAGCCCATCACCATCACCGCTGCGGCTAAAATGATTAGAAAAGTATTGGCGTCTAGCGCCATGGTGCGCCCCTTTTTCCAGCCACCCGTATAGTGCGCCTATTCCACGGGACATGTAAGCGCGAAACAAAATGTTCTTTTGGACCATGAGGAGCATTCGCAGTGCAATCGCTACTGCCGCTTTACCCCCAAAAGCGGACATTCAAGACAGACCAACTATCCGACTTTTACGTTCGATGCTTTGGCCCGATTTTTTGGGCCGGGGCCGCGCATGTAGTGCTGCTCGGGTCGGTAAGGATCGTACAACGCAAGCCAGATTTTTTCCCAGATCTGGGATGCGTATTGCAGGGGTTTTCCGATGAGCGTCATCGCCGCATGACCACCGTTTCTTGGTTTCCTGTATCTAATCACTTCACCTGAACGGCCCATGTCTGGGGGATTAAAGTTTCGTAAGCGACGTTGCACCGGAGAGGGCACAAACTCTTTCATTGTAGGTTTTGCTCTTCCGTTAAAAGGTTTGGCAGCGGCACAAATCGCCAATCCGGCCTGACATCGAACCCGTCTTTGCACAGACGGTTGGTGCAGAACGGGTGCCCGCTCCGGCTTAGGTCCAACTCGTCTTCGCATTCAGCGCAGACAACTGGCAGTCGTGGCCCTCGGTAGCGTTTCTCGGCTTCCATTATTTTTGGTGTCCAAAAAAAATCCGCCGAGTGAGCGGCGGAGTTGATGTTTTAGCGAGCGGGCCGGAGGTGGTTACCCCTGTCCCAGTCAGCCCCCAAGGCAACTATCCCGGCGCTCTGCTTTTTAATTTTGATTGCTGTCTAAACGATCGGACCCGGCTCGGTCTTGTGATTCCCCGCCAAAGCTTTCGCATTCGAGGCCGGACTAGAAGATCAGCACACGGAAATACCGTCGCGGCCGTCTGCGTGATGTCCGCTTTACACGTCGGTTCTGGCGGCAGCTTCGGCTACTAAAATGAGAGGTTGTCGCCGTGCGGTAATTAGGCGTCCGGCAGCCACCCAGTTGCTCGGATTTTTATTGGGTTCGATTGCGCCAGCTGCCGCTAGCGACCGCGCCCCTGCGACGGGGCCAGCAGGGGCCTATAATCGTCCGGTGCGGTGATAGCCTTCATTCCGGACACAACGGAAAATGACTGACGCAAGCGGAAATGCCACCGAACTAATAACGTGGTATTTCGTAGCACGCATAGCGTTGCATTTTGTGTTTCTGTCTCTCGTTATTTACCTGCTGCTCAATGTGGTGGTTATTATCCTGTACATCCTTGGAATGTTTCCAAAGCCAGTGCAGGAAGCACCGAAGCCGCCTCTCTGTACTTGCGGCAAGTGGAAATACTGTCTCCGCAATTACGCGGACTGCCCCGGCAATTGGCCGGTGCGGCCTACCAATTTGCCATGAGCGCTAGTCATCGTCGCGGTTTGGCTCGCGACCGCGCGCCTCACGCCCCGGTGGAGTGACGGAGATCAGATCTACGTGAGGGCCCATGTCCGCTCTGGGTCATAAGCAGACATGCGCACTGCAACTCGGCATGTCCGCTAAGTGCCAATAGCGGACATTCTGTGTCAGCCAGCCCCGATGGGATTTTTGATCTGGATCAAAAACCGTTCGCGTTTGTTCGCGGATGGATGGAGGCTCGTTATACGATTTTTATTTTGATTTCTTCGGATGAAAACTGACGCAGGCAAATACCAGCGCCGATGTAATCAGCGCACAGCGCCAAAAAAATTGACCACGTCATTGACGATAGACGGTGACGGTGGCTGCAACTTATGTAACTTCACGCCATGTCGGCGCGATACATGATCATCGCAGCGGCGCTCACTTTTTGTGCGGGCCTATTGCTCTATGCCACCGACTATGGGGCATTTGCACCAGCCGCAACGCACTCACCAAGCTTGTACCAAGTTAGATAGATAATGTCGCTTTGCCTCCGAAAGCAGACATCGTGCGCGTGTGAACGAATGTCTGCTAAGTGCCATAAGCGGACATTCGTCTCGCCTAATTATCGAGGGATCCCTTTCGCCCAGGCCCAGGCCGCTATCCGCCACCCATCGGCCAACTTGCGAAGCGCCACTGTGAATACTGCGCCGGATTGCGTCACCTGCTCGCCGCGCACTTTGAAGGTCATGGTTGCGGGAACAACGACATACGCGTTGTCGCCGGTGACGTTGTTGTGCAGCGGCTCGCTCAGAGTGATGAAATAACCCGAAGCACCATGTTGCTTACCCTCAACCAACACATCTCTGTACCAATCCTGCGTCGCTGTTGGCCCCTGCCAGACGTGCGGGGCCATCCCGTCAAGGATCGACCCCGGGATAGCGAAAGTCGTCGCCATTCCCGCCGCATCACCTTGGTTGAAGGCATCAACGTACTTGCGCACTGCTGCCATCGGATCGTCTGCCGCTAGGGCGGAGGCTCGCTGTTGCGCCATCGCGACCGTCGCGGAGAGAAGCACTGCGGTACAAATTACCAGGATACTTTTCACCATAATGCATTGTGGACGATAACTTCGACCGTTGATTGATCTGCATCAAAGGCGACCGGTCTTGGAAAACACAATCGAGACCACCGGCGAATGGCGATCTGACCATGCAATGTCCGCTTTGGGTCAGAAGCGGACGTCCGCACCGCAACAAGTCATGTCCGCTTTACCCCGTACGCGGTAGCCAGCGCGAGAAGTCTGGCAAAGGTGCCGTTTTCATGAAGGAGGTAGCTGTTGTGTGAGTTAGCTCACAAAGGGGGGACGCCGCGGCCGGTACACTAATATCTGCAGTGTGTGAATTGGTATGTGCCCGAATAGGGGTGCGTCAAATGTCTCGCAAACTCGAATACAGCCGCATTGAGCAAATTGTCATGCTCGGCGGGCTAGCGTTGTTTCTCGTATTAGCCATCGCCATACCCGCCTGAGATCAGGCAGCGATGAGCGCGAGATCACTTCGCGTAATGCTGATGGGAGCGGCCGTTGTCCTCTCAACGATCGCTCCAGTTCCAACATTTGCAGAATTTGAGCAATTTGAATGGAATGTTCAAGATCTATACAAACAGTGCAAAGGGGTACAAGGAGGTCTTGGTAGAGTTTTTTGTTTGGAATTTGTTTCCAGTGTAGCACGTCGGGTCTTTACGAATGGACTCGCATTGAAAGAGGTTAAACATCCCACTGATTTAGTGACGACATCTATTCTTTCTGCATGTCCAAAATCATTTGTTTCAAATGACGCAATGGTTGAAGCCTTCAGTGACTGGGCAGACCAACATCTTGAAAACTGGAGTGCAAACGCACAAACAGGAGTAATGCAAGCTATACGCGACACATGGCCATGTTTTCGATGAAATGCGTTGCGTGTGATGGTATGTGCGCGTGATGTCCGCTTTGGGTCAAAAGCGGACATGTGCAGTGCACTAGCAGATGTCCGCTAAGTGCCAATAGCGGACATCAGTCTACTTGTATCCGCTGTGCGCCAAGAGCGCGCGTTCGATTAGAAACTATAGACGCTTCCACAGACCACAATATCGTCCAGCCGCTCACAATACGTTTCTTGGGGTTCGGTTTCCTTGGTGGCCGGATTCAGCCACTTGTAATTCTGCGAAAAAGCCGATTGCTGGCGCGCTAACTCGACGCGTTCTTTGATATACAATTTGCCGTCGGGGTCCCTAGCGTTGATCAGGTTCCTGCCGATGAGATTCTTGCTTTGGCCGGTCGCGAGGATCTTGCCATCGAGATCGAGGACGGTGATGTAAAGATCTCGATCGTGAAACTGTCCGGCCTTTTTTGTAATTTCCGCGTAGGCCTTTTCTCGTCCTTGCTGGGTAATGAAGACCCTGGCCCGCTGCACCATGGCAATTGCGTCTTCCTTGGTGGCCCACTCGCCTGCCGCGACTGGGCCGGCGAACGCGGCAATCAATGATGCGACTGACAGCACAGTCGACATACGGATGATCATGATCTTTCCTCTGATCCTGACACGACGACCGAGCACAGACAGGCATAGCTTTTTCGAGACACCAGCCTGATAAATTCGCGCCGTCTCATTGCCTGCCCCCACGCTGACGACGATGCATCGTATCGGGCTACGCATAAAAGCGGCATTAAGCCGAGCACCAATGTCTACTTTGGGTCAAAAGCAGACATCGACAGTCTGGCTCCTACCAAGTGAAAACCCCGGGACGCGAATGAGGTCCGGGACGGGCTTTTGCGAGATAATGCTTAGCGCTAGTCTTTGATTTTGGGGCATACCGCCGTGAAAGAATACCGCCTGCCGATAGTGCCGACGCTTTTGGCGGCATACCGCGACGGCTGGCGGCTGTTGTTTCCCCTGCACACGATCATCATCAGCGGCTTCCTCATCCTACTCGCGATCCCAGTCGCCGCAGAGTTTGTGCCGCATCGCTTGTGGGATCAGGAGCTTTCTGGTGAAGCCTTGGGTCTTTTACAGGACGCGGTTTGGGCATTCCTGCTTACACCGATTGTCATCGCGATTTATCGCTTCGTCATACTCGGCGAGGTTACCCCAAACTACGTCCTCGATATTGGGGAGCCGGCTTTTCGCTTCATGTTCATTTGGTTGTTCGGACTGAGGGCCTTTTCCGGACTACCTTACACCCTGCTAGGCGCATTGCAGACGCTCGGCTACTCCCCGCAGGCCACCGCCATCCCTTTCGCGATCGCGCTGATCGTTGCGACCGCCGTGCTGCTGCGGCTGACAATTCTCTATCCGGCCATTGCTGTGGAAGCACCCGGCGCCACCGCCGCGCATGCGTTCGCTGACAGCAAAGGTCAGGGGCTGCGCATCTTCGCGATCTTCCTCCTCGCGCTCATGCCTTGGATTTTCGCCATTGTCACCATCGTCATCCAGCTCGGGCCTGGCGTTCGTGTCATCGGCTCGGCGCCGGCGATGATCAGTTTGGTCATCGGCGGCGTCGCACAAATGGCTGTCGTTTGCTTGTCAGCGGCCATCGCTTCACATGCGTTCATGGACCTTGCCGCGCAGGTCAAGAGCGCCGCCGCGCGTTAACACCCGAAGGGTCCGGAGCGAGGGCTCAATTTGCTCATGTCCGCTTTGGGTCATAAGCAGACATGTGCAGCGCAAAAGCCCATGTCCGCTAAGTGCCAATAGCGGACATCGAGCGACTAATTGACCGCCTGCGGCTCCGGGAATTTCCATTTGCCGTTCAAGATTTCGGCGTGTGGGCGATATAGCCGTACCATGTAGTTCCAGCCCTTCCCGATTGGCAGACAGTTTGGAATGTTGCCATCGCAGCCACCGAATTGAATGACAACCGAGCCATCAGCGCTTTTCTTTCCCGTAATATTGTTGATTGCGTAGGCATCTAACGCGTTCTTCTCGTAATAGCCTTGCGCATTGTAGCGGCTGACGGACCAGAAACCGTCTACAGGCACATCCCTAACGGTGAGCTTGTAAACCGTGGTGCCATCATTTTTTGCTGGCACGACATTCAGGTAAATCGCGTCTTTAGGCGGGTTGGCTCCCCAAGCGGAGGCTGCGCCAATGAGGCGCTGCACCGGGTCGACCTGTTCCTTGGTCCCGAATGCACGGCTGGTGTCATTAACTGTCGTTGCCAAGGCCAACAGCGCGTCGCGTATCTTCTTCTGGCTCACCGGATCCCATTTCGGCACCTGAAACTTGCCGGGGCCGCCGGGCTGCTCGACCTTGATTGCGTCTTGCAAGGCTCGCGCTTGCTGTAGGTCCTTCGGATCGTTCGGGTCGACCAGAATCGGAATGCGAGCAGAACGTATCGCGTGCCAACTTGCTCCTTCGTGATGGTGTGCGGCTGCGAATCGTAAATGGCGGGCCACGTATATTCGTTCTGATTGATGATCTGCATCGAGATGAAACGTTTGCCGGCGTCCGGCAGCGTCACCGTTACCGGACCGGCATTGAGGTCGAATACGCCCGATCCGTAGAGCGTGTCGCGGTTTTGGCGAATTACGTCCTGTTGATCGACGGGCGACACGTCGCGCCTTAAGAACAGCTTACCGAAGCCACCGTTCTTAAGCGCCACGGCGCTGAAATAGAGATCAGTTTCAGCCCGAATAAAGGTGTCAGGTGTAACGGCGATGGCATCGCTGGAGGGCGCCTGTCCGTGCGCGACCGTGATCGCCGCCAGCGCAATTAGTGTGAATGGCAACGCAGCTTTCATCGCAAACTCCTTCATTCGGTCATCTCGGATGACGTCTAAGGCAAGCCTATTTGACATTAGGCTGACGGACGAGTTGGACGATAGTCCCAGCGTCCGCTTTGCCCCCAATAGCGACATCAATCGCGAAATTTGAAATCTCGCAGTCCTTTCCGGAACGCCATGAAACTAAACTCCTCGCGCGCGCCGGGGTAATTAACTCGCAGCAGCCGAATTTAATGGAATAAGCAACAAAAAATTGGCGCCAATGGCGGAAACGGGCCGCGTTAGCTCGGCCCCCAACTGCTTCGCCAGCGCATTGATTAGGCGCGAGCCGAGCCGCTTGCTCGTCGGCGGGTCAAAGCCGGCAGGCAAGCCGACACCTTCATCACGGACAGAAATTTGAACGAGGTCCTTTTCCGTTCGAACAACTCGCACCCAGATCGATCCGCCGGAAGAATTCGGATAAGCGTGTTTGCCGGCATTCAAAACTAATTCATTGATGATAAGAGCGACGAGTATGGCACGATCCGCCGCGAACTGAATTTCCTCGGGCGCCTCTAATTGTACTTTACAGGGCGTAACTGCGGTCTCCAGGTCTCCAATGACTTCCCGCAAGTAGGAGGCAAGACCAATACTCTCATAGTCAGCGTTGTAGGCGAGGCGCTCATAGGCGCGGCCGACCGTCGAAACACGCGTCGATGCTTCGTTTAGCCGGTCACTCAATGCCGGGTCACCAGCGTCGTTCGCTTGCAGGTAAAGCATGCTGGAGACTACCTGCAGACTATTCTTGACCCGGTGGTTCACTTCCTTAAGCAAAATCTGATGGCGCTCGAGAGCGGCTTGTAGCTTGCGCTGGTATTGCTGCTGCTCAATAGCCATGCCGAGGATGTTAGCGGCACCTTGCAGAAATGCGATGTCATGCTCGCTGAACTCGCCTTCGGATTGGCTGTCGACTTCGAGCACGCCGAATGGCGAGCCATCCCCTTGCAAAATGACATTCATCGCACGACGAATGCCGTGTTCTACGAGCAACTCGGGCGTACGAAATCGTTGCTCGTTTTCGAGATGATTGGAAATTACGGGCTTGCCCGTGCGCAAGGCATAACCTGCCGGCGAGGCCAAGTCGGCTCCGACCGTGGCATTCCCGACAACACCCTCCCCCCAGCCGACACCCGCGCGAACCAGAAGCCTGTTCTCAGCCGGAATGTATTCCATCACTTTGCAGTATTCCGCCCCCAGCCCTTCCGCCGTCACTCTGGCGGTGTGATTGAGCATTTCAATGAAGCTCGTGCCCTGCAGGGCAAGGACACCGAGTTCGGCAAGCAACTCCTGCTGGCGAATGCGCAGACGGAGGGCGCGGCCGGTCAAGTCGTCTGACTGACCGTCACTGGATTGGCGTTCAACAACCGGCTCTTTAGACACAGGGCGGGCTCATAGCCGATTGCATTAACATATCCCTCAGGTACGGGAATTATCAAAGGCTCCGTGCAACTTTCCGCCTCGCGGATGGCAGGCGAAATGTCCGCTTTGGGTCAAAAGCAGACATATGCAGCGCACAAGGCGATGTCCGCTAAGTGCCGGTAGCGGACATAGAACCCTAATTCATCTTCTGCACCGGTTACCTGATGCGCTTTCCGCTTCCTGCACCGGCAAAGTAGTCCCAACTCGCCGAGCCATTACCATCATCGAATTTCACTTGCCCGCGGGCGCGCCCGGGTCAATGTGAATATTGCGGATGTGTGTACCCTTCGTCGTCGCTTGGCCAAGTACCGGTGAGGCCCTATCAACCTTCTTCGTGAAGGACATATCGTGAGTTTGAACTTTTCCGCCGCCGCCGCTCTTGCCTGCCTCGGCAGACAATGGCCACGCGGCTGTTAAGCCGGCAACGAAGAGTCCAGCGACCAACGCCCGCAACACCGTCCTGATCGTTGAATGGGTAGTCATGATCGCCTCCCATATATTGTTAGAAAGAGTAACGCGACGGCTGGCAGTATGCTGTGACCTAAGTCACAGAGAGGGTACTCCCTGCTGATGCTATTACAATTGAGCAAGGGATCGGGACCCCCACTTGAGGAACCGCAGGGGCAAATTGCCAGCAGCAGCTCAATTCCCCTTTGCCCCCGCCGCGCTCTCGATATTGAGGCGGCCGGTACCAACTTAAGCGGCAATGTCCCACCAACTTTTTCAGTTGGGCAAAATGGCATTGCACTGCGTGTCCGCTTTGGGTCATTAGCAGACATGTGCATTGCACTAGCCCATGTCCGAGCACCGATACTGCCGTGGACAGTGGTGCTACTTTTTCACATCAACCGCCAGATGTCCTTGCGCAGTTCCGGGATCATGGTTGTGCAGCGCAAAATCCACAGCTGTGCCGACCGCCTATGTCAAATTTAAATGGCGGCGAAAACGACGGCGCATAAATTACGTTCACGGTTGTAGGCCAGCAACGGGAGGCATAAGTGCCGCAATCAGATATTTCAAATCCTCAGACGGCGTTCATAGATCACCCATCTTGTTCTACGTGCGGCGCGCCGATGTGGTTGGCTCGCATTCGCTAAGTGCCAATAGCGGACATCGGGGCAAACTCAGTTAGTCGGCTATTCGATGACCTCTTCGGCGCGCGCGACCAGCGATGGGGGCACGGCGATGCGAAGGGACCGTGCTGTGCTCAAGTTTATTGATAGCGTGAGACGTGTCGGCTCTTGGAAAGGCAGATCGGCGACTTTAGCTCCCCTCAGAATTTGGTCGATATAACCGGCAGCACGGCGATAGTTGTCAGAAAGATCGACGCCGTAAGACATCAACGCACCCGCTCGCGTTTCAAATACATAGCTGTGCATAGACGGCAGACCCCGCGTGGTGCATCCATCGATAATCGCGCGAGCATTAGTCAGTGTGAGTGGGTCGGCTGCGACGACTAGAGCCTGTGCTTGTGCAATACTCGCTTTGGCCAGCGCTGGCACAATATCGTCAGCGCTGTTTAGCGGCAGTGATAGTAGCTCAATATCCAGACGTTTCGCCGCCTCTTCAGTCTGCTTGGCCAGTAGTACCTGCTGCGGGTTGACGGGCACCCACATGAGGGCCGTCTTGCTCATTGTCCCGAGCATCTCTCGAAGCAGCTGAAGCCGTTTGGAAGCGACTGTATCATTGAACGTCGTGAATCCGGTTATATTGCCGGTTGGCCGTGACATGCTCCTCGTAAAGCCTAGTGCAAGGGGGTCGCCGATCACGGCCGAAACGATTGGGATGGTAGAAGTCACGTCCAAAAGCGCGCGTGCTGTTGTTGAAGTTGTGGAAAGGATGGCATTTGGTGCCAACGCGACCAACTCCGCAGCGAATATCCGCATGCGCTCGACATCTTCGGCAACTCGGGTCGCAATCTGCAGTCTTTGGCCCTCCGTCCAACCGAGTTCCTGGAGCCGGGCCTTAAAGGTTACCAGCCAGCTCTGCTGGCCACGGTCCGTTTCTGTGAAAGATGCAAGAACTCCGATGCGCCGCATTCGATCGGTCGGCTGCGTCCGAGCTACCACAGGCCAAACCGCCGCACTGACAACCAACGTGACGAACTCGCGTCGTCTCATTGTCTCCACCGAGGCTCAGGACAGGGCATCGTACCGGGTTAGGTTAGCACTCTGAAAAGACAATGTCCGCTTTGTGCCAAAAGCGGACATTGTTTCAGTCGATCACCACGTCGGCTCGAGCGAGCAGTCCCGGCGACACAGTGAGGCCGAGCACCTTTGCTGTTTTAAGGTTGATCGCAAGTTCGAATTTTGATGATTGCATGATCGGCAGCTCACTTGGCTTTGCGCCCTTGAGAATTTTTCCGACGTAGTTGCCCGCTTGGCGCCATGACTCTGAAAGGTTGGCGCCATAGCTAATCAGGCCGCCTGCCGCGACGTAATCACTCAGCGGATAGAACGTGGGCATCGCGTAGCGAGCCGCTAATATGGCGAGCTTACTCTGGAGACCGAAAAAGAACCCGTCGGCAGTAACGAGCAGCGCCTGAATTTGCCTTTCTCCTAATGTGGCAAAGATGCCGTCAATCTCCTGATCGCTACCGGCCGCAAGTATGACGAGCTGCAATCCAAGGGCGCGGGCCGCTTGTTGCAGGTCATTCGTCTGAGGGCCTGCATTAGGGTTATTCGGGTTGACGAGCGCACCGATTACGGCAGCGTTTGGGGCGAGTTCGTGTAACGTGGCCAGATTCTTTTCGCCCAATCGAGTGAACAAGAACGCAACCCCTGTGGCGTTGCCGGTCGGGCGATTAAGGCTCGATACAAGGCCCGCTGCAATTGGATCGCTACCCGTAATGAATACGATAGGAACCGTCTGAGTTGCAGCCTCTGCTGCGCGCGCGGCAACGAGGTAACCGGCAACGATAATGCCTACGCGGTGGCTTATCAGCTCCGCCGCCAACGCTGGGAGCTGGCCGTATTGACCGTCTGCCGAACTGTTTTCGATTTTGACACTGCTGCCCCGGCTGATACCCCCCTCAATCAGCCCCTGCTGAAAAGCAACTGTCAGCGACAACGGCGCCGGTAACCCCTCGTGTAAAATCCCTATCGCGGGAAGTGCTTGCTGCGCGTGCGCGGCGAAAGGCTGTGTAACTGCTACGCCGCCGAGAAGCGTGATGAAATCGCGCCGTCTCATTGCCGCCTCTGAAGGTCAGGACAGGGTATCGTAGCGGCTCAAAACTGTGCTGGGAAAGGGAAAATCGGTTTTCTAAACGGCGTTGGTCGATGTCCGCTTTGGGTCATCAGCGAACATATGCAGCGCACAAGCTGATGTCCGCTAAGTCCGATAGCGGACATATGCGCCGCAAAACATGTCCGCTTTACCTCCGAAAGCAGACATTGAGAGCCTCGGTCGGAACGTCCATTAAGTGCCACTAACGGACATTGCCGGAACGATTGTCCTCGGCACGGATTGTCATCGGCGAACGAATTGGAGGCGGAAATGAAGGCGTTTACCGCGTGGGCATCCGTTCTAATCGTGCTGGGCGCTGCTACTGGTGCGGACGCAAAGGGATGTCTTAAGGGCGCTGCAGTCGGTGGCGTTGCAGGGCACTATTCGGGACACCATGGGTTATTGGGAGCAGCGGCTGGCTGCGCTATCGGACGTTACGAAGCCAACAAGCGCGACCGCATGCAAAGAAACCAGATTGATCAACCTGATCGCGATCTGCGAAATGGCGAGGAACGTCTCTAGCGCTATTGCCGGATGGCAAAACCTGTGGGGGCCCACAGCTGGGGCCCCGCGCGTCGCAATGCATTGAACAATCCTGTCAGGGACTACCGTGTGGGTTCTATGACGCGAACAATTCTCAAAGCCTTTTTGGAACCGTTCGTTATCGTGTTGGCGGCCGTCTACTTTGTCATCGATGCATTAGCTCTATCGATCCTAAAACCGCTCTTAAGGAAAATTGCAAACCTAAAACTGTTCAAATTTATTGCGTCGTGGATCGCTTCGCTTGGCCCCTATTCCACGTTGGCGTTGTTTGTGGTCCCTCTCGTTTTGCTGGAACCTGTCAAGCCATTGAGCGCTTACTTCCTCGCATCAGGGCACGTCACATTCGGCGTGCTGGTCCTTATCATTGGCGAAATTCTGAAAATTACGATTGTAGAACGGATATTTCATATTGGACGAGACAAGCTAATGACGATCAAGGCGTTCGCGTGGATTTACAATTTTGCCTCTGAATGGCTGACTTGGCTCCAGGCGTTGCCGCCATGGCAGTCCGTCAAACATAAGTTTGATGATTTTATTCACTGGGCGCACAAGCTAACCCATAAGCGCAAAGGCCCGGCTACCAACGCCCGCCTCGCCGAACCAGCCTCACGATAACGAGCAGCAGCACGGCCCCGATGGTGGCGGCGATGATGGCGCCGACAATGCCAGCACCAAGACGAATACCGAGTTGCGGAAATAGCCAACTGGCGATGAAGGCGCCGACAATTCCAATTATAATGTCGCCAACCAAGCCAAAGCCTGTCCCTTGCACGATTTGGCCGGCCAGCCAGCCCGCAACAGCGCCGATGAACAATATAACGAGCAGACTTTCAGCAGACATATGCATGACAGTTTCCTCCGGTGAGCGCGATTTCGTGTGTTAGCTGATGAATTATTTGGGCCCGCGGAAGAAAGAATACTCTATCGGCTTAATCCCCTCCAGGCGTGAACTCATTGATCGGGGGTGCTGCGTCGCCTGTCACGGGGTCCGCAGAGACGATAAATTGGCAACGAGCAACGAACGCTTAACGGCTTTCTGGGGATTCGCGCGACCCTAGCCAAAGGTGAGGCGCAGTCATGACGATCACGGGACAAAGACCGATGCCGCCGGGCGACCCTCCACAGCCAGCCCCGCCGGGTGACCCGCCGCAGCCGCCAGTGCCGAGCCCGGGGCAGCCTTCAATCGATTGAGAGATCGTGTCTTTCGATTTTCCTCAAAGCATTCTGATCCGCGGTCCGCGGACGCCGCGCGTGATAAGCTCTGTCACCGCCCAGACCATTGCATCGAGGCGGTCGGGCGAAGCGCCCGAAGAAAGTCCGCCCATGCCGAAATCGCACATTTCGTCTTCAAGCGCTTTCATGGGCGGATCGACGTGCCTGATCTTGCCTTGCTGGTACATCAGGGCGACGGGCTCGGCACGCACCCATTTGCCGCGCGTCGCGTGTACGGTGCGCAGAGGAATTGCGGGGTCGACCTGCGCAAGCACGGCGCGCACCATGTCGCCTCCCATGTTCACCTCAGCGACCATCGCATCGGCATTGAGCCTGCGGAAAAGCGCCACCGCCTTCGTGGCCCAGCCGGAGGGCGAGAGACCGGCGACGGTCGCATCCTCAAGCACGTAGATGCGTCCGTCCTCGGCCATGCCGGCCGCAACAATTCCGCATGCATCGGCGCCCGGACGCGCCGAACCGGGTGGATCGATACCAATAACGACTGCGCATGAGCGGTGGCGCGCCGGCAATGCGCGAAGCCTCGATCAGTGTCCGCGTCCACAGGGCGTCGACGCGCTCCTCGATGATCTCGCCATCGATCTCCTGCCGCCCGAGCCGCGTCCCCGAATAGCGGGCAAGCACTTCGTCCAGAAATGCCGGCGACAGGTGCGCGGCATTGGCGTGCGTCGACGCCCGCGTCACGGCCGTTCGCGGATCGACGATAAGACGCTTGATCAACGGGATCGGCCGCGGCGTGGTGGTGATGAGCTGGCGCGGACGCTGTCCCAGGCGCAAGCCGAATTGCAGCATGTCGAAGGTGGCATCGACGTGACGCCATTTGGCGAGTTCGTCACACCATGCCGCATCGAACTGCGGCCCGCGCAGCTGCTCGGGATCCTCCGCGGAAAAGGCGAAACCCACCGCGCCGTTCGGCCATTCCAGCCGCCGACGCGATGCGGTCCACTCCGGGCGCTCGCGGCGCGGCGAGATCTGCAGAAGACCTGCGGGACCTTCGATCATCACCTCGCGCACGTCGTGCTCGGTTTCGCCGACGAGTGCAATCTGCAGCGATCGTCTATCAGCGTAAGGACGAATCCCGTGCGCCATCGCGCGCACCCATTCGGCGCCTAGTCTCGTCTTGCCCGCGCCACGGCCGCCGAGCATCAGCCAGGTCGTCCAATGATCGCCATTGTTCGCACGCGAAGGCGGTTCCTGATGCGGGTGCGCGAGCGCGATGAAGTCACCGTGGAACCGTTGCATGCAGCGGAGAATCTGCGGGTCTCTCAGCATCTCCGCGACCAATCCGGCTTGCGACGAATGCTTCAATGCGTCGCGCAAGCTCAGTACGGAATTCATCGATATCGGCAGGCAAGTCGTCATCCTGGGATCCTGTATTGGGAGCGGCGCATTTGAGGCGCTGCAGTTTCTGCAAAGTTTCGGTCAGACTGGAAAGCGTGCGCGCGGTGCGCTCAGCGTCCTGCGTGCCCTGCGGCTCGTTTTTCAGCCGCGCACGCAAGCTTTCCACCGCCGTCAGTTCATCGCGGACTGCGCGATAGAGCCGTTCGACAGTGTCGCCGATCGCCGGCATCGCGCCCTGCCCGTTCGTTGTGGCCGGCGAAATGTTTTCGGGCGGGGGAACCGCCACGCTTGCTTCGAGCATCTCGGCTTCGCGCCGCAGATGCACCGCGGGTGGCAGACCGCGCGGCGGCGGCACATGGCGCTTCCATTTTTCGCGTACCGCCATGTTGCTAAGAGTGGACCGCGCGACCCCAAGGTCGAACGCGATGCTCTCTTTTGATCTCTCGGTGTGCTCGAAATCATGGCGCGCCTGCGCCAGAAGTTCGGGCGTGTAGGTCGGTCTGCGCGAGCGCGGTAAGTGGATTTCCGGTGCATCTGTCTGTGGCGTCCTGTGGGGTATTTTGCGGGACGTCAGGCCGCGGCGCGCGGCTGCGCGCTTTCGTTTCGCCATTCGCGAAGCTCCAAAATCTATCTGTCTGAATGAAAAAGGCCGGCTGCCACGCGCGTATGCGTTCGGGCAAGCCGACCTTAAGGCAAAGCTATCCCTGCAGCGTTACGCTGTCAAGGATTATTTTCCTGTCCGTGCCGTTCGTGGGAAGGACTGGTTTTTAGTCCTTGCCCTCGAACTTGAACGAGACCCGGACTTTCGCGCGATAGGCCTCGATCTTTCCGTTGTCGAGCTGCATGTCCAGCTGGACGATCTCCGCGACCCGCAGATCTCTCAATGTCTTCCCTGCCCTTTGCACGGCGGCCTTGGCCGCCTTCTCCCAGGACTCTGTGCTGGTTCCGACCAATGTGATGATTTTGTAAACGGATTCAGCCACGTGTACCTCCTTTGAACGTCTCCGAACGAAAAACAGCGAAGCCAATCAAAGTGACGTAGACGCTCGCACATCGCGCGTCGGCTCGGCAATAAGGGAAACCCGCCGGATTATCAGTGCGGAGGAAACTCGAGCGCGCAGGTCAGTCCGTCCGGCTCAAATCGCAGCATGGCCGAACCACCCATCTGCGCCCTAAAACCCTTCTCGATCAGGGTGGAACCGAAACCGACACGATCCGGCTTGCCGACCGGCGGGCCTCCCGATTCACGCCAATTGAGTTTCACCGTATCGGGCGGCTCAAGCACCCACGCTCACGGTCACGCGACCCGCTGGATCCGGACAACGCCCCATATTTCGACGCATTGGTCGCCAGCTCATGCAAAACGAGCGACAGCATCACCACCGCACGCGAAGACATCGGCACCGAAGGGCCATCGAAGGCGATGCGATGGGGACTCGCGCTTGCAAAGGGCTCGAGCGTCGCTGCGACGACCTCCCCGATGTCGGCGCCTTCCCACTTCTTTGCACTGAGCACATCGTGCGCGCGTCCGAGCGAGGCCAGTCGCGCATCGAACTTGCTGCGCGATCCCGAGTCGGTGCCGTTGCGGAAAGTTTGCGAGGCGAGCGACTGCACGGTGGCGAGCGTGTTCTTCACGCGATGATTGATTTCATCGATCAGCAGTTCATGCAGCGTCTCCGCGCGCGCAATCGTCGTCGCCATGCGAATGGCAAAGGCAAGCCCGATGCCCAGCATCGCGATGCCGATCGCCGCCGTCAGCAGAAACGAGCGCACAGCGGGCGCGACCAATGTCTTTTCGGCGATGCCGGCTGCGGAAATCCATCCGGTGAGATCGGAATGAACGAAAGCCGTGAGCAGCGGCACGCCTTCAAGCGAGGTCGTACGCGCCTGGCCTTCCTTGGCGCTGAACATGACCGAAAAGAGGCTGGGCGACGCATGCCGCCCTATCGTCGTCTCCGGGTTCGGCACGCGCGCAAAATTGGCGCCCTGCTGGTCGAAGATGGAGATCGTCCATTCATCGTTCGGTTTCTGCTGTTCGATGATGCGTTGAAAGATTTCGAGCGGCGGATTGAAGGACAGGTCGTAGACGACCTCGCCGTTGCGGAATACTGGCACGGCGACGGTCACGATCGGCCGGTTCGACACGGATCCGGTGAAGAGTTCGGAGAAGACCGGCTTGTGCGTCCGGAAAACCTCATCGCGGTTTCCGCGAACGGTGCGCGGCGGCAATGATTCGCCGGCCGGTCGGCTGGAATTGAAAACCTGGCGGCCCTCGCGATCGCCGATCACGATCGATGGATCGTCGGGGAACTGCGCCAGAAAGGCTCTCGCGCGCGAGCGGAAGCTTTCGAAATCGCCGCGCGACAACGAATCCGACGCCGGCGAGAACCGTAAGGCCGGAGACGATGCCCTGCATCTCGCGATCGAGGACGAGCTGGATGCTGCGCGTGTTCTGCAGCACGCGGGCGAAGGCGTCGCGCTGGTCCTGCCTGTAGTGCTGGTAGACAATGGCCGCGGCAAATCCGATCAGCGGCAGAATCGTGCCGGCGACCAATATGGCGAGCCGCAAACGGAGCGACAGACTGCGGCGCATTGATGTTGGCCAAGGCCCCCGACGGTAAGGTCAGTTTTAGCAAGCGCGCCCTTTGACGGGCAAGCGTCTGCATTTGCGCGGGAACTTTATGCGCCGCGCGCGCGCAGCACCGACTCGATCGAGATGCGCGACCATGGCGCCGTGCGCGCGCGGAACGCCGTGTAGGACGCATGCACTTTCCCTGTGATGGCGTTGCGGCCGGCGAGTTCGCCGACCACATCGGCTGCCTGCTTGCGCGCGGCGGCGATCAGGTCGTCGGGAAAGGCGGCGAGCCTGACCTTGTGTTCGTTCACCAGCACTTCAAGCGCCTGCGCGTTGAGGCGCTCCATTTCGGCAAGCGCGTAGTTTGCTTCCGCAGCGCATGCATGCGCGATCACGGCCTTGAGGTCGTCGGGGAGCGCGTTCCAGATTTTCAGCGAGACGATGCATTCGCCGGTGCCGTTCGGCTTGTTGAAGCCGGGATAGTAGTAGAGCGGCGCGACGCGATAGAGGCCGAGCGCGATGTCGGTGCCGGGGCCGACGAATTCGGCGCCGTCGATCACGCCGGATTGCAGGCTCAGCAGGATTTCCGCGGGCGGCGTGGTCTGCGGGGTTGCGCCGAGCCGGCGGTAGACTTCGCCGCCGAGGCCGAGCGTGCGCAATTTCAAGCCGCGCAGGTCGGCGAGGCTGCGGATCTCGCGGCGGAACCAGCCGCCCATGCAGACGCCGGTGTTGCCGCCCATGAAGGGCTTGACGCCGAACGGGGCGTAGAGTTCGTCCCACAGCGCCTGGCCGCCGCCGGCGTCGACCCAGGCGACGTGCTCGCCGGGCGTCAGCCCCCCCGGCACAGTAGTGAAAAAGGCGGCGGCGGGCATTTTGCCCTGCCAATAGAAGGCGGCGGTATGGGCGATCTCGGCGACACCGTCGGCGACGGCGTCGAGCACTTCGAATGCGGGCACGAGCTCGCCGGCGGCGTGCACCGTGATGTCGATCCTGCCACCGGACAACACACGGATGCGCTCGGCGATGCGCTCAGCCGACAGGCCCGGTCCCGGCAGACGTTTAGGCCAAGACGTGACCATGCGCCACTTCTGTATCTGCGACTGCGCGACCGCCGGGGCTGCGAGAATTCCCGCCGCAGCAGCACCAGCGCCGATGAATGTCCGTCGCGTCGTCATGACTCTCTCCATGTCGCGTGAAAATGGTGCAAGGGTCCGTGACCGTGCCCGATGTGAAGATCTCGCGCAGCAGCGACGGCAGCAGTGACGTAAGCCTTGGCTTCCTGAGCCGCACTTTTGAGATCGAGCCCTCGGGCGAGCCCGGCCGCAATTGCCGATGATAATGTGCAACCCGTGCCGTGCAGGCTCGTTGTTGCGATGCGCTTCGCAGAAAGGCGCACGACGTCGCCCTCCCCGATCAGCAGATCGACGCTTTCATCGCCGACACCGTGTCCGCCTTTGATGAGCACGTTGCGGGCACCAAGCGCCAGAATTTCACGCGCCTGAACTTCCATCTCCCGCTCGTTGCGGGCAACCGAAGCGCCGACGAGTACCGCAGCCTCCGGAAGATTGGGCGTGATCACCAGCGCGCGCGGGACAAGTTTCTCGCGCAGAGCTTCAACCGCTTCAGGCGCCAGCAATCGATCGCCGGACGTCGCGACCATGACAGGATCCAGAACAATATTCTTCGCACTATGAGCAACAAGCCCTTGCGCCACGGCTTCGATGGTCGCGACCTGCGACAACATGCCGATTTTCACCGCCGCAACATCGAGATCGGGAAACACGGCATCGATCTGCGCGCGGATAAAATCGGCCGGCACATCGTGAATGCCACGCACGCCCTGTGTGTTCTGCGCAGTCAATGCCGTGATGACGGACGCGCCATATACGCCCAGCGCAGCGAAGGTCTTGAGGTCGGCCTGGATGCCTGCGCCACCGCTCGAATCCGATCCGGCGATGGTGAGTGCGATCGCGGTCATAGCCGTCCACGCCGCGCGAGACCGCTGTCGACCGATGCGCGCAAATCCTGCGCTACCGCCGCGGGATCGGACGCAAGCGATAGCGCGGAGATCACCGCCACACCGTCTGCGCCTGCCGCAATGACGTCAGCAGCATTGCTGGCATTGATCCCGGCAATGGCACAGATGGGGTAGTGCGGATCCCGTGCACGGATCACCTGCACGATCGTGCGCAGACCATCAATGCCGATCGGCGCCGCCGTATTGCCTTTCGAGGTGGTGCCAAAGACCCCACCGATCGCGACATAGTCGAGCAAATCGAGGGGCGCGACTTTCGCCTGCTCCACGGTCTTGATGCTCAACCCGATGATGGCGCTGCGACCCAGCAGCAATCGCGCATCGTCAGGTGCCATATCGTCCTGGCCGATGTGTACGCCGTCCGCCTCCGCCGCCAGTGCGACGTCAACGCGATCGTTGACCAGCAGCGGAATATTGTTCGGCTCGAGCACGGCACGCAGTGCGCGCGCTTCCTCGACCATGGCTCGGGTCGAACCATGCTTGTCGCGCAATTGCACCAGAGTCGCACTGCCCGCAACGCGGCGTGCGATGTCGGTCAGCGTGCGCCCGCCGGAGACCGCAGGATCGATGAGAGCATAGAGGCGAAGGTCAACATCCATTCAGCTCACCTTTGCGCGTTCGATGAGCGTCGGCCCATCAAGATTGTAGATTGCGTCAATGATTGAAGCGGCGAAGCTGCCGGGTCCGGCAGACCCTTCCGCCGCGAGTTCGCCAGCGATATTGATGATCAGCAATGCCGCAGCGGTGCCAACAAAGGCATCGGGCTCTATTGCAAGACACGCCACGACCAACGCCGAGCCGGCACAACCCATAGCGGTCACCCGAGCCATCAATGGATGGCCGTTCGCGATTGAGGCGGTCCGGTCACCATCGCTGACAGCATCGGATTCGCCGGAAAGCCCGACCACGGTCTGCGCGGCGCGCGCATAGGTCGCCACCGCATCCGGCGATGGTTTGCCGCCGGCGAGCGCGAAAAATTCAGCATGGTTGAGGCGCACGACCGTGGGACGCCGGGCAATCAGCTCACGTGCGAATGCAGCGCGCGTCGGAGCACGGTCGACGAATACGGGATCGAGCACCCAAGGCAACGCGTTCGATCGCGCAGCATCCACGGCGATCGCCATCGCCTCACGGCGTTCTTTGTCAAAAGTGCCGAGATTGACGAGCAGCCCTTGCGCACCGGAGACAAAAGAGCCGACTTCCTCCACCGACACGGTCATCGAAGGCAAGCAACCGGCCGCCAACAGCGCATTGGCTGTAAAACTCTGCGCCACCGTGTTTGTGATGCAATGTACGCGCGGACGACGCACGCGGAGACGCGCCAAAATCTCGGCCGCACTTTGCGCGATGCTCTTGCGCGATGCTGCTTGCGGGTGATGCATCTCTAGTCCCTCCGCCGGCATGACCCGGATCAGGTTCGTTGGGTTGGCTCACGCCTCTCAGTCCGGCAACAGCCGGACACCCCACGAGATTGCTGCTCAAATACGTAATCCGCACGCGGTCCCAACGCAAGAGCGCCCGTCCCGGGCGCCTTGCCAGCCACCCTCGTTTTTGCTGGATTGCAGGCCAGCTTTGGAGACGTCCGATGACCCCGTTTTTCGTTCAGATCAAATGCGAGCTTGGAAAATCCTACCAAGTGGCCAACCAGCTGGCCGAAGCGGAAATCGCCTCCGAGGTCTATTCCACCGCAGGCGACTTCGACCTCCTGGTGAAATTCTACGTTGATAGGGGGACCGACATCGGCCACTTCGTCAACGAGAAGGTGCAGTGCATCCCGGGCATTAAGGACACACACACGATCATCACCTTCAAGGCCTTTCAGGCCTGAGGCGTTCCTATCGCGGCGGAATCCGGATCAGGTCATCAAGCTGAGTTTGGGTAAGCTCCGTCGCCGTGAATTTCAAAGCGACAGCATCCTTTACGATTGTATCCAGGCCTACAATCTTGTCCGGTTCGACCGCCGCGCGTGGGAAAAACTCATCGCGCGTGCGCTTCGCCTTGGCCTCGCTAATCTTGAGCCAATCCGAATAAATCTTCAGCGCGGAGGGATCGGTGTACAAGAAATTCACGGTTTCCCGATAGGCTTTCATGTAACGGTCCACCACATCCTGGTGGCCCTTTAGATAATCGGCGTTGACGATATTGAGACGCACCGTTTGACCTTTGAAGGCATCGGCATCGTTGCCGGTCGCAATGATGCGGATCTGCTTTTGATCAAGCTGATCCAATCCGAATGGCGGAGCGGCCCAACCGACGTCGATCTGTCCCGACATGACCGCTGTCAGATTTGCCGCCGGACCACCCATCGCGGTGGGCATCGCCTTCAGCTGATATTGCTTCATGAAGGCCGTGACGATCCCGTGCGTCGAGGAGCCGTTCGTCGAGTATGCAAGCGTCTTGCCGTCGGTGTCCTTCAGAGACTTGATTGGCGAATCTGCCTTCACGTACCAGTAGAGGTCATTTGCGCCAGTCGTCTCCGCGCCAATCACACGCACGGGCGCCCCTTTTGAATAGGCGCTCAGTACACCCATCACGCCTGCGGCGATGCCCATATCGACGCTGCCCGAAATGACCGCCTGCTGGGTCTCGCCGGCGCCATTGGTATAGATGATTTCAAGCTCGAGGCCGTGTTTGCCGAAAATTCCAGCCAGCTGGCCAACCTCGGATACCGACGTATCCCAGTTGCCGCGCTGGCCGATTGCGAGCTTCACCTTGTCGTGCGCCGATGCTGTCGCCGTCAACAACATCAACGCAGCGACCGCACATGCGAGGGAACGCTTCTTCATTGTATCCTCCCTGAGTTTCTTTACCGCTATTTTGCGGTTTGTGCTTGTTTGGCAACGCGCTCGAGTGGCGCCTCGCTTCCGCCGCCAAGACTCCTCCAATTTGTGGTCTTCGGTACAACGCCTTCGTACGAACTGATGGTCGCTTGCCTGACGTGTGGTTCAGACTTGCCGATCGCCTGCCCCTTGGTTCGCATAGTGCGCGCCGCTTCGACCATCAAACGCCGGAATGCAACCACCGCCACATCGCTAGCGCCAACTCGCTCCTTCGAGCGATCGCTGATCGGGCCCATCGATTCCCACATCGCGATATCCTGGTTCGGAATACCGCTGATGCCGGTGAAATTGCCCTGCTTCATCGCAGCGCGGTCTTGACGATAGAGATTGGCGCGCGTGCGAACGCCGTCAAAATTACTGTCGACGTCGACACCCCATTGCAGCACGTTGAATTTACGCCAGGTATCGACATCGATCCCGATCTTGTCGGGACCATTCCACGCGATGAAATAGAAGATTGTGTTGTGGTCATCTTCAGGCGTCAGCAATGTCGCAACATTGTGCACATTGTTTGGCGGGATGAGCGCGGTGAACGGAGCGATGTAGACCGTGGTGCGGATATAGTCGTGCGTCGCTTCGTTCACGATCGGGCGCCGGATTGCCGCGTACCGAAACCCATAACTGGTGCGCTCAATTTGAAAGCGTGGCGCCTTGTCGGTCGATGGCCGAAGCCAGTTGGCTTCCGTCGCTTTGGCGCCGTCCACCTGCGCCGGCACCATGTCGGATGAGTGAAGGCTCGAGGAGTGCGCTGAATCAATCTGCCCTTCGAGAATCTGCGCCCAATTGCAGCGGACCCGCACCTTCGTCGCACTGACGCGCGCATCGCCAGTCGGCGCAAAGGCCGGCGCTTCGAATTCGCGCATTTCCTGTGACGGCCCCATGTAGGCCCAGACGAATCCGCCGGCCTCACGCGTCGGATAGGCCTTGTGCTTGACCCGTTCAGGAATGAGGCTGTTGGCAGGCTCGGAAGCCATTTCCACGACGTTGCCTTCCACGTCGAATTTCCAGCCATGATAGAGGCAGCGCAGGCCGCACTCCTCATTGCGCGCAAATACCAGGGACGCGCGCCGATGCGAACAGTATTCGTCGAGAACCCCGACGCGACCCCGGCTATCGCGGAAAACAACGAGGTCCTCGCCCAAAAGCCGGACCTTGACCGGAGCGCCATCCGGCTCGGGGACCTCCTCAGAGAGACAGGCCGCGATCCAATGGCGGCGCATGATTTGTCCCATCGGGGCGTCGCGCTCGACCCGACACAGCAGGTCGTTTTCCTCGGTGGTCATCATGGCGGCGTTTCCTCCGGCGCGGTTGCAAAATCCTGTCGCGCGCTCTTTCTTAGATATCTAAGATCAGAGTAGAGAATGTCCGCGATCTTGTCGAGGGTTGGCGCTTGAGCACCGCAAGTAAACGCAAATTGCGCATCGGCATAGCCGGCCTCGGGCGCGCATTTGCCGTGATGCTGCCGACCTTTAAGGCCGACCCGAGAGTCGAGCTGGTGGCGGCAGCGGACATGCGAGCCGAGGCACGACTACGCTTTGCCGAGGAATTTTCCGCCCGCGCCTACGCCACGGTTGAAGAGCTTTGTGCCGATCCGGCGGTTGAGGCGATTTATGTGGCAACGCCGCATCAGTTGCACGCCCGACATGCGGCGCTTGCTGCGCAACATCGCAAACATCTGCTCGTTGAGAAACCAATGGCGCTGACGCTCGAAGAATGCACCGCGATCATCGATGCTGCTCGCAGTGAAGGTGTGCATCTAGTCGTCGGCCACAGTCATTCTTTCGATGCGCCGGTCCGGCACCTGCGCGATCTGATCGAAAGCGACCGATACGGCGATGTACGGATGATCAATGCGATCAACTACACTGACTATCTGTACCGTCCGCGCCGTCCGGAGGAGCTCGACACGGCGTTGGGCGGTGGCGCGGTATTCAACCAGGCAGCACACCAGATCGACATCGTGCGTTTGCTCGGCCGCGGTCGCGTCGAGAGCGTGCGTGCCGCAACCGGCGCCTGGGACAGAGCCCGACCAACCGAAGGTGCTTATGCGGCGCTACTGATGTTCGCGAACGGAACCTTCGCATCCCTTACCTATAGCGGCTACGGCAACTTCGATTCAGATGAATTCGAGGGCTGGATCGGCGAGATGGGGCAGAAGAAAGAGCCCTACGCCGGTACGCCGCGACGCCATTTCGACAATGAGCAAGATGAAGTCGCGTTCAAGAACGCACGCAACTACGGAGGTCCGGACTTCCGCTTGTCCGCGGGCCAGGATCTTGCACACCAGCATTTCGGCACATTGCTGGTGAGTTGCGAACGCGCCGATCTGAGAGCGCTCCCCAATGGGGTGATGATCTACCAGAACGGATCAGCTCACCTCGACGCGTTGCCGGCGCCAAAGATTCCGCGCGTTGAAGTCATCGATGAACTCTATGACGCGGTCGTTCGGGATCGACCACCGATTCATGATGGCGCCTCGGCGATGGCGACGCTGGAGGTTCTGTTGGCGATCCTGCAATCGTCGCGTGAAAAGTCCGAAGTGCGTCTGAGTCATCAGGTGGGCAAATGACACGCCCCTCCCCCGATACAGATACGATCCTGCGCCACTGGCGTGAAGCGGTGCCGGACGATCGGCTGGCGCATCTGGTGAAAGATGCGACGCGCGCGCTCGTGCGTGCACTGCAGATGAGATTGGCGGAACATTCAGTTTCGTTCGGACATTGGACGTTCCTGCGCATTCTGTGGGAAGGCGACGGTCTGACCCAGCGCGAGTTGAGCGAGCAGGCCGGCGTGATGGAGCCGACAACCTTTTCTGCCCTCAATGCAATGGAACGCCTAGGCTACGTTACCCGTCGCAAGCGGGGTGGCGATCGCAAGAAAGTCTATGTGCTGCTGACTGCAAAAGGCCGTCGGCTGCAGCAGAAGCTGGTGCCCCTTGCCGAAGAGGTCAATCGGATCGCCGTGCGTCGCGTGCGCACAGGCGACATCACCGTCGCGCGCAGCGTCTTGCTCAACATCATCGAAAATCTCGCACGGGACGAGCGTGTCACCGATATGCGAATGCCTTCGACCCGTGAACTGGTGGGCCTGAAGGCCGCTCGCAACGGCCGGCACAGGCGCCCGCGCCAGTGAAATGTCGTTCAGGTGGCCTGCGGTGGCCCTTCCGCGGCGCGAGCGCGCTGCAGGCCGAGCTGGCGTTCGCGCCAGATCACGAAAAGTCCGGCGCCGGTGACGATTGTGGCACCCAGATAGACTAGCCTGTCCGGCAGTTCGCCAAACAGCCAGTAGCCCAAAAGCAGCGCCCATAACATCGATGAATAATCGAACGGTGCGACGACCGAGGCCGCCGCGTAGCGGTAGCTCTCGGTGAGAAAAATGTGTGCAAGACCGCCTAGAAGTCCGAGCGCAACGAGTGCCATCAGCTCGCGCAAGGTCGGTGAATGCCAGTCAAATGGCAGTGTCAGCGCCCCGGCAATCGCGCAAATAAGCGAGAAATAGAACACGATCGACGATGTGGTTTCGCTTTGCGTCAGGCGTCGGGTCTGGATGACGGTCCCGGCATTGCAAATCGCCGAGGTGAGCGCGAGCAGAGAACCGACGGCAGCAGCCGATGCAACACCGGCCGCGGCGTAGTGGCTCATGTCAAAATGCGGGATGAGCATCACGATCACTCCGAAAAAGCCGACGATCACCGCTGACCAGCGATAGATGCGCACGCGCTCTTTCAGAATGACAGCGGCAAGCGCGACCGTAATGAGCGGTGAAGCAAACGATATCGCTGTCGCATCGGCGAGAGGCAGGCGGGTCAGCGCCGAAAAGTTGCTAAACATTCCGCAGACGCTGAGCGAACCTCGCCCGAGCTGCCCGAGCGGCCTGCTCGTGCGCACTGCCGAGGCCAGCTCGCCACGAAACGCGTAGATGACCACGACCGGAACGATCGCGAAGGCGCTGCGGAAAAACACCATCTGGCCAACCGGCGCGACGTCGCCCAGTTGGCGCACCAAGGCTGACATTGCCGCAAACAGCAACGCAGAGATCAGTTTAAGACCGATTGCCTTGAGGGGATGCATGGGCGAGCTGACGATTCGCCCTACATTACGACGATCGCCGGAAATATCCCCGGCCAATATGCAAAATGTCCGCGTCTATTTTCCGGACGTAGAACCACCGGCTGCCGGCAGCGATTTGACATAAGTCGCCATCGCTTCGCGATCGGCCTCACTCAATTGCGACGTATTGCGAACGACCTCGACCATGGAGCCGCCGACAAAGTCCGCATCCGGAGTCATGCCGGTCGTGAGCGTGTCCGCGATGTCCTTCACCGTCCAATTCTTGAGCTTCTGCTGGGTAATATTGGGGACGCCCCCCTGCCCGTCGGGACTTGGTCCTCCGGTGAAACGCAGGTTCCGTTTGATCGCTCCGAGCATGTTGCGTGGGGAGTGACACTCCGCACAGTGTCCGGGAGCGTTCACAAGATACGCACCGCGATTCCACTGCGCCGATTGGGAAGGATTCGGTGTGAATGGCCGGCCATCGAGAAACAGAAACTTCCACAATCCGAGCGTGCGACGGATATTGAATGGAAACGGCAAGGCGTGATCGCGGGCCTTGCCGGTCACAGGCGGCAACGTTTTCAGATAGGCAAAAAGGTCACGAATGTCGTCGAGAGTCATCCGCTGATACGACGTGTAGGGAAACGCCGGAAAAAGATGTTCGCCTGTCGGCGATGTCCCTTTGACCATGGCCGTGACGAATTGCGCTTCGCTCCAGGCACCGATGCCGTCGGTACGATCCGAAGAAATATTCGGGACGTAGAAGGTGCCGAATGGTGAGCCCAACGCCAGCCCACCACCAAGTTTTGTCTTGTCCTCTTGTTTCGGTACTGCGTGACACGACGCGCAACCGCCCGCGTGGAACATCGTCTTGCCGTTGGCGAGGTCAGCTGTGCGCGGCCCTAGCGCACTCGCAGGGACCGTCTCAGGGATCGTGAGAAACCAAAATGCCGCCAGCGCAAGTGCGACAACGATCACCATTCCGACGACAGCAAGCTTGCGCGGCATTTTGAATTCTCCGGCAGAGCTATTTTGGCGGTTTTTGCGCCAAACGAAAGGGCGGAACGTCCTTTTGGACGGCCCGCCCTCATTCCAAATCAGCGATCAGACTCAGCTTTTCTTGATGCGGTAAAGCTCGTGGCAACCGCCACAGTTCTTGGCAAATTCAGGAAAAGTCGCCTTGAGGCTGTCGAGATCCTTTACAGAAGCACTTGCAGCCTTTGCGTCGTTGCCGAACTTGACAAACCTCGCCTTGAAGTCCGCCATGTCTTCCCAGATTTTTGGCGCAGCCGTCGTCTCTCCACCTATCTTCGAATTGTCGGGGAAAAGCGCGGGCATCTTGGCAGCGGCATCTTCGAACGTTGCAAAAGCCTTTTGTGCGGTTGGCAGATCAAACGGGGCTTCGCCTTTGACCATTTTTGCCAAGCTTCCGGCGGCCTGCCCATTAGACTTCATCATTGCCTTTCTGGCAGCGATCGGGTCTTGCTGGCTCGAGACTGCGGTCGTGCCCAAGGCAAGAATTACGACCGCCGCGAAGGCGGAAACAACTTTCATCCAGTCCTCCCTTCAAGCTTTTTCCAGTCTCCGGCAAACACCAGTTACAAGGCCTTATTCCGGCGCCCGTTGAGGCCCGGCAGGACGCCTGATCACGAATTTGTGATCACGACGATCCCCAATCAAATCTGAGGTTTTTGGGCCCCTCTGATCGCTTCCCAGACCCGCCGGGGCGTGGCCGGCATGTCGACGTGCCGCACCCGATGACTGCGCCAGAGGGCATCGACGATCGCATTCATGATCGCCGGGCACGAGCCGATAGCGCCCGCTTCCCCCGCACCTTTGACGCCGAGCGGGTTTGTCTTGCACGGCACATTGCGTGTCTCGAACAGAAAGTCGGGAGCGTGTTCGGCACGGGGCATGGCGTAGTCCATCAAACTCGCGCTCAGCAGCTGGCCGGTCGAGGAATCGTAGACCGTGTCCTCCATCAGCGCCTGGCCGATTCCCTGCACGGCTCCCCCGTGCACCTGCCCCTCGAGCAACAACGGATTGAGCGTGGCGCCGAAGTCATCGACGATGACATAGCGCATGATGCGCGTCGCGCCGGTGTCCGGATCGACCTCAACCTCTGCGATGTGCGTGCCATTGGGGTAGGTCGGCGGCTCAATGCTGAATTTCTCCTCCGCCTGCAATTTTTCCGTCGACGCCTTGGGATGCGCTGCGAGATCCGCGAATGAAATGACGCGGTCCGTTCCCGCAATACGTACAGAACCATCCGCAATCTCAAGATCGCCCATCGCCGCTTCGAGAGCATCGGCAGCGATCTCTTTCATCTGTTCGGCAAGCTTTTTGGTTGCACGGTCGACCGAAACACCACCGACGGGAATCGAACTCGAACCGCCAGTGCCGGCACCGGTTTTGATACGGTCGGTGTCGCCTTGAATCACGCGCACTCGCTCGGGCGGAAGATCGAGGCGATCGGCGATAAGCTGCGAATATGACGTGGCGTGTCCCTGGCCGGTAGACTGCGAGCCAATCAGCAACGTCACTCCACCATCACGATCGAGTGTAAGGTTCGCGGTTTCCGGACCATTGTTGCCGCAAGCCTCGACATACGTCGCGATACCGATACCGCGCAACCTGCCGGCGCGTTTCGACTGCGCGGCGCGCTTATTGAACCCATCCCACTCGATGATCTCCTGTGCGCGCGCAAGAGTAGCGGCGAAATCGCCGGAGTCGTAGACCTTCCCTGTCGGAGTCTTGTACGGAAGCGCCTTCGGCTTGATCAGGTTTCTCCGGCGCAAGACATCCGGCGCAATGTCGAGATCATGAGCCGCCGCGTCGACGACGCGTTCAATCAGGTAGGACGCTTCCGGGCGGCCGGCTCCGCGATAAGCATCAACCGGAACCGTATTCGTGTACGCCGCGCGGAGCCGAGCGTGGGCGACCGGAATGTCATACGGACCCGTGGCCATTCCGACGCCCAGCCAGGGTATGTACGGCGCGTAGCAGGAAAGGTAGGCGCCCATGTCCGCGATAATGTCGAGCTCAAGCGCCAGAAAGCGCCCCTTCTCATCGACCGCCAGACGCGCCGTAGAGATGTTGTCGCGTCCATGGGTGTCGCCGAGAAAATGCTCACTCCGGTCGCAGATCCATTTGATCGGGTGGCGGAGCCTTTCGGCGGCTACGGCCGCCAGTGCATATTCGCGATACGGGAACAACTTGGTGCCAAATCCGCCGCCGACATCCGGCGTTACAACTCGCATCTTTTCGGGGGGCAAGTTCATTACGACGCCGCCGATGATATCGCGAATAATGTGGCTGCCTTGGCTGCCGAGCGTCAGCGAATAGCGCTCACCGTCGTACTCGGCGACGACGCCGCGCGTATCAAGATAATTGGTGACGAGACGCTGGTTGACGATTGTCAGTTCGACAACGCGGGCCGCCTTGGCAAAGGCCTCTTTTGTCGCCTTCGCGTCGCCAGCCTCGGTCTCGAAGGCGAGATTTCCGGGCCGATCGTCCCATACTTGCGCGGCGCCGGGCTTGAGCGCGGCGACAGCGCCGATGATGTGCGGCAATGTCTGCCAGTCGATTTCCAATGCCTCGGCGGCGTCCTTTGCCACATCGATGCTATCAGCCACCACGAAGGCGACCGCATCGCCGACGTGCCTAACGATATCCTTTGCCAGGATCGGATAGTTCGGCACCTTGATATCGACGTCCGGTACGACGCCCGGTGTCGGCAAAGGGCCGAGCGCGGGAATGTCGGAAGCGGTCAAAACCAGGCGAACGCCTGGTATTTCACGAACGCGCGCAAGGTTGAGAAGGCGAAATCGTGCGTGAGCATGCGGCGAGCGCACCATCACGGCATGAAGCGGGCTTTCCGGACCTACGTCGGCGATGTAGCGCCCCGCCCCGCGCAAGAGCGGGTCGTCTTCCTTGCGTTGCAGTGGCTGGCCGAAACCGAACTTCATCGTCATTTGCGGTCGCCGGACTTATGGATTGGTCTTCTTTGCCACTTCGCCGCGCTTGCGCTTGAATTCCAAGCGTTTCGCAAGCCAACGCGTCACAACATAGAACACAGGCGTGAAGATCAGGCCGAACGCCGTAACGCCGATCATGCCAGAGAAAACCGCAGTGCCAAGTGTTTGCCTAAGCTCCGCGCCAGCGCCGACCGCCCAGACCAGCGGCGTTACCCCGAGGATGAAGGCAAAGGACGTCATCAGAATTGGCCGCAACCGCAGATGGGCGGCCTCAACGGCGGCGTCCAACGTGTTGCGGCCACCATCTTCAAGCTGCTTTGCAAACTCAACAATGAGAATGGCGTTCTTTGCCGCAAGCCCGATCAGCACAACGAAACCAACCTGCGTCAGAATATTGTTGTCCTGTCCGCGCAAGACGACGCCGACAATTGATGCAATGAGGCACATGGGTACGATCAGGATGACCGCAAGCGGAAGCGTCAGGCTTTCGAACTGAGCCGCCAGAACGAGGAACACGAACACGACTGCCAGCACAAAAGCAAAGGTCGCTGTATTGCCGGCGCGGATCTGCTGGAATGCCAGCGTCGTCCATTCGTAAGAGAAACCCTGCGGCAAAGTCTGAGCCGCCAGCTGCTCCATGATCTTGATCGCCTGCCCTTGGCTGTAGCCGGGCGCCGCAGTACCGTCGAGCTCAGCCGCCGGATAAAGGTTATAGCGCGGCACCCTGTAGGGTCCGGTTACCGTTCGTATGGTCGTAAACGCACCGAGCGGGACAGTTTCGCCATTGCTGTTACGGACCCGAATCTTCAGCGCATCGACAGGATCGCTGCGGTTGTCGGCACGGGCTTGCGCCACCACGCGAAAGGTACGACCGAACAGGTTGAAGTCGTTCACATAGGACGAGCCCAGATAGATCTGCAGCGCTGCGAAAACATCCGGCACGTTGATGCCAAGCAGCTGGGCCTTGGTGCGGTCGATGTCGAGATAAAGCTGCGGAGTCGTATTTTCGAAAAGCGAGTAGACCTGCTGCAGCCCTGGTGTCTGAGCAGCCTTGCCCATCATCGCGTAGGTCACCCCTTGTAGGGCTTGAAAGCCAAGGCCTGCGCGATCTTCGATCATCATGCGGAACCCGCCCGCGTTGCCGATGCCGGACACCGGTGGGGGAGCCGCAACGAAAATCAAGGCATCATGGATGGACGAGAGCCGCTGGAACAATTGTCCCTGAATCGCGGCTGCCGATTGGCGCGGATCTTCCGCCCGTTTCTCGAAGGGATCGAGCGTCACGAAAACGGCGCCCGCGTTGGGTGCGTTCGTAAACGTCGCTCCGGAGAAGCCGACAATGTTGACGGCATGCGCAATGCCGGGGACTGACAACGCGATTTCAACGGCCTTCCGGTTGACCTCGTCGGTGCGCGCAAGCGAGGCCGCCGGCGGCAACTGCGTGACGATGATCAAATAACCGCGGTCGAGCTGCGGAATGAACCCGACCGGTGTCTTGCGGAATTCGTTCAAGCCGAACGCAATGACCCCGGCATAGACGACCAGCATTATCACCGCCATGCGGACAAGCTTTGCCGAGAGCTTTCCGTAACCGCGCGTAAGCATGTCGAAATAGCGGTTGAACAAGCCGAAGAATCCATGGATGGGCTTGCTCCACCAGTGCCCGTCCTGCATCTCGTGATGGGGCTTCAGCAGCATCGCGCAAAGCGCTGGAGACAGCGTCAGTGAAACGATCAAGGAGATGACTGTGGCGCCCGCGATGGTGAGCGCGAACTGCCGGTAGAACTGGCCAGAAATGCCGGTAATGAAGGCCGATGGAATGAAGACCGCGGATAAGACGAGGGCGATGGCGATCAGAGCCCCGCCGACTTCGTCCATACTTTTGACCGCCGCATCGTGCGGACTGAGCCCGTCCTCGATATTGCGCTGGACGTTTTCGACCACGACGATCGCGTCGTCGACCACGATACCGATTGCAAGCACGAGCCCGAACAGCGAGAGGTTGTTGAGCGTGAACCCGAACATCGCCATGAAAAAGAACGTGCCGATCAACGATACCGGAATGGCCACGATGGGAATGATCGCTGCCCGCCAGGTCTGCAAAAACAGGATGACGACCAGAACGACAAGTATGACGGCCTCGCCAATTGTCTCCTCGACCGCATCGACCGACTGCTGAATGAACTCGGTCGGGTTGTAGACGATGTCGTATTTCAGACCGGGCGGAAAACGTTTCGCCAGTTCATCCATCGTGTTTTTGATGTTGGTAGCAGTCGAAAGCGCATTCGATCCGGGTCTCTGGAAGATGCCGATTGCAATTGCCGGATCACGGTCGAGATAAGAATTCGTCGAATAATCCTGCGCCGCGAGTTCGACCGTTGCGATGTCTTTCACTCTGACGACGGCGTTTGCCGTCTGCTTAATAACGATATTGCCGAATTCTTCCGTGCTCGTGAGCCGGCCAAGCGTCTGCACGGAAATCTGGAACGCGCCCGGTTTGTCCACCGGCGGCTGGTTGAGCACGCCCGAGGCGACCTGAACGTTCTGACCCTGCAGCGCCAGGACAACGTCGTTGGCGGTCAGGCCGAGTGACTGCAATCGGTCCGGATCAAGCCAGGCGCGCATTGCGTAATCGCGGCTGCCGAAAACGATGAGCGAGCCGACACCGTCGACGCGTGTAATCGTGTCCGTGATTTCGATGGTCGCGTAGTTGGAGATGAAGAGCGTATCGCGCGATTTGTCGGGCGAATAAAGATGCACGACCATCATCAAGTCGGGCGAACTCTTGTTGACGGTCACACCGATATTACGCACGTCGATCGGCAATCGGGGCTGCGCGATGCTGACGCGGTTCTGCACCTGGACCTGCGCGATATCGAGATTGGTGCCGATGTCGAAGCTGACGGAAATCGTGAAACGGCCGTCGCCGGTCGAGTTCGACGACATGTAGATCATGTTCTCGACGCCGTTGATCTGCTGTTCGATCGGCGTCACCACGGTTGCCGCCACGACTTCGGCGCTCGCGCCGGGATACTGGCCCGAGACGGTGATGGTCGGCGGTGCGATCTCCGGGTACTGCGCAACAGGCAGCCGGGAAAACGCCACACCGCCCAGGATCACGAAAATGATCGAGACGACAGAGGCAAAGATCGGTCGGTCAATGAAGAAGTGCGAGATGCGCATGAACCGTCACGCCATTATTTGGCCGCCTGCGGCGCACCGGCAGGACCAGGGGGCTTGGCTCCCTGGTCCTCCGGCCTGACTTTCAGGCCCGGACGCGCCTGCATGAGACCGCTGACAACGATGCGGTCATTCGGGCCAATTCCGTCCTTGATGGCCCGCAGACCGTCCTTGGTGACCTGGCCGAGCGTTACATATTTCAGCCGCGCAATATCCTGATCATCGACGACAACCACGAAACGCCGCGCCTGTTCGGTGCCGATTGCGGCGTCCGAAACCAGCAGCGCTTCGTAAGGTGGCGTGCCCGGGATGCGAACGCGCGCAAACATTCCGGGCGTGAATATCTCTTTGGGATTCGCGATGACCGCGCGGCCACGGATGGTGCCGGTCGAACGGTCGATGACATTGTCGACGAAGTCCATCCGGCCTTCGTGATCGAAATCGGATTCGTCGATCAGCTTGAGTGCCACCTGCACGCCGGTATTTCGGCTGGCGACATCCTGCCCCGCGTTCGCGAGCCGCTCGTATCGAAGATAGGACGCTTCGTCGAAGGTAAATTCAAACCAAATCGGATCGGTCGACACGATCGTGCCGAGCATCGTGGTGTTGCCACCGGTTCCGCCGGTCACGAGATTGCCCGGCGAGACGCGGCGATCACCGATGCGCCCATTGACTGGCGCGCGGAGTTCCGTGAACTCCATGTCGAGCTCAGCCTGTCGCACGGCCGCCTCATTGGCGCTGACACCCGCTTTGGCATTTCGGAATGCCTGTGCGCGCTGTTCGAAGGTCTGATCGGTAATCGTCTTGTCACGCACAAGCTGCTGACCACGCGTGTAGTCGGACTCGGTGAAAGCAAGGTTGGATTGCGCCTGCACAAGATTCGCACGCGCCTGATCGAGCGTGTTCTGGAACGGTCGCTTGTCGATTGTGAACAGCAAATCGCCTTGCTTGACGAGCTGCCCGTCTTTGAAATGCACCTTGTCGAGATATCCCGAAACACGTGCCCGTATTTCGACGGAATTTATGGCGGCGAATCGGCCGACATACTCATCGTAGTCGACGACAGTGCGCTTCACAGGTTTGGCGACCGTGACCGCCGGAGGTGGCGGACCGCCAGCCTGTTGCTTCTGCTCGCCACAGCTTGCGACCAAAGTCGCAAGTGCAAGCAGGGCCGCGATCTTGCGCGCGCCAAACATCAAAGAAAATGATGAAACCGGACCTTCAGAATTCATGGATTCCTGCACGGAAGGTGCAAACACGGCCTGTCCCCATAGCGTCGACAGTCACCTATGTCCACCAGCGGCCTTAAGCAATACCGCAAGGTAACGTCAATTTAGCGGCGACGCTTGCTGCGAAATGCCGCGATCCAGTCTGAGCCGAACAGCATCAGGACGATCCCGCCATAAACGACCAACGCGACGGCCGCAAGGATCGCCAGGGCTGCGAGATCGCGCGGCCCCTCCCACCCGGCGAGCCAGCGAACGACAGGTGCGTGGCAAATCAACAACGCCACGGTCAAGGCAAATCCGGCAATAGCCAGCCGGACGATCGACTGACGCAGGCGAGCGTCGTGAGCGAGATGCCCCGCACGAGCTGCAAACCAAATGACCAGGCCGAGATTAATCCAGGCACCAATCGAGGTCGCAAGCGCCAAACCGACTTGCGCCAGGGGACCCATGAGCAGCACTTTGAATGCAATATTGACGGCTGCCGCTATCAATGCAGCCTTCACAGGCGTGGCCGTGTCGCCACGCGCAAAAAACGTCGCGACGGTGCTGCGAATCAGAACGAACGGCAGCAATCCAAAAGCGTAGGCCGTTAGCGTGCGCCCCGCCGCTTCGGCATCGGCGGCCGTGAAGGCCCCTCGCATGAACAAGGCACGCATGATCAGATCGGGAATGATGAAAAACGCCACGATGCACGGGATCGACAGCAGCAAAGTGAACTCGATGACGCGATTTTGCGCCTGCCCGGCGCCATGGTGATCTCCGTGCGCAATACGGCGTGACATCTCGGGGAGAATGACGGTGCCGGCGGCGATGCCAATGACGCCGATCGGCAATTGATTGAGACGGTCGGCATAGTAGAGCGCGGACAGCGAACCTGCAGGCAGGAAGCTTGCAATGATCGTGTCTGCAAATAGCGCAAGCTGCACGCCGGCGGAGCCGACGACGGCGGGACCCAACGCGCGAAAGAACTTGCGCACATCAGCGTCAAGCTCCGGCCAGCGAAATCGAGTCAGCACTCCGGCAATCCCTGCGTCGCCAGCAACCAGCAGAAATTCCAGGATACCTGCGACGAGCACGCCCCACGCGGCCGCGTGACCGGCGGTCGGGAAAAAGGCCGCCAGCGCCAGAGCGAGCATGAGCGACAGATTCAACAAGATCGGGGCGGCGGCGGGGGCGGCGAAACGCTGCAGCGCATTGAGAATGCCGCCATAGAGCGTCACCAGAGTAATCAACAGCAAGTAAGGGAAAGTGATCCGGGTCAGCTCGACCGCGAGATTAAAGCGGCCGGGATCGCGCGAGAATCCCGGCGCCAGCACGTCGATAACGGCCGGAGTGAATATCAGCGCAATCGCGAGCAACACGATCTGGCTTGCGAGAAGCAAAGTGAAAATGCGATCCGCGAATTGTCCCGCACGCACGCCACCGCCCTCTTCCCGAATGCGAGCGTAAGCAGGGACAAAGGCTGCATTGAAGGCGCCTTCTGCGAATATTGCGCGAAAGTGGTTGGGTAGGCGCAGCGCGACAAAGAACGCATCCGCCACTGGGCCGGCACCCAGAACCGCCGCCAATATAATGTCGCGAGCGAAGCCGGTGACGCGGGAGAGAAGTGTAAAGCCGCCGACGGTGAGGATGCGTTCAATCACGGGGGTTCCATGTTCCCGGGCGAAAATAATGCGAATTAACCGACTTGAGACCTACAGGGCGATCACGATAGCCAGATACGTAGAACTGCCTTAAGACAATTTCTTGCAGGAACAAAGAGCCCAATCAGCCGCTACCGATGTCTTCGCCGATCATACCCATTTTGCTTGCTGGCGGTGCAGGGACCCGGCTTTGGCCGGTATCTCGCGATGCCCTGCCCAAGCAATTCCTACCTTTGGTAGGTGACAGGTCTACCTACCAGGAGACATTGCTGCGCGTGCGAAACCCGATGTTCGCTACGCCAATCGTCATCACCGGGCCGAACTTCCATTTCTTTGCCCGCAGGCAGGCCGAAGAAGTCGGTGTCGAAGTGACTGTGGTTGTCGAACCGGCGCGACGCAACTCCGCTCCTGCTATTGCCGCAGCGACAGAGATTGCCGTCGCCCGCGACCCGCAGGCCGTCGTGCTGGCACTTGCGGCTGACCACATTATTCCGGACGTCGAGGGGTTCCACGCCACATGTCGTGCCGGTCGAGCGATCGCCGACACCGGCCGCATCGTGACCTTCGGAATCAAGCCGACTGAACCGAAAACAAGCTACGGCTACATTCTTCCCGGCGAAGCCCTCGGCAACGACGGCGTCTATACGGTGAAGAAATTCGTTGAAAAGCCAGATGTCGCGACGGCCACTCGATATGTGCGCGAAGGTTATCTCTGGAATTCCGGCAACTTTCTCTTCCGCGCAGACGTCCTGCTTTCAGAACTCAAGCGACTGGAGCCCGAAATCGCCGCCGCCGTCAGCGAAGCTGTCTCACGCGCCGGCAATGATCTTGGCTTTGTGCGCCTTCAGCCTGATGCGTTCGCCCGCGCCCCGCAGAAATCGATCGATTATGCCGTGATGGAAAAGACCGACCGCATGGCAGTCGTAGCGGGGCAATTCCGCTGGTCCGACATCGGGAGCTGGGACGCCTTGTTTGACATCACTGCGCGCGATGCTGCCGGAAACGTGCTGGAGGGCGAGGTCGTAACGGTGGATTCGACCGACTGCGTGGTGCATTCGCATGACCGCCTTACCGCGGTTGTGGGACTCAAGGACCTGATCGTCGTCAATACCTCAGACGCTGTGATGGTGATGCCGCGCGCACGGGCGCAGGATGTGCGTCAACTGGTCGACAAGCTCAAAGCTGAAAAAAGGCCCGAAGCGACAGATCATAAGCGGACGCACCGTCCGTGGGGCTACTATGAATCCATCGACACGGGCGAGCGTTTTCAGGTCAAACGTATTGTCGTCGTTCCCGGTGGCGTTCTGTCACTGCAAAAGCATCGCCACCGTGCCGAACACTGGGTTGTCGTGCGCGGCACCGCCGAAGTGACGATCGGAGATCAAGTTCGTGCAGTGCATGAAAACGAGTCGGTTTATATCCCGATCGGAGCCGTGCACCGCATGGCCAACAAGGGAAAAATCCCGCTCGAACTGATCGAGGTCCAGACCGGCAGCTACCTCGGCGAGGACGACATCGAGCGCCTCGAGGACATTTACAAGCGCAACTGACCGCCGCGGATCATTTCTTCAGCACGCGCCGGGTCGCATCGATGATGCGATCTTGCGTTGATGGGTCGAGATAGGCGTGCATCGGAAGGCTGATGACCTCGTCGGCCAGCCGATCGCTCACGGCGACCCCGCCCTTGCCTACCGGATACTGTTTGTAAGCCTGCTGGCGGTGAAGCGGGATCGGGTAATAAATCGCCGTGGGAATGCGCTCCGCCTTCAGTTCGGACGCAAGCGCATCACGCCGCCCGCCCCGAACGCGGATGGTGTATTGAGCCCAAATCGAGGTCATGCCTGGCGGCACGCTCGGGACGATGGCGACGTCGTTTAAGCCTTCGTTGTAGCGCCGGGCAATCGCGTTTCGGGCATCAATCTCATCCGGGAAAATTTTCAGTTTCTCGATCAGAATGGCGGCCTGAATCGTGTCGAGGCGCGACGCCAGGCCGATGCGCACATTGTCGTACTTGTCACTTCCCTGCCCGTGCACACGCAGACTGCGCATCGCATCGGCCAGCCCGTCGTCGTCGGTCATCACCGCGCCACCATCCCCGTAACAACCGAGTGGCTTGGCCGGGAAAAAACTCGTCGCGGTGCAAAGCCCGAATGTACCCAAGCGACGATTGTCACAGGTCGCCCCAAAGCTCTGCGCCGCATCGTCGAGAACGAGCAGATTGTCGGCGGCGGCGGCGGACCGGATAGCGGCGTGATCGGCCGGCAAGCCAAACAAATCGACCGGGATAATCGCCTTTGGATTGAGACCAGCCTGTCTTGCGGTCTCAACGGCGCCCGCTATGCCCTTTGCATCGATATTGAAGGTCGTTGCATCGACGTCAACGAATACAGGAGTCGCGCCGACCAGCGCTGCCACTTCTGCCGTCGCGCAAAACGTGAACGACGGACAGAGCACCGCATCGCCCGGTCCAACGCCCATGGCGCGCAGAGCAAGCACAAGGGCATCAGTTCCACTGGCACATGTGACGACGTGACCGGCACCACAAAACGCAGCGAGATCGCTTTCGAACGTCCGCACTTCCGGGCCGAGAATGAATTGGCAATGATTCAACACGCGGGTAACTGCGTCATCGATGGCGGTGCCCAAGCGCCGCCGCTGAGCGGCAACGTCAATAAATGGGATCGGTGGCAAATTGGTACGCAAGTTCATGGGACGCCCGTGAATCGCACTGCCGTCAGCCAACGACGGCGCGCGGGCCTTTTCGTTTAGCCGGCGTAACCATGGTCGGACGCGTGGCAAGGCAACGCGTCGCAATTTCAAGGCTTGCTACAGCCTCCTCGCCGGTCACAGCTGGCGCGGCCCCCGAACGTACGGCACGCAGGAATGCGAGCAATTCCGATCGCAACGGCTCCGCATGTCCGACCGACAAGTGACGCATGGAATAACTGCCGTCGGGCTGGAAGCCGAAGCACTCCGTGACCTGACGCGTCAATAGGTCGCCGGTTACGTATTTGCCGCGTGTCGCAACCGTGACGTTGCGCGCCTTGAATGGCGTCAGCCAATTGGTATTGATGTGCGCAAGAACACCCGATGCCGTGCGAAACTGCAACAGCGCGATGTCTTCGCGCTCGGCTACAGCACTCGAGAGCTGCGGCTGTACATCGACGATATCGGAATCCGTGAACCAACGGATCAGGTCGATATCGTGGACCGCAAGATCGATCACCACGCCAACGTTCGACATGCGCGGCGGAAACGGCCCAACGCGGGTAATGGCGATGGACAGTATGTCTTCTCCCCGGATGGCTTCCTTGATCGCTTCAACGGCCGGATTAAATCTCTCGACGTGGCCGACCATCAAAGTCACGCCAGCGCGGCGCGCCGCACCGATAATTTCATGCCCTTCTTCGACCGATGATGCGATGGGCTTTTCCACCATGACGTGGATGCCGCGTCCGATACAGGTGAGCGCAATGTCCCGATGCAGGTGGGTCGGAGCCGCGATTGTGATTGCGTCGACATCACGTTCGATCAACTCGTCGACATCTGCGACGGCTGCACAGCCCAACGTACGGCCAACGAATTCGGCTTGTTTCCGATCAGGATCGGCGACGCCTACCAATTCAGTGCCGGGCAAGCCGGCGAATACACGGGCATGGTTGCTGCCCATTACGCCAACGCCCACAACTCCAACGCGCAAAGGACGCTCCGCGCTTGCTACTGCAGCCTGCATCATGTCTCGATTTTACCCCAAGCCCCAATTCTTCAGCCATTCACTGCCTAGCACGGCACGTCATGGCTGGCGACCGCTCGCCGGAAACTGCCACGAACACGTTTTTTTTCAAAGCGTTACAACAGCACAAATCAGCGGGTCTAAAAGCGGCGTAAATAGCGCCAAATTCTCCCTTGCCAGGGGCGCAAAACACGACCCGCAATGCGCCATCGGTCCACCGCTCACACACGATGATAGGCGCGATACCACTCGATAAAGCGCCTTATGCCTTCGGCGATCGGCGTTGCCGGCTTGAAATCAACATCGCGCATAAGATCGTCGACATCGGCGTAAGTCGCAGGCACGTCGCCCGGCTGCATGGGCAAGAGCTCCCGTTTTGCTTTCTTGCCGAGGGCTTCTTCCAAAAGGCGCACGACCTCAAGAAGCTCGACGGGCTTGTTGTTGCCGATGTTGTAGATGCGCCACGGCGCACTGCTCGAGCCGGGATCTGGTGACGCACTCGAAAAATCCGGATTGCCCGCAGGCTGCCGGTCGACGAGGCGCACGACAAATTCCACGACATCGTCGACGTACGTGAAGTCCCGTCGCATGTTGCCGTTGTTGAACAGCTTGATCGGCTCGCCGGCGAGGATCGCTTTGGTGAAAATCCACATCGCCATGTCCGGCCGTCCCCACGGACCGTAGACGGTGAAAAATCGCAACCCGGTTGCGGGAAGGCCGAACAGATGCGCGTAAGCATGCGACATCAGCTCGTTCGCTTTTTTCGACGCGCCGTAAAAACTCAGCGGGTGGTCGACATTCTCGTGCACCGAGAACGGCATTTCAGTGTTCGAGCCGTAAACGGATGACGATGATGCATAGAGCAAATGGCGGCAGCCGTTGTGCCGGCAGCCTTCGAGGATGGTGGTGAAGCCGGTCAGATTGGCATCCACATAGGCGAAGGGATCGACGAGCGAATGCCGAACACCGGCTTGCGCAGCCAGATGAATGACGTAAGGAAAACGATGCTCCTTGAACAACTTTGCCATCCCGTCGCGGTCGGCAAGATCGAGCTTGACGAAACGCAGGCGACCGGATTTAGCAAGCTCGGCGCGTCGCGCTTCTTTCAGCGCAGGGTCATAGTAGGAGTTCATGTTGTCGAGACCGACCACATCGCGGCCGTCCCGCAGCAGACGTTGCGCAACATGAAAGCCGATGAACCCGGCGGCGCCTGTTACGAGTATTGGGGCGTCAGCCATCGATCCCGTTCTCCGGTTGTCTCTGATTGCCTAAAGCCGCCACAGATCGATCCCCTCGGGTTTTTTTGCGCGGTCGAGTTTCGCCTTCACATCCAGAACAATGCCTCGACGATCCTTCAGCAACTTTCCAATCAAAGGCCAACCGCCAGCAACATAGTCCTTGTGCGCAACGGCAAGGATGACCGCATCGGCGGGCCGTAAAGAATCGAACGGCGTCAGTTTAACTCCGTACTCGTGGTCGGCCTCCTCGGTCGAGGCGATCGGGTCGGCGACCTGCACGGTGACACCAACGCGCTCAAGCTCGCGCAGAATATCGATCACCTTCGAATTGCGGATGTCGGGAACGTTCTCCTTAAACGTCATTCCGAGGATCGTCGCGGTGGGATTGGCGCGTCCACCCTGCAACAAAGCCCGCATACATTCCCGAGCGATGCGCTCTCCCATGCCGTCATTGATCCGGCGTCCGGCGAGAATGATCTCCGGATGATAGCCAGCCTTCTCGGCCCGGAAGGTGAGATAATAAGGATCGACGCCGATGCAGTGACCGCCGACCAGCCCCGGCTGAAAGTTCAGGAAATTCCATTTGGTCGACGCCGCAGCCAACACATCGCCGGTGTCGATGCCCAATTGGTGAAAAATCGCGGACAACTCGTTCATGAACGCGATGTTGAGATCGCGCTGCGTGTTTTCGATGACTTTGGCAGCCTCGGCCACCTTGATCGAAGGTGCGCGATGGATTCCGGCTTTCACCACCGAACCGTAGACGGACGCAACAATATCGAGCGTGCGGGGATCCTGCGCGGAAACGACTTTTGTGATCGACTCGAAACGGTGCGCTTCGTCGCCCGGATTGATCCGCTCAGGCGAATAGCCGACAGCAAAGTCGCGACCGCCCGCTAGTCCCGACTTTCTTTCCAAAACGGGCAGACACTCTTCCTCGATCGCGCCCGGATATACGGTTAACTCATAAACCACGATATCGCCGCGCTTGAGCGCATCACCTACGATCGCGGAAGCAGACAGAATGGCGCCGAGATCGGGTCGCCGCGCACCATCAATCGGTGTTGGCACTGTCACGATATAAAAATCCGAATCGGCAAGGCCCGACGGGTCGTGATCGAAACGCAGGCTCGTCTGCTTGAGATGTGCCGGGTCGACTTCGCGGGTGCGGTCGCGTCCCGAACGCAGTTCGTCCACCCGCTTGCGATCGATGTCAAAACCGACCACCGGTGCGCCCGATCTAGCGAATGCGACTGCGACCGGAAGGCCGACGTAGCCAAGGCCGATAACGGCTATCTTGCGTTGATGCGTCAATCGATATCCCTGCGCCAGGTGCGCTTGTTTAGCCGGATGCCGGCGTAGGCGGCAACGGATTTTGCTTCATTCTGCAGGTGAGCGATCTCTGTTTGCTGCGACATAGGCTATCGCTCCGAGGCGACGAGTCGCCCGTAAAGCGCGACAATGTCCGCCCCGATCCGTTGCGCTGAATATTCTTTTTCCACCAGCCGCCGCCCGGCTTCACCGAACGTGGCGCGCAGTCTCTTGTCCTTCGCCAGGAGGATGATGGCATCGGCCAAAGCTTGCGCATCATCGGGCGGCACAAGTAACGCGTTGACGCCATCGTGCGCAATTTCACGACAACCCGGCACGTCAGTTGCGACGATCGGGCGCGCGCAGGCCGCCGCTTCCAGCAAACTTTTCGGTAACCCCTCGCGGCGAGACGGCAGAACCGCAATGTGCGCGGAAGCCCAGAATTTCAAAATATCACTGACATGTCCCAGCACTTTTAGCCCGGGCCGTTTCTTCCAAGCTTCAATTTCGGCAGCGGGAATTGACGCAGGGTTGGCGGGGTCCGCTTCGCCACCGATGAGAAGATTGATCGCCTCACCTCTTCGCTCCAGAATTTCATGCGCCGCGATCAAAGTTCGTATGCCCTTGTCATCGAGCAAGCGCCCAATAAAACCGACCGTTATCGGTCCGTCAGGCTCCGGAAGCGGATGCAGAGTGTCGATGTCCACTCCCGAGCCGGGTATGAGGAAAATCTTGGCGGGATCGACACCCAAGGCAGACACTTTTGTGCGGTCGTCGGGGTTCTGAACCAGCACCGCCGCCTTCTCGCCTTTCAACAACGCACGCAAGAACATCGTGAGCGTGGGGCGGAGAATGCGCGCTTTAAGGCTTTTTGACGTGAATCCATATCCAAGTCCGGCCAGCGCGTTCAAACGAACAATCGGCAGTCCAGTTGCGGCCAGCGAGCCGACAATCGCCGGCTGCAATGCCACATGATGCACAATATCCGGGGCATATTTCCGGTAGACCGCCCGAATGTCGCGGATGACGGAAAGCAGACGCAGTGGATTCAAGCTCCCGCGTTCCCACGACAGCGCATGCAACGTGAAGCCATATTGCGCGATTTCAGCGCCGCCGCGCTTCACTCGCGTCGCGACGTGAACGTCATAACCCGCGCGCTGGGCGGCGAGCGCCATCGGGAGACGATGCGACAGGAAATACCAATCCTCGGTGACGAGGTACATCAGGGTGGGTCTCGTTCGCTTCGCGCATTGCATGCGGGGTGCAATCTAGCCGAATCCGCCGCGTTGTATCGGAAATACCTTCAGAATCCGCCTTCATCCCAGTTCATTCGTCGGTTGCCTTGACGTTCACGCGATGAACAAGATACGTTCATCGCGTGAACATCGACGTTTCCGTGTGATTTCGTGCGGAATGGTGGGGCTGCCGGAATGGCGTCAGATCGCGACAAATCATCTGAACAGACGATCCTCCTTGGTCTGCTCGATGCGGTCGAGCGCGGCGACGTCACCCAACGCGGCTTGTCGCGGGAGCTTGGGATCGCAGTCGGCCTCGTCAATTCGTACGTGAGGCGCTGCATCAAGACCGGGCTCATAAAGGTCCAGCAGATCCCTCCGCGCCGCTACGGCTACTATCTGACACCGAAGGGGTTCGTCGAGAAATCGCGACTCGTCGCCAGTTACTTTGTTCACTCGTTCGATTTTTTCCGACGCGCACGAGCCTCATGCGAGGCGACTCTTTTGAGCGCCACGAAGGCTGGCCACAAACGTATCGGCCTCGTGGGATCGAGCGAACTCACTGAAATCGCCGTCATCGTTGCAACTGAGATCGACGTTCAGATCGTTGCGATCATCGACAGCAATCTGAAAAAGCCGCGGATTTTAGGAATACCGGCGGTGAAAGACGCGACAGCTGCGGTCAAAGACCTGGACGCCGTGATGATTACAAGTATCGCCCAGCCGCGAGCTGCCTACGAAGATGCAGTCTCTGTTTTTGGTGCCAATCGAGTCTATTTACCCTCGGTGCTGGCGAACCTTGTCGCCCGTGCAGAACGCGCTTCAGGCCCTTCCAAAAAAAGGGCGCAAAAATGAACGCATGCGATCCGCATTGGTATGCCGTGCACACACATCCTCGCGAGGAGTTCAGGGCACTCAGCCATCTTCGCCGTCAAGGCTATGACGTGTACCTGCCCCGGCATGCGAAGGTGATCCGTCATGCACGCAAGTCAGAAAAAGTCGCAAGGCCATTTTTCCCACGATACCTGTTCGTGAAACTAAATCTTGCCGTCGACAGTTGGCGCGCCATTCGATCGACGGTGGGTGTGAGCGATATTGTGTGCTTCAGCGAGCGGCCGGCTCATCTTCCTGCGGGTGTCATCGAAACCCTTCAACGCCAGGAAAATGCGCAGGGCCTGATTGAGCTCGCCAAAAATTCGCTGAAGCCAGGAGACTCCGTCGTCGTACTGAGCGGACCATTTGCCCATCAACTCGGGCGATGCAGCAACGTTTCAGACGACGAACGTGTTGCAATCCTGCTCGATCTGCTGGGCCGCAAGGTGCGGGTCGTGCTGGATGCCGACGTGGTGGCCGCAGCCTGATTTGACGCTGCGGTTCGATCAGATCTTGTCCGAATGGGTCGTGCGTTCACCCGTTCTGCGGTAGCAATGAAGAGCCAAATTCGCGCAGGTGCCGTTTGAGTCAAACTTGGTCCCTTGACGCGACTGCCGGAAAGCACTCGACCTTGAGCTCCAATCGAATTGAGCGGATCGCGGATTCACGTTTCACGCTGGTCGCAATTCTTCTTGCGGCTTTCGCACTGCGTGTGCTCGCCGCGGTGATCGTTCCCGATCAAAGTGTGATGCTTGGTGACGCAGTCGCCTATCGAGAGGTGGGAAAGTCACTGTGGGCAACAGGCCAGATGAACGCGCTGTACTTCATGCCGCTTTATCCGGCTCTCGTGGCAATCGCCGGGCCGGGATGGCCACAACTGTTGATCGATATCACGCTGTCGACCGTGCTGGTCTGGCTGATCTACGAATTGACCGATGTCATTTTCGCCAGCAAACGCGCAGCCGTTCTGGCGGCGGCTGTCGCTACGATCTATCCGTATTTCATATTCTATTCGATCGTCGGTCTGACTGAAACGCTGTTCATGGTTCTGCTGCTGGCCGCTTATCTTTCCTGGTATCGAAATGCGTACATCGCAGCGTCGATTTTTTCAGTGCTCGGTATTTTGACGCGCCCTGTTCTCGATCCACTCGCCCCGCTCCTCATGCTCTATTTCGCACTGGCGATCCGCGGCCTTTCGATCAAGGCTGCGGCAAAATACCTGGCCATCTATGCCGGCATTTATTGCGTCCTGATGGCTCCGTGGTGGCTACACAACTACAAGGCCTATCACAGCTTTGTTCGGCTGAACCTTGGCAGCGGCGTCGCGCTTTTATCGGGCAATAGCCCGTCCAATCAGACGGGGGGCATAGACAACGACTTGCAGGCGACCATGGCACCGTTCGGCGAAATTGCTGATCCGGTGGCTCGCGACAAAGCAATGCAACGCGCTGCCTTGAATTACATAAAAGAAGACCCGGGCAGATTTCTGATCCAGGCTGCCAAGCGGTTTCAGCGGTTTTGGTCTCCGTGGCCGCAAACCGAAGAATACAGCCGACCTTTCTATAAGCTGATCTCGTTCTGCAGTTTCATCCCGGTGCTGCTACTAGCGCTGGCCTTTGTCGTCCTTTTCGGCCGCGCGCATCTCAGGCGGATAGCGCCGTTGCTGCTGTTCATCGTTTATCTGAACAGTCTCCATCTGGTCTTTCCAGCATCGCTTCGCTACCGGTTACCGGTCGAACCGTTTCTCATTATTCTGGCAGCGGCCGGCGCCATCCATCTCGCCGATCGCTGGTCGCAAAAAAAGCCCTCGCGTGGACGGCTGGCCGCAGCCTGATCAGGCAGGCACGAAAGAAAGATGATGACAACACACGCCAACGAATTCCTGAACGAAGTCCAGAAAATCTGTGCGACCATCGACGTCCAGGCCATCGAGAAACTTGCGGGTGCACTCGCTGCCTTGCGCAGCGGTGGCGGCAGATTGTTTCTGCTCGGCGTTGGAGGCAGCGCCGGCAATTGCAGTCACGCCGTCAATGACTTCCGCAAGCTGTGTGGCATCGAAGCCTATACTCCCGTCGACAACGTATCGGAGCTTACGGCGCGCACGAATGACGAAGGTTTCGATACCGTCTTTACAGGCTGGCTCGAGGTCAGCCGCATGTCCAACAAGGACGCGCTGCTGATCTATTCAGTCGGCGGCGGGGATGCCGAGCGGAACGTCAGCGTCAATCTGATGCGCGCTATCGACCTTGCAAAGGAGCGCGGAGCCAAGGTTTTCGGCATTGTCGGCCGCGACAATGGCTACACCGCAAAAAAAGGCGACATCGTCGTCGTCATTCCGCAGGTGAATCCTGCGCGCGTGACACCTCTTTCCGAGGGCATGCAGGGGATCGTCTGGCATTGTCTCGTCTCGCATCCCGATCTGCAGGTCCGCAAGACAAAGTGGTGAGTTCACGTGGGACAACGCGCCGTATTCATCGACAGGGATGGTGTGCTGGTGATACCCGAATTCCGCGATGGACGCTCTTATGCCCCACGCTCGCTCAGTGAATTCCGCATTTATCCAGGTGCCGCAGAGAGCGCGCGACGTCTCAAGGATGCAGGCTACAGTCTCGTTGTCGTGACAAATCAACCCGATGTAGGCAACGGCCTGGTGGAAAAGGCGATGGTTGAGGAAATGCACCGAAGGTTGCGCGACGCTATTCCGCTCGATGCCATCGAGGCGTGTTATCACACCAATGTGGACGACTGCGATTGCCGAAAGCCCAAGCCCGGCATGCTTTTGCGAGCGGCTGAGCGGATGAATCTTGACTGCAGCCGCAGTATCATGATCGGTGATCGTTGGAGCGACGTGGAAGCCGCCAAAGCGGCAGGATGCAAGAGCATCTTCATCGACCTCAACTATCGCGACCGGCGCCCGACAGAGCCGGATTTCGTGGTTTCGTCTTTTGTTGAAGCGGCTGACGTCATTTTGGGAATGCCCTGACTCCTTCCAGACTCGGAGAGAACTCATGAGCGCGATGAAGATAAAGGTCTTTGCCGACGGTGCGGACTTCGACCAGATGGTGCAATTGGCCAAGAACCCGAACGTCAAAGGCTTCACGACCAATCCGACCCTCATGCGCAAGGCCGGTGTCTCGGATTACGCCGCGTTCGCCCGCAAGGTTCTCGACGCCATACCCGACCGGCCGATTTCATTCGAAGTCTTCGCCGATGACCTGCCTGGAATGCTCGCCCAGGGTCGCCAGATCGCCTCGTGGGGGCGGAATGCAAACGTCAAGATCCCGGTGACCAACACCGAGGGGACGTTCTGCGGCCCGGTGATCAAGGCGCTCACCGATGATGGAGTCGTCGTCAACGTTACAGCGCTCATGACACCGAACCAGGTGAAAAAGGTTGCGGCGTGCCTAAGCGCCCGCGTCACATCAATCATCTCGGTGTTCGCCGGACGGGTGGCCGACACGGGGCGCGACCCGGTTCCGCTGATGAAGGAGTGTCTCGCGCATCTCGCATCCAACCCGAAGGCCGAATTGCTGTGGGCCAGCCCGCGCGAGCTTCTGAACGTTTTCCAGGCCGATGAGATCGGCTGCCATATCATCACGGCGACGAATGACATCATCGCCAAGCTCGCTTTGGTCGGTAAAGATCTGGACGAGTATTCTTTGGAAACGGTAAAGATGTTCCGCAAGGACGCGGTTGCCGCCGGCTTCTCGATCAAGGTGGCTGACGTCGCAGCATAACTATCGTTGTGTAGTCGCGAAGGAAACACATGACAAAGAATGTTCTTGTAACCGGCGGCGCCGGCTATTGCGGCAGCCTTCTGGTGCCCCAGCTCCTTGCGGAGGGATACAACGTCACCGTTTACGACCTTCTGTATTTCGGCGACTCCTTTCTTCCCAAGGACAACCCGCGGCTCAAGGTGATCTCGGGCGACATCAGGGATGTCGCCAAATTGACGGGAGCACTGCAGAACCAGGACGTTGTGCTCGGCCTTGCGTGCATATCCAACGACGCGAGCTTCGAGCTCGACGAGCGGTTGAGCACGACGATCAACCTCGATGCTTTCGAACCGATGGTCGTTGCGGCAAAGAAAGCCGGCGTGAAGCGATTTGTCTACGCATCGTCCAGCTCGGTTTACGGCGTGTCCGACCAGCCGAACGTCACGGAAGATCACCCGCTCGTACCACTTACCCTCTACAATAAGTACAAGGGCATGTGCGAACCACTGCTGCTGCAGCACACCGACGATCGTTTCGTCGGCGTAATCTTCCGGCCGGCGACCGTGTGCGGTTACGCGCCGCGCCTGCGGCTTGATCTGTCCGTCAATATCCTGACCAATCATGCCGTTACGAACAACAAGATCACGGTCTTCGGCGGCTCACAGTTGCGACCTAACCTGCACGTCCAGGACTATGCCGACCTCTGCAAGCTGCTGCTGGTCGCGCCGACCGAAAAGGTCGCCAACCAGATCTTCAATTGCGGCTACCAGAACATGACCATCATGGAAATTGCGCATATGGTCAAAAAAGTCGTCGAGCAGGAATTCCCGCAGAAGGCTCCGATCGACATCGTCACGACGCCGACCGACGACAACCGGTCGTATCACATCAATTCCGACAAGATCAAAAAGACGCTCGGCTTTGCGCCGAAACACACGATCGAAGAAGCCGTGCGCGACCTTTGCCGTGCCTTCCGCGCGGGCAAGATACCCAATTCGTTCAGCGACGATCGCTTCTACAACGTGCGCACCCTCAAGAAACTCAAGGCCGCCTGATCGTGCCACGCGCGGTAGTGACGGGTGGTGCGGGCTTCATCGGCAGTCACATGGTCGATCTGCTGCTCGACCGTGGATTTGAGGTGCGCGTCGTCGACAATCTTGTCGGTGGCCACAAGTCGAACCTCGACCATCACAAGGCCAACCGCAACCTCACCTGTTACTGGGAAGATATTCGCCGTCTGCAGCCATCCTCGCCGATTTTCGAGCAATGCGAATATGTTTTTCACTTTGCCGGTATCGGCGACATCGTCCCGTCGATTGAAGCGCCGTCCGAATACATGGACACGAACGTGCAGGGCACGGTGCGCGTGCTGGAATGCGCGCGGCACGCCAATGCCCGCAAGTTCGTCTATGCGGCGTCTTCTTCGTGCTACGGCCTCGCTGCGACGCCGACTCGTGAAGATCACCCGATCGATCCGCAGTACCCCTACGCGCTGTCGAAATACCAGGGCGAACAGGCGGTTTTTCACTGGCACAAAGTGTATCGGCTGCCCGTCAATTCAATCTGCATCTTTAACGCCTACGGAACCCGCGTGCGGACAACGGGCGTCTACGGCGCGGTCTTTGGCGTCTTTTTGAAGCAGAAACTGGCGGGAAAGCCGTTCACGGTCGTCGGTGACGGAACCCAGAGCCGGGATTTCATCTATGCCTCCGATGTTGCCGCCGCCTTTCTTGCGGCCGCTCAATCGGACATTTCGGGTGAACGGTTCAATGTGGGCGCGGGAAACCCACAGACCATCAATCGTCTCGTTGAATTGCTCGGCGGTGATGTCATTCACGTTCCCAAACGGCCGGGCGAACCGGATTGCACGTTTGCCGACATAAGCAAGATCCGAAAAGCTCTCGGCTGGGAACCCAAGGTGGACTTCCCACAAGGCGTCTCGCGCATGCTGGCGGAGATCGAGCATTGGCGCGACGCCCCACTCTGGGATCAGGCCTCCATCGCGCAAGCAACGCGCACCTGGTTTCAATATCTCGGTGACAAGCCGAACGCCGGATAGAAAAACATGACGTTCGCTCTTTCGGACAAGTACCAGCACAAGATCAAGTCGGCCAAGCAACTGCGTGAGATCCTTGGCGCAGCGCCGCGTGCGAACAAAGTGATCATGTGTCACGGCGTATTCGACATCGTGCACCCGGGACACGTCAGGCATCTGCTGTACGCAAAGAGCAAAGCGAGCGTGCTGATCGCGAGCCTCACCGCCGATCGTCACATCGACAAAGGCATGTACCGTCCACACGTGCCGCAAGACCTGCGGGCATTGAACCTCGCCGCGTTCGACATGATCGACTATGTCATCATCGACGAGAACACGACGCCGCTTGAAAATCTGCGCGTCATCCAGCCCGACTACTTTGCCAAGGGCTACGAATACAATGCCAGCGGCGAGCTGAATCCGCGCACGCGCGATGAGCTTGGCGTCGTCGAAGAATACGGCGGCGAGCTTCTGTTCACGCCGGGCGACATTGTCTATTCGTCGAGCGCGCTCATCAACCTCGCTCCACCGGCGCTGAAGCTGGAGAAGCTTCTGACGCTGATGAATGCGGAAAAAGTCACGTTCAAGATGGTGCGCGATACGCTTAACGCGCTTGGCGGCAAGCGCGTCCACGTCGTCGGCGATACGATCGTCGATACCTATACGTACGGCACCATGATCGGCGGACAGACCAAGACGCCGACGATGAGCGTTCTGTTCGAGAAACGCACCGACTTCGTCGGCGGGGCGGCCATCGTGGCCGAACACATGAAGGCCGCCGGCGCGCACGTCGTGTTTTCGACCGTTCTCGGCGACGACGCATACAAGGACTTCGTGCTGAGCCACCTGCAGAAGGCCGGCGTCGAATGTCGCGCCATCATCGATGCGACGCGGCCGACCGTGAACAAGAATGCCATCGTTGCCGGCGGCTACCGGCTCTTGAAGCTCGACACGCTCGATAACAGGTCCATATCCGACCACGTGTTGCAGCAATTGACGCATGCGACGAGCAACACCCCGGTCGATGCCGTCGTGTTCAGCGATTTCCGCCACGGCATTTTCAACCGGCGCACGATCCCGAAATTCGTCGAGGCAATTCCGGATGGATGCTATCGCGTCGCCGACAGCCAGGTCGCCAGCCGCTGGGGCAATATCACCGAGTTCAAAGGTTTCGACCTGATCACGCCCAACGAACGTGAGGCACGGTTCGCACTTGCTGACCAGGATTCAGGCATTCGTCCCCTCGCCTCTTCGCTCTACGACGAGGCGAACTGCAAACTTCTCATTCTCAAGCTGGGCGACCGCGGCGTGCTGACCTGCCGCGGCGTCAAGCACGAACCGCATGACAGCTTCTTCGTCATCGACAGCTTCGTCGATCGGCTCGTGGACGCTGTCGGTGCGGGCGATGCGTTGCTCGCCTATTCAACGCTGGCAATGTTGACCAACCAGAATCCGGTCGTCGCGACGATTTTGGGCAGCATGGCCGCTGCCTGTGAATGCGAAGTCGACGGAAACTCGCCGGTCACTCCTGACGACGTGCGCAAGAAAATCGACGCTACAGAAAAACAGGCGGACGGCGCCTGAGCTTCCATCCATGCGTGTAATCGTTGCCGGGTTAGGCGTCCAGGGTCGCAAGCGGAGGCGGTTTGCGGGCGGCGATTGCGTCGGTTCGGTCGATCCTGTCGGCGACGAGGCCGACTACAAGACTCTGCGCGACGTGCCTCTTGATAGCTACGACGCCGTCCTCGCATGCATTCCGGACGAGCCGAAGCTCGACCTCGTTCGCTACTGCATCGAGAACGGCAAACATGTGCTCGTCGAAAAGCCCCTGTGGACCCCGCGCGACGAAGACATTTCCGAGCTGGAGCGCGCCGCCCAGTCGCGCGACGTCCTTGTCTACACGGCGTACAACCATCGCTTCGAACCACATTTCGTGCGCATGCGCGACCTGATTTCGTCGGGCGAGCTCGGTGCGATCTATAGCTGCCGCATGTTCTACGGGAACGGAACGGCGCGGCTGGTCCGCGATTCCGTGTGGCGCGATCAGGGTGGTGGCGTCATCCCCGACCTGGGCTCGCATCTGCTCGATACCTGCCGGTTCTGGTTCGGCGACGTCGGTAACGATGCGCGCCTGATCAGCGCGAGCCGATTCGAAAATCGTGCGCCCGACCACGCCATCTTCATCGCAGATGACCGGCGGCCACGCATCGAACTCGAAATGACCCTGTGCATGTGGCGCAACCATTTCACCTGCGACATTCTTGCCGAACGCGGGACGGCGCACATTGAAAGCCTCTGCAAATGGGGACCGACGACGTTCCGCCACCGGCGCCGCGTGCTGCCGAGCGGCAGCCCGCCCGAGACTGCTGTCACGCTCACGCAGGAAGATCCGACCTGGGCGCTGGAATATGAATACTTCAAGAAACTCTGCGGCGACCGCACGCCAACGGACCTGAGCAACGATCTGACAATCCAGCGGACGCTGCGCCGCCTTACGAAGGATGCCGCAGCATGAACCGGCCCACCGTCGGTTTTGCCGGCATGACACACCTTGGCCTCGTTTCAGCGACTGCAATCGCGGCCAAGGGATTTCCCATGATCTGCTACGATCCCGACCGCACGCTGATCGCCGCTCTCGAGCGCGGGGCGTTGCCGGTCGTCGAGCCAGGCTTGCCGGAACTGCTGTCGAACAATGGATCGAACCAGCGCTTCTCGCATCAGCGCGAGGCATTGTCCGCCTGTGACATCGTCTACATCGCGACCGACGTACCGACTGATGACCAGGGCAAAAGCGACCTCACCGGCATTCGCCAACTGGTAGACGATGTTGGCGGAGCAATGGGCCCCGACAGCATCCTGGTCATCCTCAGTCAGGTGCCGCCCGGTTTTACGCGCGGCATTCGCGCACTGCCGCTGTCCCGTGTCTACTACCAGGTCGAGACCCTCATATTCGGTCGTGCCGTCGAACGTGCGACTCAGCCGGAACGCTACATCGTCGGATGTCTCGCGCCGGACAAGCCTCTGGATCCCCGTTTTGCGGCTTTGCTCGGCGCCTTCGACTGTCCCATCCTGCCGATGCGCTATGAAAGCGCGGAGCTGGCGAAGATCTCCATCAATATGTGCCTCGTGGCGTCCGTTACGGTAGCGAATACGCTTGCAGAATTGTGCGAGCGCATCGGCGCCGATTGGTCAGAGATTGTCCCGGCGCTCCAGCTGGATCGGCGCATCGGAGCGTACAGCTATCTCAAACCCGGATTGGGAATTTCCGGCGGAAATCTCGAGCGCGACCTTGCGACGGTCGAACGCCTGGCGACCGAACACAAAACCGATGCCTCTGTCGTGCAGGCGTGGACAAAGAACAGCCGTCACCGGAAGGATTGGGCCGCACAAACAATCCGCGCCGCTTTGCTCGATTCCCGGCCGAATGCAACCATTGCCGTGTGGGGTCTCGCCTACAAAGAGAATACCCACTCGATCAAGAACTCGCCCTCGATCGCGACAATCACGCAACTGAAAGGGATCAAGGTTCGTGCGCACGATCCGTCTGTTTCTGACGCGGCCATCAAACACCTGGCCATTGAGCGTGTGGCTGACCCGCTGGTGGCCGCACGCGGCGCGGACGGCCTGCTGATCCTCACTCCTTGGGCTGAATACCGGGCCATCAGGCCCGAAGACATTGCCGGCGCGCTCTCGGGCCGTGTCGTCATCGACCCCTATTCCATTCTTGATCCGGTCGGGATGCATCGCTCCCAGTTGATCCACTACACGCTCGGCCGCCCGGTCGCGCACTAGAAATACGCATGTTGCAGCATCAAAATCCTTCTCCCAAGTTGCCGACGCGTGTCGTCGTGATGGGCGCGGCAGGTTTTGTCGGGTCCGCGCTGGTCAAGATACTTGCGGCGCGGGGCGGCTCGGTTCTGGCGCTGACACGGCGAGATATCGACCTGCTTGCGCCCGATGCTCAGGACAAATTGGCGTCGATGCTGCGGCCGGACGATACCTTTGTCGCGGTCGCAGCCCGCGCGCCATGCAAGAACGTGCAGATGCTCACGGAAAACATGAAAATAGTCGAGAGCATGGTTGGGGCGCTAGGGAAATCACCTGTCAGCCATGTCGTGAACATTAGCTCGGATGCGGTTTATGCGGACTCGGCCGGTCCCCTCACCGAGGAATCCGTCACGGCACCCACCAGCCTCCATGGCGTGATGCATCTCGCACGCGAATTGGCATTCCAGGAGGTGCGTGCGCCGTTCGCGACGCTCCGACCCAGTCTTCTCTACGGCGCTGCGGATCCGCATAACGGCTACGGACCGAACAGATTTCGTCGTCTCGCCAACGAAGGAAAAGAGATCGTGCTGTTTGGCGAAGGTGAGGAACGGCGCGACCACGTGTTGATCAATGATGTCGCCGAGCTCATCGCACGCGTTATCGAACGACGCAGCACAGGTTCTCTCAATATCGCTACCGGAAAGGTACATTCATTCCGTGAGATCGCCGAACTCGTGACCGCCTGCGCGCCGAAAAAAGTGGCCATCAAAGGGTCTCCGCGCAGTGGGCCGATGCCTCACAATGGGTACCGGCCCTTCGATAGCTCCAGCACCCGCGCCGCGTTTCCCGATTTCACCTACACGGCCTTGCCCGACGGCATTACCAAAGCCCAGCAGGACGAAAGGCCGCGCAATGCCTGAGTTCGATCTTCTTCGTGCCCTTCCCAAGACGAAGCGCAATATCGCGAAGCGCCGCGACGGCAAGGATCCGTCCGTGGTGGCGACGGCCAAACAATTCGGCGAAATGTATTTCGATGGTCCACGCGAGTACGGCTACGGCGGGTATCGCTACGATGGCCGCTGGGTGCCTGTGGCTCGCGATATCGTCAGCCGCTTTGATCTGAAGCCGGGCATGCGTGTCCTCGACATCGGTTGTGCCAAGGGATTTCTTGTCAAAGACCTGATGATCGCTTGTCCGGGGCTCGAGGCTTTCGGTCTCGATATCTCCTCTTATGCGCTGACACATTGCGACCCGGCCACCATCGGCCGGCTGCATCTAGGAACAATGGAACATCTGCCGTTTCCGGACCGCAGCTTCGATGCGGTCATCAGCATCAACACCGTTCATAACCTGGACAGGCAAGGCTGCACGCGCGCATTGCGGGAAATGGTTCGCGTCGTCCGCGACCCCGCAAAGTGTTTCGTGCAGGTCGATGCGTATCGATCAGAAGAAGAAAAGGCGCTGTTCGAGAGCTGGTGCCTTACGGCCGAAACCTATCTGGGGCCGGCCGAGTGGGTCGCCCTGTTTCAGCAAGCCGGTTACTCCGGCGATTACTACTGGACGATTCTCGAGAGCTAAAACCAGCGTTCTATAAGGACCATCGTTTCGTGTCGTTGTCTGTTATCCTGGCCAATTACAATCACGCCAAGGATCTTCCTCGCTCCTTGCGGGCAATGTTGCGACAAGGTCCTGCCCTCAGCGAACTGATCGTCGTGGATGACGGCTCGACCGATTCAAGCGTCGAAGTCATTGAAAACCTGCAACGCAACAATCCTGTCATTCGCCTCATCAAACACGACCAAAATCGTGGCGCACCAGCCGCCTTTAACACCGGTCTTGCAGCTGCCACCTCCGAATTTGTCTATTTTGCCGCCGCGGACGATTTCGTTCTTGGCGACTTCTTCTCGGTCGCGACGGCAGCGCTGATCCAATCCCCTCAAGCAGCTTATTTCTGCGGACAGGTCGTTTGTGTCGATCGGGACGGCAACGTGACCGGCTTTCGTCCCTTGTTTCAGCCTTTCAAGTCTGACGCCTTTATCTCTCCGGCCGAGGCGCGCGACATGGCGCGGAAGATCGATAACTGGGCGGTGGGACCGAGTGTCGTCTATCGGCGCAACTTTTTTCTCGACATTGGCGGACAGGATGAAGCGCTTGGCTCGTTCTCGGACGGGATAAATTGTCGACTGCTGGCATTTCGCCATGGATTTTATTACTCCAGCTATTTGACGGCGGCCTGGGACGTGCGCCGCGACAGTTTTTCCGCTCGGGCTGCACTGTCGCCCACAGAAGGGCCACGTCTTGTCGCGGCCGCGGAAGACCGTCTCGCCTCAACCTGCCCGCCACCGCTGAACAAGGAATATCCTCAGCTTTACGCGCGCAGGCTACGCTTCAACATGGCGCGATTTGCCCTTTTGTCGCCGACTGCGGATACGGCGGCCATCGCGGATCTGGTTGCGCTCGGTGCCTTCGACCGCAGATTGATTTCGCTTTTCGGCACCAAAACAAGTCTGTCCCGGCTCGCGATTTTGACGTGGCTCATCCTTCGGTTGCGCCCCTACCGATTGACGACGCTGGTCGGCGCCGGACTGAGATATCTCGTGAAAAAAACGACCCAGCGCACGATTGCAACTCGCGCAATCGCTGCCGCAATCAAGTAGACGGCGGACGATCAATGACCGTTTCCTCTCCCAGCGTAAAAGATGATCCGAAAATAGCGGACGCAAGGACTCGCGGACATCTTCGTCTGCTGGTCATTACGGCGAGCGAGGATTTGCTCGACGGCTTGCGGCGCTACGATCTCTGGGGTCGGATCGGATTTTTGGATATCAAGCGCCGCTACCGCCGCACGACGATTGGCCCGTTCTGGGCCACGATCAGTCTCGCAATCTTTACCGCCGTGATGAGCAGCATAGGCGTCGGCCTCTGGAAACAGGAACCGGCGGACTACATGCCATTTCTGGCCTCCGGAATGATGGTCTGGCTGATGCTGTCGACCATGATTACGGAAGGCGGCAACATGTTTATCAGTAGTCAGCACCTTAACCGGATGCGAATGGATTATTCCATCCTGGCGTATGCGCTGGTGTGGCGAAACCTGGTGAGTTTTTTCCACAATCTGGCGGTCTATCTGGTGATCATTGCTATCTTTTTGCCAAAGCTGATCACGCCATCAATTCTTCTCGTCATCCCTGGACTTATTTTGGTCGCGGTGAACGCCGTCTGGGTCGCACTGCTGCTTGGTATGATTTGCGTGAGATTTCGCGACGTCCAGCAGCTTATTGCGACCGTTTTGCAGATTTCGCTCTTTGTGACGCCGGTCTTCTGGCCACCGCACTTGTTGACAGGACTGACACGACTTGTCTTCGTCGATCTCAATCCACTTTTCGCCTTCATCAACGTCGTGCGCGAGCCGTTGCTCGGGAAAACTCCGTCGCTGTGGAGCTATCTCGTGATCCTCGTTGTATTGCTGGTCGGCTGGATTGCAACGTTCAATGTGTTTTCGCGCTATCGCAAGAGAATCGCGTTCTGGGTGTAAACATGGCCACGATCCTGGTTGAAAATGTAGGACTGGACTTTCCGATCTACGGCATGCAACGCAGCCTGCGACGCACCTTGTTCCAGAGCGCGACCGGCGGATTTATCAACAAGAAGGATCTGCAGCATCGCCACGTAACTGTGACCGCCTTGACGGACGTATCCTTCCAGTTATCCGACGGCGATCGCCTCGCGCTTGTCGGCCATAACGGCGCCGGTAAATCGTCTTTGCTGAAGGTGCTGGCAGGAATTTATTATCCGACATCCGGTCAAGTGTGGGTTGACGGAAAGATAACATCGCTATTCGAGCTGACATTGGGCATCGACAGCGAAGATACAGGCTACGAGACGATCGTCACGGCCGGGATGCTCCACGGCATGACTCAATCGGAAATCGAGAGCAAGATTCCCGAAATCGAGCAGTTCAGCGAGCTGGGCGAATATCTGTCACTGCCGGTCCGGACCTATTCAATGGGCATGACGACGCGACTTGGATTTTCGCTCGCCACGATCTTTGAACCGGAAATCCTCTTGCTTGACGAAGGTATCGGAGCCGGCGACGCACGTTTCACAGACCGTGCATCGGCGCGCCTGCACGAACTTGCAAAAAAAAGTGCGATTCTGGTGTTGGCCAGCCACACCGATGATCTCATCCGCAGCATTTGCAACAAGGCGGCCCTTATGAATTCAGGGCGCGTCGTCAAAATTGGCCCGGTCGAGGAAATCCTCGCCGAGTATCACACCGAAAAGACACGAGCGGAACTGCAGGCTGCTGCGGTATAGGTGGATGCGTGTCAACGTTCAACGATCGCAAGCGCCGAATGTGCACTATACCTTCTTCCTGGAATGCAATAGAAAGCCATAGAGCGCGGGACCAAGGCGACCGGTAGTACAAATGTCTGAGTACCAGAAAATTGCGCACAGCGTCAGCTTCGTCATACTGGCGCTCAACGAACAAAAGGTTGTCGAACAGGTCGTTCGAGAGATTCACGCTACGGTCGACGATCTCATCAATACGTACGAGATCATCCTCATCAACGACGGCAGCACGGATCGCACTGGCGAAATCATGGAATCGCTGGCACGCGATTTGACGAATACGCGCGTGCTTCACAACAATCCAAATCGTGGTCTCGGCGGCTCCTACAAGAGAGGCGTCGGGGAATCCAAGTATGACTATGTGATGATGCTCTGCGGCGATGGCGGGATCCCCGCATCAAGCTTGCCGTCGATCATCTCAAAGATCGGAACCGCCGACATCGTTGTTCCGTACGTCACCAATCTGCGGGAAATAAAGACGCTGCCGCGATATCTTCTGTCCCGTTCCTACACGGGGCTGCTCAATTTTCTTTCCGGGCACAGGCTGAATTATTACAACGGGTTGCCTGTTCACCGCCGCAGTCTCCTCGACCCGGCGGTTATGACAAGCTCGGGCTTCGGCATTCAGGGCGAAATATTGGTCAAGCTCCTCAAATCCGGACGTTCCTTCGTCGAGGTCGGGGTGCTGGGCGGCGAGACGACCAACAAGTCATCGATATTTCGTCCCAGGAACATCGTGAGCGTCTCCAGAACCGTCTGGAAGATCATCAAATTGGTCGTCGTCTTGGGTCTGTACCAGGGCAAGGACGGGCAAGAGCGTGGCCTTCGCGGCAGTTCTGCGTCCTCTCAATAAATAGCCCCGCTCGCTGACCCGCCCTTCGGCCGCAACCCGCAATGAGAGCACTCGTTATCGGAGGCGACAGCGCGATCGGGCGCGCGCTCAAGGACAAACTTAAGTCGCGACAAGATACCGTCTTTTTCACGACACGACGTTTGACACCGGCGCATAACAATGCCTTGCACCTGGACCTCGCATCACCCGATGCCGAGACGACGCCTTTGCCGCAGGCCGACATCGCTTTTTTTTGCGCGGCCATTACAGGCTTTGCGGCGTGTCGGAACGACAAAAAGCTGGCGGAGCGCGTCAATTTCGTTGCACCCGTCGTGCTGGCGCGTCGACTGGTGGATGCGGGATCACGAGTCGTATTCCTGTCGAGCAACGCGGTGTTCGACTGGAGCGAACCGCATGTTCCGGCGGACCGGGAGCCCAGCCCCCGGACGGAGTACGGACTCTTCAAGGCAAAGGCAGAACAGGAATTCTCGAATTTAGGCTCTGCCGCGTCGATCTTGCGCCTTTCGAAGGTCCTGAGATCCGACGACAGGCTTTTTACTGGCTGGATCAGCGATCTCAATAAAAAGAAGAATATAACCGCATTTGCCGATCACCACCTTGCGCCCGTCTCGCTTGCCGAGGCGATCGGAGCCCTGTTGGCAATTTCGCAAAGCCCAGATAGCGGTATGTTTCAGATGTCCGGCGCCCGCGACATCAGCTCCTTCGACGCCGCGCGTCGCCTTGCCTCACTGACAAACGCCGACCCAAAACTCGTCATTGCGACTAAGGCCGGCGAAAATGGCGTTCCGGCGAACGAAATCATCCATAACTCGACGCTCAATTCGTCACGCATCACCGCCCTCACCGGCTGGACGCCACGCGATCCTTTGTCTGTCATCGACGAGGTTTTTCACGACAGAACCGGGCGATCAGCTGCAGCGAACCGTCTTTAGCCCAGAGATATCGCAGGCTGGATCCTTCTCATGTGCGGATTAGCAGGCTTCCTCAGTCGCGGCCAATTGAGCGCCGACGAACTCGGACAGCGCCTCCGCGCAATGACGGCGACCCTCTCGCAGCGTGGGCCGGATGCAGACGGATGCTGGGTTGAGCAGCAGGCGGGCATCGCCATTGGACACCGGCGACTGTCCATCATCGATCTTTCGGATGCTGGCGCCCAGCCCATGCTCTCCTCGGATGAGCGTTGGGTGATGAGCTACAACGGCGAACTTTACAACACCGCGGAGTTGCGCCGCGAAGTCGAAGAAGCCCGCCAGCCAGTGAACTGGCGTGGACACTCGGATACTGAAGTCATCCTGGAGGCGGTGGCGATCTGGGGGGTCCCAGCGACGATCAAAAAACTGAATGGCATGTTTGCTATCGTCTTCTGGGATCGCCGAGACCGTCGGCTCTGGCTCGTCCGCGATCGGTTGGGCATCAAGCCCCTGCTTTGGTCCCAGCAGCCCGATGGCACCTTCCTGTTTGCATCCGAACTCCGCGCGCTGGCCCCCTTCCCGAATTTTTCCTTGCGCATCGATCCGCAGGCGGCAGTCGCGTTTATGCGTCATGCCTGCGTTCCTGCCCCACTGACGATCTGCCAAGGTGTACGGAAACTTCCACCCGCCCACATCTTGACCGTTGAACAGGGCCAAGAGCCGAAAATTTCCTGCTATTGGGATCTTCTCGAGGTCGCAGCGGAAAACCAGCGCCGCATTGATCGACGCCCGGAATCCGAAATTGCTGACGAACTCGACAATCTGCTGCGCGATGCCGTCACCCGTCAGATGGTTTCCGATGTGCCACTCGGAGCCTTCCTGTCGGGTGGAATTGACTCCTCAACGGTCGTTGCTCTCATGCAAGCGCAGTCAACCAGGCGAGTTCACACCTTTTCTATCGGTTCTCAAAATGAAGCCTACAACGAAGCCAGCCACGCCAAACTGGTCGCCCAACACCTTGGAACCGAACACACCGAACTCATTGTCGATTTGGAAATGGCGCGCGCAGTTGTCGAGCGCCTGCCCGATATCTATGACGAGCCATTCGCCGACTCATCGCAAATTCCAACATTCATTGTGTCCCAGCTTGCACGTCGCGATGTGACTGTCTCTCTCTCGGGAGATGGCGGTGACGAATGCTTCGCAGGCTATGTTCGTCACCACTGGTTCGACTTTCTTGCGGCGTATTGCAGAAATGTGCCGGCGTTCTTGTCGAAGTCGGCGAGCTTCGCATTGCAATCAGTCTCGCCAGCCGCATGGGATACAATACTCGGCGCCGTTCCGCGCCGGCTACGGCCGGCGCATGTCGGGGACAAGGTCCACAAATTGGCGGCCCTGTTGCCGCAGCAGAACCTCGAATCTGTTTACCGCCGCGTCGTTGCACAATGGCCGGATCCGCGATCGGTCGTTCCTGACGCCATTGAGCCATCGCAGCCTTGGACTGGTCGCAATGCAGCGACAGCACTCCCTGAGCCGACGTCGCAGGTCCGCTTTTACGACATGATGCAGTATCTTCCGGACGACATCCTCACCAAAGTCGATCGTGCAAGCATGGCTGTGTCGCTCGAAGTCCGCGTGCCGTTGCTCGATCATCGTGTTGTCGAGTTTTCCTGGCGCCTGCCGAGATCGGTTCTCATAAGTGGCCGTCGCGGGAAACGAATACTGCGTGATGTCCTGCATCGCTACGTGCCGCCAGCACTGGTCGAGCGACCGAAAGCCGGTTTCGCCGTGCCGATCGGCGATTGGATTCGCGGGCCGCTTGCCGGATGGGCCTCGGACCTGCTTTCGCGACCCGCTCTCGCCGCGAGCGGCCTCTTGAATTCCGAATTCATCGAGCAAAGATTTGCTGAGCACCAATCGGGTCGACGCGATTGGTCACACGGATTGTGGTCTGTCTTGATGTTCCAGGCGTGGTATCGACGCTGGAACCGCTGATCCCTTCCTGTTTCGCTGCTGTGGCTTATTTCGACTGAACTTGCCACGCAGATTTCTGTCGTCCCTGAAAATGCAATCGAGACTCAGCGTCTTCGGGCGCAGGTTATTTATTTCATTTGCTGCGGTGATCGGTTATTCATGTCGCCTCGCGCGGAGCGCTATTTCACAGGACGCGACGGAATTCTGGAATGCGCTTCCTCACGCCCAAAGTCTTGATTATTTCGGTCGTCCAAATTGCGTTGACGGTCATCCTCCTTGTTGCGCTGGTGCGGCTGCTCGATCCAGCCAAACTGCGTCAACTTTTGCAGGCCGCCAATCCTGTCTGGCTGACGGTCGGCTTCGTCATTCTGGTCACTCAACAAATAATCTCCGCCGAACGGTGGCGTCTGGTTGTTGTGGCGCTTTCGGCGCCACAATACAGGATGTCGTTCTACCTTTTCTGGCAGGGCCTCAGCATGTTGTGCAGTATGGTCCTGCCGTCGATCATCGGCGCCGACCTCGTGCGGACATATGCGCTGAGTGGACGCACGCCGATCGGCACAGTGGTTCGCATCGTACTGATCGACCGTGCTTTGGGGCTGCTCGCCCTCGCCACGCTGGTCATCGTTTCCGTTCTTATTTTGCCGCGCTTTTTCGTTGGCCAACCCTTGTTGCTCTTGTCAGTGGCAATCGCGGTCTGCGGACCAGCAACTTACCTCGTTTTGACGCGGCTGGTTCCGAGACTGAAAGGCTCCCAGCGGCTTGTCCTCGCAGCAGGGCAGCTCGGCCTGGATCTCAGACGTACTGTCGAAGGCGCCGGCAGCGCACGAGTCATTCTGATTTCACTATCGCTCCACTTGTTGTCGGTTTTCGCCTTTCTTGCGCTTGGAAACGCGATAGGAATGCCCGAGGTCGACCTTGTGCATTATCTGGCAATCGTATCCTGCGCCCTTCTGGTGACGATCATACCGATCTCGATCGGTGGCTGGGGAATCAGGGAAAGCGCGTTGGTCATCGGATTTGGACTGCTGTCAGTGGAGCCGGAACGAGCCTTCACCTTGTCGGCGACATTTGGCCTGCTTGTTATGTTGTCCTCAGCGGTTGTCGCTTTGCTCGGGATACCCACGTTTTTTCAGAAGCCGATTGAAGATCTCGTCGATGCGAGGTGAACCGGTCTTCTTCCGCAGAATTTTTCGAAAAAATATTGATTTGATATACAATTACCCGTGAGGCGCCGCGGACATGAAAATTGCGACGGAAAAAAATGTGGACGACAAGGTCGCCCGGGGGTTTGGCGAGGAGTGGTCCAAATTTCGCCAGGACGAGACAAACCTGGCGCAAGATGAACGAGAGACGATCTTTCAGAACTATTTTCGAATATTTCCTTGGGACCTCCTGCCGCCCGGCGGAGGCATCGGCGCCGACATAGGATGCGGCACCGGGCGTTGGGCAAAGATGGTCGCGCCGCGGGTCGCTCACCTGCATCTTCTCGACGCCAGTCCGGATGCGCTCGCAGTGGCGCGTGAAAATCTGGAAAACGTCACGAACGTCAGTTTTGACGTCGGCACTGTTGGGGCAATCCCATTGCCCGACCGCTCCCTCGACTTTGCCTTCTCGCTCGGGGTGCTCCACCATGTGCCAGACACGCTCGGCGCGGTCCGCGCAATCGCCGAAAAGCTCAAGCCCGGCGCACCCTTCCTCGTCTACCTCTATTACGCATTCGATAATCGCCCCGTGTGGTACCGGGTGCTCTGGGCGCTCAGCAACGGTGTTCGTGTTGTCGTTTCGCGGCTGCCCCGCTGGATGCGAAGCGTCATCAGCGAGATCATCGCCGCGACGATTTACTGGCCGCTTGCACGCGTGTCGGCCCTGTTGACGCGATTGCACATTTCGAACCGCTTGTTTCCGCTGTCGTGGTACGCGGACAAATCGTTCTATGTCATGCGAACCGATGCCTATGACCGATTTTGTACGCGACTGGAACAGCGTTTCACTCGTGCCCAGATTGACGAAATGCTCATGCAAGCGGGATTTAAACAAATCCGGTTTTCGGATTCGGCGCCCTATTGGTGCGCGGTCGGCATAAAGTCGTGACACAGATGAACTTGACGCACAGTGTGGTGTCGTTTCTTGCCGCCGCGGCGATCTGTGCGGGCCTCCTGTTCTCGCTGCGGCCGTGGCTTGCGCGCTACGCACTTGCCAGGCCAAACGCCCGTTCCTCCCACACGGTACCCACCCCCCAGGGGGGCGGCATTGCGGTCGTGGCGGCGACGACGATTGCGGTCGCTGTTGCAGAGATTCTTTTTCCGAATCAATTCGGCGACCAATTGCGGCTTTCGGTTGTCTTTGTTTCGGCAATCGGTCTTGCCCTCGTGGGCGTAACCGACGATCTGCGGCCCCTGGACGCCATTCCGCGCCTGGTGTTGCAAACCGCGGCGGTCGCCGCCGTCGTGGCCACATTTCCCGCTGACATGCACATCGTGCCGGCTTTCCCCTGGTGGCTCGACCGCGCCTTCATGCTGATTGGCGGCGTCTGGCTGGTCAATGTCGTGAACTTCATGGACGGAATCGACTGGATGACCGTTGCGGAAATCGTGCCCGCCACGGCGGCTCTCGGTCTTTTCGGACTCATGGGCGCGCTTCCCTCCGAAGCAACACTCGTTGCTCTCGCACTGTGCGGGGCGATGATCGGTTTCGCGCCTTTCAATCGGCCCGTCGCACAATTATTCCTCGGTGACGTCGGCAGCCTCCCCATCGGCCTGTTGCTAGGCTGGCTCCTGGCGCTGCTTGCGGGTAGCGGCCATTTCGCTGCGGCGGCCTTGTTACCGCTTTACTACCTGATTGATGCGACAATCACGCTCATGCGCCGTCTCGTGAACGGCGAACCGATCATGCAGGCACACCGAAGCCATTTTTATCAACGCGCGCTTGATGTCGGCTTTAGCGTCAATCAAATCGTTGCACGAGTTTTTGCTTTGAATGTCGCGCTCGGATTTTTGGCGCTACTAACCGTGCTGAACGGGTCGACTTTGCTCGACGTCGCCGCATTCGTCACCGGACTTGTTCTCGTCGTGCTGTTGCTTGTCGCCTTCAGTCGTAGCGCGTCGAAAATAGACCGAATTGAGGATTGTTTGGCGGATTTCAAATCTGCTGGTTCGACTGCGATCGACGAAGCGCCAGCGCCGCACCGATCAGAAACCAGAATGTCCGTTGATAAAGCATGTCGCCCGGTCCTGACATGACCGCAAAACCGGCAAGGCACAAAACAATGAATGCCGAAGTCTGATCGATGGGCGCATATTTCCATTCTTTGAAAAGACATATGCATGAACGCCACGGCAAATATCAGAAAGCCCACAATACCAAGCTCGGCCAAAAGCCATACGGCCGTCGAATGAATGACAAGCGGTAGTCCGTCAAGAGTTGGGAATCATCTGGTTTCGGAACGCGCCGAGACCTGCGCCAAAAGCAGGATGATCCCAAAACAATTTCAACCCGCCGATGATGCTGACCAGACGCTCTTGGGTCGATGACACTGTCGGTACAATGGCCGGCAAGCGGAAGATCAGACCCAACTGCAGTTAGCGCAGCGGCGAAAGTGAGAATGCCAGCACTACGCGATCGACAAGAGTATTTCCCGCGCGCTGATCGCGCGCAGATAGCAAGCCATCGCCAGCACGAAAGTGGTTGCAATCCAGCCTGATCGTGATCCCGCAAAGAAAAGTGCCGCCATGACAAGCGCCAAGACAGCGATCCGCAGCGCAGCGCCACGCGCAAAGGTCATAGTGACCGACATGGCCATCACAAGCTGAAATGCAAAAAGATTGCGGTTCAGCGCAAACCCTTGGACGATGCCCGGATACGGGATCAGCCGGGACCGGAAAGCCCAGCGATTTCAGGATGACGAGCGCGAACTTCGATGCCGGCAACTGCCACCGCTGCGCCGGCAAAAGTCAGCAGTATCGCGCGTAAGCCGATCTTTGCCGGCGACGTGGACAACCAGACCTCCGGTCGCGCCATAAGCGAGAAGAACAAACCAGCCAAAAAACCTGTTCACTACGGCCCAAGTCGTCCAACCAAACCGGTAAGCGCCTATAAAGAGCGAGATCGTCAGGACGAACGTCGCGGCGATCAGCAGCCAAATTGACATGTGGCACGCGCCATTGCGGCGTGCGCTTGAGACTGATGGCAGTGAGAAGAAAGAAGAACGCCTCCCAAAATTGCAAACGGGTCGGCCAGATTGACGTTGATCAGCCCGGACTGAATCGGAACATAGACCTGAAACAGCACCAGAATGGCCGCGCGATGGGTATCACCCAGGTCAGCACAAGGTAGTAGTCGAACGGTTTGACCGGCTGGACCTCCTTCGGCGGCTTTCTTGACAGCGACGTCTGCGGCACTGGAGATTGCCGCAAGCACGCCCACAACCAGCAGAGAGCAGATGCCGATCGTTACGGCGGCGGTGAGAGCCGCGTGCGCTGGAACACCGATCGCACCGAGCCCGACGACAGCGCTCATCTCGCGCAAACCCCATCCGGCAAGGCTGATCGGAACGCTGGTGGCAAACATGACAATGGCGGAAGCCGCGACGAGATCAGCTATCGCTGTCTGGGGAGAGAGAGTGTGCGCGGCGATCACATAGGCCGCCTGCAACGGGACATGAACGAGAAGCGTAAGGCCAATGACGGCCAAGCATCGCCGGGCGAAATGAACCGTTAGCAATGGCGTAACCGCCCGTGCGGCGATACGGCCATAACCCATCAAGGCTCCGACCGCCGTTGCAGCAACGAGCCCGACTATGATCTTGATCAGGTCCGCTCCTCCTGCGGCGCGGTCGAGGTATAGGTGTCCAAAAATGAAAAACGCACCGCCGAGCGCAAAAAGCGCGGACACAATCGCGGCAGTGATGCGTTCATAGGCCGTGATGGCGACGACAGCCGCAAAAGGCATCCCCTCACGGCCGGCTATAACGCCACGCGCCATCAGTTGTCCGGCAATTTGAAAGAAAAGCGCACCGGCGAGACTGCCGGCGGAAACAGCGGCCACAGCCCGACGGAACGTGATGGGATGTTCAATTTCCGTCGCAATGATCTTGAAACGCAGCACTGCAGCAAACGCGTTCGCCAGCAGCGCAATGAGAACAGCGCTCAGCGCAGCGACAGATAGCGTACGGACATCGTCAACAACTTCGGAGATCCCATAAAACATCCCCACTAGCGCAACGACCCCGATCAGCAATGCAATCGAAGTCGTTGCCTTGAGAAATTGTATGCGGAGACGAACTGGTGCAGGTCGTCCGTCAGAACCTGCGCTTGATTCTTTTTTGGCCGGCCAAGTTTCACTCCTCTGGGTCAGTGGAGCTGAAACTTCACTCTGCACACTCATCTCACGCGCCGGACTGAATTGCTTCGGATTTATTTGTCCGATGCAGGTACGTTGATATTTAAAATTGTTCAACGATGTCGTTGTCGTCAGATGCACACTTGTGTCGCCACAGACAAAGATGTGGATCGTCAGCTCAACAATTGAATGTGATGTGGATTGCCGGGATATCTCCAACGGCAAGAATGAATTTACGAGTCAATGAATGTTGGGCCGGTTGCAGCGCGCGCAGACTAGAATGTCGGCGCAAGTCTGCGACCAGATCATTGTGCTTGCTATTTATTTTCGAGTCGGCGCTTCTTCAGCACCATGCCACCGGCGACGCCCACGCCAGCGGCATAAAGCCAGCCTTGCGTGAAATCGAACAGATGTGAATTGAATAGCGAGCCGACGATGTTCTGGACGACAATGACGAGGCCAATCCATTCGGCCAGACCATTGCCACGGAACAGCAACAGGTGGGCAATCCACATCGCCCACAACACGGCGGCACCGACCAGGCCCAACTGAATCGCGATGGCGAAAGTCTGATTGTGCGGATTGGCAGCGGCAACGCCCGCAGCACCGGTCTTCCCGGCTGCTGCCTTTTCATATAGCGCACGTATCGATCCGGTTCCGTGTCCGAATACAGGCGCCTGCTGGATAAACTCGATCGACTTTTTCCAGAACTCTATCCGCTCGCCGGACGATGTCCGCTCGTTTGTGGCTTCGTATGTTTTTATTTCTGTCCAAATATGTGTCGTGCGCTCGCGAAGATAAGGTGACGAAAACCAGCCGACAGCTCCAATCAAAATTGCACCGAGAAACGCGAGAATAATGCTCTTTCCTCTCAGCTTCTTAACCGCGAACAGAACGAGCAACACCAGAAGGACAACCAGCGCAGTTCGGCCCGTCGAGACGTAAAAAATGCTCGCTAGCATAGCGCAAATAACGACAAGCAGGCCGAACGACAGCTTCCATTGACGGCGCGTAGCGGCATCGTGCAGAAGAAAAAGCAATCCGGAGATGCAGGTCACGAACTCGCCGCTTTGCGTCGCGGCGTTCTTCACCAGAACATCGTTGTAGCCAACGACTCCCCCCACCTCGTAACGCGTGAGCAGCTCCCACAGCGGGCTGATCGGCCTGATGATAGTCGTGGCGACGAGCAACACGATGCAGGACAGGAGATAGCCAAAAAATACGCGCTCGCCGCGACCGGGGCGAGCGAACTGCACGAACAAAAGCGGGATGATCAATAGCCTGAGGAACGAGTCAAAGCCCTTCCATCGTTGGGCAAGTGGCACATCGGCCCACAACATGCCCGCAAGGCCGAGGCCCACAAGAAGTACCGGCAGGCCGCCGGCGGGTGTCATCAACTCGCGGCGGACATTGGGCCAATCCAGAGTCGGAACCAGGGTAATGAGCCAAAGCACCAACAGAATGGCTGTCGCGGAGGTCGACCAAGGCAAGGACACCGCAATCGCCACAACAAGTGCGTCGGCAATCCGGGCAAGCCCTGCCCTGTCGAAGCCTTTTGCGATTGAAAAACCGGCCATCGTTAGTTCACGCCTCTGGCGCCCGCGCCAACACCTTGAAGCGAAGACAGGCCTCGCCGCGCACGAATGCGCGTACCGGCGGTAACTTCAGCAAGCCTGCGCTCGTTCTCTGTCAAAAGGGACCGATCGGCCTCGGGATGCCAGAGATGGATCACGCCGGTTGCAAACAGGCCGTCCTTGCGACGCACGCCGGCGTGCAAGAGACGCGCAATGATATCGGAATCCTCCTTGCCCCAGCCACTATAGTCGGCGTCGAAACCGTCGACGCGATCAAGATCAGATCGCCATATGGCGAGGTTGCACGACCGCGCGCCCTGCCACATTCCCTCTCGGAGCCGGCGCAACGGGCCAAGCGGCAAATTCAGCAGCGCCGACAGCCGATTGACGCCGCCGCGGAAACGCTCCGAGAGCCAGCGCACGGAGCTCCAGGCCTCGGGAACGAGGTTTTCCCGCAGCACTTTGGCAGTCAGTTCTCGCGAAAGCAGAACCCGATTGCCGGTCACGAACCATTGAGGCTCAGCCAAGCGGCGGTGGGTTGCGACAAAATCCGGACGTACCACGCAATCGCCGTCCAGAAAAATGCAATATGTTCCGCGCGCGGCCAATACGGCACGGTTGCGAATTTCCGCCGCGCGGAAGCCTTCATCACTGTGCCAGACATGTTCAAGACGGCGTCCGATTGCGGCCTTCCATCGCTCGATGAGCGCTGCCGTAGCCGCGCCTGAGCCGTCATCAGCCACGATGACTTCGAATGCCGAATCGTTTTGTCGTTCAAGCGAACGCAAAACCGCTTCGAGCGCATCTTCGCGGTTGTAGGTCGTAACGATGACGGAAATCAGTTCGGCCACGGATCCCTCTGCTACAGGCTTTAGCCGAAGTCGCTTTTGCCGACAAACCCCTAGGGCCTGAACGTGGCTCAATGTTAACCTGCGCCCCGTCCCACGGCCTCACAGGCTTTGCCCGCCCATGCAAAAGATATCAGCTTGTATCCTCACTTATAACGAAGCGGAAAAGATCGAAGCCGCTGTTTCCAGCGTGTTGTGGGCGGACGAAGTTGTCGTGGTCAATTCATTCAGCACTGACCGCACGGCCGACATTGCGCGTTCGCTCGGCGCGCGTGTTGTGGACGTTCCGTTCAATGGTTTCGGCGATCTGCGCAATCGCGCGATCGAAGCCTGCCGTTTCGACTGGATTTTCAGCCTTGACTCCGACGAACGTTGCACCGCGCCGGTCCGCGACGAAATCCTTTCATTGCTCGCGGGCTCGCCGCCATATGAAATCTACATGGTGCCACGACGTAGCTACATGATGGGCCGCTGGATCCGGGGCTCGGGTTGGTATCCGAACTTTCGCCAACCTCAGCTATTCCGCAAGGGCAGCATCCGCTACACGCTCGAGCCGGTGCACGAGGGTTTCGAAGTGATCGGAGATCGATGCGGTCGGGACTTTGCGTAACGCCATTTGGCAATTTCCCTTCCGCAATCTGGAAGAGGTCATCAACAAGACAAACCGCTACTCCACGCTCGGGGCGGCCAAACTAGCCGGCAAACGCGTATCGATGGCGACCGCGTTCGGCCATGCAACATGGTCCTTCATAAAGCACTACATCTTCAAGCTTGGTTTCATCGACGGCTGGGCCGGCTTTGTCATTGCGTTCGGAAATTTCGAAGGCACGTTTTATCGCTACGCTAAACGTTACGAACAAACGCAGGACTGGAAACCACCTGCAAGCGTGCCGCTCCGACGCGATATCAAGACGTGACCGGCTTGCGCAGTCGGCGCGAGAAATTGCGTAGCACCCGAAATGGCAGCGCCAGGTAATATTTGCGCGCGATCTCCCATCGATCGCCCCACCGGCATTTGGCCGCGGAATCGCGCGGCACATACCAACCGTTGTTCTCATAGCGCCGGATGATGCGATAGCCGGCCGCTAGAAGGTACCGGTGCTTCGACAGGTTGCCGACGTGATCTTCTAGCAGGATCAATCGGGGCTTCCATCGCGGGATGTCGAAGCCACGCAGCACTTCGATTTCGTGCCCCTCCACGTCGATCGAGAGAAAATCGAAACCTATCGGACTGCGGGCTTCAGCCAGGATGCTGTCGAGCGTCCGAATCGGCACATTAATGACTCTTTCCGGCGTGGCGCCCGGCGCCATATTTTGTCGATCGAGAGAGGACAACGGGCCCGCGACATGGAACGCCAAATTTCGGCCGGCGTTTTCGGGCGAGGAGCACGCGACTTCAAAGACCTTGGCCTTCCGTCTGGCGCGCAATTCAACAGCAAGGTCGGGCTGCGGCTCGACAAGGACGCCGGTCCAGCCCGATTGTTCCAGGAGCCAGGTTTGCGAGCGCTCGCGCGGGTCGTTGGCTCCGACCTCGACAAAATAGCCCTTGATATCGCCGAAGAACGCGCCAACCAGCCTCATCTCATGATCGGGCGTGTCACGCGACAAGAGCAATTCTCTCAGCGAGATGAACGCGTCTTTGAACTGCGCGTGCGTTCGACCATCGATGTGGTGGAATGACCGGGCACGATATCGATGAGGATGATCTCGCCACCCAGCGCCTCGATGATCTCACGGCCGACCACCTCTTCGCGGGTGTAATCGCTGCCCTTGACCAGCACTGTTGGCTTGACGCGAGCGATCAACTTCTCGGGCGTATCCTCTTCAAACACCGCAACAAGGTCGACCGCCTCGAGTGCCGCAAGCACTTCAGCGCGTGCGTGCACCGGCTGGACCGGACGGCCCGCTCCTTTTAGGCGCGTAACGGACGCATCCCCGTTCAAACCCACAACCAGGCGATCGCACGCGGCGCGCGCGCCCGGCAAGAAGCTTGACGTGACCGGGGTGAAGCAGATCGAAGCAGCCGTTGGTAAATCCGACGCGCAAACTTTGCTTGCGCCATTCGGCGAGATGGTCGTCAAGCACGGCCCAGTCGAAGGCGATCTTCTCTTCCGGCGCCAAGGTCGCAGCCGGCAATATGCGTGAACGTAACTCTGGAACGGAGACCGTTGCCGTCCCACGCTTGCCGACCACGACTGCCCCTGCCGCATTCGCGGCGCGCACGGCCGACTCGAAGTCTGCACCCATTGCCAGCATCGCGGAAAGAACCGCAACGACCGTGTCGCCGGCACCGGAGACGTCGCGGACACGAACCGGATAGGCCGGGATGTGAACCGGTGCTCCATCACTCACGAGCGTCATTCCCGCCTCACTGCGGGTCACCAGCACTGCTTTTGCAGCCAGCGCATCACATAGCTTCGCCGCCGCATTGGCGATCTCTTCGTCGGTCCGGGCCGCGCTATGCGTTGCATCGGCGAGTTCCTGCCTGTTCGGCGTGACCAAAGTGGCGCCGCGGTAGATGCCGTAGTCACGGCCTTTGGGATCCACCACGACGGGCTTTTTGCGTTCGTTTGCCGCATCGATGACGGCCCGGATCACACGCGGCGTAAGCGCGCCTTTTGCATAATCGGACAAAACAACCGCGCCGGCCTTCGGCATCGCCTTGATAGCGTGATCGATGAGCGCATCTTCGCTGCTGGCGCTTACGGCCGAAGGCGTCTCCCAGTCGGCGCGCAGCAGGTGCGTCGAATGATGCTCCGAGACGAAACGAACCTTGCGCGTGGTTTGCCGCGATCCATCGACGACGAGGTGGAATTCAATGAGTGGATGGCTGCCTAGGGCCTTCGTAAGGGCGCCGCCGGCGTCATCGTCGCCGACCGCCCCGACAAAGATGCAGCGCGCACCAAGTCCTACCAGGTTGCGTGCGACGTTGCCTGCACCGCCGATCATGACCTCCGAGCGCTTGACCGCGATCACCGGTGTCGGCGCTTCGGGCGAAATACGCGACACCTCGCCGTAGACGAACTCGTCCAGCATCAAATCGCCGATGCAGAGTACGGTCTGCTCGGACAATGCGGCGAGATGTTTGTCGAAATCGTACATCAGCGTTACCGATAGCGGTCGTCGCGGTTAAGATAACCGGTGACGTACCGGTGGACGGCTCCTTCGAGCGGCATGAAGCCGGCGTTGTAACCGGCCCCTCGCAGGCGCTCGATGTTCGCCTCCGTGAAATACTGATACTGGCCGCGGATCGCCTCGGGCATATCGATATATTCAATATTCGTCGGCAGATGAAGCGCCTTGAACATAGCGCCGATCATGTCCCGAAAACTTTCTGCCTTGCCTGTCCCGACATTGAAAATTCCGTTTGTCTCCGTTGCCTCAAGAAGCCAACGCAGCACCGAAACAGCATCGTCGACGTAAATAAAGTCACGCCGCTGATCTCCGTCGGCAATGCCCCCACGATGAGATTTGAACAGACGAACCGGCTTGCCTGATTTGGCCGTGTCCACCACTTTCGCCAGGACGCTTGCCATGTGCGCCTTGTGATACTCATTCGGGCCATACACATTGAAAAACTTCAGGCCAACCCAGTGCGGCGGCATTTTTTCTTTCTTCACGTAGCGATCGACCAGCGCGAGATCGAAAAGGTGCTTGCTCCAGCCATAAAGGTTCATCGGCTTGAGTTTGCGCAAGGCGTCCAGCGACCAGTCGTCATCGAATCCGGCGCTGCCATCCCCGTAGGTCGCCGCCGATGAAGCGTAGATAAAGGGAGTCCGCGTCGCAGTGCACCAGTCGAGCAGACGAAGCGACAGGCGGAAATTGTTTTCCATCACCAGGTCGCCGTCTGTCGCAGTCGTATCAGAGATCGCGCCCATGTGGATGACCGCATCGAGCTTGCGACTTTCGAGCCAGCGCATCAACTCTGCAGGTGGAACCATGTCTGCGACCTGATGTTTTGCGAGATTGCGCCATTTGGCATCATCGCGGCCCAAAACATCGCTCACCACAACATCGGTCGAGCCGGCCTCATTGAGGCTGGCCAGTATGTTCGACCCGATAAATCCGGCCCCGCCGGTTAACAAAAACATCCCTACCCCTCGCCACCACCCGAGTGCGCGGCAAACCTTTGCCCCAGCCGGCCGTCCGGCGCAATCTTACGCTTGTTGGCTCTGCAAGTGGTTGGGAACAAGGTAAAAATCGCGGGCTGGACAGGAGCCAGTGCCGCGGGGTAACCGCTGCATGCCGGTCGAAAAGGGGCATAAGTTGAGCGGCGCATATCCATGAAAGAAGACGTCAACCAGGTTGCCGCGCCGGTCATTATGATTCCCTATGTCTGGATCGGCGATTTCGTGCGCTGCCATTCGGTCGTGAAACTGCTGCGCGCGAAAAACCCCGATCGGCCCATCGATATCGTCAGCAGTACGCTTTGCGCGCCGCTGGCCGACTATATGCCCGGCGTCCGGCGCGCCATCGTGGTCGATTTGCCACGCGGAAAACTGGGTCTCGCCCTGCAGCGGAAACTTGCGAGCCTGCTGCAGGACGAAAAGTACGGGCAGGCCATCGTCATGTCGCGGAAATGGAAGGCTGCGCTGCCCCCTTGGCTCGCAGGGATTCCCCTCCGTACCGGCTTTGCCGGCGAGTTCCGCTTCGGCCTGCTCAACGATGTGCGCCTCGGTGAAAGCAAACTGCCGCGCATGATCGATCAGATGGGAGCATTAGCACTACCGAAAGACGCACCGATCCCAGCCGACTGGCCCTTGCCCGAATTGAAAATACCGAGCGAGGAAATCGGTGCATGGACCGCGCAGCGTGGGCTCGCCGAAGAAAAACATCCTATCGTCACACTGTCACCCGGCGCCGTAGGTGCCGGCAAGGCATGGCCGGCTCGGCACTATGCGGAACTTGCGGGCGCGCTCACCGCGGTTGGCGTCTCGGTCTGGGTGCTGGGCGGGCCCAATGAAACTCCCATCGCAAAGGAAATCGCGGCCGCCGGTGGAAATCGTGTGCGGGATCTCACCGGCACCGATCTGCGCAACGCGATCCTTGCGCTTGCAGCGGCTGATGCCGCTGTGACAAATGATTCCGGGCTGATGCACGTTTCGGCGGCAGTCGGCACGCCAACGATTGCGATCTTTGGCCCAACCAGTCCGTGGCATTGGAAGCCGCTCAATCCACTCGCCGCGGTGCTCGAACCACCAGGTGACGAGCGTTCGCGCGAGCGCGCGCGCCGCGAAGGCAACAGTGCTGTAAGCCATCGGCGTACCGACGACGTCTCCGTGGAAACAGTGCTCACGACCGTGAAGCAGGTCCTCGCGAAAACGAAAAAACCCGCAATTTAGTCGCGACCCGACGCATTAACGAACGCGCTAGTCAAGCCTGACGTGAAACTGTTTTCATGCTATCAAGACCGCCATGGCCAAACCAAAACCCGCTGACCTGACGAGCGACCGCGCGCAAGCCGCGATCGCGTCGGCGTTGCGGACCCTCGAAGCCGAAGGAAGCGGCGTTGATGCACTTGCCACCGCATTGCGAGATGGTCTTGGCAGCAGCTTTGCGGCTGCCATCGATGTCATCCGCGCGGCGCAAGGCCGCGTCATCGTGACCGGAATGGGCAAATCCGGCCACGTTGCACGCAAGATCGCTTCGACCTTCGCATCCACCGGAACACCGGCCTTTTTCGTGCATCCCGGCGAAGCGAGCCATGGCGATCTCGGAATGATCGCCAACAATGACGTCATCCTCGCGCTCTCGTGGTCCGGCGAGACGGCTGAACTGAAAAACATCACCGATTACTCGCGCCGCCACGGAATCAAGTTGATTGCGATGACCGCTATCCCGGACAGCGCCTTGGCCAAGGTCTCGGACGTTGTGCTCACACTACCTCAGGCGCGCGAGGCGTGTCCTCACAACCTCGCCCCAACGACATCGTCGCTGATGCAGCTTGCACTGGGCGACGCGATGGCCATCGCACTGCTTGAAAGTCACGGCTTCACGCCACTGGACTTCGGTCTTCTGCACCCCGGCGGCAAACTCGGGACCCTGCTGAAAACCGTGGCCGACATCATGCACTCTGGTGGGGCGATGCCGCTGTCGCCGCTCGGCACGCGGATGTCAGACGCGATCCTTGAAATGACGACCAAGGGTTTCGGCTGCGTCGGAATAACCGACGCGCGTGGCGCCCTGGTCGGAATCATCACCGATGGCGACCTGCGTCGGCACATGCGTGCCAATTTGCTCGATGCCCGCGTCGACGAAGTCATGACGCGCGGTGCGAAGACGGTACGACGCGACCAATTGCTCAGTGAGACGCTCGATATTCTCAACGTGAGGAAAGTGACTGCCCTGTTTGCCGTTGAAGCCGGCAAACCGGTCGGCATCATCCACGTGCACGATCTCCTGCGAGCAGGCACGGCCTAAAAACAGCTTTCATCGAATGATGTTTTCGACCGCCTCGACGACTGCGTCGACCGAAGGTGGCTTCCCATCATCGCCCAAAATCGACAACCGCCCTCTTCCCACTGGCCCGGTCAGACCCGGCTTGCTGCCGGTGAATATCGCGACCAGCGGAACGCCCAAGGCGGCGGCTAGATGCGAGAGTCCGGTGTCGACGCCGACCACAAACTGTGCGCCAGCAATCAACTTCGCAATCTGGTCCAGCGGTGCACGATCGGGGACGCGGGCTCCCGGCACGGCTGCTGCAATGAATTCACTTCGTGCCCGCTCGACCTCCGTTCCCCACGGCAATATCAGCTCAAACCTCTGCCCAAACACTTTGCCAAACGCGATCCAATGTACATCAAGCCACTCCTTTTCGGGCCGTGCGGTCGCGTGCAGCAGCAAACCGTAGCGCGACGTGCCCGTTCCGAACCCGGCGCGATCGAGTCCAAAATCAGGAGCCCCATGAGGCGAATAGCCGAGCGCCAATCCGCTCAGGATTCGATTACGCTCGATGGCGTGCAAATTTCGATCGACGCTGTGACGGACATCGTAAAACATCGAAGCAAGAGGTTCCCGAACGCTTGAAGCATCATAGCCGTGGCGCCGGCCACGGGCCGCGCGCGCGAGAATGGCAGTGCGCAACAGGCCCTGGGTATCGACAACCTCGTCGTATCGTTGCGCGCGTATGATGCGGAAACTGGCGCGGATTTCCGCTATCGTGGCCGGAGCGTATAGCGATTTTCTCCAGCGGCGCGATGCGACCGGAATGACCTTGTCTGCCGCGGGATGCAGCCGGACCAAGGGCGCAAACGCCTCCTCGACCAGCCAACTGAAGGTCGCACTAGGGTGCGCCTTCCGGGCATCCGTCAAAGCCGGCATATGATGAACGACATCGCCGAGAGAAGACGTCTTGATGAAAAGAATGTTGGCCATGCGCGTTGTTGATCCATATACCGGGCATTAAGCACGCCCGCCATAACCATGCCATTGCTTCAGAAGATCGCGGCCTGGGCTATTCGGGACACCTTTCGCTTGCCCGAGAGAGGCGTTTGATATGACGATTTTGATCACAGGGGGTGCTGGCTACATCGGCAGCCATATGGTCCACGAGTTCGTCGACGCGGGCGAGCCGGTGGTGGTTCTCGACAATCTTTCGAACGGCTTCCGATTCCTGATACCGGCTTCGGTGCCCTTTGTGTCGGGCAGTACAGGCGACCGGACGCTCGTGAGCGACGTTATCGCGCGGCACGGCGTTACCGCGATTATTCATTTTGCCGCGTCGATCGTTGTCCCCGAATCCGTTGTCGAACCACTCAATTACTACGGCAATAACACAATGAACACTTGCGCGCTGCTCGATACGGCGGTCAGGGCGGGTGTCCGACAGTTCATTTTCTCCTCCACTGCAGCCGTCTATGGCGCCGCAGAGGAAAGCCCAGTACGCGAAAATTCCCCCACGATTCCCATCTCCCCCTACGGCACATCAAAGCTGATGTCGGAGATCATGCTCCACGACGCGGCAAAAGCATACGGAATGCGTTTCGTCATTCTTCGCTACTTCAATGTCGCCGGAGCTGATCCGAGAATGCGCACCGGTCAGGCAACCCCGGCCGCCACGCATTTGATAAAGGTCGCCTGCGAGACCGCAATCGGCAAACGCCCAAAATTGGAGGTGTTCGGCACGGATTATCCTACGCCGGACGGCACCTGCATCCGCGACTACATTCACGTCACCGATCTGGTGCAGGCACATTCTTCGTCGCTTGCCTATCTGCGCAGCGGTGCCACCAGCGCGACGTTCAACTGCGGTTACGGACGTGGCGCTTCGGTGTTTGAGGTTGTCGACGCCGTGCGGCGGGCAAGTGGGCGCGACTTTCCGGTTGAGGTTTCGCGACGGCGCCCCGGTGACGTACCCTCGCTCGTGGCGAACGTCGATCGCATCCGTGCAACGCTCCCCTGGCGACCGCAGTTCCAGAACCTCGATACCATCGTCGCGCACGCACTCGGCTGGGAAAAGCAACTGGCTGCGCGGCGGAAGACGTCGTGATCGGGCATCCGGAAACCCGCCGTTTCCTTTCGTCAACTCAATTTTATCTTGATAATTTCGTTGCCCGCAGGCAAGGAATGCGCATTCCTGCCATCGATGCACACTGACAGCCCACTGAGGGTGGATGGACGATCACAGATCAACAACGGCGGCCGATCAGCGTTATCGTCCCAAGATCCTCGTTCGGCGATTGCTCGCCGAGCAAGGTCTCGGGCATTGGCGCCGGTATGTTGTTGCGTTCGTCCTCATGGCCGTGGCCGCGGGCTGCACGGCTCTCAGCGCATGGCTGATCGGCGACGTCATCAACCAGGCCTATGTGAATCGCAACCTTCAAGGGATCATCACGCTCGGTTTCATCACCGTCGCTCTGTTCGCCATCAAGGGATTCGCCACTTACGGCCACAGCGTGATGCTTTTGCGGATCGGCAATCGCATCATCGCTGACAACCAACGCGCGGTTTTTGGCAAGCTGCTGAACGAGGGCCTCGGCTTCTACTCCGACCGCCATTCGACTGAATTTATTGCCCGGCTATCGACCGGAACTGCCGCGGCCACGCAGGTTATCAATCTGCTGATTACCTCCGTCGGCCGCGACCTCCTGTCTCTGATCGGGTTGGTCGCCGTCATGGTGTTGCAAGACCCGCTGATGTCATTCTTCAGTTTCGTGGTCGTGCCGCCGGCATTCTTAGTTTTGCGCAAGCTGATCCGACGCATCTACTCGATTGCGCGCAGCCAGTTTCACGGTGGCACCCGCATTCTCGAAACGATGCAGGAAACGTTGCAAGGCATTCGCATCGTCAAGGCCTTCACCCTCGAAGACATCATGCGGGAGCGTTTCGATCGAAACGTTGCCGCTGTCGAGCATGAAGCAAACAAGATGGCGCGCGTTTCCAATCGTGCCAGTCCCTTGATGGAGACCCTTGGCGGCTGCGCTATCGCCATCGCCGTAACGTATGGTGGCTACCGTGTGATCGAGACCGGCGCAACGCCGGGCCAGTTCTTCTCTTTCATTGCCGCATTTCTGCTCGCCTATGAGCCGGCAAAAAGACTTGCGCGCCTGAATATCGAGCTCAATAGCGCTTTGGTCGGCGTGCGTATCCTGTTCGAGGTTCTGGACAGTCCGCCCAGTGAGCCGCCCGACCGCGACAAGCCCAGTATGAACGTGAAATCAGCTCGCTTGGCGTTCGATGATGTGCACTTCGCCTACCGCGGCGACGAACCGGTATTGCGCGGCATGTCCTTTGTGGCGGAACCGGGCAAGTTCACCGCCTTGGTGGGCCCATCCGGCGGCGGAAAATCGACAGTGTTCAATCTGATCCTGCGTTTCTATGACGCAAAGCGCGGCAAGGTCCTCATCGACGACCAGGATGTGACCCTATGTTCACGTCAATCGCTGCGCCAGCACATCGCCTATGTCGGGCAGGATGTTTTCTTGTTCCGTGGCACGGTTCGGGAAAACATCGAGTTCGGCAAGCCGGGAGCAAGCGAAGACGAGATCGTCGCTGCCGCCAAGGCCGCCTATGCGCATGATTTCATCATGTCGTTTCCGCGCGGCTACCAGACGCCCGTGGGCGAACACGGCTTGCAGCTCTCCGGTGGCCAGCGCCAACGTGTGGCTATTGCTCGCGCGCTCATCAAGAACGCGCCGATCATATTGCTGGATGAAGCAACGGCTGCGCTTGACTCCGAGTTGGAGCTGCAGGTGCGCGAGGCTATGGAGCATCTCTGTCAGGGCCGAACCACTCTTGTGATCGCACACCGTTTGCACACGGTGTCGCATGCCGATTGCATTCACGTGGTGGAAGATGGGCGCGTGGTGGAATCCGGCCGACACGAAGAATTGTTGCGGACGGGCGGTCGTTACGCGTCTTTCTATCGCCTGCAGCTCAAGGAGCAGGAGGCCCCGGTCCCCATTACCGCGGTCGCGTCATGAGTGCAGCGCGGTTGACGGCGGCGCATTGCACCTGATACGCACAGCCATCTTTCCCCGGCCGTCTTCCGCAACCGGGGCACCCTTCAACGACAAACAATATCCAACGGCCTATTCATCATGAGCGACAGTCGCTACGTCATCCCGCCCTCGCCGCAAGCCACAATCGCAGTCGCGGAGACCGACAAGGTATTTCCGGTACGCCGTATTTGGTGCGTCGGGCGCAACTACATCGAACATATTCGTGAAATGGGACAAGACGAGCGCGCACCGCCCTTCTTCTTTGCCAAGCCCGCGGACGCCATTGTGCCGGACGGCGGCACCGTGCCCTATCCGTCGTTGACAAAAGATATGCACCACGAGGTCGAATTGGTGGTCGCGCTGAAAAGCGGAGGCCGCAATATCCCGGTCGCCAAGGCCAATGACTGCATCTTCGGATATGCCGTTGGCATCGACCTGACCCGCCGCGACCTGCAGATCGCGTCGCGCGACGTGAAGCGCCCATGGGAGGTCGGCAAGGCATTCGACGCATCCGCGCCTTGCGGCCCATTGATGCCGGCGAGCAAGATCGGACATCCGACCAAAGGCAAGATTGTCCTCAAAGTGAACGGCCAGGTCCGCCAGGACGGCGATCTCAATCAGATGATCTGGAACGTCCCGGAAACCATTTCGAAGTTGTCGGAAATGGTGGCGCTCGAAGCCGGCGACATCATCATGACGGGCACCCCAGCGGGCGTGGCCGCAACAGTTGCTGGCGACAAGATCGAGTGCGAAGTCGAAGGCGTCGGAAAGCTGCGCGTCACTATCGGCCCTTCGCTGAAATAGCGCTAAAGCCCGAGATAAGCCTGCCGCACGCGGTCATCGGCGAGCAATGCCTCGCCTGAGCCGGCAATAGTGATGCGGCCGTTCTCCAGCACGTAGGCGTGACTGGCGAGCTTGAGTGACACTGCGACGTTCTGCTCCACGAGTACGCAGGTGAGGCCGTCGCGGTTAAGGTCCCGCACGCATCGCAGTACGTTTTGAACGACCGCCGGCGCCAGACCAAGCGACGGTTCGTCGAAAAGGACCATGTCGGGCGCGCCCATCAGACATCGGCCGATGGCAAGCATCTGCTGCTCGCCACCCGACAGCGTGCCCGCCGCTTGCTGCCGGCGCTCCATGAGAACCGGAAACATCGCATAGACTTTTTCGAGATTCTGCTCGCGCAAATCGCGCGCGCGGGGGAGCATCGCGCCCATTGCAAGATTCTCGGCCACCGAGAGTGTGGGGAAAACCTGACGGCCTTCTGCGACCTGGCCAATACCAAGGTTGCAGACTTTGTAGCTCGGCCAACCGGTAATGTCGGTGTCGCGATAAAGAATACGGCCGCGGGCCGGACTGAGCATCCCCGCGATCGTGCGGATCAATGATGTTTTGCCCGCTCCATTGGCGCCGACAATGGCGACGATGGCGCCCTCCTCGATCTCGAGCGATATGGCATCGAGTGCCTGGGCATCGCCGTAAAAGACATCGATATTTTCCACGATGAGCATCAGGCAACGGTCTCCGCACCGAGGTAGCTTTCGATCACCGCTCGGTCTCGCACGACTTCGTCCGGCGTGCCTTCCGCAATCGCAGCACCGTGATGCATAACAAGAACGCGGGCAGCGAGGGCCATCACCGCCCGCATCACATGCTCAATCAGCAATATGGTCAGGCCGCGGCTGCGGTTGAGCTCTTTCAGAATTGCGACCATTCGATCGGTCTCGGTGGGGCGCAATCCCGCCATGACCTCGTCGAGCAGCAGCAGCTTTGGATCGGTGGCGAGCGCACGCGCCAGTTCCAAGCGTTTGCGGTCCGGCAGCGTAAGTCCGGAAGCTCGCTGCGCACGCTTGTCGAAGAGATCGAGCTGACGCAGAACTTCGCCGGCGTGTGCGCGCGCGTCCGAGACGAGATGCCGATGCAGCAGCGCTGCAACAATCACGTTGTCCTCGACGCTGAGCGCCGGAAACGGCCGCACAATCTGAAAGGTGCGTCCGACCCCACGCCGGCATATCTGGTCGGGCGACAGGCCGTTTATATGTTCGCCTGAGAGAACGATGGTGCCACCGTCGGGTGAAAAGACCCCGGCTATCATGTTGAAGAGCGTGGTCTTGCCGGCGCCATTGGGGCCGATGACCGCAAAAATTTCGCCCTGATTGACCTGAAAGCTTAATCGATCGACCGCGAGAAGGCCGCGGAAGCGTTTGCTGACATCGTCGATCGACAGGAGCACGCTCATTTCTGCCGCTCCGCCAGACCCAAGCGCCGGTAAAGCCAAGGCCACACGCCGTCGGGCAAGACCGTAATCACGAGCAACAGGCAGATTCCGTAGAAGACCTGCTTGGCGCCCGGCACATCAACGCCCAATGCGGCCAAGGTCGTGGTGAGTGTTTCGGCGAGCCCTGTAAGCATGAACGCGCCGAGAATCGGGCCAAACAGCGTGCCAAGCCCGCCGAAGATCGGCGCCAGGATCAACTCGATCGAGCGGTTGATACTGAACACTTCTTCCGGAAACAGATTGTTGTAGTAGAACGCAAAAAATACGCCGGCGAGCGATGTCATCGCCGCGGAGATGACGACGGCGATCAATTTGTAACGAAAAGTATTGATGCCGACTGCGCGGGCCGCCTCCTCATCCTCGCGGATAGCCTGCCAGAAATAGCCCATACGGCTGCGGACCATGATATGGCACAGGACGACTGCCGCGACCGTCATTCCGAGTGAAAGATAGTAAAACATGATCGGCTTGCCGCGCAGCGTCCACAGATCGCTCTGCGTGTAGTTGGCGACCGGCAAGAAAAATCCGGCCGAGCCACCTACATAGGTGAAATGATCGAATCCAATGCGAGCGAATTCAGCGAACGCAATTGTGAGAATGGCGAAATAGACCCCCGCGACACGGAAACGAAAGGCAAGAAACCCGATCATCGCGCCACACAACATTGCCAGCAGTATCGCGGCGAATGACCCTAGCCACGGCGAGATCCCGAAATAGCTGAAGAGCACCGCCGTCGTATAAGCACCGAGGCCGATGTAGATCGCATGGCCGAGCGACAGCTGGCCCGCAAAACCCATCATGATGTTCCAGGCCTGACCTGTGTAAGCGAAATAAAAGATGAGGATCAGAACGGTGAGCAGGTAGTCGTTGGCAAACCAGGGCGCGACGAGAAGCGCGAGCAGCAGCAGCAAAAGCACCACTGCGGCGCGAGGCGAAATGTTTTCTGCGAGACGTGCAATCATGCGCGTCGACCGAATATGCCTTGCGGCCGGAACAGCAGAACAAGGACCAGAATGGCGAAAACGAACATGCCCTTGGCGGACGGCGTATAGAACAGCCCCGCTAAGGCGGCGATCACGCCGATAAGTATGCCGCCGGCCAAAGCACCGGGCATCGAGCCGAGCCCGCCGACGATGACAATGACGAAGGCAAGCAACGTGAACGATGGCCCGAGCGGCGGCGTCACGTCGGTAACAAGCGCAAGCATTGCTCCGGCGGCGCCGACGCAGGCCGCACCGAGACCGAAGGTCAGTGCATAGAGATGCGGCACGTTGAGGCCTACGACCTGCGCGCCGGTATAGTTGTCGGCGCAGGCGCGGATCGCGGTGCCGAGCCGGGTGAAGCGGAAGAATGCAAACAGCGCCGTCGCAACCGCAATCGCTGCAGCGCCGGCGAACGCTTTGGTTGCGTCGACGATAAGTGGGCCGACCATGAAGCTGTCGAAAGCGTAGGACGTCTGGACGCTGCGAGCGTCCGGGCCGAACACGATCAACAAGCCATTGGCCAGAATAATTGCAACAGCGACGAGCAAAATGAACTGACTGTGTTCCGGCCGGCTGATGAACGGATTTATCAACCAGCGTTGCATGGCATAGCCGAAAACAAACAGAACGCCGGCGATCGGCACCATCATCAGCAATGGGTCAAGGCCGAGGGCGGCGAACAGGACCACAGCGAGATACATCGCGACGGTCGTCATCTCACCGTGGGCAAAGTTGACCACGCGGACCACGCCGAAAATCACGGAAAGGCCAAGCGCCATCAAGCCGTAGACAAGGCCGGTCAGTACGCCGCTCACGGCAACGTTGAGATAGATATCAGTCGGCACTACGCCCCCGCGGCGCAACGCTCCGACCGCGGGAGCCGCGGCCGGGGCAAAGTAAAGTTTGGTGCGTCAGCCGCGCTTGTCGTATGGCGTCATCGGCCACTCGACTTTGGCATTGGCCGCGACTTTCGGCGCCACCGTGACGAGTTTGCCGCCACGATTTTGGATTGCCGAGTCCTTCAGCTTGTCGTTCTGGCCTTTTTCGTTGAATTGAATGCCGGGACCGGGGCTGACGTTGTCGGTGATGTTGGTCTGGCGAATGGCGTCGGCCAGCGCTTTGGGATCGGTCGAGCGCGCGCGCTTGAATGCGTCGGCCGCAACCAGCAACGCCTCAAACGTATAGACCTGGTTGGTGTTGAGATTGACCCCCGGATGGGCCTTGGCGAGCGCCTCATCCAGCTTCTTGCTTAGCGGCTTGTTCGGATCGTACCAGGGCACGAAGCTCAGCGGACCGTCCGCAAGCTTGCCAAGCGTCTTCAGATACTGATCTTCATACCAGCCGGGGCCCATGCTCAGGATCGCCATCGGCGACCAGCGCTGCTTGACCAGTTCGCGCGTGATCAGGATCGCGTCATTGAGCCGGCTCACCATCAGCAATGCGTCGGCGCCGGTTGCCTTGGCCTTGGCGACCTCGACCGAGAGGTCGCGTGACGTCGGATCATAGGCAATCGTCTCGACGAGATTGTACGGCATATTGAATTTCGGCATCACCGCGCCGATACCGCCCTTCATCGCCGTGCCGAAAGTGTCGTTCACATGCATGAAGACCGCCGTTTTCGGCGCCGCGCCCGTGGCTTCGAAAATTTCCTTCTGGTTGGCGAAGGCGTCACTCAGGATCATGCCGGCGGTCGGAAAGTTGCGGAACACGAACTTGTAGCCCTGCTCGGTGATCTGCGGAGCCGCCGCGATATTGATGACGTAGGGAATGCCTTTTTGCTCGGCGACCTGTGCGATCGCGGTGCTCTGCCCGGAATCGAAAGCGCCCACGAGGACTTGTGCCCCGTCGCTGATCAATTTCTCGGCGCGTGCGCGCGCCACCTCAACACTCGTTTCAGTATCTCCATTCATGATCTGGAGCGGGGGCATGCCGAGCTCTTTCAGAAGGCCCGCCGCGATGTCGACGCCCCGCTGACAGTCCTGCCCTATTCCCGCTTGCGCGCCCGAGCGCGGCAGCAGCACGCCCACCTTCAACGTCGCGTCCTGCGCGCGCACAATATTGAATGGGGCAATGCCGGCGACGACGCTGGCGCCAAGCCCGGCGGTCACCGTGCGGCGCGTAATACCCTTGTCCCCTGAATGCGATTTGCGGCTCATTTCTCTTGTTCCTCCCTGTCGGCTTGGGCGTGTTGGCTGCATGATGCCGGATATTTGGTCCGGTCAACAAGCCAGAACAGCAATCCGGGCTATGCCGCAAATAGCCGCTCGACGGCGGCAGCGATGCGAAACAGACGCTGATCCTGCCCGTTGCGCGCGACCAGCATGAAGCCCGTTGGCAGGCCGCTCCCACGCGGAATTGGCACTGAAATGGCACAAAGGTCAAAAAAGTTCACGATCACGGTGTTCCGCAAAAGCATCGCGTTCTTGCGTGCAAATTCGTCTGATGCCGCAACCTCTTGCATGGTCGGTGCGACTATTGGCGTGGTTGGCCAAGCCAGGACGTCGACATCGGCAATCCGATCATCCATCAAACGGATGAGGCGTGCCCGTCCCCGCACCATATCAATATAGTCAGCGGCGCTGATATTGCGGGCACGCTCAAGCCGGACACGCACATTCGGGTCGATCGCGTCCGCGCGTCGGGACAGAAGCTCGCGATGAATGGCAAAGGCTTCGGCAGGTTGAACGCCGCCTTTGCTGTTGACCTGCGCCATCTCATCGAGAAGCGACAGCTTCTCTTCGGATATGTGGGCGCCAGCCTTGTTCAGCCGTCGCAACCGCGTCGGAAAACCGCGCATCCACCGTTTCATCGAGATTCTCCAGCGGATAGCCTTCCGCGACACCAATTCGTAGTCCTGCGAGCGGGACCGGGTCGACCGGCACATAAGTTTCGTTTGCCATGACAGCATCGGCACGCGCGCACGCCTCAACCGAACGCGCAATCGGTCCGATCGAGTCGATGCTGTATGACAGCGGGAACGCACCGTTCGTCGGAATACGTTGACGGCTCGGCTTGTAGCCGACGATCCCGCACAGTGCGCCGGGAATACGACACGAGCCGCCCGTGTCGGTGCCGATCGCGATCTCGCACATGCCATCAGTGGCGGCAACGGCCGCGCCCGACGACGATCCACCCGGCACGCGCTTTCGATCCGCCGGATTGCCCGGCGTTCCAAAATGCGGATTTGCGCCGATACCCGTGTAGGCAAATTCGCTCATGTTGGTCTTGGCGATGATCACCGCCCCGCCAGCGCGAAGACGTCTGACCACTGGCGCGTCGGCTGCCGCCGGCTTGCCTTCCTCGGCGAACACTTTGGAGCCCACGCGCGTAACTTCGCCGGCAACATCGAAGAGATCTTTGATACTCACGATCGTTCCATCGAGCGGCCCGAGCCTAACTCCGGCCTTCGCACGCGCATCCGCGGCATCCGCTGCAGCCTTCGCCTGGTCCCGATAGACCGTGAGGCAGGCCCGCGCGCCCTCACCTTTCGGATCATCGATGCGACCGAGCGCGGCTTCGAGCCGCTCGCGAGCAGACGTTGACTTCATGAGAGTATCCTCGGTCGAATAGCTGTTTCGATGAATGTCGTGCTATTTTTGCCGCGCGTCCAGCCCAACGACGTGGAGGAAATCATGGCCGAAAAAACAAGCAACAAGGGCAAGCACTCACCGCCGGGTGCAGGAAGCATCTATGCCAAAGCCAACGAAGTCATCGTAAAGATTACCGGCGACGACACCGCGCAGACGTTCGAGGTGGTGGAAGAGAATTGCAAACCGGGATTTCAGTCGCGTGCGCACTACCATATCAAGGCCTACGAAACGTTTTACGTTTTCGAAGGCAGCGCGGACTTCCAGGTTGGCGATGAATTGTTTCACGCGCAGAAAGGTTCGTGCGTTCACATTCCTCCCGGCGTCCCGCATCAGGTGACGTCCAAGGACGGCGTGCGCATGCTCATGATTTATAGCCCCGCAGGCACCGAAGGCATGTTTGCCGCCATGCATGCGCTGTCGCAGGATCAACTGATGAATGCGGAGCTGACAAAGCAACTCGCACTCAAGCACGACACAGTGATGATCGAGCAGAGCAAAGATGGGCGCGGCAAAGGCACGATCTTGGGCTAACAGGCTGCCGACACACGCCTTATTTAATCCTCAGACTTATCAACAGCAATTCTACGGGCTTGCCTTGGCGAGTGGCAGTTGTACGCTTGTCGACAGGTCACCCATCTTCGGCTCTGCCGGACACGGATGGCCGCCATGACCGGACTGGGCATGGGACGTGGATGCTGCTTGCAGTATTCGTGGCTCGTGACGACCGGCCCTGGCTCTCAGTAACTGGTACCTGTGCTTCAGGTTTCGGCCTGGTGGTGTCAGGAATGGATCCGAGAGCTTGTGACGGGTGGACGACGGTCCGCCCGTTATGGCTTTTGAGGGGGCGCTTCTCCCGATCCGACTTTATCGATGGCTGGCTACAGGCTGGCACCATCAAATTTCTTCACTGCAAGCTGCTCTGCGTCGACCCCGTCGAGACAGCGTACGTTGAGCATCACCATCTCCCTGCCGCCCGGGCCCTTGCCGTACGCATACGACTGAATCCCGCAGGTCTTGCAGAACGGGTGATGGATCCTGCGGTTGTTGAATTGATACTCGGTCATTTCATCTCCGCCCGACAGAAGCTTGAAGTCCGACATCGCGACGCCGGAAAGCAACGAACCGAGTTTGCGGCAGCGTGAACAGTTGCAGGTGATGACTTCGCCGATATCAGCTTCGGCTTCGTACCGGACTTTCCCGCACTGGCAGCCACCGCTGTAAGTTTTCTTCATCGCTCACTCCGTTTGTTAGCCGCTCACCAGAGGTCTTCGAATTTGAGCCGCTGCGAAACCAGTTTCTGCTGTTTGCAGTACGACAAAAGCAGGTCGAGGCAGCGCTGGTAATTCCCTTTGCCGAATGGAGCGCTGTCGATCGCGCCCGCCGGTGGCGCCGCTTTTCGTGCCTCCTCCAGCAGGCGGTAGAGTTCGGCGACAGCCGGCGGATTGGATTGGGCAAACGCATCGGTAACGACGATACAGCGGTTTGACCTCGATAAACTCGAGCTTCAGCCACGGCGACGTGATCTCCCCGCGTTTGAGTGGCAACTGTGCGGGTAGTCGCCAAGCACAATGCGCGGGGTCGTGGCATTTGCCATTGTGAAACGACTCCGTAGGCACTTCATTCGACGGCTTGACCGCCCGGCACCCAACCTAGTTTAACAACGCGGTACGGAAAAGGAGCCTCGCATGGCGGACAACAAGACCGGGCTGGTAATCACCGCCCATCCCGGAGATTTCGTTTGGCGCGCGGGCGGTGCCATCGCTCTGCATGCCAAGCGTGGCTATCGGGTCAAGATTGTATGCCTGTCATATGGCGAGCGCGGCGAAAGTCAGTTTGCCTGGAAGGAGCCCGGGGCCACTCTTGAGAAGGTGAAGGCGGGCCGTAGAGATGAAGCTGAGCGAGCTGCAAAATTGCTTGGCGCGGACATTGAGTTTTTCGATTGCGGCGACTATCCGCTCAAACTCAACGATACGCATTTCGACCGCATGGTCGACATCTACCGCGAACTCAATCCGTCATTTGTCCTCACACACGCACTCGAGGATCCGTACAATTTCGACCACCCGAACGCCGCCCATTTCGCGCAGGAAACGCGCGTCGTGGCGCAGGCGATGGGCCACAAGCCGGACGCCAAATACAAATATTCCGCGCCGCCGGTGTTCCTGTTCGAGCCGCACCAGCCGGAGATGTGCAACTACAAGCCCAACCTCATTCTGAAAATCGACGAAGTGTGGGAACAGAAATACAAAGCCTTCCAGATCCTCGCTGCGCAAAAGCACCTGTGGGCCTACTACGAGCGCGTTGCGCTCAATCGAGGTATTCAAGGCAGCCGCAACACGGGTGTGCCGATGACTTATGGTGAGGCCTATCAGCGGCTATTCCCTACTGTTGAGGAGATTCTGAAATGAAACCCGTCGTCGTTCGAAATATCAAACGCGCCGACAACAACGCCGTTGGCACGCTTGCCGCGGTCGGTGTTTCCACCGCGCACGAGGCCCTGGGCCGTTCCGGGCTCATGAAGCCTTACATGCGTCCGATCTGGGCCGGCGCTCAGATTGCCGGACCCGCGGTTACGGTGCTCGCGCAACCTGGCGACAACTGGATGATCCATGTTGCGGTTGAACAGTGCCAGAAAGGCGATGTGCTCGTTGTCGGCTGCACCGCCGACAATTCGGATGGCATGTTTGGCGAGCTATTGGCGACTGCGCTGCGGGCACGGGGTGTCATCGGCCTCGTGATCGACGCTGGTTGTCGCGACGTGCGTCCACTATCGGAAATGCATTTTCCGGTGTGGTCGAAGGCGATCTCAGCCAAGGGCACGGTGAAAGCCACTCTCGGCGCGGTCAACGTCCCTGTGGTGTGCGCTGGCGTCAACGTGGAACCGGGCGATGTCGTTGTTGCGGACGACGATGGCGTTGTCGTGATCCCGAAAAAACTCGCCATCGAGACAGCGCAGAAGGCGCAAAAGCGCAAGGACGACGAGGACGGAAAGCGGAAGCAACTTGAGGCCGGCACGCTCAGCCTCGATATGTACAAAATGCGCGAGCCGCTTGCTAAAGCCGGCCTCGTCTATGTCGATCGGCCGGAAGATGCCTAGGCCAAAGACCGCGCGCGAGGGGCAAGGCGACGTCTGTAACTTGTGAAGCGAGTTGATGGACTCTTCGCGGGCGTGGCTAATGCCGCGTTAACACGCGGTTGTGGCCAGCACCCATTCGACCTGGGGCTGCCTCCACATTCCTTGTCTATAGCGCAGATTCAGCTGAAAAATCACGCCTCAGCGGCGTCGATCACGTACAGCTGGCCTCGCCGTCCGAAAACCGCGTCGAGCATTTCCTAACAATTTGAAGTGATTTCTACTCCTCCACCGAAGCTTCTTTTTAACGGGCCGACGGTACGTTGCTGCCATCATCTGTGTAGATGATGTCTGATGTCTCGAGTTTCAGTCACATGGAGGATGTCCAATGTCTAAGGTTTTTGCGTTCTTGAAGAACGAGTCGGGCGCCACCGCGATCGAATACGGCCTGATCGCTGCTGGTATCTCGGTTGTGATTATCGCGACCGTCAACGCGATCGGCACGACCCTCAACGCGAAGTTCGACAGCGTTTCGACGCAGCTTAAATAAGCTCCGCAGTTTCGCCAATTGGCTGAAGCCGCCGTTTACGGCGGCTTCTTCCATTTTGGGTCAGCCATTCGCTTGGCCTGGCCGGATTTCGGTCAGCCGGCGTTAATCGCGGCCGGACGAAATCGCATGGCCGCGAGAGTGCCGAGCACTACAAACACGAACAAAGCGATTACCTGCGCAATCAGGAATGGCGGCTCGGATTGGGTCGGCGCTAGCGGCTTGAGAGCAGGAATTTTCTGGAATGATTGCACAATCAACACCAATACATTGAGATAGAGCGAGGCGACCGCGGTTGCGACGTAGATCCATCGCCAGGCGCCTGAGAGATTCTTGCTGTAGAGCCCGTACATCGCGAGCCCCAACAAGACCATTGAGACAACGCCGGTGCCTAATGCCGGCGTAAATCCCTTAATCGGGAAAAGAAATCCCGTAACGCTGGTCAGGACAGTGGTTAATAGGAAGAACGCGGTCCATCCAGGCATCCGGTTCGAGCGAAGCATGCCGATCAGCACGAGGATGCCGCTTGCGATCGCCAGCAGACTGATAATGACATGGATGAGAGTAAAGGTCTGAATCGACAGACCGAGAACCATAGCTACCTCCGCGCGAAGAAACGGATACACCGGCGCGGGAAGTTTCGCGCGACGGGGAGAAAAATACAATAAGCCGAGCGTCTAACGATTGGCGCTGCTCCAGGGCGCAATGCGGCGGCCGACCCACTTGAGCAGCGTGGTCAGAGAAACGCCAAGCACCATCAGCACGATCACCGGCACGAAGGTCTTGTCCATCTCGAACACGTTGGCATAGCGCGTGATCATGAAACCAAGGCCGGAAATCGTGGTGTAGAACTCGGCAATGATCATGCCGATCAGTCCACGACCGATGGCAAGTCGGATGCCCGCGAGGATGTAGGGTACCGCGAAGGGCAAGAGCACATCCTGCCACACCCGCCACTCGCTCGAGCGAAACGAATAGGCAACTTCGAGCATGTTCTTGTCGCACTCGCGGACACCTTGATAGGTGTTGATCAGCACCGGGAAAACCGCGAAGAGGAAGACCACGATAATCTTGGCCTTGAGATAGATGCCGAACCACAACACGAGCAAAGGCACCACTGCGACCAGAGGCGTCGCGTACAACGCATTGATGGGCAGATCGAGCGCCCAGTCGAGCCAACGCACGCGTGCCATCGCAATACCAAGCGGGATGCCGACGATGAGGGCAATGGTCAGGCCATAGACCATGACCTCCAGGCTCTGCGCGAGGAAGTACGGCAATTCGCCGGACACTGTGGTCGTATAAAACGCGGCGGCGATCTTCGTCGGATATGTGAAAAAGATCGGATTGATGAAGGGGCCGACGATCTCCCAGACGATGAGGATCAGCGCGACAAAGCCGTAGCGGAACACCGCTGGTCGGTCCCACCACGGCGCTTTGGTCACTGCTGGAGGTGACTCGCCCTCAGCAAGAGGAGCGGATTGGAGTCGGTCGGCAACGCTCGTCGTCATTCTTCCTACATCGTCCTTTTAGTGCAATGGGCGCCACCAGCGGCGGCGGCCGGCAACCTTTGATAAGGCAGCTCAGAACGCCGCAGTCGGGCAGACCGGGCCCTTCCATTCGCCAAGCTGTTCGATCGCCTTTTTCGCAAAGCTCGTGTCGACAACGTCTTCATACTTGGGCGTTTTGCCTTCTTTGATATTGCCGACCTTGGTCATCAAATCGGCGGTGAAATTGATCCGCTCGGGACCAAGTCCGCTGTTTGCGTCCCAGATGCATTCCTTGACCATGAAATCGAAGCTGTCGGACAGGATCTTTTCCGGGTAGCCGGTCTGCTTGACCAGGATCGGTATAATTTTGGCCTTGTCGGTATACATGATCCGGGTGGCCTCGATATTGGCTGAGACCACTGCCTGCACAATCTCGGGCTTGTCCTTGATGGTCTTTTCGTTCGCCGACAAGAACGTGTAGAGCGTCTTGGGTTGCAGTTCCCACATGCGCCCAATCGCATGCAGGTCCGGCACTTTGCTCTTTGCCAGCATTTCCTGCTCGACATGCAGAATGGCCGTGTCGACCTGATTGGCAACAAGCGCGGGAACATCCTCGCTTGCGATCGCGACGAAGTTAACCTCCTTCGGGTCGATCTTTCCTGCGCGCAATACGGCACGACTCAAAATGTCTGCAAACCCGCCAGGCTCCTGGATGCCGATGCGTTTGCCTTTCAAATCTTCCATCGTCTTTATTTCGGCGCGCACGATCATCGAGGCTTCGAACTTCGGCAGATTTGCCGAAAGCGCTTTGACGGTCGCACCATTGGAACGGCCGATGATCGTTGGCGCGCCCGGCGTCAGGCCGAAATCGATGTTTTCAGCGAGCAAGGCACGAAAAACCTTCGTACCATCGCCAAGCGACACGATTTCAGCGTCGATGCCGGCCTTCTTGTAAAGGCCGAGCTCTTTCGCAACGATCGGCGGCATGTGAACGATGTTCGGCGGCGACGTCGGTATGCCGATGACGATTTTGTTTTGCGCCGAAGCCGCGCCAGGCAGCGTCAGGCTGGCCGCGGCCAGCGCTATCAAAGCCCCAAAAGTCTTGCGCATTCTTGTCCTCCCAGATTTTTGCGTTCGCGCGGTATCCCGCGTCGTCCGGTGATATAACGCCGGAAAGCGCGATTTTGCCCGATCGTACCCGTAAAAACAACGAACCGGGACCTGTAATCGGGACGCTCCCGAGAGCGGAAACTGGCTTTGACCCCGGTAAACGGCCGTGCCTTATTGCGCTTCCGCGATACCCTCGGCTTCACAACCATGGTCAGATTCGTCGTCGAGTACGGGAGAGATACCGATCCACCCGCCGCCGATGGTCGGCTGGACGGTCCTACTTTCCACCGCAATCACGACCCGATCTGGTCGGCGATGTCGGATTTCCTGTCCAGGCAAACCGGCGACGTGCTGGAAATCGGCAGCGGTACCGGCCAGCATGTGACAGAGTTTGCGCGTCGATCGAAGCACCTCAATTGGTGGCCGAGCGACATATATGACTCGCATCTGAAAAGCATCGCCGCTTGGCGAGCACACTCGGGCCTTGAAAATCTGAACCCACCGCAACGAATTAATCTTTTGGACCCGGACTGGACCTGGATCGCGGACGGCGGCAGGCCGCTTGCCGCAATGCTTTGCATCAACGTGTTGCACATTTCTCCTTGGGTGGTGTCACGGAATCTGATGAGTGGCGCCAGCAGATTATTGGCGGAAGATAGCCGCTTGTTCGTCTATGGACCTTTCAAACGTGGCGGCAGTCACACGGCGCCGAGCAATGCGCAATTTGATACAGCCTTGCGGGCGCAGGACCCTGAATGGGGTGTGCGCGATGTGGGCGATTTAAACGAGATTGCACAGGAGAACGGGCTCGCACCGGCGATTATCACGCCGATGCCGGCCAACAATCTCGTACTGGCTTTCGCCCGCACGCTTCGGCACAATTGACCAACAACACAAAAGAACGAAACCCATGACATCCGAACCTATCCACGACATCGCCCATCTTGGACACGTTGAACTCCTGACCCCCAAATTCGAGGAAAGCCGCAAGTTTTTCATCGACGTCATGGGCATGACGCAGAGTGGCGAAAAAGGCGACAGCGTCTTCCTGCGCGGCTGGGACGACTATGAGCGCTATTCGCTCAAGCTGACGGCATCCAAGACTTCCGGCCTCGGTCATGTGGCATTCCGGACGCGTTCGCCACAGGCGCTGGAGCGGCGTGCAGCCGCACTGAAGGGGTCGGGTTTCGATATCGGCTGGAGCGACGGCGATTTCGGCCACGGCAAGACATTTGTGTTCAGGGATCCAGATGGTCACAAGTTCGAGATCTACTACGAAACCGAATGGTATGAGGCACCGCCCGAACTCAAGCCGGCCCTCAAGAATCAGGCGCAACGCTACCCGGCGCGCGGGATAAACGTCCGACGCATCGATCACTTCAACGGGCTTGCTGTCGACATCAAAGCCAACCGCGAATTTTTCCAGAATTATCTCGGCTTCATGCTGACCGAGCAGATTGTGCTCGACGATGGCACCGAGGCCGGCATGTGGATGACCGCGACAAACAAAAGCTATGACTTTGCTTACACGCGCGATTACACGGGCACCAAAGGACGCCTGCACCACGTCACCTTCGCGCTTGATGCGCGCGAGGACGTTTTGCGCGCCGCCGACGTCTTTCTCGAGAATGGCGTCTATATCGAGACCGGACCGCACAAACATGCGATCCAGCAGACCTTCTTTCTTTATGTGTACGAGCCCGGCGGAAATCGCGTCGAGGTGTCTTGTGCCGGTGCGCGCCTCGTTCTGGCACCGGACTGGAAACCCATCACCTGGACCGAAGCGGAACGCAAAAAGGGACAGGCTTGGGGACTCCAGACGATAAAATCATTCCATACCAAGGGAACGCCGCCGGTGGCTGGCGTTCCGGACTCGTGAGAGCAAGACACCCTCATGGCCCGTCGCAACACTCCACGCATTTCGTTCATTGGTTTTGGTGAAGCCGGCCAAGCGATCGCTTCCGGTCTGCGAGATACCGGCCTTGAGCGTGTCGCCGCCTGGGACATTCTGTTTCCCGAGCAAACTGGCACAAAACTGAAAGAGGCGGCAGAGAGCCTGGGCGTGCGTGTGGCCTCGTCAGCGCATGACGCTGTGCGCGAGACGGACCTGATCATATCCGCAGTCACCGCTGCTTCTAGTGTGGACGCAGCGCGTTCGGTGGCCTCGGACCTGACGGGCAATCCTTACTATCTCGATATCAATTCAGTGTCACCCGGCCGCAAGCAGGAGACGGCCAGGTTGCTCGGCGAACGTGCTCGCTACATCGATGTAGCTGTCATCGCGGCGATTTATCCTGCTCGGCATCGCACGCCCCTGTTGCTCTCCGGTCCGCACGCTAAAAACATTTCACCTCTGCTGCTTGAATTGGACATGCAATTTTCGGTCGTCGGTCCAGAGATCGGATCGGCGGCCGCGATCAAGATGATCCGCAGCGTCATGATCAAAGGCATGGAAGCGCTCACACTCGAATGCTTCCTCGCCGCCGCCCGCGCCGGAGTGCTGGAGGAAGTAACCGTCTCGCTGAAGAACAATTATCCGGCGCTCGATTGGGAGAAGATGGCTGACTACAATCTCGAGCGCATGGCCAGTCACGGCGAACGGCGCGCTGCCGAAATGGAAGAGTCCGCCGCCACGCTGCGCGAGCTTGGCCTCGACCCGCTGATGGTGGAATCCACGGTCAAGCGCCAGCGCGAGATGGGTGCGATCGGCAAGCAAGAAACCGTACGCCAGACTTTGAAATCAGGCCGGTCAGCCATGTTGAGCGCCATCGATTCCGCGTCCAAACGTCAGCACTGATTTGCCGATACATGAACGCGCGTTCAGACTGAAAGCGGTGATTGCGCACGCAAATTTCTTGTAATGCCGACGTGTCCCCTCCTACTATGTTTCGTCTAAATTTTGGGAGGGTGACATGCAGATTAGAAAAATAGCTTACGCTGCGTTTGTCGGAGTGGCCGCAGTTGCATTCGTGATCGGTTCATCTGTGCCCAGCGAAGCCGCCAAGAAGAAAAAGAATGCCGCGGCCGCAGCACCACCTGCCGCGACGGCGCAATGGCCAACGTGCTGGGGCGCTCCGTATGCGCCGGTCTGCGCGAAAAAGGGCAGCCAGACGTTCAGCTACATCAATGCTTGCTATGCCATGAAGGACGGCGCTGCAGGCGCCAAAGCTGGCGGCTGCAAGCAAGCAAAGGCTGGCGGAAAGAAGAAAGCCTAAACTATTTAGCTACTGCAAACGGACGGGCCGCTGCTTGCAGCGGCCCGTTCTTATTTCTGGCATTCCTCGCCTGAACTCACTTTTTGCGAGGCGGAATCTGCAATAGCTCGGCAATCTGCTCCTGAGTTAGCGGCTTTTCCAGAAACTTCAGCTGCACCGCGTCGCGGATTGCTCCATCAAGATCGGCAAACTTGTCGGTCTGCATCGTTTCTTTTGGCTGAAATTTGTCCATGGACTCTTTCAGCAGGTCGACCGGCTGATTCATCTTCTTTGAATACATCTCGATCGCCTTGGGATCGGAATACATCCAATCGACGGCCTCGCGATAGGCATCCATGAAGCGCATGATCGCATCGCGCTTTGTCTTGAGTGAATTGGCATTGACGATGAGCGTTCGCACCGTCTGTCCGCGCAGCGAAGGAACGTCGCTGCCGCGCGCCAAAATCCGGATCTTTCCTTCCCTGATCTCGCGCAGGCCAAATGGCGGCGCCGCCCAGCCTATGTCGACCTGACCAGACATGACCGCAGTCAGCGTGGCCGGAGGTCCGCCGGTCGCCGTCGGTTTGGCTTTTGCGCCGAGCTCGCTGATGAACGCGACAACGATATTGTTCGAGCTGGAACCATTGGTCGAATAGGCGATCGTGTTCTCCGCGGTAGCATCCTTCAGAGTTTGGAGTTTCGAATCTGCCTTGACGTACCAGTAAAGATCGCCTGTGCCGGTGAACGCGGGAGCAAGAATACGCACCGGTGCACCCTTGGCGAAGGCTCGCATCACACCAGCTGCACCGACACCGGCTCCGATATCCGCGCTGCCAGAGATCACGGCCTGAATGGTCTCTCCCGCTCCTTGCGTGCCGGTGTTTTCAAGCACCAAACCATGTTTCTTGAAGATACCGGCATCCTGACCGAGCGTGGGCGCCTGGTTCTCCCAGTTATTAATTTGTCCGATGACGACCTTCAACGTGTCCTCGGCGCGAGCACCTCCAATGCTCAACGCAAGCGGCACCGCAATGCCGAGCGCACCGACAATGTTCTTAAGTCCGTTCATGCGACTTCCTCCCATTATTATTTTACGATATCGCCCCACCTGACATTCTTTTCAATACTGTATCAGCGTCGGCGTTTTGCCGCCCGTTTTGGCTTGGCTTTTGTGCGTACGCGCTTCGCTTTTGCGGAGGCCGGCGCGGCTTTCTTGGCAACTGGCGCAGGACCTGCCGTCTTGTTGGCCACGCGCATCGACCAATACTCCCAGGATCGTGTGAGGCCCGTGGTCTTGCCAGTGATCTCACCGGCCAACTTGGTTTCACCGGCCGAAAGAGTGGCGATGTTGGAGCCAAGAGTCATGGCACGCACCTGGTACTCCGCATTTCTCGCGGAGTAGACCGAACGGAAGACACAGTCACGCACACTCGTGCCGGCAACCGTGACCCCGTGTCGCATCATCAACACCATCCAACGCTTGCCCAATGCGCGAGCCAGAGAAGCGCCCTCCTCCGGCTTGATTACCAGCATGTTGGTGTCGCCGAATTCGTCGCGCTGATCCCAGAACGGCGGCCGAATGCCACCGACCGCCCCAAGATGAAAGATCGGCATGTAGTCGGTGCCGGTCGCGAGCAACGGCATGAACGCCGGCGAATGGTGATGGCAGACGGAATTTACGTCCGGCCGGGCCTTGTAGATCTCACCATGGATCACGCGCTCGGAATATTGCCCCACGCCGGGGTCGCGCGACGGCTGTGATTCGAGATCGTATTCGATGAAGTCGTCTGGTGTGACCAGCTCGGGCGCGCGCGAACGCGACAACAGGTAGCGACGTGGATTGTCGGGGTGACGCATGCTGACGTGGCCGAAGGCATCGATAATGCCCTCGTTGGCGACAATCCGATTGGCAAGAGCAAGTTCCTGGCGGGCTTCGTCAAGTGTGTTGGGCACAGAGGTTTTCCTTAAAAGCGACTGACTGGCCCGCATTATAGGACAACGTGGGCGCCGGACTAGCGTGTACAGAGCTTGACAGATCGCGTCCTTTGGCGACGCTTCCTGCCACATGGCCACAACTCCTCAGATCGTTATCGACCGCGTGAACCATCTTTATCGCCCGCCGCGCGGACGCGAGGTGCTTGCGCTTGATCAGGTTTCGCTCGAGGTCGCCAATCGGGAGTTTGTCGCTTTACTTGGGCCGTCCGGTTGCGGCAAATCGACTTTGCTCTATCTGATCGGTGGCTTCTTGCCGGTGGAAACCGGTGCAATTCGCGTCGATGGCCAGAACGTCACCGGTCCGGCCCCCGACCGCGGCATTGTGTTTCAGCATTTCGCTTTGTTCCCGTGGAAAACCGTTCGCGGCAACATTCTCTACGGCCTTGAGCGGCAGGGCATGCCGAAGGGCGAGCGCGAGAAGCGCGCCTCGGACTTTATCGATCTGGTTGGCCTCACCGGATTTGAGGACAGCTATCCATCGCAACTCTCGGGCGGCATGAAGCAGCGCACGGCCATCGCGCGCACCTTGGCCTTCGATCCCAAAATTCTTCTCATGGATGAACCTTTCGGCGCTCTCGACGCGCAGACCCGGGGACTGATGCAGAGCGAGTTGTTGCGCATCTGGCAGCGCACGCCCAAGACGGTGATATTCGTGACGCACGACGTGCAGGAGGCTGTCTATCTCGCCGATCGCGTTGCGGTCATGTCGGCACGCCCGGGCCGCATCAAGGCCATTGTCGACACGAAGTTCGACAAGAACGCTCCCGACATTTTCAAGAACAAGTTTTTCGTCGAGAAGGTCGATGAAATCTGGAATCTGGTGAAAGAAGAAGCCATCAAGGCTCAAGGCAGAAGGCCATAGCCGGACGCACAAATCCATGAAGCACTTTTTGATACGCTACCTTCCGCTAGTCCTGCTCGCGATCGCCTGGGAGGTGATCGCACGGCTAGAACTCGTTTCGACGGGCGCGCTGCCGCCTTTATCCGACGTAATCACCGCCGGGATCGACATGATCAAGGACGGCGAACTCATCACCAACGGCGCAGCGTCGCTCTACCGCGCCGGCGCCGGCCTCGCGCTCGCAATACTCGTTGGCGGAATCCTCGGCATTGCCATGGCCTGGTGGAAGCCGGTGAATGTGCTGCTTGCCCCGCTTGTCGAGATTTTCTACCCGCTGCCGAAATCGGCGCTCATCCCCGTAACGGTGATCTGGCTCGGCTTCGGTGACGGCTCGAAAATCCTGCTGATCTTTCTGGGCTGCATGCTGCCGGTGACGATCGGGGCTTTCAATGGCGCTCGCTCCAGCGAGCAGGTGCTGGTCTGGTCGGCACGCAGCATGGGCGCAACCCGGCTCCGTATGCTCTGGGACGTCGTGCTGCCGAGTGCCATGCCGGAACTGCTCAACGGCATCCGAACCGCATTGGCGCTCTCTTTTATCCTGCTCGTTTCATCCGAGCTGATCGTTGCGCAAAAAGGGTTCGGCTACCTGATCGGATCGCTTGGCGCCAACGGAACCTATGATGCGATGTATGCGGTCGTGCTTACGGTGGCTTTTCTCGGATTCGCCGCCGATCGCCTTTATCTCAACATAACCAAGCGGACGCTTGCATGGCGCGACTAGCTCAAGCCCTGTCCGATAGCAATGAGCCAACGAACGGCGCACCCGAAAAAGCCGCGCGGTTCGTCCACACATTGGTTTGGGGTTTTGCACGCACATTTTCCGTCGTCGCGCTGGCGATTGCGTGGGAGGTGCTGGCGCGAAGTGGCACATTCACGCCCTTTCAGCTGCCGGCACTCAGCGCAGTGCTCGAACGCATATGGAGCGACGCTGTGTCGGGTGATCTTTGGATCAACACCGCACTCACGCTCTATCGGGCGCTGACGGCATTCGCCATTTGCGCAGTCGGTGGGGTGCTCATCGGCATGGCGATGTCGCGCAATGTTTTTGCCCACTGGTTTTTCGACCCGATCGTTTCGGTCGGCTTTCCGATGCCGAAGATCGCTTTCCTTCCCGTAGTGATCCTCTGGCTGGGCGTGTATGACGTTTCCAAGATCACCATCATTGTCGTCGACGCCATCTTTCCGGTCATCGCAGCGACCGTAATCGCAATCCAGGGAGTCGAACGCGAATTGATCTGGTCGGCCCGCAATATGGGAGCCAGCAACCGGGAGCTTTTGCACCAGATCATCCTTCCCGCGGCCCTCCCCCAGATCCTGACGGGGCTCCAGGTGGCGCTGCCGTTGTCGCTGATCGTGGCAGTGGTTGCGGAAATGCTTATGGGAGGTTACGGCCTCGGCGGCGCCATGATGACGGCCTCGCGGTTTGCCAACTCCACCAGCGTATTCGCCGGGATCGTGGAAATCGCCGTAGTCGGATATGTCCTTGTCAAGGCAATGGCCTTGATCAGGCGCAGACTTCTGGTCTGGCACCAGGAAGCAGTGACGCCCTACACGCAGTGAGAAGTTGGAATTAGACCGGAGCGCGGGCTGCTTCTGGTACGGGCGCCGGAACGGACGCCGTCATTGTCGCTTCGACAGGCACAAACCGGCATATCCAGTAGCTCGTGGCGATGGCTGCAAACGCAACAACGGCGCCGCCCACGAGATCGATGAAATAGTGCGCCCCATCGATGGGCGTCGCTGCGATCAGCGCGGCATTCAGCGCGATCGCAGGCCACCTCACGTAAGGGACCTTACGCAAGGCCCAAATGAACATGATGGCGCCTGCCGTATGGAAACTTGGAAAAGTGATCAGCCCTTCGAGATTATCGAGTGGAATTGAGCGGAACGTGCCAGCCCGCAACGCCTCAAGCGTCGGCACATGCGTGTACACAGTCGAACTGATGTTGGCATAGACCTGCGGCGTCAGGTCGAGATAGACGAACGCGGCAACAGCTGGGGCGAAGACCGAGAGGGCAGAGGTCATGATCAGGGCCAGACCAAAAGCGAGCATCCAGCGTCGCAGGTTCGGCAACTGGTTGGCGATCATGAGCACCATTGGCACCAACGCGAACTGCGGCAGCAATGACATGTAGGCGTAGCCGGCCAGTTCGGCGAGCAGAGGACGTTTGTTGACGAAATCGAGATAGGCGCGGCGATCGAGACCGAGAGCCTGGTCGATCGCGTAAAGCTGTGCGTCGCGATACGGGAAATTGGTCGTCATCGCCGCGTAGGTCAGCAGAATGCCGAACAGCAGGATGAGCAGCATCTGAGCCGCAGCTTCAGTGACCGAACACAAATGTGGATTAGGACGGCGGTAACGATAGAAAAAACTTGCCGACATAAGCCCGGCAATCGCCAGGGGCAGCCACGGATTGCTGCGCAGATCGACGCTGAGACCTGTCAGCGCGAAACTTACGATGGTCATGGTCGCCATCGTGCCAACCAGGCACCAAACGAGCGTAGCACGCGTGAGAGTCATCGAAGGTCCTGCCCCGCTTTTGCAGCACTATGCAGCGCATGTGCTTAAAATTGCTTTTCACAGTCGGCGTCAGGCAGAGATGTAAACCGTCGCTCTAACTTTTCTCTAAAACCGGCGTATTTCATTTTGAAACAGGCGCTTGGGATGATTTGCCATTCGTTAAAGCCACATGAACTGCGCTAGGCCGTCTCTCGCCGTCCTGACAACGACCCATGTACCGCATGGCGGGCATTTAGGCTGAAGCCTCAGGCTTGCCAAAACCAGTGTGACCTCCGACAATCTTCACTCGCATTGAGATGCTTGCCATTGAACGCGCAAGCCCGGCGAATACTGGGAGGACATCGATGCGCTATATGAAATTCGCGCTGGCCGGCGCGTGTGCATTCGGCCTTGTCGGTCTGACTTCAGCCACCGCTGCGGAACCCGTAAAAATCCGTATGTCGTGGGTGGCACCAGTCGCCAATTGGGCCTCGATTGTTCTTGAGAAGAAGGACTTGGCCAAACACATGGGCAAGTCCTACACGGTCGAATCCGTTCGCTATCAAGGCACGCCGCAGATGATAACGGCGATCGCCAATAACGAGCTGGAAGTTTCCAACCTCGCCTATTCGTCGCTTGCGATCGCGATCGAGAACGCGGGCCTCGACGACATCCGCGTCATTGCCGACGAATTCCAGGACGGCGTGCCGGGGTACTACACACAGGAGTATTTCGTCCGCAAGGACAGCGGCATCGACAAGGTCGGGGATCTCAAGGGCAAGGTGATCGGAACCAACGCCGGCGGCAGTGCCGTCGACATCGCCATGCGCGCCATGTTGAGAAAACACGGGCTCGAAGAAAAACGCGACTACACCATGGTCGAAAGCCCACTTCCGGCAATGCCCGCGGTGCTGCTCGAGAAAAAGGCCGACCTTGTGCCGGCCGTTCTTCCGTTTGCCTTCAATCCGAAGCTCCGGGAAGAAGGAAAGGTCCTGTTCAAGCAAAATGAAGCGCTCGGCGTAACCCAAATGATCGTGTGGACCGCCCGCAAGTCATTCATCGACAAAAATCGTGCCGCCATGGTCGACTTCATGGAGGATATGTTGCGCATCACGCGCTGGTTCCTCGATCCGAAAAACCATGAAGAGGTCGCACAGATCGCATCGAAAATAACGAAGGCGCCGCCTGAGCGCTTCGGTTGGCTCTTCACAAACCAGGATACTTATCGCGACCCGAACCTGTTGCCGAACCTGGAAGCGTTGCAGCGCAATGTCGACGTTACACGCGAGCTCGGTTTCGTGAAGAACAAGATCGATATCAAGAAGTACTCGGACCTCAGCCTGGTACAGGAGGCGGCAAAACGCCTTCAGTAGTTCGCCGACTTGCTCAAAAAAAGCCCCGGGATTTCCCGGGGCTTTTTATTTGATCCTCAGATCCGTTTCAAAGGAATTGTCCCAAGAAAGTCTCGCTTGCCGACTTCCACGCCGAAGTTTCGCACCACGGCATAGGCCGCCGTGAGATGGAAATAGAAATTCGGCAACATGAAATGGTCGAGATAGTCGGCACCCTTCATCTGGCCCTTGTTGGAGCCAAGCGGAAATGTGATTTCCCGCTCGGAAGAAGCATCGATGGCTTTTGCATCGAGCGTCTTTAGAAACGCAACCGTTTTGGTGATGCGTTCCTTGAGCTGATCGAGAGTCGTTTCGCTATCTTCAAACTTGGGTGCCTCGACACCCGCAAGGCGTGCCGAGCCGTTCTTGGCCTGATCGCAGGCGACCTGAATCTGTCTGCCAAATGCGAACATATCCGGGGCCAATCGCCAGCCCACAAGGACCGAAGGGTCGATTTTTTTCGATGCCAAATGAGCCGCCGCCTTGTCGAGGACGGCCGCAAGGGCGTTAAGACCGATCTCGAAGACCGGCAAAGATGCTTGAGACATTGAGAAGGGCATAGGGCTGATCCTTGCAAAAACACGCGTCTTGCCGACGGCACGAGCGGATATGCCGACGCGTGACGGGCGCAGCCTTATAGCTCAGCCCAGTGCCTGAGCAAGTTGCGACAAACGGAGGTCGTCACCGGCCGATATCTAGGGCGTGAACTCATAAAACGAGAGGCGCTGGCGCACGTCCGCTTTTAAGCGCAAAACGGACTCAAGTTGGACATTGCGACATGTCTGAAAAGTGCCAACAACGGTCATGTTTAGGCCGGGACGATTTGGGCGGCCGCCTCATCCCTCAACCATGCTGAGAAACGTGCCGACTTTCGATCAGCAGGTCGCGAGCCGCGTAGGATGTACCGATAGCCTGTCTCCCTAAACCCAAAGGGGGCGACAAGACGACCTCCAGTGACTTCGTCGGCCACGAGATGCCACGGCACGACGCATGCTCCAAGCCCGCTAAGCGCGGCTCCGATTGTGAAATAGTAATGCTCGAATTGAGCGGCAGGCTTGATCTTCGCATCCACTGCCGACGCCCCAACTAACGCGTCCCAGGTTGCCCAAGCGTTGGGCCTGGTGCGCGTTGCCAACCGCGGGATTGATGAAATGCCGCTGGTTCGAAGCTGCTTCGCTGAAGGCATGAGCGCCGGCACCAGCACGACACCGATCTGTTCTCGAAACAGCAGGGCGTCGCGTGCGCGGAGAACCTCCTCGCCATCGATCACTGTGATAACAAGATCGAAGCGCCCGCGCTCAGGGTCGATGTGTTCTTTGTCGGTGCTGAGGCGCACGTCAATGCCTGGGTGGACCTGTGTGAACCGATGCAGGCGTGGGATCAGCCAGCGCATCGCTAGCGTGCTTAGACACGCAACCTGAAGAAGGCCCTCTTCCTCAGCAAGGACAGCTCGAACAGCGTTATCGATCTGGTCGAGCGCTGCGGTCAGGACCGGAGCAAGTGATTGGCCCGTAGGTGTCAGTTCCGGCTTGCTTCTTGGACCACCAAACAAGTCGACGCCGAGGACGGATTCCAGCTGGCGCACCTGTCGGCTGACAGCGCCGTGAGTGACGCCGAGCTCTTCGGCAGCGACTGTTAAACGGCCAAGCCGGGCGGCGGCCTCAAACGCGCGCAACGCGTTGAGCGGTAAGTTCTTGCGTCTCATGTGAGTATTACTCACAAAGATGAGGATGATTAGTCAATAACAAAGGAGGCACGACTCGGAGTACGCTTGTTTTTTGCACAAAGAGTACGCGATCCAGGAGCCCTCACTCATGCCATTCGTAAGAACCGCCGTCAGGCAGGGGACAGACGTGTCCCAGAAGCAGCTGATAGTCGAAAGTATCCACAATGCCCTGGTTCAAGCGATCGGCATGCCGGAAGACGAGCTGTTCAATCTGGTGAGCGAGTACAACGCCAGCGACTTCCTATATTCGCGCACGTTCAATGGCGTTGCCCGCTCTGATCACCTGGTCGTCGTCGAGATCACAATGAGGCGCGGCCGAAGCGATGCCATGAAGAAAGCTCTCTACGCAGAGATCGCAGCCAACCTGGAGAAGCGCGCCGGTATCTCGTCGAAGGATGTGTTCATCTTCACGCACGAGAACGACTATTCGGATTGGTCCGTGGGTAATGGGCAGTTCGCCATGGTCCTCGCGCAGCAGGGCGGCAGTGATCTCTAAAATACTGCGCGAGAGCGTTGAACCGTGACTGCGCTTATGGGTCATTCGCGTCGATTTTGGCACGTCCGTAGCATATCCGGTTACGGGGTAATCTCCGAAATGCCGGTTGTCGCGACCCGATATGACAAACTCGCAGCCAACTATTTGGCGTTCGTAACTCGCATCAATCCGAATTTGGCTACGCGCTAATGAGTCCACGCCCTAGAAAGTGTGGCTGCCGCACGTGTCGTCGATACTCTAATCTATGCACTACTGTTTTGAATACTTACAAACTGCATCCCATTGTTGTTTTGTATTTGTCTGCCTACCAACCGCTGTTATAGATGCGCCGTCACCTGCGAAAGGGCGCCGCCATGGCGGACACGACCGCGGCGCAACTGCGTCGTCTCTGGCTCAACGTGCACCTGTGGATCGGCGTCGGCCTGGCTGTCTTGCTGGTTCCGATCTCGCTGTCCGGCTCGCTGCTCGTTTGGCATGACGAGATCGACGCATGGATCAATCCGCACCGCTATGCCGTGTCCGGCGCGGAAGTCGCACAGCCAGTCTCGACATATTTGGCCAAGGCAGCGGAAGCCGTCGCGAAAGATCCAACTAATTTGCGCGCCGGTATCGTGCGCTATCCCGACGCGGGTTGGCCCGTGCGCGTCACCATGCGCGGGCAAAGTCGTGAGGCTGGTGTCCGGCCGCGCGTCATAACGGTGTTCCTTGATCCGCCAACGGCGACGGTCCTGGACGTGATGGAATTTCGATCGTCGTTCTTCGGCGTTCTGCACGTATTTCACGAGAATTTGACAATCCCGGAATACAGTGGTCGCCAGATTGTCGGCTGGGTCGGTACAGGCATGTTGATCATGTCGCTGACCGGTCTGTGGCTGTGGTGGCCTCGTGGTGGCGGTTTCCTGCGCGGCTTGCGCTGGACGCGATCGCAGCGCTTCACCTTCAACCTGCATCATTTGATCGGCTTCTGGATCTCGATCCCGCTGGCGGTGGTGTCACTCACCGGCATCTATCTCGCCTTCCCGCAGACGGCGCGCGACGTAATGTCGACGGTGGCGCCAATGAGTCCACCGCGTGCCGGTGGCTTTGGCGGTCAGCTCGCCCAGCACGTGACGCTGACCGCGGATCGCGCCGTCGAAATTGCACGCAAGTCAGCGCCCAATGCAGAGCCCACTGCGCTCTTCCTTCCTGTGCAGCAGCGCGGTGAAGGAAGCTTGAACTGGCGCGTGGAAATGAAGGAACGCGCTAACGCATTCACGGTGACGGTCGATGACCAAAGCAGCCAAACCAAAGTGATCGCGCCGCAATCAGGCGATCGCGCCGCCGCTTGGATCCGATGGATCCATGAGGGTTCTCATAGTGGATCGCTCTGGGCCGCGATTGTGTTCCTGACCGGTATTTTTCCGACCGTTTTTGCGGTGACCGGCATCACGATGTGGCTGCGCAAGCGTTCTGACCGCAAGGCCCGGGGTGCCAGAAGTGCCGAGGCACAACTGCGCCCCGCTGAGTGAGCCAGCCGTGTTAGTATGGCCAAGGCCGAAAGGATCAAACGTTCAATGACCCTTTGTCACAAGTATCGCGCCGTCCTGGTAGCCGCTGCCGTTGCCATGAGCCTTGTTCTCCCGGCCAAGCTTCTCGCCCAAACGACACCTCCGGGTTCGCCACCCGCTGCGGAGCCGCCGGCCGCCACAGCCCCGCAAGCGACACCCGCGCCATCCAGCCCTGCGCCGGCCGTCGAGCAGCCCGTGGCGCCCTCGGCGACTTCGCCGGATGTTGCGCTGAGATTGCCGCGCGATCTGTCGCCCTGGGGCATGTTCATGGCAGCCGACGTTGTCGTCAAAGCAGTGATGGTCGGCCTCGTCTTTGCGTCGGTATTGACCTGGACCATCTGGTTCGCCAAGGCGATCGAACTGATGAAGGCGCGCCGGCGCATGCGTGCAGAGATCATGACGCTCGCGCAGGTCCGCTCCTGGAGCGACGTCGGCGCACGCATGAACGGACCAAGCAATGGTTCCGCCGCAATGCTGCGCGCAGCGGACGCTGAGTTGCGCCTATCGGCTGGCGCCATGTCGTCGGAGGGAGTAAAGGAACGGATCGCTTCGAGACTCGAGCGGCTCGAGGCGTCCGCCGGCCGTCAAATGATTCGCGGTACTGGAATTCTCGCCACCATCGGCGCCACCGCCCCGTTTGTCGGATTGTTTGGCACGGTCTGGGGAATCATGAACAGTTTCATTGGCATCTCGAAATCCCATACCACCAATCTCGCAGTGGTAGCGCCGGGCATCGCCGAAGCTCTGCTGGCAACTGCGCTGGGCCTCGTGGCCGCCATTCCGGCCGTGGTGATGTATAATATGTTTTCGCGCTGGATCGCCGGGTATCGCGCGCTGCACGCCGATGCGGCAGCCGAGATCCTGCGCATCGTCAGCCGCGATCTCGACCGCGGCGCATTCAATCAAAGCCCGGCGGAGCGCCGCCGCGCCATATCCGCTGCCGAGTGATCCGCGATGAGTGTGCGTCTCGACCACGGCGATGAAGAACTAAGCGAGGTCCACGAGATCAACGTCACGCCGTTCATCGACGTGATTCTGGTATTGCTGATCATCTTCATGATTGCGGCGCCGTTGGCGACAGTGGACATTTCCGTCGACCTTCCTGCCGCCAGTGCCGAACGAACACCGCGGCCCGACAAGCCGCTGTTTCTCACGCTCAAGTCTGACCTGAGCGTTTCGCTGGACAATGATCAGATTAACCGCACCACGCTCGCCGGCGCGCTGGACCGGGCAACAGCCGGGGACAAGCAACAGCGCGTATTCCTGCGCGCCGACAAGACTGTGCCCTACGGCGAACTCATGAGTTTCATGAACGAATTGCGGAGTGCCGGCTATCTGCACGTTGCGCTTGTTGGACTAGAAGCCGAGAAACTCTGACCAATGACGGCGACGATTCAGGCACTGCCCGTAAAGCGCGGCCCCGAAGCGTTGCGATGGGGCCTCTGTTTCGCACTGGCGCTCAGCTTTCATGCGGCGGGCGCGGTAGCGCTGTTCGCACGGTGGGGCGAGGACTCGGATCTTGTGGCCAACGCGCCAGTGATCATGGTCGCTCTGGCGCCCGCGTCGGTGTCACCGAACGTCACGCCGAACGAATCGCCGCCAGGTCCGGAGCAAAGCGAAGCGCAGCCCGAGCCTGAACCGGAAAAGCCCGTCGAGAAGCTCGATCTTCCGCTTGAACGTCAGGCAGAACCGCTCGCGGTGGCCCCGCCCCCAAAGCCGATCGAGAAACCGAAAGAGAACAGGCCGAAGCAAAAGCATGCGAGTCTCTCGAGTGCGCCGAGCAGGGCCGATCAAAAGGCCGAGCGCGCCGCCGCGCCGATGCCGGGCGCCTCTTCGCGCAATAGCGACGCAGTACCGAACTGGAAATCGCAGCTCGTCGCACGGCTCGAGCGCTACAAACGTTATCCGTCGGAGGCACAATCGCGTGGGGATTATGGTGTCGCGCAGCTGGCCTTCAGCGTCGACCGAAGCGGCGGCGTGCACAACGCACGCATTGTCCGTAGCTCGGGGTCAAGCATCCTCGATCGGGAAACCTTGACGCTGGCCGAACGGGCACAACCACTCCCGCCACCACCGCCGGAAATCACCGGTTCGCAGATTCCGATTGTTGTGCCGATCCGCTACAACGCCCGTTGACATCGCTCGATATCAGCCGCGTCGGCGCTTCTCTTCGCGTTTACCAGTTTGCTCGCCGAGCGACCGGCCGATCATCACAAGTACTGGTCCAGGCAGCGCGACCTCACCCAGACGTTGCGGAAGCTCGGCGACTGGTGCAGCGACAACGGACTGATCAGGCCGGGTGGCACGGGCAATGGCCACGGCCGGCGTACGCGGATCAAGACCTTCGGCAAGCGCCTTTTCAACCAGCGCCGCAAGCGTGCGCGTCGGCATATAGATCGCCGTTGTGGTCACCGGGTCGGCAAGGCTCTGCCAGTCGAAATCACTCGGCAACGAGCCATTCTTCGTTGCATGGCCTGTTACATATTGCAGCCGTCGCACGCGTTTGCGTTCGGTGAGTGGGAGACCAAGTCTGGCCGCGGCGCCCTGCGCAGCCGTTATCCCGGGCACCACGTCAACTGCGATTTTTGCGGCCCGGCAAGACTCGATTTCTTCAGCAGCACGGCCAAAAATCAGCGGATCGCCGCCTTTGAGACGGACCACGCGTTTGCCCTGCCGCGCGAGGCTCACCATCAAGGCATTGATATCTTGCTGCTTGCAGGAGGGGCCGAAGCCGGTTTTGCCGACCAGCATTTTCCGCGCCTCGCGGCGCGCAAAGTCGAGAACATCGCGCGAGACAAGATCGTCGAACAAGATTACGTCCGCCGACTGAAGCGCACGTACGGCGCGCAACGTCAGCAATTCCGGATCACCCGGTCCGGCCCCAACGAGCGTCACCGAACCGTTTTCGACCGCCGTACCGAGACCCTGCACCTCGGCGATGAAACGATCGAAGTCGCTTTCACCCGGCTCATGGTCGGGATTGGATACTGCATGGGCAGTGAACAATTGCCAGAACTTGCGGCGACCAGAAAATGACAAGCCGGATGCCTTAACCGCGTTTCGCCAGCGCGCAGCCGCCGCAGCCCACGCCGTGAATCCATTGGGCAGCAAAGCTTCGAGTTTCGCCCGAATGGCCTGTGCAAACACGGGGGCAGCGCCGTCGGTGGATATTCCAATGACCAGCGGTGAACGATTGACGATGGCTCCGAAAGCGAAATCGCAGAACGCGGGTTTATCGATAACGTTCACGGGCACACCGCAGGCGCGCGCGGCGGTAGAAAATTTCGCAGCCACCTCATCATCCTCGAAGGCCCCGACTGCAATAGCTGCGCCCCTGAGATCGTCAGCCGACCAGGCACGACGATTGATGGTGATGGCGCCACGCGGTGGACTTTCAGCGACCTGGAGAAATTCGTCAGACGGGTCCGCCGCGTAGACTTCCACCAGCGCACCGGACGCGGACAGCAATTCGGCTTTCCAGGCCGCAGCCGGACTTCCGCCCACCACCACGGCGCGTTTGCCATCGAGCGCCAGAAAAACAGGGAGGCGAGCCAGTGAGCCCAGCCTCGGTGGTTTGTCTTCAAGCGGTTTGCGCGACGCGTTCATTACCGACAATCCTCTTGAGCTCCGGCAGACACGAGCCGCAATTTGTGCCGGCGCGCAACGCAACCCCGATTTGTTCTACGCTTGCCGCCCGGCCGCTTGCAAGCGCTGCACGGATGACATTCAAGCCGACGCCGAAACAGGCGCATACAAGCGGTCCTGGGTCCGGAATGCCCTTGGTCGACTTGCCTGACAGGATCGCGCGCCGCTCTGGCTCACTCAAGGCTTCGCTTTCGAAGATGGTCTTGATCGAATCCCATTGCGGAGCCGTTCCAGCCCTTCCCAGAAACAGGCAACCCATGAACCGACCTTGGGCGAAAGCCGCCACGCGATAGATGCCACGAGGCTCATCAAAATATTCGGCAGTCTCATGGGCTCCCAACAAGGCAGCGGCGCGTGTACGCCACGCGCCTGGCGGCTCGTCGCTCGCGAACAGTAACCCTTTGCCATTCGCCACAGCCACGCGCGCCCACCACGTTCCCCGTGGCATCATCGGGAGCGCGCGAGCCAGCAGAAAGCCGCGATAAGCAAGTGACACAGGCTTAATAACCGCCGGTGTGGCCTTGGCCTCAGGCTGACCTGAGTATGGATCATTCGCCGGCGTAACCAGATCGCCAACACGCGCCTCCGATGCTGTCTTGTCGTTCCAATGTATTGGCGCAAACAAGCTGCCCCGCCTCTGGCTGTCGGTGACGGTGACCTTAAACACGCACGTCCCATAGGCCGAACTGACGCGGGCGAAGGCTCCATCCGCGAGTCCTGCATTCGCGGCATCCGCTGGATGAACCTCCACGAAAGGCTCTGGCGAATGATTGGCCAGTCGCGGGCTTTGTCCTGAGCGCGTCATCGTGTGCCACTGGTCGCGAACCCGACCGGTGTTGAGCCGCAAAGGGAAATGCTCCGAGACATCCGCACTCAATGCGGGCTCTGCGCAGGCTATGAATCTCGCTTTGCGGTCCGCCGTAAAAAACCGTCCATCGCCAAAGAATCGTGTGGCCGTGCCCGCCATACCGTCGCGCGCCGGCCATTGCACCGGATCGAGCGCATTGAATTCGTCATCGTCGAGTTGAGACAGCGCACCAATATCGAAATCCCGCGCACCTCCGTTCTCGAAGCCCGAAAGTGCCGCGTGCTCACGGAAGACATCTGCCACGGTCCGATAGGCAAAAGCCTCGCCATAACCCATCCGACGGGCGACCTGCGTCACGATCCACCAATCAGGTTTTGCTTCACCAGGAGGCTTCAGGAAGGGACGTTGCCGCGAGATACGCCGCTCCGAATTTGTGACCGTGCCATCTTTCTCACCCCAGGCGGACGCCGGCAGCAGAATTTTCGCACCCGCGTCGATCGTATCGTTCGAGATCACATTGTCGGAAATGACAAAGAGATCAAGCTTCGCCAAAGAGTCGCGAACCGCACGCGCCCGTGGCATGGATACCGCCGGATTGGTCCCCATGACCCAGAGCGCCTTGATCTCGCCGCGCTCTATCGCGTCGAACATCTGAACGGCTTTCAGCCCTTCCCGCCGCGCGATGTTCGAGGCGTTCCAAAATCGGGAGACGCGATCGATCTCTGCCGGTGAAAACGCCATATGCGCGGCCAACTGGTTGGCAAGTCCGCCGACCTCGCGTCCGCCCATCGCATTCGGCTGACCGGTCAATGAAAAAGGCCCCATGCCTGGCTTGCCGATGCGGCCGGTCGCGAGATGGCAATTGATGATGCTGGTGACCTTGTCGGTTCCTTGCGCTGACTGATTTACTCCTTGGGAGAAGCAAGTGACCACGCTCGCTGTGGTCGCAAACCATTCAAAGAACCGCGAGACGTCGGCCACGCTAATCCCGGCGCGCGTCGCGGTCGCCTCTGTGTCAGGCGCGATCTCGCGCGCGCGGACCAGCGCTTCTGCAAACCCTGAGGTGTGGGCATCGATGTAGCCGTGGTCGAGAGCGGTCGTGTCAGCGAGATGCACCAGGAGGCCCGCGAACAAAACCGCATCCATGCCCGGAGCGATCGGGAGAAACAGATCTGCGTCCTCCGCCGTGGCAGTGCGTCGCGGATCAATAACAACGATCCGTGCGTTGCGTGAACGCTTGTTGGCAACGATCCGCTGATACAACACCGGGTGGCACCAGGCGGCGTTGGACCCGACGAGGATCACAAGATCGGCAATATCCAGGTCTTCATAGACGCCCGGCACGGTGTCGGAACCGAACGCGCGGCGTTGACCGGCCACCGATGAAGCCATGCACAAGCGCGAATTGGTGTCGACATTGGGCGAGCCGATAAAGCCCTTCATCAATTTGTTGGCGACGTAGTAGTCCTCGGTCAACAGCTGACCCGAGAGATAAAAGGCAATCGCATTGCGACCATGCTGAGCCATGGTTCGCGCAAGGCCGTCCGCCACACGATCCAGCGCCGACTCCCATGTCGCCTGAGCGAGGATGCCCTCCGCTTCGCGCAACATCGGTCGCAGCAGGCGGTTCTCGAGCCCCAATGTCTCACCCAAGGCAGTACCTTTGGAGCAAAGCCTGCCCAGATTGGCCGGATGCCGGGGATCTCCGGTGATGATTGCACCACCCTGCATATCGGGCTTGGCTAGAATTCCGCAGCCTACGCCGCAATACGGACACGTCGTACGTATCGTCGGAGGATGATGCGCAGGAGCGTTCATCAATAGACGTCCTGCTGATAGCGATTTTTCTTTTTCAGTTCACTGACGAAAGCCGCCGCATCTTCCGGACTGCGCATGCCGTATTGCGCAACGATATCAACAAGCGCGATCTCGACATCCTTGGCCATGCGCTTCGCATCGCCGCAAACATAAATATGCGCGCCGTCTGCAAGCCACGACCACAAGTCCCGTCCGACCTCGCGCATGCGATCCTGCACATAGATTTTTTCGTTGCCATCGCGCGACCACGCGAGTGACAGCCGCGTCAAAAGGCCGGACGTCTTCATCTCCCGGAGTTCGTCCTCGTAGAAAAAATCGAAACTGGAATGTTGATGGCCGAAGAACAGCCAATTGCGGCCTTTCGCGCCCGTTGCGCGGCGCTCCTGCAAAAATGCACGAAACGGCGCGACCCCCGTGCCTGGCCCAATCATGATGATCGGCACGGAGGGATCTGCCGGCAGACCAAAGGCGTGAGCCTTCTGCACATAGACCTTAAGCGCGCTTCCAAGTGGCAGACGTTCAGCGAGGTAGGTGGAAGCGACACCCAGGCGTTTGCGGTTGCCGATGTCGTATCGCACTGCGTCGACGGTGAGTGCGATACGGCCCAGGTTGGCCTTTGGAGAAGACGAAATCGAATAGAGGCGCGGCTGCAGCGGATCGAGCGCCTCGATGAACGCCTCCGGATCAGGCCGGATGGAAGGAAACTTCTCGATCGCCGCAAGCACATCGAGCGTCGTGGCATCGCCGTCCGGGTCCTCGCCGGTCGACAGCGCCCTCGCCTTTTTCCTTCGGTCACCACCGGTGATGTAGGAAAACAGCTGAAACAGCATGTCGGGTGCCGGCGACAGCGACACACCGTCGGTCAATACTTCGCGCAGGGTACGGCCACCAATCGGAAAATCCGGCGGCGCATCGAGGGCCTTGATAATGGCCTCGACCAAAGCCGCATCATTCGCGGGAAAGAGTCCAAATGCATCCCCCACGGCATAATCCAAACCGCATGCGGACAGATCGAATTCGAGGTGCCATGTTTCCTTCGCCGATCCTGGCTTGTTCAATCGTGTCCGCGACACGAATGCCGCCTCCGCCGGATTGTCGCGCGAATAGCCCGGCATCGCGGCGGCTGCCGGCGCCGGCTCTGCAACCCCTGCTGCGGGTTTCGCCGGAGCGTTCTTGAATTCCTCAAACAAGGCCTTGAGCGTCCGCGTGGTCTCCTTGCCGCCGGGCACGCAGAGGTTCAATCGCTCTTCCTTGCCGGAGTGAATTGCGCCCGAATAATTTTTGCAGTCGTAGCCACACTGACCGCAATCCTGCTGCGCCATGGCCGCCATCATCCGCCAGCGCAGCGGCTTGCTATCGGCAAGGCTCATGCGCTCAGCGAGCGGCAAAGTCTGGTCGTGCCAAGGTGCGCCGCCATCGTCCTCGTCGGTATCCTTGCCCGATGTTCCGCCGGAGAGCAGTGCGGCGGCCTGTTCCCCTGACAAGGCTGTGACGCCAAATCCATCAAGCGACACCAGGCCGGCAAAGAAACCGTTGAGCCAGACGCGCTGTTCTTCGGAAAACGGCGCGGTCTCGGGAATGAGCGACGGAATAGGCGGTGGCAGGCTTTGCGTCATTCACCCGCCTCCGCTGCGAAAATGGTTTTCAGGCCTTCAACCTCGTGACGACGCGAGAACACGAGGAAAGTTTCGTCGCAGGATGCGCGGTGCTCGAGATAACCCTTGAGCATGCGCTCGATGACGCCCGGTGCGTCCTGCGCCTTCACATCGCGGTAGATCTCCCGGCCCAGAGCAGCATGTGGCCCGAAACCACCGCCGACGTATATGTGGTAGCCCTCGATCTGCTCCTCGCCCTGTTCGATCTTGCAGGCGAGCAGACCTATGTCGCCAATGTAGTGTTGCGCGCACGAATGATGGCACCCTGTGAGATGAATATTCACCGGACCGTCCAGCGCAACGCGCGCTTCACACCATCGCGCGATGTCCTCGGCATGGCGCTTGGTATCGGACGCCGAGAAGCGGCAGCCGACATTGCCTGTGCAGGCAATGAGCCCGGTACGGATCGGACTTGCTTTCGTGGCGAGCCCAAGCGCGTCGATTGCAGCTTCGGCGGCAACCACTTTTTCGTCGGGCACGCCGGATATCAGAAGGTTTTGCCAGACCGTAAGCCGGATATCGCCGTCGCCTTGCTCTTGCGCGATCCGGGCAAGGCCTCGCATTTGTGCGGCGGTGAGCCGCGCAACCGGCAGGACGACGCCGATCCAGTTGAAACCTGGTTGCTTCTGGGCGTGCACGCCGATATGGGCACTCCGATCAAATTCCGGACGCAGCAGAATCGCGTCCGAAGGCACCTTGGTCAGTTTTCGGCCAAGCATTTCTTCGACAAGCGCGATGTATTTTTCGATGCCCCAGGCGTCGAGCACATATTTGAGCCGCGCCTTGTTACGGTCGGTACGATCTCCGTGCGCGATGTACACACGCACAATGGCGTCGGCGACTTGCGTTGCTTCTTCCGGTCTGACGATCACGCCCGTGTCGCGGGCGAAATCCTTGTGGCCAGTAATGCCGCCAAGTGCCAGACGAAACCACACGCCCGCCTCGGCGCCGAAACCGGACTTCACCTCGACGGCCTGAAACCCGATGTCGTTGGTATCCTCAAGGACGGCTATGCGGCCGGCCCCGTCAAATCCGACATTGAACTTGCGGGGCAAGCCGTACAGCGCGCGTTCATTAAGAATATGGAAGTGCCACTCGCGCGCGTAGGGGCGCGTATCGATCAGTTCATGCGGATCAATGCCGGCCGTCGGCGTGCCTGTCACATTTCTGATGTTGTCGGCACCGGCCCCTCGCGAGCACAGGCCGAGGTCCTGGATCGCCTCCACGATGTTGACCGCATTCTTCGGTTCGATCTCGCGCATCTGCAGGTTTGCGCGCGTCGTGACGTGCGCGTAGCCGCCGGCAAATTGTTCGGCGACGTCTGCGAGGCCCGAAAGCTGCCAATGCTTGAGAATGCCGTTCGCTATCCGTAACCGGCACATATAGGAGGTCTGCGCAGGCGCCACATAAAAAAGGCCATAGAACCGCCAGCGAAAATTGTCGGCGGGCTTGGGCGCTTCATTCTTGCGCGCCTGCTCTTTCAGCCGCTCGTAAGCGTCGAACGGATGCAATTCGCGTTTGAATTTCTCCTGATCCGTGAGCTTTCCGCCGGCGGCCAGAATTCGATCCTGCGCCTGGATATGGATCGCGTCCGGACCAACCGGCTCGGCAGCAGCGTTAGCACCTGTTGCCTTTCCGCGCGCAGTTCGTGCCGCGTTGAGCCCGGTTGCGAAGCCCTCAAGGTAGCGCTTTTGCTCCGGTGAGAAGTCGCTCGACATCACGCGGCCTTTCGCTCGGTGAGCGCGCGGCCAAAGATGATGTCATCACGCATGGCCTCGACGGAGCTTCTTTGGCGGATGAGATCGACATACCAGAGCCCGTCGGTGGTATCGCCGAACAATACCGCGCCGACGAGGCAGCCCTTCGCGATCACCAGCTTCTTGTAGATGCCGAGACCAACATCCGAGAAAAACAGCTGTTCGGTGCCCGGTGCACCGATGAAATCGCCGGCAGAAAATACGTTGACGCCGGAAACCTTTAGATTCGTTGCGAGCACGCTCCCTGGGTAGTGCGCGTTCTCGCCCGCCAGGTGCGCCGCCAGAACGCGCGCCTGCTCGTAGGCCGGCTCGACAAGCCCGTAGCAGACCCCGCGGTGCTCGGCGCACTCTCCAATCGCGAAGATATCGGGCCTGCTGGTCCGCAGGCTGTCGTCGACGACTATCCCGCGATCGACATTGAGGCCGGCGCTGTGGGCGAGTTCGACATTCGGCCGGATACCGGCGGCGACCACAACAAGATCGGCTTCAATTTGCGTACCGTTTTTAAGCGCAACAGCCTGCACGCGACTTTTGCCGATAATCGCAGCGGTTTCGGAATTGAGGAGAACCGTGATGCCACGCGCCTCGACCGCCAATTTCAGCATCCCGGCAGCATGGCCATCGAGCTGGCGCTCCATGAGCCGATCCATCAGGTGCACGACCGTGACCTGCGCGCCAGCCTTCGCCAGGCCGTGGGCCGCCTCAAGACCAAGCAAACCGCCGCCGATAACGACAACGCGCGCGTGCCGCTGCGCAGCCGCCTCGATGGCGGCGACGTCGGCGAGATCGCGGAATGTCATGACGCCGGGCAACTCCACGCCCGAAATGCTCAACCTGATCGGGCGCGAGCCCGTGGCGAGCACCAGTCGGGAATACGGCAGGGTTGCACCGTCAGCGAGCCTTACACGGCGAATTGTCGAGTCGATTGCCATCGCCGTGCGCCCGTAGAGCAAAGTGACGCCGCGTTGGCTCCACCAGCGTGCGGATCGCAATTCAATGTCCGATCGCGAGACCTCCCGCGCCAGGACCGCCGACAGCAACACACGATTATAGGCAAGCCGCGGCTCTTCGCCGACAACCGCTATCGCGTAACGGCCGAGCGCACGCTTCGCGAGTTCATCCACGAGATGCACTGCGGCCATCCCATTGCCGATAACGACCAGCGGTTCGCTCATCAGCAGTCCCCTTCGGGTCTGAAAGATTTCGAACACGCCGCGTCATTGCGGCCAACCCGCGCCATTGCGGGGCAGGACAGCGTCACGCCGCCTCAACGAAACGATGACGCTCGTAGAGGAATTCAAGTACCCGCTGGCGACACTTGAGAAAGGTCGCGTTTGTCACCAGGTCGAGCCGCTTGCGCGGCCGCGACAGTGGCACCTCAAGTATCTCGCCGATCTGAGCCGATGGACCGTTGGTCATCATGATGATCCGGTCCGACAGCAGCACGGCTTCATCGACATCATGGGTGATCATCATGACTGTATTCCCCAGCTTCTGGTGCAGGCCCATCACCGTGTCCTGCAGGTGCGCACGCGTGAGCGCGTCGAGCGCGCCGAACGGTTCGTCGAGCAGCAGCAGTTTCGGCTCCATCGCCAGCGCGCGGGCTAGTCCGACACGCTGCTTCATGCCGCCCGAGATTTCGGCTGGCCGCTTGCTTCGAGCGTGCGTCATCTGCACCAGATCGAGATTGTGCAGTGTCCAGTCGCGCCGTTCGGCACGCGACTTGCTCGACGCGAACACCTTGTCGACCGCGAGCTTCACGTTGTCGTAGACCGTGAGCCAGGGCAGCAGGCTGTGGTTTTGAAACACGACGGCACGATCGGGCCCCGGTTCGTCGACCTCATGACCTTCCAGAATGACGCCGCCCGCGGTCGGCCGCGTCAGTCCGGCGACAATGTTGAGCAACGTCGACTTTCCGCAGCCCGAGTGCCCGATAATCGAGATGTATTCACCCTTCGTGACCTCGAAGGTGATGTCCTTGAGGACCCGCGTTTCGTTCGTGCCACGCGTGAAGCTTTTGTCGACATGGTCGATCTTGCAATAAGGGATCATGCTCGCAGTCCTCAGTTGGCCGCAGTGCCGCGGGTTACGATGGAAGCGATGCCGGCGACGATGCGGTCGAGAACGAAACCGACCAATCCGACATAGACGAGCGCTATGATGATCTCGGAGATGTGCGAGGAATTCCACGCATCCCAAATGAAGAAGCCGATGCCGACGCCACCGATCAGCATTTCCGCGGCGACGATGGCGAGCCACGACAGACCGATACCGATGCGCAATCCGGTGAAGATGTAAGGGGCTGCCGACGGCACCATGATTTTTGCGAAGAATTCGAACGGATTGAGCCGCAAGACGGCGGCAACGTTGCGATAGTCCTGCGGGATGTTGCGGATGCCGACCGCGGTGTTGATGATGATCGGCCAGATCGCAGTAATGAAGATCACGAAGATTGCCGAGGGTTGCCCGTCGCGGAAGGCGGCAAGTGACAAAGGCAGCCAGGCGAGCGGCGGAACGGTTCGCAGCACCTGAAATATCGGGTCGAGCCCGCGCATAGCCCACACCGATTGGCCGACCAGTGTCCCCAACGCGATGCCGACGATGCTTGCAAGCGCATAGCCGAGCGCAACCCGGTGCAAACTGGCCGACAGATGCCAGAATAGGCCCTTATCGAGCCCTCCCCGGTCGTAAAAAGGGTCGACAATCAATTCCCAGGTATCACGCAGAATACGCGAGGGCGGCGGCAAAGTTGCGCCGGCCTTCCGACAGAGCAACTCCCAGACGGCAAGCAGGAGAGCGATAACCAGCAGAGGCGGCACGATCCGTACCGCCGCATTTCCAAGAGCCGTGGTAACGCGCGATTTAAGTCCCGGCCGTTTTGGTGTGAGTGCCAACACTTTTGCCACGGCGGCCGGGTCAGGCTTTGTCGTCACGGTCTCCATGAGGTCGGATCTGACCACCGGCATATTCATTGCGTGAATTCTCCGTTCTATTTCGGAAAAGTTGGCAGCCCGCGCAGAAGCGTTCTTGGCGCTTACACCTCGACACGCTTGATCGTGAGGCTCTTGAGATAGGCAGCGGGATTCTGCGGATCGAAAATCTTGCCGTCGAAGAATTTTTCCTGACCGCGCGATGTCGAGGTCGGGATATCGGCTGCCGCAACTCCGAGGCTCTTGGCAGCATCGCGCCAGAGATCCTCTCGGTTCACCTTCTTGATCAGCGATTTGGTGTCAAAGCCGGGCTCGTATTTGCCCCAGCGCGTGTCTTCGGTGAGGAACCAGAGATCGTGGCTCTGGAACGGATAGGATGCGTGATCCTTCCAATACCGCATCATGTGCGGGCTGTTTTCGACGATCTTGTCGGGGATCCCGTAATCGAATTTGCCTTTCATCCGCTCAGTGACGTCCTCGACCGGGCAATTGATCCATTGTCGCTTCGCGCAGATTGCAGCCACCTCTTCGCGGTTTTCCATCTTCTCGCACCACTGCTGCGCCTCCATGGTGGCCATGAGAATTGCCATCGTCGCGTTCGGATATTTGTCGACGTAGGCCGCACGCATTCCCAGCGACTTCTCGGGATGCTTCTCCCACAGTTCGCCGGTCGTGATCGCCGTGTAGCCGATGCTTTGATGAATGAGCTGGAGGTTCCACGGTTCGCAGACGCAGAAGCAGTCCATGGTGCCAACTTTCATGTTGGCCACCATTTGCGGCGGCGGCACCACGATCGTTTCGACATCCTTGTCAGGATCGATGCCGCCTGCGGCGAGCCAGTAGCGGATCCACAAATCGTGGGTACCGCCCGGGAATGTCATCGCTGCCTTTGCTGACTTGCCGGAAGCCTTTTTCTTTTCAAACGGAGCTTTCAGTGGCGACGTGTCAACTCCGATACGGAGGTCGCTGTACTCTTTGGCAACGGAAATACACTGGCCGTTGAGATTGAGGCGCGCCAGGATGTACATCGGCGTCGGCACACTGTTCTGCGTCACTTTTCCGGCGCTGATCAGATAAGGCATTGGCGTAAGAATGTGCGCCCCATCGATGCCGTTTCCTTCCGAGCCAAGGACGAGGTTGTCGCGCGTGGCTCCCCACGACGCCTGCTTTTGCACCTCGACGTCGGGCACTCCATATTTTGCAAAGATGCCCTTCTCTTTTGCGACGAACAGTGGCGCTGCATCCGTGAGCGCGATGAATCCGAGCAAAGCCTTTGTCACTTCGGGGCCAGCGGCTTCGGCGACGTAAGCACCGAAGGGAAATTGCGTATTGACCGCGCTGAGCAAGGCGGCTGTCCCTGCGCCAGCCTTGAGAAATGAACGTCGGCTCACGCCACGGTGGCTGTTGGTTCTGTGTTTCACCGTCATTGTCTTCGTCGTCCTTCCGTTCCTGTTGCCCCGGTCGATACGCCCTTCACGCCTGTGTCCTCGGCCAATAAAAAAGCTGCGGACCTGAAGCGCGCCGTTGCGCATTCCCCAGGACAGCAGCGTTGCTATCGGCCCGTCATTGGACCCGAAGCGCGCACGGGTGGCGCCTCTCGCCCTCTTCAATTCAAGTGCCGTGCCAATCCCGGCAAAAAAGCATAATTTGTAGGTTCTGCAGATACTTACGGCAGATGGCGAAGACCAGGATTCCTTGAAGGGGCAACGATTCGTTGCTTACATCTGGCGCAGGCTGCAGGTTTTTTGTGCAGCGCAATATCAGCGGACAATCGTGAGGCGTGGCGGTCGCGCGCGTTTGCTTCGCCAGGACGCGAGATAGCCGGCTATGTCGGCGGGATCGAACACGGGGTCGAAGAATGCCCCGATGTCCGTGACGTGACTGTCGTAAGCGCCTTCATCTGTCTTATCGAGCGCGGAATCATAAAGATCGGCGCGGAAAACATTTTCTGCCGAAGCCTGCAACTCTGTGGACAGTTGCGCCTGTCCCCATCGCACCATCTGCGCATAGGCCCACGCAGCCTGATTGGTGTCGGGTCGATTTGCTTCGTGACCGCTCACAACAATGTAGCGCTCGGATTTTCGGATCGTACCGTCCGTCATTGTCTTGAGATTACCCGTCAATGTCCGGACGACGAGCTCCGGGCTTACGCCAAGACGCTGCGCAACAATATGCGCAACTGTCGCCCGGTTTTCCGCGTTGCTCACGAATTTGCTCGCAAAGACGAGCGCACGCACAAGACGTGCAACGATATCCGGATTCTCCTCGGCCCATTGCTGGCGTAACGCGAACACCTTCTCTGAGACACGCGTCATGATCTCGCGGCCAAAGTGCAAGATGCTGCCGACGCCCAGGTCGACTGCGACGGAATTCCAGGGCGCCCCGACGCAAAATGCGTCCACCTGTTTGCTCGCGAGGCTTTCCACCATGTATGGCGGAGGCAGCACAATGAGACGGACATCTTCGTCCGGATCGATCCCACCCGCCGCCATCCAGTAGCGAAGCTGGTAGTTATGATGCGAAAACGGAAACGTCATGCCGAAGTTGAGCGGTTCGAGACCGCGCGCTTTGCGTTCGGATACGATTCGCGAGAGTGCGCGTGCGGAAACCTTCGGGTCAGTCAGATCGCCATCGGTCGTATTTGACAGCGCGGAAAAAAGCCAAGGTGACACCGTAATCGCATTGCCATTGATCCCCAGATTGAACGGCACGACGAGTGGCACTCGTACGTGACCGATACCAAGACTAGAGGCGATCGCGACTGGGGACAGCAGATGAGCGGCATCGAACAGACCAATATTGAGCTTGTCGCGCACGTTCGACCATGACACTTCGCGGATCAGTTCGACGTCGAGTCCTTCGGCAGCCGTGAAGCCTGCATCGACAGCAACCAACAAGACTGTCGCATCCACCAGAGGAATAAAACCGATCCGAAGCTTTTCGTTCATTTAAGCAGCTCCGCCGCGGTCAGTACTGACTGGGCAATTTCAACGATCTTCTTGTTCTCGTTCATGGCCTTGGTGCGCAGCAGCGCGTAGGCCTTCTCTTCGCTGAGCTTTCTGGCCTGCATAAGCACGCCTTTGGCCCGGTCGATGACCTTGCGTTCTTCCAAGGCTCCCTTGGCGTGATCCAGCTCTGACTGCAGCCGCGCAAACGCGTTGAACCGCGAAATGCAGAGGTCGAGAATATTGGTGATACGTTCCTTGCGGAGGCCGCCAACGATGTAGGCCGACACTCCCGCGTCGACCGCAGCCTGGATCGATGCACTGTCGCTCTGATCGACGAACATGGCGACCGGACGTTTCACCGCTCGACTCATTTGGAACATCTGCTCGAGTACGTCGCGGCTGGGATTTTCCAGATCAATGAGAATGACGTCCGGATCGAGTGCGTAAATGCGGGAGAGCAGGTTTTGTGTTTCGGCAACGCGCTCGACCTGAGTAAATCCCGCCTCGCGCAGGCCTTCTTCCAGGATGGCCGCCCGAACGGGGCTCTCATCGACGATCGCGATCTTCAGGGCCGAATCCCGCTGCTCCCCCGACGTGACCGCGCCGTGGCTTGATGGTTCTGACCCTTTACCTGCTTGCGCCAAATTCCCTTTTCCTGCCGACATCCCCAGCTGTACCGCGTTCGGATCGGGTCGCCGGCTCTTGGCGAAGCAAGACCCATTCCATCCGAAATCGACTGGAAAACTGTAGTTTGAAGCGTTGGCGCGGCGCGGCTGCCTTATTTTGCGGCAGATGACGAGATTTTAGTGCGCAGCGGTGAGGTTCGGTTCCAACTGGAGAGTCGCCTACGACACGCGCCGTTTGCCGGTGTTGGCATGGAAGTCGGCGCCATTGCCGGTTGCTGCAACGAATCCCGCACGAATGGTGAAATCGCCGAAACGCTCGCTCTTCTGCCGTTCCGCTGCGTAAGCGGCGAGGACAGGATCGAGCGCGGCAACGATGCCGCCGTGATCGAGGTCCTCGGCATAGAGCTTGTTCATGCGCGAACCATCGAAGGCCGCGCCGAGATAAAGATTGTATCGGCCCGGACCTTTGCCAACCAACCCAATCTCGGCGAGATAGGGCCGCGCGCATCCATTCGGGCAACCCGTCATGCGGATGACGATATCGTCCGCGGAAAGGCCATACGCCGCGAGTTTTTCATCGAGAGCGGTCAGCAAATCCGGCAGGTAGCGCTCGCTTTCGGCAAGCGCGAGCCCGCAGGTGGGGAGCGCGACACAAGCCATGGAATTGCGGCGCAGACCCGACCACGGCGCAAGGAGATTTGCCGCACGCGCGATACGCTCGATTTCAGCCTGCTGTGCCGTCGGCACATTGGCAATCACAAGATTCTGGTTCGGCGTGATGCGGAAATCACCCTCATGCACCTGCGCGATCGCTCGCAGAGCTGTCTGCTGGGCAGCGTCGGCGATGTCGTGCACGCGCCCGTTCTGCACGAACAGTGTCAAATGCCCGCGCCCGTCAGTCCCTTCGTTCCAGCCGTAACGGTCGCCGGTCGAGGTGAATGTGAACGGCTTTGGTGAGGTAAGCTTGACCCCCGCACGGCGCTCGACCTCGGCCCGGAAATTATCAAGGCCACGATCCTCGATTGTGTATTTGAGCCGTGCATGCTTACGGTTTTTTCGATCACCCCAGTCACGCTGCACTGTGACGATGGCCTCTGCAATCTTGACGGCATCTTTGGTTTCACAAAAGCCCATGACCTCCGCAGTACGCGGATAGGTATCCGGCTCACCATGGGTCATGCCCATGCCACCACCGACGGTGACATTCCAGCCGGCAACGTTGCCTGCATCGTCCGCAATAGCGATGTAGCCCAGATCATGGGCGAATATATCGACATCGTTCGACGGCGGCACCGCGACGACGATCTTGAATTTACGTGGCAGGTAGGTCTTGCCGTAAATCGGCTCAACAGCCTCTTCCTCGCCGCCTGCGATCCGCTCGCCATCAAGCCAGATCTCGCGATAGGCCGGTGTGTGCGGCAGTAGATGGTCGGATATCGCGCGCGCCATCTCGAGCGCCGTAGCATGTGCGCGCGACTGCTCCGGCAGCACGTTGCACATGACATTGCGATTGATATCGCCGCAGGCCGCGATCGAATTGAGAAGGACTTTGTCGATCGCTTTCAGCGTCGCCTTCAAGTTTGATTTGATGATCCCATGCAGCTGCACCGTCTGTCGCGTCGTCAGCCGCATGGTGCCGTTGCCGTAAACGCGGGCGACTTCATCGAGCGCGAGCCATTGCCGGGGACTGAGCACGCCACCTGGAATGCGCACGCGGATCATGAAGGAGAAGGCCTTCTCCATCTTCTTGCGCGTACGTTCTGGACGCAGGTCGCGGTCATCCTGCAGATACATGCCGTGAAACTTCACGAGCTGCGCATCATCCTCGATGATCGCGCCGGTGATTTCCTCGCGCAGGCCTTCAGCCAGCGTGCCGCGCAAATAGTCGCTGGCTTCCTTGATGCGCTCGTTGCGCGACAGCTCGTCGGTCATTGGCCGTCCAATAGGTGCAGGATCAATAGGTATCCTGCAGATAGCGCTTTTCGCGCTCCAGTGTCACCACCGCCTGCTCGGCCGCTTCGGGGGACAGGCCTTTTACGTCAGCATAGGCGCGTACCAGCGCGGCGCGGACGTCCTTCGCCATCGCCTTTGCGTCACCGCATACATAAAAGTAGGCCCCACCCTCCAGCCATTGGATCAGGTCGGCACGGCGTTCCCACAGCTTGTGCTGCACGTAAATCTTCTCTGGCGTGTCGCGCGAGAAAGCGACATCCATCCGCGTCAGCGCACCGTCCTTGAGCGCATCCTGCCAGTCGAGCTGGTAGAGGAAATCGTGCGTAAACGTGCGGTCACCGAAGAACAGCCAACTGCGGCCTTTCGCTTGCGTCGCCCGTCGCTCCTGCACGAAAGCACGGAAGGGCGCCACGCCAGTTCCCGGACCAACCATGATGAGGTCCTTATCGGCTGCCGGCAGCGCAAAATGTTTGTTGGGCTTCAGTTTCACACGAACATGACCACCGCGCTTCAGTCGCTCTGCAACGTAGTTTGAGGCGACGCCTTTCCGCGCGCGGCCATGGCTTTCATAACGGACGGCAGAAATGAGCAGGTGCGCCTCATCTCCGACCTCGCGGCGGGAGGAGGCAATCGAATAGGCCCTCGGGGCGAGCGGACGGGTCAGCGCGCGAAGTTTGTCCGCATCAAGCGCGATCGGAAACGTCGCAATGAGATCGATGAGCTGGCGTCCGGCGATCCATTCGCGCGCCTGATCGTCGTCCACCAATGCCTTGACGTATTGATGGCCGGTCGAGGAGGCATAGGTCTCAACGGTTTTGAGCGAGAGCGTGGTCACATCGCGTGACTTGATAAATTCCGTCCGTAATTTCTCGTCGCCTGCAAGGCCCGCAATTTTCAGCAGTTCGTCCACGTATGCCGGGTCATTCTCAGGATAAAGATCAAGCGAGTCGCCCGGCTGGTAGGCCGGTGCGCCGCTCTCGAACGAAAGCGCGAGGTGGATGGTTTCCTTGTCCGAGCGTGAGGAATTCAGGTCAACGTGCTCGGTAATTTCCGCTTCGAGTATGTCTGTGCTGGGCGCGGCCGCCGGCTTGGCGCCAAAATCAACCTCGATAACGCGGCCGGCATTTGGCGGCGTCAAAGCCTTCACCGCATCGCCTATCCAGCGCGCGGCCGGCTCCGCAAAATCGAGATCGCAATCGACCCGATCGGTCACGCGCTTGCCGCCAAGCGCAGCCAGGCGCTCGTCGATTTTCCTGCCAACCGCGCAGAATTCTGCGTAGGCGGTATCTCCGAGTGCCAACACGCCGAATTCAACGCCGTCGAGGCGCGGCGCGCCCTCACCCATCAGTTCGTTGTAAGCACGCACGGCGCGGGCCGGAGGGTCACCTTCGCCCCAGGTTGCGGCAATCACCACCAACCGCTTGGCCGCGGTCAGAGTGGACAACTCGAGATCCGCCAAATCAATGAGCGTCGGCTTCAACCCGTTCTTGCGCGCCGCTTTGGCAAGATCACCCGCAAGCTTCTCGGAATTGCCGGACTCGCTCGCATAGACAATCGTCAGCGGCTCGGCCGGACGCGCCGAGGCAGCTGGATGCGCCGGTACAAGGGTGGCGCCTGACGCATCAAGACCTGCCAGAAATCCGGCAAGCCAGGCGCGCTGGACCGGGCTTGCAGTGCCGACGACGCGATTGAGGAGGTCGATCTCCTCTTCTGCGAATGGCGCGGTCTTCGGAATTGGCGACATACTCATTTTCTCATTTCTCGGCGGCACAACAGGCGCCGTCGTATTTCAAGACGTCAGAGGGACGCCGGGAAGAGTTGGTTGACGATGACGAGAAGGAGCAGAAGGACCAGGCCAATCCCGAGGCTCCAGCCGATCAGCTTCTTTTCGACCGGCAACAAAGGTTCGGCTTGCGCCTTGCGTAGTTCCTCACCGACATTCACTTGCGACACGGTTTGCTCCTTTGTTCAGCTGGCCAGCGGCGGCTTGACGCCGCTGAAGAAAAGCCAGGAAATCAACAGGCCGACCCAGATCACGAACCCGAACAGGCTCACGAAATACACGGCCGCGAGCCGACCAATGCCCTCCTGCCAAAGCTTTTTGAAATTGGAGAGCACCCCAATCGAGAAGAAGGTCAGGATGAAGAACACGACGCGCAGGGTGTTGGCTTCTCCCATCGCTGCGGGCACCTTCGCCGCGATGTCCGCAGGCGTTGCCAGCGCGAGATAAAGGCCGACGACAAAGGTGATCAGGAAGCCGATCACGAACTTCGGGAATCGCTGCCAGATCTCCCAAGCGCTGGCCTTATCCGCCGTGCGATTGATGTGATTGGTCCAGATGTAGCCGAGAACGAATGCCCAGATCCCGATAAAAATGTCGATGAACACCTTGATCGTTGCGGCGGTGCCGAGGATCCAGCCCGGCTGATATTTGATTCCCTCAGCCGCGTTCTGCGCGAGGATTAGCGATTCGGTGATGGCGCCACCGGCTATGGCCGCGCCGTCGGTCTTGATGGCAAGACCCATCCAGGCGCCCGCCACAAGTGGCTCGTGCGACAAGAAGGTCTGCGCCAGGAATGGCAGCAGCAGCACTTCGACCACCGCAAACACGACAACCAGCGACGAAACCAGCACCGGAATCATCGGCCGGGCGCGGATCGCGCCACCGGTCGCGATCGCAGCGGATACGCCGCAGATCGATATTCCGGAAGCGAGGGGTGCCGCCCATTCACGATTGAAGCCAAACCATTTGCGGGCGACGAAATAAACGACCGCCCAATAGATCAGGTAGGCCTCGATGATCGCCGCAACACCGCGCAACAGCAGAGAGCTCGCAAGCGACAACTTGCCGGCAGCGGTGACGGCAAAAAACCCGCCGAGGATGACGATCGCGATCTTGATATAGAGTTCAGGCCTCACCGCGTCTTTGATCCCTTCCGCAAAACGCGGGAACACGTTTGCTATGGCGAGGCCGGCGATGAGCGCGAAGATATAGGCGCCCTCATTCGTGAGTCTGAGAGACCAGCTGATACCGAACTTCTGCAGATCGGCGGGTGTTACAGCCGCGAAGTTCGCAAAATTGCCGATCACCCAGCTCGCATAGGCAATCCAGAATACTGCGGTGAAGGCCAACGCGAATTTCTTGAGGTCGCTTTTCAGCGCGACGGCTGCCCCACTCAGCACAACAAGCAACGCGACGTAGGTCGCGATTAGCGCACCGAAGCCGCCAAGCGAGGCATAGGATTTTGAGACCGTGCCAAGCGCCTTGCCGATGTCATTCCATACCGAGGTTGTAACCACCCAACCGAGCAGATCGACGTTGGCGATGCCCGCAAGCGCCAAGACGAAAATGAAAAGTCCGATAATGAGCGACAGCCAGTCTTCGCTGATGCGCGGCGCGATCTCGACATTGTCGGCGCGCCGCAGCGCCGCTTCATTCCAAGTCGTAGTAGTTGTCGTCATATGTTTTAGCCCTTACCAGTGAACGTGCGGGATAACGCCGACCGCGATCAGCGCGACCAGAGCGGTTGCCAGCGCGAGGGCCCAGGCCTCCAGGCCCGAAACACGCTCGGACTTGTTAGTGAAATCGCTCATCGGAACAGCTCCCATTCCAGTAAGCAGGAGCCATTAAGTAGGAGATTATTCTTCAAAACGGCAATAAGTACCGAAAAATAAGAAGATTTTTGTTTCAAAAGGCGCCAGTGAGCATAACATTTTCCTTTTCATAGCCCTGTGCAGAGAACGTCGGTAGCGCTCGAATCCCCCAGAAACGTATGCAAAAAACGGAAAGTGATGCTCACTCCCCCACGACCGTCCATTCACTGATGTCCACCTATCGCCGCAGATTGCACGCGCTCCTCACCCCGTCTGAGCATCGATTGTTCGCACGGCTCGACACGCCGGCGAAAATTCAAAATTTCCTCGACAAGCTGCCGGTCAATTTCGGTCTCCAGGGCGATACCGCGATGTCACCTCGCGGTGTGCTCGCCGCACGTATGGCGCATTGCGCTGAAGGCGCGATCTTCGCCGCGGCCGTGCTGGCCTATCATGGCAAGCGCCCTCTTCTGATGGATATCCGTGCACTACCGAGCGACCAGGACCACATCATCACACTGTTCCGGCAGCACGGCCTGTGGGGTGCAATCAGCAAGACCAATCATGCGATCCTGCGCTGGCGCGATCCGATCTATCGCAGCGTGCGTGAACTCGCGATGACCTACGCGCACGAGTATTGCCTGCCCGGCGGCAAGAAATCGATGCTGTCTTTTTCCAAGCCCTTCTCGCTCGCGCGCTACGCGCCGCACAGCTGGGTTATCGCCCCGCAGGACCTCGACTGGCTCCTGGTGGATCTCGACACGTCACTACATTTGCCCGTTGCGCCCGCGCGTGCATTGCGCAAACGACGCCGCGCCTCGCGCGTCGAGATGTTGTCGCAGGAGGTCGTCGAATGGCCCGACCCAAGAAAGAAGAAAAAGAAAAGGAAGGCGAGGTCCTGATTGCAGGCGTCGGGCATGACAGTGGAGAATGCTGCAGCTATAACGCGAGCCGTTGTAGCGCGTGAGGCAAACGATGTCCTTTACCTATCGCAAACAGCTCAGAATCGAATGGGGTCAGTGCGATCCCGCGGGCATCGTGTTCAACAGCCGCTTCTTCGAGATGTTCGACGCGAGCACCTGGCATCTGTTCGAGGCCGCCCTTGGGATAAAACCGCACGAGCTTGCGGGCGCCTTCGACATCATCGGAATTCCGCTGGTTGATGCACGGGCCAATTTCATCAAGGCCGTAAAATTCGGTGACGTCGTCGACCTGACCTCGCGGGTCAGCGAGTTTCGCCGTTCAAGCTTCGACGTAGAGCATCTTATCTCGGTCGCCGGTGAGCTTGCGGTCGAGGGCGGAGAAACCCGCGTCTGGGCGTCGCGCAGCAAAGATCACCCTGAAAAGATAGGCGGTACCGCAATTCCTGCCGAGGTGATCGCGAAATTCGCAGGAACGTAATCGTTCCAGCCATTCCCGGAAATTGGTCTGCAGAAGCTCTTCGGTGGGGCCCGCTGCGGCGCTAGTATTGCCCTCATTACAACAAGAATAATGACAAAACGCGCAGCAAACGCGCGCAAGAGGGAACGAAACGCTTGGCCCGTCTGCTGGAATGCAGGCTCAATGGCCGTGACCGCGCCGACGCGGTCGCCGATAACATCCTTTTGCTCGACTACCTGCGTGAAAAGGTCGGCCTTACCGGCACCAAGACCGGCTGTGACGGCGGCGAGTGCGGCGCCTGCACGGTCCTCATCGACGACACGCCGACATTGTCATGTCTGACGCTTGCGATGACTGTACAGGGCAAGCACGTGGATACGATCGAATCGCTCGGCGTGGACGGGCAGCTGTCAGCCGTACAGCGCGGCTTCCACGAGAAGCTCGGCTCGCAGTGCGGCTATTGCACGCCCGGCTTCATCATGGCTTCGGCCGGATTACTGCGGAAAAATCCGGATCCGAGCGATGCAGAAATTCTTGAGGCACTCGGCAGCAATATCTGCCGCTGCACCGGCTATGTGAAAATCATCGAAGCGGTGAAGTTCGCCGTAACGCTCGGCAAACAGGGCATCCCGCCATGAACAAACCGGTTCCCGCGAGCAACATCGGAACCTACGTGCCGATGATCGACGGCCCGGAGAAAGTGTCCGGTCGCGCAAAATATACAGCCGATATTGTCACGGTGAGTCAGCTCGCAGGCTGCATCTATCGCAGCCCTTATGCGCATGGCGAGATTGTCGACGTCGATGTATCGGAGGCGCTCAAGATCCCTGGCGTCGTCGCGATCGTGACCGGCGCCGATTGCGACAAGACGTTCGGCGTTCTTCCGATCGCGCGCAGCGAACATCCGCTCGCGCGTGACAAGGTGAGATACCGTGGCGAGCCGGTCGCCGCCGTCGCCGCCGTCGACGACGTCGCCGCCCGCAAGGCAATCCGCTCGATCAAAATGACCGTCAAGGAATTGCCGGCCTACTTCACTGCGAAGGACGCGCTCGCGCCTGGCGCCGCCCTCCTGCACCAAAAGAAGCCCGGCAATATCGAACGCGACGTCCTGTTCGAACTCGGCTCAACCGCGCAGGGATTCGCCGATGCCGATCTCGTGCGCGAAGGCACCTATAACTGCGCCGAAGTCTGCCAGAACCAGATGGAAATGCACGCCGCCGTCGCCGAATACGACGCCGTGCGCGACCGGATGACCGTGCACGCCTCGACGCAAGTGCCCTACTACGTGCACTTGATGCTGTCGCAGATCCTCGACATGGACATGTCGCGCATCCGCGTGATTAAGCCGCATGTCGGTGGCGGCTTCGGCTGCCGCACCGAGACGCTCAATATCGAGCTGATCGCCGCGCTTCTCGCGCGCAAGGCCAACGCCACCGTGCGCATTGTCACAACGCGCGAGGAGACTTTCATCACGCATCGCGGGCGACCTGAAACCGACATTCGCCTGAAGATCGGCTTACGGAAAGATGGACGCATCACCGCGGTCGAATGCGATTGCGACCAGCGTGGTGGCGCGCACTCAGGATATGGCGTCGTGACGATCCTCTATTCTGGCTCGATGCTTTACGCGATCTACGACCTGCACAATGTCAGGTACACAGGCCGCCGCGTCCTCACCAACACGCCGCCCTGCGGTGCCTTCCGCGGTCACGGCACCGTCGATATCCGCTTTGCCTTCGAAAGCCTCCTCGACCAGATGGCCGCTGAACTAGACCTCGATCCATTCGCTGTACGCCGCGCCAACCTTCTGACCGCGCCGACCTTTACAGACAACGATTTGATGGTGAACTCATACGGTCTTCCGGAATGCCTTGATTGGGTCGAGCGCGAAAGCGGCTGGAAAACTCGCAAAGGAAACCTGACAAGCGTCAACGGCATGCGCAAAGGCCTGGGGATGGCATGCTCGCACTACATCTCGGGCGCCTCGAAGCCGGTGAACTGGACCGGAGAACCGCATGCCACGGTGAAGATCAAGCTCGATTTCGACGGCTCGATCGTAGTGCTGTCGGGCGCCGCCGACATCGGACAGGGCTCAACGACCATTCTCGCCCAGACGGTCGCTGAAATCCTGGGGCTTGATCTTTCGCGCGTGCGCGTCGTGACGGGCGACAGCGAAGTAGTGCCGAAGGACAACGGGTCCTATTCGTCGCGTGTCACTTTCATGGTCGGGAATGCGGCCCTCGATGCTGCACGCAATCTAAAAAGCATGTTGGTCAATGCCGCTGCCCGCAAGCTCGAGGCGCGACCCGAGGACATCGAGTGCCTCGGCGAAGTCTATCGCGCTGGTGCCCAGGACAAGGGAGCAACTTTCGAAGAAGTGGTGACGGAAGCGCTGAAGGACAGCGGCACGATCACGGTCACCGGCAATTATTCAACCATTCCTGAATCGCACGGTGGGAAGAAATATCGCGGCTCCGCCATTGGCGGCACCATGGGTTACAGCTACTCGGCGCAAGTGGTGGAAGTCAGTGTCGATGAGGAAACCGGCGTCGTCACTGTCGACAAGGTCTGGGTCGCGCATGACTGCGGCAGGGCGCTCAATCGGCTGACGGTTGAAGGCCAGGTTCAGGGCTCGGTCTGGATGGGCATGGGCCAAGCCATGAGCGAGGAAGCCGCGTACCACGAGGGGCTGATGGTGACCGCCAACATGCTCGACTACCGCGTACCGACCATTCAGGACTCCCCGCCGATCGAAGTTGGCATCGTTGAAAGCAACGACCCGCACGGTCCATTTGGCGCGAAGGAAGCGGGAGAAGGCTCGCTCGCGGCGTTTCTGCCCGCTCTCACCAATGCAATCGCCGCCGCGATCGGCATTCGCTTCAACGACCTGCCGGTGACGCCCGATCGGGTCTTCGAGGCCATCGAGAAGCGCCGTCGGGCGGCCGAAAAAACGAAGAAAAACGGGGGCGGGTGATGGTGGAAAGCAGGCACATCACACTCTCGGGCGGAGGCCGGTAATGGACGCCCTGCCGGAATTCCGCATCGTCAGTCCAACAACGCTCGCCGAGGCGATTGCGGCGCGTGCGGATAACCCAGAGGCGATGCCGCTCGGTGGTGGCACAGATCTCGTCGTGAATATCCGTCGCGGTATCGTTGCTCCGCCGGTCTTAATTGACATGAACCGCGTGCAGGAATTGCAAGCGATCCGTGCCGATGAAAACTCGATTGAACTGGGTGCCTCAGTGCGCCTGAGCGAAATCGCCGAGCACCCCGCTATTAATAAGCACTACCCCGTTTTCGCGCAGGCTGCCGCGCACGTCGCTGGCCCTACGCACCGGAACATGGGGACCGTCGGCGGCAATCTCTGCCTCGACACGCGCTGCATCTTCTACAATCAGAGCGAATGGTGGCGGAGCGCCAACAACCATTGTCTGAAGACAACCGGTACAGTGTGCCACGTTGCGCCGAAGAGCCGCGGCGTATGCTTTGCGACCTTCTCGGGCGACCTTGCGCCCGCCTTGCTCATACTTGGCGCCGAAGTGGACATCGCGAGTGCGACGGGTAAACGCACCATTCCGCTTGAGAAGCTTTACATCGGATTCGCTCGGCAAGACGTTCCGGTGACGGAGACACAGGGCGACGGCAAATATTTTCTGTCGCTGCGACCGGGTGAGATCGTCACCGCGGTGCGCGCAAAGAATACGCCTGACCTGCGCTCGGCTTATGACAAGATCCGAATTCGCCGCTCAATCGAATACCCCGTCGCCGGGGTCGCAGTCGCCCTGAAAAAGCAAGGCGGCAAGCTTGCCGACCTCCGCGTTGCCTTCACCGGTACCAATCCGCGCCCCGTGCTGCTCGCCGGCACCACTGAACTATGTGGCGGCGGGTTCGACGAACGCGTCATCAAGGGTCTCGATGCACTGGTGCGCGATCAGATCATGCCGATGAAGACCACTTTTACGCCCGGCCACTACCGCAGGCGGGTCGCCGGCGTGCTGGCGCGACGGCTCGTTGCACGGCTTTTCGAAGATTGACCTGATCGGGGGGCGCGTGCAGCACGATTTCAACGAGCGCCGCCCCTACAACGCCGTCAGAGATTTCATCGACGCCAACGTGGCGCGCGGTCTTGGGCGGAAGGTCGCTTTCGTTGACCCCGACCGTTCGCTCACTTACGGCGACTTGCAGACTCGCAGCTTCCGCTTCGCCAATGCCCTGCAAAGCCTGGGTGTTGAGCACGAGCAGCGCGTCGCACTCCTGCTCAATGACACTGTCGACTACCCAGTGGCGTTCTGGGGTGTCATTCGCGCGGGCGCGATTGCAATTCCTCTCAACACTTACCTGCCGCTTCCGCAATACGCATACATCCTTGGCGATTGTCGCGCGACAACGCTGGTCGTGGCAGCGCCTCTTGCACAGTCGATGTCGCCGGTCATCGACCGCCTGCCGCGGTTGAAGAATGTCGTGGTTGTTGGCGAGCGGTCGAACAATGGTAACGTGCATGGCCAAAGGTCAGTGCACGCGTTCGAAGGCCTAATCGCCGGCGCCGATCCAACGCCGGTCACTGCCGACACACTGTCGGATGAAGTTGCCTTCTGGCTCTACACCTCTGGGTCTACCGGTGACCCCAAGGGGGTGAAGCACGTCCACTCGAACCTGATGGCCACCGCGAAGCTGTTCGGCCAAGGCATCCTTGAAATCCGTGAGGATGATGTCGTGCATTCCGCCTCAAAGCTGTTCTTCGCCTACGGGCTCGGCAACGCCATAACCTTCCCCCTTTCGGTCGGCGCGACCGCCGTCCTGTGGCCGCACCGCCCTTCGCCTGAGGGCGTCTTCGATACGATGCGGCGTCACCGGCCGACGATTTTTTACGGCGTGCCATCGCTCTACACAGCGCTTCTCTCACACCACGATATCTCAAAGGGTGCCGGCTCCGACCGTCTGCGCATCTGCGTTTCTGCGGGTGAGGCCTTGCCGGCGCACATTGGCGAACGCTGGCGCGACACGGTTGGTGTCGACGTGCTTGACGGGCTGGGCTCAACCGAAATGTTGAACACTTTCTTGAGCAACCGCCCCAGCGATATTCGCTACGGCTCGACCGGCAAGCCGGTGCCTGGCTACGACGCGCGTATCATAGACGAACATGGGAGAGATCTTAGCGATGGGGAAATCGGCGAACTGATCGTGCGGGGGCCGTCGGCCGGTGAAGGTTACTGGAACCAGAGGGCCAAGAGCCGAAGCACCTTTGCCGGTGAATGGACCCACACCGGCGACAAATATCGGCGCGACGCCGATGGTTACTACTATTACTGCGGGCGCACCGACGACATGTTCAAGGTGAGCGGCATGTGGGTTTCACCCTTCGACGTCGAAGCGGCACTGATCTCCCATGAGGCCGTGCTGGAAGCCGCGGTCATCGGTAAGGAAGACGCCGACGGACTGATCAAGCCGAAGGCCTTCATCGTGCTCAGAAATGGCTTCAAGGCCGATGAAGTATTGCTGGACGCCCTTAAACTTCACGTAAAGGATAAGGCGGGACCCTGGAAGTTCCCGCGCTGGATCGAACCGCGGACAATGCTGCCGCGCACCGCCACCGGCAAGCTGCAACGGTTCAAGCTACGCGAAGAAGACCTCCGCGCAGGCGGCTGAGTGCACAGGTTGGTGGCGCTGTGGACAAGCGTGGACACGACATCCCGATTGCCAACAAGTCGCTAAGCCAGATCAAGGCCACCGACCCGGCTCGACGGAATGATCGTGCGCAGGCCGGCCTACCAACGACGGTGACCGTCACACCTCCGCACGTTGTCGTTTGGCGACCTGTTCCACCCGCGAACTGATGTTTGACACTGCGTCTTCGCTCCTACGGGAGGCCTCGGTCATTGCATTCGAGGCGTTGCTGGCAAAAAGCTGCGCCGCCTTCTGAATCTTCTGACTGAATTCCTTGGTCTGATCCGCAATGGTTTGCGCCTGACTGGCCAGAAACTCACTCTGGCACCGCGCGAACTCCTGCGGTTCCTTGGCGCGCGACAGCTTTTCGCCGTACTCCATCGTGTTTGATAAAGTCTTCTGTGTCAGCGACGTCATGTGCTCACGGACGACTGTGGCGTGGTTCTCAAAATCCTCGGCCATCTTTTGGGCGACTCGCAAAAAGGCATCGACCGCCTGTCTGCTTTGGCCGAAAGTTTGTTCCGCAAACTCGCGGCTCCAGGTCATCCCGAAGTTCGCGGCCTGCATTGCGCGCTCGCTGCTTTGTTGCGCAAAGTCTGACGAATCTCGTGCCATTGCCTTCTCCCTTGAAGACACGCTGTGTCTTTTCTTGTGTCGGATTGCTGACTCTCTTCTTGGGCAACGGATACCCGCACGCCTTGTTCCTGCAACTCTGAAAAGTATCGCGAGATTGGGCCGCGCAGGTCGCTGCTTTTCCCGGAGTAATGCGGGGTTCCACCGGATGGAGCCGGACACCGCCCTGTGGATAACGGGACCTGGAACCAGCGCTGTTCGGAACACCCTGGGGGTGCCAGTGTGCTATCCATGCCAATGGGCTATGCTGCGAATGTTCCGCTGGGGAGCTGGGACATATGTCTGTTACGGAACGTATGCAGGCTTTAGGCGACAACGCCAAAAGCAGCCGACAGCCGCCTTTGCGTCCGAGGCAACCCGGAGGCGGTGATCTGGCTGCTGCCAGTCATTTTATTCACGACAACGCACTGACGTCGCCGCCTGTTATCGAAGACGACCCACTAAGGACTCTCCTTAATCAGGCAATCGAAGATCGCGCAGCTGAAGAATCCGTCATTCCCGAAAGCTCGGCGGTCGCGGCCATCGCTGATGCCGACGTGGCGCAATTGATCCCCGGAGAGGGCTATCAAGCGACGAATCAGCCCGTCATCAGCGAAAGTGATGACCATCTCGCCGCAAGGCGCGCGATCGTCCACGAATGGGAAAACTGGTCAGCCCTGCACACGGATGAGTTGGAAGACGTGAAGGTCAGCAAATATTTCTTCGAGCATTTGCAGACGAAGAAGCCTTACCTTTTGGGTTTTGCCTCCGACGACGGATGGGGAACCGTGCGCGGGTGGTTGGTGCAGGCAGGGCGGCTTAGTGGGTAGTGGAAAAACTGAGGTCCCCGTCTTTCGACGGAGACCTCATACACGCCTGAATCACAGTCTTAAATTTCAGCCACGTCTCAAAAAAAGGTCAGCCCGGGCAAACCGAGAGGCCGCTGCAGGCTCCGAGGGTGAAATTGGCCTTTTCCTTCGCCGAGCCCGCCGCGATCTCGAGCGCTTCATCGGAAACAAGGTTGATGAAAAGCTCTTCTTCGTTCCGGTCGAGGATGGTCTTCGTCGTCATGGCGTTGGTCCTTTGTTAGCTGATGTTACTCGTTTAGTTTTTGTCGCCGATTGTCGGGCTTGGCGCGCCAGATCTACCGACTTGGGCGCTTCCAATCATCGAATCTCGTCACTTGAAGGTAGTGCAGCGACCGGGAAATCGCTGTGATAGTGGTCACAGAACTGGCGATTTGCGAAACAAGGCAGACGCGTGACAATCCGCCGCTAATCCATCGCGATCCGCGAGCCCTTGGCTCCATTGAGCAGCCGCTTGAGATGGAAAGCCGCCAGGCGATCCTCCGGCTGCTTACCGACATGAGCCGCAAAGGCCGCAACTGCACCTGCGTTCTCAGCTTCGAGCAAGGCATACGCGTCGAGATAGCTTTTAGTCAAAGGATCATTGAATTGTTTTTCCTGCAAGGGCTCGAATGCTCGGATCACCTCACCTCTACCTCGCAACACAAGATCACCGATCGGCCGCCCACGAAAATTCTTGACCCCTTCGGCCAGCCCCGCGCTAACACAGATACGGGTGCCGAGCTGTTTGTTGGCGGTCTCAAGACGCGAGGCCACGTTGATCGTATCGCCATAGGCGGTGTAGTCGAAAAACCGAGCGCCACCGAAATTCCCGACAATCGCCGGCCCGGCGTGAACGCCGATACGCGTCACGCCGAATGCGATGCCCTTCTTCTGCCAGCGCTCACTGAAACCTTGCGCAAATTCATCCAGCGCCAGTGCGCAAGCAACTGCGCGGGCAGCATGGTCAGCCTGCTCGCCAGGCGCACCGAACAAAATGTGCAAGGCATCGCCGACGATCTTGGCGACTGTCCCATCATTGGCAAAGACGATGTCGGTCATGCCCGAGAGGTATTCATTGAGGAGCGGTCCGAGCACATTGGGCTCGAGCGTCTCGACCAGCGCGGTGAAACTTGCAATATCGGTAAACAACGTCGCAATTTCGCGGCGTTGACCTTCGAGATCAACCGCATCCGTGTCTCCAGCCAGACGCTGAGCGAGGTTTGGCGAGAAATACCGGGAAAGCGAGGCGTAGGCGCGTTCGGCTGTGGCCTGTCGTTCGCGGGCATCTCGCAAAAATCCGATGTGCCGAATCGTCTTGGCAATCGTGGTCTCCAGATCGGAGAAATCTATCGGCTTGGTCACGAAATCGAACGCGCCGCGGTTCATGGCGGTACGAATGTTGGTCATGTCGCCGTAGGCTGACACGATCACCGTCATGATATTGTCTTCGTTCTCCTGCAGTTTCTGCAGCAACGACAGCCCGTCCATTCTCGGCATGTTGATATCTGTGACGACCAGATCGATATCACCGTTCGCCTTCAACGCCGCCAATGCCTCGACCCCGTCGTGGGCAAATGTAAAGCTCACCGACTTGTCCCGGATCTGATGCCGGAATTTCTGCAAGACGAGCGCCTCCAGATCGGGCTCGTCGTCAACCACAAGGATCCGGGTGGTCATGCGGCTCGCTCGACGCGCGTGTCGATCTCGTTACGCAGCAGCATAAAATCGATCGGCTTTGTGAGCAGTGCGTCGGCGCCACTTTCGAGCGCCTTGCGCTTTGTTTCAGCGTCACCATACGCCGTGATCATGATGACCGGCACGTCGGGCCGGGCCTCCTTGGCCTTGGGTAAAAGCTCAAGTCCGCTCATGCCTGGCATGTTGATATCCGACAAGATCAAAATGAGCGAAGCATCGCTCGCATTGCTGATACTTTGCAGCGCCACCGGAGCAGATTGCGCAAATTCCATGGTAAAGCGGCCGGCACGGAGATCGCGTCGAAAGTGTTGCCGAAACAGCATCTCAACATCCGGCTCGTCATCAACAACAAGAATAAGAAGTTTCACTCGGGTGCTCCTGTCTTGGCCAGTATTGCAGCCTTGCGTGGCAGAACGATACGAAATTCGGTGTATTCGCCGGGAGCGGTGTCGACATCGATCGATCCGCCGTGCTGCTTGACGATGATGTCGTGACTGATCGAAAGGCCCAGTCCTGTACCCTCGCCCGCGGGCTTGGTGGTGAAGAACGGATTGAACATCTGCTCCCTGACCTCTAGCGGAATGCCGTTGCCGTTGTCGCGAATCCTGATTTCCACGCTGTCTCCGAGGTTCTTAGTCGAAGCGGCCAGCATGGGCTCGTAGCCACCGGCTTCATCGTGCGCCTTACGCTTTGTCGCAGCATAAAAGCCGTTGGAAATCAGGTTGAGGAGTACCCGTGTAATCTCCTGTGGAAAGAGGTCGGCCTCACCTGCCGTAGGGTCGAATGACCGCTGCAGCGTGATGTTGAACCCCTGCTTTTCGGCACGGGCGCCGTGATACGCGAGGTTAAGGCTCTCCTCGACGACCGCATTGATATCGATGGGTCGATGCTCTCCTGAGCCCTGGCGCGAATGAAGAAGCATGTTCTTGACGATCGAATCGGCCCGCTTGCCGTGTTGCACGACCTTTTCAAGGTTGCTCTGCAACATATCCATTAGCTCGGTCAGCTGGACGGCGGTCTTTTCGTCCAGTTTCACGACTTCCAGCGATTCCTTGATCTCGTCGATCAGCTCGGTGGAAAGAGCCGAGAAATTATTGACGAAATTCAGCGGATTCTTGATCTCGTGCGCAATACCGGCGGTGAGCTGACCGAGCGACGCGAGCTTTTCGGTCTGCACCAGACGGTCTTGCGCGGTCCGCAGGTTTTCAAGCGATTTTGTAAGCTCTGCGGTGCGGGCCTGCACTTCATTAAAGAGCCTGGCATTCTCGATCGCAATCACCGCCTGGTCGGCGAAAGTACTGATGATCTCGATCTGCTTTTCACTGAACGCCTCGGGTACCGACTTCGTCATACACATCACGCCGATGCAGTTTCCTTCGCGCAGCAAAGGCACGCCGAGCATTGCGCGGAAACCAGCAAGTTTTTGTCCTTCGTGCCAGGTGTATTCCGCGTCGGCGAGAACATCCGGGATATGCACGGGTGCCAACTCGGTTGCAGTTCGTGCGACCAATGTGCCGCGGCCTGGCTGGATCGGATGTGCCTTCAAGTACTCTTGATATTCGAGCGAGAACCCGTTGTGCGCGGTCAAACGAAAAACGCCTTCCTCATCCCGAAGGAAAATTTGCACGTTCTCCGCCTGGCATAGTCTGCCCGCCGATTCGACCAGGGTGTTGAGCACGGAACGGACATCGAACGCCGAGCGGCTGATGACCTTCAATACGTCAGCGGTCGCGGTCTGCTGATCAAGCGAATGACGCAACTCGCTCAGCAGGCGCGTATTCTCGATTGCAATGACTGCCTGGGCGGCGAAGTTTTCGAGCAGCGAGATCTGCTTTTCCGTGAATGGCTGGACTTCCTGTCGGTAGATAAGAATGGCGCCAATCAGGGCGTCGTCCTTGAGCATAGGGACACAAACGCTCGAGCGGGCGCCACCAAGTCTGCCTGAAACCCCGACCACGGATTCGGCGGCATAATCCGCTGTGTGCGTCACCTTTTTCGTATGCAGAACCTGATCGAGCTGACTGCCCGGCGTTGTCCTGAAAGGCCCACGCTGACTCTGGAAATCGGTATATTCGGGAGGCGCACCGACATCCGCCGCATATCGAAACCCGCTTCCATCGTAAAGGAACATCGTCCCAAACTTGGCGTGACAGATGCGCGTGGCATTTTCCAGCATCGCGTGAAAGACCGGCTTCAGTTCGCCGGGAGAAGAACTGATGACGCTGAGTACATCGGAGGTTGCCGTCTGCTGGTCGAGCAATTCGGTCAGTTCGGCCGTACGTGCCTGGACTTCATCGAAAAGCCGGGCGTTCTCGATGGCGATCACCGCCTGGTCGGCGAAAGTCCTGAGGACCTCAACCTGTTTGTCGGTAAAAGGCCTAACAGCGATGCGCGTCAGCACGATGACACCGACAGGCGTCCCCTCACGCAGGAGGGGAATGGCAAGAACCGTCCTGTAGTCGCCGCGCTTCTGGGCCTCGCTGAAAGTGAACTCAGGATCGGCAAGGACGTCCGCAATGTGGACAACGTCGCGTTCAAGCAGTGCGCGCCCGGCAACCGAACCTCGATCGGCCAAAATCGGCCGGGTCTTGACGTAGTCCATGAATGCCGGCGGAAAGTTGTAATCAGTGGCCCAATAGTGCTGTCCGTCTCGGGGCCGCACGATTCCGGCCATATCGGCGTCACAGAGCTTCGCCGCAGACTCGGTCAGCGTGTCGAGAACTGCGTGTAGATCGAAGGCCGATCGGCTGATGACCTTCAAGACATCAGCAGTTGCCGTCTGCTGGTCCAACGAATCACGCAACTCGTTGAGCAGCCGTGTGTTCTCGATAGCGATGACGGCCTGGTCGGCAAACGTCGTCACCAGTTCGATCTGCTTTTCCGCAAATGGCTCGGGCTTGGTCTTTCCGACGAAGATAACGCCGACTATGTCGTCCTGACGCAAGAGCGGAACGCCGAGTGCGGCACGATAGCCGGCGATCTTTTGCGGTCCGCTCCAAGTGTAGTCGGGATCGGCCAAGACATCTGCAACATGGACCGCTCTCGCTTCGAGTGCCGCCCGCCCGGTGACGCTGCCTCGATCCATCGGCACGTCCAGGGGCTTGAAATAATCCCGGATCATCGCGCGGGTATCGGGATCGTTGCCGTAGCTCGCGACCCAGTGAAGATGGTTACCCTCGCGCTGGAAGACCCAGGCGTAGTCCGCTTCGCAAAGACGCGTCGCCAATTCGACCAGAGTATCGAGCACTGTCTGCAGGTCGAATGTCGAACGGCTGATGACCTTCAGTACGTCTGCGGTCGCTGTCTGCTGCTGCAGCGATTCGGAAAGATCATCTGTGCGCTGGCGAAGCTCATTGAGTAGACGAGCATTCTCAATGGCAATAACCGCCTGATCGGCAAACGTCTTGAGAAGCTCAATCTGCCTCTCGGGGAAATACCCAGTTTGCGCCCGCGCAATGGCGATCGCGCCAACCGGCCTGCCAGCCTGAAGCATCGGAACGGCCATAATGCTCCGGAAATTCACCGTCTGCGCAGTGTCACGGTGGCCGTAGTCGGGATCGGCCTCGATATCGGGAATTTGCTCAATGGCGCCTTTGAGGATCGCGCGAGCTGCCGCACTGGCTCGTCCGGGGGGAATGGGATACGCGCGCCGTATGGTCTCAATCGCATCGCCGCCGTAGCCATGCGATGCCGCAAAGTGGATGAGTTCGCCGTCGAAACGGAACACATGGCACAATTGAGCATTGCAAACCTGAGCGGCGCTCCTGGCGATGATTTCGAAAACAGGTTGCGCATCGGTCACAGAGCTTGAGATAACACTGAGCACTTCCGAGGTAGCGGTCTGCTGCTCCAGTGATTCCGAAAGATCATCAGTACGCTCGCGCAGCTCGTTGAACAATCGCGTGTTTTCGATCGCGATAACCGCTTGATTGGCGAACGTTTTTACCAGAGCAAGCTGCTTGTCCGACAATGGTCCCGGCAGCGTGCGCATGATGCTCAAACAACCGATTGCAATATCGCCACGCATCATCGGGACACTCGTGACCGCGCGGTAACCGGTGTCGTCAAAATTCTTCGCGCCGGCCGCAAACTGCACCGGCGCATTCCGAACATCGGGAATGTCCACAACTTTGGCATCAAGGATGGCAGCACTATTTACATATTCCCGCGTGAGGGGGACCGGAAATTTCCCCCTCCACACTTCGGCACGCACAGGATCATTTTCATTGATTGCAGCGGCTTTGACTTGATCGCCGTCGGCCAGCGCCAGGCTGACGGCGGCATCCGAAAAAAGGTTCAAAGCGCTCTGCACAATGGTGTCGAACACCGGTTGCGTATTTGTCGGCGAATTGCTGATGACCTGCAGAATTTTAGAAGTGGCGGTTTGCTGCTCGAGCGCTTCGGTCGTCTCGTTGAACAGCCGGACATTCTCGATCGCGATCACCGCCTGGTCGGCAAAACTCTCGACCAGCACGATTTGCTGCGGCGTGAAGGGCTCGACTCTCGTGCGGGTAAGGAACAACACGCCAATGGGGGTGCCCTCGCGCATGAGCGGTACCCCAAGCGCTGTTCGATAGCTGCCAAGCTTCAACACCCCTCTCAAATGATATTCGGGGTCATCTTGCAGATCGGCCACCTGGGTGACACGTCCCTCGATCAGCGTCCGGCCGACAACCGATCCACGCCCGGGTTCGATGGTCAGACTCTGCAGATATTCTCTATTCTCATGTGCCTCGCGCCGTTTGCCTGAAACCGCATAACCTGCCGCAAGCTGGAAACCACCTCCGCCAGGCCGCCAGATGTTGACCATTTCGGCGTTGCAAAGCTGGGCAGCGGATTGGACCAAAGTGTCGAGCACCGTCTGCAGATCGAAAGCGGAGCGACTGATGACCTTCAGCACGTCGGCCGTTGCCGTCTGTTGCTGCAGTGATTTCGAAAGGTCGTCCGTACGATTTTTGAGCTCGTTGAGGAGCCGAGCATTCTCGATCGCCACCGCGGCTTGCGCGGCGAAGTTTTTGACAAGCTCGATCTGCTTGTCGGTAAAGGGACGGACTTCCTGTCGATAGACAATTATGACTCCGATCAGCTCATTATCCTTGAGCATCGGAACTGCGAAAACCGTTCGGGCACCAGCGAGCTTGATGGGCCCCACGTGCAACGGTCCGGATCCGCCGTAACCCTTTTCCTTTCTCACATCAGCTATCTGAACAGGTTTCTTCGTCGCAGCCGCGCGAGCAAGGGCGGTGCCCGGTACAGCACGCGTGAGAGGCTCGCGGCGATGCAAGTCGGCATACGCAGGAGGAGCGCCATGCATGGCGCCCATACGAAACGAATCGCCTTCTCTCAGCCAAAGATTGCCAAATTTCGCTCCGCAAAAACGCACGGCATTCTCGAGGACGACTGCAAATACGGGTGCAAGGTCACCTCGCGATGAACTGATGACTTCAAGCACTTTAGAGGTTGCGGCCTGCTGCTCCTGCAGTTCACGCATTTCGCGGTTGCGCTGATCAAGCTGTTGGTGGAGGGTCGGCTCGCGGGACCCGTCAACCTTCTTGCGCTGCGGACGACGCTTGGCCGTCGCCGGCCTTTTGAGCCGCGTCCCTCTGCGTTCGCCCTTTACGCCGCCAAGTCGTTTCACTGCCGCCCCCGGCAAAAAACTGTCTATTTTCAAGCCTATTGCAGCATGGTTTCGGGGGGTTGGGAACTGGGCCGAGGACCGTCCAGCGATTTGTTCAACGCTACAAATCCCCCACGATTTGTGCGCCACCCCGTGCGCCTCAGCGGCCACGAACTCCCCCATTGGGAGGTGGCGAACGGTCGGCGCGTTCGGCTAACACGCGCCGGCCGAGACCGAATAGTCGTGGACGGGAGTGGCATTTCCAATACACTCTTTTTGCTAAAGGCCCGTTCTTCTCCTCTAACAGGTGAGTAGCGCCAAACTGCCGAGAGCGAACGATCGCCGAGGCGACTGGAAATCCTGGCGCTGTCCCCGCGTATGTCCAAAATAAATCCCAACCCATTTACGACCCGACCGGAAATCGACGGCACTTTTGGCGTCGTGACGTCGACGCATTGGATCGCGACAGCGGTCGGCATGGCGACGCTGGAAAAAGGCGGCAACGCCTATGACGCCGCGGTAGCGACAGCCTTCACGCTTCAGGTCGTCGAACCTCACCTCAATGGACCCGGCGGCGACGTCCCGGTGATCCTTCACGACGTCAAGCGCGCGCGCACGGACGTCATCTGCGGACAGGGCCCTGCGCCGGCCAAAGCGACGATCGCGCATTATCGCTCCGAAGGCATCGACATCATTCCTGGGACAGGTTTACTCGCTGCCTGCGTGCCGGGAATGTTCGATACATGGATGATGTTGTTGCGCGACTACGGCAGCATGACGCTTGCCGAGGTGCTAAGCCCGGCCATCAGTTATGCCGAGCATGGTCACCCTTTGGTCGAGCGGGCCAATGCGACGATCGCATTAGTCCAAGATCTGTTTCGCGAGCATTGGCCGACATCTGCGGCGATCTATCTTCCCGGCGGGCGCGTGCCGGAGACGGGCACTCTGTTCACGAACAAGGCTCTCGCCGCTACCTATTCGCGTGTCTTGAAGGAAGCCGAAAGTGCCGGCGGCGATCGCATCGTGCAAATCGAACGCGCACGCAAAGTCTGGTCGCAAGGTTTTGTCGCCGACGCCATCGATTGCTTCTGCCGCACTCAGGAAATCATGGACGTCAGCGGCGAGCCGCACCGTGGTGTCCTGACCGGAAGCGATATGGCGGACTGGCAAGCGTATGTTGAAGCCCCTCTGACCTACGACTACGGCCGCTACACCGTGTGCAAGGCAGGCGTCTGGAGTCAGGGACCGGTCCTGCTTCAACAACTGGCTCTGCTGAAGGGCATGGGCCTTGATGACCTTCATCCGACCAGCGCGGAATTCATCCACTTGCAGGTCGAGGCCGCCAAGCTCGCCTTCGCCGATCGTGAAAAATTTTACGGCGATCCTAACTTCGCCAAGGTGCCAATCGAGACCTTGCTGTCGGATACCTACAACGCCGACCGCCGCAAACTCATTACTGAAAAGGCGTCGCTCGAATTCAGGCCCGGCTCGGTCGAGGGATTTGGGGCGATTGTCGAACTGCGCCGCGAAAGCGGCCCTCGCCTGGCCGTCAGCGCGCTCGGTGCCGGCGAGCCGACTGTCGGCCGCTTGGGCGAGGTGCGGGGTGACACAGTCCATTTCGACATCATCGATCGCGCCGGCAACATGATATCGGCAACGCCATCGGGTGGTTGGCTACAATCATCTCCGGTCATTCCCGAACTCGGCTTCGGGCTCGGCACGCGCGCGCAGGCGTTCTGGCTCGACGAAAAGCACCCGGCCGGCCTTGCGCCCGGCAAACGGCCGCGCACGACGCTTAGCCCTACGCTCGCGCTACGCGACGGCGAACCTTATCTGGCCTGGGGCTCGCCCGGTGGTGATCAGCAGGATCAATGGACGACGCAATTCTTCCTTCGGCACGTCCACAGCAAGATGAACCTGCAAGAAGCGATCGATTCTCCCGCGTGGCACTCGGAACATTTCCCGATCTCATTCTGGCCGCGTACAGCTCGCCCGGGCGTGCTGGTGCTGGAAGAGCGCGTACCCAAGACGAGCATCGAAGAGTTGAAAAAACGTGGTCACATCGTTGAGGTCGGGCCGGCCTGGTCCGAGGGCCGACTCACCGCGGCTTCGCGCGAAGGTCGGCGCCGCCGCGCGGCAGCCAACCCGCGCGGCATGCAAGGCTATGCGGCTGGGCGATAACGCACTCCGAAGGCGCCTCGAATGACCTGGTCGATCATTGCCCGTGACAAAGCCACCGGCTCCTTCGGAATTGCTGTCGCGACAAAATTCTTCGCAGTCGGAGCGCGGGTGCCGTTTATTGCCGCAGGTGTTGGCGCCGTCGCAACGCAGGCGCTGATCAACCCGTTTTATGGCACCAAAGGCCTGCAACTTTTGCGCGGCGGGATGACAGCGGACTCGACCGTCAAAGCTCTTGTCGCAGATGACACCGGTCGCGATCACCGTCAGGTTCACGTTATGGACGCAAGCGGCCGCATCGCGGCGCACACGGGTGCCGCCTGCATTGATTGGAATGGACATTTGGCCGGAGATACTTTTTCCATTTCGGGCAACATGCTTGCCGGTGCTGCGGTCCTTGACGCGACAGCGGCGGCCTATGTTGTCGGTGAGCCGGTGCCTTTTCCGCGCAGGTTGATCGAGGCGATGCGAGCCGGCGAAGCCGCCGGCGGGGACAAGCGCGGCAAGCAATCAGCTGCGTTACTCATCTACGGCGAAGACGAGTGGTCGGACCTCGACCTGCGCGTAGATGATCACTCGGAACCACTCGCCGAACTCGCGCGGCTCGAGGGCGTCAGCCGCGAGCGCTGGACGATCTTCCGACGTTTCCTGCCAAGTCGACGCGATCCCTTGGGAGTGACCGACCGAGCCGTCATAGAACGGGAAATCACGCAAGAGCGTGCCGCCGGGGACCGGCAATGACAAATTTGGTGGAGGTCGAGAACTTGCGCGTTGTCTTTCACGGAGATCGCGGCCAGACAATGCATGCTGTCGAGACCGTGAACTTCGAACTCGCGCACGGCGTAACGCTCGGAACTCGTCGGAGAATCCGGTTGCGGTAAAAGCGTGACCGCCCTTGCCATCATGGGACTTCTGCCGAAAGGGTCCACCGACGTCTCTGGCCGTGTGGGTTTTGAAGGCACCAACCTGCTGGATCTGGCCGATACCGCGATGCGCGACCTTCGCGGCGATCGTCTTGCCATGATCTTTCAGGAGCCCATGACGTCACTCAATCCCGCCTACACGATCGGCGAGCAGATCATTGAGACGCTGGTTCGCCATCGTGGGCTGAGCCGAACACAGGCCCGCACCCGCGCCATCGGGTTGCTGCGTGACGTCCAAATCCCCTCCCCCGAACAGCGCGTTGACGAGTACCCGCACAAACTTTCGGGTGGCATGCGCCAGCGCGCGATGGTTGCCATTGCGCTTGCCTGCGATCCGCAACTGCTGATCGCCGACGAGCCGACCACTGCTCTCGATGTAACCATTCAGGCGCAGGTGCTGGAGTTGATCCGTGGCCTGAAGAAAAAGACCAACGCTTCGATCGTTTTGATCTCGCACGATCTCGGTGTAATCGCGGAAATCTGCGACGAAGTGGCAGTCATGTACGCAGGCGAAATCGTCGAGCACGCGCCTGTCGAGGCATTGTTCCGCGTTCCACAGCATCCCTATACGATCGGGCTTCTCGCCTCAATTCCGCGGCTGGATCGTCGAGTTGAAACGCTCGCGACGATCGAAGGCTCGCTCCCCGACATGAGCCAAATTCCATTGGGCTGCCGCTTTGCGCCCCGCTGCCCCTTTGCAAGCGATATCTGTATCGGCGGCGCGCCGCCCGTGGTGGACGTAGGCCCAAAGCATTGGTCGCGGTGCGCGAAGGCACCGTTGGAAGAGGTCCGCGCGTGAGCGCCCCCCTGCTCGAGGTCGAGGGATTGACACGGCATTTTGTCGCCCGTCGGTCGGTATTCGGACGACCGACAGCAACCGTCAAGGCCGTCGATGGAATAGGCCTGTCCGTGCCCGCCGGAAGTACCCTTGCACTCGTCGGCGAAACGGGCTGCGGCAAGTCGACGGTCGGCCGGCTGGTCCTTCGGTTGATAGAGCCATTGGCCGGCAGCATCAGGTTCGCCGGCCGCGACATTCTGGAATTTGGCGAAAAGGAACTACGCGCCTTCCGACGCGAGGCACAGATCGTCTTTCAGGACCCTTACTCGTCGCTCAATCCGAGAATGACAGTGGACGAACTGATCGGCGAGCCGCTTGGTCTTCATGACATCGTTCCAGCATCTCGCCGCCGCGACCGTGTTGCCCAACTGCTGGGTCTCGTCGGCCTCGATGCCAGATACGGGCGGCGCTACCCGCACGAGTTTTCCGGAGGACAGCGACAACGAATCGCTATCGCGCGAGCGCTTGCGGTCGAGCCGAAGCTGATCGTCTGCGATGAGCCGGTTTCGGCGCTCGATGTTTCGATCCGCTCGCAGATTCTGAATTTGCTGAGTGATTTGCGCAAGCGGCTGTCGCTGACTTACATCTTTATTTCGCACGATCTTTCGGTGGTTAAACACATAGCCGACCGGGTTGCCGTCATGTATCTCGGCCGGATTGTGGAGAGCGCTCCTGCGGACGAGTTGTTTGCCAACCCGCGCCACCCGTACACGCGCGCACTGTTTTCCGCGATCCCGGTTCCGCAACCGCTCGTCCAGCGACAACGCCAGCTTCTGCAGGGCGATGTTCCAAGCCCCCTTGCACCACCCACCGGCTGCCATCTTCACCCGCGTTGTGCCCACGCCGTCGACCGATGCCGTACCGAGCGGCCCGCACTTGTCGACGACCACACGGGGCACGCGACCGCCTGCCATCGCTGGCGCGAGCTGCCTGCCTTGGTGGGAGTATCCGGGCAGGAGGTCCCCGCCCCCCAGCTCGAGGCACTAATGGGGAAATTTACTCGGCCGGCCGGTGTGCGGCCGGCAGGTGGTGTTGATACACTTAAGTTGGAAGGCGGCCGGCCAAATTGATTGCCGGCAAAAACCGCGTGAGGGGATCATGAGAGACATTCGTTCGGCCGCAGCGGCGGCCGTGTACTTCGTATTGACCTGCGGACTGGCGACGGCCCAGACGACACTGCGCATCGGGCTGGCCGAAGACCCGGACGTGCTGGACCCCACGCTCGCCCGGACCTACGTCGGACGTATCGTCTTTGCGTCTTTCTGCGACAAGCTGTTTGACATCGACCAAAATCTGAATGTGGTGCCACAACTCGCGCTGTCGCATTCAACCTCTGCCGACGGCAAGACCGTCACCATCAAGCTTCGACCCGGTGTCAAATTTCATGATGGCGAGCCTTTCAACGCCGAAGCGGCCAAATTCTCCATCGATCGTCACACATCAATGACCGGTTCTTTTAGAAAACCGGAGCTCGCGGCCGTCGATCACGTCGACGTCGTCGATCCGCTCACAATCAATGTCGTGCTCAAGGGCCCCTACTCGCCGCTGATCGCCCAGTTCACTGACCGCGCCGGCATGATGGTGTCACCGAAAACCGCGAAAGAGGCCGGCGACAAATTCGGCCTGCATCCGGTCTGCGCCGGCCCATACAAATTTGTCGAGCGCGTGCAGCAGGATCGCATCGTGTTCGAGAAGTTCGCTGATTATTGGAACAAGGACAACGTCCACATCGATCGCGTCGTGTTCCTGCCGATCGTCGATTCCACCGTCCGCCTCGCCAATATCAAATCCGGCGCGCTTGACCTGATCGAGCGAGTGCTTGCGACCGACATCAAGAGCGTACGCGAAGACAAGGCGCTTAAACTCGCAACCGCGCTCGAGCTTGGCTACCAAGGCCTCGACATCAATGTCGGCAACGGCGCCCAATCGAAGAATCCGCTCGGGCAGTCAGCCAAGGTCCGCCAGGCACTAGAACTCGCAATCGACCGGGATGCCCTGAACCAGGTGGTATTCAACGGAGAATTCAAACCCGGCAACCAGTGGGTCAGCCCGGAAAACCCCTATTACCAACAGGCCTATCCGGTCCCGAAACGCGACGTCGCCAAGGCCAAGGCGCTCATGAAAGAAGCCGGCATCTCGGCGCCATTCGATGTCGACTTTATGGTGCCGAAGGGCGCCGAAACCCAGGCCGTGGCCGAAGTTATCCAGGCGATGGCAGGCGAGATTGGGATCAACATGAAGATCCGCGTCACCGAATTTGCCACCTCGCTCAAGCAGGCCGAGCAAGGCAACTATCAGGCCTATCTGCTGGCATGGAGCGGACGCACCGATCCCGACGGCAATACGTACATCTTCTTTAAGTGCAACGCGCCGCAAGATTCGATGGGTTACTGCAACACGGACGTCGACAAGCTGCTCGACGAGGCGCGCGTGCCGTCCGAACTTGGTGCGCGCAAGGCGATCTATGAAAAACTGACGAAAACCATTCTCGAGGACGTCCCCAAGATCTACCTCTATCACCGTCGTATTCTCATCGCGCACACGACGAAACTTGACGGTTACAAGCAGCTGCCGGACGGCCTCGTGCGTGTGGTTGGGCTTTCGCTCAAGTGAGCGAGGCTGTCCACTCGGCGAACCGGCGTCCGCCATGTTAAACCTTCTCGGCAAACGTCTGCTGCAGCTGATCCCGACCCTGTTCTTCGTGTCGGTAATCATCTTCTCGCTGCAGCAGCTGCTGCCGGGGGATCCCGCCCTGATCATGGCCGGCGAAGAGCGCGATCCGGCCGTGATCGAGCAAATTCGCCAGCAGTATCACCTCGATCGACCGATCCCCGTTCAATATTTCTACTGGGTTCAGGGCGTGCTCTCCGGCAACCTCGGAGAGTCGATGCGGATTCACGTGCCGGTTCTCGATCTCATCTTGCAAAAGCTGCCGGTGACAATTCAGCTTGGCTCGATGGCCATCGTGATTGCGCTCTTGATCGGTATCTCCGCGGGCATCATCTCGGCCGTCAAGAAAAATACCATCTGGGATTACGCGGCCAACGCGTTTGCGCTTTGGGGTATCTCGACGCCAAATTTCTGGCTTGGGATCATGTTGATCTTCCTGTTTTCTGTGAAATTGGGCTGGCTGCCGGCGTCGGGCTATGTGCCCCTCACCGAGGATTGGCGAGCCAGCCTCGCCTCGACGATTATGCCGGCTTTTGTTCTCGGCAACGCCATCGCGGCAATCCTGATGCGCCACACCCGAAGCGCGATGTTGCAGGTACTCGAAAGCGATTACGTGCGGACGGCACGCGCAAAAGGTCTGTACGAGCGCACGGTCATTCTCAAGCACGCGATGCGCAACGCGTTGACCCCAGTCATCACGCTCGGCGCGCTTGAATTCGGAACCCTGTTGTCGGGCGCCGTCCTTACCGAGCAGATTTTTACAATTCCAGGCTTCGGCAGGCTGATCATCGACGCCGTCTTCAACCGCGACTATGCGGTAGTGCAAGGCGTCGTACTGGTCACCGCAACCGTCTACATCGTGCTCAATCTGCTTGCCGATATCGCTTATGTCCTCGTCAATCCGCGACTGCGTACGTGACATGGCCGACATCACCGTCAATGCACGACTGATCGCGGCAAAGGACTTGTCCGAAACGCCCCTTCGCCGCGCTATGCGCCGGCTTTTCCGCCGCAAGAGCGCGGTATTCGGGCTGGTGGTTGTCGCACTTTTTATCGCGCTGGCTGTCTTTGCGCCGTTGCTGAGCCCCTACGACCCGATTGCACAAAGTTGGACTTTGGTGCGCCAACCCCCGTCAGCGTCTCACTGGTTCGGCACCGACGATCTTGGCCGCGATACCTTGGTGCGCGTCATCTATGGAGCACGCGCATCGCTCCTGGCCGGCGTGATTTCCGTCGGCATTGCCCTATCGATCGGCGTCCCACTGGGACTGGCCGCAGGCTATCTCGGTGGCTTTCTTGATTCTCTGATCGGTCGCATGACCGATGCCATGCTCGCCTGCCCTTTCCTTATTCTCGCGATCGCGCTGGCGGCGTTTCTCGGACCAAGCCTCGGCAATGCAATGATCGCGATCGGCGTTACAGCAACGCCGATTTTCGTTCGCCTGACGCGTGGACAAGTGCTGGCGGTCAAGATGGAAGACTACGTGGAGGCCGCGCGCGCGGTCGGAAATCCTCGATGGCGCATCGTTTTCGTCCATATTCTGCCGAACATCATGCCGGCGCTGCTGGTGCAAGCCACCTTGTCGATCGCAGCCGCAATCATTGCCGAAGCCGCCCTGTCATTCCTGGGCCTCGGGCAACAACCGCCGGAACCGTCCTGGGGCAGCATGCTCAATTCGGCGCAGCGCTTCCTCGTCAACGCACCTTGGATGGCCGTTTGGCCTGGACTTGCAATTTTTCTTACAGTCCTGTCATTCAACCTGGTCGGCGATGGTCTGCGCGACGCGCTTGATCCGCGGGATGTCGGCCGCAGCTGAGCGGAAAGGGAAACAAGAACGGCCGACCAATGGGACGGGTTTGGAAAGATGTCAAAGGGTGAGAATCAACAGAAGCTGCAGACCGCATTTTCCTATCATCAAGCGGGTAACCTGGCGCGGGCAGCGGCGCTTTATCGGGATGTACTTAAGAGCGACCCGAATAACATTCACGCGCTTCACTATCTCGGCATTGTCGAGGCAAGCGTCGGTAATCTGGAAGACGCCAAGTCTCTCATCGCGCGCTCCTTGTCGGGGCAGTCACCAAACATCCCATACCTTGAAAATTATGCGACAATCCTTTGTCAGGCTGGAGACTATCAATCAGCAGTCGAGGCCTGCCAGCAAGGGCTTCAACTAGCACCAAGAAGTGCTTCGCTTCTCTACGTCTCTGCAGTTTCACTCTTGAAGCTTGGACTGTTCGACGATTCTCTTGCGCAATTCGACAAACTCATATCGGTTCAGCCAAACCACGTTGTGGCTCTCAATGAACGAGGCACAGTCCTCGCCCAAATGAACAAGCCCGACGCCGCGCTAGCCGACGTCCAAAGAGCCCTAGCGCTGCAACCGCGTTACGCTGAAGCCCACCTCAACAACGGCAATTTTTGCGCCTTATTGAAACGATTTGATGATGCGATTGAAGCTTACGATAAAGCTCTTTCGCTCAAACCCAGTCTCATCGAAGCCTGGTTCGGACGCGGGAATGTCCTGCGAGAGCTAAAGCGCTATGATGAGGCATTCGCCGCCTATGATCAGGCCCTAACGCTGAAACCGAACTCGAGCGAAGCCTGGCTTGGTCGTGCGAATACCCTGTATGAGCTTGCGCGCTATGAGGAAGCCGCCGTTGCATATGAAAAAGCCTCGGCGCTCAATCCGCAATCCGCTCCCGCTTGGGTCGGCTATGGGAACGTACTCCGTGAGTTCGAAGCCGGCGAAGCGCTTGCAGCGTATCAGAAAGCACTGGCGCTCAAACCTGATCTTGCCACCGCAATGCTCGGCAGCGCAAACGCACTCTACGACCTGAAGCGCTATGACGACGCGGCCGTCGCCTACGACGACGCTTTGGCAATCAATTCCTCATTGGCCGGTGCGTGGTATGGGCGGGGCAACGTGTACAACGTCAAAAAGCTGCATGCTGAAGCAGCACATGCGTTCGCCGAGGCGCTCAAGGCCAATCCAGAATTCCCATTCGCAAAGGGAATGTTGCTGCACCAGAAATCGCTGTGTTGCGACTGGCAAGGCCTAGACGTTCTGGCTGCGGAGATCGATGAGGATGTCGCTTCACACAAACAGTCGGCCGAGCCCTTCGGATGGCAGGGCGTTAGCCGGTCGCAGCGAAGTCTCCAACTGTGTGCCGAGATATTTAACAAAAAGAATTATCGGCCTGATATAGCGCCAGTAAGCGCACGCACATCCGGTCATGGTGCAAAAATACGACTGGGCTATTCATCCGGGGAATTTCGCGAACAAGCGACATCACATCTTATTGTTGGCGTCCTCGAAATGCACGATCGCACACAATTCGAAATTTACGCTTTCGACAACGGGTGGAGCGACCAAAGTAACACCCGCAAACGTATCGAGGCCGCTGTACCAAATATCATTAATATTCGCGGGCTTAACGACGCGTCCGCAGCCGCCGCCATTCGCGAAAGTCAGATCGATATTCTAATCAATCTTAACGGGTATTTTGGTGAGCATAGAACGCGGCTGTTCGCGCAGAGGCCCGCACCCGTACAGGTGAACTACCTTGGGTTTCCTGGAACATTGGGCGCGCCTTACATGGATTACCTGATCGCCGATCAGCACGTGATCCCACCGGACGAGAGAATGTTCTATTCAGAGAAAATCGTTTATCTACCAGACTGCTATCAGCCAAATGATCGCCACCGAGAGGTAGGCTCCCGCATCTTCAGCCGCGACGAATTTGGACTGCCTGAGCAGGGCTTCGTATTCTGCTGCTTCAACAACAACTACAAGATAACGCCCGAATTGTTTGATCGATGGGTCCGAATTCTCAGGCGCGTGGACGACAGCGTCCTCTGGCTGATCGAAGACAACGCCAACGTGGCCTCAAATTTGAGGAGCGAGGCGCAGACCAAAGGCGTCGATCCTCGACGTATTGTATTTGCCACACGCATCCCGCCACCCGACCACCTTGCGCGACATCGTGTGGCCGATTTGTTTCTCGATACACTTCCTTACAATGCGCACACAACGGCGAGCGACGCACTATGGGCGGGTCTGCCGATCGTGACACAAGCCGGCGCGACTTTTCCCGGTAGGGTGGCGGCAAGCCTGTTGCGGACGCTGGGACTTCCCGAGCTCGTCGCCCCGACGCCGCAGGCTTATGAGGACCTGGCCGTTGAACTTGCCGTGAATCCCGAGAAATTGGCGGCAATTAAAGGCCAGATAGCGCGCAACCGCTCGACCACACCCTTGTTCGACACCCAGCTTTACACGCGGCATCTCGAAGCAGCGTACGTGACGATGTACAAACGCCAGCGGGATAAGCTTTCTCCCGAGCATATTTTCGTGGCACGGCAGTAGCATAGCGACTTATAGAAAGGCTATTTAGCAACTCCCGAGAAATGGCGCTCTCGAGTTGCGTCGCAGAAATTCGGCTAATAGCTTATGCGCTCTAATCGAGAAATGTTTAGCGCCCGGAGACCTTTCGAATGAGCGTCGATCCCCTTGTCACGGTTGTCACGCCCACAACCGGCAATGCCTGTGTCCTGCGCGCCATCGAAAGCGTCGTCAATCAGAGTTATAAAAACGTTCAGCACCTCATCGTGATCGACAAGCCGGACGCGCCAGCCGATACAAAGGCGGCTATCCGTCAATGCAAGGTCGACGTGATTGAGCTCCCGTATGCGACGGGAAAAGATCGTTTCCTTGGTCATCGCATCATCGGCGCATCGGCCTTTATCGGGAAGGGAGATTTTTTCTGCTACCTCGACGAGGACAACTGGTTCGACACAGACCATATCGCCGCGCTCCTGGATGTCATCAGGAGGGGATTTGCATGGGCCTATTCGCTGCGAAAGATTGTCGACTCGGACGGTAACTACATCTGCAACGATGATTGCGAAAGTTTGGGTAAGTGGCCGTCGATAGTGAACCCACAAGATTATCTTATCGACACAAATTGCTATTTTTTGCCGCGAATGGCTGCCGTCGTGTCGAGCCCGGTGTGGTATCGTCGTTTCCGCGAGCCGAACACGATGGACGCGGATCGTGCCATGGTTCAGTTCCTACGTGCGCAAAATGCTAACTATAACTCGTCATATCGCTACAGTGTGAACTACCGCGTCGAAAACACCGCGCAGTCGGTGCGCAGGGATTTCTTCCTGGATGGCAATAAGGAAATGCTGGAACAATTTCAGGGGAAGCTGCCTTGGGCACGAGGAGAATTCGCAAATCTCGAAACTTGAATTGTGGATGCCTAGTCATTCCACAATGAGCTTTTTTTCAAACTAAGGCAGTCCCCAAGTTCCCGATAAAGAATTCGCGAGATCGAAGCGATAGCTACGGGAGCCCGTTTCAACAGATCCGGAAGCGTGGCAGGCTTGCTTCGGGCCAGAACGCTTGCGCGAGAACTCGTAAAACAACTCTGGCAGCGGTCGGATCAATGTCACTTGAACCAGAGATCGTTTCTCCGCCGGCGTCTCCCTTGGAGCCCGGATTGTCTGGCCATAGCAATCACCTTGTCACCGTCAGAGCTGTTCTGCTCGGCGACCGTCTTGATACGGCGGGACTCGAGCGACACAACGTCCTGTCAACGACACCCATGGCTTTTCGAATCGACACCGGCGCCTTTGTGGTGCTTTTTCGGTACGGAGTTGCCGTCCTCGTTGGAATGACGTCCGCGCAAGAGGGCGAGATCATTCGAAGCCTTGACGGACGTATCAGCGGGCGGTTTGCCCAGCCTGAGGAAGAGACGGCCCAGATCGAAGTTGCGCCGGAGAAAGATGAGCAGATTACCCCAGCAGGCGTCATTTCCCTCAAGGCGCTTCTGCCTGAGCATGTGCTCATCATCGCGGATGCCATAGCGACGAATCTGATTCTGGCGCACGATGAACGCAACGTCAGCGCCGTCTTCGACTCCACCGAACCACTGGCTCGCGAACTGGCCGAACACGGCAGGACGCCCGGCGGACGCCGGTCGCTCCTTAAGCACATCGGAAATGCGCTGCTTGTTCAGCAGCGCGTGTCAGGCCTGGTCGCGGTGGCAGAAAAACCCGACGTGCTTTGGGACCGACCGGACCTCGAGAGGTTTTACGCAAGGCTTGAGGATGAATATGAATTGAAGGAGCGCGCCGATCTCCTGACCCGTAAACTGACCGTCATCTCGGATACGGCAAAGGCTCTGGCGGACATTATTGATACCGAACGGTCGTTGCGGCTCGAGCGAATAATCATCGCACTGATTCTGATCGAAACTATTTTCGCTGCCTACCAGATTTTTTGGCACTGAGGCGCGGGCGGCCTGGGGCAATCCGTTCTAACCGGCGGTGGCTGGACGGCGCGGAACGAGAAGATTGCCGATGTAAACTTGGACCTGCTCGCCGTCTTGATTGAACGTCGTCGTACGCACCCTGATCAGACCCCGGTCGGCCTGCGATTTGGACGGACGCACTTCGAGTACCTCCGTTTCGGCGTACAGGTCATCGCCGGGCCGGACCGGGCGCGGCCAGCGCAGCTCGTCGACACCAACTCCCAGGATACCGTGAGCCGGTTTGAACTCACCGTCGACAAGCAGACGCATGGTCAGCGCCGCGGTATGCCAGCCGCTCGCCGCTAGTCCGCCGAAAACCGTTTTGCGGGCGGCTTCGTCGTCCAAGTGGTAAGGTTGCGGATCAAATTGCCCGGCGAACGCTATGATCTGATCCTTGTCTATTCGCAGACTGGCCGAGCGAAAAATCTGACCTGCGGCATAGTCCTCTAGATATTGCTTGGCTGGCTTGCGATCAGTCATATTTCACCGGAGTTGGCGACAAAGCAGGATTTTTGCCAAACTAGCACAGGGAGAGTTCAATGATCCGCAAAGCAAAAGCTGTTTGGCGTGGCACGGGACGTGCCGGCGATGGCCACCTTTCGACCAATTCAGGGGTCCTCGCCGAGACCCCCTATTCTTTCCGAACCCGCTTCGAGAACGAGAAAGGCACGAACCCAGAGGAGCTTATCGCTGCGGCGCATGCAGGCTGTTTTACTATGGCACTTGCCTTCCAGCTCCAAGGCGCCGGTTTTACGCCGACGGAGCTGAGCACCGAGGCGGCCGTCAGCCTCGAACCGGAAGGACAGGGATTTCGTATCACGCGTTCTGCTCTGACGCTGCGCGCCAATGTGCCGAATTTGGACGAGGCGGCATTCGCAAAGATGGCTGGCGAAGCGGAAAAAAACTGTCCGGTATCCAAGGTTCTCAACGCCCAGATCACGCTCGACGCCAAACTTGTGTGAGCCGGCGGCGGGGCGGTAGGGTGTTTGCGCGCGGAACTTTTGCTTTCGAGCGCAATTGTGTCGTAAAGCGCGCCAAACGTACGCGCCGAAGACCGTCTCACGCCTAGTAGTCAAACTCCGGCGGCATTACCACGGAGGCCACAAGTGAACAGACCGCATAATCAGAGCGCGTGGAGCTGGTGGTACCTGCTCTTCGTCATCCAATACGTTTTCGTTTTGTGGCCCCCACTGTTCAACAGGGCTGAACCTTCCCTTGGCGGTATTCCATTCTTCTACTGGTACCAACTTTTGTGGGTGATCATCGGCGCAGTTTTGACGGCCATTGTTTACTTCGCAACGGAAGCCAAGGAACGGCGCCCCTCGACGGGATCCTAGCAACCACGCTGGGAAGAGGGTCCCATGCAAGACGTAAACTGGATCGCACTTACCGTATTCATACTGCTGTTTGGCCTGATTACATGGCTTGGCTTCGCCGCCGCAAATTGGCGGAAAGGCGATCTTGACCTTCTGCATGAATGGGGACTGGGCGGCAGGCGCTTCGGGACCGTCATCACGTGGTTTCTCATCGGCGGCGATCTCTATACGGCCTATACGTTCATCGCGGTTCCGGCGCTGGCCTTCGGCGCCGGCGCTGTCGCCTTCTTTGCGGTGCCCTATACAATCGTCATCTATCCAATTCTGTTTTTGGTTTTTCCTCGGCTTTGGCACGTCTGCCATAAGCACGGTTACATCACGGCAGGCGATTTTGTGCGTGGCCGCTTCGGCAATCGCTGGCTTGCCCTCGCGATCACAATCACCGGCATCGTTGCAACCATGCCCTACATCGCGCTTCAGCTCGTCGGAATTCAGGTCGTGGTCGGCGCGCTTGGAATTTCCGGCACAGGACTCGCAAGCGACTTGCCGCTCATCATAGCCTTCGTCGTTTTGGCGGCATTCACTTATTCAAGCGGGTTGCGGGCCCCTGCCTCAATCGCAATCGTCAAGGACATCCTGATCTACATCACCGCCTTCGCTGTGATTATCGCCGTTCCTATCCAGCTAGGCGGGTTTGGAAAAATATTCGCGGCCATCCCGGAATCGAAACTATTGTTGGCAACCCCCGGGCCGAACACAACGGGCGCCTACAGTGCTTACGCGACGCTCGCGCTCGGTTCGGCTCTGGCTCTCTTTCTATATCCGCATTCGCTGACGGGCATCCTGAGCGCCAACGGCGGCCACGCGATCCGCCGGAATGCTGCCTTGCTGCCTGGCTACTCATTTTTGCTCGGATTGCTGGCGCTGATTGGTTTTTTTGCCATTGCGGCGGGACTGGAGAAACTTCCGGAATTCGCAGCCGGTTTCAAAGAGTTCGGCAATAACTTCGCTGTACCAGCCCTCATTCTTCACAGCTTCCCCTCTTGGTTTGTCGGTATCGCTTTTGCTGCAATCGGGATTGGCGCGCTAGTTCCGGCGGCCATCATGTCGATCGCCGCCGCCAACCTCTATACGCGCAATATTCATCGTGAGTTCATCAACAAAAATCCGACAGACAAGCAAGAAGCGCAAATGGCGAAGTGGGTTTCCTTAGTAGTCAAGTTTGGCGCGTTGATATTCATCATTTTCGTGCCTACTAGATTTGCCATTTACCTGCAGCTGTTGGGTGGCATCTGGATAATTCAGACCATGCCGGCGATCATGCTGGGCGTTTATACGCGCTGGTTTGATGACTGGGCCCTGCTTATCGGTTGGGCTGTCGGGATTGTCACGGGAACTGCAATGGCCGTCGCGGTGAACTTGGCGCCAACTTATCCGCTCGCGCTGCTCGGGCACACGTTTCCAGGGTACATCGCGCTCTACACCCTGGTCCTAAACCTCGTGATCGCAGTTGTGCTCACACCATTGTTCAAAGGGATGAGATCAGCGCAGCCTCCCGTCGACCAAACGGCGACGAGCGACTATTTCGCATGAAGCGAAGCGCAAAGCGCCGAGCCGATGTCCGCTGATCGCGCTCAGCGGACATCAACAGCTCTCGGCATGTTTACCTAGTAAAAGCTGCTACAGACCCACATCCGTTGCGGACCCCATCGAGTCGGGACCCACTGCCAGCAACCAGAGTCGTAGTAGCCGCCCCACCAGGGCCCACCAACGAAGAAAGCCCGCCCGTGGCGATGCACGAAGTGGCCATGATGAAAGCGGTTCCAATTGCCGGGACGACCATTCCAGGCTGCCATACGACCACCGTTCCAGGCAGCCATATGCCCGGACCAGGCGCCCATACGGGCGCCGTGGCCGCCCCAGCCACCTCCCATGTGACCTCCACCACCGCCACCATGACCGTGAGCGATGGCAAACGAGGGTATCAATGCAACTGTTAGGGCAATCAGAAGTCTGCGCATTCGATCCTCCTTATCTGTTGTCTGAGAAAAAAACACCGCGCGTCACCGAGTCCTGCGTGACGTCACGGAGTGTTGATCTTTTTGATGTGGCGTTTACGCAAAATGATATGCGTCGTGATCCGAACACGACAAAGTTCAAATCGGCGCGTTCAGTCGAATTCACACGCTCTGAAAGCGGTCGTGTTCACGAACTCAGCTATCGATGGCGAGCGAAACGAGCGAGCACTTATCTCCCTGAATACCCGTTCATGGAACGAGTAATCTTAATGCGTGGTTGATTACCGGGTGACAATGGAGGTTCTTATGAAGCTCACCATTCCTGCAATTCTGATCACGGCGTTATTCGCATCGCCGGCCGCTTTTGCGCAAGGCACAGACTACACAGGCACGACCTCGAAGCCTGGTGCGAGTTTTGAAAAAGACGACTCTGCGACCCCGACCACGCAGCCGAAGAAACATGCGATGAGCCACAAGAAAATGCACCATGCCAAGCACACGAGCTCCAAAGCTCAGACGACGGGCTCTGGCGGATCGTCTACCGGTGCCGGCGCAAGCAAAGACGACACAACGCCCAAGTCGCGGTAGTCTGGTCCGACGTAGCCGCAAAACGGAAAGAGCCGCAGAGATTTGCGGCTCTTTCTTTTTCAGAAGAATTTATTCTCGGAGGACCACCGGCCCACCCGAGGATAGTTTCAGCGAATTACAGCTTTGACGCCAGCACGGCTATCGCAACAATCGAAGTCAGTCCTGCAAGCAGCAGCCAATTTTCCAGCGTCAGCCCCAATATGATCAGATCTTCCGGCGAGGACATGACATAAGCTCTAGCCGGTCTGCTGGATAAATATCTCGTATTTCTCCTCTCGATTTGGATAAAGACTTCGCAACAACGCGCGACCTTGTCCTCTCGATGGAAACAACGGCTAATAAACAGACCGGTCTTTGCGAAAAACAAAATGGGAGCCAATCAAATGCCCGACAACGGCATCATGTCGGTGCAGAATCATTTCTCTGCGAAAGAATCGATTGAACGGTTGCTTGCAACGCTCGCCGAGAAACACCTCACAGTATTCGCGCGTGTCGATCATGCCGCGGGCGCGGCCTCCATCGGCTTGTCATTGCGAACAACCGAATTGGTGATTTTTGGTAATGCTAAAGGCGGCACTCCCTTGATGCTGGATCAACAATCGACGGGCATCGACCTGCCGCTCAAGGTATTGGTCTGGGAAGACGCCGAACACAAAGTTTGGTTGAGCTACAACGACCCAACCTGGATCGCCCAGCGACACTCACTCGGTGCTCGCAGCAGCCCGGCGGTGACGGTGATGGCGGATTTGCTCCGCAGAATTGCGCAGGAAGTCACGGGCATTTAGCTCTGCAGCTGGCGATGGCCACTCGCGTGTCGGTGTTGCGACCGAGACACACGCTGCAATAATTCGAACGTGGCCGTCTTGCGCCCACGCGTCGTCACAATTCATTGTAGAAATGTTGGCCCCGACCTCGGGGACAGTTACTGGGGACGGAGAGATCGGGGCCGCGCTCCGTTGGGGAACAGAGCGGCCCCGATTTTTACACCACCTTCGGTCTCACCAAAATTAAAGTTTAGTCACTATTCTGCGACACAGCGTTAAAGTCGCAGGCTAACCCTTTGGCGACATTCTGCGTCCAACGGACTGACTCGGTTTGCTTTTTAGGCCGCCAATCTGGTCGGCATGAACGACCGGAGCGAACTTGGAATGCGCCACCCGCGAGGCAGTTCGTCGCAGCCGTCACCGGATAGCCCGATGAACGATCGCGCCGATAGTCACAACCTCGACGAGCGCCTTCTCCCCGGATGCCCCGCTCTGCCGCCAGTGTGGAAAGGGGCAACAGGCAAGTGTCAGCCGTCGTATACGAGAATGTTCTGATCGCAAACGAACCAAGCTGTTGAGAAATTTGGTGGGCGCACAAGGAGTCAAATGCTCGATCTAAGCGATTGAACCTACGAAGTGTTTGTTCCGCACTGTTGTCTGGCTACCAACAATCCTACCAACACTGCGTTCCTCTTCACACGGGAATGGGTCGTAGGTATTGCGCTGATCCACTCATCCGCTCACCGAGAAACAGTGGCGCCCTTTTCCCCGTCATTTGTCTTTTTCGGATTGGTTTTTGGGTCTGGGTGCAGCACCTTGAACGGTCCGGCTGCTATGCGCCGGTAGATCTCCAGCTCTTCCTCTTCGCTGTACGGGGGTTCGTGATAGTACGACCCGTTCTCAACCATCTTCCTAACCATCGTTCGCGACCTCGCTCATCCTAATCTCGTTGATCGTCCGCCTTGTGATCATCCAATGCTGGTCGCAACGGACGCATGACAACACGACGGCGTGCTCGCTGATCGGCGACCTGCCAGGCAGGTTGAATTTGCCGTGCCCGCAGCGCGGACACGCCAGGCGTATGCTGCCCATCACGTTCCACAGACGACTCATGCTGTTTTCCAGCGGCAACACATTGCTGGCGCCGGCATGCTGTCGCCGACGCTTTTCCGCCCGGCCGCCGTTGCTTGGGACTTTAACCATGGAAAAAACCTCCTTGATGTCACACGCATCTGGGAAGGCTGGCGACCTACTGTTGTCCGTGCGGGCCACATCGTCGTACCACCGTTGCCGGTCTTCGGCTGGTTGGCGGGACCGTCAGGTCCTCTCAGGATGCAAAAATACTCGTAGCGCAGCCATAATCTATGTCAATGAAGGACGCTGGTTTGGACACGGCACGCGACGATCCAACATTGACGGACCCATTGGCCGGGTGATGTTGATGAGCGTCCTCGATAGTCAACTAAGCGAAAGCTGCTTCATGATCGTTTTTCTGTCTGCGAACGCTTGGCCACTCGTTCCATTGTCGTCCGTCCAGCTCTCGCCCTGTGCGTTTCTTATTCGTCCCACCCCACTGTTTAAAATGAAACGCCACACCGCTTAGAACGCATTGATCGCGGATAGAGCGAACCCACTCAAGCTTTATCGATCGTGCCCCGGGGCCGCTTTCGCCTCCGGCAATAGTCCAATCAATCCCTCCCAGATCGAGTCCTTCCAAGGGTCCGAGCAAGGGTTCAAGACTCAAAAACTTGATTGCGGCTGGTGTTTTCCGAAGGTGTTCTACTCTCCACAGATAGTCCGCACTCTCAACGCTCACACCCATCCAAACATTGTCTGGCCACGGTAGCTGCGGCGCAAGCTGTTCTAGGTTTTCAGCTCGCTTCGTCAAGATTTGATACGTGTGCTGCGGCGTGTTTCGCATTACGTCGAACACTTCTTGAATGAAAGGAAGAGGAACTTTTTCGTGGAACAAATCGGACATGCTATTTACAAAAATCATGCGTCCGGTTTTCCATTTTGCTGGAACGCCTAAGGACGTTCTATCGATGTTGATCTTGCCGTTCCATTTTGGGCGACGCCCTGAAACGCGCGTCGTCCCGACGTACTTTTGTTGGCCCATGGCGGCTAGGCGTGATGCAAGGCGCATCGCGTAGCAGTTAGTGCAGCCCGGTGAGAGTACGGTACAACCGGCCACGGGATTCCAAGTGCACTCAGTCCACTCGATCCGTGATTTGCTCATTGTTTCTTCCTAAGTTTAGGAAATGTTATTTTCACATGGTCAGCTAATGTGTTCGGCCGCCGCTCATCGGCAGGCGGGTCTGCATCTATTTCACCCTTTTTCTCTAATGACTTCAGCGCAGTCTTATAATGTTGAATGAGGTAGCGGCGCCCCACTTGGTGTTGGTCGAATATTTCTTTCACCGTTAGCGTCGCACTCTCGTATTCCGTGAGAAGCATGTTTTCCAGATCATCGAGCGGCCGCGAAAGTTCGAACAGGACCGGCATGGTCTTGTCCGCAAGACAGAATGTGAATGACGGCACGCCTTGCTCGCGCTTTGAACTTTCACCGCCCATAATACCTTTCATGATCGTGTAGGCCGTCACATTCTTCGTGACGAAAATCAAATAGTGGCTCGTTCGGTCCCCTTGTCCATTCTTGAAACAGAATGGAAGTACGTACTTTCCACCCATTTCCTGCAGCGCTTCCGCGATCTTTTCGACGATCATGGACTTCTCTTTTGTCCGGCGTCAGGTCTTCTAGCTCTTTGCGCAATGCGTTCGCGCGTTCTTCGCCAAACAGAGCGTCCATGTGTTCTTTTACGATCTTGTTGTTTAGTCCCATGTTGATGCGGTTGTAGTTGAAGAAGACGATGCAATCGCACCCCCAATCTTTTAGGACGGCATTTATCAGTTGTAGCGAGAGCCCTTTATACCCCCACGGATCAACAAAAAATAAGGTTGGTATGAGGCCGATTTTTTCGAGCCCCTTGGCAAGGTCGCCACCTACCTCAGCACTGTCTACTTTCGGCCTAAACTTTAGCTTTTCGATGCCCTCAAGATTATTGATTTCGGCTTCAAGCGTTTTGCTGTTGTTTTTATCTTTGTCATTGAACCAAGTGACGAGTTTCTCGCACAGTTCGGAGTTTTAAATCGCGTACTCAAGGACCATAATCGGAACGGAGGCAGAGCCGTCACGATACCGGCCAGGTCCGGCGAAGAGATCTATGTACGCAATCTTCCCATCTCGTGCGCGAGGGGCGACAATGCCTGCCCACGCTCTAAAATACTTGCCAACGATTTGCGCTTTGACCTCCGACGCTTCGGATTGCTCCTCGAAAAACTCGTTGGCCATCTCGATCACCAAAATTGATCGGCCGTTCAAAACTTTAAAAAATGCAACGCCCGGGCGATTCGCGCGAGGATAGAAGAAAAAAGGAACTACAACAAAAAATCTAGCGAAGGCTTAAGAGTCGAAATGGCGAGAAAAGCGCGCGATTTCTGCTAGTTCCCGCTCTATCTCGATCTCGGTCATTTAGACGGGACCGCTGGCGCCCGAGCGCATCCCATCGCGACGCTATCGCAACAGACAGGCTGTCCTCGGGTCCGTGCTGTCAGGGTGCTGTCAAATCAAATTTATCGCAGGGAGTTGGTCAAGCTAACGTGCTGAAAGATAGTGAAAGCCATGCCAAATTTGACGCGCGACCTTTCCCTTGCGGAGGGAGTGTCCGCAGCTATTAGCGTGGTGCCGTGGCGACGATTTTGTTTGGCGGCATTCCAATAGCGTCCGGCAGAACAAGAATAGAGATGTCTACAATGTATCCGATCATCGAGCACCACGGCCCCCACGTTGTTTCTATTGATGGCTCAATATAGCGGCAGGACTATCGTGCCCATCGATCAAGTATGTCGGGATTTCTTCGGGCACCTGACGGTCGACAAACTGCTACGCAAAGCATTGCGTGGCGACCTAGCGCTACCAATCGTCAGAATTGAAAATAGTCAAAAAGCTCAACGAGGCGTCCACCTAGTGGATTTGGCGGCGTACATTGATGTACGTCGCGAGGCCGCTTTGAAAGAATGCCGACAGCTGACTGGTACGACGTGAGTACGACTTCGGTACGACAAAGTAGGCCAAGGGTTCTGCAAAGGCCCAGTTGGGCGCGTTACCCTCTTCTGTCGCCTCCATCATCAAAATTGGCGTTCGTCGAGATTGAGATCAAGCGGCCGGAAGCATTGGTACAGGCGAAATAATTTACATCACCGGACATCGCCCCCGAGACATCCTTCATTGGTTTTTTGTGCCGCACCTACCTCGTACGCAAGAACCATTCTTGGACCACACCCAGACACCATGGATTCCATGCAAGGAAACCTTTTCGCGCCAGCGATTCGATTTTGCGGCATGCTGACCCTACATGAAAAAGTTCGTATGGCCACGACATAAGTATTTGGTCGCCTTCGGTTCTTTGACTCCTACCGATTCTGAAGAACCCTGGTGACCGGGGCCGCGCTTTCGACGGGAGGCGCGGCCACTATTTTGTTAATTTGATAAAATGTGGGCGCCACATCGATAACCCGATAACTCAGTCGCTAAATGGCCCGATATCGAGATGTTCATTCATGCCTGAAGTCAATTTCCTGTATCTGGCCGCACTCACTCGCGACGTGGACGACGCCGGGTCGTCGGATCAGTTGAATGTCACGATCAACGTCAATGGCATCGACGTCGCTGTCGCCGAGTTCGTCGCGGATCACCCCCAGGCGCAGGGGTATCTACAGCACGCCGTTGCGGTCGTCTCGTTCAACTCGGAGTCGCTCACGAATTCTTCAGTTCGCATCGGCAACCGCGGCGACGACGCCTGGGCACCACAGGAAATCCTGCTTTTCGCAGTCACGGACGGCGGCGGCATCATCCCTATCGCGATGGAGACGGACCTGACGCACTGGCTCAGTTCGGATCCCAGCGAGGGCCGGCTGACCCTGCCGCTCCGTCTGGTCGAACGCGGTGACTCCAGCACCCTGATCCATCGTCTGCTACTGCTGGTGCGCACGGCTGACGAAGACGACGCCGGGACGGACAGCCCCGTGCGACTTCAGGTCATCGGTTCAGACGGGCAACTGCGTATGTCGGAGCTCATCACCAACACGCAAACCGACACGCCGCAGGACGATCTCGAACAAGGCGTCTCCAATTGGTACTACCTTCCGGTGCGGACGCCGTTCACGGAGCGGGAAATCAGTACCCCGGGGTCGGTCGGCCGGATTGAGCTCGAGATTTTGGGCCGCGACGCGTGGTTGCCTGAAAGCCTCTTCCTATTCGGTCCGGACACTCCTGTAGGCCCTCCCACAAAATTGGTGCCGTTGTCGTCCTCGCGGGAGTGGCAGAACGGGGTTCTCAGCCAGGATGAGAAGGAGGGGAGTCCGAAAATCTTCCTGTAAGGCACGCTTCGGTTTGTGTCAGGCGCTCTCGCTAGAAAAGTCGCAGGTGCTAAGGGTCAAAAGCGGAAGTGTCGGCGCAGCTAGCGATGTCAGCTAAGGGTCAAAAGCAGACATGTGCAGCGCACAAGCCGATGTCCGCTAAGCGCCAAAAGCAGACACGGTCCTACTCGACCACTTCGTCGGCGAGGCCAAGCAATCTGGGCGGCACTTCAATACAGAGCGCCCTTGCAACTTTGGAACTTTGAGAAGAGACGGTAACATCACATGCCGTCCGGGAGAATGTCATGTCACGCCGATTACTGATTGCCTTTGGGATTGTATCCATCGAGATCTGGTCTTGTTCAAGTTATGCCGCAACCGACAGCGTTCCAACCTGGGATGTAAGCACAAGCTGCCGCGGTGCGGCCGAGGCTGGATTTGTGCAAGATACTGCAGCTAATTTGAAACGCTGTATCGAGTAAGAACAGCGGACGCGCGATCTACTCAGGAAAGATTGGTCGTCATTCCCGGCAGCAGATCGAGCCAAGTGTGTTAAAACCCAGACGTTTTCACCCACTTATTCCGAGCTTGCGACCTGCCTTGAAATGAACCGCGACCTCAGGAACGCGGCGAAGCCGACCGATCCGATGCCGCAGCGAAAATGAGTAACACCGCCTCTAAAGCGGTGCGGTTGGCTGCGTTAACCTCGGGCATAGTCTACGCCTCGTTTGCGGCACAGGGCAGTGCTATCGGATGGCGTTTGGGATCGCGGCCTAATGCGGAGCGGGCACACGATAACGTTCGTGGCGGATGCCCATTAAGGTTTCTTCCTTACGCTAAAATCGAATGGCGATTGAAGGTACCCGGGCGACGGCTATTTTTCGACATTGGGTGCTGTTTGGGCTGCCGCAGATGTCGATGCTCCGAAATGCTACAGTCAATCGCCGACTGTTTGAACAGGCTACTGCAGCCCTAGTCTATCTGGGAATTTTTACGACCTTTGCAGTCGTGAGTTTGATTATTTGTGTAATCTGGCTGCTGATCTGGTGATCCGACTTTGACCAACGTCGTGAACCGGTGCCATCAGTGTGCGGGTAAGTTTGGTCTCGTTCGCCACCAATATGTGCGCTACTCGTTTTGCAGTCGCCGCTGCGTGGACAGTTTCAAAAAAAAGCTGACCGCTCGGGTGATGCTTCGAAAGATGATACCTGGGTGGCTTCGCCGTTCATCTTGATAGATGTTAGCTTTACCCCCCAAAGCGGACATTCGGAAAATCAGTCGATCCCATCATCAAAAATAGAAATTTCAGTTGTGACGGCGCCGCATCCATACGATTTGCGATGTCATCTTTACCCCCCAAGTGCACATTCGCAGCTGCCCTTGGAACGCCCGCTAAAGTGCCAATAGCGGACATTGCGGTTTATTCGATCACCTCATCGGCGCGGGCGAGCGGCGACAGCAGAACAGCGCCATGAGAATGGCTGCGGCGAGAGCCATCATCGGTGATCAGTGAACACTCCAGTTCCAAAATTCTGTTATTTTGTTAGATGTATACGACAACATTCCTCCGGAACCTCTAGCATCGTTTCGAGCAATACGGGTGCCATAACCTTCGGTCGGTACTTCAAAATGACCGGTATCTGGAGTGCCCCACTCTGCTCCAGAGTCCAATTCGCATTCGTCCATGACCTTGCCGCGCAAGTCGGCTGCAACCGTCTTATCGTCAATGACGCGCGTGCCCATCATAGTTCCTTGACCTTAGTCAGTGCGCTAGCAGGACAGGTAGGGTTGCGCGCGCCATAATGTGCTGAGTTGCACCTCCGAATATCATTTGCCTCAATCGATTCTGGGTAAACGCTCCCTTGATCAGGAGGTCGCAGCCCAGCCGTCGAGCCGTGTCTAGGACACACTCTCCGGTAGTTTGCTCACCAAGTTCGACCGTTAGCCGCTGCGAACGAACCCCATTGAGTTGAAGATATCTGATCATTTCCCCTGCGGACGGCCCCGGAACTTCGGTTCCTCCGGTGACAGTCAACATCGTGACTCGATCCGCACTTTCAAGAAGCGGCATTGAAAGGGCCATAGCCCGAGCCTGCTCGGTACTGCCGTTCCAAGCGATCAATACGTTAGTCCCTATACGCTGAGGCGGTGTCGGCGGGGATAGAAGCATCGGCCGCCCACTCTCAAACAGCCCTGACTCAAGCGCGCCACGATATAAACCAGGCGAATCCGCACTGGGTCGGTTCATCACGATGACATCAAAGGCGCGGCCGTAGGTACCGACGACGGTTTCCCCGCTAAGGGGTTCGTCTAGCCAGCCGAACGACAGAGACGTCGTCCCCTTGCTGGAGCGAGGCACATCATTTTTACGCATGAAACTTTCAAACGTCTGACGCGCGCGCTGCGCATGAGTTTCGAGCTCCCGCTCATATTGCGCCGCCGCAAAAGATTCCACTAAAGCGAAATCGATGGTCCAACGGAGCGAGAATCCTTCGATATAGCTGTCATGTCGTCGCGCCAATAGCACGGCGGTGCTGAGCACCGACTCCATGCCAGCATCGCTCTCCATCGGCACCAAAATCGATTTCATACTCATGATCGCCTCAGATCGCCAACGAAACAACCGAGCCACTAGAATATCTTATGTAAACACGCACGCATCGAAATTTACGTTGGAAAGCGAATTGTCAAAGTCGTATCGGAATCAACTTCAACTCGGTGCCCACTGACAAAGGGATTCACTTCGCGACTAGCGTAGTCACGAGCTGATCAACATGACAAAAGTATCGCTGGCGCGCTAACGATAAAGTTCGACCTCCGGGCGCGGATCAGGCACGAAGCCGTCTTTGTTCGGCATCGCCACGGCTGGCAGCGTCTTGGCGTCTATGGTTTCGGTCGGCTTGATGATTTTTGCCTCCGACAATATGTATGCGACGACGCTGTAGATGTCGTCATCGCTTAGCGAGCCCGGCGCGTTGAATGGCATGGCGCGCTTGATGTAGTCGAAAAGCGTTGTCGCATAAGGCCAGTAGCTTTCCACCGTCTTCACCGGCGTTTTAGTTGCCAGCGAGCCGCGGCCGCCAAGTAGCTTGTCGCCGCCAATTCCTTTGGCCGGATTGCCTTCGAGCTTTTCGCCATGACAGGCTGCGCAAGCCAAAGCGTAGAGTTCGGCGCCCTTTTTCGCATTTCCACTGCCGGAGGGAAGACCTCGTCCATCCGGCGGGATCGAGAAGAATTTTGCAAGTTCGTCCGACGTTGCCGAGGTTCCCAAGCCGTAGCGGGCGACTTGCGCAGCAGCGGGTTGCGCGAACACTAAAGCGCTCATGAGAGCAGCCAAGCTGAGCCTATGCGTGAACATTGGTCACACTCCCGTCCTCTGCGACGCCCCAGCTCTGTATCGCGTTCAGGTGATAGATCGAGCCAAATGGACCGTTGGAGCCACGGATTGCGATCAGCTGCGCAAGCGTGGGCTGGATATAGCCGGTTTCATCGGTGCAGCGACTTTGCAGCACCGCAGACTTGCCGTCCCAAACCCACGGAAGGCTGAAGCGGACCGTACATATTGGGTCCGGCGCCGAGTCAACGCGTGCCGGCACCCAGGTCTTTCCGCCATCGACGGAAACATCGACCGATTGTACGCGCCCGCGCCCTGACCAAGCCAGTCCAGTTACGTTGTAAAAGCCTGGACCCGGCAGCTTCATATCACCCGAAGGAAAAGTGACTACCGACTTTGCCTCCATGTCCATGCTGAATTGGCGCGCTTTGCCGTTGGCCAACAAGTCAGTGTATTTCGAGGTCTCTTCGCGCGTCATAAAAGGCTTGTCACTCACCTCGAGGCGTCGCAACCATTTTATGTGCGTGTTGCCTTCATAGCCGGGCAACAACAGGCGCAGTGGATAGCCCTGTTCTGGCCGGATCGCTTCTCCATTCTGGCCGTAGGCAAGGATGGCGTCCTTGAGCATCTTTTCCATCGGAATGCTGCGCGTCATAACCGCGGCATCGGCACCTTCCGCGAGTACCCAGCTCCCGCCGTCCTTGAGACCGACTTCACGAGCGATGGTCGCAAACTGGACGCCCGTCCATTCGGAAGTGCTAAGCAGGCCGTGCGTTCCTTGCACCGTTTTCAGTGTCGGCTTGTTCCATTCCGTTAGGCCGTTGCCGGAGCATTCGATGAAATGTTTGCGGGTCACCGACGGAAATCGCTTGATGTCCGCCATCGTGAACTTGCGCGGACCGTTGACCATTCCATGCACAAAAAGCACGTGTTTGGCGGGGTCGATGGTCGGAATGCCACCGTGGTGACGTTCGAAGTGCAAGCCCGAGGCAGTCGTGTTGCCCAACATCTTGTCCAGCGGGGTAAAGCTCCAGGACGTGTTCTCATTCGCGGTCGGAAAGCGCACGCGGACTTCGGTTTCGAATTGTGACCGAGAGCCATAACCGCCGTCCGCCGCCACAGGGCGGCCTTGCTCTTTGGTGGGATCATCGGGCACCGGGAATTGGATGGCGCCAGGCGGCGCTTTCGTTGTCTGTGCTAAGGCTGGCGCGCCGCCAACAGCTAGAGATCCCGCAGCGAAAAGAAACGTCCGGCGGTCAGCGAAACTTGCGCGAGGAAACATTCCATCCTTGCAATCGCAGTCGAAATCTCGACTTGAACGTCGCGCGATGTGAAGTGCTTCGGCCTGCACCATCTCGTCAGCCATTTGACACGATTTTTCATCATAGATAATGGGGCCAGCGTTCCATTTTTCCATAGTCACCTCCTTGGCAACCGCACTCGGCGCAATCCATCGAGAGCGCCTGTGGGATAAAATTTGCTTTGAGCCTAACCGGCACGGAAAATAAATCTTACTCTTCTCGTCTATAAGATCATTGACCCAGCCTAATGCGCGGAGTGGCAAGGGATTTGTGGCACTGCAATATGCGACCGAAGAGTGCTTTTATCTCAGCATTCAAAAGAACCGCAAAAGGCCCGCAGAGCGGAGAAGAAGTCAAAACAGCGGTTCCGTCCCGGCAATTCGCGTCTCAGTGGTAAAGCCCCAACGCGGATCAAATCGGTGGACATAATAAATCGGACGCTTTTTCATGTACGTCGGATACTCGCCTTTGCGCAACGTCGTCGCAATGCACGGCACAACGGTAGCTGGGATATTACCGATACTGCCCTCCGCGGGACGATGAACATGGCCGCTGAAACTAGCAACAACCCTAAAGGCATTCTGCAGGATCTGGCGCAGTCTTAGCATCATCTCCCGCGTCTCAAAATTAAGCGGGTCAGGCCCCACGGTGACCTCAAACGGCGGATGGTGGGCAAAAATCGCAATCGGTTTGGTGACCTCGGCATCAATCAGGTCGATCAAACGGCCCGCGCGTGCAAGGCAAAAGTCACCCTTGTTGCTGCTCTGACTTAAGGTATCGATCGCAATCAGCCTTACAGGGAATCTCTCGACTGCGTAGTCGATAAAATCGGAATCAGCCGCGAGATACCCGTGCGTCGAAAAGGCCGCGAGCAAATTTGCTCTGTTGTCTTTGTTGCCGGCCAAGACATAGACCGGCATCCGGGCTTTCGCGAGTATGGAGACGGCTCGAGCGTACTCTTCCTGCCGGCCGTTGTGCACGATATCCCCGGTGTGAACGATCACGTCGGGGGCGGGATCAAGAGCATTTATGGCCGCAATCGTCCGTTCGAAATCCGCTATTCTCTGATCAGCGTCTGGCGTATTCAGCTCTAAATGAGTGTCCGAAATTTGCGCAATGATCATGATGCTGGGCGCGACTACTGTCGTAGGCTCGCGTAATACTCCCTGAGGATCGCCACCACCTCAGGGCGACTGAACTCGGGGGGTATGTCCGCGTTGGTCGAAAGCATTTCTCGCTGCTGCGTGCCAGAGATGGATATGTGATCATTCGGATCGTGCGGACAAGTCTTCCCCGTTGCCATCCCGTAACACTTGCGACAGTAGAAGGTAACGTCAATCTTCAGCGGCTTGCAAAGAAGTGCGCCAGGCCAAAGTTCATCGAAGATGTGATGAGCGTCGAATGGGCCATAATAACTGCCGACACCGGCATGATCGCGTCCGATGATCAAATGAGAGCAACCGAAATTCTGGCGGATGAGCGCATGTAGCAGCGCTTCGCGCGGACCAGCGTAGCGCATCTCAATTGGATAGCCCGCCTGGATGACAGTGCCTGGTCGGAAGTAATTATCGATCATCGCTTTGATTGCCCGCGTGCGGACATCGGCTGGAATGTCGCCTGCCTTCAATTTGCCTAGCACTTGATGAATGAAAACGCCGTCCATCACCTCGACCGCGATTTTCACCAAGTGCTCGTGGCTGCGGTGCATGGGATTGCGTGTCTGAAAAGCGGCAACGTCTGTCCAGCCATTCTCAAGGAACATGGCTCGCGCTTCGGCTGGGCGGATATAGAGATCCGGGTATTTTGTCGGATATTCGCCTTCGCTCAGCACCCTCACCGGCCCCGCCAAGTTGACGTCTCCCTGCGCCAGCACCTTGGCGACGCCGGGGTGCTTCGGGTCGGTCGTGCGATAGACGTGTTCTGCTTCGAGCCGCTTGTCGATCGAATATTTCTCACGCACATTCATGACGGCGAGGATGTCGTTGGTCTCCGCGTCGACGAGCGCGACTTCTTCGTCTTTATGAATGCCGGCGGCAATATTCTTATCGACCGGCAGCGTGATCGGGATTGGCCAGAACACGCCGTTGCGCATTTTCATATCGACGCAGGAGCTGCGCCAATTGTCGTGCCCCATGAAGCCGTCGAGCGGCGTATAGGCACCCATTGCCAGCATAAACACATCGGAGACTGCGCGCGAATCGAGCGGAATTTTTTTTAGCGTCTCGGCGCGCTTGCGGTCCTCGGCCCGTTCTGCCCGCGGCAGCAAGAGCGGCTTGACGGAATTCGGAGCCGTGCGGCGGGACGAGCGTCGACATGGCAGGCCTACGGCTTCTTTGGTGTCTCGTATTCGGCTTCCTTCTGGAACGGTTCCCAGACGGTTTCGAAACCAACAAACCCCTTCTCGGTTGCCGGTTTCTGACGCGTCGTTAAAAAGCGCGCGTGGCCGTCAGGAACTTTGGTGATTGGCTTTTGCTCGCTGCTCATAAGTCACCTTTTGCATTTAAGCCGAGATCGTCACTCAAACAGCCGCATGAGCGAAGGATCGATATCCGCCTGCGCGGCGATCGCTCCGCCCGCTTTTGCTTCTTCGTCGGTTGGCATCGCGCACAGTCACAATCTCGAGCGTAAAGACGACCTCTCTGCCGCAAAGCGGATTGTTACCGTCGACAGTCAGTGTCTCGTCGTCGATCTGCGTCACGATAAAGCTCCGGGTTTGCCCCTTGTCGTTCTCCATGAGGATGGAGGTGCCAACTTGCCGATACTCCTCGGGGACGTTCTCGATGCGATCGGTAAAAACCAGCGACTCGTCCCTGGCGCCGAAGATCCGATTGCCGTCGATCGGCACCTCGATGACCTCGCCCGCGGATCTGCCCTCTAGTTGCCTGTGTACGAAAGGGGACAAAATTTCATTGTGTCCGTGGACATAGCCCAACGGAAATTCAACTTTGGTGAGGACATGTCCGGATTTCTTGTCGGTCACCTTGTAGGTGAGTTCGACGAACTTGCCGTCCCGGATGGTTTCAATCATGTGTAATCCGAAGCGCTCAGAAGATGGACGCGCCGAAAATTCTGATTTTTCCATTCTCGTAGCCGAGGACAAGCCGGCCAAGCCATTCGCCGGCCTTTTTGGTGCTGCGTTGCCGGTAGAGAACCGTCACATGTTCACCTCGGCGAATGATGCCGAGATATTCGAATTCTTCGGACAGATTTCTGGCAAGCTCGCTGTTGGCGAACTGATGGCCGACCGTAACTTGATCCATGGCAAGCGCCATGGATCCGGAGAAATTCTTGACGAACTCTCCGTACTTGCCTTCGTTCGAGTGTTTGAGGAGGTCGCGCCAAAGGGGGTCGGCGATGGCCCGTATCTCCTCGTCGGCTTTTTCGATGATGTTCACTTGCGGTTCTCTGTCACTCGAAGAGAGCGGCGTTGCAGAGCGCATCTGAAGAAGATCAACGAGCGACATGTCGGCTCCTTTACGCCGCGTAGAAGTTCAATGCGAACTTCCGCCCGGAGATCTCGCTACTCATTTTCAGAAACCAGGTGATAACAGGGTGCCTTCTCCATGGTGTATTCGCCGGTCTTCGGATCGCGGCGCGAAACCGTCAGCACGTGCCAGTTTTCGTCGTCCACCTTCATGGCGTCGCCGCGGTAGTAGTAGCCCGGCCAGCGCGTCTCCTTGCGGAACAGAGTATGCTGCGTCACGCACTCCGCGGCGCGATGCCGGTGCTTGAGTTCCCACGCACGCAGCAGTTCGTGAATATCCTTTGCGGCCAGACTCTCGAGATCTTCCTCCATGACCTTGAGCTTCTTAAGAGCGATATTCAGCAGCTTCTCGTTGGTCATGTAGCTGACCGTCACCCCGCCGCAATACTCATCCATGAGCTTCTGCAGACGATCCAGGCCCTGCTTGGGATTGATGTAGTGCGGGTTGACGTCGCCCGCTACGATCTCGTTGCGATAGATCTTGTAGTGCTCCAGCGGCTTGTAGATTTCCTTCTTGCGACGGTTGATCTGCTCGTCGGAGACGACGATGCCTTCGCCCTTCCCGTCGTCGATATACTTGCAGGCGGCCTTCGCGGCGAGACGGCCTTCGGTGAACGAGCCGGACGAGAAGGCGTGCGGCGTGCCGCCGACCGCATCACCGGCGCCGAACAGGCCTTCGATCGTCGTCATGCGGTTGTAGCCCCAGAAATACTCGGGCGGAGAAACATCCTCGGGACCCGAGCACCAGGCACCGGAGCAGGTCGCGTGCGAGCCCATGACGTAGGGCTCGGACGTCGTCAGCTCCGGGTTCTCGTTCTTGGGGTCCACGTCCGTAGCCGCCCAGAGGACCGCCTGGCCGATGGTCATGCCGAGAAAGTTTTCCCAACCGACCTCTTCCAGATGAGGATCCTGGAAAGCTCTCATGGTCACCATGTAAATGGGGCCGCGGCCTGCATTCACTTCACTGATGATGCAGTGGTTGCGTAGGCAGGTCGGGATCGGCCTATGCGTTAAGTGCGAAACTTCGGGATCCAGATATTCCTTTCCGACCATTTTCTGAAGTTCGGGGAACCACTTGGATTCATACTCTTCGCCCAGGCAATTTTGCGTATAGGTCTTCAGGTGCAGGAAATAGGCACCGACCGGGCCGTAACCGTCCTTGAAACGCGCCAGCACGATGCGGTTTTCCATCTGCGTCATCTTGGCGCCGGCTTCGATCATGAGCCCATAGGCGGACGCGGAAGACCAGGGCGCGTACCAAGTACGGCCGGAACCTTCGCCCACTGAGCGCGGCTTGAAGATGTTGGAGGCGCCGCCCGCGCCGCAGATCACGGTCTTGGACTTGAAGACGTGGTAGTTGCCGGTACGGACGTTGAAGCCGACGGCGCCGGCGACCCGGTTCCCCTTGCTATCATCCATCAGCAGGTGGGTGACGCAGATACGGTTGAATACCTTGTCCGCCGATTTCTTGGCGGCCTCGGCCACGATCGGCTTGTAGGACTCGCCATGAATCATGATCTGCCATCGCCCTTCACGCAGATAGCGCCCGGTTTTCGGGTCCTTCATGATGGGCAGGCCCCACTCTTCGAACTGATGCACTGTGGAGTCGACGTGACGGGCCATATCGAACAGCAGGTCTTCACGCACCAGTCCCATCAGGTCGATGCGGGCATAGCGCACATGGTCCTCCGGTTTATTTTCGCCCCACCGGGTGCCCATGTAGCAATTGATGGCGTACAGACCCTGGGCGACCGCGCCGGAGCGATCGATATTCGCTTTCTCGGCTATGACGATTTTCTTGTCTTGCCCCCAGAAACGGGCTTCCCAAGCGGCACCGCTGCCGCCAAGGCCTGCCCCGACGACCAGGATGTCGATGTTGTCTTCGACGATCGTTTTGTAGGCCATCAGTAGTACACGCCTTTCTTCAGCTTGAGCCCGGCTGCCCGAAGCGTGTGCAAACCGCCGTCATCCATGCGGATCCACTTTGGCTCGTTGTACAGCAGCTGGCTGTCGCGCATTTCCTTGCTCGGCGGGGGAACGTCGGCGAGCTTCGGGATCGCCGTCCCCCAAGGCTTGGTCGTAATCGGCGAAAGGAAATTCTTTTCCGTGCCGTTCCGATATTTGATCTTCCAGGCGATCGTGCCTTTCTCTTCGTCACGGATGACGCGAACGCTGTGGCCGAGCGGGGCAAAGTCGGCATATCCGCGCACATCGATCGCATTCTGCGGACAAGCCTTGACGCAGGAGTAGCACTCCCAGCACATGCTAGGCTCGATGTTGTAGGCGCGGCGATAGGTCTTATCGATATGCATGATGTCCGAGGGACAGATGTCGACGCAGTGTCCGCATCCATCGCACCTCGTCATGTAGACGAACGTAGGCATGACTCCGGCTCCTTAATTCGTTTCGATAGAACTTGCGGGGCGTCTTCTAATAGTGGCGTGGCGCTTCGCGCTTGATGCCAAGTCCCATATGCATCGGAGCGTTGCGCAACAGCTCCATGGAATGTCTTTTCTGCTGTTCGGGATCGTCACGGGTCAGCGTCGGCAAGTTCTGGGCTGAGCCATTGGCCTTCGATACTCGCTTCTCGAGCGCCGCGGCCGGCTTGAAGAACATGTGTGAGAACTTCGACCACGGGATCGATACGAACAGCACAGTCGTGGCGATGAGATAGAGACCCAGGAACACGGTCGCCCAGACGGTATTGCCCGCCGCCAGTAGCCACGCCCATATCAGGCCAAACGTCGTGCCGAGCACGAGCGTGACAATGAACAAGTCCGCGCGCTCGAACCTGAACGGCGAGTTGCCCTCGGCGGCGACGTCAACGCGGATGAAAAACCAGAACCAATAGCCACCAAGGCAGACCATCAGGGCGCCGATGTACCAGAGCATCACCAGCGCGTTGGGGGTGGGTGTGGCGGGCGTCGGATAAGCGAAGACCATGATCACGGTGGTCACGGCATAAATCACGAAACCATACATCGTCAGGAGATGGGCAATTCTCCGACGCGCGTTACAGAATTCACCTGAAGCCATGACATCGACCACCGCGGTCTGCACCGCAATCGACATCATCTCTCCCGAACTTACATACTGTTTCGCTTTGTTTTTTGAATCGCGCCAGTTATCGAAAAAGTATTTCGCGCTCTTTTTATGAACGATGTCGAAAAGCGTGCCACCCGCAACCAAAACAGCCATGACCACAACGTAAGCTTGCATAACGCTGGGCGACACAGACGCCGAAAGTTCGGCAAAAGGATTGTGACTGAACATTAGTTAACTTCCCCCCTAGAACTCGTTTTTTCAGGCTTGAGGTCGGCCAAAGCACCCCCACACCGATATTTCCTGCAGTGTATTTTTTTCTCATTGCCGAGGCAAAATCAAAAGTTCTAAGGCCTCAGTCATCTTCTCAATATATTCATTCACGGGAACGATCATGTTCAGTCGCGCCGGAATATGATCGACGCAAGCCATCCGGCCATCAGCGCCATCGATACCACTGTCACTCCATATAACCAGGTATGGTTTGTGGCCGCGTTGACTACGAAGTCTTCAACCCCAATCTTTACGACCGTAAAAGACGCCATAGTTTCACCGACCATTTCGCCATTCTGGAACAGCTTGAGATCGATCTGGTATTCGCCAATCGGTACGTTGTCTGGCAAAGGAATTTCGGTGCGGAATGCAGCCTGGCTCAGGAACGTTACGCCGCCGGAGCGTTCGTCAAATAGCCTTTGTTGACTTCGGATGTTTATAAAATTTACTAGAAAAGGATCTTCGCTATCGGGTCGAACTCCGCCGTCAAACAGGGCGTTCTTCAATCCAATCCCCTGCCGTCGTAAGACATCCGCGCCCCCAATATCTTTTAGCGGACGATTGGAGAGGACGCCGAGAAATGACGGCACATTATAAAAGGTGCTGCTTTCCTGATTGACCCAGACGCCTGCTATTCGGCCCTTGCGGCGTGTCACTACTGTCTGACGCGGTCCGGTCACGATTACGGCCACGTCGTAAGGGCGCGTCCGCACTAAATTTTTCTGCACCACCGCGCCAAAGACAACTACGGTACCTCCGCTGTAACTTGAAGAGATAGCGATCTGTGCCGGCGCAACTGTTACGACAAGTTCTTCCGATTGCGCGGGTGCTAGCAGCGCAATAAACGCAACGGCCGCAACGAGCCGCGCAAGGATTGTCAATTGCTAGCTCCTACAACACGTATCGAGTAAAGATTGACGGGCCGCGATATGAGCTCGTAGCCAAAGCGGAGACCGACCGCGAGGATCAGCGCTGCGAGACATAAACGCAAACGTTCAGCTGGCATATTTTGCGCGATACGCGCGCCGAATTGCGCGCCAATCACCCCACCAACGATCAACACTAAGGCGAGAACTGCGTCGACGAGATGATTTGTCAAAGCATGCATGATCGTGGCGACCGCCATTGTCGCCGTAGTAAGCACCGTTGCGCTGCCGATTACAGTCGCAGTTGGCATACGGAGAAAATAGATCAACATCGGCACCAAGAGAAAACCACCTCCGATCCCCATCACTGCACCGATTAATCCAATGATGTAGCCGATCCCCCACACCGGAATGACAGACACGTAAATTTTCGAGTGTCTAAAACGTATCTTAAGTGGAAGAGCGTGTACCCAAGTGTGGGCACCAGAACGCCGTAATGGGCTGAACTGCTGCCGTCGCGTACGGATGATTGCGCGCACGCTTTCGATCAACATCAGACCGCCGACCGATGTGAGCATGATGAGGTAAGAGAAGCCAATCAGCAGATCGAGCTGACCGATCGTACGAAGCTTTGTGAACAGCCAAACGCCACTGAACGTTCCAACTAAGCCACCTGAGAGCAAAACAAGAGCCATTGGGACATCGACGGCGCGACGCCGCCAGTGGCTTAGAGCGCCAGAAAATGAAGATGCGGTGATGTGGCTGGCGACGCTCGCAACCGCTACACCTGGTGAGATACCAAGAAAGATCAGAAATGGCGTCATTAGGAAGCCGCCGCCGACGCCAAACATTCCCGATATAAACCCGACGGCCAGCCCCATCGCGAGAAGGAGGAAAATATTTATCGCTAGATCAGCGATGGGCAGATAGATCAACAATTTATGATTCCGATCGCTTGGCAAAACGAGCGGACGCGTCATCGAATCCCAATGACGACATCCGCTCGTTGGAGTCCTACCAGAACCGCGCCGCCGCGCAGAGCGTCACGCAGATTTCTTTTTAGCAGAGCGCAGCTCGTCGATTTTCCGTTCCCATTTCATTTCTTGCGCAAACGCCAATGCTTCTTCAGGCGTCATGAAGACGGTCTCCTTCTCTGCCGGATACGCTCGATTGACAACGTCTTTCATGTAACGCGAAATCACATCTTCCATAATTGGGATCAGGTCGGTGTAAATGCGTGAATGGCGGGGTACATGCTCTTCCCACAGATGAAAGAGATCGGAAGAGATGATGTGCACGCCATGAGCACAATTCCCTGCCCCAAGGCTAATCACTGGCACAGGCAACGTCTGAGCCAAATACTCGGCGACTTCTGACGTCGTTACTTCGCAGAGAATCGAGAAGCAGCCAGCGTCAACCATCGCTTGCGCATCCTCGACCATTTCCTTCGCACGCTTGGCCGTCTTGCCCTGAGCAACAAAACCACCGAGCTGTGGCATTCGCATTGGCGTGATACCTATGTGACCTTGTACAGGAATGCCGGCGCGGACAATCGCTTCGATGTTTGGCGCGTGAAATCTATTCCCTTCGCATTTCATAACCTCGGCGTTGGCCTCATGAACGAAACGCCCGGCATTCTCGACAGCCTGTTTTTTGGAGACGTGAAAACTCCAATAAGGCATGTCGACCATTCGTAGGCCAAATTTCGATCCGCGATCGATTGCTTTCGCCATCATCATCACTTCATCAAAGCTGACAGAGACTGTGCTCTTGTGTCCAAACAGAATCATTCCGCCAGTGTCGGAAACGCAAAGGATATCCATGCCAAGACGATCAGAGATCACCGCAGTGCGATAGTCGTAGGCAGCAAGCTGCGTAATCGGCTCGCCCTTTTTCATTTTCGCCATCAGCATCGGGATGGTGACTTTTTTTCTCGCCGGCGTGTCAGCCATAGAATGTTCCTCTCATGCACTAATTGATCACACGGGACTTGAAAGCGCGCGAACCGCCTGTGGCCACCTGTATTTCGCGCATGGCATGGGGCGCTCCGGCACAAAGGTAGTCAAATATGCGCCAGCTATCTTATATTCGCCGTCGGCTATGAACCCGTTTCCACAAAAAATCGACCAAGCTAGCGCCAAAATCGCCGCGGCCGGCGCTTTAGCTTGTCATAGAATGGCAGCGGTACCTGTCGAATTCCGCGAAATTCGCCCAAGGGATCGAGCAGCTCGGCGCTATCAACAGTCGACTTTGTGACAAAGCCAAGCCCAAGAATTCCGTTCGTTAAAATGCTGTTGCAGGCCGAGGTGATCGCGACAACGCCCGGCTCAACGGGTCGCTTAGGCAAGGATCGTCCCGCCCAGGGTAGTGAAAGTTGATCGGCCTCGGCCTGAAAGCAAACGAGTCTAAGCGGAATCTTATGTTGGCTCTGCTCAGCATGAAACCGCTGAAGTCCGGCTTCGGCCGGCGACACCAGTAGGCTGAATTCATTGGCGAACAAAACAAATCCGGCTTCGATCCGCAACGCATCCACTGCAATAAAGCCCGCTGGCCTTGAGTGCCGAGCGAGCTCGCGCCACATGCGCAGCAACTCACTGCGCGGAAGAATGATTTCGAACCCAGCCTCACCCGTATATCCCAATCGCCCAATGGTGCAGAGAGAGCCGCCAAGCTCGACCTCCGCAAATCGAAAGTACGCTAGGTCAGCAACACTATCCACGGAGCCGAGGTTACTCAGTGCGTCAAGGGCGCCCGGCCCTTGAACCGCAAAAACGGCGCGGGTTTCCCAAAAATTGGTGATTTCAACTCGTCTCGATGCGCATGCTGTAAGAGTTGCTATGTCTTCGCGCCGTCCACTCATCACTTCGAAAGTATCTAAACCAGTCCGCCAAATCGTCAGGTCAGCTAAGGCCGCCCCCGATGAATCGGTGCGGATAGCGTAGGCGATCGAGCCTTGTGCCAGTGATTCTAAAGGACGCCGTGCAAAGGCTTCCACAACCGACAGCGCACAAGGGCCGCGCAACTGTGCGCATTCAAGGAATGAGAAATCAAACAGTGCGCTATCTTCACGACAGGAACGCACTTCATCCATAGGATCGCCGAAGTCATTCCTTAAGCCGGATCGTTCGAATGCCACGTGCCAATCACCGCATCGATCTTGAGACGAGATTTGCAAGGATCAAAAGACCAATGAAGACGAGAACGCCTGCCACAATCCGACGCAATACCTCACGTGGAATACTGTGCGCCAAGTGCGCGCCGTACCACGAGCCCACGGTCAACGATCCCGCGAGTATCCCTGCGAGCGCAAAATCCAGTTCGCCATAGAGAATATTTCCAAATGTCGACGCCATTGCTATCGGCAATTGTATAACCTGACTCAATCCAACGGCAGTAAGCACGGGCAATTTAATCGCTATAAGAATGGGAACCAACACTAGCGGGCCGCCGGTGCCGCTAAGTGACGATAGAAAGCCTGTTATAGCGCCGATACCAGATAACGTGACGTGCGAGACACTACTTTGATCAGGTTCGCTGGCGCTTTGCCGCATCAGTAGCGAGTTGATGCCTGAAAAAAAAGTGAGCAACCCCAATCCAACTTCTAGTACACGCGGGTTTACGACACTCACCGCCCAAGCCCCGATGAAAGCGGTTGGGGCCGCTCCAGCGCAAAGCCAGGCCGCCAAATCCCAATGGATTGATTTGTTGCGAGCAAAGACAAAACTCGCGACTAGACCGGAGACGATATAGGCAAACATCGCAGCGGGGATTGCGATCTTGATCGGAATGCCGACGAGGAACACCAAAGCAGGGACTAGGATAACTCCGCCGATTCCGATGCAGCCGATCATCAAGCCCGAGGTGAGCCCCAGCGCAGCGATCCCAGTGAGTGCAACGAACGTCATCCTCAACCTACAGCTGGCGGTGACGAAGGAACGTTGGCAGCGCAAATTTATGCCGCACTGCACCCAACGCCGCGTCAATATTGTCGCAGATATTCTTAGGCATCGCCTATTTAGATATGATCTATTATTGTCCTGTTCTTCCAGCTGTTGGTGCTGCCCATGTTTATCAGGCAATTTCGTTATCTGGTGGCCGTAGCTGAAGAGCGCCATTTCGGCCGCGCGGCACAGCGGTGCAACGTTACTCAGCCGTCTCTATCAAGCGGCATCAAGCAGCTTGAACTCGAGCTCGGCGTGCCGATCTTTTTGCGTGGCCGCGGCCAACGTTTTCACGGGTTGACCGCCGAAGGTGAACGCGTTGCCACTTGGTCACGGGGAGTTCTCGCTTATTGTGATGCGATGCGCAAAGAAATTGCCGTCATGAAGAATAATCTGACCGGCAATCTTCGGCTAGGCGCAATGCCGTCGATGTCGCCAGTTTTACCGTGGGTGCTAAAGACTTTTCGCGATCGTTATCCGGGAGTGCGTGTCGATGTGCAGTTCATCGGACCAGAGGCAATGAGACTTGGCCTCAACAATTTCGCGCTTGATGTCGCGCTGACTTACCTCGACAGAGCCGACCTCGGCCGAAAAAATACGCTCCCAATTTATACTGAACAACTAAGTCTTCTGGTACCCGATCGCCCCGCTTTTCAAAAGCGCAAGACGATCTCTTGGCGCGAGGCAGCAGATTTGCCGCTGGCAATGCTACGGCCGTCGATGCATGAACGGCGCTTCGTCGATCAGGTGTTTAAAGGCGTTGGCTGCTCGCCGCAGGCACGAGTGGAGTCAGAATCAATTCTCCATCTAATGTTCCAAGTCCAATTTACCGACCTCTGCACAATCATTCCATCGCATTTCGCTCACGCCCCGGGGCTACATCACGGAACACGCGCACTGCCACTGGTTGAGCCGATCGTCAGCCAGGACGTTGGATTGTTTTGGGCAGAAGGAGAAATCGTTTTGCCTATGGCCAATGCGTTCGTTTCCATCGTGCAGGAGCTCAATAGGTCGGGCAAACTGCGGAAGAGCCTTGCAGGCGATAAGGTTGACTTCGAACAGGAGATTACCACGAAGAAACTCAAGCGCGCCTAACGTTGGCGGTTTTGATGAATTGCGCTGCAGCGGTCGCTGGATTTTTCTCATTCGCCAATTCTGAGGCTGCGAGCACCCGGCGCCTCCCATCATTGTATGTGTTAATGAAGAAATGGGGCTCGTCGCATTCCACACTGCCCGGAGAGAACCCCACCGCAGGTGTCCCATGTCCTGAAGCGACTTCGAGCGTCAAGGTCTGCGGCAAGCACACGACTCGTCCGTGCATTGATAGGATTGCAGATGCCGCGCGAAACCAGGCGGTCAATTGTGCGAGACCTGCTGCACAGGCTTGCGGCGAATAATCATCGGCGTCGCCGCTCATCAAGTTCACAATTGTGTACGGAAGCGACTTAGAGAATTTGTCGCGGTCCAGCCCTCGATGCAGCAGTTCGACGAGTATCCAAGCTTCTGCCTCGGCCGGTGAGCGTTCCTCCGGGTCTAAAACGTGCGGGACCGGTTCGCCACGCTCTTGGAACTGCATTTCAAGGCTCGGCAAGCGCAACTCAAGCGCGAGACCGTGTTCGAAAGTTTTTGTAACGAAAGATCCATCGATACGAAAATCAAGTATTGAACGGCCCTTGATCGAGCCATCTTCCACATAACTATTGGCGATGCGCGCAAGCCATTGGACAAGATTCAACGTCAGCTCGCGCGCCTTTATGAAAATTTCCTTTTCGTCGTGATGAGACTCCACCCAAGGTGCCGGCCATGCTGAATTTGCGACAAACTCAACTGAACTTGTCATAACGAATGTCCGAAATCGGCACTCCACCCACGATTAGCGAGCGGATAGCGCTGTCAACCATGACCGGCGGCCCAGCAACATAAACCATCGCATTTTCATAGCGACCTTGCATCGTCTCCGCGGCGACGTCATGCACCATACCACTCGCGAGTTTTAGCATCGGGTAATCCGGATGCGTCGGCGTCTTGGCCACTTCGTGGGAAAGTGCGACGGTCACCAGCAGGTTTCTATTTGATGCCGTGACGTAACGCTCCAGCGCCTCAAGGTAAAATGCGTCTGACAATGTCCTCACACCAAAAAATACGGCACCCTTACAGCTTTTGAAATGACCCGCATGGGTGCCGTGCTCAAGGATCGACATCATCCCGGCTATGCCTGAGCCGCCCGCGATGCAGACGATATTCTTGCGCTCTTCCGGACGAAATACTGCTCGGCCGAGCGGTCCAAAAACCTCGACTTGGACGTCGTCTTCCCCGCGCGCAAACAGCCAGTCACTAAACCCGCCACCTGGCTTGCGCTTCATAACGAATGCAACTTTGGCTGCGTTATGGTCGAAATTGACCATCGAATATGCGCGACCACCGGACAGATCACTTGTGGCCAGCACGACGAATTGTCCTGCCTCGAAATCCATCGGTTCGGCCAAATACAGGTCAAAATGTGCCACATCGTTCGTTAGCCTGCGAATGCCACGAATAACACCACGGCGAGATGCAGGCCGATTACCGTCAGTGGTGGCAATGTCGGAAGGCACACGAAGCAAGCAATCGGTGAGAGGACGTGTCTGGCACATGAGCACGTCGCCTTTGTCAGGTTTGAGCTTCTTCGCGCCGGGCGCTTCCTTCCAACGCATCTCGACTTCCCCGCTCATAACGCGGGCGCGACAGGTACCACATGTTCCAGTCGCACATTCATACGGAAGATTGAGTCCCTGGCGCAAACCCGCGAAGAGGATCGTTTCGTTGTCGCCAGACTGAAAGGCGCACGAGCCATTTTTGCTCTCGACCGTTATCTTCATTGCGTGACAAGAGCCTTACTTGAAGAAGTCGTCATCCTCTTCTTCTGGGTCACCGAATTCGTAAGCTAGCTCCCCCTCAATATTCGCGAGGATCGAGCCATCTTCCTGTTTGACGTCGTAGACTTTCAGCGGTTTTTCCGTCTCGCCTTTCATCTCAAGAGTCTTGAGATCCCATGACCATAGATGTTTCGTACAAGTGAGAACGCAGCGCACGATTACGCCCGACTCTTCGAGGGGTTCCTCCATATGCGGGCAGATCGGCGGGATGGCTCGATAGCCTTCGCCATAATTCACCAGCAGGATTGGAATGCCATCAACGTCAAACTTTTTGGCCGTGTTCTCGGGGACCTCGTTCGCACCGCAGATGCGTTTCCACGCCATTTTTGCTTCTTAGCCTTGCGCTGACCGAAACTAGATTGGCCAGTGCGTCCCCTTATCTAGCCTACGATTTTCAATACGGACTTCGCGAGTTAAGAACGCCGCCTTGTTTTCTTCGATTTTAAACGTATCGTGATATTTGCCGACCAGAAATAGGCGACTTTCTCCAGCATCTATGTGCGAATTAATGCCATCCAGCAGATTCTGATAAACAATAACCGAACTCACCGCTCTGGCAGTTGCCCCACCATCAACCTCGACCGTGTAGACCGATGTATGCCTCGTTAACGGTGAATGATCAGTGTTGTGCTTGGGCAAAAGTTTGACCAGACCCTCGAGCCCCTTACGGTCGAGCGCGAGATACGTCAGGTCCTTGTTGATTTCCGGGCTCCAGGCTCGAATCGCATATTGGAAAGCGGGATCGCAATGCGCCAACCAGCCATTCCAATCCTGTGCGTCAAGCGAAATCGTCGAACGATAGATCGTTTCTCGAACCAGCGAATGCGTGTCCACTGTTATCCTCACTACACTCACGGGGCGCCGCCGGCGCATCCCAACCGGCGACCCCTCCTCTTTGTTCTTATTCCGCGGCGACCGAGATCGGTTCAACGAACGGCTGCTCTGGTTTGCTCGGAAGCCGATTCATCCAACGGCCCCACTCTTCGTAATAGTGGCGCATCCCATTCTCGTCGTGGATCGTTTGGTTTTCTTGGCGGCCATGCAATATACGCCGCGGTTCACAACCGGTCCGAGTCGTCGTGCCCTGACCCTGTACGCCAATCAGGTCCTCGTGGAGATTGCGGCCGAAGGGACCCCAAATCGTATTGTGATGATTGACGCGAGTCCTGCGTTCTTCCTCCGTATCGCTTTTAAGGCCGAGTCCACGAAATTCGATCATTACTCTGTCGGGACCAAGTGGCGTCACGATGTCGCAACGAAGGGCTGAACCGCGCAGGTTGAAATTCATGCCGGGGAACATGTCGATCATGTACCACTGGTTCGGCGGTAGGTGTGGGAACGACAAAGCGGCGCGGCTGTCAAAGCCTTCGTATTTCTCGTAGTTCACCTCAAACGTACCCACCACTACGTGCCCGTGCTCAAAAGCCTCATTCTTGCGCGCGAAATATGCATCATTAAAGCCGGTCACGCGATTATGGTAGTGCATGAAGTCGTGATAAAATTCGCAGTTGGTATCGTGCCAAAGCTTATAGTTCGCATTCACTATCGCCTTATGATAGTGGAAGACTTCAAGCGGCTCAGCGTCGAGCGACTCGCGCAGGCATTTGAAAGCGGGTGTCGCCCAATCGTCTAGCGAGACTTTCGGGTTGTCGTCGAGATTTACCCAGACGAACCCACCGAACTTCACTTCGCAACGTAGACGACGCAAACCTACATCTTCCTTGCACAAACGGTCCTGATAGCCCTCTTTCTCTCGGCTGATATAGACGCAGTTGCCGCGCATGTCGTACTGCCAAGCATGGAACATGCACGTCATGCGTTTCGGATTCCCCGACGGTTGTCCCTCGAGAAAGCTGCCAGACGGACGCCGCTCAATGATCATCCCACGGTGCGGGCAGACATTGAGAAACGCACGAACTTCGTTGTCTGGGCCGCGGCAAACGATTATCGGCTCACGAGCGATTGAGGTCGTGCGGAAATCATACGCCTTAGGCAGTTCGGATTCGTGGCAGACCGGAATCCAGGTCTTCTTGAAAATCTTCTCCAACTCTTCCTCAAAAATCTCCGGGTCTGAATAGATCCGACTATCGATCCACTCGTTCTGCTTCAAAGGCGGTTCGGCGGTCCATTGACGGTAGTTTTTCGCTGCCACGAGGTTTGCTCCTGCGGAAAAACGGTGGCGGACCCAGGGTGTTGGCCTAGTGAGTCCATCTGTTGCGTAGATAGTATCAGTTCCCGACGCGGTATCGCTAGAAGCTCGAAATCGAAGCTTTTTATCTTACGATAGATTGAGCAAAGGCTAATGGTCGCGGGTTGCCCACAAAACGCAGCAAAAACAGTCCGTTTCGTACGGCCCGATTAAAAAAACCCGGTGCCACCTGAAAGGCAAGTGATAGTGTGCCTCTATTGATCCATTAGGAGGAACAATTTTCTCACAGATAAGCCATGCTGGATGCTGTCTTCTGGAATTCACGGGCGCACCGAAATTACCGCTCGAAAATAAGTCGAGACAGGCTAGGGAGAACTGGAACCATAAGAATTCGCAATGAAAGCGGTAAATGAAACCGAAGAGTTTCCAATCCGCATCAACATAAGCAATCAACAGAGGGAGGTTGCGATGCAGTACCGACCAAGCGCGGAAGCCCGCGTCAAACTACTGTCCTTAGGCGCACTGATTGCCTTCTCTGCCTTGGCGTCAATCCTCCCTACAAATATCGCGCAGGCGGCCGCTGTAAAGGACTATGGCAAACCGGGCGAGCCAATCGAACTCGTGATCGGCTACCAGCCTTACTACACCGAGTCATGGTCGGGCGTGATCATGCGCGACAAAAAGTTTTACGAAAAATATCTTCCGAAAGGATCAAACGTCAGTTTCCAAGTGGGTCTTCAAGGCGCAATCATTGTAAATGGCATGCTCGCCGGCAAGGTGGACGTTGGTTACGTCGGCGATATGCCGGGCATTGTTTCGACCAGTCATCCGGAAGTCCGCGACATTCGCATTGTCTCTGTGCTTGGCCTTGGGTACGACCAATGCAACGTCTTCCTGGTTCGCACCGACGCCCCTAAGTTTACCTCACCCGACGGCGCGCTTAAGTGGCTCGATGGGAAAATTGTGGCTGTACCGAAAGGCAGTTGTACGGACCGTTTTGCACAGGCCGTATTCAAGGCCAAAAACCTTAAGCCGTCAGAGTATCTGAACCAGAGCATAGAGGTCATCACCAGCGGCTTTCGTGCCAAGAAACTAGACGGCGCTGTGATTTGGGAGCCAACGGCCTCCCGCCTCGTTCATGAAGGCCTTGCGCGTAGAGTCGCCAGCGGCGCCTCGGTCAATGAGCGGGACGGTGGCTTCATGGTGATGCCCCAGGCACTAATTGAGCAGCGACCCGATGTAGTAAAGGCGTGGCTCCAAGCGGAACTAGACGCCGAACTATTTTTCGCTGATTCGAAGAACGCTATGGAAATCGCCAAAATGGCCGTCGGCCAAACTACTGGCTTTCAGGAAAAGTCGCTTTGGGCATCCGCGTTTGGTTCCACTCCGAAGGCTGACGGTGGCACCGACATCCGCATAGACCTCGCCTATGGGTTCACACCCGAAGCGCTTGATCTGATCAAAAAAGCCTCTGCCTTCCTCTTGGAAATTAAGAGCATTCCAACTGAGATTCGCCCGGAAGCGGTCCAGCCGCAATTCACGGCAGATATTCTCAAGGCGCGCGGGCTTACCGCGCCTGTCGGTCAAGTAAAGGCGCAGCCGGATTCGGCTTATGCCGGCAATTGATATTCGGTGGTCTCCGCACCCACCTCAGGGTGCGGAGACTTTGCGGAGCACTCAATACAAGTCGAAATTAAAGTTCACGCGATGAGCCAAACAGACTTGAGCCACTCTCGCGGCATCGCGTCGGCACGGGGAAATACAGAGGGCGATGTATCTACGCTCGCACTAACGATGTATCGTATGGCGCTCTGGCTGCAGAGCCCGCGACCATACTTGATGCTCATAGGGTTCTCCTTATTTCTAGGATTTTGGTACCTCGCTGTTGAGGTCTGGAAGCTGCCGCGGTTCGCCGAAATGCCTGGCTTGACCGCAGTCGTCTCCGAATGGCTCAGCAAAAATCCGACTTACGGACTGTCGATTTTCGTGGAGGAATACTACCTCCATATTTGGGTCAGCACGCGCCGCATCGCGATCGCTTTCTTTCTTGCTACCGCAATAGGCGTTCCGCTCGGCCTGTTCCTCGGCTGGTCAAGGCGCTTCAAACAGTACGTTTTTCCAGTGTTTGAATTGCTCCGGCCCATCCCGCCATTGGCGTGGGTGCCGCTTGCCATCGTGATGTTTCACGGCTCTGAGACGCCAGTGATCTTCCTCACCTTCCTGGCATCGTTCTATGCAACGGCACTAAACACCATGCTTGGCGTCGAGTCGATTGATGTCTCGTATATTCGCGCCGCCAGTTGTCTTGGCGCCAAGCGCTGGCAGGTGTTCCGCCATATTATTGTGCCCGGCGCATTACCTTTCATCTTTACCGGCTTGCAGATTTCCGTCGGAGTCGCGTGGTTCTCTCTGGTCGCTGGCGAAATGGTGTCCGGCCAATACGGCCTCGGATATGTTATCAACACGTCCTACACGATGGTGCGCTACCCCACGATTATCATCGGCATGGTGACGCTCGGTATCGTTGGCTACGTGACTAGCGCCGCGATCCGACTGCTTGGTGACTACATGATGCAATGGCGCACCCGCGAGCTTGCGTTAGGAGGGGATCGGTGACGACTCAGCCGGCGTATATAAGGTCTCCAGCGCCAGTTGCGGACGTCACAGTGCCGGCAGGCCGCAAGGGCGGCGTGCGCATCATGGACGTCGTAAAGAGGTACGGTACTCAAGATGCAGGTGTTCTCGCCGTCGATCACTGTACCTTCGACGTGCCCGCCGGCGAGATCACGGTCGTCGTTGGCCCATCGGGCTGCGGCAAGACAACCCTGCTCAACGCCATCGCGGGTTTTCACAGCCTGACGTCGGGCAAAATTTATCTTGATAGTGAGATGCTTTGTGGTCCTGGCAAGCTGAAGGCCGAGCCTGGGCCCGACCGCATTGTCGTGTTCCAGAATGGCGCGTTGTTCCCCTGGAAGACAAATATCGAGAACGTTGCGTTTGGCCCAATCATGCAGGGCTCCATGACGCGCAAGGAGGCTTTCGAAAAGGCGCGTGACGTGATGGCAGACGCGGGCCTGCGCGGCATTGAAAGCAACTATCCGGGAGAAATTTCGTCAGGAGTGCGCCGCCGCGTCGAGATAGTGCGCGCACTGATGACTGATCCAAAGATCCTGCTTCTGGACGAACCTTATCGTGCGCTCAATTCGCTGACCAAGTCAGTGATGCATGAGGCCTTACTGGAGATTTTCTACAAGAATCGCGTAACGATTTTTTTCATCACACACGACCTCGAGGAGGCAATCTTCCTCGGACACCGCGTGGTGATCATGACTACGCGGCCATGCAAGCCCAAGAAGATTCTCGACATCGATATCCCCCACCCGCGTGACTATAACGTGCTCACCACCAAGCGCTTTCGCGAATTCATGGACGAGACTGCCGCGGCCGTGCACGAGGAAGCCACCAAGGCGTTCGCCGCAGGCGAGAAGGAACGCTGACCATGAGTGCGTTGAGTAAATGGTCTTTCAAGGTTTCCTCCTTCGTTTTTGGCGAAGATTTTTGGCGTGGCATCGTTGCCATCATTGTCTTTCTTATTTTTTGGGAAGTTGGTTCGCGCTCGGAGACATTATTCGGTGTTGCGTTCCCTTGGGTTGGTCAGGTGCCGGCACCCTCTGCGGTTCTGAAGGAAATTTACCGCCTGATCCAGGAGCCGAGCTTCTGGCACAGCGCATATTTGAGCACTCTTCGTGTCCTTGAGGGCTTCTTCGCCGCAATGTTAGTCGGGATTCCGCTAGGTCTCGCGATGGCAGTGAGTCGCACGTTTCATGGCATTACTTTCCCGGTATTTGAGGTGTTGCGACCAATTCCGCCGCTCGCCTGGGTGCCCGCCGCCATCATTTTCTGGCCGACGCAGGAGCTCTCCATCGCTTTCGTTACCTTTCTGGGTGCGTTCTTTACGATCGTCATCAACGTGATTGGTGGCGCACAGTCTATTGACGTCCGTTACTTCCAGGCTGCGCGATCCATGGGATCGTCAACGTTCGATATTTTTCGACGCATAATCCTTCCGGGCGTATTACCATCGATCGTCGTCGGCGCGACCGTCGGCATTGGTATCACTTGGGCAGTGGTTGTCGCAGCGGAAATGATCTCTGGCGGCGGCAGTGCCGGTTCGATGGGAGGCGCTGCGGGCGGCGGATTGGGTTTCTTTATTTGGAATTCCTATGTTGGGGGGTCTTACACCCAAATCGTTGCCGGCATGATTAGTATTGGCGTAGCTGGTTACATGTCGAGCGCCATTCTCCGTAAAATCGGGCAATTGCTCACTCCCTGGCTCGCGGAAGGCTAAGCGGGCAATGCAAATGTTTCAAAAGGTGTCCGCTCTTCCTCATTCCATGGCGCAGACGCTCGGCAGCCAGGTTGTGGTTTCCAACGTGAGCAAATCCTACGGCGCCGACGCGTTCGCGAAACAGGTTGTCCATAACTGCTCCTTCACGATCGAGCGCGGCAAACTGACTGTAATGATCGGTCCGTCCGGCTGCGGCAAGAGCACTTTGATTCGCTTGATCGCCGGTTTCGAGCGGCCCACCGGCGGAACCGTCACGGTTGACGACAAGCCGGTGAATGGACCGGGCGTCGATCGACTTGTCGTTTTCCAGGAGAGCGCGCTGTTTCCTTGGATGACCACTTACGACAATATTATGTACGGCCCTCGCGCGCGTCATGAGGACACACAAGAGATGCGTGAGTTCGCGGAAGCCCTCCTTCAAAAGGTTGGCCTCGCGGCGTTCCGTCGAAAATATCCTTCGCAGCTCTCCGGCGGCATGCAGCGTCGGGCCGAATTAGCACGCTCGATGATTAACAGACCTAACGTGATGATTCTTGACGAGCCGTTTCGCGGCCTTGATGCCATGACTAAGCGTCTGATGCAGGAATATTATGCAAACCTGTACGACGAATTTCGTCGTACAACATTTTTCGTGACAACAGACATAGACGAAGCCATTTACCTGGCCGATCGCATACTCATCATGACAAACATTCCAACGCAGGTCCGGGCAGTTATTGACGTTAAACTTCCGCGGCCGCGCCAAGTCGAGAACGTTACCGAAAGTGATGAGGCTAATGCCATTAAGATGCAAGCGCTCAGCCTGCTGCATGAGGAAGCAATGAAATCATTTGCTAAAGGCAGTAAGGCCGCTGCCGATTTCGTCGAAGCGTACTCAAAGCGTATGAAAAAGATATAATCGTGCCGACGCTGATACTCTCAATCAACCGGTCGCGGCTCTGACGTAAGTAGGCAAAACGAGATAGCCTAGTTTGCTTTCGAGGCGTGCGCGGACTGCCGGCCAGTCATCATCAATGACCGAGAAGTAGACGTTGTCGCGATTTCGTCCGTCAGCATACAGCATGTGCTTGCGGAAAGTGCCCTCTTCCATCGCACCGAGTCTTAAAATCGCGGCGCGTGACTTCGCATTGTCGACATCAGCCTTGAGCTCAACGCGACGGCATTTCAGGACGTCGATGGCGTACCAGAACTGCAACATCTTGGCTTCGGTGTTGATGTGCGAGCGCTGCTGTCCTGGACCGACCCAGGTTACCCCAATTTCCAATCTGCGGTGTTCAGTGTCGATATGGTGGTAGCGTGTTGAGCCGACAGCTTTTCCAGAAAGCAGATCGATCGTCGCGAAAGGCAGCGCTTCTCGCCGCTCTTGCGCCACCAATGCGGATTCGACAAAAGCGCGCATCGAGCCTGGCTGATAATGCGCTGTCGGCAGCCAGCGCCATATAGCTTCATCGGCACCCGCTACTGCCAAGTCGTCGACGTGGCGCATGCTCAACGGTTCAAGCGCGACGCGTGTCCCCGCAATGCGGACCGGAGCGAAAAAGTCCATGGCCGTCTCCACTTCGGGTGTTACCCGACCTATTCACCAAACCATAGGCGCACTCAATCTTTCATGTTTTGATCTAAATGCCCGCTTTATTCCTGGGTATCTGCGACAAGGCAATTTGGCGGCTTTTGTGGATCGCCGCGAGGTAGAAAACCGCCATTATAATTGTTGCTGCAAGCAGAGCCTGCTTATGTAAAACTTCAAGGCCCAAGCCGGGACAACGCCATGCCCTACGACCTCGAACAATTCATCACCGATTGCCGGTCATCCCTTGCACGCGATCCGAGCCCCACCGGTCGCGAGCAGGTGCGCGTCAATCTCGAACGTCTACTCAGCAATAAGGATTTCATCGAGAAATATTGTGGCGATGACGCGCCGCGCGGTTTGAACTTGTTATACGAGGATCCAGAATTTGGCTTCCAGATCCTTGCACATATCAACGAAAAAGCCCGCGTATCGCCGCCACATGATCATGGCGCCTCATGGGCGATCTATGGTCAAGCGACAGAATATACCGACATGATCGAATGGGCACGCGAAGACGACGGCAAGGATCCAAAACACGCTAAGCTCAAACCGGCGAAAAAGTGCCGCTTGACGCCCGGGACGGCCGGTATCTACCAGAACGGTGCCATTCACTCGATCGATTATCCCGATCATGCACGCTTCATTCGTGTGACCGGCACAAATCTCGACAAGATCGACCGTATTCGTATCGACCTGAAAACGGGCGAGGTCGAGCAGATGACCGCGCAGCAAGCGACATAGCGCAGGGGTCATTCTTCCCTTTGGCGAACCCCAAGATCTTGCGCCCAGTTAGTCCCACCGCCATTAAGTCGATGCTCGCTGATGGCGCAGAGCTAGCGCTGATCGACGTACGCGAAGAATTGACGTTCTCGCAAAATCATCTGCTGTGGGCACGGAATGTCCCGCTGAGCCGCCTTGAGTTGCGATTTGCTCGCCTCGTCCCTCTCCTGACGACTCGAATTGTATTGTGCGATGACGGCGACCGCCTGGTTGAACGCGCCGCTGCGATCCTCGCAAGCGCGGGCTACACGGACCTTTCGTACCTCGATGGCGGCATCGCTGCATGGCTAGCATCTGGTTTTGTGCTGTTCTCGGGCGTTCACGTGCCGAGCAAAGCTTTTGGTGAGTTCGTAGAACACGACAGCCGCACGCCAAGCATTAGCGCCGTCGAACTGGACGCAATGATGCAGAATGGCACTGATCTCAAAGTGCTCGATAGTCGGCCATTCGACGAATACACGCGAATCTCGATACCGACCGGCATCAATGTCCCAGGAGCAGAGCTGGTTCTACGCGTACGCGACATTGTCCCCTCGCCGTCGACCACCATCGTTGTGAACTGTGCGGGCCGCACGCGGAGCATTATCGGCGCCCAGTCTCTTATCAACGCGGGCATTCCGAACAAGGTGGTCGCACTTCGCAACGGCACTATGGGCTGGCATTTGGCAGGGTTCACTTGTGAGAGCCGCAAGTCAGACCGGGCGCCGAACTTTTCTGACAGCGGGCTGGCCTGGGCTAAATCGGCGGCAAAAATGGTGGCCGGAAAGTTCGGCGTCACCCGGATCGACCGAGCTCAGCTTGATGCATGGCGCGACGATCAGACGCGTACGACCTACATTTTTGACGTTCGCGGTCCGGCGGAATATGCGGCGGGGCATTACCCCGCCGCAATATCCGCGCCCGGCGGCCAATTGGTGCAGGCTACTGACAGTTACGTAGGCACGCTCGGGGCCCGTATCGTACTCAGCGACGACCAGGAAGTCCGTGCACTCATGACTGCGTCATGGCTCAAACAGATGGGCTGGAACGATGTATTTGTGCTGCCGGAAGCAGGGAATGAAACTGGAGAAACGTCGCACAAGTTGCTTTGCGAGCCTCCAGCCAACGAGACCATCGGTCCCGGGCAGTTGTCTTCACTAATTGCACAAGAGGGCGCCACAGTCATCGATCTATCGACAAGCCCGCATTACCGCCGAGGTCATATCCCCGGTGCGTGGTTCGCGATCCGTGGCCGGCTCGATCGCGCTGCAAAGAAGATACATATCACCGGCACACTGGTTCTTACGTCAGAGGATGGCTTGCTCGCCAACCTCGCGACGGAGGAAGCTCGCACACTGACGGGCGCCCCAATACGCTTGCTTAAGGGCGGCAACTCCGCTTGGACCGCCGCCGGGTATCCACTCTCGACAGACGGCAAAATGGCCGATGACCCTGTTGACGTCTGGCTCAAGCCGTACGAACAGGCGAAAGATACTGAAGCGGCAATGAATGCTTATCTCTCGTGGGAGGTCGATCTGCTGGATCGCATCAAAAAGGACGGCACCACGCACTTTTTGCACGCACACTAAGGTGGCGCGCGCTTTCGCTGATTAAAGTGTCCGCTCGTGCCACTATCCAGCATGTCGAATCGAATACGATACTTCAGAACAACCATCGTCAGTACGACGACCCCTTTGTGCCAATAGCGGACATAGCGAGCAACACGGTCACGCTGTTAACACCCGATGCCGCCGCTGCCGCATCCGGTAGCTCGGTCGACCTCTTTAGACTGATCCAGGGTTTTTTTAATAGAGTCTTTGATAGCTTGGTTGCGATCACTTACGCTCTTCAACTGCTGATCCGCCTTTTGTGCCGCCGCCTCACTCTTGTTCTGCTCGATCTGCTGGCGGTTTGCTTCCGGGTTTAATTTCTTCGAATCGGACTTTAGTTGAATATTTTGCGATGCTCCTGATTGCGTCTTTCGCGATGAGGTCACTGGCTTTACCGAGGTGGCGTTCGAAGAAGTCTTGCCAACGCGCGTGTGCGCGGAAGATGACCCACCACTTTTTGCGTAAACAGGCAACGAGAACACAACTAACAATGCTATCGCGGCGCAGATCGCGCCGGGTTCAAATGTCTTGGTTTTCATAATGTACTCCGTGGGCGCAGACCCATGCTGCGTCAGCAATTCGCTAGACAATTGATAGCTTTATTCATTTCCTGTCGCTTTTCGGCCTCAGCCTCCAGGTTCTTTTGGATGCTACCGGACTTTTCTTGTTGGCTCTTTATTCGGTCGGTCTCGGTAGTCTGCTTTGTTTTCATCTTATCAATTTCGTTGAGTTTGTCCTTAATCTGGACATCAACCTTTCCGAGTTGAGGTTTAAGCGCATCCACTTCCTTTTTTGTTTTATTTTCCGCGCCCAATTTTGAGTTGGATTTCGGTTCAACGGCCACTGTCCCACCCTTTTTTTGCAATGTCCCTGATTGCGTCTTTCGCGATGAGGTCACTGGCTTTACCGAGGTGGCGTTCGAAGAAGTCTTGCCAACGCGCGTGTGCGTGGAAGATGACCCACCACTTTTTGCGTAAGCAGGCACCGAGAAGACAACTAACAATGCTACCGCGGCGCAGATTGCGCCGGGTTCAAACACCTTGGTTTTCATGTTGTGCCCCTTGGCCAAAAGGCCGATATGTAAGGCTAGCACCTTACGACCCCGATGTCCGCTTTGGGTCAAAAGCAGACATGTGCGGCGCACAAGCCGATGTCCGCTAAGTGCCAATAGCGGACATTCGTCCGAATTTTTTCTCCGCCTATAAAAATTGAAGAAGGCCGCCAATCCAGACGGGCTTAGTTTTTTGTTTTTCTTAGTTTTACAGCTTCTTCTGCCGCCTCAATACGTGCGGCAATCTCCCGCCAATTGTCTCGGTCTCTAATAAGACGCTCGCGCGTAATTGCATTGGTCGAAATGAGTGCCATCCGATTACATTCGGCGGCCTTGTCGTGATACCAACCAGATTGCGACATGGATTGGCCCCCTTAGTGGCGTGCAAATGATTTGGGGGCCACACCCGCACGGGCGTTGAACTGCTCGATTAAAATGGCCAGAGCCAGCCATTCATTCGCAACGTAGAGCAATTGATCTTCAAATTCCGGAGCATCCTTCGCAAGTTCAGTTAGAATTACTGCTCGCATCTGGCATTCGCGAATGCCTTGCATGGTTCCACTCCCGGCTTGGGAAACACAGGGACCACCTGCATCCTCACTCTGATTGGGCTTAGTCGTCTGTGCAAAACAACACAGTGTCAGTCCAAAATGGACCCCCCAGCAAATGTCCGCTTTGGGTCAAAAGCAGACATGTGCAGCGCACACGCCGATGTCCACTAAGTGCCAATAGCGGAGCATCCCCTTGTCCGCAGCCAGTCTGCGCATCAAAATAAGCCATTCCATCGCCGAAGACCGTGGGGGCAAAACATGAAGTGCATTCTTGTTGCCGGTGCAGTGGTTTTGATGGCGTGGGTGTCTTCATTCGTTCCACATGCCCAGGCCGCGCCATGTCTTATGATAACGCTGACAGGCACTCAGGGAGGTCCGCCCGCCTTCAAGGGTCTGGCTGGGCCCGGAACACTCGTGCGCTACGGCGAAGACAGCAACGATTGTTCCGTCGTGAAGCTGCAGTTTGATGCTGGCCGGGGCACCGTGATGCGGCTCGCAGAACTGAACATTTCGCCCGAGCAACTGAATGCTGTTTTCTTCACGCATATGCACACCGACCATACCGAGGGTTTCGCAGATCTCGTGACGCTGCGCTGGATGTTTTTTGGCGCAGGCCCCAAGATTGACGCGGTCTGCACTTCGGACATCGTTTCGACATTGGGTTTCACCATCAGCTGCCAGAAATTCACCACGCACATCGCGGATTCTTTCATTCAGTCGGGCGAAGTCGCCCAACGCCATTCCGAGATCAAGGAACGCACCGCCGGCGGCCCTGCGGACCTGATCAACACGATCACTTTTGAGGCGAAAGACGATCCGCAAATCGTGTGGACTGCTGGCGACGTTAAAGTCAGCGCAATTCGTTCAACACATATTGCTGGCCATGTGTCTTATCGAGTGGATACGCCAGCCGGAAGTGTGGTGATCGGCGGAGATGCTGGCAATGATGTGCCACTGCCGCCGCGATCTTCGTCTGCATCCGAACAGGTGGAAAGGTTGGCCAAGGGCGCGGACGTGATCGTGCATTCCACCATTCATCCTATTATGGGCCCGGATAAGGGCAGCGGTTTCTTCCCACACGCCTATTTTCGGCAGAGCAATGCGTTCGATCTTGGGGCAATGGCCAAACGTACGGGCGCAAAATATCTCATGCTTACGCACATGATCCCGCCGCTCGGCGCGGAAAAGCAGGGGCCGTTCAAGGTGCCCGGCGGCCCGCTGACCGAAACGGACTACAGGAAAGCTGCCGAAGACAGCGGCTTTACCGGAAAAACCATTGTCGGGACTGATCTCGCGACCCTGCGTCTGCCGCCCAAATGACCGGGGCCACTTCGGTATTCCTAGAATGAGCCATCTCCGCTTTGGGTCAAAAGCAGACATTTGCAGTGCACAAGCCAATGTCCGCTAAGTGCCAAAAGCGGACATCCCGATTTCCTGCTACGTGCCGCCTCCGGTGCCCCATTTGAGTGTCTAGCGCGGGGGTATTGCGCAGCATTTAGTTTAGGCGCTGAATTCTCTGTGGGGAAGGAAAACCCATGTGGGGGCCGGGCTGGTCAGGCCTATTCAAAGGATTGGTTGCTGCCCTCTGTACCGTGAGCATTATTTCGCTCGCGCTGGTCTATTTCATTCCCGCACCGCCGTCGAAGGTTGTAATGGCGACGGCTTTTAAAGGTGCTTCGTTCGAATATTACGGCCGGCAATATCGCGACATATTCGCGCGTTCTAATGTCAAACTTGAACTGCTCGAGACTGCCGGATCAGTCGAAAATGTCGCGCTTCTGCAGGATCCAAAATCCGGCGTTCAGATAACCTTTGTGACGGGAGGAGTATCGGATGGGAAACACGCCCCGGGGATTTTGTCGTTAGGAACCGTCTACAACCAACCTTATTGGATATTTTATTCGTCGACTGAGCCGCTTGACCGCCTGTCGCAGCTCAAAGGCAAACGTATCGCCGTGGGACCGGAGGGAAGCGGTACTCGACTGTCGGCCGAAAAAATTCTTGGCAAGGGCGGCGTCAATTCCGAAACGGCTACGCTGTTGCCGTTCGCCGGATTAGCCGCGGTCAAGGCCCTGAGCGACAAGAAAGTAGATGCCGTGTGGATTATTGGCTCCCCGGATGCGACAGCTGTCAAATCCTTCCTGGGAGATCCTGACGTTCGGCTCTTGGGATTTCCAATGGCAGAGGCCTACACTCGTATTTTCCCTGAGCTCGTTCGGCTTGTATTGCCGAAAGGCGTTGTCGATGTCGACCGGGCTATACCGGCCGATGACGTCCAGCTCATCGGGACCACGAGCAAGGTATTGGTTCGCAGCGATCTTCATCCAGAAATTGTCGAACTCCTGTTACAGACAATGACGGAAACGCATAGTGGACAGGAGATTTTTCAGCGCAGTGGTGAATTTCCCAACGGTACGGATGCCGAGTATCCCGTTGCCGCTACGGCTATCGATTATTACAAAAACGGTCCTTCGTATCTGCGGAGGCATCTGCCTTTGTGGCTATCCGTCCATGTACAAAGAGCGATTGCGGTACTGGTGGCGGGCGTAGCGATCGGCCTCCCGCTGTTCCACTATCTGCCACTGCTTTATAAATGGAACATGCGTCGGCGTCTGCTCTACTGGTACGGCCAACTCAAGGCTTTGGAAGCCTCGTTCGACGCCAGTCCGAGCGACAAAAATTTGCTTGAGAAGCAAATCGAGATCGAGCGCATTGAGGATGCCGTCAGCCGCATCCGTTTTCCACTAACCTTCACGGACCAGCTCTATAACCTACGCAGTCACATTGACATCGTCCGGCGTAAAATCGCATCCCGCGTAAATGCACCGGGACGGATGGCGGCTGAATAACAGAATCGTCTGTGAAGACAGCGAAAGCATTCGACAGGTCGTTGAGCGTCCGACTGATGTCCGCTTTGGGTCAGAAGCGGACATGTGCAGCGCAAAAGGGCATGTCCGCTTTGCCCCCAATAGCGACCGCGAAAACGGACATAAAATTTCCCGTGTGAAAATTTTGTCGGGGCGGGTTGCGCCCGCTTTCATTCTGAAATCCGGGGCATGGCAGGGGGCGGGATGTGGCACGGCGCGGTCGTCTCGGTCCGTGCTGTCATGGTGCTGTCAGATCACTTTTGCTGCGAGCATCGTTCAACCTAACCGCTGATTTTTATGGCGCTGCCGTGCAGACTGGAGTTACGGCCCTTCCCTGACGAGGGGAAAAGCTCGATTGACAGAAAGGAGGACTGTGTAACACATAGACGGTCGTTCACATGTGACAATAACCATGCGCAAAAGTCTTATTGCCTATTACCGTGTATCCACTCAAAAACAAGGACGCTCCGGTCTTGGCCTCGAAGCTCAGCAGACAGCCATCACCAATTTCGCCAGGGCTGAAAGGCTGAAGATCATCGGGGAGTACAGCGAAATCGAAACCGGCAAAGGCGCCGATGCCCTCGATCGCAGACCGAAACTGGCCGCTGCGCTCAAGGCGGCCCACAAACAGAATGCCAGTGTTTGCGTCGCGAAACTCGACCGTCTGTCCCGCGATGTCCATTTCATAAGCGGTCTGATGGCGCACAAGGTGCCCTTTGTAGTCGCGGAACTCGGCGCACAGGCTGATCCATTCCTGCTTCACATCTACGCCGCATTGGCTGAACAAGAGCGCCGGATGATCTCCGAACGTACCCGCGCTGGCCTTCAGGCGGCGCGTAAGCGCGGCGTCAGGTTAGGCAGCGTTACGATTGGTAGGCAGAACAAGCGCGCTGCTGATCAGCGGGCCAAGGCACTGCGCCCGGTTATGAAGTCGCTGGAAGGCCACAGCGCCCGCTCGATTGCTGCAGAACTCAACAAACGCAACATCGCAACCCCGCGTGGCCTGAGATGGTCGGCGATGACCGTAATTCGCGTTCAGCGACGGCTGGGTCTCACCTGAATTGGCGGCATTCAGGTGTTCGAAATTTTGTCGAGAAACGTCGCACACCTCGATCGTATAGAGTTCTATATCGATGAAGTCGGTTTACCCTGCCGCAATGAGCGATAATATGCACCAAAGAGAAGATACTTCCGCGAAGGCTTTCGTAGTCCCATGCGCGCAGCAGCTGCGTATCCTCCGTGCGCACCACACACCTTTAGACCATATCTCATCATCGCTAGCCGCCTGCAGGGTTGACCATTTCGCTTGGTCGCTTTGCACCTCGTCCGGTTCGTCCAGCCCTTCTTGAAGCCGGCCTTCATCATCGCCACCCTCCAGCGAAGGTTTCCGGCTGCCGATGGTCGCGGATTGGGCATGCGCCGGCTTATCAAATTTTGGCGGCGGCATTAAGTTTTATGCAGGCGTTTCATCCTTGAAACATCTGCGGATCGCCTGTGAAACATCCGCGTTTTTAAGATGAAACACAGGGTCCAGTTCTTATTCTTGTTCTTGTTCTTGTTCTTTCGTAGCTAAAATTGACACTCTCACCGCTTGGTTTCCGCTCTGCTTGGTTTCAATCAGGCCAAGTTCAACCAATTCTCGTACAGCCCTCATTTTGGTAGATCGCGGCATCCTCGCGACCGTCGAAGACAAGACAATCTCTCCACTCCTGCGCTTAAATGCTTCGAACAGGATCGCCAAAGCCAGCCGATATGTGCTCACGCTTTTGGATCTCTGCAAAGATTCCACCCACTGCCATGGAAACTTTACCCACTGTGCCTTGAATGGCTTGCGCTTCCTCGGGTGGCTTATGTTTGTCTCGGTAGTCTCGATTGCAATGCGCCTACCGTGTCGCACGACGTATGTCATGGCAGCGGACCTTTTTGTACGGCCCCGACGTCTTGCAATACCGACATCATCGTTGCCCACATGTTTTTCGCGACCGGCCGCTTGTCACGGTAGCGTGCCCCGCCCTTCAGCAGTTGATCAACGTCAACGCCGATCTCCAGGCCATTGCAGACATCGCGTCCAACAACACGCATGATTTCCTTGGCGTGTTCGATCTGCTCTTCGTTCTGTACCTCCAGCAGCAGGCCATCGTGTACCAACATGTTCGGAATGATACCGGCCTCGCACAGTCGCCACGCCGCAAGCCGCAACATTTCCGCGCCGTTTCCCTGCATTGGATAATTGTACAGGGTGCGTATGTTCGGGCTGCTGCTCAGATACAATGGCCAGCCGAATACCGTTTCCATTCGTCGCTCGAGCATGGCCCTATGCACACTGTCTTCGCGCCATTCCCAGAACCGCGAATATCTCCGGCGGTGCCGCTCGATGATTGTGCTGGCAATCAGTGGGTGCCGGTCAAGACCTTTGGCTAGCGACGGCACACCCATTCCGTAGTTGATGCCGAGTTGCAGCGCCTTCATTTGCTGCCGTTGCGCAGGCTGATTAGCCTTCCAATGCTTAACATCGCGGTCATTGGTCAGGCCACAAAGTAAGGCGAGAGCGTGATAAATATCACCACCGCAATAGTCGTCGATCAGCGCCTGATCTCCTGAGAGGCCGGCGGCTACGCCAACCTCCTGTGTGCGCCAGTCGAGATAGACTCCGATGGTGTTCACGGGGAAGACCATGAACGATCGCATGCTGGCGTGCACGTTGTAGAGGCTCTTGGCGTGTGCGTTGCGGCCGCTGGCGGTACAGAACGGAAAGAGGCTTGGCCGATTTCTGGCGTCACGACCAATGGGGAGCTTGGCACGCACGATGACGCCAAGGCTGTCGCGAAGCGCGTGAAGCCCCTCGATCCCTGCCACGTGATACATCAGCTTGAAAGCATCACTATCCGTTTGAGTCCTGCCACTCGCAGTCCGTGGCCAGGCCGTCACGCCAACACGTGCAAGCCATCGCTCGAACCGGGCATCACTCCAGGTGCCATCCAGCGTGTAGATCGGATCATGACTGCCTTGACTTGGATCAAACTTCCGCACTAGTTCACGAATGACCGCGGCCTTGTGCTCTTGACCGGCATTCCACAGTGGCCTGTCGATCGGCATCCCGCGCGCTTGAACTTTTGCAACCGTCTTGGCGCTGTAATTTGACCAATGCAATACGTGCTCGACCCTGACGGGCCGGAATTGCGAACAGCCCCCCAATTGCTTACGCAACAGCTCGGTTGATTTACGAACATCCTCCTCGCAATAGTCGAGAACAGCCTTTTGGTCATAGTTGCGCCAGCGACCTTCGCCGATGTCTTTTGACATCGTATCCTTGTCGATGAGCTCCCACCCCTCAATTCCGAAGGCGCGGCAAGCATCGGGCAGCCGTTTTCGCTGCCGCTTGCGCACCTCATCCGGATTGTAAGGAGCAGCACATTGCTAGCCGCGAGATAGCTGGTGTGCAAATCAAAGACATGTTCGGGAAAATTCCATCCCAACGTCATGAAGCATGTCATCTCAGCTTATGCGGAATACGCGACGAAGAGCGCGTCGGCGTCGATGTCGAACGGCGGGGTTGCTGCGGAACTCGCCGCGCCATAGTCGAATGGTGCGCACGTGTTGAAGATTTTCATTCAAACAGTACACAACCATGCAAAGTACGTTTGGAAGCTCACCGTCTGCGACCTCGTACTCGAAGTCGCAGACGTTGATCATGGTGAAGTTCTTACTCACGACACCGACTGCTTTGCACCGATCAAGCGCAACAAGGCAGGATGATCTTCGTGATCAATCATGCGGCCAGTGAAAGTCTTGTCGATCAGATCGGTGAGCGATTCCGTCGGCCAACTGGGTTTCAGGGAAGGCATCGGCATCTCGAGCAACATCGATCTTATACGCTTCGACGCCCTCCTCCTTTCGGCTGCTGACCTGGACCCAGGCAGCCTTGCCCTTCTCGCAAGCAAGCAAATTGCTGGCGTTCCAAGGGTTGTCCTCATTCCTGGTTGGTACATGACATAGGAAGAAGACATCGATATGGCTTCGTCGCGAGAGCCAAGCGGAAACGAAGTAATTTTCCCGCTCGGCAAGTAACGCATCGCCAAATCTTCGTCGATCAGGTGGAGCGTATCGCGCTTTTGTCCTTTGATCGGCACATTTACGAAGCAAAGTTCGGGCGACCAATAGGCATCTTCATCATGGTGTAGGCGAACGAAGTCTTTTGCATGCGCAATACTGTGGTGTGGCAAACCCGTTTGTAAGGTCTCGACGCCTGCCACAGAGGCGGGGCGCTTCGACTTGAATTTATCCAGGTTGAACGGGCTCGGCTTGGGGACGAATTCTACTTTGCCTTTCTTCGGTTTTTCGGCCATATTGGCCTCCTGTAATGAGCGACTGCCCGCTTGTCGTGGTCACAAACCGCGGCGGCGGGCTTTCTTGTGCGGTTTGCGTTCGGACGATTTTCGCTATCGTGACGTCGTGCGCCAGCAACAGGCGCACCAGATTCATTGCATTGAGTGCGTGTTCGGGAATTGCCGAGTGTTCGAGGACGATCTCAGCTAAGCGGCGGTCGTTGAAAATTCGGAGGATCATGGCGCTCATCCAATTCGGCGATTATTTGTCGTGATTGTTTGATTTTTTGCCGGGCGCACTGTTTATTTCGCTGTCCCTCGCTGCAATCCGGCCGGCGATCCATGCCTCAATCTCGTCTTCGAGCCACGCGACGCAGCCCGGACTGGATTTCACCGGTTTTGGGAGGTGCCATTGTGACCGCCGCGCCAGATTGATGTCTTGCTAAGTCCCGTGCGATTGCGGACTTCGGCGTTGCGTATAAGTCGACGCCGAGCAGCAGCAATTTTGGGAATAAGAGAAGCCTGCGTTGCCATGGGTCCCTCCAAGGATCATGGAGAGACAACCAGTTTCACGGGCTTTCAGTAACTGTCCAAAATTAGCCTATTAATTCTGGACCCCCTCATGATGAGTCTTAGCCTTTTCTTCGGACGCCGCGGAGGCGGTTTCTTTTTACGCCGGTGCCGCCGAATTTTCTGAATAAGGGCAGCCTCGCTAACCTGATTGCAACGGGCTAACTGATCTCGACGGGCTAAAAGTTTTCTTGCAGCTTTGGGCGCGGATTCATTCGTCGCCACGCCGGTTTTAATCTGATCCACGATGAGGGCTAGATCGTCCGACTTTCGGCCTCTGCCTCGACGGGCTTTTTTTAAGAACATACGCAGAAGGCGCCGGCGGTCGCTTTGGCTTTTCGGGTTGAGGCGGAAATATCTGAAAATCGGCTCCAGCAGGCTAGCGTCCGAGAGCGCGATCTTCTCCAGATCGAAACCCTCGAGCCGCTTAGGGGCCTGCTCGCCGGGTCCGATTACGACGTCGACGATACCTTCTTCTCGGTGGCGGCGGGGCATTTTTGACGGCGATCCTTGATTAGTTGGCAACGCAGTCCCGCCGCACCAGTCCGTCCTCGGACGTTACTTGCGTGGGGCACCGTCCGACCCGCGAACCGCGCAGATGAGACACGGCGTTCGTGACGGTCAGACTGGTGGTCTGATCGATTCGGCGTTTTGATTTCCGCGGCGGTGCGCAATTGATCAAGTTTATCGGCCCAGTGCTGCATCATCGCGGACCGCAGATCTAGCCACTCGGCGCGATTGTACGCGCCGCGGACCTTATCTTCGTCACCATGCGCAAGCTGTGCCTCGATCAGGTCCTTGTTGAAGTGCATTTCCTCATTCAGGATCGTGGATGCAGTCGAGCGGAAGCCGTGCGCGCAATGCTGCATTCGCGTGTCATAGCCGATGGCGCGAAGTGCCATATTGAGGGTATTTTCGGACATCCGTTTATTGGTAATCGAGAAGACAAACCGCCCGCCGCCGCTGGTCTTTTGTAGATTTTTCAATATGGAAATGGCTTGGGTCGACAGGGGCACTTTGTGGTCTTTGGCCCCTTTTTTGTTGCGCGATTTCATTTTGGCGAGAGGAATGATCCAGAGTCTTTTATCCCAGTTGATCTCGGTCCATTCCATCGACGCAACGTTGCCGGGCCGCTGCCAAACCAGCGCTTGAAACTGCAGCGCCGAGCGGGTCAAAATCCCATCGCGCTTCTTGCCTTTGTAGTCGCCAATATTTCGCATCAACTGACCGACCGCGGCGGGATCGACAAGCGCAGCAAGGTGACGCTCGGGCGGTATTGCCACTGCGTCGGTCAAATCGGCGGCAGGGTTATGTTTGCACGCATCGCAAGCCTTTATCGCATACCGATAGATGCGGGCCATCATGGCGCGCAGGCGGTGGGCCTTCTCCAGGTGGCCCTCATTTCCGATGCGCTCCAAAAACCGGATCACATCGCGGCTCTCGATCACGCCGATCTGCTGATTGCCAAATTCGGTGATCAGTTGTTGCTTCAGAAACCCGTCGCGCTTGAGCGTCCCCGCCGCCCTGCCCTGCCTGACCACTTTGGCCTGCCACCAACGCTCGGCGATTTCGCGAAATGAGGTCGCGGCTTCAGCCGTGCGTTCCTGCTCCTTTGCCGTTACCTTCCTGACCTCTGATGGGTCCAAGTCCTTGGCAAGCAGTTCGCGTGCTTCTTTGCGACGGTCGCGAGCCAGATCAAGCGATACTTCTGGGTAGCCTCCGAAGCCGATGGTGTTCTGTTTTTTGGTGATCGGTCGGCGATATGAGAAGCGCCAATTGCGTCCCCCCGCCCGCGTAATTTCCAGAAACATGCCGCCCCCGTCGCTCAGTTTGAGCGTGCGCTTAGGGTCTGCCTTCGTGCGGCAAGCTGCATCGGTGAGATTCATTTTCATCGGCGTCAGTCCTTCGTATCTCGGTATCCAGACTGCGGCGCTACCAACAATTCTACCAACAGATGGCGAGACTGGGGCGAAGCCCAGCCTTTCGTCACAAGTGGCCGCCGGAGTCTTGACGGTGAAGGAAGTGCCGGATTATGTGGCTCTTCCGGACGTTTCACGGTGGTTCAGGAAATTTCGCGAAGGTCCAGCGAAGAGGATAATGGTGGGCGCACAAGGACTCGAACCTTGGACCCGCTGATTAAGAGTCAGCTGCTCTACCAACTGAGCTATGCGCCCGGAATGCCGCGGCAGAATTTCGTCCGGCGCGCGTGGCTTAGCAAAGGCGCCCGGCAGTGTCCAGCCGCATGGCCTTTTCAAGTCCTCGGAGAATAAAGGAAAAGCCGCCGAAAATATCCGGCGGCCTCCTGGACGGCGTCGCGCATCGGGGAGATCGCGTTGGACACCGCCCGCTTCGCGAAAAACTACAGCGGTTGCCGGTCGCCACGCATCTGGCCACCGTCACGCCCACGGTGCTGCCACATGTGTCCGCGATTGCCGCGCCCGCCCTGCCGATCGCCGAGCCGGGCAAGCATCACGAAGCGATGCTTCTGCGACTCGTCGAGACTCTTGTAGAGAGGCCCAGCCGCGTCAGCGAGCTTCTTCAGCCCGGTGGCGCGTTGACCCATCACATCGGCTCGCAGGTTAAGCCGTTCAATCGGATCTTTCGGACCGTCGGCATTGGCGCGCGCTGCAAAGCGCTCCGAGCGCTGTTTGGCAAGATCGCGCAAAGCGGCTTCGACCGGCGGCCAAAGCTTTTCCTGATCGGCCGTAAGCTTTAGCCCGGCATGAAGCGCGGCGATTCGCGCGTCACCAAATGCCGCGATATCGGCCGCACCAGGGCGCCAGCGCTCCGCGCGCTGGAAATCATCCGAACTCTTTTGAGCATAGACCAGCGAAGTACCAGCAATAGCAAGCGCTGTCGTTCCGGCGAGAACTGCTTTCCACATGGCCACCTCCAATGGCGATTCCTGTTGCCAAGTAGAAGAGCGCGACCTTGCCTTATCAAGTTAAAGTTTGGACAGAGATTAAAAACGCGCAATGTTCATTTATGAACGTTCATATTTAGCGGCGCGTTTACAACATCCCGAGCATGCGCGGTAGCCACAGCGATAACTCCGGAACGTAGGTCACTATCGCGAGGAAGATCAGCATGGTCACCAGCCAAGGAAAGGTTGCGATAGTGAGTTCGGTGATTCCCATGCGGGCAATTCCGGACGCGACATAAAGGTTCAGCCCAACCGGTGGGTGGCAAAGCCCGACCTCCATATTGACGGTCATCAGGATGCCAAGGTGAATCGGGTTGATACCTAAGCCGACCGCCACCGGAAACAGAATCGGCGCAGTGATCAGCACGATCGATGACGGCTCCATCACGTTGCCGGCGAGCAGCAGCAGGATATTGACGAACAGTAGAAACTCGACCCAGCCAATTCCGGCACCCGTGAACCACGCCGTAATTGCTTGCGGGATCTGCTCGCTGGTCATTAGGAACGAGAACAGCACTGCGTTGGTGATGATGTACAGGATCATCGCGCTCATATTCGCCGATGCAAGCAGCACGCGCGGCACATCTTTCAGCTTCATGTCGCGATAGACGAAAACGGCAACAACGAAGGCATAGACCGCGCTCATCGCGGCGGCCTCGGTCGGTGTGAAGGCGCCGGTGTAGATCCCGCCCAGTACGATGAGGATCAGCAAGAGCCCCCAGATTGAATCGCGGAACGCCTGCAGCGCTTCCAACCAACTCGCCTTCTGCATGCGTGGGTAGTTGTTCCTCCACGCGCGGTAGAACGTGGTCAGGCCGAGCATGGTGGCCAGGATCAAGCCCGGAATGACGCCGGCCATAAAGAGCTGCGCCACCGAGGCCGAAAGCACGCGTTTGCCCTCCGGATCAATCGCCACGCTGCCGCCGGTAGCAACCGCGAAAAGCACCATCACGATCGACGGCGGAATCAGGATGCCGAGAGCGCCCGAGGTCGCAATGACGCCGGCACCGAAACGCTTGGGGTAACCTTGGGCCACCATCGCCGGCAGGATGATCGAGCCGATGGCAACGACGGTCGCCGGCGAAGAGCCGGACACCGCCGCAAACAGCGCACAAGCCATGACACCGGCGAGACCCATGCCGCCGTACCAATGGCCAACCATCGAAGTTGCGAACCGGATCATGCGGCGTGCGACCCCGCCGTGGGTCAGAAAATTACCCGCCAGAATAAAGAACGGGATCGCCATGATCTCGAAGCTTTCGATACCCGTAAAAAGCTTCAGGGCCACCGCCTCGATCGGCACCGTGGTCATCACGAACAGGAAACTCAACACCGTTAGGCCGAGGGCAATCGAAACCGGCATGCCGGTGAGCATCAGCGCGATCAGTAGGCTGAAGATGATCGCGCTGTTCATCGGGCGACATCCCTGGCCGCAGCCGGACTTTCATCGACGCCCTCGACCTGGCCGGGATCATGGTGCGGCAACTCGCCCGTGCGCCAGAATGCCCAGGCCACCTGCAGGAAGCGGAAGCACATCAGGTAAGAACCGAGCGGCACGCACAGGAAGACGATCCAGCGGGGCAGTTCCAGGTCGGGCGAGACCTGATCGGTCGGATAAAGCGCGATCACGAACTTTGCACCCATGGTGCCGACAACGAACGTGAAGAGCGCGCCGCAAAGCAGGCCGAAGAGCACAACCTTCTTGCGCGGCCCGGGCTCCAGCATATTGACCACAACGTCCACGCCGACATGGATGCCCGTGCGCACGCCATAAGCCGCACCGAACTTGGCCATCCAAACGAACATGTAGACGCACAATTCCTGCGCCCAGGTCAGGTTGATGTGATAGACGAGCGGGTAGAGTAAGGGGACGCCGACCATGTAGCGCTGCACGACCGAGACAAAGATCAGCAGCGTCGCGGCCGCAATCAGGCTCGCGATCAGAATTTCTTCCAGACGGTCGAGAATTCGAAGAAACACTTACGCCTCACGTGCTTGGGGAATTCTAGTGTGCCCCAGCAGCGAGCGACCCCGGAATTAAGGACGGCAGCCGCCCCCACGGTTGCCACCTTACGTCGACTGACTTTGGAATCCCCCACCCTGGAAGCCAACGAGCTCCGGCACCAAGGCCGGAGCTCGCTGTTTATTAGTTGGTTACACCCTGTGCCGTTTTGCGGACATCTTCGATCAGCTGCTTGCCGACGCGGCTGGCCATGTCTTGATAAAGTGGCTCCATGGCCTTCTGCATTGCTGCAATTTCGGCGCCAGTCGGATTGATGATCTCGGTCTTGCCCGACTTCTTGATATCGTCCAGCGCTTCCACATTCTCCTGCTCGGAGATCTTGTTGGCGTAGGCAGTCGACTTCTTTCATCGCCTTGTCGAGCTGGCCGCGAATATCGGCCGGCAAGTCGTCCCAGAATTTCTTGTTCACAACGACGACATAGCCAATATAGCCGTGGTTGGTCAGCGTCGTGTACTTCTGCACCTCGTGGAATTTCTGGGTAAACATGTTAGACGGCGTATTCTCCTGGCCGTCGACCACGCCGGTCTGCAGCGCCTGATAAACTTCCGAGAACGCCATTACCTGCGGCGTCGCGCCGAGAAGTCGGAACTGCGCTTCCAGCACCTTCGATGACTGAATGCGGAATTTCAGTCCCTTATAGTCCTCCGGCATATGCAGCGGCTTGTTCGCGCTCATTTGCTTGAAGCCGTTGTCCCAGTAGGCGAGCCCAATCATGCCCTTCGGCTCCAGCAGCTTCAGCAGCCTGTTGCCGATTGGCCCCTCAGTGACCTTGCGCAGCGAAGCGAGGTTCGGCAGCAGGAATGGCAGGTCGAACACCTCGAAGTCCTTGATGCCCATCGGGCCGAACTTGGAGTTCGACGGCGCCAACATCTGCACCGCGCCGAGCTGCAAGGCTTCCAGCTCTTCCTTATCCTTGTAGAGTGTCGAGTTGGCGTAGACCTCAACCTTGACCTTGCCGTTAGTGTATTTCTCGGCGAGTTCCTTGAATTTCTCGGCGCCCTTGCCCTTCGGCGTGTTCGGCGCGACGACGTGACTGAACTTGAGCACGATCGGCGCCTGAGCCGTTGCGGCGACAGGAGCTACGAAAATGGCGGCCGCAGCCGCCGCGAGAAGCCACTTGCGCATAGACGTATTCCTCCAGTTAGTCGGTCGAAACCGGCTTTTGCCGTGTTTTTCTGCCGATTAGGGTGGCACCAAACCGGGTTTCCGGCAAGTAGACCTGTTGTCTAGACTGGCCAGACCGATTGCCAATACTTAACGCGCGCAAGCGTCAAAACATTGCGCACGTCAAGCATCAAGGCGGGGAAGACTGCGGCGAAGCGACGCCGCGACATTTATCGCAGTGCGGCGACAACCGGTCCCAAGCCCATTTCCTGAGCGAGACCTTGTGCTGCACGCATCTGCTCGGCGTCGAGCGAGCCGATCAAAGGACGAGCAGCGACCGCAAGCCGCTGGACGGCAGAACTGTTAAGCACAACCGTTACGACTCGGCTGCTGATGCGGCGCATGAAGCCCGGCCGACTCGGATGAGGCGTTTTGCCTGCGCGCGAGTTCGCGCAACGCTGCCTCGACTGGCGCCCAATACGGCTCCTGCGCCGGGGTCAATTTGAGCACGCTCTTGATACGCGAAATGTTGATCGAGGCCTGCGTCCCATTGGACCCGGCGATTTCCATGGCGCGCGCCTGCGAGCCACCACCTGGCAACAAGCCGATCGTCGCGAGCGCGAATACGCCCGCGCATAGAAGCTTTTTCATTCCGATGAGTCCCCAACAGTGTGAGTGGGTTGTGGGTGGCCACGTACCCACCAATTTTGCCCCGAAAGCGAACGAAATGCGGACAAAATGTGATTTTATGGTTTCCAAAATGGAACCAAATACCGTTTTCATGAATATCGCGCCCATTTTGGGCGCGACATCCATCATTAATGCATAGCTTCAGCCGACGTCGGTCGAATGTATCCGCCGTTCGACTGAGGAGGTCTTATTACGCTTGCTGGTGAGCTTGTTGAGTGCACCCAGATAGGCTTTTGCGGATGCCACCAGCGTATCGGGGTCAGCTCCCTTCGCGGTAAAAGAGCGACCGCTTTCAGAAAGCCTTACCGACACTTCCGCCTGGGCATCGGTGCCGCCCGTTACGGCATGCACTTGATAGAGCTCCAGCGTTGCCTCGTGCGGGACGAGCGTGCGGATCGCTCTGAAGATCGCGTCCACCGGGCCGTTGCCAGTCGATTGCGTGGTGACGTGCTCACCATCGATATCGAGCGTCAGCGTCGCGGTCTGCGGACCCATCGTGCCGGCGATCACCGTCAACGACAGCACCTTGATGCGATCATGAGCGTGCGCGATTTCCTCATCGACCAGCGCTTCGATATCTTCGTCGTAGATTTGCTTCTTGCGGTCAGCCAGGGCCTTGAAGCGAACAAAAGCATCCTCGAGCTGATTGCTTGCGAGCTCGTAGCCTAGCTCCTCCAGCTTGTGGATGAAGGCGTGACGTCCCGAATGCTTTCCCATCACCAGTGAGGTCTGCTTCACGCCGACCAATTCCGGCGTCATGATTTCGTACGTTTGCGCATTCTTGAGCATGCCGTCCTGGTGAATGCCGCTCTCATGCGCAAATGCATTTCGTCCGACGATCGCCTTGTTGTATTGCACCGGAAATGACGTCGCTGCCGCGACGAGTTTCGACGCGCGCGTCAGCATTGTTGCGTCGACGCCGCAGTGGAACGGCAACACGTCGTTGCGGACCTTCATGGCCATGACCACTTCCTCGAGCGCGGCGTTGCCAGCACGCTCCCCGATGCCATTGATGGTGCATTCGATTTGGCGTGCGCCGGCCTTTACGCCTTCGAGGGAATTGGCAACGGCCATGCCGAGGTCATTGTGGCAGTGGGTCGAGAAGCGCGCCTTGTCGGCGTTAGGCACACGCGTCCGCAACATTTCAATGAGAGCAAAATATTCCTCGGGCACCGTGTAGCCGACGGTGTCGGGGATGTTGATGGTTGTTGCCCCGGCGTTGATCGCCGCCTCAACGCAACGACAGAGAAAGTCGTGATCGGTACGAGTGGCATCCTCCGCAGACCATTCGACGTCATCCGTATGACCACGCGCACGTGTCACCTGGCCAACCACCATCTCGTAAACCTCGTGCGGCTCCTTCTGGAGCTTGTATTTCATATGCACCGGCGACGTTGAGATGAACGTGTGGATGCGCTTGCGTCTCGCCGGCTTGATCGCCTCAGCGCAGCGATCGATATCCTTGAAGGCGGCGCGCGAAAGGCCGCAGATCACTGCTTTTTTTGATCGCTGTGCAATCTCCTGCACGGCGGCAAAATCACCCTCGGAGGCGATCGGAAAGCCAGCCTCGATGATGTCCACGCCCATGTCGTCGAGCAGCTCGGCAACTTCGAGCTTTTCCTCGTGCGTCATGGTCGCGCCGGGACATTGTTCGCCGTCGCGCAAGGTGGTGTCGAATATAACGACGCGGTCCTTCTCGGACTTTGTCTGGGTAGCCATGGAAATGATCCTTCTCGTCAAACGCGCCGCTTTGGGCGCTCTATGGGTTCTCCGTCAGATCCCCCGAGTGCCCAGGCACAGATGCCCAGCCGGCCCTCAGGGGCGGATAAGGAGAAGGAGCGTGCCCAGAATGAGGGAATCCGCGGAGACGGCGTGTCCCGCCGTCCGCCCGATCGCGCGAATATTCCTGCGCGTCGACATGGAATGTTCCCTCGTCTCGTCGGTTAACTTGACGGGTCTTGGTAAAGCCCGAGTTAACCGGCCTGCTTTTAGCGGAAAGCGCCAGTCCAAATCAAGCGCGCCCGCACCTAGCCGTAGTCTGATGTCTACTTGTGCCCATAGCCTGCATGGAACCGCCAGTATGAGCACTCTCAATCGCCGAACCTGGGCAAGATCCGCGGTGTCTCTCGTTGCGTTCCTGGCAATGGTATTCATACCGGCAGGCACGCTCCATTTTTGGCCGGGATGGCTTTACAGCTTCGTATTCGCTGCAGCGACAACTGCAATCAGCGTCTATTTTCTAAAGCACGATCCCAAGCTCGTCGAACGCCGCATGAAGGTCGGCCCGGCGGCCGAGCAGAGACCCGTGCAGAAAATCATCATGGCGATTACTCTCGCGGGCTTCATAATGCTGATCGTCCTGCCCGGCCTCGACTACCGCTGGCAGTGGTCGTCTCGTGCCAACTTGGCTCGTACTCGCCGCTAACGTTGCGCTGGCGTTGAGCTTTGTGATCTTTTTCATTGTGCTCAAGCAAAACAGCTACGCGGCATCGACGATCAGAGTTGAAGCGGATCAACCGGTCATCTCGACCGGCCTCTATGCGATCGTAAGGCATCCGCTGTATTCAGGCGCACTGCTGTTGCTGCTCGTCACCCCGCTCGCGCTGGGGTCCTATTGGACCCTGCTGGTAGCTTTCGCGCTCATACCTGTGCTGCTGTGGCGATTGCTCGACGAAGAGCGCTTCTTGAAGCAGAACCTGCCCGGCTACGCGGATTACTGCCGTGCCACCCGCTTCAGGCTGATCCCTTTGATCTGGTAGCCGTGAACTACCCGCGTCCGAACCGCGACGTCAGGAAGGTGACCGCGTAACCCGGCATGGCAGGATCGAAATCGCCGGGGCCGCGCACGATACGGATATCCGACAGTTCTGGCCTTTTCTCGCTCGCGAGATATTCCAGAATGCGTTCGCGCAGCGCGGTGGCAGATTCGTTCGAACGCAAGACTTTGATCTGCGCGATCAAGGCCCCGTCGACTGTCATGGTCCAGCCGGGCTCTGCGTCAAATGAGGTCATATCGAGACCGGTCTCTTCCTTCAGTTCGCGGCGCAAGCTCAGGCCGAGATCGACCTTTCCATCGACAATGATGCCGGGGTCGGGCGTGCCGCAGGGAAAATAGATTCTCCCTCCGTTGAACGTATGCGCCCCCATGACGCCGAGCAGAAACGCGCCGTCTGTCGACATGATTGCCGCCGCGCTGAAACAATCGCCTACACCTGCGGGGGGTCGGTCCCAATGGCACCAGGCGGAAAAACTCGCATAGTCGGTTTCCAGATACTGGCCGCGAAGAACACCGTTCTCGACGACGCAATCATGCATCAACAGGACGCGGCCGTTCCAGACATCCGGCTTCTCCCGCTTAAGCACATTGAAATACGCGTCGATTTCCGCCCGTCGTTCGTGCGCAAAGGTCCAAGGCTTTGGCGCGAAAGTTAGATCAAGCCCGTCGATATGTAAGACCCGTGATGCTTGCATCATCAAACCAGCGCTTCCGCCTTGAACACACGGCTTGGCTTCACGATTTCGTCCTGTGCGGCCACCAACTGAATTTCCCGCGCACCATTTTCCGCGGTTCTCGCGAGCACACCGAATATGGCCGAAACCGCAGACGAGAGCGCCTCACCCAAATTTGGCTCTCGCAGATAATGGGCGAAAAAGAGAGCTGCAATGGCGTCGCCTGCGCCATTCACGACCAGCGGCAGTTTCGGGGTGCGCACAACGACACATCCGCCGCCGTCCGACGCCAGCAAATCAATCGTGTCCTTAGGCGTCTCATCCGTCAGCAAGGAGGTGACCAGAATTACACGCGGTCCGAGATCATGCACTGCCTTAACCGCGTCACGCGTTTCGCGCAGCGTCTTGCTGACACGTCCACTAAGGTAGTCCAGCTCGAACTGGTTAGGCGTAATGATATCGGCGGCCGGCATGGCCTTGTTCTTCATGAACTGCGGAATGCCCTCGCGTACAAAAATGCCACGGCCAACATCGCCGATCACGGGATCGCAGCAATATTTTGCGCCCGGATTGGCCTTTTTCACTGTCGCGACCGCATCAAGAATAGCCATGCCGATTTCGGCAGAACCCATGTAGCCGGAGAGAACGCCATTGCACTCGCCCAGAACGCCGCGTTGTTCGATGCCCGCGACAACCTCGCCGATCATGCCGGCATCGAAGACGCGACCCTTCCAGCTGCCGTAACCGGTGTGGTTGGAGAATTGCACAGTGTGAACAGGCCAGACCTCGACACCCATTCGCTGCAGCGGGAATGTGGCAGCGTCATTGCCAACGTGGCCATAGGCCACGTGCGACTGAATCGAGAGGATGTTCATCGCGGGCGGCGGTCTGCGTTCTTCAACTCAAGACGTGGATGGCCGGGACAAGCCCGGCCAACACCTGCAGGCTTGATGCCGTCTGCGAAAGGTCACTACTTCATCCCGGTCGTCTTATCCGCCGCATCGACGTACTTGTTCGTGTAGGTCTTTGATAGATCGATATTTGCCTTCGCGACATCCGGCGATGACTGACTGAATACCGCGAGCACCGCTGCCGCGCCCTTGGGGTCCATCCGGCCAGTCTCCGAATACATCGGCAGCGTATTCTTGAGAGCCGCGACATAAAGCGCCTTGTCCTTACCGACGAGGTTTTCCGGCATCTTGTCGGCGACCTCTTCCGGCGTGTGCGTATGAATCCATTTCAGCGTGGCGACGATGGCGTTCGTCAGAGCCTGTACTTCCTTTTCGTGCGTGGCGATCCAATCTGCCCGCGTGTAGAGCGCGCCGCCTGGATACTCGCCACCGAACACGGACAGCGTATCCTTCTGGCTGCGCGTATCGCTGAGAATTTTGAGCTGCTTGTCCTGGCCTTGGAGGATGGTGACAGCCGGATCGAGCATGATTGCCGCATCGACCGTGCCCTGCTCCATGGCGACGACCGCGGTGGCGCCAAGTCCGACGCCGATGACGCCAACGGAGTTCGGATCGACGCCGTTCTTGCTCAGCATGTATTTGAGGAAGAAATCAGTAGACGATCCGGGAGCGCTGACACCGATCTTTTTGTTGGCAAGGTCCTTGATCGAGTTGATTTCCGTCGAATGCTTGGGAGACACCACAAGCGCGAAGCCGGGGTAGCGGTCGTAGACCACGAACGACTGCAAATGCTGGCCCTTGGCGGCGAGATTGACGCAGTGATCGAAATAACCGGAGACGACATCGGCGCTGCCGCCAATAACTGCCTTGAGTGATTCGGAACCGCCCTTGAAGTCGACGATCTCCACATTGACGCCGGCCTTTTCGTACTCGCCGAGCGCCTGCGCTAACATGGTGGGCAGGTAGCACAGGCACGATCCGCCGCCGACGGCAAGCGTCACTTTCGACTGAGCGAGCGCAAAGCCCGACGAAAGGACAAGCGCGGCGAGCGAAACACTGAACCGCCGGATGAGTTTCACGGACATTAATTCCTCCCTTAGGGAACTGCGGCATTGCCGGCCTTTTCGAACGCAAGATAGGCTAGCCTACCTGACCTGACTAGGGCCGTGCGTCGCCGACAACGGGCCGCCAAATCAAAAGCCGCTTCTCAATCAGGCTGACGATCGTGTCAATCACGATCACGAAAGTGGCCAGCACAAACATGCCGGCGAATACGCCAGCAACATCGAACACACCCTCCGCTTGTTGGATCAGATAGCCGAGGCCGGCCGCCGCTCCCAGATATTCGCCCACCACCGCGCCCACGACGGCAAAGCCCACCGCGGTATGCAGCGAAGAGAACATCCAGGACAACGCCGACGGCCAATAGACGTGCCGCATTAACTGCCGTTCGCTCATGCCGAGCATTCGCGCGTTTGCCAGCACGGTCGGGCTTACTTCCTTGACGCCCTGATAAACGTTGAAGAAGACAATGAAGAAAACGAGCGTGACGCCCAGCGCGACCTTCGACCAGATGCCGAGACCGAGCCAAAGCGCAAAGATCGGCGCCAGCACCACGCGTGGAAGTGCATTGATCATTTTCACATAGGGATCGAACACCGCGGCGGTCCGCGGCTGGCGTGCAAACCAGAAGCCCACCAGCACGCCACCGATCGAGCCGATCACGAATGCCAGAATCGATTCGATTAACGTGACCCAGAGATGTTTCCAGATAACGCCGCTCGCGAACCAGGCGACAATCTGTTTTGCGACATCAACCGGATTGGAAAAGAAGAATGGCGGCAGCAGCAATCTACCGAAAACGGGGTAAGTGGTGAGTACATACCAGAGTGCGATACCCACCACCGCCACCAGCACCTGCAACAGGAGGAGATTAAAGCGCGACATTGCGATCAAAGTCCTCCGTGTTGCACGCGCTTAGCGAAACGTCAGTAAGGGTTGCGGAACAGGCCGACCATGCCTGCAGCACCCTTGGTGTGACCGTTAAGCTTTTCCAGCAGTTCCAGCCTGGTCAGGCCTGGCGGCAACGCTTTCGCATCAAGATCAGTCGCGACGATGATGAATGTATAGTGGTGGGGTGCACCGGGTGGGGTGCACGGACCCATGTAGAAATCCTTGCCGGCAGTCCCTTTGCCACCGACGAACTTGTCAGACGGTTTGCTGGTTTCGCCCTCTGCAAAAGAGGTGACCGACGCGGGGATGCCATAGGCATGCCAATGGTCAACGCCGAGGCCGCCACGGCCTTCAGGGTCGGTCATAATAAGCGCGTAGCTCACGGTGCCGGCGGGCGGATTCTTCCATTCCAACGCCGGTGAGACGTTCTCGCCCACGCAGTTCGGATTGGCCTTGTTGTCACCAGCCATCTTCTTCGGCAGCAGGGTTCCGTCCTTGAAGGACGATGAACCCAGCGTAAAGGGGTCGGCCGCAAAAGCGTTTCCGGCCAGCAGCATAGCGCCGCTCGCGACGGCGAGCATGTAACGTAATCCCGGCATTGCAATTCTCCCATTGATGTTGTCGGGCAGCGTCAGGACGAACAAAGCTAGCTCAATAAAATTCCGTCTGCATCAGGCTCTCTCGCTTCTGGCGTAGCCCTTCAGCACCTCGGATTTCAGCTTGTGCCAGATGTCCCGGTGAAGCTCATGGAACACCGGATCGAGTTTGACCTCCGATGTATCGCGCGGCCGTGCGAGGGGAACGCGCCAGTCACCAATGATATGCGCCGCGGGCCCCGCCGACATAATGACCACTCGATCGGAGAGCGCGATTGCTTCTTCGAGATCGTGGGTTACGAAAAGGACCGCCTTGCGATCGGCGGTCCAAAGATCGAGCAGCAGGTTGCCCATTATCTGACGCGTCTGCGCGTCGAGTGGCCCGAAAGGCTCGTCCATAAGCAGGATTTTAGGATCTCGGATCAGTACCTGGGCCAAGCCAACGCGCTTCCGCTGGCCGCCTGACAACATATGCGGGTAGCGGTCCGCGAATGCGGCGAGCCCGACTCGCGCAAGCCAATCCTTGGCGCGCACGCGAGCATCCGATGCTGGCGTGCCGGCTGTCTCGATGCCTATTGCGACGTTCTCGACCGCGGTCTTCCATGGAAAGAGTGCATCGGCCTGAAACAAATAGCCGGCCTGCCGATTCAATGTAGACAGCGGATGGCCGAAAATATTGACGGCGCCTGCGGCCGGCGCAAGCAGACCAGCAGTAACGTTGAGCAACGTCGACTTGCCACACCCAGTGGGTCCAACGATCGCGACGAATTCGCCATCCGCCACATGAAGCGTTGCGCGTTCAACAGCCGTGTAGACGCCACCGTCCGACAGACGGAACGCGACTACGACGTCATCGAGTGCGACTGCTGCGTCTGATGTGTGCGTATTGTGAATACTTGACGCAGCCACGGCGGCGTTTTCCGCCATGTTTCCTCTCCCGCATTTTCTTGGCTGGCAAACTATCCGGACAGCGGGAGCTTGCAAAGCCCGCCTGTCAGAGCCCCTTGATCAGCCCAGCATCGATCAGCAGGCGATTGAACCGACGCGCCTCAGCTCCGCCGGCGCAGCGGTAGAACAGCCCCTGACAACGCCTCAGAATATTCTTCTGTTCGGCAAACGACGGATCAAGCGGCACGCCTGCCGCTTCCTGCACCAGCAAGGGCAAATAAGGCGCATCGAGTGCCTTAAGTGCCGACGACAGATCGACAGGCCTGAAGTTCACTGCGTCGATCGCATAGTAGCTCGTGTAGTAGCGCGGATCGAAAGTTTCGAGCAGCCGGGCGATTGCTGGTTCGCCGAGCGACGGATCGATGATGCGATAGGCAAATTCTGGCTGGTGATCGCCAAAGCGAACGATCAGGAACGAATCGGTCGGAAAGTCGTGCTTGAGCCGGGCAAGCAGCGCCGAATAATCCTGCGCGCTCAAGGTCTGTCGCCTAATGTATTCATCGATATTCGGAGCGTTGCCGAGCGCGCGCCAGTTCGGCGTGATCTCGGGCCGATAGGTGAAGTCCCACGGGAAATGATTGGCCGCCGTATAGACGAACAGAAACAACGGACCGCTGCGATGTTCGCGTGCAATAATGTTGGTCGCCTGATCAAAGTAAAAGCTATCTCGCTCGAGCCCACGCGTGCCCAAGTCTTTCATATCGAGGTAGCGCTCGATGCCGGCAGTGGTCTGAAAGCCGCGTGACCCGAGAAACGCCCCGTAGAAGGGATATAGGCTGAAGGTCTTATAGCCACATCGACTCAGGACATTCGGCAAGCCGCGTGCGACATGACCGGAGGCAATTCGCGTCACCGACGTGGCAAAACGGCCATAGGAACGCGCCGACAAACCAGTCAGCACGTTGTATTCGGTAAACCAGCTTGGGCCACCCGCGCCCTCGACGATGAGTTTACGCGGGACACCGTCGAACGACTGGAAATGCCGCTGATAACCTGGTGGAACGATCATGCCAGGCGCCGCGGTTATGTCGAAGCTCAACTCATCGTGCAGCAGAATGATGTGCGGAAGTTTCCCGGCCGGATTGCACGCCGCAGCAGGCGCCTTCAACCGGTCGGCGACAACGGCGTCCGATTCCAGAAGCCCATGGGTTGCGAACTCGTAGATCGCGTCCACGCCGGATCGCGCGAACTTCGACACGTAGTCACGGTTGAAAAATTCGCCGTAAAGATCGGCGGGATAGGCCATCGACAGGACGACCAGCGCGCCCATGCACAGGGTGCCGCCAAGCGCACTCGTGCGAACGCGCATTCGGAAGGGATCAATCCGCCAAAGAAGCGTCAGCAGCGGAATTGCAAGCAGCACACCCACGAGGACCGGCCCGCGCAAGCGCGGCATGATCGTAAAGAGAAAGGCCGACGTATCTGGATCGATGATCATCAGATCGACGAAGTTCACAGTCATCATCAACTTGTCGTATTTGAATTGCGACAGCAGGATGATCGCGACGACCATTCCGAGCGAGAGCAGGGCCGCTATCGAAGGCCGGCGAAGCACAGCCAGCCAGAAAAAATTCAACAGCGCCCAGGTAACCAGGAATGTCGCCTTGGTTGCCAGATCGAGCTCGGTCGCGGTCATCACGACGAGCGCGCTGAGATGTAGAAGTGTGATGATGACGAGCGCCAAAGCATCGCGGCGCGAGATTGTCTCGGCAGGCGCAAGTCGGCTGAGCAGTGCGGACGCAACGGACAACATGGCATGGCCCTGCCCGGCTGCGATCCTCACTTTTCCCCAGCGCACGGCCCGCCGTCATAAGACTGTAATCAAACGGCCATTGCAAGGTGTCGGGTCACCGCCGGCACGATTTTTCCGATGTTAACCAAAGGGATGGCCCCAGCCCTTCGAGAATTCGGCAGTTCCGCACCATAGGCTTGCGTGCCATCATCACCGCCAATGACCCTTGATGCCCGCCTCGCCGACGCATGGTCGCGTTTACCGGACTATCTCAGCAGCCATGTGCTGGTGAGCCTCACCGCTCTCGCCATTGGGCTCGGCATCAGCCTGCCTTTCGCCATCGCCTCGAGGCACAGGCCCCTTCTACGCGCGGTTCTGCTGGGGACGGCAAGCGTGGTGCAAACCATTCCCGGGCTTGCACTTCTAGCCTTGTTCTACCCCTTGTTGCTGGCGGTCGCCGCTTTGTCCGAACGCGCATTCGGCAAGAGCTTCTCGGCGCTCGGATTTCTTCCGGCGGTGCTCGCGCTTGCGCTGTACTCGATGCTTCCGGTCCTACGCAACACTGTGACGGGACTTAATGGGGTCGACGCGCGACTGAGCGAGGCTGCGCGGGTTGTCGGTGTGCGGCCATGGCAGCTGCTTCGCGACATCGAGCTTCCGCTGGCCCTACCGGTCATCATGGCGGGAATTCGCACTTCCGCCGTCTGGGTCATAGGCACCGCGACGCTGGCAACGCCGATCGGACAAACGAGCCTTGGCAATTACATTTTCACCGGTTTGCAGACGCAGAATTGGGTCTTTGTCATTTTCGGGTGCATCGCAGCGGCAGTGCTGGCGCTCGCTGTCGATCAGTTGCTCGCTTTGATGCAAGACGGTGTCACCCGCCGGAGCAGCACGCGCTCGCTGATCGGAGGGCTTGGTCTCGTTGCCCTCACGTTGGCAGCACTGCTTCCCGGTTTCGCGCGGTCGAAAGGTGAATATGTCATCGGCGCAAAAACCTTCACTGAGCAATACGTGCTTGCAGCTTTGATCAAACAGCGGCTCGAAGCCGCCGGACTCTCGGCCGAGAGCCGGCCAGGATTGGGCTCAAACGTGCTGTTCGATGCGCTGGCTTCCGGCGAAGTCGACGTCGCGGTGGACTATTCGGGCACGCTTTGGGCCAACCGCATGCAGCGCAAAGATGTGCCGGCCCGTGCGACAATGCTCGCCGAATTAACTCGATGGCTTACAACGACGCAACATATCGAGATGGTGGGTCCGCTCGGATTCGAAAATGCCTATACATTGGCGATGACGAAGCAGAAGGCTGATGCCTTGAAGGTCACCTCGATTGCCGATCTCGCGATCCACGCGAGCGGGCTCAGCGTCGCGGGAGACTATGAGATTTTCGCGCGACCTGAGTGGGCCTTGCTGCGGTCCGCTTATGGACTGAATTTTCGTACACAGCGGCAAATGCAGCCGGAATTCATGTACAGAGCCGTCTCCGGAGATGAAGTCGATGTGATCGCGGCCTATACGAGCGACGGACAAATCTCGACTTACGGCCTCAGCGTTCTCGCTGACGTCAAACACGCGATCCCGTCTTACGACGCAATTCTGCTGATCTCACCTAAACGCACCGGCGACGGCAAATTGATTGCCGCCCTGAAACCTCTGGTCGACTCAATCGAGATCGCGGCCATGCGCGAAGCAAATGCGCGCGCCAATGGAGGCGACACGCCGGATGCGGCGGCCCGATGGTTGTGGGAACGCGTTGGAAAGAAACGGTGAGATGGCCGGGACGAACCCGATCATCTCATCAGCGAACTAGTTTTTGCTCTTGTCCACGAGCGCGCGCTGCTTGATCCAGGGCATCATGTCGCGCAGCTTGGCGCCAACCTGCTCGATCGGGTGTTCGGCGAGCTTGGCGCGCGTGGCCTTGAACGAGGTCTGATTGACCTTGTTTTCCAGCATCCAATCTCTGGTAAAGCGACCGGACTGAATGTCGGCGAGAACGCGTTTCATTTCGGCCTTGACCTCGGGCGTAATCACGCGCGGACCGGAAACATACTCGCCGTATTCCGCAGTGTTCGACACCGAGTAGTTCATGTTGGCAATGCCGCCCTCGTAGATGAGGTCGACGATCAGCTTCACTTCGTGCACGCACTCGAAGTACGCCATCTCCGGCGCATAACCTGCTTCTACGAGCGTCTCGTAACCGGCCTTCATCAGCTCGACGAGGCCGCCACACAACACCGTCTGTTCGCCGAACAGATCAGTCTCGCATTCTTCCTTGAAGGTCGTTTCGATAATTCCTGCGCGACCGCCGCCGATTGCCGACGCATAGGAGAGACCGAGGTCGTGCGCGTTACCCGAAGCGTCTTTATGAATCGCAACCAGGCAGGGCACGCCCGCGCCGCGCTGATATTCCGAACGCACCGTGTGGCCAGGTCCCTTGGGCGCGATCATCAGCACATCGAGATCGGCACGCGGTTCAATCAGATTGAAATGCACGTTAAGGCCGTGCGCGAACATCAGCGCCGCACCATCTTTCATATTTTTGGCAAGGTGATCACGATAGATGTCGCCCTGCAGCTCGTCGGGCGTCAGCATCATCATCACATCGGCCCATTTTGCCGCCTCGCCTACCTCCATGACTTTGAACTTTTCGGCTTCGGCCTTCTTCACACCCGGCCGAGGTCTTGCGCAACGCCACCGCAACCTCTTTCACCCCGCTATCGCGCAGATTGAGCGCGTGGGCGTGGCCCTGACTTCCATAGCCGATGATGGCGACCTTCTTGCCTTTGATCAGGTTCAGGTCGGCGTCGCGATCGTAGTAGACACGCATGGTACTTGGTCCTCTTGGTCCTTCGGTCGGCCAATAATCTGTTGAAATTTCGGAGATTGCCGCGTCGCGGTGCTTCTAGGTCGCTCTGACAATTCGGGCAAGTCCCTTCGCTGGCTTCCGTTACTGTCGATCCCGCTGTCTCTTGATCTGGATCCTGCCGGCATAAATCAGCGCAAAACCCGCAAGCAGACAGCCGTATTTGATCACCTCCGGCAGATTGGAGCCCTGCTCGAAGCAATAAGGCCGTGCGCCGGCGAAGGCCACGCTGATGCAGCGCGAATTGTCCACCGCATAGGGCTTTATGAATATGCCGAGGAGGATCAACGGGATCGCCAGAATAGTGAGACCCATCGTCTACATCCCCTCGGGCCCGCGCATAATGGCGGCGATGCCGGTGCGCGCAACCTCGACGAGACCGAGCGGCAACATCAAGCTGATGAACTGCTCGATCTTTTCGCTCGCACCGGTGATTTCGAAGACGAAGCTGTCCGTCGTCGCATCGATCACGCGGGCTCGGAAGGCATCCGCAAGCCGCAGGGCCTCGACGCGATTCTCGCCCTTGCCCTTGACCTTGACCATTGCTAGTTCGCGTTCGATCGCATTACCGGCGAGTGTCATGTCGACTACGTGATGCACGGGCACAAGTCGGTCGAGTTGGTTCTTGATCTGCTCGATCACCATCGGCGTGCCCGTGGTGACGATCGTGATCAACGACAGGTGCTGCCGGTGCTCTGTTTCCGAAACTGTCAGGGACTCGATGTTGTATCCGCGACCCGCAAACAGGCCGATAACGCGCGCCAGCACGCCCGGCTCGTTGTCGACCAGCACTGAGAGCGTGTGCGTTTCCGACTTCTGTGCGGTCGGCGCCGCAGGATAATGACTTGTCGTGGGAGCGTTCATCACACCATCACCTTGCCTTCCTCGGTGATGGCCTCTTCGACGCTGACGCCGGCATCACCGAGCAACATCTCATTGTGAGCACGTCCCGACGGAATCATCGGAAAGCAGTTTTCCTTGGGATCGACCACGCAATCGAAAAGCACAGGCTTGTCGATGTCGATCATCTCCTTGATCGCGCGATCGAGATCGGCCGGCTTCTCACAGCGGATGCCATGCGCGTGGTAGGCCTCCGCGAGTTTGACGAAGTCGGGCAAGGCCTCGCTGTAGCTTTCCGCATAGCGTCCGCCATGCAGCAGCTCCTGCCATTGCCGCACCATGCCCATGTAATTGTTGTTCAGAATAAAGACCTTGATCGGCAGCCGGTACTGCACGGCGGTCGACAACTCCTGCATTGTCATCAGCACCGAAGCTTCGCCCGCGATGTCGATCACCAGCGATTTCGGATGCGCGAGTTGCACGCCGACCGAAGCCGGCAAGCCATAGCCCATCGTGCCCAGCCCGCCAGAGGTCATCCAGCGGTTCGGCTCCTGAAAACCGTAGAACTGCGCCGCCCACATCTGGTGCTGGCCGACCTCGGTCGTGATGTAGGCGTCCCTGTCCTTGGTGAGCTCGTAAAGACGCTGGATGGCGTATTGTGGCTTGATCAGGTCGTTCGACGATCGATAAGCTAGCGACTTGCGCGCACGCCATTTGTCGATCTGCGCCCACCAGGCCTGCAATGATTTCTTGTCGGGATGGATCGCGCTAGTGCGCCACAATCGCACCATGTCCTCGAGAACATGCGCGCAATCGCCCACGATCGGCACATCCGCCTTGACGTTCTTGTTGATCGAAGACGGATCGATGTCGATGTGAATCTTCTTCGAACCGGGCGAGAAAGCATCCAACCGACCGGTAATACGGTCATCGAAGCGCGCGCCGACGCAAATCATCACGTCGCAATCGTGCATCGCCATGTTGGCTTCGAGCGTTCCGTGCATGCCGAGCATGCCGATCCACTTCGGGTCAGCCGCCGGGAACGCACCGAGACCCATCAGCGTGGACGTGATCGGAAAGCCGGTGAGCTTGACGAACTCGCGCAATAGATCGCACGCGGCCTTGCCGGAATTGATGACCCCGCCACCGGTGTAGAACAATGGGCGCTTGGCGTGCGCCATGAGGTCGATCGCCTGCTTGATCTTGTCCATGTCGCCCTTGAGCTTGGGCTTGTAGCCGGTGTGCGGAAAATCCTTCGGTTTCGAATAGATGCCCTTCGCAAACTGAATGTCTTTCGGCACGTCGACGACGACCGGACCCGGCCGACCGCTCGAAGCAATGTGAAATGCCTCGTGCAGGACACGCGGCAGATCCTCGATACGTTTGACCAGGTAGTTGTACTTTGTGCACGGGCGGGTGATGCCGACCGTGTCGCATTCCTGAAAAGCGTCGTTGCCGATCAGGTGCGTCGGCACCTGTCCCGTGATGCAGACGATTGGAATCGAGTCACAGAGCGCGTCGGTCAGCCCGGTGACCGCGTTGGTGGCTCCGGGACCGGACGTAACCAGCACGCACCCGACTTTGCCGGTCGAACGTGCATAGCCCTCGGCGGCGTGCACGGCGCCCTGCTCGTGCCTGACCAGAATATGACGCACCTGGTTCTGCGAAAAAATCGCATCGTAGATCGGCAGCACCGCGCCACCCGGATAGCCGAACACGTGCTCGACGTTCTGGTCGGCAAGCGCCTGGATCACCATCTCGGCGCCGGTCATTTCCCGTGTCATGCCGTTTCCTTTCATGGTCGTCGTCGTCTTACTCCGAAGAAATAAAAAAGGCCCGAAACGGGCCAATGTTCGGACGCTTCCTGCGGCCCTTGCCTAGGACCGCACCAGCGCCCGAACCGCTACTACAGTAATAATATTGCGCAACATTGCTATTGCCCGAACTTTCATTGCGCGGTTTATAGGGGCTCCCCGGTGCCCGGTCAAGCGGAATTCGCCCTATCTCGATGCGGAAAACTGGCTCTTTAGTGAAGAAATTGCAATTTCCGGGGTCTGACAGGGCCAATCCTTCATCTGATTGCGAAACCAGGTGAGCTGACGCTTCGCATAGCGGCGGGTATCCATGATTGCCCCTGCGATGGCCTCTTCCAGCGATATTTCGCCGGCGAACTGGCGTACGAGCCAGGGCACGCCATGCGCTTTCATCGCAGGCAGCGTCGGATCGAGGCCGCGCGCCGCAAGCGTCCGCACTTCTTCCAGAGCGCCAGACTCAATCATCGTTGCAAATCTTTTCTCGATGCGACCCACCAGTTCCTGGCGTTCGCACGTGATGAAGGTTTTCGCGACACGCCCGGCATCCAGTAGCGGCGGCAGACCTTCATGGTGCCAATCCGACAACGGTCGGCCGGTCGCCAGCACCACTTCGAGAGCGCGCGAAATGCGCGAACGGTCATTGACCGTTATGCGTTGCGCGGTCGCCGGGTCGAGACGCGCAAGCTCCGCATGAAGCGCAGGTGGCCCCTCGTCTCGCAGGCGACCGCGCACGTCTGCTCGAATTGTCTCCGGAATAGAGGGGACGGCGGCGAGGCCCATTGTCAGCGCCTTGAAGTAAAGTCCGGTGCCGCCGACGAGAACAGGAACGCGCCCTTGCGCAATGACATCACCGAGGGCCGCCTCGACATCCCGACACCAGCGCCCAACGGAGTAGTTCTCTGCCGCGTCGACATGGCCATAGAGTCGGTGCGGGATCCGCTTTTCGTCATCCGTGGTCGGACGTGCTGTAATAATGCAGAGGTCGCGATACACCTGCATGGAGTCGGCGTTGATGATGACGCCGCCGAGCACCTCGGCGACCTCGAGCGCCAGCGCCGACTTGCCGCTGGCGGTCGGTCCTGCAATAAGCACCACCTTGGTTGTCATCATCCCGCCTCGGTTGCGATCCTGATAGCACCGGCGCGCTGAGAACTCACCCGGGGTTACGGAGACTCGCTTGACGCTTATTAAACCATTCCGCGCTTTACGGCCCGCTCCGGGGCGTGCGCCTGAGGTTTTGGCGCCACCGTACGACGTGCTGACGAGCGCGGAAGCACGCGAACGCGCCAAGGGTAAGCCGTGGAGCTTTCTGCACATCTCGAAGCCGGAAATCGATCTCGATCCGGCCACTGATCCCTACGACAAGGCCGTCTATGCCAAGGCCGCTGAAAATCTCGAGCGTATGGTTTCCGACGGAATCCTCGTGCGTGATGCCGAGCCTTGCTACTACGTCTATCGCCTCACCTGGCGCGGCCATACTCAGACCGGTCTCGCCGCCGTTGCCTCGCTAGCCGATTACGCGATCAACCGGATCCGCAAACACGAACTCACGACTCCGGTGAAAGAAGACGACAGGGTGCGCCAGATCGAGGCCATCAATGCGCAGACGGGACCGGTGATGAGCGGATATCCGAACGCGCCCGAGATAGACGCCATTCTCGCTCAGACTGCGGCCGGCAAGCCTGAGGTCGATGTCACTGCCGACGATGGCGTTCGTCACCAGCTTTGGCGCATCGTCGACACCTCAACGATTGACAAGCTTACGCGCGCGTTCGAAGCCCTACCCGCGATATACATCGCCGACGGTCACCACCGTTCGGCTGCGGCGGCGCGGGTTGCCGCGGCTCGAGCTGGCGAAGGCTCGCACAGCTATTTTCTGTCCGTGATCTTCCCCGATCGGGAAATGACCATCCTCGACTACAACCGTGTCGTGAAAGACCTCAATGGTCATAGTGCCGAACAATTTCTGGCGAAGCTGCGTGGAAATTTTTTGATAGCCAGCTCGGAGAAGCCCGTGCGGCCGCGCTCGTCGCACGAGTTCGGCATGTATCTGGCGGGACGCTGGTACCGGCTCACAATCCGGCCGGAACTTGTCCCACAAGATCCTATCGGCCGACTTCCGATAACGATCCTGGCACGCAACGTGATCGAGCCGTTGCTTGGCATCATGGATCCGCGCACCGACAAACGCATTGACTTTGTTGGAGGAGCGCGCGGCCTTTCAGAACTCGAGCGCCGGGTGGCGTCCGGCGAAATGGCCGTCGGGTTCGCGCTCTACCCGACGCAGATGGGTGATCTGATGGCGGTCGCCGATGCCGGCGGAATCATGCCCCCGAAATCGACCTGGTTCGAGCCAAAACTCGCCGACGGCATGGTCAATCACGTGCTCGACTAATAAAACGGCCGGTGCAAGCAGCACCGGCCGTAGCAAATTCAACGGAAAGCCTTACTGCAGGCTGAGCGCTACGAAACTTGGATCGCCGTCAGGCGATACCACCAGCAGCACTGCCGCTTTCTTGCCGTCCTTCTTGAGCTTCTCGATGCGCTGCTGAAGTTCGGCCGCGCTCGACACCGGTTGCTGTTGGACCTCGGCGATAACCATCCCTGGCGCGAGGCGCTTTTCGGCGGCGGGCGAATTCGGATCGACGCCGGTAATCACGACGCCCTTCACCTTGTCCTTGATGTTGTGCTTCTTGCGCAGATCATCGGTGAGATTGGCGAGATCAAGCCCCAGCGCTTTTTTCACCACGGGCTTTTCTTCGGGCGTGCCGTCCTTCTTGTCGCTGACCGACGCCTGCTTTTTCTCATCCTCCAGCCGCCCAAGCTTGACCGACTTTGTTTCTTCTTTGCCTTTGCGAATGACCACCACGTCGACATCCTTGCCGACCGGAGTGTCGGCAACGATCCGCGGCAGGTCGCGCATTTCCTTCACGTCCTTGCCGTCAAATTTGACGATGACGTCGCCCGGCTCGATACCGGCAGGCTTTGCCGGACCTTTTTCATCGATGCCAGCAACAAGCGCGCCGCGCGCAGGCTTCACACTCAGGCTCTCGGCGATCTCGTCACTCACCTGCTGGATACGAACACCAAGCCATCCGCGCCGCACTTCCTTGAACTCACGCAGTTGATCAATCACCGGTAAGGCCGTCTTCGAGGGAACGGCAAACCCGATGCCGATCGAACCGCCGGACGGCGAAATAATCGCGGTGTTTACACCGATCACCTCGCCATTCAGGTTGAACAACGGACCGCCCGAGTTGCCGCGATTGATCGCGGCGTCTGTCTGAATGTAGTTGTCGTACGGTCCGGACTGGATATCGCGGTTGCGCGCCGATACGATCCCGGCGGTGACCGTTCCACCCAGGCTGAACGGATTGCCGATTGCAATCACCCATTCACCGAGTCGCAATTTTTCGCTGTCGCCGAATTTTACCGCCTTCAGCGGTTTGGTCGGCTTGACCCTGAGCAACGCGAGATCGGTTCTTTGGTCGCGGCCGACAACCTCGGCCTTCAGAGTGGTTCCATCATTGAGAATGACATTGACTTCGTCAGCGTCGGCAATGACGTGATTGTTGGTAACGACGAGGCCCGCCGCATCAACAATGAAACCAGAGCCAAGCGAATTGACGCGACGTGGCGTAGGCGTTTGGTTGTTCTGGCCGTTTTGCCCGTTTTGGCCTGGTTGGCCCGGTTGACCGCGCCGGTTCTTGAAGAATTCCTCAAAGAACTCCTCAAACGGCGAGCCCGGCGGCAATTGTGGCATGGCGCCACCACTTCGGAGATCGACGGATTGCTTGGTCGAGACGTTGACAACGGCGTCTATGACCTGTTCGGCCACATCCGCTATTCCCTCAGGCCCGCGAGCCGCCGCGGGCACGGTGAAGGCCGGCCAGGAGATGGCTGCAGCTGTTAAAATGGCCAAGCCAGCGCGGCCGACCGGGTTCCTCAAGCGGAAATAGTGTGCGCCCATGGGCGTCGAATCTCCTGGGAGTTAGATTTCAGTGAGAGTGGCCCCGACCGGCAGGCGATTCAAGGGCACTCTGAGACAATACCACGCGAAGCCGGTTGCATCTCATCCGCGAACCAACCAGACCACTATAAGCCCGACGAGAGCCGACCCGATCCCGATCAGACGCAGTGAGCTATCGGGCGTTTCCAGAACACTAGCCATGGCTCGCTTCGCCGCGTCCGGAAAGGCCGCAAAGATCAACCCCTCGATGACGAAAACCAGTCCGAGCGCGGCCAGAAAGTCCGACATGCCACTCGCTATTTGCTACCGGGTGGGAGCCTGGCCGGTCGACGGCGCCCTGTCCCGCGACTTGCCGGAAGGATCGGAAAAAAAGCGGAAAAAGCTTGAGTCGGGCTTGAGCAGCATTCGCGTGTCGGTCGACTTCAGGCCATGTTCGTAGGCCTGCATCGAACGGTAGAAGGCAAAGAAGTCCTGATCCAGATTAAAGGCATCCGCAAAGATCTGATTCCGGATCGCATCGCCCTCACCGCGAATCTGCTCCGATTTCGAGGTTGCCTCGGCGACCAGTACCGTGACTTCACGGTCAGCGCGCGAGCGGATTTCCTGAGCACGCTGTGCGCCCTGGGCGCGGAATTCCGCCGCCTCACGCTGGCGTTCGGTCTGCATGCGCTGATAAACGGCTTGGCTATTTTGCTCCGGGAGGTCGGCGCGTCGGATACGTACATCCACCACCTGGATGCCATACGCGGTAGCCTCGCGGTCAACCAGTTCGCGGATGCGCGACATGAGGTCGGCGCGTTGATCGCGGACCACATGGGTGAATGTTACCTCGCCCAGCACGCGGCGTAGCGCCGAATTGAGGAGAATGGACAGCTGGGAGTTGGCGCCTGAGATCGAGCCAAGTGTCTGATAGAACCGGAGCGGCTCCTGAATACGGTATCGCGCGAACGCATCTACCACCAACCGTTTCTGGTCCGAGGCGATCACTTCCTGCGACGGAGCCTCCAGATCAAGAATGCGTTTATCGATGTAGACAACCGAGTCGATGAACGGGGCCTTGACGTTAAGGCCGGGCTCGTTGACCACGCGGACAGGTTGTCCCAGGCGAATCACCAGCGCCTGTTGAGTCTGATAGACTGTGAACAGTGACGAGTAGCCGATGATGAGCGCGGCTACGACAAGAACGGCGAGGATGCCGCCGAGGAAATTCAGTCTCATTGGCGGCCTCCCGTCTGCGGCTGGGCGCGCGGCTGCGGCGGGCGAGAGAGCTCGTTGAGCGGCAAATACGGGACTACGCCACTGCCGCCGGCACTCGAATCCAAAATGATCTTGTCCGTGCCGCCGAGCACCCGTTCCATGGTTTCGAGATACATGCGCTCGCGGGTGACGTCCGGAGCCTTCTTGTATTGCTCATAGATTTTCAGGAATCGCGATGTCTGGCCGGTTGCTTCGGCCACCGTCTGCGACTTGTAAGCTTCCGCAGCCTGCGTGATCTGCGCCACCCTACCGCGCGCTTCCGGAACGACGCGGTTGGCATATGTCTGCGACTCATTGACTGCACGTTCAAGATCGGCGCGCGCGGCCTGCACATCTCGGAAAGCATCGATTACTTGCGCAGGCGGATCGACCTTCTGCAGCTGCACCTGCTGTATGATGATTCCTGCCCCATAGTGGTCGAGCGTTTTCTGCATCAGGTCCTGCACGGCAGTCTCGATGGTCTGCCGCGCGCCGGTGAGGATCGGCTGGATCTCAGAGCGGCCAATCACCTCGCGCATGGCGCTTTCCGCCACCGCTTTCACAGTTCCTTCCGGATTTTGGATATTGAAGAGGAATTCCCCGACGCCTGTCGGTTTCACTTTCCATAGCACCGAAAAATCCACGTCGACGATATTCTCGTCGCCGGTGAGCATCAGGCTCTCCTCCGGCACGTCGCGGACTGTCGTGCCGCCGCGTCGGACGTCATCAACGACCCGCATGCCGATGTCGATTTTGTTTACGCGCAACGCCTTGGGCGTTAACACAGTCTCGATCGGATACGGCAAATGATAATTCAGGCCCGGCTGTACTTCGCGTACTTGCTTCCCGAAACGAAGCACAACACCCAACTCGTCCGGCTCGACCCTGAAGAAGCCGGAAAATCCCCAAAGCGCTAGAACGCCGAGCGCGATGAGAGCGAGGCCGCGTCCGCCCAGGTTGCCGCCTGGCAGCACGCGTCGCAGTCTGTCCTGGCCACGGCGCAGGATTTCCTCGAGATCGGGCGGAGTTGGCCCCGGTGATTGCGGCCCTGAGCCCCAAGGACCCTTGCCACCACTGCCCCACGGCCCTCCGCCGCCCTGATTAGTCCAAGGCATTGAATGATATCTCCCGCGCCGGCTATTTACCCGGCTGACCTTAGTTGGGAGGGGTTATAGGGGACCCTAAGGCCCGTTACAACGCGCTCCGATGCCGCTACTGCGGGCGGATTAACGTCTTACATATGTCGCCAAAGTGAAGTTGGCATCGTCGTCCGGCCCAGCATAGCGATCCTCGTGCGCTACCTCTTGCCAGACCTCCGGCTCGATTGGCGGGAACAGCGCATCCCCATCGGGCGAAACGTGCACATGGGTAATCTCCAGCCGATCAGCCATCGGCATGGTTGCAGCAAAAATATCGCCGCCGCCTATCACCATGATTTCATCGACCCCACGTCGGATTGCGTCGCTGCGCGCAAAGCTGAGTGCCGCATCGAGGCTCGTGGCCAACACGGTGCCCGGTGCGACAAGACTCAAATCGCGCGTGAGCACGATGTTTGTTCGACCGTCAAGCACCTTCCCAATGGACTCAAGGGTCTTGCGACCCATGATCACCGGACGATTGAGAGTAAGCTTCCGAAAATGCTGGAGATCGGACTTCAACCGCCATGGGAGTTGACCCTCACGGCCGATGACCGAATTGTCGCCGAGCGCTGCAACCAGCACGATTTTCATATCGACGTCCCGGCAACGGAATGCGTCTCCGGGACAAGAACCCTTTGGTGAAATAGATCCGCGCTCCCGCTTGGGAAATCACAGATAGATTTTGTCAAAAGGCACGACATGATCCGGCGATCCGTGATCAATGCTAGAACGATTGTTCTGATAATTCACTAACGATCGAGCATCTTGCGATGAGTGGAAAATTCGTACTGGCCAGAGTTCCAATTAAAATCGTCTTAGCTTGATGCATACAAACGGCGACAACAAAAGCACATGTTTTTTGCGACCGGTTACACGGCCACTTCGGCCCTGATGTGGGGATGCGGATCGTAATTCTCGATCGTGAAATCTTCATAGCGAAACGCGAATATGTCCTTCACAGTCGGATTCAAACGCACCGTCGGCAAATGTCGTGGCGCGCGCGACAACTGGAGCCGCGCTTGCTCCAGGTGATTCAGGTACAAATGCGCGTCGCCGAACGTATGGATGAAGTCGCCAGGCTTGTAGCCGGTCACCTGGGCCACCATCAGCGTAAGCAGCGCATAGGAGGCAATATTAAACGGCACCCCGAGGAAAACGTCCGCCGAGCGCTGATAAAGCTGGCACGAGAGCTTGCCGTCGGCGACGTAAAACTGAAACAGGCAATGGCACGGGGGTAATGCCATTTTATCGACATCAGCGGGATTCCACGCAGTAACAATCAGGCGACGGGAATCCGGATTGCGCCGGATCATCTGAATCACATTGCCGATCTGATCGATCGTTTGGCCGTCCTGTGTCGGCCAGGAACGCCACTGATGACCGTAGACCGGACCGAGGTTGCCGCGGTCATCGGCCCACTCATCCCAGATCCGCACCCCATTATCCTGCAGATATTTGACGTTGGTATCGCCCGCCAGGAACCAAAGCAGCTCGTATATGATCGATTTCAGATGAAGTTTTTTGGTCGTCAGCAGTGGAAAACCTTCGTCGAGCGCAAAGCGCATTTGATAGCCAAAGACCGACAAGGTGCCCGTACCCGTGCGGTCGCGCTTTTCCGCACCGCGGCTAAGGATGAGTTCCATCAGATCGAGATACTGGCGCATCGATCGTCGATTCTTTCCACGACTCGGAAGGTGGGGAAGCTTACCCCCGACGACAACGGCCGGCACGCTTTATCAACGGCTGAAATGCGCTGTTTTACGGTCCGACCACCTGTCAAATCTGATAGTATCGCGATGCCGTATTGGGGGTCGCCATGAGCTTCGATCGCATTCTCATCGCTCGCGTCCTTTTCTCACTGATGACTGTCGGCTGGGCGGTTCTGACTGTCGTCGCTGATTTCAATAAGACGCACGCGACAAATCCGGCATGGACACCCCACGCGCGCTTCCATGTCGTCTGGCAGATCTTGAGTTATGTAGGCTTCGGACTACTTGCCTTCGCGTTGATCTGGTGGCCCGGGCCGCTCGCTGTGGAACGGCTCTATCTGGTGGCGCTCATGGGGGCGATTGTTTATGCCGCGTTTTTTGCAGCACTCATCGCGATGCCGGTCTATGGCGGCGCGGCTTACGACCAAAACGGCTATCAGCCCTTCAAGGCGCCTGTCGCGATCATCGCCAAGAGATGGGACGCCAACATCACCGCCTTCTCGGTTCAGCTCGTCATCCTTGCGGCCGGGCTAGTAGCGGTGAGCGGAGCCGTCGCGGGCTGATTAACGGGCGACGGGCGCGAGCCCGCCAGCCCATTTTGGCGTTATTCGACGAACACTTCGTCGCGTCGTTTGCGGATCATAGGAAGAGCGGCGAGCACCAGCAGAAACAACGCGACCGCAAGAAGCCCGGCCGAGATCGGCCGCGTGGCGAACACAGTGACGTCGCCCCGCGCGATTAGCATAGCGCGGCGCAGATTCTCTTCCATCAGCGGACCCAGGACGAAGGCAAGCACAAGAGGTGCCGGTTCGAACTCGTGCTTGGTCAGCCAGTAACCGAAAAGACCGAAGATCGCAGCAATCACCACGTCAGTCGGCGAGTTGTTGATGGAGTAGATGCCGATACAGCAGAACACGATGATGGAGGGATAGAGCAAGCGATACGGCACACGCAGCAGCGTCACCCACACACCGACCAGCGGCAGATTGATGATGACCAGCATCAGATTGCCGAGCCACATTGAGGCGATCATGCCCCAGAACAGCTCCGGCTGCTTGGTCATGACCTGCGGGCCCGGGACGATGCCGTGGATGGTCATCGCGCCAACCATCAATGCCATCACCGCATTGGGCGGAATGCCAAGCGTGAGGAGCGGAATGAATGATGTCTGCGCCGCGGCGTTGTTGGCACTTTCCGGCGCCGCAACGCCCTCGATGGCGCCGCGACCGAAGCGCTCCGGTGTTTTCGAAATGCGCTTTTCGAAGGTGTAGGCGGCGAACGAAGCGACGACGGCACCGCCACCGGGAAGGATACCGAGTAACGACCCGAGAATAGTTCCGCGTGCAATTGCACCGGATGAGTCGATCAGGTCCTTCCGCGTTGGCATCAGGCCCTTGATCTTGGCCTTCACGATGTCGCGGCTTTCCTGCGACATTTCCAGGTTGCGGATGATTTCCGCAAAACCGAAGACGCCCATCGCCACGTTGGTGAAGCCGATGCCATCCGACAGTTCGGCGATATCGAAGGTCATGCGACCGGCGCCAGTCTCAAGGTCCGAACCGACCATCGACAGCAAGAGGCCGGTCAGGATCATGGCGATGGCTTTGAGCACCGAGCCCTTGGCAAGGACCACCGCGAAAATGAGGCCGAGCACCATCAGCGAAAAGTATTCCGCCGGTCCGAACAGCAGGGCAATTGAGGTCAGCGGCACGCCGAGCGCGGCGACCAGCACCGTCGACACGCAACCGGCGAAAAACGAGCCGATGGCGGCGATAGAGAGAGCCGCGCCGGCGCGGCCTTGCCGAGCCATCTGATGGCCATCGAGACATGTAACGACCGAGGTCGCCTCGCCGGGAATGTTGACCAGCACCGATGTGGTCGAGCCGCCATATTGGGCGCCGTAATAGATTCCGGCGAGCATGATCAGCGCGCCGACGGGCGGCAATCCGAATGTGATCGGGAGCAGCATGGCAACCGTCGCAACGGTGCCGATGCCTGGGAGCACACCGACCAATGTGCCGACGAGCGCGCCGAGCAGACAGAAGCCTATGTTGTATGGATGAGCGGCGACCGAGAAGCCGAGTGCAAGATTGGCCAGAAGTTCACTCATGATGGTCTATCTTCTCAGTACCAGGGCCAAAGCTGAAACGGCAGTTGCAGCAAGTAGACGAACAGAACAACGCAAAACGCCGTCATCACCACCGCAGCGATCAGGCTTTCAATCCATCGCATTTCGCTCGAGCCGAAAATCGAGACCATGAATGCGGCAAAGGTTGAAGGAACGAGCCCCAGCGGGGGAAGGCTGACAAAACCCAAGTTGAAGCCGCGGATCATGCCGGCAAAAGCAAGGATGGCCAGGATGACCCAGGCCGGGCCGCGAATGGCATAACTGTCGAGCGGCGGCCCGTCGAAGAGCAGTCCGCCGAGAGCAACAAGGGCGCCCACAATAGCAAGCAGGCCGGCAAACAAACGCGGCGCAGTGCCGGGCCCGAACGCAAAGCCGTGAGTACCCGGAAGATCGCCCGAGGCCAAGATGGCGACGATCGCCAACGCGATCAGCGCGAGCCCGCCGTAAAAATCGCGTGGGCCACGCACCTTGAAGCGAAACCCACCCCCGTTCGCGGAGGTCTTTGCCCCCTCGGACATCGTGTTCCTCCCTCCTCTTTATTCTTGCTTCTTGTTTCTTTGTTCTTGGGCCGGCCCCCGCCGACTGTTCCCTAGCACACGAGACACCCCGGCCGGAAGCGCGGATGTTTGGCTATCCCTCTAAAGCCAGCCGGACAGGCCCAGGACCCCACCCACCGCGAAAATCCACAGGGGATTTATGCGGGTCGCAAAGCCGACTATCGCGGTTATCGCAGTAATCGCAGCAGCATAAATGTTATGATCGGCGCTCCGCGCAAGCACGAAAGCGCTGGCGGCAATCAGTCCCAGCGATACTGGAACCAGACCGGCCTGAATGGCGATACGCCAGCGCGCCTCCTTGAAACGATCCCAGGTGCGCGCCACCAGAAACGCCAGAACGCAGGTCGGCCCGCACATCGCCGCTGTCGCTACGGCCGCACCCGCCAGACCAGCGACGTGATATCCGATCAACGTCACGATGATGATGTTCGGTCCGGGAGAAACCTGCGCAATTGCGAAACTGTCGGCGAACTGCCGATCACTCATCCAATGCATCACCTCGACCGCGATGCGATGCATTTCCGGAATCGCCGCATTGGCGCCGCCAACCGCAAACAACGACAACAGCGCAAAATAGCCGGCCAGCGCAATCAACGGGCTGTCATTCATCTTGTGATCCACGCGCACGCAACGCTGATCGGCGCGAGCACTGCGAACACCAACGGCAGCGGCCACTGCATGATAGCCACGCCAACAAAGGCTGCGATTGCAACGAGAGGCGCCCAGTCCCACCGTTTGCTGAACAATGGGGTTGCCATTTTGGCAACCACCGAGATCAGCAGACCGGTAGCGGCCGCCGTAATGCCGGTGAGAATACGACCAAGCACTTCGACGTCGCCGTAACGCGCATAGAGAACGGCGAGAATGGTGACAACGATTAAAGGTGGCCCCATCAGCCCAGCCAGAGCCACAGCCGCTCCGGGCGCACCGCCAAAGCGCGAGCCAAACACGACGGAAAAATTCACAACATTCGGTCCGGGTAGAAATTGAGAGAGTGCGAAAGCTTCGTTGAATTCTTCGGCCGTCATCCAACGACGCTGTTCGACAATCATTCGCCGCGCCCACGGAAGTGCGCCGCCAAACCCCGAAATCGAAACGATCACGAAGGCACGAAAAAGTTCAGAAAGCTTGGGGCGAATTGCCGTTGAGGAAGATGGTGGCGCGGTGGATGCCGACATGCGCCGACAAAATACAACGGGCTGAAAGCAGCGACTAGGCGTTGGCGTGCAAATCTTCCCTCTGCGCGACAATGAGATGGCGGCGGCGGTAACCAATATTTACTTTCCCATGCGATAACAGACCACCGTGCGATCAGGCCGGAGAAAGACATTGGCCGCGCGGCCCATATTAATCGCTCAGATCTCGGACCTGCACATTACCCGGCCCGGTGCACTGGCCTACGGTCGTGTGGACACCGCCGCGGCGCTTTTGCGGACTATCGGTACGTTGAATGGCCTTTCGCCGCGCCCGGACCTGGTGGTCATTTCCGGAGACATCGCCAATTCAGCGCTGCCGGAAGAGTACACGCATGCGACAAAGCTGCTTGGCGCTCTGCAGGTGCCATTCGTGGCAATTCCCGGCAATCATGACCGCCGTGCACTCGTGCGCGAGACCTTCCCCGATCCCACCTACGGAATGACGGACAGCGCGCTCAATACAGTGCGCCGCATCGGTGGACTCGATATTTTCCTGATCAATTCAACTGTGACCGGTGCGGCGCACGGCGAGCTTGATGCACCAACGCTTACCTGGCTCGACGGAGCGCTCGGCGCGTCGACCACACGACCTGCCTTCCTCTTTTTGCATCACCCGCCGTTTGACACGGGGATTGTGTACACAGACGCCGCGCGGCTACGAAACGCCGACGCACTTGCCGTTGTTCTTAGACGACACCCGCGCGCGCTTTTGATCGCGGCAGGACATGTTCATCGCGCGGCGCAAACAGTGTTCGCAGGCGTCTCAGCCAGCATCTGTCCGGCCGGCGAGCAGGCCGTCACGCTTGAATTCGAACCACGCTGGCCTGAGGTTTTCAGAATTGAACCGCCTGCATTCCATTTGCATGCATGGCTGCCCGGACCGGGATTCGGAAGCGTGGTCACCCACGTTGTACCGGTTGGCGAATTTCCCGGCCCCTATTCCTATGGCTACGCGGATACGACGCCGCCTCAGCTATAAGCGCCTGTTTTTAGGGCCAATCGACCGCTCTTTCTTCGGTAACCTTCAGCGCCTATATTCTTTGCGCCGGGGCAACCCGGCTATGGCGATAAATGGCCGTCGTAATAAGCCTATCGGACCCGGGGGCAGTACCCGGCGCCTCCACCAAAGCCCGTCGAGGACAGGTTTTGGCGGGGGCGAAATAGGATCGACGAGGGTGTAAAGGGCGCGCTTTTGCTCGGCATGGTACCGCCGATATCGGGCCAAAATCATAGTTGCTAACGACAACAACTATGCTGGGCTTAAAGCGGCTGCGTAAGCAGTCTCGAAAAGCCTAATCTAAAGCCCTGACGGGTTAAGCTCCGTCAGGCGGGGTCCGGAGGCACCTGGCAACAGAAGCCTCCACTTTTCTGTCCGGAGCGGCACCAAATATGACAGGCAGGCCATAGCTTCCGCGCGGGGATAGCGCTTCCAGCATGCGTCGCGGTAGCATTGGATGATTCACCCAGGCTTCAACTCTCCATGGCCGACCAGATTCGCTACGATCTTCTCACTCAACAGGCATTGCGCGGCGTCGTACGCAGTGTGCTGACCGATACCGCTAAGAAGGGCCTGCCGGGCGACCATCATTTCTACATTTCGTTCGATACACGCGCAGACGGCGTGCGAGTGTCGGATCGTCTCCGCGCGCAATATCCCGAAGAGATGACGATCATTCTTCAACACCAGTTCTGGGATCTAAAAGTCGGAGACGGGGATTTTGAGGTTGGTCTGTCATTCGGCGGAATTCCGGAGCGGCTGACCGTGCCTTTTGAGGCCATCAACGGCTTTTTCGATCCGTCCGTTCAGTTTGGTTTGCAATTCGAAGAAGTAACGGAAGGGGACGAACGCCCGACGCCTGCAAATATGCAGGAGGCGCCTACTGCAAGTACCAAGAAGAAGCGGTTGCCGGCGAGCCCACCAGCGCCCGTTGCCGCGAGCGAGCCAGAAAAAGAAAAAACAACGCGGCCGTCTCCGGTCTCCAAGCGCGAAAAGCCGGAAAAGCCGACCAGCGGTGGCGGCGGAGAAGTGGTACGCCTTGATCGCTTTCGTAAAAAATAGTCCTGCCTTCCTCGGTGGCTCGCGACCAACATTGTTGTTTCCGTTGCAGTCGGCTTAGTTTCGCTCCGACGCGGTCGATTTTGATGATCTCGGAAGGGTCACATGGCCAAGGCACGCAGTAAATCCGCCGGAACGCGTATTGAGAGTGACGCTTTCGGCCCTCTCGAGATTCCTGCCGACCGGCTTTGGGGCGCACAAACCGAACGGTCACTGCATAATTTTCGAATCGGCACTGAACGCATGCCGATCAAGATCGTGCACGCGCTCGGCGTCATCAAACGCGCGGCTGCCGAGGTCAACCGGCAACTTGGGTCGCTCGACCGCAAGCGTGCGTCTGCCATCGCTTCCATTGCTCAGGACATCGCTGACGGCAAATTGGACGAGCACTTTCCGCTTTCGGTATGGCAAACCGGATCGGGCACGCAGACCAACATGAACGTCAATGAAGTGATCGCCAACGCCGCCAATCTCAGGCTCGGCGGCACGCTTGGCGCAAAGTCGCCGATCCATCCGAACGACCATGTGAACATGAGCCAGTCGTCGAACAACTCGATCCCGACGGCCATGCACATCGCAGCAGCGACGGAGATCGAGCGACACCTCAAGCCGGCGCTGGCACACCTTCACAAGGCACTGGACAAGAAAGCCCGGGAGTTTGCAAACATCGTCAAGATCGGGCGCACCCATACAATGGATGCAACTCCCATTACATTGGGCCAGGAATTTTCCGGCTACGCGGCGCAGGTAAAATCATCACTGATGCGGCTCATGCAGGCACAGCGAGAACTCTATCCGCTCGCGCAGGGCGGCACGGCGGTCGGCACCGGAATCAATTCAAAGCCCCAATTTGCCAAGGCCGTGGCACGTCGCATCGCGCGGCTGACAAAGCTGCCGTTCGTCAGCGCGACGAACAAATTTGAACATATGGCCGGTCATGATGCGTATGTGTTTGTGCACGGCGCTATCAACTCGGCCGCGACCGCTCTTTACAAGATTGCAAACGATATTCGGCTGCTTGGATCCGGGCCCCGTTCCGGTCTCGGCGAATTAATCCTGCCGAGTAATGAACTCGGCTCTTCCATCATGCCCGGGAAAACAAATCCGACACAGAGCGAGGCTTTAACCATGGTCTGCTGCCAAGTCTTCGGTAACCAGACCACCATCACTATCGCCGGAAGCCAAGGGCACTTTGAGCTCAACGTCTACAAGCCGATTCTCGCCTATTGCATGCTGCAGTCGATCAGGCTGCTTGCCGATGCCGTGAATTCCTTTACCGACAATTGTGTCGTTGGGATCCGGGCGAACGAACCGCGCATCCGCGAACACATGGAGCGATCGCTCATGTTGGTGACCGCGCTTGCCCCAAAGATCGGGTATGACAAGGCTGCGCAAGTCGCAAAGGCGGCGCACGCGAACGGTACAACTCTCCGTGAAGAGGCGCTTCGACTTGGATTTGTTAGCGGACTTGAATTCGATCGTCTGGTCCAGCCCGAAAAAATGACTCGCCCACGGTGATTGACTGGTACCCAGGTGGGTCAGACTCTAGCGAAAATCGCCCCGCTGACGCAAAGATGCGCAATAAAATCGAGAGTCTATTCCGCTAAACACCATGTATTGATGAGGACCGTATATACGTATCCGGCTACTATTCTACGGAAGCAGCATGTCAAATTTCCCAACAAGAAAACCTTTCCCTAGAGTTTCGCCAAGGGCGTTTTCATGTCTTCGCTAGTATAAACTTTTGAACATTTAAATATACATTTGGAAGTTCCAGGGTACCTCGCAAATTACATTCCCCATTTCTACTCATTTCCGGCAAGCATCACTTGTTTCACTTTTGTGATCAACCAACCGTGTATTGAACTACAGCGCCAATCGGCCAAACTGTTTCAAAGCTGTCTTGTGGAGTTCGTCGTAAAGGCACCTTTCCGCCAACGTGTCGGCGCATTTGATAGCAATGCTTCGCATTCAGGTGAGCGCCGAACTGAAACGTAACCCGTTACCATCGAGGGGCGACGGAATGGCTGAAGTGATCAATCTTCGGACCGTTCGAAAGCGGGACAAGCGGCGACAGCACGAGCAACGTGCGCACGCCAATCGCCTTGCCTCTGGTCAGCCCAAAAACGTTCGCAAGATTGAAGCCGCGCGTCAGGCGAAAGCCGGGCGTGACCTCGATCGGCACCGGGTCGAAATAGGGGACCATCAATGAAATCTCCGGTTGTCAAACGCTCGATCGTAATCGCGGGCCATAAGACGAGTGTGAGTCTCGAAGACGCATTCTGGAAAGGACTGAAAGAAATCGCGAATGGCAGAGAGGTCACTCTGTCAGACCTGGTGGCGTCCATCGACACGGATCGTCGCCACGGAAATCTGTCATCCGCGATTCGCCTTTTTGTCCTCGACCACTACCGGATCCACGGTGAGGAGCGTATCCCGCAAACTGAGGCTCGCGAGATTCAAAGCCCGCGCGTGGTTCATTCAGTTCTGCGAGCGGACTGAGGCAGCAGGCTGGCCCGCGCTTCGCGGCGTGGGCGCGGGCCTGATATCAATGGGTGCCGGAAGGGCGGGAGCTTGCTTCTTGGGCAAGCCTCGCCCTTGAGGTTGTGGCGGGACATTTTCAATCGCGCGCAGCCGTTTGGTCTGATTTTCGACCGCCCGTAGCGTGAGCCATCCGCTTAATGCGGACACGTCGACGCTTCGCGACGGCGCCGTCACGGGTCCTCCCAACGACACGAAAATTTTCGGCCGAGATCCGCCAGGATCATTCGCGCCCGATAGCGTCAGCTTGGTATCCAACGATCCGTTGGTGAGATCGAGCATGCCAGTGACCGACAGACCCGCCTCTTTACTCTCGACCGAAACATCTGCCAGCCCCAATTGCCCAGAAGCAATCTGAAACGGGAATTCTGCATGCTTCAGAGAAAACTGCCCATTGGCCAAAGATTTTCCAGCGAGGTCGGAAATGCGTCCATTGTCGACGACAAGACCTTGATCAACTGCACGGGTGACAACGTCGAAAGCCCGTGCGTCGAGGCTGAACAGTTTGGCGTCAGCCAGCACGATTTTACCAGATCCCTTCAGTGAACCGATGAGAGCGATTGGACTGAGGCCAGTGCCCGTCAGGTCAGCGGTTAAGTCGAGCGACCCACCTATGGATGGTCGCGTCGTCCACGCAAACAGTGGCGCCGCATTGGCGCCCGACAGGGACACCTTCAGCTGCGAGGTCAACCCATCATCGCCGCTCCGGAACAAAATTCTTCCGGAAAGGCGTCCTCCTGCCAAATCTCCCGTAATGTCTTCCAAGGACAATTCATTGTTGGCAAATCGTAGTGCGGTGCTGAACTGACGCGCGGTCAATTGCGACAAAACGTCGGCGCGCGCAACTTTGAGTGCAAGCCTGCCCGTAAACGTGCCGAGCAATCCGGTGCCAAATGGTTCACCGGACCAATTCCACGCGGCGTCTTTCTCGGAGGCTTGCGGTTGCAGGCCGATTGCACGAGCAATGAGTGCCGGCACATCGGCCGCGTCGGCTTCGATCGATCCATCGATCCGCCGCGGTGTCGCTTCGCCCACCGCAAGACGTCCGCGAACGGTGGATCCTGCAATCTTCGCGTCGATGTCATCAAATGTCATCGTCCCGGCTGCGAGAGATACACGCGACTTCATCCGGAGCGGTAGAGACCCCCCGGCTGTCGACCGTAGCGGCTTCAGGTCAGCTTCGTTTATCTGCAATCCGACCGCAGCCTTTATCCCTTGAGCGTCGGAATAGCTGCCGGTTCCAATCGCACGCGCAGACAGGCCCTCTCCGGATAATTGCGTGTCAAACGTCATATCGCCGTTGACCGGTCCCGCCAATTGAACCTTCAACTGTCCCGGGCCGTTTCCAGCAGCGACCAGCTGGTCGAGATTCATGAATTTTAGCAGTTGCGCGGACCGCGCCGCGTCCATGGCTGCTTCTATGCGAACGTTTGCCGTAGACAGCCTGTTCCAATCGGCACTTACCCGCGCGCGGGCATCAATTCGTAGATCGTCGAGGTTACCATTCAACGCGAGTTGCGCGTCCGTCACCGGAGACTTGTCGTCCCCGTTCATTTCGAGTTTGGCGTGCAATTTTCCCCGCCCGAAACGCTCCATCAGTCCTATGGCCGGTCGCGCCCTTTCGGTGGAGAGCTTCGCGGCAACAGCCGCAAGGGCGGCAGTTTGTTTCGCTTCGAAATCGACTGACACCGCACCGCGGGGCGCATGCCCGCCGGTTTCGATGCGCCCGCTCGCAGCGAAGTTCCCTCCCGCAAAATCGCCGATCGACAGGCGGTCGATGACCAAACCATCGCCATCCACTTTTATTAGCGCATGCGCATCACCAGCTTCGATGCCGGCAAACGTCGCCCGGCCAATGTCGGCTTTGAGGCTTATCTCGCGCGGACGATCGAGAGCCGACCCGGCGAGCAGGGCCTTGCTAAAATCGAGAGCTGAATCAAAGTCGAACTGAGCCGCCTTCAGTTCGGCGTCAACTCTGGCGGGACAATTCCCGGACGGCAGAAAATAGGCGAAGCGCCCCGTCAAAGGCTGTCGGTTGAACTCCAGGTTCAAATGGTCGACCGCTATCTTTTCCGAGGAAAGAACCAGGTCGCCGCGAAGGCTCATGGGTCGAAGATCACCACCCTGTTGGCTCTCGCCGCGACCCTCTAGCCAGGCTGCCAAAATTCTAGGGTCAGATGCCTCGATCTCAGCAGGCCCCGTAAAAGCCACATCATTCGTGCCAACCGCGAGACGACCACTGACCCGCACCTGAGTCATGCCGGGGGCGCGGAATTCAAAACGATCGAGATTCCATCCGTCCCCGCTGCTACTGATGTCGCCACGCACGTTCTGGATGGTGTTCCCCCCGAGCGTGACGAGGTCGATGCCTAAGCCAAGTTGCACCGGGAGCGTGGTGCGGAATGCGGCAGTCCCCAATTCCGTGAGCTTCCGCATGACGGCGACAGGCGATTGGCTTGTACCGCCGGAGACCACTCGGTCGACGTCAATTTGTCGACCGGACAGGACGCCTTGGAACCGCGGGTCACGTCCGAATTTCAGATCGGCAACCCCGGTCAGCTTGAATCCCTGTTCTTCCGAACCGTACTGGAACTCGACATTCTCTATTAGGGCCGATTTCCCAGTCGCCTTGACCCTTCCTCCAATCCGCCAAGGCTGCGTCAATGCATCCGCTGGTTCGGCAGCATTGCGCCCAGCAATTCCAACAGGCCGAGACAGATTTACAGTGCCGTCGAAACTCGGCTCCCCCGCACCGAAAGCGAGCGCGCCGTCGGCTTCAATGCTGAGGGGATAGTCAGCCGGGTCGACATTGACGCGAAGCCTCATCGAGCCGTCGTCGCCCAAACGGTTTGTTGTAAGGCGGTAGGGGTAACGTTTGCCGGCGACGGTCACGCTGCCCTCGCCTTTCATTGGCCCTACCAGAGACCGAAGTTCGCCTTTGAAAGACACGCGCCCAAGCGTGATGCTTCCGTCATTTCCGCCATTGGTAAGCGTGATCGTCCCGTCCTCGATCCGAAGCCGATTTATCGAAAGGTCGTCGGGCCTGAACGAAACTGCGAGGCTCGGCGCGTGCACGTGGCCCGAAGCATCCAGGCCAAGACTCACTTGTGGCCCCGCAAGCTGCATCTCCGTGGCGCGCCATTCCCCGCGCATCAACGAGCCAAGGGCGAATTCGACGTCGAGCGAACGGACACGGATCGCGTCATCGCCGTCACCGACTGTGAGGTCATGCAATGTGAGACGGGGCGACGGAAGCAGTCGCGCGTCGATTGCTCCCGTCACACGGATGTTGACGCCGGTAAGACGATGCGCTTCCGCTTCGAACAAAGACCGATAGTTGCCTAGATCGATCAGCAGCGGACCGACCAGCGCCGCCAGAAGCGCCAGAATGATTGCGATCGCTAATCCAAGCAGGGTGGTCTGCAAAACCCGCTCCGACGCCGAAGCCGCAATCGGCGCGACCCTCAGCCAGTTGTAAATCGAGGCTATATTGGCGATTTATGGCGGCAAATCTATGTCGCCATGTCAGGAAAGCGTGACAATCTTACCCGGATTCATGATGTTGTGAGGGTCGAGCGCCCGCTTGATGGAAGCCATCACATCTAACGCTGCCTCTCCATGTTCTGCGGCCAGATATTTCATCTTGCCCTGCCCAACCCCGTGCTCGCCAGTGCAGGTCCCATCCATCGCAAGCGCCCGCTCAACCAGGCGTTCCGACAAAGCCTCGGCGCGCTTGAGCTCGTCGCGATCATCCATATCGACAAGCAACGTCAGGTGAAAATTACCATCGCCGACATGACCGACAATCGGCGCAAGGATGCGGCTCGCTTCTATGTCGCGCTGTGTTTCAGTCATACATTCCGCCAAGCGCGAGATAGGCACACAGACGTCGGTGGCCACCATCGTCGCCCCCGGGCGCAGTGCGAAATTCGACAGTGCTGCATGATGTCGCGCCTCCCACAGACGGGTGCGTTCTTCAGGCCGCGTGGTCCAAGTAAAAGGACCGCCCCCGAATTCGGCTGCGATGTCGCCGAAGCGTTTGGACTGCTCGGCGACCGAGGCTTCCGTTCCGTGGAACTCTAGGAACAACATGGGTGTTTCAGGCAACCCCAAATTTGAGTGGAGATTGCACGCACGCACCTGCAGGGAGTCCAAAAGCTCAATTCGCGCAACCGGAATGCCTGACTGAATCGTATGGATGGCCGTATTGCAGCACGCTTCGACTGAGGGGAATGGACATATCCCGCCAGAAATCGCTTCCGGAATGCCCGAGAGCTTCAGTGTCAGCCGTGTAATGACCCCGAGCGTACCTTCAGAGCCGACCATAAGACGCGTGAGGTCGTAGCCAGCTGACGTCTTCTTGGCCCGTCGCGCAGTATCGATCACCTCACCGTTGGACAGCACGACCTTAAGCGCGATGACATTGTCCTTCATGGTGCCGTAGCGCACGGCATTCGTGCCGGAGCAGCGGGTCGCCGCCATCCCTCCGAGCGAAGCGTCCGCGCCGGGATCGATGGGAAAGAAAAGACCGCTGTCGCGTAGCTGTTCGTTAAGCGCCTTCCGGGTAATCCCGGGCTCGATGACACAATCGAGGTCCTCCGCGTGAACCGCGATAATTCTGTTCATGTCGCGGAAATCGATCGACACGCCGCCAACCGGCGCATTTACGTGGCCCTCAAGCGAAGTTCCAACCCCGAATGGAATGACGGCCACGCCATTCGCCGCACAGATCCGGACGATCTGCTGCACCTCCTCGGTATTTTGTGGGTAAACGACGGCGTCGGGTGGCTGATTGGGAATCCATGTGAGGGTGTTGCCGTGCTGCTCACGCACCGCTTGCGACGTGACAACGCGATTGCCGAAGGCCGCGGTTAATTCGGTCACCGCTTTCCTGATTGCCGCAGGATTTCGGGCCTTTTGTTCGGCAGCGGCTTGCGCCAACACCATACGACTGTCCTCTGCTGGTCCGTTTGGCGAACATTAGCAGAGGACAGGTAACGGGTGAAACGAGACCGGCGGTGGCGGCTGTTGCGGGGACAACCGCCGTGAATGGCTACGCCGCCACGCGCCGGCCGCGCCTTACGACGACCTCCCGAAGAAGGGAACGATCATCGAGAACTCTTTTCCGATAGCGGCGATATTCGTCGCCGAACAACTCGATTAAGTCATGCTCTTCAAGGGCGATCCCGACGAAGATGTAGGCGGTCGTAACTGTGGCAAACAGGAGGTGCCCTGCGGTCATAACCGGTGTTGCCCAGAAGAAAATGAGAAAACCGAGATAGATCGGGTGGCGCACCAGATTGTAGAGAAACGGGGTTTTGAAGCTCATTGCCGGCATCGGCTTGCCCACGAGATTGTTGGCGACTTGATGCAGGCCAAAGAGTTCAAAGTGGTTGATCAGGAAGGTGCTGACGAAGACCAGGACCCACCCGAACAGGCTCAGCCCCAATAACGAGGCTGCGACTTGCGGGTTTGTTACCTGCCACACCACGGCAGGAATTGGCTGCCACTGCCAGAACAGAAACGCCAGCGCCAGACTTGAAAACAGAACGAAGGTGCTCCGTTCAACTGCCGCCGGCACAATCCGCGTCCACCATTTCTTGAACTGCGGTCGCGCCATGATGCTGTGCTGGACTGCGAACAGCGACATCAATAGCAAGTTGACGATGATGGCCTGCATCGGTGGTCCTACGAGGCCGGAGTCGATCGTCTTTGGCACAACCAATCCTGTGACAAAACCTATCGAGTAAATGATCGTTGCTGCGAACGCCACATAGGCTACGAGGCCGTATAGAAGTGCAATAACTCTTCCCATTGAATTTCTCCTTGCTGACTCAATTATTTTTTCGATTCCGTCGGGACCAACGGAACCTCAGCGGACACGAATATTGAATTGGTGCTCGGCGGCGACGGCTCACGCGGCGTCAGCAAAGCGTAATTGGTGATGATCGTGACCACACCGATAAGTGGTCGGCTGGCCCGTCTGATGCGCCTGAAGAATTTGTTTGTCGCTTCCCTTCGGAGGAGAAATGCCTCCTGACGATAGAAATCGACGTCGACAGTGCCGTTGCTGCGGTGTTTGATTGTCTCGATGTTCATCAAATCCTCTACCTCGCCAATTCACTGCGATTGATCGGACGCTCTTCTGTAAAAAACGTAGTCGGCGGTGTAAGGCACGCTCAGCAGGGCACCGGATGAGTCGCACGCTGCATCCGCGTTACCACCCTGCGTGTTCAGCCTTTGGATCGTCGTGACATTGCCAAGTTTGCCCGACCCGTGCCGCGCGGTGACTTCGAGTTTGAGCAGTGGAATGTCGTTTGCAGTGGCACCGGGTGCTCGAGCGAGCACCTTGGCACTGACCGCGCTGCCATCGCTCATTTCCCAGGTCGGCCCTGCGTAATGGCGACCAACCGTTTTCCCGGCGATAAGCAATGTCGCGACCGGCTCGCGAAACTGCCAGACAAGTTTGCCGGCCGGATTGTATTGGCACTCGTAGACCTGGGCGCCGACCGCCTGAACACTCGTGACCGGGATTTCACCCGGTGCCGCGATTGCGTCCGGCACTTCGGCTGCAGCGGGCAACGGGGACAACATGCGTACGCCAGAGGTGTAGGCGACCAGAATAGCCATGGTCCCGATCAGCGATCGAGCAACGCGAAAGAATTGCGTTCTGGTCTGAACGCGCCGGCTGAGCATCCCCTGGTGCCAGCGATCGATGTCGCCGATCTCTTTCGTCCTGCGCTGGACAGTGTTCGTTTTCATTCCACGCTCCATTCGTTTTCTGGCCATTGGAATGCGCCTTTCCAGCACTAAAGGCTTTGAGCCCCGCTTGATTTGTCCTTGAGGAAGTCTTGATTTCGCTTTAGACGCCGAGCCGGTATGATTTGGCGGCCGTGATTGCGGGGGCGCAACGTGCTGTTTTTGTTCGATAATTTTGCACTCGACTGCGAGCGGCGGGAACTGCGCGCGGAAGGCGCGGCGGTTCCGATTGAGCCGCAGGTCTTCGATCTTCTGGTCTACCTGATTGAAAACCGCGACCGCGTGGTCAGCAAAGATGACCTCATCGCGTCCGTATGGGGTGGCCGAATAGTCTCGGAGTCGACCCTGACCAGCCGGATTAACGCCACACGAAAGGCAATCGGCGACAGCGGCAAGGAGCAGCGCCTGATCCGGACGTCCGCGCGGAAAGGGTTTCGGTTCGTAGGTGACGTTCAGGAGGAACAGCAGCCGGCAGTCGATGACGTCAATGGCGCAGCAACCGACAAAACTGCTGACGCTCATCCGCCACTCATCGCCGACCGTCCTTCGATCGCGGTCCTCCGATTCGAGAACATGTCGGATGACCGAGCGCTGGAATTGATCACCAATGGTCTCACTGAAGACGTCATTGCCCTTTTGGCGCGCGTGCCGGGATTCTTTGTCATCGCCCGTGCTTCCTCATTCGCTTACACGCAGCAGCGAGCCGAATCGCGTCAGATCGGTGCCGAATTGGGAGTACGTTACATCGTCACCGGCAGTGCACGCGGTGCAGGCGATCATGTTCGAATTAACGTTCAACTTGTCGAGGCCGAGAGCGGAAACCAGTTATGGGCCGGTCGCTATGACGTCAGCCGCGGTGATACTCTCGACCTTCAGGACGAGATTGCCCGTCGCATCATAGTGGAATTGGAGCCCGCGCTGACCAAAGCCGATCTTTCGGTAATCAAACGACGGAGGATCGAGAGCGTCGATGCGTGGTCGCATTTTCGTCAGGCTGCAGGCGCAATCGCCGTGCAAGGCTGGAATGAGGAGTCCGTCGCAGAGGCCCTGAACGGAGTAAATCAAGCACTTGTCATCGACCCTGACTTCGCGCTGGCACGCGCATTTCTGGCACTGCTCAATGCTTTCGGAGCCAACCTGTCTCTGGTCCCGGATATCGAAGCCGCGAGGAAGGGCGCGCGCGATGAGGCAGAGCGCGCGATTGTCATAGATCCGAATGCTTCCGATGTTCTCGGATTCGCTGGTTGCGCTTTTGCCGACATCGGAGAGCATGAGCGGGGCGTCGAGCTGCTGCGACGCGCACTCGTTCTCGATCCTAGCAACGCACAGGCGCACGTAGCGCTCGGCGCATCACTCGTTCTCTTCGGTCGATTCGATGAAGGCATCCAAAGTATGAAGTTTGGCATGCGATCAAGTCCAAAGGATTTTCGATTGACCTTCTGGAGCATGATACTTGCCTACGCGCTCGGACGTGCTGGCCGTTTTGAGGAGGCGCTGGTGGAGGCATCGGCCGCGGCGCGCCGTGATGGCCGACTATATACGGCACGCGTCGTCGTCGCCTGGGTGCTTCTGAAACTCGATCGCGAAGCAGAGGCGCGAGCGGCGTTGGGTGAAGCGCGACGTATCAGGCCTGCACTCAGTCTTGACGAAATTCGGAGGTTTTTTGGCCAGCCTACCGCAGAAGACCTGCAGCCATTGTGGATCTGGTCACCGATCGGGTGCGGTTGATTTCTCATCGATGAGAACCTTAGATATAATCGCTTCTTCAAGTTGTTGCGAGCGACAACGTGCTGTTCTCTTTTAAAGATTTCGCGCTCGATGGCGAGCGTCGGGAATTGCGTGCGCGTGGCACGATCGTCCCGATCGAGCCGCAGGTCTTTGATCTATTAGTTTATCTGATTCAAAATCGCGACCGTGTCGTGAGCAAAGACGATCTGATCGCATCGGTGTGGGGTGGACGCATTGTTTCTGGTTCAACGCTCGACAGCCGCATCAACGCTGTACGCAGGGCAATCGGCGACAGCGGGGAACAACAAGCGCTCGTACGTACAATTCCGCGCAAGGGCATCCGGTTTGTCGGCGAAATTCTGCAGGAACAAGAATCGTCGGAGGCGGCGCCTCGGTCGTCCGGTTTCGCCCACAAACAAGAAATTTCGTTCTGCCGATCTGCCGACAACATCAACATCGCGTACGCCGAGGTTGGAAGCGGCCCTCCCCTTATCAAGGCTGCCAACTGGCTCACACATCTCGAATACGATTGGGAAAGCCCGGTGTGGTCGCCGCTGCTTCAGCGCCTGGCAGAGAAGAACCGCCTTGTTCGGTACGACACCCGCGGTACTGGCTTGTCGGATCGCGAAATAAAAGATTTTTCATTCGACGGATTCATGCGTGATTTCGAGTCCGTCATCGATGCTGTCGAGCCGGAGCGGTTTACCATTCTCGGCATTTCGCAAGGTGCGGCCGTTGCGGTTGCCTACGCTGCGGCTCATCCCGAAAGAGTCACCAAACTCGTTCTCTACGGCGGCTACGCGCAAGGTCGCAACAAGCGCGGCTCGCCCGACGAGGTCGAGAAGGCAAAACTGTTTTTGTCGTTGATGCAGCACGGCTGGGGTGACGAGCATTCGGCATTTATGCGCGCCTTCTGCTCGCTATTCATTCCCAACGGGACGCCGGAGCAGAACAAATGGTTTGCGGATCTGCAACGCATGACAACGACCGCCGAAAATGGCGCGTGCATTCGTGTCGCCTGTCACGAAATTGACGTCGCCAGCCTGTTACCCAAGGTTCGGGTGCCGACCCTGGTGCTGCATGCGCGGCACGACAACGTCGTTCCGCTCGAACAGGGACGCCTGCTTGCCGCTTCTATCCCGAACGCGCGCCTGGTGACGCTGGAAAGCGATAATCACGTTCTGCTGGCCGGCGAGCCGGCATGGGAAAGGTTTTTTGAGGAAGTCGAAGATTTTCTCGCAACCTGATCAGGGTCCGTGCCGAAGAAAATCCTCAGGAATATATGTACCAAGTGGCCTGGCTGGGCTGGGTCTCTGCGGGGGCCTCTTTGTTGAATGAAACAACCCAGGCGGCAATCATCGTCGCGAGAACGACTACGTACGTTCCTCGAGCTACTATGCCAAGCATCGTCGCCTCCGTATTTTTTTTCAGGATAGACCAAGAGCGCCGGCTCGCGGAAATGTCGTTAATATTTGGTTAATCGGCTAAGCCATTGAAATCTTGGGCAGCGATGGCTTTGCCCGATGGACGCGCCAACATCGCTGTCGTAGCTTGCCGCGCCTGAATGACCTCGGAGTTTGTGATGGCCGGCCCTGTTATTGCTGTGACCGACACTGTTTTTCCTTCGCTTGATCCGGCCAAGACGGCGCTGGCACGGCTCAATCCCACTTATCGAATGTCGAAGAGTGTCGACGCCGAGGATATCGTTGCTGTTGCCAAGGATGCCGACGCGGTTCTTGTGACCTACGCGAAGCTTACACGCGATGTGCTCATGCAGTTGACCCGCTGCAAGGCCATCGGCCGGTTCGGGCTGGGTGTCGACAATATCGATTTGGCCACCGCCAAGGAAAAAGGCATCGCGGTCAATTACGTGCCGGATTACTGCATCCGGGAAGTATCCGACCACGCCATGGCTCTCTTGCTGGCACTGATCCGTAAAATTCCGTTGTCTAACAAGCTGGTGCAAAGCGGTCGCTGGGAAATGCCGGCGGTCGTGCCTATCCGCCGCATCGAAGGCACGGTGCTCGGTCTCATCGGCTTCGGCCACATTCCGCGGCTGGTTGCGCCCAAGGCACAAGCGTTCGGCATCAAGGTCATTGCCTATGATCCGTTCGCCAAACCGGATGTATTCAAGGCCGCCGCGGTAGAGGGCGTCGATCTCGATACACTCCTTAAAACCTCCGACTACGTATCCGTGCATGCACCGTTGCTGCCGGGGACGCGCGGAATGCTGAACGCCGCTGCCTTCGGCAAAATGAAAAAGGGAGCCTACATCGTGAATACCGCGCGCGGGCCGTTGATTGATGAACTAGCCCTGGTCGCCGCGCTGGATTCTGGCCAGGTCGGCGGCGCCGGAACTCGACGTAGTGGCCGCCGAGCCCCTCGCCAAGGATTCACCACTCCTGGGCCGCGACAACGTCATTGTATCTCCTCACACTGCATTCTATTCGATCGAAGCGCTGGATGAGTTGCAGACCAAGTGCGCAACCGATGTCGCGCGTGTACTGAGCGGCGAAAAAGCTGTTTATCCGATTTCGGCCTGAACAGATGCTGGATCGCACTGACCTCGAACCGGTCTTCTTCGCGCCTTTCGTATCATCGATGATGCGGGTCGAGTCGCAATGGATCGACTACAACGGCCATCTGAATATGGCCTACTACAACGTTCTGTTCGACCGCGCAGTCGATGAGGTCTACGAGCTACTCGGTATAGGCGCCGAATATCTGAAAAATCATCGACATTCGACTTTCACCGCCGAGGTCCATGTGCGTTATGTGCGCGAGTTACGGGACGGTGACCCGGTGCGCGTAACGTTTCAACTGCTCGATTTTGATTCGAAACGCTTTCACTATTTTGAGCAGTTGTTTCATGCGACCGAAGGCTGGGTTTCGGCGACCTCAGAAAACATGACCTTGCATGTCGACATGACAGCCAAGAAAGTCGCGCCATTTCCGCCCTCGATCATGCGTACATTCGCGCGCATGAAGGCTGCGCACTCGCAGCTGCCGCGTCCCGAAGCCGCCGGGCGCCGAATCTCGATGCCACACAAGGGCTGACGACAGCCGTTATCGTCCGGCGAGTTTGGCCGCGTCGTCGCGCACACTCGCGTCGATCAGAGTCGAAGTCGGCACCGCTTTCGGAATGACCCCAGCCTTGACGAACAGTTGCTGCATCCAGTCAATGCGATCCACCGGAATTGCGAGGGTCGGGTCGATCTGTTTCTCGCGAATGGCCTGATCGACGATGAACTCGGCCCGCTTGTCGTCCGGTTTGGCATTGGTCACTTCATGGGCGACCTTGACCGTCTCGTCCCGGTGCGTGGCTGCATATTTGTAAGCATCCATTTCGGCCGCAATAAACCTGACGAGATCGTCCCGTCGCTCGGCCAAAACCTTGCTGCTGGTCGCCACACACAATCGCAGGAACTTGGGCACAGCGCTGCCGCCTTTGGCGAGCACCTTGACGTTGGGTGGCATGACGGCTTCGAATTCATTTGAGACCACTGCCGCATCCGTGATCCCCGCGACCAGCGATTTGTAGCGGTCGAGATCGGCGCCCTGCGTCGCCAACTTCACGTCCGCAAAGGGAACATTCGCAGCGTCGAGCATTCCGCGGAACAGCAAATCCGGAAGCGACCCAGGCGAAGAGATCGCGACAGTCTTTCCCTTGAGGTCAGCCAGAGTGCTGATTTCAGCCTTGGCGAGAACAACTTGTGGCACCCCCGGCCAAGTGCAACCGACGATCTTGACGCCGGTACCACGCACAGCTGCAACGATTGACTCTGCCGCGCCCATATCCACGCTATCGATCTCACCCGACACTAGGGCTTTCATCAGCGTGGCGCCGGCTTTGATCTGCAAAATCTCAAGTTTCAAACCACGCTTGGCGGCAAAGCCGCCTTTGTCGACCATCGCGATGAAGCCCGCATCGCTCTTAGCTTCGAGGATGCCGTGCTTCCACACTTTGTCTTGTGCGTGGACGGTGCAGATACCGCAAAAGAGCATGATCGCGAGAACTGCCAACTTCGACGGCAAAAACATGAATCCTCCATTGTCTCCTGCCCAACCGGAGATCCGATCTTTCTTGTGAGTAAAGCAAGACGTGGCCGGGCGGGACAAGTCCGGCCACGGGCATTCCTAGATGCGAAATTCGCCGCCACGCTTGCGGCCCTGATCGACGCTGAGAAACAGCTGTTCGAGCGTCGGCCGTTTCCTGATTAAGCCCTGTTCGTGCGAATAACCGACCAGCGTTTCGAGAACCTTGCGGTTTCTCTGCGTCAACCCGTATTCCCACGGGTCAGAGCCGAGAACGCGCTCTTGCTCCTCCCACGCATCACGATACCAGGCGAGTGGAACGATGCGCGGATTGGCCATGCGCTTCATGGCGATGTTCTTCGCCCTGTCTAAGGCCTGGAAGAGATTGACGGCAAGCCATGGATACTCGTCCGCCAGAGTCTGACGGATACCGAGAACATGCATGATCGGGAAAATGCCGGTTTTCCGATAATAGGTTTCCTCTTCGGCCTTGTGGTTAGGAAACAGGCGCGCCACGCGCGCATCACCGCCGACAAACGGCTTGATCAGATCAGAATGGAAGACCGCATCGAGCTCGCCTTCCGCCAACATGGTCTCGACCGATTTGTCGTCGGACAGGCATGAATACTTGATGTCCGGAGGCAAGGCGACTTTCACGTCATCCTCGATCTCCGCGATCCACTCGACGCTATTCAGTGGCACACCGTATTCATGTTGGAGAATACCGCGCATCCACAACACAGCAGTCGTCATCATTGTCTTCACACCGATTTTTCGCCCGCGAAGGTCGGCGGGCTTCGCAATGCCTTTCGAAGTGTTGATGAACATGAAACCGTGTCGAAACCGGCGATGGAGAAAAACCGGAATGGCCCGGAATGGCATCCCATTGTCGCGAGCCGCGAGATAAGACGACGCGGAAACCTCCGCTACGTCGAACTCGCCGTTACGCAAGAATCGCCAATGACGCGTCGCCGAATCCATGTCGGTCAGGATCGTCGGATCTACGCCATCGACCTCGACCGTCTCGTTGAGGAGCGGACGGACGATTTCATAGTCGCCACAGGCAAGCGTCAGCGCAATTTTTTTCAGCATTCGGAGCTCTTTTGCACTCGATTTCTAATGTCCCGTGGCCAATGCGGCGATTTTCGCCGAGATCATCCGGCAAGTCATTGCCGCGCCAGACTACGTGTAGGTCGGGCCGCAGCAACAGCAGATCGTAGCCGTAAATATCGCGTGGCCGCTCCTCATCAATTTCGATGAGCGAAAATGGCGCGGCAAAGGAGGCAAAGGCCTGGGCAAGCGCGGCAGCGTTTGCTCGTGCACCCCCAAGGCGCAAAAGCGTATAGCCATCGCCGATACGGTCGTGCAATGCCGTGCCATCAGCGAGCCATACGTGCGGCAGCCGCGCACCCGGCCAGGACGTCGGAACGTATTTCATGAAATTGGCTTCCGGCGCGTCCCCTGCTTCGGGAAAAATGACCGGTGAATCTGCATAACGATAGCCAAGTTCTGCCCCAATCATTTCATTGCTCTTGCGCTGTTCGACATCGGCAATACGGCTGAGATTCGCCCGCGTTGCAGCCCCTTCTGGCGTCTTGTCGCGAATATCGGGCTTGTAAGCTGTCCGCCAGGCTCGTCGGCCGCGCGAAGCGTGCCGCGAGGCTTCAACATTGCACGCGCCGATTTGCCGCCGTTCGATTTCGTAGGATGCCAGCAGCGCCGGGCCGCCCCACCCTTTCAGCGTGGCCGCAAGTTTCCACGACAGGTCAGCCGCATCGCCAACCCCGCTGTTCATTCCGAGCCCGCCTGTCGGGATCACAAGATGGACCGCATCCCCCGCAAGGAAGACGCGTCCGTGACCATAGCGGTCGGCCAACAGCAGATTCTGTCGCCAGGGCGCACAGGACAGCATCTCGTAGGTGACCGGCATCGCGACCGTCTCTTCGAACATTGTCTTCATGTCGTCATCGCTGTCGACAACCGAATGCAGGGTAAAATGGCGGGTAGAATCCTGCACAATCAGGAAAGTCGAATGCGCATCGGCAACGTGATAGTGGCGACCTTTACCGATCGGGATACGTTCGAACAGATCGTCGCAGCGATAGAGCGCCTGTCTTAATTGCAGAAGATTGGCTTCTCCCTGCAGTTTAATGCCGAGTTGGCGACGCACATTGCTCGAGCCACCGTCGCAGCCGACAAGATATTGCGCGCTCAATTCGATTGTTGAAGCGCCGCTCTTAATCCGGGCACGCACGCCGGCGTCGTCCTGCTCGAACGAGATGAATTCATGTCCATAGCGCACATCGACCGTCGGCAGGGTTTCTGCGACCGACTTGAGCAGCGGCTCAAGCGTGTACTGCGAGATGAGCTGATAGGGCTCGAGCGGCATTGATCCGTCGGCGCATGCGGCAATCTCCGCCTGGGCCCGCGCAACTGACGGATATGGCAAGTGCAAAAGCGGCGGCTCGACCAGCGACGTCACGATGAAAACATCCATCGGCACATCGCACGGGAACCCGGCATCACGTATTTTCTGCGCAATTCCAAGCCGGCGGTAGATCTCCATTGTGCGGGCATTGCACCGTTCCATCTTGGGAAGGAACTGCGGCGCCTCTTTCTGCTCGAGAAGAATGCAGCGCACACCGCGGCGGCCGAGATCGATCGCCATCGTCAAGCCCACCGGTCCGGCGCCCACGATAATGACTTGGGTGTTCAAGATACTCTCGGCGTCATGTGCGGGCTATGCGCGTTCGTCAATCGATCCGGCCGCCGGAAAATCTGCGACCGGGCACGGTGAGGAAATAGCCGACCGCCTGTCCGCCATCGGCGCCGACCACGCTGCCGGTCGTATAACGCGACTCGTCGCATGCGAGAAAAATGGCCGGCCCTGCAATATCTTCGCCGGAGCCCACGCGGCCCATCGGCACGCCCTTGCGCCGGCCTTCGTAGATCTCGGGATCTGCATACATCGCTTCTGTACCGGGCGTGCGGATATACCCGGGCGTGATTGCGTTTGCCCGGATGCCATAAGGCGCCCATTCCATTGCCTGCAATTTCGTCAACATGATCAATCCGGCTTTCACCACACTGTAGGCACCGGCCCAGTTGTAAGGGAAAAGGCCGGCGATCGAGGCGATATTGACGATGTTTCCCGACTTCTGGGCGATCATGTGCTTCGCGGCAGTCTGGCTGACCAGGAATGCGCCCTTGAGGCCGATATTCATCGTGGTGTCCCATGCCGCTTCTGGAAGCGCCTCCAGTTTTCCCGGAACGATCTTCATTGCGTTGTTCACGACAATGTCGATCCGGCCACGTTCCTTGATGATCGTTTCGATGAGACGATTGATGTCGGCAGCCTTGGCAACGTCGGCGGCAACCGCGAGGCTCTTGCTCCCAAGCCCGGCAGCCTCCTTTGACGTGGCCTCGGCCGTCGCGGGATCGACGTCGTTGACGACGACATTGGCGCCTTCGCGCGCATACGCCAAAACGATATCGCGGCCAATACCGCGGCCGCCACCAGTGACCAACGCCACCTTGTCCTTCAGTCGCACGGAGTTCCCCCCAGGTTGTGTGGAAATAAGCAGGAAAAATAACGCTAATTCGGTGAGGAGAGCCCGACAAGAGCTGGTCTGGCCTCGAAATTGGCGCCTGCGGATGCCATCTTAGCCGTTGAAAGAATCATTCCGGCACCATCGCCGCCCTTTACCGACAAATGGCCGAGCCAAAGCGTAACGACCCTGCTCCATTGAGTCCGCAACCAGTTGCGGGCGGCATCGCCGCGCGCGCGCTTGGCGCGAGGCCCGCGCCCTATCTTGACGACCTCAATCCGGAGCAACGCGAAGCAGTTGAAACCCTCGACGGTTCCGTGTTGGTCCTCGCCGGCGCCGGAACCGGAAAGACACGCGTTCTCACTACCCGCATCGCGCACATCCTCAACCTCGGTCGGGCGCGCCCGTCGGAAATCCTCGCCGTGACCTTCACCAACAAGGCTGCCCGCGAAATGAAGGATCGCGTCGGTCAGATGGTGGGGCAGATCGTCGAGGGCATGCCATGGCTGGGCACGTTCCATTCGATCGGCGTGAAAGTGTTGCGAAGGCACGCCGAACTGGTCGGCCTGAAGAATAACTTCACGATCCTAGACGTGGACGACCAGGTCCGGCTGATCAAAATGATCCTCGAAGCAGAGAAACTCGACGAGAAGCGATGGCCCGCACGCGTTCTGGCCACGCTGATCGATGGCTGGAAGAATCGCGGTCTGACACCCGAACAGGTGCCTTCGGGTGAGGCAGCGAGCTTTGCGAATGGCAAGGGCAAGAAGCTGTACGTCGCCTATCAGGAGAGGTTGAAAACGCTGAATGCCGCCGATTTTGGCGACCTGTTGCTCGAGAATATCCGGCTATTCCGTCAGAACGCGGACGTGCTGCGGAATTTTCAGGAGAGATTCAAATATATTCTAGTCGATGAGTATCAGGATACGAACGTCGCGCAGTATTTGTGGCTGAAATTGTTGGCGCAGACGACGCCGGCTTCCACCGCAGTCATTCCGGGACGCAGCGAAGCGGGCCCGGAAATCGAGCGCTGCGGCAGACCCGGTGGATTCCGGGCTCGCGCTTCCAGCGCGCCCCGGAATGACAGGGCAAAGACAACCCAAAAACATCTGCTGCGTCGGTGATGACGACCAGTCGATCTACGGCTGGCGTGGCGCGGAAGTCGATAACATCCTGCGGTTCGAACACGATTTTCCCGGCGCCAAGGTCATCCGCCTGGAACGGAATTATCGCAGCACGGGACATATTCTCGCGGCTGCGTCGCACCTCATAGCCCATAATGAAGGTCGTCTGGGCAAGACCCTTCGCACCGAGGACGAACTAGGCGAGAAGGTGCAAGTAACCGGCGCCTGGGACAGCGAGGAAGAGGCGCGCGCGATCGGCGAGGAAATCGAACAACTTCAGCGCGCCGCGCGCGAGCGTGGCGAGGACCATCCCCTCGACGAAATCGCAATTCTGGTGCGCGCATCATTCCAGATGCGTGAGTTTGAAGACCGCTTTATCCAGCTCGGACTGCCCTATCGGGTGATCGGTGGCCCGCGCTTCTACGAGCGTGCCGAAATTCGCGACGCCCTCGCTTATTTGCGTGTTATCGCACAACCGGCGGACGACCTTGCCTTCGAGCGCATTCTCAATGTGCCAAAGCGCGGTCTCGGCGACGCCACGCTGCAAATGCTGCACGACCACGCGCGCAAAAGGCGTATCCCGTTGACCGAAGCAGCCAGCCAGCTCTCGGCCACCGACGAGATGAAGCCAAAGCCGCGCCTTGCGGTGCGCGACTTGATGGCGGCCTTCGAGCGCTGGCGAGCCAAGAAGGATTCGATGCCGCATACCGAGCTCGCGGAAATAGTGCTGGACGAGTCCGGCTACACCGATATGTGGCAGAAGGACCGTTCCGCCGATGCTGCCGGCCGCCTGGAAAACCTCAAGGAACTGGTCCGCTCCATGGAGGAATTCGAGAACCTGCAGGGTTTTCTCGAGCACATATCACTGGTGATGGACCGTGACAGCGCGGAGTCCGAGCAGGCCGTGAATATCATGACCTTGCATTCGGCAAAGGGCCTCGAGTTCGACTGCGTATTCCTGCCCGGCTGGGAAGAAGGTCTGTTCCCGCATCAGCGCTCGCTCGACGAAAGTGGCCGCGCGGGCCTCGAGGAAGAGCGTCGTCTTGCCCATGTCGGACTTACCCGCGCACGCAAGTTGGCCAAGATCTACTTTGCCACCAACCGCCGCATTCACGGCCTTTGGACTTCAACAGTCCCCTCTCGCTTCCTCGATGAATTGCCTGAAGCGCACGTCGAAGTGAAAGAAGCAGCGGGGGGTGCCGGCGGGTTCGGAATGTCCGGCTATGGAGCGTCGCGCTTCGATGAGATGAACGCTTTCGGTTCCGGCTACACGACGCCCGGTTGGCAACGCGCGCAGGCCCGCAAGGGTCGGGGTGGCTTCTACGACAATGGCCAACCGCGTTACGTTCCGGATGGCGTTTTTGATGACGGTCCGATCAATTCTGATCGACCCTCGGGCGGAAAGTCCCGAGACCGCGGCGCGAAACGCCAAGGGGGCGCGCCACTCACGATCGAAGGCGAACTCGTAGCGAAATCTACCGGCACCGTTTCATCTTTCACGGTGGGCGAGCGCGTCTTCCATCAGAAATTCGGCAACGGCAACGTCGTAGCGGTGGATGGCAACAAGCTCACCATCGCTTTCGACAAGGCGGGCGAAAAGCGCGTGGTCGACAGCTTTATCGAGAAGCTGTAAAGGTCTAGTACGACGTCAACAGATCAATCTTCGTATTGGCAAGGATAAGCCGCTTTGCCAAGAGGACGGCAAGATTGCGCACGATGCGCTCCCCGACCTCCGGATGTTTTTCGCGAAATGCAGCGTAGGCGCTCAGCGGCAATTCGAGACATTGAACCACCGTATCCGCCCACACGTCTGCGGACCGCCGCTCTTCAAGCAACGCCATTTCGCCGAACACCATACCCGCGACAAGCGTCGCTAGACGCACGCCGTTCGGCAACTTCACGCTGACCATGCCACTTTGCAGAAAGAACAATGACGAAGCCGGCTCTTCGGCACCAATGATGCGTTGGCCGGCATGGTATGTCCGTGGCGCCATCAAGGCTTCAAGCGCTTCGATCTCGCCCCCAGTCAAGCCGCCAAGTAGCTGCTGTTCCGGAAGCGTCGTCGGATCGTGCAGCCGCCCGTAGCCGCCATAGCGATAGATAATCTGGTCCTCGGCCCATTCGATGGCTTCGTCGAGAACAGAAAACTTTCGCAGCTTCGAGAGTGGCTCGATCAAGGGCCTCATAGTCACGTCAACCCCCGACTGCGGCCGCAGTCCGCACAGGATCACCGTCGTGTTGATCGCACTCAGCTCGGTCAGACTCGCTGCGAGCAGCCGGCCTGCCGCCCGGGTGATTGTCGGTACGCGGTGAAAGTCAAGCACAACGAGCTTGGACCGCGGCAGGCCTTGCACCAAGCGACGAGAGAGATACTCGATCGAACCGAAGGTCAGCGCGCCGGTGAGTTCGAAAACATGGCAGTCGGTGTAATGCTCGTCGAGAATCTGCTGTTCGTGTGGCTGCCGGTTGCGGCGCGAGGACACGCCTCCAATGTCATAATCGGCAACAATGCCATTTCTCACATCGCCTCCCCGATTGAACAGGTGGAGATCGAAGTGCGATGACAAGGCCGCGCACACTCGTAGCCCACGCACGCTGTTCCCATGACTGTCGAGGCGCGGCGAATAGGTACCGAGACCGAGTTGCGCGGGCAGCGCCGCTACGATGCCGCCGCCGACGCCACTCTTTGCCGGCATGCCAACGCGGTAAATCCATTCGCCCGCATAGTCGTACATGCCCGAACTCGTCATTACCGATAAAGTGCGGGCAACGGCATAGGGACTGACAACCTGCTCGCCGGTCAACGGATTCAGGCCACGATTAGCGAGCGTCGCCGCCATGACCGCGATATCACGCGCGGTCACGAGGACCGAACACTGGCCGAAATAGACATCCAGAACGGCGTCGACATCGCCTTTTATAACGGCATAGTTGCGTAAAAGATAAGCAATTGCCCGGTTACGGTCTCCGGTCGAGCGCTCCGAGGCAAATACCGCTTCGTCCACGCCGAGTTTCCGGCCGGCAAATGCGCTCAGCGTTGCAAGTATGCGCCCAAAAGCGTCTTTCCCTTCCGCATCGTAGATGAGACCTGAGCACGCAATTGCGCCGGCATTGACCATTGGGTTGAAAGGCCGGTTGTCGGCGCGCAGGCGGATAGAATTGAAGGCCTCGCCACTTGGCTCAACTCCGATAACGCTTTCAACCCGTTCGGCGCCGATCGTCTCGAGAGCGAGCGCAAAAACAAAGGCTTTTGAAATCGACTGGATCGTGAACGGAACGTCGCTATCTCCGACCTCGTAGATGTAGCCGTCGGTGGTTGCAATGCTTACGCCGAAGTCGTCGGGTTTCGCCTTGGAGAGTTCCGGTATGTAATCGGCGACGGTGCCGCTGTTGTCCCCGGCGACTTCCGCGTGACACCGCTCCAGAAATCGCAGCAAAGGCGGCCGGACATCACTGCCCATGCGAATGCCCGAACCAGCGGGCAAGTCTGTCCGCGCGTCCATCCCTTACCTCCACCTGCCCTTGGGAATGCAAGCCCTGTGCCGATCAGGGGTGTCGAAATTGCCGCAGCCCGCACCGTACACGCAGGAGCGAATTCTATTTGCGCGTAATGGTTGTCGCGAGACCCTTGCGCTTATGACACCCGCACATGCGGGGCTTGCGCATTCTCCGCCTCCACCAGCCTCGCAAGAACAGTCGGATCCTTTACGGTACGCACGATCATCGGCTCGTCGCGACCACGAATTGCGACTTCTGTGCGCGCAAGCGAACCGGTTGCGATGCCGGCGGTTACAAATACCTCGTCAGAAATCACAGCCTTGCAATCAAGCGCCTTCGTCATGTCTTGCAGACGCGCGGCTACATTGACGGGATCGCCAAGTGCCGTAAACACGGTGTGATCCTGAAAGCCGATGTCGCCGATAATGACTTCGCCACCCTGAATGCCGATACCGTACTGGATCGGTTCGGGAAGATCGGACGCGAGCTGACGATTCATGTAGTCCACGTTGGTCGCAACGTTGGCGGCCGCGCGTAGCGCCTGACGGCACGCTGTCTTTGCGTCCGCTTCAATTCCGAAAAGAACAAGCACGCCGTCGCCGACGAATTGGTTGGGTTGTCCACCCGCGTCGAGCGCGGCTTGGGAACACGCGCCCAAGAATCGGTTAATGAGAAATACGACATCGAACGGCAACCGCGCTTCGGCAAGCTTCGTTGATCCGCGCATGTCAACGAACATGCTGACGATGTAGCGCTCCTTGCCGATGTTCATGCGGCTGCCTTTGCGCAGCAGTTCCGCATTCATGCTTGCTGGCAGAATCGGAATTACAGATATGTCCGTCTGTGGGCGCAACTGACAAGCGAGGCGGATCGAGGGGTTTGCGGAAACGCCGATACTCTCGAGCACGAACGCCTCCCGGCCCGACGGTTGTGGCAACTTGCTGCGGTCGCTCACCACGCGAATTCGGCACGTGGAACAGCGTGCCCGGCCGCCGCATACGCTTGCGTGCGGGATCTTGTGCCGCAGGCTGGCTTCGAGAACGCTAAGACCTTTTGGTACGCGCACCTGCCGGTTTGGATATGAAATTGTGACCATGCCGCGTCTGCGCTCGCGAAGTGAACGAAGGCCACGCGATGCGAAAACCAACCCGATTGCAGCTCCATATGCGATCGGAAAATATACGAGACTGATTTGCGTGATCAGTCGCGCCTGCGCGGCTGGAACCCGCTTCAGGTTTTCGTTGCGCCACTCCGGATCTTCGGCGAGCTCCGCGACCTCGCGACCACCATGATGCGCGCCAATCATAGCGAGCGGCGGCATAAGAATCGCAACGGAGAGAAGTATCGGGGCCGCCCAATCGAAGAATGATTTCAACCGCAGCCAGAAATAGAGACCGATACACGCGTGCGTCCATGCGACCGTCAGCGAAATGAATTGCACGGCGATGTTGTAGCGCTCGGTGACCCAGTAAGTGTAAAGCGCCGAGGCGTAATTGAATGGCGGCCATCCGAAGAGAGCACCACCTACCCGCTCAGCCCCAAGATGGCTGGCGAGCCAAAGCGGAATGCTCAGCCCCAAAACAAGCTGCGTGATTTCGGCAGTCGAATAGCGGAAATGCCGCCGTTGATAGAGCGCCCACAGGCCGAGCGAGAAGTGGACGATGGCGGCAAGGTAGAGCGTGTCATTGACGATCGGAATCCGCCACCACCAGACGTGATATTTCAGCCACGTCTCCATCAAGTCATAGGAAATATTGCCGAGAGCGTGATTGAAGAAATGAGAAAAAATGTAAGCAAACATGATCACGCCGGTGATGAGGCGGATCTGACGCGCGCCAATGCCGTGCAGCCATGTCGCAAGCGAGGGGTGCCCGCTAGCGCCGACGTCACCGATTCCGGGAGCTTGGGCAGTCACGCTGGGCCATCATTCGAAAATGGTTGAACTGAGTAGCAACAAGAACGAATACCGCGCATCGATAATACGAATCACATTGTGCATGGCAATGCGCTTCAAATCATAATCTATCCCGACAAATCTTTGGCGCGCGAGCCTGCGCGGCTCAGGACGAAGATCCAGTCCTGGACTTCTGCACTGCATCGAGACGATGCAGATGATCGGTCCCCGAAGGTACGTATTTGCAATCGCAATGGCCGCGCGTGCATCCGTCAAGGGGCAAACGCGGAACCGCATTTCCCATGTACTCGACGCCATCCTGCGATCGCGCCACATCGCAAGCATCCGGCCCAAAGGAAATGCGGACGCTGCGTAACAGACCAAGTCTATGCGCGTTTCGAAACGCGCGCAGTGAGCGGGCAACCTGGTCTGGAGACTTGTGCATCGGTCGTGTCTCGTCGCAAGACCGATATCACCTGCCGCACGTAGATGGAGGTACGCGCGGATGCAAGCCTTATCGTTAGTACTAATAGTGCCGAACGTTAATCCGTCTGGCGATGGCGAGGAACGGATCAGGCAATGTTAAACGCAATCGCGCCCCATTGGCGCAGCCAAAAACCTCATCTGCAATTTCTTCAATCGAAGCTAGCGCTCACCGGGGCCAGCGGATTCAGATCTGTGGCCGGGTGGTAGCTGACGAGGTTGACGGTCCATGCCCCGAATAACACGAATGACGCAGTCACAGAGATAATCGCGGTGCGGATCATGACAGCTCCCTTTATTGGTGCCCGGATTTTTCCGGTGCCGCCGACCACTTCGATGTCGACACCCGTAAACTAGACGGTAGCCCGATCCCCCACTGTGATCGACATCACAACCTCACCGATTTCTTGTTTGCGCGAGGCAAAAAAAAGCGGCCTGGTAAGGCCGCTATTGAGTTTGGAGGTTATTCAGGGCCTGCCCCGTATTTGGGGGCAGGCCAAAAGACGGTCAGGTGGCGGGGACTACTCTGGCCGTCAGGCTGCCGGTGGTAAGGGGATGAACCACCGGTCGCGCAAAAATGGTTTCGCCAATCGGGCTATGGGCTGTGCGAGCCAGGCCGGTAACCACGGAAACCCCCGCGAGGAAAGTTGCGGCAATGGCGAGAATGATGGTCTTGCGCATATCCGTTAGCCCTTGATCTCGTGGGAGCAACCCGCTCCCCATGAATATCAACGTAGGGCGCACGGGTTTCCTGCGCTGTGACCTTCATCACACAAAATCGCTTTTTTCGGATATCACCGAAAACCTGCAATTACAGGGCTCTATTGGCCTCTCGCAGGCGCCGGACCAACATGCTCATAACATCAAGTGCGAACGTTGGCGCTCGGCTGACAAGGGCCAGAAAATCCTTCTTTGAAATTGGAACAAGCGCCACGTCTGTTCTGGCAATGGCGGTTGCGCTGCGGGGCGCCGAGTTCGATCAGTGCCATCTCGCCGAAAATGTCATTGGTCTCCAGCGTAGCCAACAGACGGTTGCCAACTTGAATTTCCACCTGCCCGCTTTTGATGACATAAAGCTCTTTCGCAGTTTCCCCTTCCTTGAAAATTGTCTCCCCCGGTTTGAGGTACCAGACCGGCATTTCCGATTCGGCAAGGAAACTGAACCCGACGACATCGTCCGACATCGGCTAAGCCCCAGCCGCAAGCGTTGCATCACGGAACAATCCGCTCAATTGCATTTTATCCCCGTCGATAAAGCAAGGAGGCCCCGGCGTCGCGGCAACCCGCGTAACAGCTCAAAGCTTCAGTTCCTTTTCGAGCTTGGGCCTGTTCTCGATGCAATAATAACCTGACAGCCGGGTGATCAGCTTCAAACGCATCCATTCATTGAGAATTCGGCTGACATTTTCGCGCGCAATGCCGGCCATGGCCGCGACGTCGCTTTGGCTCAACTTCTGCCGGATGACGACACGGCCACCGCCGACTTCGTTGCCGAAGGCCTTGGCAAGATCAAGCAATGCACGAGCGACCCTGCCTTTGACCGGCAAAAACGTTCCCGCCGCGACTACCTGATCGGTGTCGCGCAGGCGCGCCGCAAGCATACCGAGAAGATGCTTGTAGATTTCCGGATTCTTCTCGGCGACCGTTTCGAACGCCGCGCGGCTGACGAAACTGAGCTTGCAATCACGAAGCGCTGAAACCGATGCCGATCGAGGGCGCCCATCGATCATCGCCATGTCGCCGACGATCGAGCCGGGGCCCAGTATCGCCAAAATGCGCTCGGCGCCGGTAGGCGCGACCATGCTCACTTTGAGCAGACCTTCACTTAGACGATAGCAGCCGTCACCCGGATCACCCGCGAGAAATAGAATCTCGTCGGCTGCCAATTTGACTGGCTTGGCATTGGCAAGAAGACCCGCCGTCAACGTTTCCGGCAGATCCGAAAACAAATCGGTGGGAGGCGAGAAAGCCATCGGACACCCGGCGCGGAATAACCCATAACGCGGGGGCCTTTTAGCAGATATTATATTGAAATGCGCAGTGGTTTGACGCGACGTGGCAACGTGTCCGGCCCAGAGGTTGGAACCGCTTACCGTTGCGACAAACGCACTTTTTGATGCTTCTTTTTGCTTGCGGCGGCGAGCTGGGTGGAACCGCGCTCACGCCTTGCGCCCCGGTGGACTGGCGTTTTGGCTCGGGCCAGGGCCGTTCGCGTACGCGTTACAGGCTGGTCGAGTTGCGGCGCGCTTGAAGCAACCACTCCGGCGGCTTCCTGGCAGGGTGCCTGGCGTGGCACATTCTCAAGAGGAGTGACGGCCCCGGCTGCCTTCCAGTTTTCCGCCGGCCGACCGGTAATTGTTTTCACGTAATGTTCGGTCTCCTCAGGCAGTTTGCCCTTCCGCGCCAACCAATTCTGAATTCGGCGGGGGCCGGCATTGTAAGCGGCAGCCGCAAGCCCAAGATTGCCGAATTGTTTTACGAGATCACGGAGGAGTCGCGCCGAGGCTGCAATCGCCTGCATCGGATCGAACGGATTCTGGAGGCCGACCCTTGAGGCCGTCTCCGGCATAAATTGCGCGATGCCTTGCGCACCAGCACGACTGACGACATTCGTTTTAAAGCCGCTTTCTTGGAAAAGGAGACGGATAAAAAATGGAATCGGCAATTCGTTGGATTGCGCCGACGTAATAAGCGTGTCGCAAATTTCGCGATCAGAAGGCGCTACAACGGGCTTTGCAGTCGTTGGGCGCGCTGCATGTTCTTTCGACAGTGGGAGTTCCGGCGCATTGCCTCCATCCGATGGAACTTCATCGGTTGTCAGTACTGCGGCTTCGGCACCCGCGATACCGCACGCCGCAAAAACACAAACGGAGGCGCAAACAAGCAAATGACGCATGTCGTCCTCGGAAAATGCGGACGCACGCGTCAACACGCACAGTCGCATGGAATTCTAATGGAAAAGGGACTTTCTTCCCTGTCGCGGCGCTGCATGCATTTGAATCGAGACCGAATTCGGGAATGCTTGTGAAAAAAATAAGAATGATGCCGCTCTCTGACCCGCCGCAGTTCCGCGCGAGGGACAAATGGCCAGCACAAACAAATTCGTGTCTTGTAATCGCAATCGTCGTTCGGCTCGCCCGCCCTACTCGCGACGATAAAGGCCTGTGAAAGTCACCATGGAACCGCCGCACTGCATATTATCTTCCACAAGGAGCCACGCGCCGACACGTTGTATCCTCACAAGGCACTGCCCGTCTTCGGCCATCTCGAAGGGCGTGGTTCCGTCGTCGGCGAAAGCGATCATGCTCTGCGTCGACGCAACCACCGCGCCGAGCACACCACTGTGGGCGCCACCTGCCGCCGGATAAGTCTGTTCACCTTCGATGCTCAACATCCCGTTCTTGCCACGCGAAATCGAAATTGTCCCGCCGGGATGAGACCATGAGCCGATCCAGTCCGCTATTTTCAGCGACGACATCGGTGCAACGGGCGTCAAGGATGACGTCGGCAGCCACCCCGTTGTCCAGTTCTGTTTGCGCGTATGGAAGGACTGATAGGCAACACAGGTGAAGGCGCCTTGTTCACGCCCAGTCAGCACGACGTCGCCGGGAACGAGAAACGCCTTCTTTCGGCAAGTTTCCTTGTCGGTCGGACACGCCGCGTCATCATCGGAACCCTTCACGAAACTGACATGCGGCCGCGTGGTCACTTTCGAAGCGACGAGTGGGCGTTTGGCATCGAAGTCAATGCCGACGCACACGTTCGAATCGGATTCACCGTATGCCGACAGGGAAAAGCCGCAGGTAAAAACCGCAAGTCCAAGAAGGAACGAGCATTTTTGGTGTGACCGCTCCGCCACCGGCCCTGTGCTTTTCATCGCGAAACCCCCAGCAGTTTCGTGTATTCTGATAGGCGCCAGCGCGGACGGCGGGGCTGGCCTATTCAGCAGCAAGCTTTTAGCATAAATCGAATCGGCAGATTGGAACGGGGCCCGGACTGGGGGAACTATGAGAAGGCAAGCACTGCTGGCGGCTGCGCTGGGCGTGACGCTCACGTCCTGCGTCGGCGTTTATGGCCCGAAGGGAAACGATGTCGGCGGCATTATTCCGTGGTCGCCTGAAGCAGAGGCTACGGCGCTTGACATCGCCCAGAACAATTGCGGCCGTTTCAACAAATACGCGGTGATCACAAGCGTTCATCGCGTTTATGGCGACTACATTTCCTATGCCTGCTGGTGGAAACCGCCCAATCGGACGCGCCGCCACGTCTACTGATCCGGCGGTCCGTCGACGAGTGCACGCGGACACTGAGCCGCATGTGTACTTTCGCCGTCCGGCGACTCGGCAAACCTTTTCGGCTTTTGCAGGTGCCGCTTGTGCGCTTCTCGTAACGCCTGCGCTCGCGCTCGATCTCAATTCTTTTCGAGCGCAGCACGGTCGTCCGCCGCTATCACAGAGCAGTAGGCTTACGGGTGCCGCCTATAGTCACGCTCAGAGTCTCGCAGCACGACAACGACTCGATCATGCGGGCTTTCGGCAACGCGTAGCGGTGACCTCGGGCGCGGCCGCCGAAAACGTAGCTTACGGCTGCGCGACGGAGGACTGCGTTATTCGCATGTGGGCGAGGTCCGGTGGCCACCGCGCCAATATGCTGCGGCGGGACGTGTCGAGCTACGGTCTCGCCTCGGCGGACGGCGCGAACGGCAAACGCTATTGGGTGCTTGAACTCGGCAATTGAAACTTGCACGCAACACTAAAAAAAACGAACTGGCGCTCCGGCAACGGTTGGAATGACAACCATCAGCACAATCCCAAATACGAAACCGGCGAGGCGGGCCCCCATCGTCAGCATTTGTCCGGGGGCTGTGCGTCCCAGCAGATAGATCCCGCCGTCGAACAAACCGACTGCGATCAAAACCCAGAAGTATGGCTTGATGGCAAAGTTCTGCACCTGCGGCGCGGCCACCAAAATCGCGCCGGCGACAATACCAACCAGCACCATGTAGACAAAAAAGATCCGATCCACGGTCATGCGCGCCCCCGACTATCTTGCCGTCCGGCGCGCGATACTAGCAAGGATTCTCGCGGACCTACTTCTTCTCCAGCATCAATTGGCCTTTCTGGCCAATGACCCGTTGTGCCGCCCGAGCAAAACGCGCAAGCAGCCACGGCAATATGACTTCTAGCCGCACGCCCGTCTCGTGCACGTCGATGAAGCCCGACACCCGTTGACCCAGCGCCGCGACCCGGAAGCTCAGACGATCGCCTGTCCACTCCTCCTCCTCGAGCGACAACAACCAGGCGAATTCGGTTTTCGCGCGGCCAATGCCATCCTTGATGCGACGCAAGGCCTCGTCCCTGCCGAGCCGATGTGGGATGACGACGATAAGAGGTTCTGACATTGCGGTGGTATCTCCGTCTCCGACAGAACATGTGGGGACGATACCCGGTCAAGAAAAGGGCCCACTGATTTTGGCATGGTGCGAGAGGCGGGCGGCCGCAAAACATGCTAACGCTTCACCCCACCATGATGAAACGCGAGAGCTTCCCAGTCGACAAAATCTATGTACCCGTAAAACGCAGGGCCACGCTCGACCCAAAGCGTGTCGAAGAAATCGCGCAAAGCATCCTCGAGGATGGCCAGAAGACGCCAATCCTGGTGCGGGAAGACGGCGCACGCTTCGTACTGGTCGAGGGCCTGCACCGGCTCGAAGCTGCGAGGTCATTGGGCGAGCAAACCATCATGGGCTTCCGCGTTGACGCGCGGAAGCACTGATTTGCTCGGCCCATAGACGATTAGGGATGTTTCTCGTTCTTCGCGGCGCGCATGCCTTGGCTCGTCGCATCCTGCTCGCACATATACGCCCCGGCCTTCGTCTTTCCGTATTCTTTATGGCCGGTGAAGTGATAGATTTTTGAATCTAGATTGGCCCACACAACGGTGCCGCCGCTGCACCGGAATCTGGCTTGCCCCTCAGTCGAATACTGATTTGCACCCGTTGGGGTCGCTGTCGCTGTCCGGGTTCCCATCGTCGCTGCTGGCGGAGGTGAAGCCGGCGTGGGCGCCGTTGTTGTTCTCGTCTGAGCAGGAGGAGGGGCCATAGGAGCCGGCGAAGCGACAGTTCCGCCTGCGCGACACTGCGTCACGTAAGCCTTCTCCGTGATGCCTTTGGCCTGATTTGCATCTTTATTGGCACGCCATTCATCTCGGCACGCCTTGGCAGTCTTTTCCCCGGCAGCCGCCGGCGCAGGCGCAGCGGCCGGTGTGGTCGAGGGAGCGGGCTGTGCGGCGACGCCGCCGGCACGGCACTGCGTGACGTATGCCTTTTCCGTTATGCCTTTGGCCTGATTTGCGTCCTTGTTGGCCCGCCACTCTTCCTGGCAAGCCTTGACTGTCTTTTGCTGCGCGAGCGCCGGAAAAGACAGAACTGACACGCCGATAATGGCGCAACTGATCGCGGTGATGGTTCGCATGGCTTCAACTCCTGGGCTCACGCCCTTCAAGGGTTAGGCCTCCTTCGCGCATTTCTTCATGAAGCTGTTCTTCGCGGCTCCTGCGAGAGGCTTGCCGTCTTTGCTGACGGCTTTGGTCGCGCACGCGTCCACCTTGCATTTTTTTAGGAAGCTGGTTTTCGCCGCGCCGGCTAGCGGCTTGCCTTCCTTGCTGACCGCTTGGGTCTCACAAGACTGAGCCATCGCACTCCCGACGGCGAAAGAGGTAATTAGAACGACAAGAAAAAAGCGCTTCATTATTGCCTCCATAGTGTTTCGGCGCGGCTGGAAATTCTCGCCGTCGCCGCAACAATTGCTATGCGCCCCCGCTACGAGTGCCCGGAAGAAACTCCCGAAATCCCGCAGGAGTTCCGGTCAACCAGCAGCATAACTTTGTAGATTGAGGGTGGGCTCCCTGAAATTGGACCGTGGTCCAATGTGGACGCCGCAGCCGATGCCACGGAATTTACTTGTCCGTGCCGTTTTTGGAGGGAGTTGCGGCCCCTTCTGCATTCGAGTCCGTCGTCGCGGCCAAAATGGCATCAATGAGGGTCTGGCCGTGTAGGGGCTTGGTCAGGAAGGCCTTCGCGCCGGATGCGGCACTCCGTTCGCGGATACCAGCATCATCAAAGGCCGTAATGACAATGGTCGGAATCTTCTTGTTGATGCGATTGAGATACCGTTGCAGATCGAGTCCACTGAAGTCCGGCATGTGAACGTCAACTATGAGGCATTCCGGGACGTCGCGGCGGATTGAGTCGATGAACTCCCGCGCCGAGCCATACGTCGTGGTTTCGAAAGAAGATGCGTCCAACAGGCGAGCCAGTGCCGTGCGTACAGCAGGCTCGTCGTCAACAATAGCAACCCGTATAGGAGCTTTTGGCGACATCCTGCCCGAGTTTCGAGCAAACGTGCAAAACCGTCGAGTTGCCCGAAGGGCCTACATTGCCGTTAGCCGGGGCCGTAGGCCGGGACAATTCCCGCCTTGTCTGCAAGGCGGACTAGATCGGCCACACTCTTTACACCGAGTTTAGCCATCATTCTCCCGCGATGAACTTTCACGGTCTTTTCGACGGTACCGAGACTGGCAGCGATCTGCTTGTTGAGCCGGCCGGCAATGACGTACTCCAGTACTTCCCGCTCACGATGTGTAAGGGCGGAAAGGCGATCGCCAATTGATTTTGATTCATCACGCTTCTGACGCGACAGAGCGTCAACTTTAGCCGCCCTCACCACTGCGGAGAAAAGCGCCTCGCGCTTGACCGGCTTCGTCAGGAAATCGACTGCGCCCGCCTTCATCGCTCTGACGCTGGTCGACACGTCGCCCTTGCCAGACAGGAAAATTATTGGTCGCTCAGAACCTGTCTCGATCAGGGCCTGCTGCAAAAGCAGGCCATCGAGTTCGGACATGACAAGATCGATAATTGCGCAGCCGGGAACAGACGGATCGTGCGCGGATAGAAATTCCTGAGGCGATGAAAACGATTTCGTCCTGTAGCCGGCGGCGTTCAAAAGACGTGTGATCGCCTTAAGTACAGCGGGATCGTCGTCCACAAGAAAAGTGGTAAAACCCGCCTCACGCATACCGCCCACCTCACCAAACGAAAGCTTATCTCACACCCCCGCCGGGGGCAGCCGAAAGATCGCGGTGGCGCCATCACTCACGTTGTTTTGAAGCGAAAGGCTCCCACCGTGAAGCTTCATGATCGACGCGCAAATCGGAAGACCGAGGCCAAGCCCTCGTTTTTTCGTCGTAAAAAATGGCTGAAATACATGTTGCTCTTGTGACGGTGGCAGCCCCGTACCACAGTCCGATATTCGAATCTCGACCCCGCCCTCCTGCGTCATCCCCGTGCTTACCGCTATGACGCGTTTCGTCGGCGCGACACCATCCATCGCATCCATAGCGTTCATGAAGAGATTGAGCAGAATTTGCTGCAACTGTATCGGATCGCCCTTGGTCAGCGGCAATTCGACGGCCGTGTTATCGCTGACAGCAATTCGACGATCGATCAGTTCGCTGTGCAGAAGCCTAAGCGTCGAACCGATCAGCTCGTTCATATCTATCGCTTCGTACTTGATTTCTCCCTTTTTGAGCAGGCCCCGTAACCGATGTATAACCTCCCCAGCGCGGCCATCTTCCGTGATGATGTCATCGAAGATATTGCCGATTTCCTCCAAGTTCTTCTTGCCACCCGCCAACAATATTTTTCCCGCCTGAGCGTTCGACAAGATCGCCGTCAGTGGCTGCGTCAATTCATGCGCCAGACCGCCGGACAGTTCGCCGAGCATGGAGACGCGCATCAAATGCGCGATTTCCTGCCGCTGCATGTCGGCATCCGCCTCCGCCATCTTGCGTGAGGTTGTGTCACCGAAGGCTCCCGTCATCGCCGTCGGCTCGCCATTCTCTCCAAAGATCGGCTGGGCACGTGCGGAGATCCAGTGAACTCCGTCATCCATGTCTCGCACGCGAAATTCTATTTCTAGAGGTGCCGCATGCATGATTGCCGATTTGAACGCCGCACTGGCCGCCTTGAAATCGTTGGGATGAATCCGACCGAGCAATCGATCGAGATTCAACGGAGCATCCGACGGAAGACCGAACAGCCTGCGGCAATAGTCGGTCGCCCAAAACGCACCGGTTGCGATTTCGTATTGCCACAGTCCAACGCTCGACGACGCTGCGGCAACTGAAATCCGGGCCTCGCGCTCGCGCGTCACTGTTTCGGCATGCCTGGTTTCCTCAATGGCCGAGCCCAGCAGCAGAATTGGTGTCGAGAGACCAATCAAGAATAGCTGCATGGCAAAGACATTGGCTTCGGCGCTGCCGACGGCAAACGGACTTGGACCGTTCAGCGTGCGCCAGATCAGTACGAGACTAACGACCATGATCGCTCCGCTCGCGCCTTTAGCCCCAAACCGCACGGCTGCCCACACGATGATCGGCAAAGGCAGGTAAAGAAGAGCGGGAATGTAGCCGGTCGCAATCGTTGCCACTTCGTCGAACGCGACAATGCACGTCAGGGCGAGAACGGCCGCAATCAAAAGTGCCTCAAGGCGACGACGCACGGGGCTCACGATGGAAAAGGGAATCTTTTCAAGGCAGATCAGCGCAATCGGACCCAGCGTCAGACTGCCGAGAGCGTTGGATGCATACCAGTGCGCCCAGTACAACCCATAATTATCGATTGAACCGCCACCGAGAATCTGAACGAACGCGCCGCCAAATGCGCAAAGCGCGGGACCGACAAAGGCGGTGACGAACACATAGGCTGTCGCATTGCGAATATTGCCGAACCAAGGCGATCCGACCTTAAGCCACTGCAGCGCGAAGGCATTGACGGCGGCGACCAGACAGTTCGTGACAAAGGCCACAAACAGTTGCGTTATCGGCATTCCCACTTGCAGTTCGGCCGCGACGTGCGCGGGAAGCACCGCGAGAATATAGATCCACCACCGTCGTGGCGGGTTCAGGACAAGCGCACAAAAAAGGACGACGTTAGGTGGCCAGAAGGGAGCGAAAATTTTGTCCGAAAGTGTACCGACCAGAAAAGCGATTTCGGCCCCGAGATAGTAGGCGGTCGCGACAATGAAAAAACTTCGAACTGTTTTTGCCAGGTCGTTCCCTGACAGTTCGCCGCTCTGCCCGTCTCGCATTGGAATTCCGGAAACGAAGGAGGTCATCATCCATCACCCGGATCACAATGATTTTATACTATGCCAAGGTATCGTCCCGACGGCGCGTGCGCGAAAGGGAAAAAACGCTTCGCTGACATGCATTTGCGAGCGGGTTGTTGCCGATTATTGCCCAAGGACTTCGGCTATATTGGACCAGGGTCCAATCGACACATGCGATCTGGAGGTACAGGCTTGTAAACTCCAGAGTATCCATTGTGGTTTGCCAGCCTCATGGACTCGCGCGAGGCGACATCCCCCCTCCTCCCCGTCCCCAGTCGCCTCGCGCGGTGGAGGCCGGGCGTATTAGCGTTTCTCAATTGGACTAGGGTCCAACTCGACCTCTCGGCAACGTGCGGCGAAGCTTTCGTCTATGGGAGTTCACGCGCAGTTTGAGCCAGAGGCCAATCTGCTTACCGACGGTAATACGCCCAGCGTATCCAGCACTGAAGGCATGGCCCGAATTCCCGGCGGCACATTTCGCATGGGATCCGAGAAGCATTATCCGGAAGAGGCACCGGTTCACAGCGTCACCGTCAGCGACTTCTGGATCGACGCTCACCCAGTCACAAATCGACAGTTCAAGGAATTCGTCAACGCGACCCGCCATGTGACGTTCGCGGAAACGCCACCCGATCCAAAAGATTATCCGGGCGCGCGGCCGCATATGCTGTTTGCGGGGTCGCTGGTTTTCACTCCGCCGGACCACTCGGTCGATCTGCGCGACTGGAGTCAGTGGTGGACTTTCATGAAAGGTGCCAGCTGGCGTCACCCTTACGGGCCTAAGAGCAACACTAAGGGGCTCGACGACCATCCTGTCGTACACATCGCGTACTCGGATGCGTTGGCCTATGCGAAGTGGGCCGGAAAGGCTTTGCCGACAGAAGCCGAGTGGGAGTTTGCAGCGCGCGGCGGACTAGAGGATACCGAATTTGCCTGGGGCAACGAGTTCACGCCTGGCAATCGCCAGATGGCGAACACATGGCAAGGCGAATTTCCGCTCCAGAAAAACAGCCCCGGTGGCCACGAGCGCACGTCGCCAGTGAAATCTTTTCCGGCAAACGGTTACGGCCTCTACGACATGATCGGCAATGTGTGGGAATGGACAGCCGACTGGTATTCGCCCAAGCACACGGTCGACGCGCCGAAGGCGTGCTGCATTCCGGAAAATCCGCGCGGTGGACCTGAAGCCGACAGCTACGATCCCCGCCAGCCAAGCATCAAGATTCCGCGCAAAGTCCTGAAAGGCGGCTCGCATCTGTGCGCGCCCAACTATTGCCGCCGTTACCGACCAGCTGCGCGCCATGCGCAGCCGGTTGATACATCGACCAGCCATGTTGGATTTCGCTGCGTTGTTCGCGAAGGAGGAAAATGATGAAACGGATCGCAATTCTTCTGTCCCTAGGTCTCCTCGTCGGACTCGGTCTTGTTATCGCGCTTGCACCAGTGCCGCGTGCGGGCGCGCAAACAAGTGTGGCCGCAATCAGTGAGGCAGACGCACGGGCCATTGCCGTCGAGGCGTATGTCTACTTCTATCCGCTCGTCAGCATGGACGTGACGCGCAAACAGCTCATCAATACCGAGCCCGAGCAAAGGTCTCGGCGGGCCCATGAACACGTTCGACAATATCCCAGCCTTCCCGACGGCGGACATGAGGGCCGTGGTGCGGCCCAATTTCGATACTCTCTATTCGAGCGGCTGGGTGGATCTGACCCGTGAGCCAATGGTCATCTCGGTGCCTGACACCGGAGGCCGCTACTACCTTCTTCCCATGCTCGACATGTGGACCGACGTATTCGCCTCGCCTGGTTGGCGCACGACCGGCACAAGGGCGGCCAATTTCCTGCTGGTCCCGCCGAAGTGGAATGGAAACGTACCGACCGGCTTATCGCGCATCAACGCTCCGACGCCCTACGTGTGGATCATCGGCCGCACCAAGACGGATGGTCCGTCCGACTATGATGCCGTCCACACCGTCCAGAAGGGTCTCAAGATCACCCCTTTGTCAGGCTGGGGCAAACCGCCAGTCGCGGTGAAGGCGAGTATCGATCCAAGCGTCGACGTTAAAACGCCGCCAAAGAAGCAGGTCGACACAATGTCGGCCGACAAATATTTCACTTATGCGGCTGAGTTGCTCAAGCTGCATCCGCCACACATTACTGATGAGCCGATCATTGCGCGCATGAAGCGGATCGGTATCGAACCAGGCAAGAGTTTAGATTTCGCCAAACTTGAGCCGGCGGTAAAGAAGGCGATCGAAGACGCGCCGGCAACCGGTCAGAAACTGATGGAATGGAAGATTCCGACATTGGCGCGCGTTGCGAACAGCTGGTCGATGAATACCGACACGATGGGTGTTTACGGGAACTATTATCTGAAACGCGCCATTGTTGCCCAGGTGGGCCTCGGCGCAAATCTTCCCGAGGATGCGATCTACCCGCTCAATCTTGCGGATGAAACGGGCAAGCCGCTCGATGGCGCGAACAAATACACTATTCGCTTTGCGAAAGACGAAGTACCGCCGGTCGACGCGTTCTGGTCGATCACCCTCTACGACCCTGAAGGCTTCCAGGTCGCGAATTCAATCAATCGCTTTGCGGTAAGCAGCTGGATGCCATTCAAGCGCGACGCCGACGGATCGCTGACGCTTTACTTCCAGAATGAAAACCCCGGAACCGATCGGGAAGGCAACTGGCTGCCCGCGCCGAAGGGTCCGTTCAATCTCACCATGCGGCTCTATGCGCCGAAGTCGGAGGCGCTGACGGGCGTGTGGAATCCTCCGCCGGTGAAATCGGTCGTAGAGCCGGCCAGCACGGGAGCCAAATAAACACCAAGACGAAACGGGTCGCTATCGCAAGCGATGCGCGCAATTGCGATCAGCCTGTCAACCGTTGGGACGAACCCGATCAGCTGCAAAGTACGCATGGAGAAGGAGATGAGCACGAAAGACGACCCCCGCAAGACTGATGTCAGCCGGCGCAATATCCTGCTCGCCGGCACTACGTTTGCGGCCGCCTCGGCGTTTGGTGCAAGCGCACAGGCGCAGCAGCGGCAGGTACAAGCGCAGCAACCGGCGGCGCCTGCCGGGCGGCGACCCAACATTCTCGTCATCTGGGGCGACGACATCGGCATCGCGAACATCAGCGCCTATTCCAGCGGCTTGATGGGGTACGAGACACCGAACATCGACCGCATCGGACGCGAGGGCATCAGGTTCCTCCAGTACTACGGTGAGCAGTCGTGTACCGCTGGCCGCGCTGCGTTCCTTACCGGCCAACATGGCATCCGCACCGGATTGACCAAGGTGGGTTTCCCCGGCGCCCCGATGGGGATGAGCCAATTGGACCCGTCCGTCGGCGGCCTGCTCAAGAACCTCGGCTACGCCACAGGGCAGTTCGGCAAGAACCACGTCGGCGACCGCAACGAGTCGCTGCCGACGGTGAACGGTTTCGACGAATTCTTCGGCAACCTCTATCACCTTAACGCCGAGGAAGAACCTGAACTGCCGGACTATCCAAAGGACCCGGCCTATCGTGCCAAGTTCGGACCGCGCGGCGTCCTGAAATGTAAGGCGACTGACCGCGACGACCCCACCGTCGACCCGCGCTTCGGCAAGGTCGGCAAACAGACGATCGAAGACACCGGCCCGCTTGATAAGAAGCGCATGGAGACGGTCGACGACGAAACCTCAGCGGCGGCCATCGACTTCATGAAGCGGCAGCAAACGGCGGGCAAGCCATTTTTCTGCTGGTTCAACGCAACTCGTATGCACTTGCGCACGCACGTCCGCGCCTCGCATCGCGGTCGCTACACGCACGGCGACAGCGAGTACATCGATGGAATGCAGGAGCATGACGATACCGTCGGCTCCCTGCTCAAAGCGTTGGACGACATGGGTGTCGCGAACGACACCATCGTCGTCTACAGCAGCGATAACGGACCCCACATGAACACATGGCCGGATGGTGCCATGACCTGGTTCCGCTCCGAGAAGAACACAAACTGGGAGGGCGCTTTCCGGGTGCCCTGCCTGGTCCGCTGGCCGGCCGCTATCAAGCCGGGAACGGTGACCAACGAGATCATGAGCCACAATGACTGGATACCCACTCTCTGTGCCATTGCCGGCGAGCCCGACATCGTCGGAAAGCTGCGGAACGGCTACATGGCGAACGGCATCAACTACAAAGTGCACCTCGACGGGTACGACCAGTCAGAGTTCCTGCGCAACGTCAGCGGCAGTGCTGCTAACAACAACGGGACGAAAAGCGCACGTGACAAATTCTTCTACTCCGACGACGATGGCCTGCTCGTGGCTATGCGGCAGGGCGACTACAAGTTTGTCTTCTCCGAACAGCGCAAGGAAGGCACGATGGGCGTGTGGGCGGAACCGTTCACGACGCTCCGCCTGCAGAAGATCTTCAACCTCATGCAGGACCCGTTCGAGCGTGCCGATATCACGTCCAATACTTTCTGGGATTGGCAGATCAACCACGTTGGAAGCGCCTACGGGATGATGGATCAGGTCTTCCAGTTCGTGGCGACGTTCAAGGACTTCCCGCCGCGCTCGTTCCCGCCGAGCTTTAACCCCGCAAACGTATTGGAAAGCACGATGGACGCCATCAAGCAGAAGAGAGCACTGACAGAGGGTTTAGACGCGGAGCGGATACGCGGCAGGTTGAACGAAATGATCCAACAGCAGATTCAGCAACGCGGCGTCCGCTAGTCGGCAACGGCACGACACAATCGAAATGCCCCGGCCGGCATTCTTCCGGCCGGGGCAACATTAAAGTGACGCCGTCCGCACCAAACCATCCGGCGCCGGTTCTCCCCGATTTTCAAACCGCTGATCGAAGAGACCTCGCATGAGCCTCGACAAGTTCGCCAAGTTGTATCGGCCGAAGTGGTTGAGGCTCTGGACCGGCTCAATCTCAAATTCCCCTCAATAACTGGGGTCGAGCGCCGCGAACTTGATAAAGCACGCAAGATTTTGCGGAACTCCCGCTAGCAACCACCAAAAGAGTTCGTTTTGGGGTGAAATTGACGTTCCAGGTGCGGCGTTGGCCCATGGTCCAACTCGATTCGTGATCGCTGGACCGCTTTTAATGGTACGGGGTGAAGCATCAGGATAGAGGAAAATGTCAAAACCAGTCGTGCCTTCCGAAGCACTTGTTGCCGATGGTCGTAGTCCCGCGCATCGCGCGATCAATTCGCCCGTCGTCAAACGCTCGATCATCCGCAATGGGCACAAGTCGAGCGTATCCCTGGAGGACCAATTCTGGGATGGATTGCGGGAGATCGCAGACCTCAGGCGCATGACAGTGTCGGCGCTGGTCGCAACCATCGACCACGGCCCCAACAAGCGCAATTTATCATCAGCGATCCGGGTCTTCGTGCTGGACCATTTCAGAAACAACAACCGCCAAGCCAAGCTGCCGATCAACACGCAGCATTTGGACACCCCCGCCACAATTTCAGGCGTGCCCCGCGCGTCCTGACGCACTCGTTTGGATGCAGGTATTTGTGAGGCCACAGTTCCGGCTGGAAAGATATTGGACCTCCGTCCAACTCGATCAGTGGTATCCATTTCTCTAGGCTCCAGTGCAGCAGGGGCGCCGCGTTGAACGCGGCGCTCGCGCGCCGTGAACCAAGGGGATGGTGATGTCCAAACTGCTCGCACTCTCAATCGCATTCGTACTGTTTTTCGCTTTCGCGCAAGAAACAAATGCGCAAAGCCAGCCGGCCTCCACGCCGGCAAGCACCTCGCCAGATCAGGCGCTAAAGCCTGAACAACTCGATGCGCTGGTTTCCCCGATAGCTCTCTATCCCGACACGCTGCTGGCAGAGGTCCTCATGGCCTCGACGTATCCGCTCGAGGTCGTGCAGGCGGCTCGTTGGGTCGCGGAGAACAAGAATCTCAAGGGCGATGCGTTGAAGACCGAAGTCGACAAGCAGGGATGGGACGAAAGCATCAAATCACTCACGGCAACCCCCGACGTGCTGAAGATGATGAGCGACAAGCTGGACTGGACACAGAAGCTCGGTGACGCAGTTCTGGCGCAACAGACCGATGTGATGGACTCCATTCAACGACTGCGCGCCAAGGCGGATGCGAACAACAAATTGCAATCGACAAAACAGCAGAAGGTCACCAAGAAATCTGACGGCGGCAAACAGTACATCGTGATCGAGCCAACGGATCCGGAAACCATCTATGTTCCTTATTACGATCCCTCAGTCGTCTATGGTGCGTGGCCGTATCCGGCCTATCCGCCCTACTACTGGGGAGCAGGTTATTGGCCGGGCGGCGGCGCGCTACTCGCAACCGGATTAGCATTCGGCGCAGGCTACGCCATCGGACGGTGGGCCGGCGGTGGGAACTACTGGGGCGGCGGCGTCAACTGGGGCAACAACAACATCAACGTCAACCGGCCGATCAATATCAATAACAGCGGCAATAACTGGAACCACAACGTCGATCATCGGCACGGCGTCCGCTACAACAACAAGGACGTCGCCAACAAATTCAATAAGGGTAACAACGTTCGAAACGGCGCACAGAACCGCATGGACTTCCGCGGTCACGACGGCAAGCAAGCGCTTCGTCCCGGTGGCGAGGGCCGTCCTGGTGGCGGCGACCGTCCTGGCGGTGGCGATCGGCCCGGTGCGGGCGATCGCGGGCCTGGTGATCGTGCCGGCGCGAAGGGCGGCGATCGAACTGGCGCAAAGGGTGGCGATCGACCTGGCGCAAAGGGCGGTGGCGACCGAGGCTCTGGTCAGAAGAAAGCAGCAGCCCAGCGTGGCGGAGGCGCCCGTCCCGGCGGTGGCGGTGGCAATGCATTCGCCAACAGCGGTGCCGGACGTGGCGCCATGGCTCAGGCATCACGCGGGCACGCCAGTCTCGGTGGGGGCGGCGGCGGCGGCATGCGCATGGGCGGTGGCGGCGGTGGTGCGCGAATGGGTGGCGGCGGCGGTGGACGCGGTGGTGGTGGCGGCGGGCGCGGCGGTGGCGGTGGCGGCCGGCGTTCGGATATCGCGCTCAAGCACGACATCAGGCTGATCGCTCACCTCGACAACGGCCTGGGCTTCTATCGCTTCAGCTACAACGGCAGCGATAAGACCTATGTCGGCGTGATGGCGCAGGAAGTGCAGACGGTCAGGCCGGACGCGGTTGAGCGCGGCCGTGACGGATATCTGCGCGTGTTCTACGACAAGCTCGGTCTGCAATTCATGACATACGACCAGTGGATAGCATCCGGCGCGCGGATCCCATCCACGGCCTTGCATTGATAGGTGCCAGTCATGACAAAAGCACAGAAGGTTCGTTTTATCAGCAAACTTGCACTGTTGGCGGCAACCGCGACGCTTGCTCTCGGCATTGCATCGCTTGCCCAGGCGCAGCAGCGGTTCAACACTCCCGACGCTGCGGTCGAAGCTCTGGTCGCCGCCGCAAGGAGCGGCGACCGCAGGACCGTCGTGTCGATACTCGGTCCTGGCTCGCAGGAGATCATATCCTCGGGCGACGCTGTGGCCGACGACAATATCAAGCAGGAGTTTCTGACCGCCTACGATGCACAGCATCGGATCGTCTCGGAGACCGGCAAGCCTTCCGTTCTCGTAATGGGTCAAAACGATTGGCCGTTCCCGATTCCGCTCGCGCAAAAGGACGGTCAGTGGAGTTTCGACACTGCGGCGGGCCGCGAGGAAATTCTGGCACGACGCATCGGCCGCAATGAGCTCGGCGCAATCAAGGCTGCGCTCGCATTTTACGATGCGCAGAACGAATACGCCGACATGTTCAAGGACAAGACCGGACAGGCGGTTTACGCGCAGAAGATCGTCAGTTCGCCCGGCAAGAAGGACGGCCTTTACTGGCCAACGTCTGGCAGCGAGCCTGACAGTCCGCTCGGCGAAGCTGTCGCGGGCGCCACACAACAGGGTTATAACGTCGGCACCGGCGAGCCCTATCACGGCTACTACTACAAGTTACTGACCAGCCAGGGGCCAAATGCGCCCGGCGGCGCCGTCGATTACGTCGTCCGCGGAAACATGATCGGCGGCTTCGGGCTCGTCGCCTATCCGGCCGAATACGGCAATTCCGGCATCATGACCTTCATCATCAACAATGACGGTGATGTGTACGAAAAGGATCTCGGCCCAAGGACAGAGCGAATAGCCTCACGGTTAAGCGAGTTCAATCCGGACCACACCTGGAGGAAGGTCGTCGACACTGAAAAGTGAGGCCATTCGGCAAACGCTCCGCACGCGAACGCTGAGCTAAGGTGTTCACCTTCAAGTTTTTTCCGGGCCAAGTCTTCGCCGGAAAAGTTGTCTCCGTGCCGGAAGCGACCTCGACGGGCCCAGGTCCTGACCTCGGGCGCGGCCGTGACGCCCAGGCCGGTCACAGCGGCGCCCTTTGCAGTGTGCGTCAACCTCGACGACGACAAACTCGCGTCCAGCCACCCCGCAGGCAGCGCCGGCGATGCGGCAACACGTGAACCCCTTTTTGAGGGCCCGTCGAACGCTTGGGCGGGGAACCTGCGGCCACTGACGGACACCTGGCGGTGCGCTAGGATCAAGAAAATCGGACGGGGTTCGGAGACATGAAAAAATCCATTCTTGCGGCACTCGCGCTGATTTGCGTGACGAGTTCGATACAGGCGCAACCTGCCCGAGGCATCTCCGACAGGGACATCGTCGAGGCTTACGAATATCTGCTCGGCCGCTGGCTCGTACTGCGGCAGGAAAACCTCGACTTCAAGGGGGGGCTCAAGTGGAACCAGATCACCCACCGCGAGCCTGGCGGCGTCGATTGGGCCAATCCGAATCTCGATGTTGTCTACAGCGAAGCCTGGGTCGCCGTTGACGAGAAGAGTTGCACGCTGATCGAGCTACCGGAGATCAAGGGGCGCTACTACACCGTGCAAGCGCTCAACGGCTGGGGCGAAGTCACGGCCAACATCAACGAGCGTAACTTTAAGAAACATCCATTCGGCAGGTTCGCCTTCTGCCTAAAGGGCGCCAAGGGAATTACGCTGCCGAAAGGCACGCAGCGGGTCGACCTTCCAAGCAAGAAGTCGCGCATCCTGATGCGGATTGAACTTGGCGCCAATCCGGCCGATGCGATCGCCCTGCAGAAAAAAGTAACAATGAAACCTACCGGCTCACCGCAAATCGAGCCGATGGTGGTCAAGTTGGACTTTCCGAACAGCAAGCTGCCGGGAGTCGAGGGCTTCGACAAAACCGAGGAGATCCTCGCGAGCGAAGCCGACCTCAACGTCGGCATGATCGATGTCCGCGACAGGTCGCTCGCTGTGGCGAAGGCCGCGGCTGATCCTGCGCAGCGCACACGCATCGACGAACTGATCCGCAAATACGCGATCCCCGCCTTCCAGGGCGAAATTCAGAAAATGGGTAAGCCGGAAAACGGCTGGGTTCGTCCGCGCCTCATCGGCAATTATCGCACCGACTACACGATGCGGAGCGTGGCTAATTACGCCGGCATATGGGCCAACAATAGCAAGGAAGTCGTCTATTTCACCGCCCAAGGCCTCGACGGCAGCCAGACTTATACGCAGACCTATCCCAAGGATGCGCTACCGAGTTCGAAGACGCGCTATTTTTGGTCGGTCATCGTGGTCGACGGCGTTGACTACAAGGTGATCCCAAATCCTCTCAATCGTTATCTGCTCAACAAGCAGTCACCTCTGAAATTCAATGACGACGATTCACTCACGCTTGTGTTCGGACCGAAGCAGCCCGAGGGCGCTCCCGAATCAAACTGGCTGCCGACGCCCGAGGGGAAGAAATACAACATGACCTATCGCTTCTACGGGCCCACAAAAGATGTCGCCGACGGCAAATATTATCCGCCGCCGCTGGTGCGCATTAGCGAAACGCAGGTTGAGAAATTCATCCGCAGCCTGAAAAAATCGACGAAGCAGTGATCGAAAAGACAGCGGGGAAGATTATGAAAGGACCGGTTCTCGCAGCGCTTGCGTTTTGGTGCGCGATCGGTAGCGCACAGGCGCAATCGTCGGCCGGCGGACCCGTGACGGTGACAGCCGACAACTTCAACCGCGCAGAAACCGACATGTACTTCGCTCAGTTCGTCAAGCGGGGCGAGCTGGGCAAGTTCGTCCATCTTCGCGATCTCCCAGTTGAGGGCCCGGGCGTGCGTGCGAACCGCGATACGCTTTATTCAGAAGCGGTTTTCGACCTCGACGCCGGGCCGGTGAAAATTACGCTGCCCAAAGCGGGCAAACGCTTCATGTCCATCACGGCGATCAACGAGAACCACTATGTCTTCGAGGTCAGCTACGGCCCTGGCAATTACACGTACAACAGGGCTGAGGTCGGGACACGCTATCTTTTTGTGGCGCTGCGCATTCTGGCAAATCCCACCGATGCGCAGGACATGAAACAGGCGCAGGCCTTGCAAGATGCCGTCGTCGTCAAACAGAAGAGCCCGGGTCGCTTCGAGATGACGAACTGGGATCCGGTGAGCCATAAGAAGGTGCGCGATCTGCTCCTCGCGCTGAGCACAACACTACCAGACATGCAAAGAGCATTCGGGTCGAAAACCCAGGTCGATCCGGTCCGCCATCTCATCGGCACTGCCGCTGCCTGGGGCGGCAACCCGGACAAGGACATCGTCTACCTGAACGTCACGCCAGCCAAGAACGACGGCGCCGCCATTTATAAGCTCACTGTCCCCGCCAAGGTGCCTGTCGATGCTTTCTGGTCGGTCACCGTCTACGATGCAACGGGCCGTTTCCAGAAAAACGCCTACAACGCCTATTCGCTCAACAGCATCACCGCCAAGCGCGACAATGACGGCTCTGTCCCAATCCAGTTTGGTGGCTGTGACGGCAAGATTTCGAATTGCCTGCCCACCGCGAAGGACTGGAATTACATGGTGCGCCTCTATCGCCCGCGCGATGAAGTCTCTCAGCGGCAAATGGAAATTTCCGGTAGCGCAGCTGGCAAACTAGCCCGAGATCTGCGCGCACTCCTGGCCCTCAGATGCCATCGCTGGTTTGGGTCGCGTCCAGATGTGAGAGCGCACCGCGCTCATAGCGATCCATCGCAGCAAGCTTCGGGCGAGATCAGACAATCCGACCCAAAGGCACTTGGTACACACAACCGCTCGGCCCAGACGAACTCCATTGGGTTCGTTTTTGCAAAATGAACAAAAACAGAACGTACAAGTTACTATATACACACGCGAATTTCCTTTTCATTTTGCAAAAATACAATTAATGCGTGTAATATAAGAAAAGACAACCTGTAGCATCACGCGCCTGATGCAACGCCTGCACGAATATTTCCACGATACAGAGGAGATTTAACGTGACCGGATCCGGACAAACACAGGCGCCTTGCCCATTACGCAGCTTTCGGCGGCTCTAGTACACGTTGCGGCGGTGCCGACGACGGCGCCGTTGAGACAGATTTAAGCCCTCTCACGAGCAGCAATCGTTTGACATGTTTATCGATGAGAGCGTCCAAACGATCTTTGGTCTCCAATTCTTTTGTTAAGCCATCGAACGTGGCGGCGTCGCCAATTTCGACCAACTCGAAGGTGTCGCCCAGCTCTTTCCGGACTCGGTCCTTTGCAACTCGTATTTCTTCTCTTTCTTGTTCTGCTTGCTCTGGATCTTGTCCTTCGATACTAAAACGCAGATTGAGGTAGCGTTCGCGAATTGAGGTTAAAGTATCCGACCAACTCTTCTGAGCACGCTCTGCAATGCGCAGGGTCCCAAGATTTTGTTTACGCCAAACCAGGCGTGCCATGTCCGCAACAATATTGTCCTCAAGCACTCCGGACGGATTAAGCTCGGCAATTAGATCCCGATGAAGTTTCTCAAACGCCGCCCGCCTTTCGCCGGGGAGAACAGCTGTCGCTGAATAGGCGCCGTGCTTAAGCGCCGGATGATTTCGATTGCCACGATTACGCATCGCACGCCCACACCAACTCACACGCGCGCGTTGCCGACTGGGCATGCGCGCGAATCAACCGAATCACATCTATCGGGGAAAAGTGGCAGCGTATGGGCACGGCGAAGCGCAAAAGCCCGCGGCTTCACCGTCGAAAAGAAGGGCTTAGTTCAGGCATTTTTCGCAGGCTTTGGCCAATGGCCGGCATCCCCACCCTGCCCTTACTATTTGGGCTTTTTCAGTCGCTGCCGGCTTGATCTCAAAAAGCTCTCGGCACCCGACTTTGCCGTTTCGATCCGCCCCGGGACCCCTGCCCTGATGGTCATCGATGAAGCGGCGGTCCCCAGTATCTACTGGGAGCCGCGCGAGCCCCGCCTCAACCGGCAGGGATTAGCGAATGACCTCAAACAAGGCGCGGAAATTGCCGGTGTCGCCCTCTCCAACCCAGAGCCAGTTTTGAGCGTGAGGACAAGGTGATGGGCTTCTCAGCAAAACAGGTGAAAGCCCTGCGATGTAACCTCGATCATCGATATGTCCGCACACGCGAAGCCCATGGGCGCGAACTCTTCTACATTGAGGGCTGGTACGCGATCTCGGAGGCCAATCGAATCTTCGGCTTTGATGGTTGGAGCCGCGAGACGATTGAAACCCGTTGCGTCCTCGCCCGCGAAAATCGCGGCGCCTTCCTCGCTGTCTATACCGCTCGGGTGCGGATTTCGGTGCAGGCCGGCGGCACAACCATCATTCGAGAAGGTCACGGGTCAGGTGAAGGGCGTGGCGCCTCACCCGGTGAGGTGCACGACACCGCCCTCAAAGCTGCGGAAACCGATGCCACCAAACGTGCCTTGGCCACGTTTGGCAAACCTTTCGGGCTCGCCCTTTATGGGGTTGGCAAGTCACCATCAATTCAGCCGGTGATGCAGCTCCAATCTGGCCCGACAGAGCCCGTACAGCGCTTCGGATTTCATCCCGATGATACGACACCGATTCCAAGGCCATCACGTTATTACGGCCGCCGCCAATATGCGCCGTTGATGGACCAGCTCCGCAAAAATTCAACCGACCAAAAACAGACATCGTTAGCTCCGCCGCCTGTCCCGAATGGGCCCGACCCTATTCCCGATCGGATCGACAAGAGCCTACTGGTCATTGCTGAACCCAAGCGGCTGCGCGACAAGGCACATCTAAAGTTCGTCGCATCGCAGCCCTGTCTTGTCTGCGGACGTCAACCTAGCGATCCGCATCATCTTCGATTTACTCAGCCGCGCGGCATTGGTCTGAAAGTCAGCGACGAGTTCACAGTACCTCTCTGCCGAGGTCATCACAGACAACTACATCAAGCAGGTGACGAAGTCGTCTGGTGGAAAAACATACAGATCGATGGGCTTGCGATTGCTAAGGATCTTTGGAAGCAAACTCATACTGGGCGCGTTGATCAACAGATCCAATCAACGACCATGGAGCGCACCGAAACAACGGCCAAGAATTAATGACCACAGAAAAACAATTCCTTGCTAATCAACAAAACGCTAAGCACAGCACCGGGCCTCGAACCGAATCCGGTAAACGCCGCTCGAGGCGAAATGCTGTTCGCCACGGACTTACGGCAGAAACGGTCATTGATACCCTCGAAGATGCCGCCGATTACAAAGCCTTTGAGAGAGCAATAAAATCTGACTATTCGCCGCAAACTGCGATCGAGGGTCAATTGGTCACTCGACTTGCCTCTCTGCTGTGGCGGCTTCGCCGCGCTGTGATCGTCGAGAGCGGACTCCTAAACGTGCAAGCCGAAACGATTCAGAGTCCATACTCGCGCCCAACCAGTAATTACGATGTGGATAGGTTGAGCATTTTCCGCAAATTTCTGCATTCAAGCGACTTAGAAAAATTAATGAGTAAGCAACCGGGAGCCAAGAAAAATATCAGGACAAACTCAATTGAGGCCGAGACAAATCAGGCAAATAAAAATATTGCGCGCTCATTTTTACGGCTGACAAGCCTTGACGGTCAGGTTTTTGAGCGACTTGGCCGTTACGAGACAACCTTGTGGCGCCAAACAGCACAAATTTTGTTGCTGCTGAGTGCAATAGAATTTCGCTCTAAAGATCATTTTCCAGATGAGCGTCCATATTTTGGGAGGGTGCGCAGAAAACACGGACGGTATCCGCCGTTTGATTTCAATCCCTTTTTGAGATCTGCTGGTCGGTAACGATAGAATAATTCTTAGTCTTCTCGCTAATTAAATGCGAAGATTCCGCCATTCCCGATATTGGACCTCGGTCCAACTCGATTTAGCGACCCAACACAGTGAAGCTTGCCGTCGGCGATATCGAGGTTTTCAGCAACAGCAATTGCGAAGGTGGTTTGATTATTTCGCGCTCACAAATGCAGCCTGGAGTCGCAGTCATGAGCGATCCGACGTCGACCCCCACTGATGCATTGGACGCCCCGGCGGTGGAGCGGTCGGCAGGCTTGCCGCGTGCAGATGCCTGGCTGAGAAACCTGCCGTATGGCATCATCCTGGTCCTCACTTTGGCCGGCGTGGCCTATGCGAGCTTCTCAAAACAGCCGCTCGTTTCTTACTGGGAATTTCTTGTGCCTGTGATGGGCGTCGTCTGCATCGGTACCGGCTGGCGCCACGCGCATGACAAGCAATCAAGATTGCGATTGATCTGGACCCAATCCCTGCATTGGTTGGCGTTCCTCGGCGCGATGAACTTGATGCTGCTGCCCAACGTGCGGAATATGCTGAACTCGGACGCGATCGGCCTTGCGATTCTTTTGTTGCTTGCGCTCGGAACGTTTGTCGCAGGCGTACATACTTCCACCTGGCAGATCTGCCTTCTTGGCCTCATCATGGCGCTTTGCGTTCCGGCGATAGCATGGATCGAGGAATCGGCGCTGATCCTGCTTCTGGGTGTGGTCGTTCTGGCCGGAGTGGGAATGGCGTTTTGGTGGAGCGGAAGCGGCAAACCGGCGGCGCGCTAGACTGGCTTTTTGATCACGCATATCTTGTTGTGCCAGCGCAGGACGCTGTGGGTCAGTTCCTAGCGACGTTCAGGGACTACCCGCAGGGTCAGAAGGGCGGCCAGTTTCAACTTGGATGAAGTGATCCGGAACCTAACGGAAGGCTCGGTGAAGTAACCAGCATACGCTCCGACGCCAACGATCAGCGGCCGGCCGTGTCCTGCGGTCGGCCGCAGCAACGACTGGCTGCGGAGTCTCGACGCGAGAACATGCTATGTCCGCTATTGGCACAAAGCGGACATGCACTAGTTGCACCGCACATGTCCGCTTTCGGGGGTACAGAGGACTTAGAGCCGGGAAACACTCGATTGAGCCAATGAAATCCGGGCTTTCCTGAAATGGCGCTTCCCTGAAAATCGCTCCGGGGAAGCATTGGGGAAGCGCCGTGGCCCTATCGGGTCGTCAACCTAGCGGCGCATACTTCTTCCGCGCCTGCCGCACAAGCCGCCGGATGGCCTCGGATCGGCTCGGCAAGTCAGGCTGTAGCCGTCGCCAGTCATCCACAGCGGCTCGCAGTTCAGGCGTCGCAATTGCACAGGCCAGTGGGGCTAATGTGACCAGCCGCAGCCTACACGGATTGATTCGGTCTCGAACTGTCAGCCTACGTAGGCGATGCGCTTCTGGGTGTCTGCTTCGGCAGCGGTCGTTGGCTGTGCAGGCAACTGAAGCACCGTTGCCTCTTGACCCTCGCTTAGTTTTGTCAGGAGAACAATGCGCCCATCCGGAAATTCGAGCGCATCATGGTGCATCATCGGTTCGGTCTTATTTACTTGCCGGAAGATTGCCGTCGCATGACCTAGGTTTTCTACCTTCGACCCTGCGAAAAAGCGGCGAATTGTTTTTGTCACCGCGCTCGAAAACGCAAACTCAATCCCGGAAGAACGCAAACCGCAACCGCCGCATCTTCTGCCGCAGCAAACCCGCGCGTGCAGGTACCAAAGTCGCGTGTGGTGAGTTTGTCGCCAACCTTTGCAGGCCGCGACCTACAAATTGAAGGCTGTAGTCACACATTGTGGTAACTCCCTGTTGGACGCCCCCCAGCTCTATCCACACTCACCGTCGATCCGCCCACATCTAAAGATCACGCAAAAAGGAAACGGGCTGCCCGTACCAAACGCTGGGGCACCCGCTAACGGTGGCCGCGCCGATCAACGCGCCTGCCGTTTCATCCATCCGTGTCAGCCAATCGTCGCCAAAGCAGCCCCCAGCAGGACCGGGCTGGGCGAACGAGCCTGAAGCATGACGGCTACCGGCTCCAAATCCACGTCCGCGACGGCGCATCGTCATGCACGCACGCCCTATTAGTCTGATGGCATTGTCATCGGCAGGGGTTAGCTCCAAACGCAGATGATCTTGTACCATGTCACCAGTAGCGAGAGTGCTACCGCGCAAAAGCGCGATGGCTTTCGCGTAACAGGCGGCAGCGACATGACCGAAAGCGAACATCGCGGCGTTCAACATCACGGCGTGTGGCTATCGGACCGTCCACTCGACAACTGTGTGTGGGGCGATACGGTCATCGCGGTCGATCTTCCCCTGTCCAAGGCGGACCTGAATTAATACGAATGGAAAGAGAAAGGTAAGGGCTATCGCGAGTGGCGAATACCAGCCGCAGTAATCCAACAAATACTGGTGGCCAAAATAGGCTTAGACCGACCCCCGTACACGGAGCGCGGGTCGGCAGACCGGACTGGGTACGGCCCCGCGCATCGCTGACTGTGGATAATATCAAACTTAACTGGCGGCCGTATACCTTGGCATTTATAAAGGTCCGCCCGTTAGTGAGGTGGGACCTGGACTCTATCTGACAGTCTGGAAAATCGCAGAGTGAAGGTATTTTAAACGTAATTTGATGATCTGGAGCGGCTGGTCGGTTGGCTTGCTGGATTGCTGATCGACCTTGTTGCGGTGGGCCTCGGTATTGCTGGCGAAATTTTGTCGCTGGCGACTACTATCGCCTGAGTGCGGTGGATGGATCGGTGGTCTTAGCGTTCGTAGTCACGACGCTCGCCGCAAATTTCATTTTTCGTAAAGCTGCGAGCTGGTGTCTCGATTTTAATAAAGGCTGATCGGAGAGCGGCTGCAACGGCATCGTGGCCATGAGCGCCGTCGCTAACTGGAAACTAGGCCGACGTAATCGTAATATTCAGACTGTCCGTGGGTTCAATCGCCCCGCACCCTCGCGGTCTGGGATAGTCGATAGTGTTTGCCTGTTACTAATCATGAAATTTTATTTCAGCTTCAGCGCCTGCCGCAAAAGCCTGGCGGATAGCCTCTGAAAAAAAATGCTTGAAATAGGCGGTGGGGAAAAAAAGAAAAAAGCCGCCGGCCGTCACAGCTATCCGTTTCCGATTCCGCAAAAGCTACTCACAGCAGGCCAAAGGTCTGTTCCCCCTTATAGTTTTCAAACCTCCAAACTGCCCTGCCAGCACCCCAACCCTGGCGGGGTTTCTTTTTTCGAGTGATGAATGGTTTCAACGCCTGTCGGACTAGGCGGCGGATTCCTCAATCTCTACGCCCGCGTGCTTGAGCGCGTTGATGACCATTTGTTTTCGAGACCGACCCGCGCACCCGGCCTCGGTCTTCTCGACCCCGCCAAAAAAAGGGCCAGGCGATGGTGATCAGCCCGGCCCTAACAAGGCGTACCCGCGTATTGGTCTGGGAGAGGGCACGCGGTCCTGAAAATAACGTTTGCAGAGTTGTCCGTTCCTACCCCGTTTTAGGTTGTGTCGGTCACGCAACACTCACGTAAAGAAAAAAAAATCCCATTGAGGACAACTCAACTCTTTTACATGGCTCGCACACTACAAGACGCCGACCGAAGGATTGCGGCTGATGGCCAGTCGTCAGTCCTGAGGCCGCGCGCCCGCCCTGGCTCTGAGCCGAAGGCTTCGGACGCCTAGGGAGCCAACGGGTACTGCTCTCGACCGTCATGAAGTCAAATGACAGGGCCGATGCTGTCATAAACGGCGGCTTGAATACCTTTTGATCGTGCGCTGACGTGATCCGTGAGTTGCGCCGCGTGGCCGAGAGTTCGAGAACTTTCAAGTCTATGTACGGTCAAGATTAAAAATATTGCCGCGCGCCTCCGGACTGCGGCAATATGAAGGTCCTGATCTGACAGGGAGGCGAGGATCGTTCAACCGATCCTCGCTTCTTGCTTTTCTATAAGCCAAATTCGCGAGCGTGAAGCAACTCAAAAGTCACTTGCGAAGAAGGGGCCGCCGGATGGTGAAAAACGGCGGCCCCCCGCCACCGCCTCAAAACACTGGGGAGCGTTAGAGCCGATAGCTAGTGCAAAAAATGCCGGTCATATGTCGTTTTCAGGGCGGCCCATTTCCTCAGGTCGCTCCGCCCACTGCGCCCTAGACCTGCTTACCCATTGGTCCATTGCGGACTCGGTCGAGGACAAACAGACGGACAGGGAGAAATTGCCCTGCTTGCGTGTCTTGTCGATCTTTGCCACCAACTCAGACATTGTCGCTCCTTCGGCATGAGCGATCTCCATCAGGCTGCTCCAGAACGCATCTTCGAGAGAGATGCTGGTCTTGTGGCCATCGATCATGACGGTCGTTTGATGACTTGCGATTTCATGGTGCCCCCTTGCTGGCTCGAACTTGCCCACCCCCTAGATCGAAGGGTGCCGCGACAACGCGATAATGCGCGGGCGGCCATGGCCATTGCAGCGCGGGCATTGCACGTCACGCAGCGCCACACGAATGGAAGCCTCCGGGTCCCGAGGCTTAACGCGCAAGTCCAGGTCCACCACAGTGCCGCAACTATCGCAGTTGATAACGAGCCAGTGATGCTTTGATGTGAGGGCGGCGGCAATCTTCGGCCAGAACCATACATAGCCTTTGGCGGAAAGTGTTGCGTTGAATCGGCGCACAGTCGCTAGCGCGTTGCGTTGTGCTTCCCACTCGCGTCGCATCCGCGTGACGTTGTCGCGGATTTCGTCGTTGCGTGCGTTGTAGCCCATTGCCTCGCCTCATATGTAGGGTCAAAAATAGACCGAACGAAATTGGCACGCTAGCCTCTCTGCGGGCTATACGGGGCAAGATGAAAATCAAGTTCGACGCTGCTTTCAAAAATCGACGCGACGTTGCTGTCATCGTAGTCGGAGCAATCGTCATCGCAATTCCAATATTTTTTTTAGGCTTGATCCGAGCACTCTGGTCACTTGTCTGGGACGATTTCACATCTTGGGCGGGGCTAAGGAAGCCCGTTGTTTTGGAAAAAATTAGTCGATTGGCCGAGAGCAGTAATCGGCCGCCTCAGGTGCCACCCGCAGGCAACAGAGGAGCAGCCGTGGTTTTGACGATACCCGCGCGGGAGCAACCGCCCTCGGTCTATAATCGCGGCTACGCAGCGAGCCGCGAGCAGGCAATGCGATATTTTAAGGCGCGGTGGACGGCGACCACACTTTTGCGCAAAGGCCGAACAGAACCGCTTGAACGGCTGGACACCGCCAAATTAATTACGTGCAGTCGCGGCATTCGCCTGCAAGTTCGCGAATTAAAATCCTCGCCAGGCCCTCGGGACTCGAGCCACCAATCTGTGTGGCCTTCTGACCATGCGCGGTGCGTACAAACACCATGCCGTCGATGATTGCCCAGGAGCCGGTGCCGTACTCTGATTTGGATGTGCGCCACACTACGAATTTGCGCATTAGAACACCGCCGACTTGGGATAAACCAACGGGCGGCGGAAATCTTTGTACGACTTGATGGTCTGGGCGTGACGCAGCATCATGAGCGCGTAACGAGTTGCGCACATCAGGTCATCGCCTTCCTTCACGACCTTGCCGTCTTTGCGGTGATAGAGGCGAAACTCTTCAAACCAATCGCTGAGATGCTTGAACACTTCCTCGGCAGCACGCTCGGCAGATATTGTTTCGTGGCTGGGCGATTCCTCGCCGGTAAACTGGCCGTTTTCCGCGCGGTAATATTTTCGTGGCGTGGGCTCTGGCTCAACGCCGCGCAATAAAGTGTCTCGGTGGATTGCAACGCACGCGTCATTGCCGCACAACGCAAACGACGACGGCCCCAAAAGCTCTCCGACACA